>CAWFRL010000024.1:0-159680 GCA_963818215.1 Vicinamibacteria bacterium | reverse complement strand
AGACGACAATCTGCAATCTGCAATTCGTGATGCGCTGCGCCTGTGAGACCCTCCTCGTGCTCTGCCGCACTGTTGGTCTCGCGAGGCCCAGACGAAGCGCCGCCCGCCGACGAAGCCGGCTGCTCAGCGACGAAGACCGAAGCCGTCCCGCTGCCCGCCCGTCGCTGCTCGGTCAGGGCGTGGCGACGCAGCGCACCTTCTGCAGCATCCAGGCCGACAGCGACCCGGCGGCCGGCGCGATCGCGCGGCTGCCCCCGCATCGAGGTCCCGCCACGCTTACCTTCGATCTGCACAACCGCCACATGTACTCCGCCGAGTTGGTCGACAGCGGCCGGGATACACGCGCGCCACCGCCACTATCGGCGTCCTGGCAATGGACAAAAAACTGCTTGCGCGCGCCGTCGTGCAGACCGAGTTCCGGCGGGCCGTCGATCTGTTCGATCGCGTGGCCGCCGGCGCAGGCATGGCAGGGGTAAAGGCAGTGGCGCCGATCGGCAGCTGAACCGGTGACGGTGGAGATTGCCGCGGGCGTCAACGCAGTCAGCCTGCTCGGGGAAAAGCTCGTGGTCGTCGGCGTCGACACGTCGGAAACGATTAAAGGCGTCAGTCGTCCGATCGCGATTGTCAGCAACGTGCAGCTGCGATATCGTCCGGTGCCACGGCGGCGATGACGCAGGTTGGCGTGGATTACGCGGACGGGGCATCCGCGGATTCCGCAGATTACGCAGATGGCTCTTGTTGCCCCGTGTGTGGCTCGAATACGGAAGGCTGACCAATGAATCGACGCGACTTCATGAAAACGACGATCCTGGCCAGCGCCGCGACGCCGCGCGTGGCGCAGCGCCACGGCGGCGCACGCCCCGAGCGAGCGGCTTCGCGTGGGGTTCATCGGCTGCGGCGCACGCGCACAGCAGCTCATGCAGCCATCGTGGCGATGCCCGACGTGGAGATCGTCGCGCTGTGCGACGCCTACACGGGCCGGCGGAGCGGGCGCAGGCGCGCACCAGCGGCCGGCGACGATCTTCACCGACTACAGCGATCTGCTCGCGAGCCCACGATCGACGCCGTGTTCATCGTCACGCCCGATCACTGGCACAAGACGATGGCGATCGATGCGCTGACGGCGGGGAAGGACGTCTACCTCGAAAAGCCGATGAGCTTTGCGATCGACGACGGCCTGGCGATCCTCGACGCCGAAGCGCTCGAACCGCATCCTGCAGGTGGGCAGTCAGGGCGTCAGCGGCGCCGGACATGGCCAAGGCGCGCGAGCTGATCAAGGCCGGACCGCTCGGCGAGGTGACGATGGTCCGCGCCGCCTACAACCGGAACAGCGACAGCGGCGCCTGGCTTACCCGATTCCGCCCGACGCGAGCCCGGAGACCGTCAACTGGGATCAGTTCATCGGACCCGCGCCGAAGCGACCGTTCGATCTGGAGCGCTTCTTCCGCTGGCGTTGCTACTGGGACTACTCGGGCGGCATTGCGACGGACCTGTTCGTCCACCTGGTCTCGTGGCTCAACTTCGCGACCGACGCGAAGATGCCGAGACGCGATCGTCGCGACCGGCGAGAACTATCGCTACAAGAAGACGCACGAGGTGCCCGATACGGTGAACGCGCTGCTGCTCTATCCGGAGGGCTTCACCGCCAACCTGTGCTGCACGTTCAACAACGCGCAGGGCGCCCAGTCAGGCCTCGAGATTCTGGGGACGAGGGCAGCCTGCTGCTGCGCGACGGCGAGGTCACGTTCAAGCCTGAAATCGGGCCACGAGGACAACCGCTGGGTGGTCGAGTCCTGGGCGGAAGCGCCGAGAAGGCGTACTACGACGATCCCAAGGTGCAGGCGAGCGAGTCGCCGTGGATGGAGCCGGGCCACGTGAGGGCCGCCGGCGAAACGTGGCGATCGGAAGGGCGCGACGCGTCTTCACGCACTGCAAACTTCTTCGTCCGTCAAGTCGCGGAAAAAGCCAGTTGAAGACGCGCTCTTCGGCCATCGCGCGGCCGCCTGCGCACACATGGTGAACCAGTCGATCCGCAAAAAGCGGATGATGGAGTGGAAGTCGGAGCGACGTCATAATCACGACGGCACGAAGGCGCGATGCGCGAACGCGTCACGTCGCTACTCGCCATCCGCACTCGACCCACGCGATCGCGTCGATGTCGCGCGTCGGCCCTGAGGCGCGTTCGACACGCGTCAGCGCATTCGGCGCCGCCGCCGCGCGATAGGCGTCCTTCAACAGCGCGATCGCCGCCGGCCGCTCACCGGCCAGCCACAGCGGCCCGCGGCGCCGCCAGCGCCAGGGCGGCGGGCAGATCGCCGTACTTCGCCCCGCCCGGCAGAAACGCCGCATCATCCAGGCTCGTCACGCTCGCGAACCGGAACCCGCCGGTGTCAATCGCCGCGCGTCGACAAGCGCGCCCGCATGGGCTCGCGCCATGGCGGCCCACGCGCGGAGCGGCCGTCGAGGGCGACCAGCGTCACGCGGCCGATTGGACCCAGCGAGCGAGCGCGCGTAGCGAAGCGCCGCCAGCGTGTCGTGCGCGCGCTGCGACGAACAGCGGCGGGTTGTAGCCGTAGGTGTAGGCCGCCGCGGCGCGATTCTCCACCATCCGGTTGCGCAGTCGACGCCTCGGCCCCTTGACGAACACGTCGATGACGACCACGCGCCAACCCGCGTCGAGCAGGCCAGCAGCGCGGCGATGGGCTGGCCGGCTCCGGTGGCTGCCGCCGCGCGTCCGTCGCGCCGAGGTCCAGACGACGACGTTGGCCCGGGCGCTGGGGCTCGAGCAGGTCGACGGACACCTGCTCGTCAAATGGCTGCACGCGCAGAGTGTCGTCGCGCCGCTGGATCGCCGAGCCGGCGTCCCTGCCCTCGAAGCACCGCACATCCGAGGCGCCGGGCACCGGTCCGGCCGATCAGCCGGCCAGCGCCCCGCCGACGACCTCGCGCCACGCGCCCAGCGTCGCTGCATCACGCGGTCGCAGCGCCGCCAGCTGCCGATCGGTCCTGCGTCCACCACGCCGTCACCGCCCGTTCCTGCGCCTCGCCGCGGGCGGCGCCGGATGCGCCGTCGTCCAGACCGTCGCCTCGTCGCGTGTGAGCGGCACGAAGTCGCTGCTCGAGCACGGGCGGTTCTGGCCGAGCCCGAGGTGTCGGTTGAGCCAGCCGTACATCGCGGCACGGCTCACGTGGTTGTAGTTGTGGCCGAACTGCAGGAACGGGAACAGCTGCACGTTGTCGCGTGCGCCGAACAGCTCGTAGTGCTTCTGCAACTCCGGGAACCCGTCGGTCGGCATCGTCTTGGTCCAGTCGTCGGCGGCCGTCATCCCCAGCGGCTTGCGGCGCGAACAGCGCCGCGATTTCCACGTTGCCCGTGCCAATGCGCAGGTAGTCGGCGTTCTCGCAGGTGCAGCCGCCCTGCATCGCGCCGAGACCATCACGGCCGGAAACGCCACCGCGGGGCGGTCGTCGATCGCGCCGAGGATGAACGTCTGCGTGCCGCCGCCGCTGGCGCCGGTCACGGCGATGCGCGCCGGGTCCACGTCGGGCAAGCGCGCTGAGGAAATCGAGCGCGCGGACGGCGTTCCAGATCTGCAGGCCGAGAATCGACTGGAGGCGCAGCTCGGCGCCGCGCGCTGAAGAACAGCCCGTCGTCGGGGCCCGTGCGCGTCCGGCCGCGCGCGCTGTGGGCGATCTCCTGCGGGATCTGCACGCTGTCGGCGTACCGACCATGTCGTACAGGAACACCACCGCGCCCATTCGCGCCAGCTGCACGGCGCGCGCCTGCAGGATATGCCGCGCGCCGTTGTCGAATCGCTCGGCGCCGGACGCGAGCTCGCGCGGCGCTCGTCCTCGGCGATGTCCTGAAACCGGCCGCCGGGCCAGTGACCGTGCGGCGAGAGCACCGCCGGGCAGCTTGCCGCTGCGCCCGGCAGGGCGATACAGGCTGCCGGTGACGAAGTGGCCGGGCACGCTCTCGAAGAACACGCGCTCGACGGTGTAGCCCTCGCGCGTCGACCTATCCGTGCACGACGGCGTTGAGCGGCGTGCGCGTCGGGCCACGGCCACAGCCCGAGGGCGACGCGCACCTGCCGGCGCAACGCATCGGCACGCGCCTGCCACGCCTCCTTCGACGCGGATGGCGCAAACGGGAAATCTCCGTCGAGCGTGTGCAGCGTCCCCAGGCGAGGGTCGGCATCGGCGGAACCGTACGCAGGCCCGAACTTCAGTGCGGGCAAATCGTGCGCAGGCCGTACTCAGTTCGGCAGCGTCGGCCATCGCAACGCGACGATCGTCAGAGCAACGCGAATACGAACATCTGAGTCCTTCGACTGCCGGAACGAAGTTCCGGCCTGTACCGTCTCATCGCGCCATCGCGCCTTCGTGATTGTGCTCGGTTCATCGCGCATCACTCTTCGATGCCCTCACCCAGCAATTTCCGGTACACCGCCCGGCGTGGTCGTACGCGGCCGGCGGCCGCCGCGCGCTCGCTCTCGCGGATTTTGCGCGCCTTCTGCTTCCAGCACTTCTCAACCGCTTCGAGCGCCCAGCGCGCGCTGGCCATCGCCGGCCGCATCGGCTGCCGGTCCACGGTCACGAACACCGGGTTGGTGTGTGACGACGGAAGGATCCGCGCCGCGATCCAACCGCTTCGCGCGACCGGCAGTGTCACGCGGAGATCGTGCGGGTTGCCGTCGGCCACGACACGCGTGGTCGCGACCACGCGGCCGTTGACGAGAAACTCGACCGGCACCTCACGCGTGCCCGGCACGCGCGCGCGCTCGATCTCCCAGTACGGTTTTTCGTCAGCCGGCGTGGCGGCCATCGCCGCGTCGGCGGCCTCGTCGAGCCGCGCCGTGACGCGCACCGTCGCCTCGACCGACGGCGCGCTCACCGCCACCGTGCCGTCGCCGGTGCCCACGGCCACGCCGTTCACGGCGAAGTCCATCAGATGGCTCAGACCATCGGACACGTAGGACCGGCCGGCGCGAAGCGCGTCGAGCCACCCGCGGTAACTCAGCCGATCGAGCTTCGTGTAGGTGCGGCCGAGGCCGACGCGGTCGTCGTAGATGCAGGGGAAGTCGGTCTCCCCGCTGATGCGCGTGCGGAAGCCAAGGTTCAGCGTGTGGTACCAGATGTTGAGTTCCCACGGCCACGGCGTATCGACGGTGGAGATGAAATCCACCGCGTCGGGATGCGTGACGGTGACGATGTACTCGTTGGCGCCGATGCCGTCGAACGCGGGCACTTCGGCGGAAGGTATCTGCCGATCCCTGATCTGCAAGCCCCAGCCGGAATGCGCGTACCCGGTGACGGCGCCCTGGCGCCTCGCCCACTGCAGCACGGGCAGCGTCCATGTCGGCCACTCCTCGAGCCGCGTCGCGCCGGGGTAGTCCTGCTCCTTGAGCCCGAGCAGCACGAGATGGCCGGCGTGACTCGACGGGAACCCCGAGACCTCGACGTCGTAGTGCACGCAGCGACTCGGCGGTGGAGACCGACGCGTCCTGACCCGAGAAGTAGCGCTTCTGGTGGTAGTAACAGGGGCCCCACGTCAGCACGCTGCCGATGTTGAGGCTCTCGCCCCGCACCTGGCGAATCATGTCCTCCGGCGTGACGCCCTGCGTCGGATCCTGGTAGTGCGAGCACCCGGCGGCGTGCACGTGATGATCGCCGGAATACCAGCCGCGAGCCGCCGGATCGATCCAGCGCTGCAGCCGCAGCCACACCTCGCAGGCCCGGTGGGCCCGACGCGAACGGTCTGGCGGCCGGTCAGATACTCGGGCCCGCCTGAGAACGTCAGCGTGAACTCCCCGTCGGGCAACGCCATCGATTCGCCGTCGCCGCGGTACACCTGCGGTTGGAAGGGCAGGTCGGGCGCCAGGCGCTTGCTTGGCGCCGGGTACAGGCGGGCGGCGGCGTCGCGAACCACCAGCCGCGCCATCGCGGGCCGCCCCTTCTCGTCTTCGATCCGAAGCGTGACGTGGCGCGCCGCCGCGGCGGTGAACACCAGCGCGAGGTCGCTGCGAAAGCCGATGTCCTGTGTGCCCTGGCCGACATCAAACGACAGGTCGGCGCCCAGCTGACCCGCGTCACGGCTGTAAATCTCGATGATGCGGTACTCCAGGGGCAGACCGGAGAGCCGCTCGGTCATCGGCTGTTTGTCGAACAGCGAGACGTCGGCCCAGCGCTCCTTGATGTCGCGCGCGGAGATCGTCTGCGGGGGCTCCGGGGCGCCTCGAGAGGGCAGCGACACCGGCCGGCTCTGCGGGCTGGTCACGCGAAGCGGCGCGGTCACGCCGGCCTCGTTGACGACCTTGACCAGGAACACGCGCGTGCCGGCCTGCACAAGCGCCGGCGCGGCTGTCCCCTGGGTCACCTTCACCCGGCTCTCGGGATTGATGTGGACGTGCACCAGCGCGTAGCGATCGAGGACCGCGGTCGCAGCCGTGACGCCGGCATGTTCGTCGGTGCTGGCAAGCGCCGCGGCGAGCGCCTGGCGGTCGGCGGCAGCGAGAGGCTGCCCGAGGTAGTCGAGCGCCGTCTCCACTCGTCGCGCCAGCACGGCAAATGGCTGCAGCGGCACCGCGACGACGTGATGCGGCGCGGGCGCCTGCGCGCGCGCGGTCGATCCTCCGCATGCCCCTGCAAGGATCAGTAGCAGCACCCTGCACGCGTCAACTCTGGACATGCTGTGCCCCCTGTTGAAGCGGCGGAACTAAGTTCCGCCCTACGTACCGTCGGTGACAGGACCGTACGGAGGCCGAACTTCAGTTCGGCCGCACTTAGTTCGGCCGCGGCCCCGTATCCGAAATCAGGTTCGCCAGTATCCGATACGCCCCCGGGACGCCGTAGGGCACTTGCCGATGGAGCGCGTAGGCCATGTAGGTCCATCGCCCCTTGCCGACGCTGGCCGTCAGCCATCCACCCCGCTGCGCCGGCTGCCCCTGGTCGTGGCTCGACAGCGAGCGGCGTGTACTCGGCGTCCCAGCTCGCGAAGAACTTCGACCCGCGCTGCTCGATCCAGCCATCGAAGTCGGCGCTCGTGATCCGGTTCGGGGTCGTGAAGAAGGCATGAGCGGGCGCGAGGATCTCGACCGTTGCGGCCTGCTCGGACACTTCTTCGGCGTTGCCCGGCAGCGTCGCGTCGTACGGCGCGAACTCGCCGGGACGAATTCCGGCGTGTTGTACAGGACGACCATGCGGCCGCCTCCGCGCACCCAGTCGAGCAACCGGCGATTGTGCGCGCGCAGGTCGTCGCGCACGGCGTAGGCGCGCGTGCCCGTCACGATCACGTCGAACCGCGTGAGGTCGCCCGTCGCCAGGGCGTCGCGATCGAGAAGGGTGACCGACGCGCCCAGTTGCGCGATGGCCGCCGGCAGTTCATCACCCACGCCCATCACATACCCGACCCGGACGCCAGGTCTCACCGCGACGTCCATCGCGGAAACCAGCGCGGCCGCCTCGCGCACCAGGTACCGCAGCGGCAGATCGCGATGGCGAATCACCTGATAGCCGGTCGAATACGTGCGGCCGCCGCTGGTGGCCACTGCCTTGACGCGATGCTGGCCCGCCGGAAGCGGCGGCGTCGTGACGCGGAACGTGAGGCGGCTGCGAGCTCCGGCGCTGGTCAACGCGAAGGTTTGCGATTGCGTCGCGGTCCATCCTGATGGCACGTCAAGGCGCACGTCGCCGCTTGCGCCGGCGGTGGAGTACGTCACGGCGTCGACCACCACCTCCATCGCGTGGGCCTTGCCGTCGGTCGGCACGACCAGCACCGCCGGCGTCATCGTCAGGCCCACGGCCGGCAGGACCTCCAGCTCTCGCGTCACGTAGCCGTAGGGCAGCTGCGCCTCGCGACGCAGGACCGGCACCCGGACTTGAAGCGGCGTGCCTTCGACTACGCACTCGACGAGGGTCGTGAAGGCCGGCGGGTCGAAAGGCCGTCCCAGCACCGTTGTTGGGGCCTGGCCCCCGCGATCTGATGTTGGGGCCTGGCCCCCGCGATCCGGTACGGGGGCCAGGCCCCTGCACCGTATAGCGCGTCTCGCCGATCGAGGCCCTCGAGAAGTACGGGCGCGTCGCGGCCGCGTCGGGCGGCACGACGATGCCGGCACGCGCGGACAGCGGTTGCTCGGCACTGACCACTCCGGCTGCGCGTTCGACGGTGACACGAAGGCTGGATGGGCCATTCACGATGGCCGACGAAACCGTCACGGGGCGACGGCCGCGCACCGCGACGGCCACGCGCACGTCCACCGCCTGACCGGGCGTGACGGCGTCCAGCGTCGGCGGCGGCGCAAACGCGGCAAACGGTCCCGTCGGATCGGAAAGCCCCGCGGGCTGTGCGACGGCCGAGATCTGAAGGCCGAGCGCCGCGACCAGGGCGTCGACAAACTGCTGCTCCTTCACCTCCAGCAGGTCCGCGATGTCGGGATCGCTCGAGGTCGCCCGCGCGCGACGGACGGCCGCAAGGCCACGCGCGAGCGATGGCACCGCAGCCGACGGGTCTGTCCACGTGAACGCGTCATGGGCCGCCCGCGCCTCTCGCGCAATCGCCATCAGCTGATCGACCGCGCCAGAGGGCGCCGTCACGCCAAGCATGCGATACGCGCCGGCAAGCGACGTGTCGAGGCCGTCAAACATCGACGACTCCTTCGCCGCGGCCGCCCCGCCGTCCACGCGCGTGTAGAACACCGGGGCCGGCCCCGGCGTCAGGTTCAATCGTCCGCTGGTCTGCGAGCGCTGCAAGCTCAGGCCCGCGCGACCGACGTTGTTGTACGAATCGCCAAGAACCGGATCGTAAGCGCCGGTCTCCATCCGCACGTGCCACGGCTCGTTCTCGCGCGCGCCGCCCGAATACAGTTTGCGAACCCGCCACGGCCGCAGGTTCTCCTGAGCGAGCTCAGGGAACTGCGCCGGATCCGCCGCCGCGGCGACGGCCAAAGGCGTGAGTGCGCCGGCGGCCTGGTGCTGGCCGTGCCCGTCGCGCCCGCTGCCTTGCCAGCGCGACACGACGACGAGCGGCCGGAATCGCCGGATGGCGCGCACCATGTCGCCGAGCAGTGGCTGGCGATCCCACTCGGTCATCGCCTCCTCGAGACGCTTCGAGAATCCGTAGTCGGCAACCTGCGTGAAGTACTGCTCGTCGAGGCCGTAGTACTGGCCGGCGCGCGCGAGCTCGTCGGTCCGGATCAAACCGAGCGCATCGAACAGCTCGGAGCCGATCGCGTTGTCGCCGGCCTCGCCCCGGTTGATCGTGAGCAGCGCCGTCCGCGCCCCAAGCCCACGGCTCAGCATCGTCAGCACGCCGCTGTGCTCGTCGTCGGGATGCGCTGTCGTGTGGAGCACGCTGGCCGTGGTCTGGAGCTTGAGAATTTTCTGCCACGCGCCGGCGGCGCCCTGGTCGAACACCAGTGGCGGCAGCGCGGGATCGGCGGCGTGAAGCGTGGCGACCGCGATAAGGGAAAGGAGGAGGGCCAGACGTCGCATCGCGACGTGATTCTATCGACAGCCGGTGCCGAGGCCACTGGCTCAAGGATGTTAATCAGCGATTGCCCGTTAACATGCCTTAACCAGTACCTGGCATCGCAGGCTGCCTGCATCGTGACCAGCCGGTCGATTCCCTCGGCGACCATCTTCTGAATCGTGCCGTCCGGCCACGTCACTTCGATCTCCGGCGGCGTCGCGACGCCATCGAGACCGAAGTGAGCGACCGGCGGCTTCGACGACGCGTAGCTGCTCGAGGTGGTGATCCAGGCCACCTGCGTGCCGACACGGACACGCGCGCCGATGCCGTCGGCAGGCGAGCGTGTCCCGACCAGGCGCACCTGCAGCCAGTGGCCTGCCGGCGTCGAGACGTTTTTCCAGATCTCGGCCTGGCTCCCCAGCACCGTGGTCACGACGTCCAGGCGTCCGTCGCCGTCCAGGTCAGCGGCCACCGACCCGCGGTGCGCGGCCGGCCGTTGGAAGGCGTCCCCGGCGCTGGAGGAGACATCGGTGAAGCGGCCCTTGCCCGTGTTGCGGTAGATGCGGTTCGGTTCGAGGTAGGGGCTGGCTTCGAATTGCTCGATGCGGTCGTTGACGTGCGCGTTGGCCGTGACCAGGTCCACCGAGCCGTCGTTGTCGAAGTCGCCGAAGACGATGCCCCACCCGCTCCGCCTGACCGTGAGCGCGCCCAGACCTGACGACACCCCCGCGTCGCGGAAGGAACCGCCGCCCTCGTTGCGGTAGATGCGGGAATGTCTCGCCTGCAAGCGCCGTCACCGCCACGTCGGGGCGGCCATCTCCGTCCACGTCGGCGGCGTCGACGCCCATCGCCGAGATCGGGCGTCCGTGGCCAGGAAGCGCGACGCCGGCGAGCAGGCCAATCTCGTCGAAGGTGCCCTTCCCCGTGTTGTGCAGCAGCACGCTCGGCACGCTGTCGTTGGTGACGTAGAGATCGGGCCAGCGATCGCCGTCGAGGTCGAGCATTGCGGCGCTCATGCCCTTGCCGACGATCGTCGCCAATCCGGCTGCCTGCGTGACGTCGGCGAAGGTGCCGTCGCCCTTGTTTCGGTAGAGCGTGTTGGGCAGCCCTTCGAAGTACTTGGGATGGCAGTAGACCCGCAGGTCACGAGTCCGGTCGCCGCAGAAGCGCTGAGGCCCCGGCGTCCACCGGACGTAGTTGACGACGAACAGATCGAGGCGGCCGTCGCGGTCGTAGTCCAGCCAGACGCCGGCCACACTCCAGGACGCACGGGCGACGCCGGACGTCTCGGCGACGTCGGTGAAGCGTCCGCCGTCGTTGCGGAACAGCTGGTTCCGGCCGACGCCGGCGACGAAGATGTCCTGGTCGCCGTCATTGTCGAAGTCTGCGGCTGCGGCGCCCATCGCGTAAGTGGCGCCGGCGACGCCGGCCTGCTCGGTGACATCGGTGAACCGCCACTGCCCGTCGTTGCGAAACAGCCGGTTCCAATAGCGTGGCGCCGTCTTGTCGAACCCGTCGCCCGAGGCGCCGTTGGCGAAGTAGAGATCGATGCGGCCGTCGCCGTTGTAGTCAAACGCCGCGAGGCCGCCGGGCATGGTCTCAATCAGGCGCTTGTCGGCCGTGGGCGCCTGGTCGAGCACGAATCGCACGCCGCTCGGAGCAGCGACCTCGTCGAAGCGGATCGGACCGGATTGGACGCCGACGAGCGTCGCGGCCAGGGTGGCGGCCATCGCGCATGTAGCGCAGGCCTTCAGGCCTGCCATGACGTGCGCTCGGCAGCCCTGAAGGGCTGCGCTACATGACGACGATGACGGGTCATAGCGCGCCAGCACTAGGGAGGGGTCAGCTCTTGCCCGCTCTGCGCGGCAGGCGGCGGCGTCTCGGCCTGCACCGCGGCCTGTCGCTTCTGGTACTCCGCCAGCGCCACGCGCGCCTGGTCGGCACGGCCGAGGCGCTGATAGGCCTGCGCCAGTTGATAGTGCGCCGCGCCGTCTCTTTGCGGGTCATCGGCCGCGGCCGCGGCCTCGAGGTGCGGCAGCGCCGCAGCGGCATCGCCAGACTGCAGCAACGCTCGGCCAAGCGACGCGCGCACGGCGATGGCCTCGGGCTGGCCGGCTGCGGCGGCCTTCAGATAGGGCAGTGCCGCCTCTACCTGTTGCGCATGCAGCAGCGCATCGCCGTAGAAAAACGCCAGATCCGTGCGCGCCGTCTTCGCGGGCCCCGTGAGGCGAGCCAGCAGCGGCAGCGCTTCCTCGAGGTTTCTGGATTCATAGAGCGCCGCGGCCAGTTCCTCCTCAATCGCACGATCGCCCGGCCTCAACGCCAGCGCGGCCTTCAGTTCGGCCACAGCCTCGGTGGGACGTCCCTGATCGCGATGGACCGACGCGAGCACGACGTGCACTTCGGCGGACGCCGGCAGCGTCTCGAGCGTCGCAAAGGCCTCGGTGGCCAGCGCGTTGTAGGCGCGTGTCGCCCAATAGAGCGAAGGCGCGTCGGCACGACCCTCTGTGACCTTGACGACATCGAGGTACTTGCCTGCCAGGTAGCCGCATTCAGCCGGCTGCGTCGCGCAGTCGCGTCGACGCGACACGGCCTTCGCGCGCTCAACCGTGGCCCACTCGCTCTTGCCCGCACGGTCGTAGAGATCGGCGATGGCCTCGTGGACGCCGCCAATTCCGGGCTCCGCCTGCTGCACCTTGCGGTAGAGCGATAGCGCCGGGGCGAATCGCTCGCTGGCTGACCAGGACCTCGGCGACGATCAAGGCTTCCCATGCCGAATCCGGGGCCGCCTTCTGCACCTTCTCGAACGTCTCGCGCGCCAGTGCCTCGTAGCTCTTGCCGAGACCGAACCACGCGCGGGCCGATCCGGGCTCGGCCGTGGCGAGCGGCGCGGAACTGGCTGGCGGCCAGGTGATGACGCCCCGCGTCGAGCGTGCGTGTCGCTTGTTCGAGTGTGACGGTGGGTACCGGTGGTGCTGTGGATTGACCTGCGGCGGAGCGCCGGCGAGGAGCAAGCCCGGCAGCAGCGTCCAGGCAATCCGAGGCATGCCGACAAGCGTAGCGCATGAGTCGCCGAGCGGCGAAACTGGCGCCAGGTCTCTCCAATCGATTGGAGTAATCCTGCTGGTTGGATTCAAGCGCCCGGAGATAAGGTGCTTTTAGACGGGAAACTAGAGGTTTTGGTCTGGCCCGCTCCTTGACATGTCTTACCAGCCGTGGTACACCCTCGCCACCGGCGAAGTCCGTTTCTTCTGCTAGGGAGGTAGGCCTGTGAGACTCGTTGCACGACTTCAACGAGAAGTGCGCCCGCACCGCGCTTCTCGTTGCACTGTTTGTCAGTGCGACCGCACTATCTGCCAGCGCGCAGACGCTGTATGGCAGCATCGTCGGCAACGTCCGAGACACCTCCGGCGCCGCCGTGCCTGGCTCCACGGTCACGATCAACGAGAAGCAGACCGGACTCGAACGCACGACGCGTCTCGAACGAGACCGGCGCGTACTCGTTCGACCAACGTGCTGCCGGGCACCTACGACGTGAAGGTCTCGCTGCAGGGCTTCAAGGAGTTCGTGCAGACCGACGTGCCGGTGTCCATCGGGCAGATTTCGCCGCGTCGACGTCGCGCTCGAGCTTGGCGCGCTGACCGAGACGATCACGGTCGCCTCGGAATCGCAGCTGCTCCAGACCGACAAGGCGGACGGTCAGCACCGAGCTCAAGTCAACGGAAATCACCAACATGCCGCTGAACCAGTTCCGCAACTACCAGGCGCTGATCAACCTGGTGCCCGGCGCCACGCCGGCCGCGCTTCCAGAACGCCGAGACCGACACGCCGGCGCGCTCGCTGTCGACCAACGTGAACGGCCAGAACCGCAACACCAACGCGACCCGGACCGACGGCGCGACCAACGTCAACATCTGGCTGCCGCACCACAAGATGTACGTGTCGCCGGCCGAGACGATCGACACGGTCAACATCTCCACCAACAACTTCGACGCCGAGCAGGGCATGGCCGGCGGCGCCGCCATCACGGTCATCACCAAGTCGGGCACGAACAAGTTCAAGGGGTCGGCCTTCGAGTTCTACAACAACGAGAAGCTCAACGCCACCCGTACTACTTCGGCGGCATGCGCCCGGCGGGCAAGCCGGACAAGCCACCCGTCAACCGCAACATCTTCGGCGGCACGCGTGGGCGGCCCGATCAAGAAGAACAAGCTGTTCTTCTTCGGCTCGTTCGAAGGCTACAAGCAGACGCAGACCGGTCAACCAGTTCTTCAACGTGCCGAACGCGGCGCCTGCGCGCCGGCGACTTCAGCGGCGCGGTCAACACCAACGGCACGCAGCAGATCATCTACGACCCGATCACGGGCAACGCCGACGGCACGGGCCGCACGCCGTTCCCGGACAACGTCATTCCCGCCGAACCGCATCAACCCGATCGCCAAGCAGTTGCTCGGCGCTGTACCCGCCGCCGAACAACGCCGGCTTCGGCGCCGGCGGCTCTGACCAACAACTACTTCCAGCCCGAGAGACCGCACCACCGACCGCAATAACTACGACGGCAAGGTGAACTGCAACCGCACGTCGGCGCACCAGATCTGGGGCAAGTTCGGCTACTGGACGCGGTGGTCGACGACCGCACCTACTATCCTCGGTCCCCGACCCGACGTCGAAGGCGACGGCGGCCTCACGAAGGTCTACCAGTTCACGGCCGGCCAGACGTGGACGTTCGGGACCAGCGAGGTCTGGGACGCGACCTTCGGCTTCTCGGCGCAGAAGCAGGACGTGCTCGGCCCGGACTTCCAGGCCGGCAACTACGGGATCGACACGCTCGGCATCCCCGGCACCAACGACCAGACGGCATCGGCGACGCGCGTTACGCCGGCTATCCCGCAGTTCCACACCGGCTTCACGTGCCCTCGGCAACTTCGAAGGCTGGATGCCGATCTTCCGCGACGAGCGCACCTACTCGTTCACCACGAACGTCACGAAGGTCATTGGCCGGCACGACCTTCGCGGCGGGTACATGGTGAACTTCCTGTGGCTCGATCACTGGCAGCCCGAGTTCGGACAACCCGCGCGGCCGCTTCGCTTCGCGGCCGGCAACGCCACGGCGCTGCGCGGCGGCGCCAGACCAGCAACTTCTACAACCAGTACGCGGCGTTCCTGCTCGGGCCTGCAGCTCGGCGACGCGTCAACAAGAGCGTGCAGGACGAGGAGATGACCACGCGCGAGTGGCAGCACGGGCTGTTCATTCGCGACCGCTGGAACGTCAACGACAAGCTGACGCTCGACCTCGGCTTGCGGTGGGAGTACTACCCGATCATGCACCGCGCCGATCGCGGTCTCGAGCGCGCTGGACCTGCAGCACGCTCGAAGTGCTGCTCGGCGGACGCGGCGGCAACGACAAGAACGTCGGCCTCAAGGCCAGCTGGGACAACTTCGCGCCTCGCCTGGGCGCGATCTATCGCTTGAACGAGAACACCGTCCTCCGCAGCGGCTACGGCGTCACCTACAACCCGATTCCGTGGGCGCGCCCGCTGCGCGGCGTTCTACCCGGCTGACCATCGCGGCAGACTCTTCACCAGCAACACGTTCGGCTGGTACAGCACCCTCGACGCAGGGCATCCCGCTGATCACCGGTCCCGGACATGCAGCAGCGGCCGGTTCCCGCTGCCGGCAGCGCGTCGACATGCGGACGCCGGAAGCCGGGCAACGTCGATCGCGGCAGCATCCATTCCTGGAATGCCGCGGTCGAGCGCCGGCTGCCGTGGAACATCGCGGTGACGTCGCCTACGTCGGCACCGGCCGGCGATGGCGGCTACGCGGACCTCGACATCAACGCGCCGACGGTCGCTCGGCGGCGGCGATGCCAGCCGGCCGTATCGTTCGACTCGACATGGGCCGGCATCGGACCGCGCTCGACCTCGAGCTGGGGTCAGCGCCTGCAAGACGCGCTACCACGCGTTGCAGGTCGGCGTGAACCGGCCGTTCACCAAGGGGCTGCTGCTCAAGGGCGCCTACACGCTGTCGAAGTCGAAGAACATGGCCGACGACGACGGCTGGGTGGGCCTGACGTTCAACACGCCGAGCCAGTTCGATCGCAACTACGCGCAGGCTGGCTACGACCGGCGCCACAACTTCCAGATGGGCTTCGTGTACCAGTTGCCGCTGGCAGAGCGGCAGCGGCGGCAACGCGGCATCCTGAAGGCTGATCGTCGACGACTGGCAGTTGAGCGGCGTCTTCGGCGTGTTCAGCGGCCGCCCGTTCACGGTCACCGCCAACGGCGCCGTCTGTCAACACGCCGAGAACCACAGACGGCCGACCAGCGTGAGCGATCGTCACGCACGTCGGCGAGATTGGTGGCAGCGGCACCTACTACGATCCCGCCGCTTGGACGCAGCCGACGGGCGTGCGCTTCGGCGACACGGGTCGCAACCAGTTCCGCGGTCCGGGCGGAGTGAACCTCGACTGCGTCGATCTTCCGCTCGTTCCCGCTCGGCGGCACGCGGCGGCATCGAGTTCCGCCTGCAGGCGGCCAACATCACCAACACGCCGAAGTTCGGACAGCCCAACGGCGACGTCACCAGCGGCACTTTCATGCGCATCACGAGCGCGACAGGCGGCGAGACATTTGGCAGCTACGGCGAGCGCCAGTTGCAGCTCGGGCGTGCGCTTCCAGTTCTAGCGCGCGCTCGCGCGTCCACAACGAGGGCCCGGCAGGACGTTCCTGCCGGGCCCTTCGTCTGTACGCTCGCGCGCACGAGGTCAGATCCGTAGGCGACGGTTCGAGATCCGTGGCGACCGGCAGTATGCTAGAGAGGTGAGGGGGGCTGGCTCAAAACAGGCCTGCTGGTGTTCTGCTGGCGCGCACCGGCTGCATCGGCGCAATCGCGCGCGGCGGTGCCGCCGCTTCCAACCATCGCGCTCGAGTCGTTTCCACCCGCCGCGCGCGACGGGCTGGCGACCGCGCTGGCCCAGGCTCGCAGTCGGCCGACCGACCCGCTGGCGGCCGGCGGGCTGGGGATCGCGCTGCAGGCGTGGGAGCAATGGGAGGCGGCGCATGCGGCCTACCTGCGCGCGCAAGCGCTGGCACCCGATGTCGCCGACTGGTGGTACCTGGATGGGATGGTCCTGCAGCGCCTGATGCGCCCAGCCGAGGCGGCCGGGCGCTTCGAGCGGGCGCTGGCGGCGTCGCCGGGTCTGTTGACGGCCCGCGCACGCCGGGCCGAGGCGTTGTTTGACGCCGGCATGCTGGAGGCCAGCGCGGAGCGCCTACGAGGCGCTGGCCGCGTATCCCGCCGCCGCGCCCGTCGCGGCGCTGGGGCGGGGACGCCTGGCCGCGCGCGCGGGGCGCCATGCCGACGCGATCGCCGAGTTCCAGCGCGCCATCGAGCTGTTCCCCGAGTTTGGCGCGGCCTACTACGGCCTGGCGCAATCCCTCCGCGCGCTCGGACGACGGGAGGAGGCCAGGGCGGCGCTGGAGCAGCACCGCGTGCACGGCACGCGATGGCCCGCCATCGACGACCCGCTGTCGGCGCGCGTGGCGCTGGTGCGCGACGATCCGCGCGGCCATCTGTTTCGCGGGCTTCGGATGGCGGAGCTTGGCGATCTCCCCGGCGCCATCGAGGCGCACGAGACGGCACTCGCGCGCAACCCGTCGCTCGCACAAGCGCACGTCAACTTGATCTCGCTCTACGGCCGCACCGGCCAATGGGCGCAGGCCGAAGCGCATTACAAGGCGGTGCTCGCCATCGGCTTCAACGTCGACGAGGCGCACTACAACTACGGCGTGCTGCTTGGCCTGCAGCGCCGCTGGCCCGAAGCGGCCGTGGCGTTTCGCGCTGCCATCGAGGCCAACCCGCTCCACGCGATGGCGCGCAACAACCTCGGGCAGATTCTCGAAGGCGAGCGCAACCTGCCCGAGGCGACGGCGCAGTACCGGCAGGCGGTCGCCGCGGACCCTCGACTGCGGCTGGCCCGCTACAATCTGGGCCGCATGCTGCTTGCCGTGCGACAGGTCGAAGAGGCCGCCGCCGAGTTCCAGAAGCTGCGCGAGCCGCAGGACGCCGAGTCGCCGCGCTATCGTATACGCGCCTGGCGGTCGCCAACGTGCAGGCCGGGAGGAAGGACACCGGCGTGCAGCTGGCCCTGGAAGCCAGGCAGCTGGCCGAGCGCTTCGGGCAGCGCGAGCTGGTGGCGGCCATCGACCGCGACCTGGCAGGGCTCAAATGAGAGCGGCCGTGGCTGGCCATCGCACTGGCGGCGGGTTTGATCGCCCGCGACCGCACCGACGGGCATCTTCGAGGAAGTCGCGTCGCAGGTCGGCCTGACCTTCACGCACAGCGCCGGGGCGACTGGCCAGTTCTACGTGGCAGAAGTGATGGGAGCCGGCGCCGGCCTGATTGACTACGACAACGACGGCGACCTCGACGTCTACCTGCTGCAGAACCAGTCGCTCGACCCGGCCGTCCGCCCGACCGCCGGCCTCACCCATCGCCTGTTTCGCAACGAGCTCGCCGAGCGCAGGAAGCTGGCGTTCACCGACGTCACCGCCGCCAGCGGGCTTGGAGGCACCAGCTACGGCATGGGCGTCGCGACGGGCGACTACGACAACGACGGCGACACCGACCTGTACGTCACCGCGCTCGGCCCCAACACGCTGTACCGCAACAACGGCGACGGCACGTTCACCGACGTCACCGCGGCCGCCGGCGTCGACGACCCGCGCTGGAGCACGGCGGCGGCGTTTCGTCGATTACGACCGCGACGGCGACCTCGACCTGTTCGTCGCCAACTACCTCGATTTCACCGTGGCCGCCAACAAGCAGTGTTTCGATCCGGCCGGCACGCGCGACTACTGCGGTCCGCGGCAGTACCGCGCCGTGCCCGACCGGTTGTTCCGCAACGACGGCGGCGGGCGCTTTTCCGACGTCTCCGAGGCCTCCGGCATCACGAAGGCCGATGGCGCGGGGCTGGGCGTCTCGACCGGCGACTACAACGGCGATGGCTGGCTCGATCTCTACGTCGCCAACGACGCGACGCCGAACCAGCTGTGGACCAATCAGAAAGACGGCACCTTCATCGACGAGGGCCCGCTGGCCGGTGTCGCCCTCAACGCAGCCGGGAACCCCGAGGGCAGCATGGGCGTCGCCTCCGGCGATTACGACCGCGATGGCGACGAGGACCTTTTCATCACCAACATCATCGCCGAGACGTTCGCGCTCTACACCAACGACGGCGCCGCCGGGTTCGACGACACGCGGGTGGCCGCGGGCGCTGGCGCAGCCGACGGCGGCGTTCACGGGGTTCGGCACCGACTGGATTGACTACGACAACGACGGCTGGCTGGACCTGTTTGTCGCCAACGGCGCCGTGAACATCATCGAGGCCCAGCGCGGGCAGCCGGTGCCGTACCGGATGCGGAACCAGTTGTTCCGCAATCTCGGCAACGGGAAGTTTTCAGAGACGTCGAGCCAGGCGGGGCCGGACTTTGCGCGAACCGACGTCGGCCGCGGCGCGGCCTTCGGCGACCTCGACCAGGACGGCGACACCGACATCGTGGTGACCAGCAGCAATGGACCGGTGCGGCTGTTGCGGAACCGCGTTGGCGCCGATGCCTCGTGGCTCCAGGTACGGCTCGACAACGGCGCCGCCAACCGGGCGGGCTTCGGCGCCCTGGTGCACGTCGAGCGCGCCGGCGCGCCGGCGCAGGTTCGCCGCGTGCGGACCGACGGCAGCTATCTGACCGCGCAGGATCCGACGCTGCAGTTTGGCCTGGGCGAGTGGCGCGGCCCGGTCACCGTGCGTGTCGACTGGCCCGCCGGTACGTCCGAGCGATTCGCGGTCGCCAAAGTCGGTCAACGCGTGACGTTGACACGCGGCACCGGCACGTCGCGTGGCCCTTCCGCTGAGCGGCGGCTTGCGTCATCGTGCCAGAATGATCGCGCTGTGATTGCACGCCTCACGCTGCTGCTCGTCATCGGCACAACTGTGATTGCCGCGCCCCCTGCCGCGCCGACCAGGGCACAGCTGGAATGGCAGCAGATGGAGATGAACGCGTTCGTCCACTTCGGCCCGAACACGTTCACCGGCGAAGAGTGGGGAGATGGCCGCGAGGATCCCTCGCTCTTCAACCCGACCGCGTTTGACGCGCGGCAGTGGACGCGGGCCTTCAAGGCCGCGGGGTTCAAGGGCGTCATCCTGACTGCCAAGCACCACGACGGATTTGCGCTCTGGCCGTCACGACACTCGACCCACACCGTCGCGCGCAGCCCGTGGAAGAGCGGCAACGGCGACATCGTGCGCGAGGTGTCCGACGCCGCGAGGGCCGAAGGGCTGAAGTTCGGCGTCTACCTGTCGCCGTGGGACCGCAATCACCCGACCTACGGCACGCCGGAGTACAACCGGGTGTTCGTGGCGATGCTCGAAGAAGTGCTCGGCGGCTACGGCCCGGTATTCGAGGTGTGGTTCGACGGCGCCAATGGCGAAGGGCCCAACGGCAAGCGTCAGGTCTACGATTGGCCGCTGTTTGTCGCGACCGTGCGGCGGCTGCAGCCACAAGCGGTGATGTTCAGCGACGCCGGTCCCGACATCCGCTGGGTCGGCAACGAGCGCGGCGAGGCGCCGCTGACGGTGTGGTCGACGATCGATCGCGCCCGGTACGAGCCCGGCACCCCACTCAGTCACGAGCTTGGAGAGGGCACGCCGTACGGCGCCGACTGGGTGCCGCCGGAGTGTGATGTCTCTATCCGTCCTGGCTGGTTCTACCGCGCGTCCGAAGACAGGCGCGTGAAGTCGGCGTCACGGCTCTTCGAGCTCTACGAACAATCGGTGGGCCGCAATTGCACCCTGCTGCTCAACGTTCCACCCGACCGCCGGGGACTCGTCGCCGATCCCGATCTGGCGGCGCTGTCAGGCATGCGCGAACGCCTGGACCGCGTCTACGGACGCGACCTGGCGGCCGACGCGAACGTCGCAACGGAGGCTCGCACGACCACGCTCCAGCTGCCGGCGGCCAAGACGTTCGATCGGGTCGTCGTCCAGGAGGACATCGGCAACGGCCAGCACATCGCCGGCTTCGAGGTCGAAGCGGAGACGGAAGGGGCGTGGCGCCGGGTGGCGACGGGCTCGACCGTTGGCTACAAGCGCATCGTGCAGACGCCGTTGACGACAGCGGCCGCCGTGCGCGTCAGGGTCCTCGACGCGCACGGGGCTCCTCGGATCGCCAGGGTTTCGTTGCACCGCGCGAGTAACACCCCGTAGGGGCGCGCGGCGCGCGCCCCGCGAGGGTTCAGCCGGATGCTGGCCGGGTTTACCGCGGCGGGAAGAACGGGAACAGCTTCCGCAGCATCGCCTCGTCCGGACGGCTGCCGTACTCGCAGATCTCGAAGGCTTCGGCCACCTGCACCTTGTTGCCGGCCTCTGTGCCATACCACTTGATCAGGGCCTCGCGCACCTGTGGTGACGGGGCGTCCATCTGCGACTTTTTCAACCAGGCCTTGCGGGCGATCGGGTCTTTCGGCACCTTGTCGAGCGTGCCGTCGTGCCACGCCAGCCACTCGTAGAACTGCGACACGTGGGCGTCGAGCGCGTCGACTTTCTTGTCCACGACCTCGTCGATGGACACGGCGATATCGGGCCGGAACGGCGCCGGCTTCTGGAACCCGTCCTCGAAGTACAGGAACACCGGGTTCTTCTTCAGGGCCGGCACCTCGGTCACCACGTTGGGCACGGTGACCATGAAGGCCGCGTCCTGCAACAGCACCCCCGTGTAGCGGTGGTCCGGATGGTAGTCGTTGGGCCGGGGGGCGAGGACCAGGTCGGCCTTCCATTCCCGGATCTGGCGGATGATCTGCTGGCGCACGTCGAGGCTGGGCACGAGCTCGCCGTCGTGGTTGTCCAGGACGACGTAGTCGACGCCGATGCGGCGCCCGGCTTCGATGGCTTCGGCACGGCGCCGCATGGCCAGCTGGCCGCCGCCTTCTTCGTGATGTCCGGCATCGCCGTTGGTGACCGCGACGAAGCGGACCTTGTGGCCCGCCGCGGCCCACCTGGCGGCGACTCCGCCCGAGCGGATGTCGCAGTCGTCAGGGTGCGCGCCAAAGGCGATGATGCGCAGCGGCTCCTGCGCGTGCGCGGGCGAGGCCGGCAATGCAAGTGGAGCGAGCAAGGCGAGTAGAGCGAGTCGGTGACTTCCGCGCATCTCTGGTTCCTCCCGGGACGTGCCGCATTCTATGCTGAGAGTGCTAGGGTATTCTCGGACGCACGCCGCAATCGCCATCTCGCGAAGGCGCCAGGGCGCAAGGGCAGGACAATGGGTGCGTTCCGGCATGCGTGTCGCACGTCGACTGTTCAGCGGGGCGATTCTGGCTTCCGTTTTGGCGGGGCGCTGATCGCCCAGGAGCGGACGCGCGAGGCGATCCCCGACAAGTACAAGTGGAACCTGTCGGACCTGTACGCGTCAGACGCCGCCTGGCGCGCGGAAAAAGACGCGCTCGCCTCCACGCTGGGCCAGGCCAAATCGTTTGCCGGCACGCTGGGCCAATCGGCGTCACAGCTGGTCAAGGCCCTTGCGGTCCAAACGGCGCAGGAAAAGACCCTCGCTCGACTGTTCGCCTACGCCAACCTTGCTTCCGATCAGGACACCCGCGTGGCCACCTACCAGGGCATGAGCGACGAGATGACACAGCTCGCCTCGAGTTCGGCGCGGCCTGGGCGTTTGTCGAACCTGAGCTGCTGACGCTCGACCCCAAGACCATCGAAGCGTGGATTGCCGCGACGCCCGAGTTGAAGCCGTACGCGTTTGCCCTGCGCGACGTGGTGCGTCGCAAGGCCCACACGCTCAGCGCGCGCGAGGAAGCACTGCTGGCGCAGACGCTGCCGATGGCCTCCGGTGCCAGTAGCATCTCCAGCATCTTCCTCAACGCGGACCTGCCGTGGCCCACCGTGAAGCAGGCCTCGGGGAGCGACGTCCGGCTCGATCCCGCGGGCGTTCGCAGCCGCGCGGGCTGCGGCCGACCGTGAGGATCGCCGCAAGGCCATGGAAGCCTTCTTCGGCGCGCTCGGCAGCTATCGCCGGACCTTCGGGAGCACGCTGAGCACCGCCGTGCAGGGCGCCTTGTTCCAGACGCGGGCGCGCAACTACGAGTCCACGCTGCAGCGCGCGCTCGATGGCCCGAACATCCCGCCGTCGGTCTACAAGGCCCTGGTCGACGGTGTGAACGCGCATCTGTCCGCGTTTCATCGATACCTCGCGCTGCGCAAGCGCATTCTGGGCGTGTCCGAGCTGCACTACTACGATCTCTACGCGCCGCTGGTCGCGGGCGTGCCGCTGGAATACACCGTTGAGCAGGCGCAGGACGAGGTGAAGCGCACGACCGCCGTGCTCGGCGACGACTACGTGCAGGCGCCTCGATCGGGCGTTCAGTGAGCGCTGGATCGACTACTACCCGACGACAGGCAAGCAGTCGGGTGCGTATATGGCCGGCTACGCCTACGACGTGCACCCGTACATGCTCCTCAACTACAACGGCAAGTACGAGGACATGTCCACGCTGACGCACGAGGCCGGTCACGCGATGCACAGCTACTTCTCGACCAGGACCCAGCCTTACCAGACCGCCGGGTATCCGACCTTCGTCGCCGAGGTGGCTTCGACCTTCAACGAGGCGCTGCTCATCGAGCAGATGCTGAAAAAAGTCCAGGACCCGAAGGCGCGATTGGCGCTGCTCGGCAACTACCTGGAAGGCGTGAAGGGCACCGTGTTCCGCCAGACGCAGTTTGCCGAGTTCGAGTTGCGGATGCACGAGATGGCTCAGAAGGGCGAGCCGCTCACCGGCGACGCGCTGGCGAAGCTCTATCTCGAGATCACCCGCAAGTACTACGGCCACGATCAGAAGATCGCCATCGTCGACGACTACGTCGCGCACGAGTGGGCGTACATCTCCCACTTCTACAACCCGTTTTATGTGTTCCAGTACGCGACGTCGTTCACCGCTTCGACGGCGTCGTCGGAGAAGGTCCTCAGCGGGGCGCCGGATGCCGTCAAACGCTACAGGACGTTTCTTGCCTCGGGCGGATCGAAGTACCCGATCGACTTGCTGAAGGACGCCGGCGTGGACATGACGACCAGCGAGCCGCTCGATCTGACGATCCGGAAGATGAACCGGGTGATGGACGAGATGGAGAAGCTGCTTCGCTGAGATTGACGATTGCAGATTGACGATTGACGATTACGAATTACGCAGATGCAGCGTCTCGCGCCCGGTCTTGTGTTCCTCGCCTGCGTGGCTGTTCTTGCGTCGCAACAATCTGGCACGTCGAAGACCGAGTGGGTCGCCGACCCGTCCCACGCATCCCGGATCGCGGCGGTCGAAAGCGACATCGTCATGGCGGTGCCGGGTGAGGCCGAGCCGCTGCGAGTGACGCTGCGGCGCTTGATGGAGCTGTACAAGATCCCGGGGCTGAGCGTCGCGGTGTTCGACCAGCGCCAACTCGTGTGGGCGAAGGCGTACGGCGTCAGGCAGGCTGGACAGCCGGACGTCGTGACGCTCGAGACGCTGTTTCAGGCCGGGTCGATCAGCAAGCCGGTCACGGCGATGGCGGCGTTGCATTTCGTCGAGGCCGGACGGTGGGGCCTGGACGAAGCGATCAACGACCGCCTCGTGTCGTGGAAGCTGCCTGTCAACGACTTCCAGAAGGATCAGCCGGTTACCCTTCGACGGCTGTTGAGCCACAGCGCGGGCACCACGGTCCATGGATTTCCCGGCTACGCAGTCGGTGCGCCCGTTCCAACGGTCGTGCAGGTGCTCAACGGAGAGCCGCCGGCCAACACCGCGCCGGTCCGCGTGGATCTCGTGCCCGGATCGAAGGTGCGCTACAGCGGCGGTGGCACGACCATCGTGCAGCTGATGATGGCCGATCAGTTGAAGAAGCCCTTCCCCCAGATAATGGCCGAGACCGTCCTGCGGCCGCTCGGGATGTCTCACAGCAGCTACGAGCAGCCGCTTCCGGCCGAGTGGGCGGCGCATGACGGCCGCTGGCACGCGCCGCGGCGGCCAGGTCGTCGAAGGGGCGCTGGCACATCTACCCGGAGATGGCCGCGGCGGGCCTGTGGACGACGCCATCCGACCTGGCGAAGGTGGCCATCGAGGTGTCGATGGCGCACGGTGGGACGTCACGCCGCGTGCTGTCGCAGGCGATGACGCGCCAGATGCTGACGCCACAAGCGGAAGGTTTCGGCCTTGGCTTCGCCGTGGATCCGAAAGACGAAGCCTTCGGTCATAACGGCGCCGACGAGGGGTTTCAAGCATACCTTCGCGCGTTTGTCGGCTCTGGCCGCGGCGTCGTCATCATGGCCAACTCCGACAACGGCTTCACAATCTTCAACCGGCTGGCCGACAGCATCGGCCGGGCCTACGGCTGGAAGGGGTTGGAGGCCGGCGAAGACCCGCCGTCGGTGACGGCGGATTTGTTGACGAAACTGCAAGGCGTCGAGCGCGCGATCGCCTGGTACCAGTCGGCGCGCGAAAAGGGCGTCAACCCATTGGGTCCCTCAGACCTGAACACGCTCGGGTATCGGCTGCTTCAGGCGGGCGAGATCGCCGATGCGGTGAAGGTCTTTGAAGCCAACGTGAAGCTCTATCCCGACAACGCCAACGCCTACGACAGCCTCGGCGAAGGCCATATGGTTGCCGGCAACACGACGGCGGCGATCGAGAACTACCGCAAGGCGCTGCAGATGGACCCGAAGAACGACAACGCGAAGAAGATGCTGCTGAAGCTGGAAGGGAAGTGAGACGGGTGACGGGGGACGGGTCAGCAGGCGACGAGGTCGAAGCGAATGGCGGTTGAATCGTGCAACCTGCCCACCTGGCCGACCTGGCCACCTGCCTAACGTCCGTATCTCCGACCGGCTGCTCGTCCTCCGTCTTGACCTTCTTCTTCAGCCCCTGAATCTGAATGACGGGCTGACTTGCGGCCGGATCCTTGAGCACGTGCTGCCGATAGAGGCGTTCCATCTCGGCGTGATGCTTCGGATCGTGTTCCTTCTTGCGCGCCGCCAGCTTCTCTTCACGCGCGTTCTTGGCGATGCCCAGCTCGTCGAGGTCGGTCTGCCGGCCCGCCGCAACGGCTTCGGCGTTGAGCTTGAGGTGGTGCTCGGTCGTCGCCAGCGGCACGGCCTTGTTGCCCGCGAAGATCTCATGCCGGCCGTGCTCGTCGTACCACTTGGTGAGCGTCGCCGTCATGTGCATCTTCTCGATGATGTTCCGCCATCCGATGCCCGTGTTGTAGGCGCAGAAGGAGATCTCGCCCTGCTGCGTCGCATACGGGATGATGCACATCTCGGTGCGGCGGAAGTCGTAGTTGAACAGGTCCTGGAACCACATGCCCGCGATGAACAGGAAGTTCCAGCGATCCGACCGCCGCTTCTCGATGTCCTCGACCGTGCGGTCGCCGGTGACCTTGCCGTAGTCCTTGCCGGTGGCGCCGAAGGTCTTGTCGAACTTCTTCAGCAGGTCGACGATCTTGAAGTGCGTCGGCGCCTGGAACGGGTCGTAGTTCCTCAGCAGGGCCAGCGTCATGCCGGCAATCGACAGCCACTTGCCGCGCGCGGCGTCGTTCACCGAGGCGATGTCCCTGGCGAGCTGGTCGCATTTGAGGAACGCCGTGACCGGCACCGCTTCCTTGGTTTCCTTGTCGATCATCACGGCCATGCCGATGCCGCAGTTCGGGTGGCAGCCGCACGTGAGCTGACCCCACTCGCGATCCGGCCCGTGGACCACGTCGGCCCAGTCGGTGAAGGTGCCCATGAACGAGATCGGGAACCAGTCGCGCAGCGGCTCGCCGATGCCGGTCTGCGTCTTGGTGTCGTGCGCCAGGTGCGACAGCGTGTAGCGCTGCGCCTGGCGCCGCTCGGGGGTGATCTCTTCGTCGCGGCCCGTGAAGCTGACGGGCTGGAACGACAGGAAGTTGATCTTCTTCGGGTTGTCGAGCGCGAACTCGATGACCCGGCCCACCTGCTCGTTGTTGACGCCGTTGACGATCGTGATGACCGGGACGATGTCGACGCCGGCGCTCCAGAGGTTCTCGATCGCGCGCAGCTTCACGTCAAACAGGTTGCCGACCCGGCGGTGCGAGTTGGCGGCGTTGCCGATGCCGTCAAACTGCAGGTACGCGTAGCGCAGCCCGGCCTTGGCGGCCTCGCGCGCGAACTCCGGGCTCTTGGCGAACTCGATGCCGTTGGTCGCCGCCTGCACCGAGTTGTAACCCACCTTGCGGGCGTACTTCACGGCGTCGAGGAAGTAGGGCGAGATTGTCGGCTCGCCGCCCGAAAACTGCACCGACATCTGCCGGCGGGGCTTGATCGAGATGGCGTTGTCGAGGACGGTCTTGATGTCCTCCCAGCTCAGCTCGTGGACGAAGCCGACCTGGTTGGCGTCCATGAAGCACGGGTCGCACATCATGTTGCAGCGGTTGGTCAGGTCCACCGTCAACACCGAGCCGCGGCCGTGCTGGATGGTGCTGCTGCCGTGGTTGTGCAGCTTCTCGTCGTTGTGCGCCCGGATGTCGCGCCCCGGGAACGACTCCTCGAGGTGCTTGAACATCGCCGGGTCGATCGACATCACGTCTTCGAAGTGCCCGTGCAGCGGGCAGTCCTTGACCATCAGGATCTTGCCGTCGCGCTCGAGGATCGTGGCCTTGATCTCGCCCACCTTCTCGGTGAGCAGAATCGACACGTCCTGCTTGCCGTCGACGATCGCCTGGCGCGCTTCGCGCACGCACATCGGACAGAGCGAGTCTGTTTCACGCGGCCAGCCAAGCGGCGGCTTGGTCTTCTGCCACGACTTGTTCAGCGGCTTATCCGACCATTTCGGCGTGAACGACGGACTGCGCTTGATCGAGTTGAGGGTGTTGAATACCTGCCACACCCCGTTGGCGGTGACGGCCAGACCCTTCTCGACGTACTTGATCGGTCGATGCATGGTGACGCTCTCTCCTGAGGGCGGCCCGAATGGGCCTCAACTGCTTGAAACTGAAGGGATTGTAGTCAGAATCCCAGTCTGGTCCGGCGTTTTGCAGCCAACGGGCGGGCAAAAGGGGCGAGTTGGCCAGGGAGCCTGCCCAGCGGGCATATCCGACAAAAACGGTCGCTATTCTGACGGCCTCGAGATTCTGTGTCAGTGTGAAAGTGACGGAGCCAAAAAGGTTTAAGAGGCGGACAGATCCTAGGGCATGTCGGTACTCGGGACGCTTCTCTCCCTTCAGCCATTTGTCGAACCAACCCACGATGTGACGCAGGCGATCGATGCGGCGCCAGGGGCTGCCCGAGCGCGACAGTTCGTGCCCTTCGTCGGGAAACCGCACCATCACCACGGGCACCTTGCGGTACTTGAGCGCCCGGAACATCGCTTCGCCTCCGGCCCCCGGGGGCGTGCGGTCGTCGAGGTCGCCGTCGACCAGCATCAATGGCGTCGTGACCCGGTCGACGTATTCGATAGGCGATCGCTCCACGAAGTCCTTCTGCCGCTGCCACGGTGGGCCCTTGAACCAGCTTGGCGTGAACAGCGTGAAGTCGGCGGCGTACCACCAGGCTTCCCAGTCCGCAATCGACCGTTGCGAGACGGCGGCGGCAAAGCGCGTCGTGCGCGTGAGCGCCCAGTTGGTCAGCAGGCCGCCGCCGCTGCCTCCTGTGACACCGAGGCGCTTTGGGTCGACGTAGCCGCGGCCGACGACCTCGTCGAGCGCGGCCATGAGGTCGCGATAGTCGTCGCCCGGGTAACGGTGCTGGATGCTGTTGCCGAAGTCCTGCCCGTACGTCGTGCTGCCGCGCGGGTTGCTGTACACCACGACGTAGCCCTTGGCGGCCATCCACTAGGAACTCGTGAGTGAACGTCGCGCCGTAGGCGGCGTGCGGCCCGCCGTGGATTTGCAGGATCAGCGGGTACTGCCTGGACGGGTCGAAGCCGGGTGGTTTGAGAATCCAACCCTGGATGCGCGTGCCGTCAAACGATCGTGTCCAGAACATCTCGGGCTCTGCAAGGTCGAGTGACGCCATCAGCCCGTCGTTTGGCGCGGCGACAACCTGGAACGACCCGGGCCGATCGAGATGTCCGACTCGAAGATCGCCGACGCGCGTCGGCGCCGCCGACAACAGCGCCACCCGCCCATCCCTGGTCGCCGTGAATCCCTGGACCTCGTGGTCGCCCTCGGTAATCGAGCTGACCGCGCCGGTAGCCGCATCGATGCGCAGCAGGTTCACCCGGCCCTCAACGGCCGCCAGCGTGACGATCGCCGTGCCGTCGGCGGTCCAGATTGGACGCGTCGCGCTGCTGCCGCGCGGTGCTCGCTGATCGCCCGTGAGGCCGCCGCCGATATCGAAGTCGTACCGCTCGGTGAGATTGGTGACCGTGCCCGTTGCGCGGTCGACAACGAACAAGTCGGGTTGGCTGTACGACCGCACGGGCCGCCCGTTGAGCGAGGCGATGAAGGCGACGCGTGTGCCATCCGGGCTGGGCGACGGACGCGAGATGGCGCCATCGACCGCGGCCACTTCCTCGAGCGGTCCCTCAACCGATGTCGCCTCCATCAGCACCACGCGTGGGGGCGCGTAATCGGGCTCGGCGGTGGTCTCGGCGGTGAAGAAGACGCGCGTTCCGTCAGGTGACCACACGGCATCCTGGTCGCTCAGCCGTCCCTGGCCGATAGGCCTGGACACGCCATCATGGCTGCCGGACTCGTCGCGCAACGTCACGAAGAAGAGGCGGCTGCGGCGGCCCGCATCGAGGAAGCCGGTTCCGTCGGAGCGAAACCGCGCGCGCGCGATGATGCGTGCGTCGCTCGGACGGGGACGCCCTGGCTCGGGCACCGGGTTGACGGCTCCCCGCACGTAGCTGCCGACCACGAGTTGCGCTCCATCAGGCGCCCAGTCAAACGTCGTCACGCCTTCAGGCAGCGACGTCAGAGCCGTGGGCTCGCCGCCATCGAGCGACAGCGCGTACACCTGCGCCGCCGCAGGGCGGCCGCCTTCGCTTTCCCCGGTGCGGAGAAAGCCGAGGCGTCGTCCATCCGGCGACCACCGTGGCGTCGTGTCGTGCCGTCCGCTCGTCATCGCTCGCGGCGCCCCGCCATCAGTCGGCACGACCCAGATCGACGACGCATACGTGTTGCGCGCGCGGTCGGCCGTGACGCGGACAAAGGCCACGGTCTTACCGTCCGGCGCGATCTGCGGATCGGCGGTCCAGATGAAGTCGAGCAGGTCGGTCTCGCGCACGGGGCGGCGGGTCTGCGCGTCCACTCCGGCGACCACGAGCAGGACCACGACAAGGGCATGCAGGCGGCGTACGGGCATGGCACACCTTACCATCGTGGCTGGTGCCGGGTGCCTGGTGCTTGGTGCTTGGTGCGGTGCCTTGTGCCTGGTGCCGAGTGCCGTGGTGCGACGTGCCTGGTGCCGAGTGCCGTGGTGCGACGTGCCTGGTGCCGAGCGCCGTGGTGCGGCGTGCCTGGTGCCGAGTGCCGGATGCGACGTGCCTGGTGCCCTTGTGCGCCAGGTGCCGCGTCAGTCGAGTGCCGCGTTGGTCGAACCTGGTGCCGCCTGCGGCATGCGACATGCTTGCGTGTCAGGCGCATGGGCGCGAAAACGTTCGAGGAATTGCGGGCGTGGCAGTTGGCGGCCGAACTCAGCGATGACGATGTCTCAGTTTTGTGGACACCCCATTCAGCTGCCAGATGTGGCCGTCACGGTTTCTCGTTCAAATGCTCTGGGGCTCCGATAACCGAGCGTCGAGTGCCGCCGTCGCTGATTATAGAAATCGACATACTCGTGGATGGCAGCGGCGGCGGCGGCCGGTCCGCCCACGGCCGATCGGGGATGGCGTCGGCTTTGAAGCTGCTGAAGAAGCTCTCGACGACCGCATTGTCCCAGCAGTTGGCACGCCGACTCATACTGGCGCGGATGCCGAGTTGCGCGAGCAGCGCTCGGAAGCGAGAGCTGGCGGCGCTGGATACCGCGATCCGAATGATGAATGAGCGGCGCGGGGCACCGCAGCCGCGGCACCGCCTGGCGGAGCGCGCTTATCACCAGGTCCAAGGTCGGGGTGTCGCGGACCGCCCAGCCCACGATGCGGCGCGACACGAGGTCGAGAATCACCGCGACGGAACACCAACCATGCTGCGTGCGACACGCCGTGATGTCCGCCGCCCACCCCCGATTCAGCCGTCGCGGTGTAAAGCGGCGCCGGACGCGGTCGGGCGCGATCGGCCAGCGATGCGCGCTGTCGGTCGTCACCACAAAGCGCCGCCGCCCGCGCGCCCGAGGCCGGCGGCGCAGTACCAGCCGCGCCACCCGGCGGCCACTCACGGCGATGCCGCGGGCCCGTAAGGCCTGACAGAGACGCGGGCGACCGGAGGTCTGCAGACTGTCGGCGTGGATGACCCGGAGCTGCGCCGTCAGTCGCGCGTCGGTCTCCGCTCGCCGCGACGGGCGTCGCATCCGCCACGCGTAGAAACCGCTGCGCGAGACGCCGAGGCATCGACACAGCAGCGCCACCGGATCGTGCGCCTTCTCCGCAGTAATGAAGCGAAACTTCATTTGCTGTGTCTCGCGAAGAAGGCCGTCGCTTTTTTTACGATTTCCCGCTCGAGCCGCAGCTGCCGATTCTCGGCGCGTAACTGGCCGTTCTCCGCGACCAGATCCTGGCCGGGGCGATCGGCGTCGGGCTCACCGGCCTGCTTCACCCACAACCGCAGCGTGCTGTAGTTCACGCCGAAGTCGCGCGCGAGCGTCGTGAGCGGCCGGCGCGACTCTAGCGCTTGCCGCACCGCTTCCTCCCGAAACGCCTTGGAGAAGGTGTCGTGCTTCTGAGACCCCATCGTGGACTCCTGCGCGCATTCTGCGCTGAATGGGGTGTCCACAAACTGAGACATCGTCATTGCAGTCGGATCGCAGCTTGCGATCGGCTGAGAAATGCCGCGGAGGCGGCGCCGCGGTTGATCGCGGAGGGATTCGGCCGCTGGAGTCACGGGATTTCGCCCGCTATCTGGTCATGACACGCGCGGAGCTGATGGAGGTCCGCAGCGACCTGCTGGCCCTCCAACGGCGGCGGATCCTGTCCGAGGACCTGGCGACGGCACTCCTCGAACTGACCGAGCACACGACCAAGACAGTAAACCGCCTCCGCTCGTCGCTGGATCCGTGACACTCAAACGTCGCACAACCACGTCGCTCCATGCACCAGGCGCCAGGCCCGTGCACCCGGCACGCCGCACCACGCCGAGGCACAACGCACCAGGCACCGCACCATGCAGCCTGCGCCTGGCACGACGCACCAGGCGTCGCACCCTGCGCCCTGGGCACGCCGCACCACTCAGCGCAGCCCGCACGCGGCCCGTCGCACCACGCCCGAAGCACACGCACCAAGCACCGCACCGGCGCACCCGGCACCCGGCACACGCGGGTATGATCGCACCATGTCCGTCCGAGACGTCATCATCGTCGGCGCCGGCCCTTCAGGGCTGGCGACGGCAATTGCGGCGGGGCAGGCGGGGCTGGACTACACGGTGCTCGAAAGGGCGTGCTGGTGAACTCGATTTATCAGTTCCCCGTGCACATGACGTTTTTCACGACGCCGGAGCTGCTCGAGATTGGGGGCGTGCCGCTGGTGACGCCCTATGAGAAACCGACGCGAATCGAGGCGCTGCGTATTACCGGCGCGTCGCCGAGAAGTTCGACCTGCGCATCGAGTTCGGGCGTCGGGTAACTGGTCTCGACTGCGACGGGGCGACTGGCGTGTTGACCGTGACCAGCACGACCGGGACGCGGGACGCGAACCGACCGCGCCCGCGCCGTCGTGTTTGCCATCGGATACTACGACCACCCGAACCGGCTGGGTGTGGCCGGCGAGGATCTGCCCACGTCTCGCACTACTACCGCGACGCCCACGCGTGCTTTCGGCAGCGCGTGGTGATCGTCGGCGGCAAGAACTCGGCGGCAGAAGCCGCGCTGGAGCTGTTTCGGGCCGGTGCGCACGTGACGCTGGTCCATCGCGGTCGACCCTCGGCGCTTCGATCAAGTACTGGGTGAAGCCCGACATCGACAACCGCATCGCCGAAGGGTCCATCCCGGCGCGCTTCGACACCCGTGTGGTCGAGATCATGCCCGAGGCCGTGATTGTCGAGCATGTGGGGCAGGGCTTCGGCTCTGCGGCAGGCAGTCCTGCGCGTGAGTCCTTGCCGCCGACCGGTGTTCCTGCTCACCGGCTATCACGCCGACTTCGCGCTGCTCGAGGCCTGCGGCATCAGCATCGATCGCGACAGCGGGTGCCGGCCTACGACCCGTCGACGCTCGAAAGCAACATCCCGAACGTGTTCCTGGCCGGCGGAGTGCTGGCGGGAAAGGACACGGCGCCGATCTTCATCGAGAACGGGCGGTTCCATGGCGAGCGGTTGGTGAAGGTGTTGGCGGAGCGGCTCCGGACGGCGTCGGCCGCTCGATAGTTACGTCAACCACAAGACACACGCAGGGCAACATGCACGCCAGACTTCGCCGTAGTCCGTCCTCGCCGTCTTGTTCCTTGTCCTGGCGTGCGTAGCGTCACCGGCCGCAGCGCAGAGCGGCTTCGATGACGACCGGGTGATGCTTCAGGGGTTCTACTGGGAGTCCCATCGGCACGGGCATCCGGGCTTCGAGGTATTCGGCAAAGAGGCTGGTACAAGATCGTCCGGGACAACGCCGAGACGATCCGGATGGACGGTTCGATCTCGATCTGGCTTCCGCCGCCCTCGGACGCGGCGAGGTCAGCGCCGGCTACGACGCCGAAGGAATACTTCAACCTCGACAACAGCTACGGCAGCTTCGACGAGCATCGGGCGATGCTGGAGGCGCTGCTGGGCAAGGGCGTCGAGCCGATCGCCGATATCGTCCTGAATCATCGCGACGGATCTGGCGGCTGGGCCGACTTCAGCAATCCGGCTGGGGGCCCTGGGCGATCACGCGCAACGACGAGGCCTTCTACAATCCGGCGTCGGGCGTGGCAAATACCCCGTCGATCAACGCGGGCCGAGGAAGAAGCGCCGACGCCGTACAGTTCGGCTGGCGGCACGACCTACGCCTACGACGTCTTCCGCGACCTCGACCACACCAACGGCGGCGTGCGGCGGGACCTGTTCCGCTACCTGCTGCAACTGAAGTCGCTCGGCTACCGCGGCTGGCGCTACGACATGGTCCACGGCTTCCACGCGCGATGGGTAGCCGCTCTACAACCGCCGCACGGCGCCGACCTTCTCGGTCGGCGAGTACGACTGGGACAAGCAGGGCGAGCAGCGCGGCTGGGTCTGGCACACGGCGACGACACGCCGGGGATTTGCGAGACCTCCAGTACCGTCTTCGACTTCACGACGCAGTTCACGCTCAAGGACAACAAGGACCGGTATCTCGTCTGGTACGGCTTCGGCCACGGGCTCGGTCATGATGGGTGACACGACCGACGGCCAGCCCTGGAAGCAGCGCGCGGTGACGTTCCTCGAGAACCACGACACCGGCTACCGGACCAACCCGGACGGCACGCCAGAGAAGGACCACAAATTCGACAGCTTCGAGAACACGTGGGAGGTGGAGCAGGCCTACGCCTACATCCTACCCATCCTGGCGTGCCGTGCGTCTACTGGAAGCACTACTTCGACTGGGGCCAGCGACCTGCAGACAAGATCCGCGCGCTGGTCAACGCGCGGAAGGTGGCTGGCGTTCACTCCGGCAGCGAACTCGCCCTTCAGGACAACGCGCGGTCACGCGGCGTCTACGCTGCGCGAGTGACCGGCCGCGCCGGCGATCTCTACGTCCGCGTCGGCGGGACCGACGCGGACTGGCAGCCCTCGGATTCAGGCTTTGCGGACTACCGGGAGTACGCGACCGGCGCCGGATGGCGCGTCTGGGTGCGCCTCCCGGGCAACCCGCAGTTCCAGCAGGCGCCACGCAAGCCGGCGTTGCCCGTGCCGGCCTATCGCCCGCCCGAGAGCATCACGATCCCGGATGAATGGTTGAACCCGTGAACCTGTGAACCCGTGAACCTGTGAACCCGTGAACACGTGAATCCGTGAACCCGTGAACCTGCTGAACCTGTGGAACCTGATCACTTAGCGTTATTCCCCGAATCTTCCCAGTCCCGCAGGATCAGCGTGTAGCCGGTCTTCTCGCCGGTGCCCCGGATCCGATGGCCGACCAGCCCGTCGAGTACGGGATTCTGAAAGGCGTTGCCGCCCTCGCGTCGCAATACCAGTTCGGCGTCGGCCGTCTTGAGGATCACGGCCGGTCGTTGGCTCTTCGAGCCACGAGCGAACAGTTTCTTGATCACGTGGCCTTCGAAGCGGCGCGGCATCGTCATCCTGGGCGGCGAAATCGTGCAAACAGCTTCTTGATCGTAACCCGCCCGCCCTGCTCACGCGCGATCAACACCGCATGACGCTGGACGCCGGCTGGCTGCGGCGAAACCGGCTTTGCGTTGGCTTGGGCCTTGGCCGCCGCCTTGGGCCGGGTCTTGGCAACGGCGCTGGGCCGGCCGTCGGTCGTCGTGGCGAAACACACGTGGAACCGCACGCTGCCAGGTCGCGCGGCCTTGGCTCCTGTCCGTCTCTCTTTGGGCGCCCGTCGGACGACTGCGTCACGAGCCGATGGGTCCGGTGCCGCGGCCACCTGGAAAACGCGCACAGGTCCTGCCGTGGCCAATCCCGCCTTGGCCGCCGTGGTCGCAAACTTCGACCGGACGGCGACGTTGCTCGTGGTGCGAACGCCGGTCTTGACGCTGTCGGCGCCGCGGGCCAGCAGGTCGGCCGTTTCGGTGAGAACGCCGCGCGTGACGGCATGCGTGCTGGCCATCGTCGCAGCCGATCGGGCACCAGCCTTGGCTGAGGGTCTGGTCTTCGCCTTCGTGCTGGCGACGGCATGAAGGGACGGGTCCCCCAGCAGCAGGAACTGCCCGGCCGTCTTGAGGGCCGAAGGATCGAGCGGCACGGCCCCGGTGATGTACTGCTGTCGTGCTTCGAGCAGCGCCCGGCCCAGCGAGGCGCCCGCCCTGGCCGACTCGAGGAAGTAGCGGCACATCAAGTCCGCGCAGTCGTTGTCGTCCTCGGGGCCGTAAGCGATGTTGGTGCTGCCGAGGTAACCTATCGCGCCTTCGCGAAGGTAGGCGACGCCGATGCCGCCCGCTTTGGTCCCCGGGTTGTAGATCTGGGCGCCGTAGCAGCACTCGGCCGCGACGACCGTTCCGGCAGCGATCTTCCTGGCCAACTTGGGCGAGTGGTGCGAGACCGGATAATCCTCGCCTTGCTGTCCGTAGAACTGCGGATCCTTGGGCGCACCGTGGCAGTTGATGAAGTGCCAGCACGGTCCCAGGGCCGCTTTCGTCCACACCGGGCCTTCCGTGGGCGACAGCCGCGGCTTGGATCCGGCGCCGAAAATCTTCACCAGACTCTTGGTCGTCGAGCCTTTCCATTCGACGCACGACAGGCCGAAGTACCGCGCTGCCGGCGCTGGACGCCTCCGTGGCTCTTGTCGCCAGACTGATCAGCGCGACGAGCAGGTCGGGCCTGGCTGAGCGTGGCAGATCCGGCAGGCGCCCGACGACCCGCGACGGTCCGAGAAAGTCCTCGATTGCGGTGCTGTATGGAGCGTCGCACGCGTACGGCAGATCGCTTGGCACGGTCCTGTCCCGATCCTCGCCCTGGGGATCGAAGAGCGGGTTGCGCAGCGGCTGATGCGGGACCACGTCGGGTCCCCCGAGAATGAGGACGTAGTCGGGGCGGTTGTAGGCGAGAAACGCCTGGTCGATGGCCGCCTTGAACGTCTTCGGCTTGTTGACCGCCGCCTTTGACGGCGTGAGGGTGTCGAGCGCGACCACTGTGGTCGCAATTCCGCGCGAAGCATCAGCTGCGATGAGCTTCTTCAGGGCCGCATCGATCTTCGTCCACCCGGCGGCCTTGTATTTCTTCCGCAGCTTGCCCCGGTGCGTCACGATCAACTTGGTCGTCGTCATTGCACAACTCCGGTGTCACGGTTTCGGAAACGTCCGGACGCGCTCGTCGAATCGGTTATCCGCGGATCCTTGCCGGGAGTCGCGCTCAGTGTGTCGACGAGGGCGCCGATCGTCCGGCGGTCATGGCCTTCATCTCGAGCAGATCCGCCAGGGCACCCGCGCGGTCGATGAGGGTGCCGCATTCAAGCAGCGCCTGCTTCTCGATGGGCGCCAGGTCCAGGTACTGCGCCAGCGCATGGATGACGTCGGCGTCGGTCATGGCCGGCGGCACGGTCAGTTCGCTGCCCCCGCGCTCGACCAGCGGCACCAGCAGGTGTTCGATCCGATCGCGCAAGGCGCGCAGCGTCGCCGTGTCCGACGCCGTCGGGATGTCGCCGCCGAGGCGTTCGATGATGCCGAGCCGGTAGACGCGCGAGTCGTCCTCTCCGATCACCCGGAACCGCTCGACGCCTTGCAGGACGATGTGAAAGCGGCCGTCCGGCAGGCGTTCGGCATGGGTGATGAGCCCGAGGCATCCCACCGGGTAGATGGGCGGCCGGCCCTCGTATTCCGACTCGAACCCCGGCTTGAGCAGCGTCATTCCTATCATGCGGTCGCCCGCCAGAGCGTCCTCGGTCATCGCGCGGTAGCGCGCCTCGAAGATATGGAGCGGCAGGAACACGCCCGGGAAGAGGACGACGTTGGGGAGCGGGAAGAGGGGGAGGGTGGAAGGAAGCATGTCGATGTGCGGATGCGTGCCGAGTGCCGAGTGCGGTGCGATTGCAGGTCACGTGCGGGCTGCGGCACTGCATCCGGCATCGCACCGCACTCGCACCCGCACTCGGCACTTCCGCATCAATGAATCGTCCTCGTCTTCTTGTCCAGATAATCCATCAACACGTACTGGCCCAGCGTGTACGGCGTGGTGAAATACGCCTTGCCGCGGCACATCGCGGCGACGCGCCGGACGAAGGCCACCAGGTCGTGGTCGCGGGCCAGCATGAAGGTGTTGATCATGATGCCCGCCTTGCGGCAGTTCGCGACCTCGCGCAGTGTCTCGGCGACCACCAGCGGGTCCAGGCCGAAGGCGTTGCGGTAGATGCGGCCGTCCGGCTGGGTGAGCGCCGACGGCTTGCCGTCGGTGATCATGACGATCTGGCGCATGTCCTTGCGCTGCCGCTCCAGCAGGCGTCGCGCCATCCGCAGGCCTTCGCGCGTGTTGGTGTAGTACGGGCCGACTTTCACGCGGCCCAGCTGCGCGATCGGCACTTCCTCGGCCGAGTCGTGAAACAGCACGAGCTTCAGGCTGTCGCCGCGGATACTGCAGACGGATCAGCTGTGACAGCGCCATCGCGACGCGCTTGGCCGGCGTGAAGCGATCTTCGCCGTAGAGGATCATGCTGTGGCTGCAGTCGAGCATGATCACCGTGGCGCAGGAACTCTGGTACTCGCCCTGCGAGATGACGAGATCCTCGTATTCGAGGTCTACCTGGGGCCTGGCCCCCGTACTCATCGCGGGGCGCCAGGCCCCGACGGACCGCGTTGAGCAGCGTCGCGCTGGCATCGAGGTTCAGCGTGTCGCCGAACTCGTACGGCTTGGTCGCGCCTGACGCCTCGATGCCCGTCGCCAGGTCGCGCGTGTCGTGGCGGCCGAAGCTGCTCTTGCCCAGCGAGCCGAGCAGGTCGCGCAACGCCCGGAATCCGAGAAAGTCCAGCGCCTTGTCGGTGACCTCGAACCGCGCGGGCCGTTCGGGTTGCCCGACCTCGCCCTGCCCCTGTTCGCGGTGGGCCTGACCGGCCTCAGGATCGGGCGCCGCGGTGACGTAGCCGGACTCCTGCATCCGCTCGATGATCTGCTTGATCAGCTCCTCGAGCCGCTGCTTCGATGGCTCGTCGCCGTCTTCGCCGAGCAGTTGCTGCAAGCGCGTCGTCGGGCAGCACGCCGCCGGTCAGCAGCGCGTCGAGAATCGCGTCGTACAGCGCCTGCATCGTCCGCTCGTCGTCGGTGCCGCTGAAGTACGGATCGCGGAAACCGCTGGCAAGCAGCAGGTCCGACAGCTTCGACATCAGCTCGTCCATGTCGAGCTCGTCGAGCAGGTCGGGGACGAATTTGCCGTAGCGATACTTCATGAACGCGAACCCGTGCAACTCGTGATCCATGTGACCCGTGAACCTGTGAACCTGTGAACCTGTGAACCCGTGCACCTCAACGTGAACCTGTGCACCCGTACTGTGAACCGGGCTCTGTCAGTTGTAGTACTTCTTCTTCCCCCCCGGCATCGGCGGCAGGTCGTCAAGTGTCGGTTCGTCGCGGCGTGGGGCGCGGCGCTGGGCGCGGCTGCTCGGCGGCCTGGTACCCGCGCTCGCTCGTGCGTCCGATCTTGCGGGTGGCCGCCAGCCCCTCGAGGATGAACTCCACGGCCGACGCGCGCAAGCGGATCTGGCGCCTGGTCGTCGACGCCGGCAAACCGCACGCCGTCGAGCAGGCCCGGGATGCGCCGCGCGCGGGCGAGCAAGTCCTCGGCGCGCGTCGTGTCCTCGAGAGGAAGCGACCCGCCGGCCTCGAACCACTCCACGATGCGCGAAGTGTCGAGCGCGTCGAGCGAGCCGACGAAGACGTTGGCCACGGCCGCGCGGATCAGCTCGTGCGCGATGGCGTCGGCCCCCTTCAGCTCGCCCTCGTATTCGAGCTCGAACTTGCCGGTGATGGCCGGCAACGCCGCGTAGATGTCGGCGATGCGCGCCGCCGGCGGCGCCTCTCCCGTGGTGAGCGCACGCCGCTCGGCGTTGCTGGCGACGTTTTCCAGGACGCTGATCGGCAGGCGCTGACTCACGCCGGAGCGCTTGTCGATGCGGCGGTCGGTGCGCGCCTGAAACGCGATCTCCTCGACCACTTCCCGCACCCAGGACGGCACATGGGTGACGCCGGTGTCGCCGCGGCGATCGAGCCAGGCCTCCTGCGCCGTGATCTCCATGCCAAGCTGGCGAGTGGCGGCGTAGTGCGTGCGGATCTCCGAGCCGATGCGGTCCTTGAGCGGCGTGATGATCTTGCCGCGCGCGGTGTAGTCCTCGGGGTTGGCGGTGAAGGCCATCAGCACGTCCAGCCGCAGCCGGACCGGATAGCCTTTGATCTGCACGTCGCCCTCTTGAAGGATGTTGAACAGGCCCACCTGAATCTTCCCCGCCAGATCCGGCAGCTCGTTGATGGCGAACACGCCGCGGTTGGCCCGCGGCAGCAGACCGTAGTGCATCGTCTGCTCGTCGCCGAGCTCGCGGCCCGAGCGCGCCGCCTTGATCGGGTCGATGTCGCCGATGAGGTCCGCGATGGTCACGTCGGGCGTCGCCAGCTTCTCGATGTAGCGATCTTCACGCGGCAGCCACTGGATGGGCAGGTCGTCGCCGGCTGCCTCCAGCCTGGCGCGGCACGCCGCGCAGAGCGGGTTGAACGGGTCGTCGCGCAGCTCGCACCCCGCGACGACGGGAATCGCCTCGTCGAGCAGCCCGACCAGCGCCCGCAGCAGTCGCGTCTTGGCCTGACCGCGCAGGCCGAGCAGGATGAAGTTGTGTTTCGACAGCAGCGCGTTGACCACCTGGGGCACGACCGTGTCGGCGTAGCCGACCACGCCAGGGAAGATCGCGCCGCCCGCGCGAAGCCGCTTGATGAGATTGGCGCGGACTTCGTCCTTGACGCTGGCGTGGCGCGGCAGGCCGGCCGCAACCGCACGCCGCAAACCACCAAGGGTAGAAGGATGACTGGACGCCATGGGAAATTGTAATCTCATTCCCTTGTCGCCTTTTTCCCGCACACCGGGCCGCCCACTTGTGTTCGCGCATCGCGGCGGACGGGCGCTCGGTCCTGAAAACACGCTTGTCGCGTTCGACATCGGCATGGCCAGCGGCGCCGACGGCATGGAGCTCGATGTGCACTTGTCCCGCGATGGCCGCGTCGTGGTGTGCCATGACCCGACCGTCGATCGCACGACCGACGCGACAGGGCCCGCTGGCCGATCGCACTGCAGCCGAGCTGGCTGCGCTCAACGCGACCGTGCGGTTCGGCATCGACCTGGAGCACGCGTGGACCGGCGCGCGCGCGGGCATTCCCGACCCTGGATGACGTGCTGCTGCGGTACCCGGACGCGCGCGCGATCATCGAAATCAAGGACTGCACGGAGGCGTGCGCCGCGGCAGTGGTGGAGGCGGTGCGCCGGGCCGGAGCGCTCCACCGGGTGTGCGTCGGCTCGTTCAGCCTGCTGGCGCTGCTGGCCGTGCGCGCCCGCGAACCGCGGCTGGCCACCGGGCGCGGCACTCAAGGAAGGGCAGCGGGCCCTCTACCGATCGTGGATCGGCCTGAGCCCCGGGCGGGTGCCGTATCGGGCCTTCCAGGTGCCCGAGCAGGCCGGCCGCCTGACGCGTCGTCACGCCGCGATTCGTTCGCGCCGGCTCACAAGGCCGACATCGCCGTCCACGTCTGGACCGTCAACGACGCGGCCGACATGCGGCGGCTCTTCGACTGGGGCCTTGATGGCATCATCACGGATCGGCCGGACGTCGGCGGTGCGCGTGCGCGATGAATGGTCCGTCAGGGGCGCATGGCGATGCGCGCCCCGCTGGCGTTGCCGCCGGATGCCGACATGACGCCCCCTACGCTTGACGACATCCGCGCCGCCACGGCGCAACGTCTACGCCGCGATGTCGCCGTCGCCGCTGCTGGCGCATCCGCTGCTGGCCGAGGCGCTCGGCGCCGACGTCCACGTCAAGCACGAGAACCACAACCCGACCGGCGCCTTCAAGGTGCGCGGCGGCCTCAACCTGATCGCGCGTCTCTCCGGCGCCGATCGCGCGCGCGGCGTCATCTCGGCCACCACGGGCAACCACGGCCAGTCGATTGCGTTTGCCGCCGCGCGCGCCGGCGTGCCGTGCACGCTGGTCGTGCCCCACGGCAACAACCCGGGCAAAAACGCCCTGATGCGCGCGTGGGGCGCGACCCTCATCGAGCACGGCCAGGACTTCGACGAGGCGCGTGAACTGGTCGAGCGGCTGTGCGACGAGCGCGGCCTGCGCTACGTGCACTCGGCCAACGAGCCGGACCTCATCAGCGGCGTCGGGACCTACGCGCTCGAAGTCTTCGACGCGCTCGCCGGCATCGACGTCGTGTTCGTGCCCATCGGCGGCGGCAGCGGCGCCTGCGGCCTCATCACCGTGCGCGACGGGCTGGGGCTGAAGACGCGCATCGTCGGCGTCGGCGCCGAGCGCGCCAGCGCGGTGGCCGAGTCGTGGCGCACCGGCACCCGCATCGTGGGCACGTCGGCCGACACGTTTGCCGAGGGCATCGCGACCCGCGTCACCTTCGACCTGACGTTCGGCATCCTGCAACGCGGGCTCGACGACTTCGTGCTGCTGAGCGAAGACGAACTCGCCGAGCGGCGTGCGGCTGGCGCTCGACCTCACGCACAACCTTGCCGAAGGTGCCGGCGGCGCCGCCGCTGGCGGCCGCGCTGAAGTGCCGCGACCAGATCGCAGGGCAGCGCGTGGTGTGCGTGATGAGCGGGGGGAACCTGGATCCGGCGCGGCTGCGGACGATCCTGACGCCTGATCACAATCACGAGGCGCGACTGCGCGACGCACGATGTGGGTTCCGCCGGACTGTGCTTCGTGTGCGTCATCGTGCTGCACGCAGCGTGCCCTACATGTGTCATTACGGTCATGCGCGTAGCTCATGGATTATCGCAGTACCCTCCAAAAGACTGGCGCATGATCCGATAATGGATTTAGAATGGGGTGTTTGTCCCGACCCCGCTGAGGAAGCAGAACCCCATGAGGAACATCGCGGTAAACCAGGACCCGGCCGTCGAGGCGATCGAGACCCGGGAATGGCAGGAATCGCTCGACTACGTCGTCCAGCGCGGCGGCGGCGTCGCCCGCGCGGCCGAGCTGCTCCGCCAGCTTGAATTTCATTCACGGCAGAGCGGCTACCGCCTGCCGTTTACGGCGAACACCCCCTACGTCAACAGCGTCCCGGCCGCGCAGCAGCCGGCATTTCCGGGCAATCAGGCCCTCGAGCGCCGCATCAAGAGCCTCGTGCGGTGGAACGCGCTGTCGATGGTCGTCCGCGCCAACAAGTTGAGTGACGGCATCGGCGGACACATCTCGACGTTCGCGTCGGCGGCCACGCTGTACGAGGTGGGCTTCAACCACTTCTTCAAGGGCAGGGGCCAGGGCTACGACGGCGACGTGATTTTCTTCCAGGGCCACGCGGCGCCCGGCATTTACGCGCGGGCGTTTCTCGAGGGACGGCTGTCGGTTGAGAAGCTGGAGAACTTCCGCCGCGAGACGCAGCCCGGCGGCGGCCTGTCGTCCTACCCGCATCCGTGGCTGATGCCCGACTTCTGGGAGTACCCGACGGTGTCGATGGGCCTGGGGCCCATCATGGCGATCTACCAGGCGCGCTTCATGCGCCACCTGGACGACCGCGGCCTGGCGCCGCTTGGCAACCGCAAGGTGTGGGCCTTCCTCGGCGACGGCGAGACCGACGAGCCCGAGTCGCTCGGCGCAATCACGCTGGCCAGCCGCGAGAAGCTCGACAACCTGATTTTCGTCATCAACTGCAACCTGCAGCGCCTGGACGGTCCCGTGCGCGGCAACGGCCAGATCATCCAGGAGCTCGAGGCCGTCTTCCGCGGCGCCGGCTGGAACGTCGTCAAGTGCCTGTGGGGCAGCGACTGGGATCCGCTCTTCGAGAAGGACTCCGAAGGCCTGCTGACGCGCCGCCTCGGCGAGATCGTCGACGGCCAGTACCAGAAGTACTCGGTGGAGTCGGGCGCCTACATCCGCGAGCACCTGTTTGGCAGCGACCCGCGCCTGCAGGCGCTGGTCAGTCACCTGAGCGACGAAGAGCTGCGGAAGCTGCGGCTCGGCGGCCACGATCCAGTCAAGGTCTACGCCGCGTTCAAGGCCGCCGTCGAGCACCGGGGCCAGCCCACCGTCGTGCTGGCGCGCACGGTCAAGGGATACGGCCTGGGCGAAGCGGGCGAAGGCAAGAACGTCACCCACCAGCAGAAGAAGCTGAACGAGGACGAACTGGCCGCGTTCCGCGAACGGTTTGGCATCGACCTGAGCGACGAGCAGGTGCACAAGTCGCCGTTCTACCGTCCCTCCGACGACACCCCCGAGATGCAGTATCTGCAGTCGCGGCGCAAGTCGCTTGGCGGGTACGTGCCCTCGCGCCGGCCGACCGAGACCAGGGTCACCGCGAACCTGGAGCCCATCTTCGAGGAGTTCTACGCCGGCACCGACGAGCGCAAGGCATCGACGACGATGGTGTTCGTGAAGATGCTGGCCAAGATGCTCCGCGACCAGGAGATCGGCAAGCTGGTCGTCCCCATCGTGCCAGACGAGGCGCGCACCTTCGGCATGGAGGCGCTGTTCCGCCAGGTCGGCATCTACTCGCACGTCGGGCAGCTCTACGAGCCGGTCGACAGCGACACGCTGCTGTACTACAAGGAAGCCAAGGACGGGCAGATCTTCGAAGAGGGGATCACCGAGGCCGGATCGATGTCGACGCTCATCGCGGCGGGCACGGCCTACGCGACGCACGGCATCAACACGATTCCGTTCTTCATCTACTACTCGATGTTCGGCTTCCAGCGCATCGGCGACCTGATCTGGGCCGCCGCCGACGCGCGCTGCCGTGGCTTCCTGCTGGGCGGCACGGCCGGGCGCACGACGCTGGCGGGCGAGGGCCTGCAGCACCAGGACGGCCACAGCCACGTGCTGTCGCTGCCTGTGCCCAACTGCCTGTCCTACGACCCGGCGTTTGCGTACGAGATCGCGATCATCATCCAGGATGGCATCCGCCGGATGTACGGCAACGGCGAAAGCGTCTTCTACTACCTCACGGTGATGAACGAGGCGTACGAGATGCCGTCGATGCCCAAGGGCGACGATGTCCGCGAAGGCATCCTGAAGGGGCTGTACAAGTTCCGCGCCACCGCCAAGCCGAAGTCCAAGCTGCGCGCGCAGCTGCTGGGCAGCGGCGCCATCCTCCCCGAGGTCATCAAGGCGCAGGCCATCCTCGAAGAGAAGTACAACGTCGGCGCGGACATCTGGAGCGTCACCAGCTACAACGAGCTCTACCGCGACGGCCACGCAGCCGACCGGTGGAACCTGCTGCACCCGGGCGAGACGCCGAAGGTGCCGTACGTCACGCAGAAGCTGGCCGATACGCAGGGCGTCTTCGTGGCGGCGTCCGACTACCTGAAAGTGCTGCCGGACACGCTGAACCGCTGGCTGCCGCGGCCCATCGTGTCGCTGGGCACCGACGGCTTCGGACGCAGCGAAGCGCGCGCAGACCTGCGCAACCACTTCGAGGTGGACTCGCGGTTCGTCGTCGTGGCGACGTTGTCGGCGCTGGCAAGCGACGGCCAGATCGACGCCAAGGTCGTGCAGAAGGCGATCAAGGATCTGGGGATCGACCCGGAGAAGAAGAATCCGGCGACGGCGTAGATGCCGCCAACAACGCGAGGCATCGGGCTGAACCCGCGAGACCGGTGGCGCGACCGCGAGTGCGCCCCTACAGGACGTGAGGACGACGACGTGGCTGACTTCGTCATTCCCGAACTTGGTGAGAATGTCGCCGGCGGCGACATCGTGCGCGTGCTGGTGAAGCCGGGCGACGCGATCAAGAAAGACCAGCCCGTCCTCGAGCTCGAGACCGACAAGGCGACCATCGAGGTTCCCTCCAGCGTCGCCGGCGTCGTCAAGGAACTCAAGGTCAAGAAGGGCGACAAGGTGAAGGTCGGGCAGCTGGTGCTGACGGTGGACGAGTCGGCGCCGCCGCCGGCTCCGGCCAAGGCTCCGCGCCGGAGCTCCGGCGCCGGCAAGGCTGCGCGCCCGCGGCAAAGGGCGGCGGGGCGAAGCCGGCCGACCCTGCTGCCGCCAAGCACGAGGATCTGGCGGGCGCAGAGCCGCCGCCGGGCGAAGACGCGCAGATCACGCCGTCAAAGGTCGTGGACATCGGGCGCGGCGCGCCTGCTCGTCCCGCCGCGGCCGCGTCGGCAGCCGGCGCTCCCTTGCCGGGCGGGGGCGGCCTCGTGCCGGCCGCACCGTCGACGCGCCGCACCGCGCGCGAGCTGGGCGTGGACATCACGCAGGTCGAAGGCAGCGGTCCCGGCGGCCGCATCTCCGTGGACGACGTGAAGGGCTACGCGCGGACGGTGTTGACCGGTGGCGGCGGTGGCGTCGCGCGCGTGTCGGCCGGTCCGCTGCCGGACTTCTCTCAGTGGGGCGAAGTGGAAGTGCAGCCGATGCGCAACATCCGTCGCATCACGGCTGAACGGCTGTCGGCGGCGTGGGCCACCATTCCGCACGTCACGCAGTGCGACAAGTCCGACATCACCGAGCTCGAGAAGCTCCGGCAGAAGTACGCGAAGACGGCGGAGAAGGCGGGCGGCAAGCTCACCATCACGGCTATCGCGCTCAAGGTCATGGCGGCGGCGCTCAAGAGGTTTCCGCAGTTCAACAGCTCCGTCGACATGGCCAGCCAGTCGATCGTGCTCAAGAAGTACGTGCACATCGGCGTCGCCGTCGACACCGATCGCGGCCTGATCGTCCCGGTCGTCCGCGACGTGGACAGCAAGACCATCGTGCGAGCTGTCGGTCGAGCTCGCGCAGTTTGCCGAGAAGACCAAGGCCGGCAAGCTCACGCCCGGCGGAGATGCAGGGCGGGTCGTTCACGATCAGCAACCTCGGCGGGATCGGCGGGACCTACTTCACGCCGATCGTGAACTCGCCGGAAGTGGCCATCCTCGGCATGTCGCGCGCCGTGACCGAACCGGTGTGGAACGGCACGGCGTTCGAGCCGCGGCTGATGATGCCGCTGTCGCTCTCCTACGATCACCGTGTGATCGACGGCGCCGATGGCGCGCGCTTCCTGCGCTGGGTCTGCGAGGCGTTCGAGCAGCCGTTCTTGCTGTCGTCGTAGGGTGCGCCGCTGTGCGCGTGAAGCGCCGGTGCGAGCATCGGGCTGAACCCGGCGGCGCACGCTCGCCCTGCAGATCATGCCTACTCAAACTCAACTTGTCGTCATCGGCGCCGGCCCCGGCGGCTACGCCGCGGCTTTCTACGCCGCCGACCTCGGCATGGACGTCACGCTCGTCGATCGTGAAGCCAATCCCGGCGGCGTGTGCGTCTATCGGGGCTGCATCCCTTCGAAGGCGCTGCTGCACGTCGCCAAGCTGGTCGAGGAAGCGCGGCATGCCGCGGCGTGGGGCGTCGAATTCGGCGCGCCGAAGGTCGACCTGAACAAGCTGCGCGCGTTCAAGGACGCCGTCGTCGGGCGGCTGACCGGCGGCACGGGGCAGCTCGTCAAGGCGCGCAAGGTCAAGTACCTGCGCGGCACGGCGACGCTGACCGGGCCGACCAGCCTGGATGTCGCCAAGGTGGATGGCGGCAGCGAGCAGGTGACCTTCAAGCACGCGATCATCGCCATCGGATCGCAACCCGCGAAGGTGCCGGGCTTGTCCATCGACAGCCCGCGCGTGATGGACTCGACGTCAGGGCTCGAGCTGGAGAGCGTCCCGTGCCTCACTGCTCGTCGTTGGAGGCGGCTACATCGGCCTCGAACTGGGCAGCGTCTACGCAGCGCTCGGCAGCAAGGTCACCGTCGTCGAGATGACGCCCGGGCTGCTTCCCGGCGCGGACCGCGATCTGGTGGACGTGCTGGCGAAGAAGATCGAGAAGGCCTTCGACAAGGTGTTGCTGAGCACGAAGGTCGTCGGCATGACCGAGCAGAAAGACGGTCTCAAGGTCAGCTTCGAGGATCCATCCGGTGCCCGGCGGGACCAGGTCTTCGACAAGGTGCTGGTGTCGGTAGGCCGAAAGCCGAACCAGATGCCGGGCCTCGACAAGACGAAGGTCGAATTGGACCCGCGCGGCTTCATCAAGGTCAATGGCCGGCGACAGACCGCCGAGCCGACCATCTACGCCATCGGCGACATCGCCGGCGATCCCATGCTCGCGCACAAGGCCAGCCACGAAGGGCGCGTCGCAGTCGAAGCCATACACGGCGACGACGTGGTATTTGAACCTGCGGCAATTCCTGCGGTCGTCTTCACCGATCCCGAACTGGCGTGGGCAGGGCTCACCGAGACAGAGGCCAATGCCGACGGGCGCAAGGTCGAGATCGTGAAGTTCCCCTGGGCGGCCTCGGGCCGCTCACTGACGCTCGATCGCACCGACGGGTTGACCAAGCTCGTCATCGAGCCCGGATCCGAGCGCGTGCTGGGAGTGGGCATCGTGGGCCCCGGCGCCGGCGAGCTGATCGCCGAGGGCACGCTGGCCATCGAGATGGGCGCCGTGGTGTCGGACCTGAAGCTGACGATCCACGCCCACCCGACGCTGTCGGAGACGGTGATGGAGTCGGCCGAGATGTTCTTCGGCCACGCCACGCACGTCTACAGACCGAAGACGCAAATAGGAGCGTGCTATGTGTCGTGCAGGTCGCGTGCGGTGCCGGTGCTCGGTGCCTGGTCTAGGCGGCACGAACCCGGCCGCCAGGACACTGGCGATGGACCGCACGCGACGCGCACCGTGCACGCAGCTACGGCAGTTTCCCCGTCGTCTTCGTCTTCACCCTGAACACCGCGGTATTCGCCGTGATGTAGAGCGTGGATCCGTCGTCGCCCCACGCGACGTTGGCGGTGGGGACGCCGGTCGAGATCGTGCCGAGGTGTGTGCCGTCAGGCGCGATCACGAACACGCCGCCGGGCCCGGTCGCCCAGAGATTCCCCTTCGTATCCACCTTCAAGCCATCGGGCAACCCTGGCTTCTTCGCCTTGAAGTCCGCCGTGGCATCGAGCAGCACCGTGCCGGCGCCAAGCGTGCCGTCGGCATTGACCGGGTACTTCATCCAGATCGCCTTCTCGGGATCGGACTGCGCGACGTAGAGCGTCTTCTCGTCGGGAGAGAAGGCGAGTCCGTTGGGCGCGTTGAGCTCCTTGGTGAGCAGCGTGAGCGTGCCATCCGTGGCGCGGCGATAGACGCCCTGGTAGGGCAGTTCCTTCGCCGGGTCGTCCCACCGCTTGGGCAGGCCGTACGGCGGATCGGTGAAGTAGAGCGCGCCCGAGGAATGGAAGACCAGATCGTTGGGGCTGTTCAGGCGCTTGCCCTCGTACTTGGCGGCCAGCGGCGTCCATGTCCCGTTCTCCCACCGCGCCACCTGACGATCGCCGTGCTGGCAGGCGACCAGCCGGCCCTGGGCATCGAAGGTGAGCCCGTTTGATACCCGGCTCGGGTCCCGTGAACGGCGCCGTGCCGTGATAGCCGCTCGGTTTCAGGAACTCCGAGGGGCCCTTGCCGGGCTCCCACTTGTTGATGACGTTGTTCGGGATGTCCGAGAAGAGCAGGAACCCGCCCTTCTTGTTCCAGACAGGGCCTTCGGTCCACCGGTACCCTTCGCCGAGCTTCTCGAAGACGGCGTCGGGCGCAATCAGCGCATCGAGCGCGGGCGATTTCTTGACGATGGTCGGCGTAGGAATTTGAGCCATCAACATACCCGTCATCAGGACCGCAACCGCCGCGGCCGCACGCAGAATCGACGCACGGACCTCCTCGGTGGACGAACCACAGGGCACAAGGCACAAGACGCACGAGAACGGTTTGGGATCCGCACGCAAACAGAACTCTGTGCGTTCTTCGTGTCTCGTGTCTCGTGGTTAACGTCATCATCGAAGTTGAACGTCAACCGCATCTCCCTCGAGGCCGATGGTGACGTGGCCGCCCTGTTCCAGCCGGCCGAAGAGTATCTCATCGGTGAGCCGATTCCGAACCTCCTGCTGGATCACCCGCGCCAGGGGACGGGCGCCGAAGACCGGATCGAAACCCTTCCGCGCCAGCCAGACGCGGGCCTCGGGCGCGAGCGTGAAGGCGACCTTGCGCTCGGTCAGCTGCGCTTCGAGCTGCAGGATGAACTTCTCGACGATCGTCTCCATCGTCGCCTGCGACAGCGGGCGGAACGTCACGATGGCGTCGAGGCGATTGCGGAACTCTGGGCTGAAGAGCCGCTCGATCGCCGACTTCGACCGCGTTTGCGCGGCCTTCCAGCGCGCGTCGTCGGCGATCGCCGAATCGCCGCGGCCGGTATCGGAAAAGCCGATGGACGCCACGCTCAACTCGCGGCTGCCCGCGTTGGACGTCATGATCAGGATGACGTGCCGGAAGTCGGCCTTGCGACCCGGTGTTGTCGGTGAGCGTCGCGTGGTCCATGACCTGCAGCAGGATGTTCATCACATCCGGGTGGGCCTTTTCGATCTCGTCGAGCAGCACGACGTTGTAGGGGTGCTGGCGAACGGCATCCACCAGCAGGCCGCCCTGTTCGAAGCCGACGTAGCCGGGTGGGGCGCCGATCAGCCTGGCGACGGCGTGCTTCTCCATGTACTCGCTCATGTCGAAGCGCGTGAACTCGTTGCCCAGGTGAATGGCGAGTTGCTTGGCGAGTTCGGTCTTGCCGACGCCGGTCGGGCCGGTGAACAGGAAGGACTCCGGCAGGCCGGTCGGGCATGCCGAGGCCGGCGCGCGCGCGCTTGATGGCCGAGGTGACCAGCGCCACGGCTTCTTCCTGCCCGAACACGACGCGCTGCAGCGACTCTTCGAGCGTCCGGAGCCGGTCCTTGTCCGACGAAGAGGCCTGGCGCGCCGGGATGTTTGCGATCCGGGCGACGACCTGCTCGATTTCCGCGACGTCCACCGGCAGCACGGCGATCGCAGGTTCCGCGCCGTCGGGCACAGCCTGCGCCGGCCGACTCGGCCTGCGTGCCGGCCGCCTGCATCCGCACCACCGCGCCCGCCTCGTCCATCAGGTCGATGGCGCTGTCGGGCAGGCGGTAGTCGCGCAGGTGCCGCGCCGCAAGTTTCGCTGCGGCCTCGATGGCGGCGGCGGTGTAGGCGACCTGATGATGCTCCTCGTAGCGCTTCTGGAGCCCTTGCAGGATGCGCACGGTCTCTTCGATGGTCGGTTCCTGCAGCGCGATCTTCTGGAAGCGGCGCGACAGCGCGCGGTCCTTCTCGATCTGCTTGTACTCGTCGAACGTCGTCGATCCCACGACGCGGAGACCGCCGCCAGTCAGGACGGGCTTGAGCAGCGTCGCCAGGTCCATCGTGCCGCCGGTTGTTGCCCCGGCGCCGACGATGCTGTGGAGCTCGTCGATGAACAGGATGGGGTTCTTGCGCTTGCCGCAGCGCAGCCAGGACCGCCTTGAACCGCTCTTCGAAGTCGCCGCGGAAGCGCGTGCCGGCCAGCAGCGCCGCCGTGTCGAGCGCGAAGACCTCGGCGCCGGCAAGCGCCGACGGGCACGTCGCCCTGCAGAAGGCGCTGCGCGAGCCCCTCGGCCATGGCGGTCTTGCCAACGCCGGCATCGCCCACGAACACCGGGCCGTTCTTCCGGCGCCGGCACAGCACTTCGAGCGTGCGCTGCAGCTCCTTCTGCCGCCCGATCAGCGGGTCGAGCAGGCCGGAGGCCGCGCGCTCCGACAGGTTGACGCCGTAGGCGGAGAGCGGGTCGCGAGCCACCGGCGCCGCCTCGTCGTCGCCGGCGGGCACCGACTGGGTATCGCCCGAGCCTGGCTGGTCGGCCAGCGGGTCGGGCACCTTGCGGATGCCGTGGGAGATGAAGTTGAGGATGTCGAGCCTGGTGATGCCCTGCGCCAGCAGTGCCTGCGCCGCAAACGAGCGCGTCTCCTGCAGCGCGGCCGCCAGCACGTCGCCCGCCCGCACTTCGCCGCGGCCCGCGCTCTGCACGTGCAGCACCGCCGTTTGCAGCACGCGACGGAACGCGACGGTCTGCGCCGGGTCTTTCTCGCGCCCGCGTGGAAACTGTTCGACCTGTTCCGCCAGGTAAGCGTCGAGCGTCTGGCGCAGCTTGGGCAGGTCCGCGCCGCACGCGCCGAGAATGGCCTCGCCGTCGGGGTCGTGCGCGAGCGCGTAGAGCAGGTGCTCGAGCGTCAGGTGCGTGTGACGCCGCGAGGTCGCCTCGCGGTGGGCGATGGTCAGAACGATTTCGAGCGCCTGGCTGAACATTCAAGCCTTCTCCATCGCGGCCTGGAGAGGATAGCCCGCCTCCTGCGCCAGGTCGACGACGGTGGCGACCTTGGTCTCGGCGACCTCATGCGTATAGATGCCGGCCAGGCCCGACCCCTGCGTGTGCACCTGCATCATGACCCGGTACGCCTCGGCGGGCGACTTCAGGAAGATCGACTCCAGCACGTCGACGACGAAGTCCATCGGCGTGTAGTCGTCGTTGAGCAACAGCACCCGCCATTGCTCGGGTTCCTTCACCTCGTGACGCGTCTTCTCGAGGACGTCGCCGGTTGTCCGGGGCGTCTGGTCGGCCATCAGTCGATTCTACTGGCCTCTGGAGCTTCGCTGATAGCCTCGGGCCTCGGGGCTGCGTGATCTAACTGCAGTCGGGCCAATCGTCAATTTCCTTGCGCGCCCTCGCAAAGGCGTCGGCGAGCATTCGTGGCGTCAGGCGTCCGGTGTGCGTGTTCTGGCGGCTGGGGTGGTAGGCGCCGAGGACGACAAACCCGTCGTCGAGCCGCACGCGCGTGCCGTGTTCGAAGACCGCGCGCGGGCGCGGCACCTGGTGGCCGCGCACGGCCAGCGCGCGCCAGCAGGCGTCCCACGCCAGCTTGCCGAGGCAGAGCACGGCAGTGACGTTGGGCAGCGCGTCCCACTCGGAGAGCAAGTGGCTCTGGCAGCGGCCGAACTCTTCGGGCGTGGGCTTGTTGTCCGGCGGCGCGCAGCGGACGGCGGCTGCGATGAATGCGTCGCGCAGCTCGAGGCCGTCGCCGACGTGACGTGAGATGGGTTTGTTGGCGAAGCCGCTGGCGTGCATCGCCGCGAGGAGGAAATCGCTCGATCCGCCGATGCCATCGCCGGTGAACACGCGTCCCGTGCGGTTGGCGCCGTGCGCCGCCGGCGCCAGGCCGACGATCGAGCAGCCGCGCGGCCGGATCGCCGAAGCCGGGCACGGGCCGGCCCCAGTAGACCTGGTCGCGAAACGCGGCCCGCTTCTCCACCGCGATCCGCTGGCAATAGCGCCGCAGGCGCGGGCAGCGCTCGCACGACACGATTGCCCGATGCACGGCGGCAAGCGCGGGCGTCGGGCCGTGATGCGGAAGCAGCTGGGGGTCAGCCGCGCGCGGCGGCGAGGGCGTCCGCCTGCTCGTGGGCATGATACGAACTGCGGACCAGCGGCCCGGACTCGACGTGCCCGAAGCCCAGGTCGAGCGCGATGCGCTTGAGCTCGGCGAACTCGTCGGGATGGTAGTAGCGGACCATGCGCAGATGCGATTCGGTGGGCCGCAGGTACTGGCCAATCGTGAGGATCTCGACGCCGGACGCGCGGAGATCCTTCAACGTCTGCACCAGTTCGTCCCACTCCTCGCCCAGGCCGACGATCAGGCCCGTCTTGGTGGGGATATGCGGGGCGATGGTGCGCGCGCGATCGAGCAGCTCGAGCGAGCGCGGATATCGTCCGCCGGGGCGCGCCAGGCGATAGAGTCGCGGCACCGTCTCGGTGTTGTGGTTCAGCACGTCGGGACCGGCGTCGAGGACCGTCCGCAGGGAGGCCTCGAGGCCCTGGAAGTCGGGAATCAGCACCTCGACGCGGCACTCGGGCCGCGCGGCGCGGACGGCCCGGATGGTCTCGGCGAAAATCCCCGCGCCGCCATCGGCGACGTCGTCGCGATCGACCGACGTGATCACGACGTACTGAAGCGCCATGGTCGCGATCGCATGGGCCACGCGGGCGGGCTCGGCGGCGTCGAGCTCGGTCGGCATGCCGTGGGGCACCGCGCAGTAGCCGCAGGCGCGCGTGCAGACGTCGCCCAGAATCATGAACGTGGCCGTGCCGTGGTTCCAGCACTCGCCGATGTTCGGGCAGCGGGCCTCTTCGCAGACCGTGTTGAGCCGCAGTTCCTTCATCAGGCCCTTGAGCCTGAGGTAGTTCGGCGATCCCGGCGCGCGCACCTTCAGCCAGGCGGGCTTGGGCTCGCGCGGGAGGCCGGGGCTGATGTCGCGCGGACGGATGATCCGCAGCGGCGCGACCGACGAGCGATTCAGGCTGTGACACGGTGGATCTCGATGATAACACGCGGTTTCTGGTAGACTGCCGGTCCGGTGCCGGAGCGGAATTCCCCTGTCCACACGGCCCAGGCGCGAGCACGCGCCGGGCTGCCAACGCTGCTGATGACCGTCGGTTTCTGGCTGGCGTGTGCCGCGCCGGCCTCGGCCGACGGCCAAGTCTGGCTGCTGGCCTCGGTGACCAAGACGCTGGCGGTCGACTGGCGTCTCAACGTCGATTTCGCGCCGCGCTGGGAGCGCGATGCGTCGGACTACTCGCGCAGCGTGTTGCGGGCTGCAGATCGCGCGCGTCCTGGGCAAGCAGGTCACGCGTGGGGGTCGGCTACGAGTTCACCGAGCCGGCCTCGGTCATCGTCAGGCGCGAGCATCGCATCTGGCGAGCAAGTGCAGGTGCAGCAGCGCGTCGGTGCCTGGACGCTGTCGCATCGCGGGCGGCTGGAACAGCGCTGGCTGCACCTGGCGCCGTCAGTGGTCGTGCGAACGCGCTACCAGTTTCGCGCGTCGCACCCGATTGCGCAGAGCGGGCGCTGGTCGTGGCTGGTGCTCGACGAAGTGCTCTACACGCTGCGCGGCACGGCTCTCGGGCCGACGCAGGGCCTCGACCGGCATCGGCTCGGCGGCGGCCTCTCCCACGTCCTGTCGGCGCACGTCACCGTCGAGGGCGGCTACACGTGGCAGGTCATCAACCGCCCAAGCCCCCTCTCCAACCAGCACGACCACTTCGCCGTCTTCGCCCTCCTCGCCCGCTACTGACCGGGGTCGGGCCTTGACCTGGCAGTAATTGCAGCAACTCCCAGCGCCATGACCGAGTAAGCTCGGCCGCTGAGATCGGCCAAATGTCGACTCCTGGCCGATCTGAGCAGCCGAGCTTGAGCGCTAAAGGTGACAAATGTAATGGAAGAAACTGCGTACGGCAGGCCCGACCCCGAATGTGCGGAGGCCCGACCCCGAGCTTAGCCGGCGCCTTCGATTCGATACTTCGCGAGGTAGTAGCTGAGCGCGCGCTGGCTGATCCCCATCAGCTCGGCCGCGTCCTTCTTGACGCCACGCGCCTGTTCGAGCGCCTGACGCACGGTCTCGCGCTCCGCCCACTCCAGGTTCTGGTGCAGGTGCAGCGCCGGCAGCGCAGGCGTCGTCGACACGGGCGGCGCCAGGATCGAGATGTCGGTGACGGTCAGCACGCGATTGCTGCTGAGCACGACGGCGCGTTCGATCGTGTTCTCCAGCTCGCGCACGTTGCCCGGCCACCCGTACTGCTGCAGCGCCGCGAGCACGCCGTCTTCCACGCGGTCGATGGGCTTGCCGGTGCGCTGCGCGTGCTTGGCGATGAAGTGCTCGGCCAGCACGGGGATGTCTTCGCGCCGATCCCGCAGCGGCGGCAGGTGCACCGGGATGACGTTGAGACGGTAGAACAGATCCTCCTGGAACCGCCCTTCGCCCACCAGCTGCCGCAGGTCGCGGTTGGTGGCCGCAATCACGCGGACGTCGACGCGCTCGGTGCGCTCCGATCCCAGCGGCTCGAACTCCCGCTCCTGCAGCACCCGCAGCAGCTTGGGCTGAATCGCGCCCGGCATGGTCCCGATCTCGTCGAGGAAGATGCTGCCGCCGTTGGCCAGCGCGAACCGGCCCTTCTTGTTCGTCGTCGCCCCGGTAAAGGCCCCGCGCACGTGGCCGAACAGCTCCGACTCGAGCAGCGTCTCGGGGATGGCCGCGCAGTTGATCTTGATGAGCGGCAGGTGGCGCTGCGCGCTGCGGTCGTGAATGGCGCGCGCCACCAGTTCCTTGCCCGTGCCCGTCTCGCCCGTGAGCAGCACCGTGCTGCGCGTTTCGGCGACCCGCTCGGCGCGATGAATGACGTCCTGCATCAGCCGGCTTCGGCCGACGATGCCGTAGTGGTTGAACTCCTCGTCGCGCTCGCGTGAGCAGATACCGGTGCTGGGTGCGCAGGCGCTGATGCTCCACCGCGCGACTCACCGTCACCAGCAGGTGCTCGATCTCGAATGGCTTCTGGAGGAAATCCAGCGCGCCGAGTTTCATCGCCTCGATCGCATCGGCGACGGTGGCGTGCGCCGTCATCATCACGATCTGCGGGCGATCCGATTCGGGGACGGTCGCGACGATGTCGCGGATCAGCTCGAGCCCGGTGAGCCCCGGCATCAGGTTGTCGACCACGAGGACGTCCACGCCGCCTTCGGCGATGAGGCTGCGCGCCTCGCGCGCGTCGCCGCGTTCCACCACGCGGTGGCCCTCGTCGCGCAGCGCGCGCCCGAGCGTCTTGAGAATCTTCTCCTCGTCGTCGACGAGCAGAATCGATCCGGTCGTGGTCATAGGGGCAGGATGATCTCGACGGTCGTCCGGCCAGGCGTGGTGGCCACGCCGATGGTGCCGCCGAGCCCTTCGACGATGTTGCGCGCGATTGGCAGGCCCAGACCTGTGCCCGTGCGGCGCGTGGTGAAGTACGGCTCGAACACCTGCGACAGGTGCTCGGGTTTGATGCCGGTGCCTCGATCGCTCACGCGCAGCCGGACGTGGCCGTCGTCGGGCCGGTCGAGCGACAGCAGCACCGCCGGCGCCTCGTGTCCGTTCACTCGAGCAGGGGTGCTCTCCTCGCGCGCGTCGACTGCCTGCCGTGCATTCGACAGGACGTTGATGAGCGCCGTGCGCAGCCGCTCCGGGTCGGTCGCCGCGACCAGCGGCGCGCCGGGCATCTCCAGATCGATGGCGGGCCCGCCGCCGACGGTCGCCGCCGAGGCGGCGTCCTGGCACAGGCGAACCAGATCTGCCGGCTCCCGCAGCATGCTGGGCGGCTTGGCGAAGTCCAGCACGTCGTGCACGATGCGGTTGAGCCGATCGACCTCCTCGTCGATGTCCTTCACCGCCTCGCGGATGTCGGCCGCTGGCGCCTCGGGCCGCAGGCTGCGCAGAGCTGCCTTGATGATCATCAGCGGGTTGCGCACCTCGTGGGCGATGACCGTCGACAGCCGCCCGAGCGAGAGCAGCCGCTCCTTCATTCGACGGCCTCGCGCTGAAAGCGCGCCACCGAATCGGTCAGCGTGTTGAAGGTGGTCGCCAGCAGACGCGCGTCCTCGTCCTGCCAGGCCGACGGCTCGCGCAACGGGATCTTTCGCGTCAGGTCCCCGGTGGCCGCCACCTCGCGCATCGTCGCCGTGATGGCAGCCAACGGACGTGTGATCGTGCGCGCCACGGCGTAACTGAGCCCGACGGCCAGCAGCACCGCGGTCGCGGCGGCAAGCGCCAGCGCGGCGTAAACGGTCCGCAGGAACCCAAGCCGCTCGGTGCGCGATTGCAGCACGAGCGCTCCCGGGACGGCGGCGCCTGCCATCGGCCGTGCCTCGCCGCTCTCGCTGGCTCCGAGCGGCTGCGCGCGGCCGACATACTCGGAGTCTCCGATGAGGATCTGCGACACCGCCGGCTGGCTCAAGAGTGGCTGCAGGGCAGGCCATGTCGATTGCGGCACCGTCGCGGCCCGCACGGCGCCGTCCAGCGTGAAGGCCACTTCGCTCCGCGTCGCGCGCTTGAACCGCTCGGCCATCTGCGCGTCCAGCCGCACGCCAACGCTCACCGCGCCGAGCACGTCGGGACTCTCGAGGCCGATCGCAATCGGCACCGTCGCGACCTGAAGGACGCCGCCGGCATCCGGTCGAAATTCCACCACCTCGCGGCCGCCGAGCGCCGCCGTCACGGCTTCCGCCGTCGGCGCGCCGGCGCCTGCGGGCATCGGCGGCAAGCCGCGAGCCCGCGTCGTCGGAAATGACGAGCAGATCGGCGGCCACCTGGCGCCGGTAATCGGCGGCAATGGGCGCGACCGTCTCGGCATGCCGCGTCTCCACCGCGCCTTTGAGCTTGGGCAAGTCGGCGAGCAGTCTTGCCGTGAGCAGCGACTCGCGGTCAGGGCCCGCTGCTGCTGATCCACCAGGTCGCCGGCCTCGGCCAGGCCGCGTGCCAGCTCCAGTTCGGCCTCACGCGTCGCTCGCAGCCCGACGACGTATACCGCGACGGCGGTGGTGACGATCGCCAGCAGCGAGGCGGCGATGAAGATGCGGTTGGTGAGCGAGGCGAGCAGCGTCATCGATGAGGGAAATCCAGTTCGACGCCACGCGACTCGGCGGTCACCTGCACGCTGCGGGTGTCGCGAATCGCGCCCTCGACCCATGCCACCAGCGTGTAGGTGCCGGGCGGCACGTGGTCGATCTGATAGCGCCCCTCGACGTCGGCGACGCTGAAGAAGCGGTGCGTGAAGACCAGGATGAAGGCGTTCATGTGCGAGTGGATGTCGCAGAACACGCGCACGATGCCCGGACGATCGAACCGGATCGACTTGGAGCGTCCGGCGGCATAGCGGCCCAGGTCGAACCGCCGCGGCTTGGACAGCGAGAACACGTTGTGGTACGTGCGGTCGTTGTTGGGAAAGTCGACCGTCGTGCCCACGGTCACCGCCAGCAGGTGCGGGACAAACGTCTCGTGGCGCTGGTCCATCGACACTCGGCCGCCCTCGCGATCCTCGAACGCGCCCTTGGGCGCGGTCTCGAAGTACACGACCGCGCGCCGCCGTTCGACGACGTCGCGCACGGGGCCGTCGCCAAGCTCGCCCGCCGTCGGACGGCGCTCGGTGAGCGTCGTCAGCGCGCGGCAGTTCCACGCGCCCGCGGATGGTCACGCCCCGCGTCTGGGCCGGACCCGGCACCGGCCGCGCCGCCAGCAGGAGGCCCATCGCCCGTCACCACGACGGCCCACCGGACGCGTGCGCTTAGAACCACACCGTCACCTGCAGCGCCGGCAAGGTGGAGGACCGCACCTTGCCTCGCGAGCGATCGTTGTGCTGCACGGTGCCGCGGACAATCAGATTGCGCGTCGCCGACCAGGCCACGCCACCTTCGATGCGCGTGACCGGGGCGTCCCACGGCAGCTCCTGCGTAGCTGCCGCGCAACTGACTGAAGGACAGGCGGTCCACGCGCGCCGCGGCCGTGACACCCGGCGCCAGGCGATAGCGGCCCTCGACCGAGATGCCCGTCGACCGCAAGGCTTCCTCGATTGGCGAGGCGCCGATGGCGGGCAGCCGCCACCGCGCAGTCACCAGTTCGGCGCGCGCGAGAAAATGCCCGAGCGAATACTCGGCGTCGGCGCCCCAGGTCTGCTGGTGATAGCGGCCGTTGGCGCTCGACGTCGTCGCGTACGTGTAGCCGGCCTCGGTCCCGCTCGCCGGCAGCGGCACGGCCAGGTTGTCGGCGAAGAAGCGTCCGTCGGCGAAGGACGCGCCGAGGATCAGGCCCGTCGTCGGTCGCACGGCAAGCCGCGTCGACACTTGCGGCCCGCCGTTGGTGGTGCGCGCGCCGGGGCTCGACAGCGTCCCGGCGGTGACGGCCGCGGCGAACGAGACGCGCTGCTGCTCTCCGCCGACGCGCGCCTGCACGCCCGTGTCGTACCGGAAGGCGGTGATGAGCGGCACGCCTCGCGCGTAGCCGGGAGTGCCGACGGAATACCAGGGCCGCCAGCCGGCCGACCGCGCGGCGATGAGCTCGTCGGCGCTCGACGGCACCGCGTCGCTTCGCAGCACCGTCAAGTATTGGCACGCCAGCGGGTAGCCGATGAGCACGTTGTCGTTGGCGTAGATGCGGCGCCCGGCGGCGCCAAACACCGGAGGAATGCGGCCAGCCTGAATGTCGAACTGGCCGGTCCTTCCAGGGCCGGACCCGCACGTAGGCCGCAAACGGCAGCGCGGTCCAGGGCCCGCCGTTGGTGTCGCCTTCGGCGCGCAGCTCCGTCACCAGCGCGATGCGCTCGACCGGACGGAACGAGGCCGTCACGCCGAGCCGCAGCAACTGCAGCGCGCTTCGTTCGTAGTCGGTGTAGTTGAACTGCCCGTCATCGTCGGGGGCAACCGTGGCGGTGACGTCGCCACCCAGCGTCAGCCGGCCACCGGCCAGCGACACCGTCTCCTGCGGCAGCAACTGCGCCGATGCGATGACGGGGCACGTCAACGCAATTGCCAGCGCCAGCCGACCGACCCGTTCTATCCGCCTGCAGGGGGGCATGGGATACCGACACTCTACCGAAACCCCGGGGGAGGGCGCTTCGGAGGATTATACGAGTTACGGACGAGCTACGTCCAGCGGCGGCACCCGGAACTCGATCACCATCGTCCCCTCCACGATTCGGGACAGGGTGGCGTCCGGGAACGGCGAGACCAGCGTGTAGGCCACCCGCTTGCCGTCCTCGACCAGCGAACCCCGGACGACGGACACGCGCGTGCCGTTGAAGAGCCGGGCCAGCCGGGCGCGGTCGTAACGGCCCTCCTGGCCGAAAGCGACGTGGGCCTCGGGCCTGGACGGCTTCCAGGCGCCAGGGGCCGGCGTGGGGTCCAGCGCGCTCAGCTTCGCGGTCAGCGTCTCTATGGGCTCGCTCGACGTGTAGACGACATACGTGCCCGGCGGCACGGCCAGCGGCGTGAAAAGCCGGGTGAGCGCCGGGTCCGGCGTGCCCAGCGGAACCGCGGCGGCTGCCGAGCATCCAGAGGCGCACGGCAAGCTGAAGGAATCTGGCCCACCCCGGTTGCAATCGTCCAATCGTCCAATCGTCAATCGCAATCCCAATATCCGACCAACGAGTCCCCTTGTTTCGGGCAAGTTCCGGCAATACACTTCTAGTTGAAATCAGCGTTCCATATAGTGGAACGGCAAGGGGTCGGCCGTGACGGCGACGTCAATCGACAAGGCCTTGGAGGTCTGCGAGGCGCTCAGCCGCGCTCCCCGTGGGGCGAGCGTGGGCGAGCTGGCGCGGACGCTCGGGCTGCCCGCGCCGACCGTCCACCGCCTGCTCGGCGTGCTGAAGCGGCGCGGCTACGTGCGGCAGGACGAGGAGACGCAGCGCTACGGCCTGACGCTCAAGATGCTCGACCTGAGCTTCCAGTTCCTGGGCCGCTCCGAGCTGCGGTTGCATGCGTACCCGGTGCTGCGCGAGTACGTGCTGGGGTCGGGCCTGCGGGCGTTCATCGCGATTCCGGCCGCCGACGAGGTCACCTACGTGTGGGCGACCGGGGACCGACGAAGTGGCGATGCGGACGGTGTACGGCAAGGCAATGCCCGCGCACTGCGCGCTGTATTTCTCGCCGACGCAGGCCACGCGTCGCCTGGGCTGCCTGCGGCTCGATCGGCCGCGTGATGTCGCCGACGGCGCGGCCGTGTTGCGGCGGCTCGGGCCGCCGGCCGTGGACGGCGCGGCGCCGCCTTTGGGCTGCACCTGCGCGCCGGTAGTGGATTACACGGGCCGCGAAGTGGCGCGGCTCGGCATTTTCGGTCATGCGGCGGACGAGACGCCGCTGGTGACCACGATGAATCGCGACGGCTGGGAGCTGGCGCGACAGGTCTCGCGGCGGCTGGGATGGCTGCCGCCGGCCTCGATGGACATCCCCGCCTGAGGGCACCCCTCACGGGCGGCGTGGAGGAGCGAAGCGACATGGCTTACGTGATCACGGAACCCTGCATCGGCACCAAGGACAGCGCGTGCGTCGACGTGTGTCCGGTGGATTGCATCCACCCGAGGAAGGACGAGGCGACCTTCGAAGCGGCCGAGCAGCTCTTCATTCATCCCGACGAATGCATCGACTGCGGCGCGTGCGTGCCGGCGTGCCCGGTCGAGGCCATCTTCGCGCTCGACGAAACGCCCGACAAGTGGAAGCACTTCGCGCAGAAGAACGCGGAGTTCTACCAGAAGTAAGGGCGTGCTTGGCGCGCAGCGGGTCGGCGGAGTAGGGCCGTGCGGCGAGGCGCTCGGCTGGCTACCCCCTAGTCGTCGACGCGCCAGCTGCGCCCCTACGGCGCGTCTCTTCAACCGTTCCGCGCGCCGCGTCTTCGCCGCGTCGGCGCGCACCCGCTCCTCCTCACTCTCGAGCAGCAACGGCGGCACCGCGCGGTGTCCGCCTGTCTTGTCCACGGTCACAAACGTCAGGAACGCGCGGCTGGTCAGCTGGCGCGCGCCGGTCAGCGTCTCTTCCGAGAACACCTCGACCTCCACTTCCATCGACGTCGTGAACGCCGCGTTCACCCGCGCGCGCAGGATGATCAAATCGCCCACGGTGATGGGGTGCAGGAACTGCAGGTCGTCGACGGCCGCCGTCACAATCGGCACGCGCGCGTGGCGAAGGGCCGCAATCGCGCCCGCCATGTCGATCAAGTGCATCACCGTGCCGCCGAGGATGAACCCCAGCGGGTTGGCGTCGTTGGGCAGGACGACGTGGACGGTTTCGGTCAGGGACTCGGAGGGAGGTTTGGGTGTCATCCGATATTGCAGGGCGCATGGCATGCGCCCCGAAGGGTTCAGCCCGATGCCTGCTTCCAGCAACCGGCTGGACCCGCGCCGGGCGCACGCAGTGCGCACCCTACGATCGTCAATTCAGAAGTCGTACCCGATCCACACCTTGAACTGCGCCCGCCGGAACTCGTTGCTGCCGCCGACCGACGCATACAGCGCGTCCTCCCACTCGCGGTTGAACGTCGTCCGCCACGCCCAGTCGAAGTGGATGGGGAAGCCCAGCGCGAAGGTCTCGAGGCCGAAGCCGTACGACGCGTTGCCGTCGCGGAGGCGGAAGCCGGTGATGTCGATCGGTGGGCCGTAGATCGGAATGGGCGTGCCGGTGGCCGGATCCACGTCGGACCCGAGGTACGGCGTGTACGACTCGGTCTTGCTGGTCGCGTACTGGTACGGCTGGTCGTTGAAGTACGCGGCGCCGGTGCCGAAGAAGAACACCCCGCGCACGCCGCCCATCACGCCGAGCGGCGTGAGCATCGCTTCGATCAGCGGGAAGCGCAGTTCGGCGTTCACGAAGAACACGTTGTGGCCCGTGAACTGGAGGTACTCGTACCCGCGCAGCTCCGAGTTGCCGCCGAAGTAGGTGTAGTCCGGGGCGTCGCCCCAGCTCTTGAACATCTTGCCCCGCAGCGCCAGCAGCCCCGACCCGCCCAGTCGGATGTACTTGCGCACGTCGAGGTCGACGGTCTGGTACGACAGCGAGTCGCCGATCTTCGGGGCCACTTCGTACGACAGCCGCATCGTGTTGCCCGACAGCGGCCCGAACTCCCGGAACACGGTGGTCTCCTGGACGAAGGCCACGCCGAGCGGCATGGCCGTACCTTCGCGGAACAACTGCGTGCCGTAGATCTCTTCCTGGTAGTTGTTCGAGTACTCCTCCAGCGTCGGGTCGTTGTAGCGTTCGTTGTAGTAGATGACGCTGCCGAACAGCTCGACGCGGCGATAGCGGTCGAGCGGGTAGATGCCAAACGCGCTGCCGCCGCGCATGGTGCGTGTGGCCAGCGCGTTGTCGCGATCGAGGAAGATCGGGTTGTAGGCCGGATCGTAGAAGTACGAGCCGGTGCCGTAGAAGAACTGCTCCTGCGAGAACCCCTGCAGCGAGTACTGGAAGCGCCGCGACAGGTTCGTGTAGTTGCCCGAGAAGGTCCGGTACTGCGAGATCGACGCGGCGAAGATGTTGAACTGCTTGTCGCCGAGCACGTCGCTGAAGGTCACCTGCGTGCCGCCAAACAGATCGCCGCCGCTGGTGACGCCGACGTTGACCGGCGGCCGCCCGTCGAGGAACAGCTTCTCGAAGGTGCCCTTCTCCTTCTGGTTCTCCTTGACCAGCGTGTGCGTCATCGGCGGCTGGAAGTCCACCATCGCGCCGCCGGCCTCGCCGAAGTCGCTCGCCATGGCCGTCTGGATCGGCTCCTTGCGTTCGAGCGTGTGCACGCCCCATTCGTCCTTGTAGTACGTCACGAAGGCGATGCGGCTGACCTTCTCGTCGGGCAGCACGACCGGCGAGACGTTGCCGCTGGCCGCGTCGGTGTACTGGCGCAGCTCGCCGGTGACCAGGCTCAGCGTCCAGATGTTGAAGATGTTGCCGTTGCGCGCGACCTCGGGCTCGATGGGCTGCGTCGGGTTCACGGCCGTCGACGGGAACACCAGCGTGGTGCCGTCGATGAACTTGGCCTGGCCCTCGTCGTGCGTGCCGAAGGTGAGCTGCGTCTTCTTCTTCGTCGTCCAGGTCGTAGCTGAACAGCTTCTCGTTGCCGCTGATGCGGGCCAGGTAGACGATCGACTTGCCGTCGGGCGAAAACGTCGGCGCGTAGTCGGCAAACGCGTCGTCGGTGAGATTGGTGATCTCGCCCGACGTCGTGTCGAGCAGGTAGATGTCGCCGATGGCGTTGCGCAGCCCCGAGAACGCGACGTAGCGGCCGCCCGGCGCGATGGACGGCGACTCGGGCTCGTCGACGGTCTTCATCGGGAAGCGCTGCTTGATGTCGGTCGAGACCACGTCCTGCAGGATCAGCGCCTTCTCTTTTTCCGTGCGGACGAAGTACGCCAGCTGATCGCCCACCGGCGACCACGACATCCAGGACACCGTGTTCCACCGGCCGCCGGGAGTCGCGATGTAGGCAAAGCCCATCCCCTGGTCGAAGCCCTTGGTCAGGTTGCGCACCACCGTGCCGTCCTTGGTCGACAGCAGCACGATGTCCAGCTCCTGCTCGCGCCGGTTGCCGACCATCGCCGCCATCAGGTCGCCCGAGGGCGCCGGCTCGATGGAGAGCACCGAGGTGTACTTCGTCTTCTGGGGATTCGGCGACAGGTTGCGCCCGTAGTCGGCCGGCCGCTCCTTGTCGCGGAACGCCTTGAAGCGATCCTTCAGGTACTTCTCGAACTGCTGGTCGAACTCCTCGGGCTTGAGCTGGAAGGCCTCTTCGTACGCGTCTTCGCCGCCGCCGATCACGCTCTTGCGCAGCGCGAAGAGGAACTGGCGGATGCCTTCCTTGCCCCACTTCGACTCGATGAACTCGAAGACCGCGTGGCCCAGGTTGTAGATCTGACGCGGGCTGCTGAACCCGCCGTAGCCCTCGAGCTCCGACATCTTCGGCACGGTGTCGGCCACCGCGGAGTCGCGCACGCTCATCAGGTCCATGGGGCGCCAGATGCCGGTCATGTAGTCCGACAGCCCCTCGTTGACCCACAGCGGCACGCTGCGCCGGATCGAGCGACTGGGGGATGATGTCGAACTCGAAGATGTGCGTGAGCTCGTGCACGACCAGGCGGTAGAGCAGGTCGGGCGGCTCGTCAATCGGCAGCACCATGCGATCCCGGAACGGCTCGGCAAAGGCGCCCACGCCTTCCTGCGCCGCGCCAGGGATCACGTTCTGCTGCTGGAACTCGCTGCTGGTCTTGAACAGGATCAGCGGAATCTTGAACGCGAGGTCGTGCTTCAGATCGGCGCTGACCTGCTGGTAGGCGCTTTCCGCATATCCGGCCACCCGCTCGAGATGCTGTTCGATCTCGGGGTAGTAGTAGATCTCGAAATGATCGGTGGTGTAGATGTGCCACCGGAAGTTGTCGTACCGGATCTGGTTCTTGCCGAAATACGGGACGTAGGGCGTCTGGGCCACGGCCGACAGGGTGCTGGTGAGAATCAGCGCCGCCGTCAGCCCTGTGAGACGTCCCGTCAGGCAGCGCGTCGTGCGCGTGCGCATACAGGTCTCCTCGCGGGCAGTAACACGGAGTCGAGGGGTCGAGGTCGGAATGGATCGCATCTTACTGTGACTGAGACATGGCCGCAAACCGCAGAATCCACGCCTCATGGGACACGACGCGAACCATTCGAAGCAAGCCCCGTACCTCCGGCTGGCATTGATCAGACTGTGGATTTCGTAGAAAAGTCGGGGAATTGTCATCGGAATCGGAAACAGCCTACGGGGAAAGAGGACAGCACGGCCAAGTCTCGGAGCGCGCCCGGCTTATGCACGGAGGTGGCAATCGGGCATACATGTGAGCGCGGAGGTCAGGCATAATGGATCGCATGTCACGAGTTGTCCGCTGGGTCATTGCCGCCGCCGCCGTCACGGCGCTGGTGTACACGCTGGTGCCGAGCTTGCCTGCCCCGTCCGAGCTGGTCGGCGCCGAGTCGGCCGCAAGCGACGTGTGTCCGGCCGACGCCAAGAAGGCGAATCTCGACTTCACCGTCAACGACATGCACGGCAAGACGGTCGCGCTCTCGTCGTTCAAGGGGAAGGTGATCGTCCTCGACTTCTGGGCGACCTGGTGCCCGCCGTGCAAGGCGGAGATTCCGGGCTTCGTGGAGCTGCAGGACGCATACGGCGACAAGGGCCTGCAGGTGGTGGGCGTGTCGGTGGACGATCCGGCAGACAAGCTTCCGCCGTTTGCCGACGAGTTCAAGATGAACTACCCGGTGCTGGTGGGCCTGGGCCGCGACGACCTGCAGGATGCGTACGGGCCGATGTGGGGGATTCCCACGACCTTCGTGATCAACCGCGACGGCAAGATCTGCCGCAAACACTCCGGTTTGGTGGGCAAGGAACGCTACGAGAAAGATATCAAGGCGCTCCTGTAGTAACATGGACCCACATCCCATGTTGAAGGGCTTCACTCACGCTCGTCTCGCCTGCGGCTGCCGGCTCGCGTTCCGCGCCGGCGTCGAGGGCAGCCCGGTCATCGTCGTGGTCGACGACAAGTCGGCCGCCTGCACGATGCCGCTGCACGTGCGCGACCTGCCCATCTACGACTACCGCGAGGCGCTGCGCCCGTCGACGCGCCTGGGCTCTCCCGAAGAGGAAGAATACGGCGAAGAGGGCTAGCCCGGTTACGAGTTACGGGTTACGAGTTACGAGCTCGTTGCCTGCCGTCACCGTCACCATTTTCTGGATCGTTCAAGCCTCGGCGCTGCTGGTCGTCACGGTGCCGTTCCGGTGGGAGCTGGCGGGCCTCTGGGCGGCCAGTCATTTCCTGCGCGCCATCGGCCTCACGCTCGCGTTCCATCGCTACTACGCGCACCGTGCGTTTCAGATGAACCGCGTCGCGCGCTTCGTCTGGACGCTGGCCGGCACGGCGGCGATGCAGAAGGGGCCGCTCTGGTGGGCCGGCCATCACGTCTACCACCACAAGTACGCCGACCGCGACGGCGACCCGCACAGCCCGAAGATGAGCGGGTTCTACCACGCGCACTTCGGCTGGTTCCTCAACGACAGCCGCTACAAGTCGCTCCACCCGTCCAACCCCGTCGTCCGCGCCTTCGGCGGCGCGCCCGAGATCGTGTGGCTCGAGCGGTTCTATTTCCTGCCGCCGCTGGCGCTGGCGCTGTCGATGTACGCGATCGGCGGGTGGGACTGGCTGATCTGGGGCTTCTGCCTGCCGACGATGACGCTGGCGCACGCGACGTTTGCGATCAACACGGTGAACCACCTGTTCGGGTCGCGCAGGTTCCAGACGCAGGACGACTCCACCAACAACCCGCTGACGGCGCTGTTTGCGGCCGGTGAAGGCTGGCACAACAACCATCACCGCTATCAGCGCGCCGCGCGAAACGGCTTCTACTGGTGGGAGTATCGACATCACCTGGTACACGATCTGGGCGATGGAGAAACTCGGCCTCGCCTGGGACGTCCAGCAGGTGCCGGAACGGATCTATCAGGAAGCCGGTTCACGGGTTCACAGGTTCACGGGTTCACAGGTTCAGGGGTTCACGGGTTCACAGGTTCGCGGGTTCACAGGTTCGGACATCGACGACGCCGCCGAACCCGTGAACCTTCGAACCTCGGAACCCGTGAACCTGTGAACCTGTGAACCTGTGAACCTGTGAACCGGGGTCTGTTAGGCGTCCCGAAGCGCCGCGGTGATCGGCGTGCGCGCGGCGCGCCAGGCGGGCAGGAACCCGCCGGCCAGGCCCATCAGCACGGCGCCGGCCACTGCAATGCCCAGCCACGTCGGGCTGACGCGGAAGTCAAACGCGACCTGCGAGAAATTGGCGCCGCCGGTGGCGCCCGACAGCGTGTTGATGGGCAGCGCGAGGATGCTGCCGAGCAGCCCGCCCACCAGCGCGAGGAACGCCGACTCGATCATGAACGAGCTGAGGATGGACGTGCGCGAGAACCCCAGCGCGCGCAGCGTGCCGATCTCGCGCGTGCGGGCCGACACCAGCGCGTACATCGTGTTCATCGCGCCGAACACCGCGCCGATGCCCATGATGACGCCGACGAACAGGGCCAGCCCGGTCAGCACATTGGCGGTCTGGCCGGCCTGTCCGGCGTAGTACTGCAGCTCGCTGGCCATCTGGAGCTGCATGTTGGGGTTGGCCTTCAGCTCCGTGTTGAACGCGTCGAGCGTCGACGGATCCGCGAGCCGCAAGCGTCAGTGACTGATAGCCGCCGGCCCGGTTGAAGACCGGCGCCAGCGCGTCGTAGTCGCCCCAGATCTCGCTTTCGAATCCGCTGCCTTCCGACGTGAAGATGCCGACCACCTGCCACGACTTGCGCTGCAGCTTGATGCTGCCGCCCACCTCGAGCCCCTGGTAGCGCTCGGCGGCCTTCTTCCCGACGACCAGCTCGTACAAGCCCGGGCGTGAAGTTCCGGCCTTCCGTGATCTTCACGTTCTGCCGCACCGAGAACGCCATCTGCGTCACGCCGCGGACGGTGACGTTGACTTCCGTCGCCTCGCCGCGCTTGGGCAGCGAGGCGACGATGATCATCTCGGGCGACGCCATCGGCCGTCCCTGCGCGTCGCGCTTCACGCGCGAGTCCACCATGATCATGCTCGCGTTGTCGCGGCTCATGCCCGAGCTGAGCTCCGAGCCCGAGCCGCGCTGCGTGACGATGGCGTTGTCGGCCGAGCCGGTCGCGGCCAGCGCCTTGCTGAAGCCGTTGGCCATGGCGGTCAGCGCGATGAGCACGCCGACGACCAGCGAGATGCCGGCCAGCGCCAGCAGCGTGACCTTCCAGCGCACGATGACGTTGCGGACGTTGTAGGAAATCGGGAGCGCCATCAGACCTGCCTCAGCATCGACGTGATGTTCGCGCGATACGCGCCCACCGCGGGCGCCAGGCCCGACAGCAGCCCGATCATCGCGCCGAAGCCGAACATGCCCGCCGCCAGCGCCGGATTGAAGTTCAGCGGCGGCAGCTGCATGCCGGGAATCTGGCCCATGTTCGCGATGAGCAGGCGTGCCCAGCCCCACGCCGAGCGCGCTGCCGATGCATGCCGATGACCAGCGCCTCGCCGAGCACGAGCGCCAGGACGAGCGCGCTCGGGATAGCCGAGCGTCTTCAGCACGGCGATCTCCGTGCGCCGCTCGCGGATGGCCATGCTCATCGTGTTGGCGGTGACGAGCAGGATCGTGAAGGCGACCGCCATGCCAATCGCGTTGAGGATCAGGGCGAGGTCGCCGGCCATCTCGAGGAAGCTCGCCGCAAACTGCGCTTCGGTCTCGGTCTTGGTCTGCGTGTCGCTGTTCTCGAAGGTCGCATCCACGGCCTTGGCGACCGCCGCCGCCTGGCTCGGGTTGCTCAACTGCAGCGTGTAGGTGCCCACGCCGACCCGCTGGCCCGTCTTCTCGTAGAAATACTTCCAGTGGAAGAGCATGACGTCGAGCGGGTGGTTCGGGTACTTCTTCGTGTCGGTGTCGTAGATGGCCCGCACCACGAACTCGAAGGGCCTGCTCGGCGCGATACGGCGGGATGAAGCTTTCGAGCTGGAACGTGCTGCCGATCTTCCACCCGTGCTTCTTGGCCAGCGCCGGACCGATGACCGCCCCTCGCATGTCGGCCATGAAGGCCGCCTTCTCGTCGGGCTTCAGCTGGTACTCGGGGCACATCGCCAGGTACGGCTCGGCCTCCACGGCGAAGTTCGGGAAGAAGTTCTTCCAGTCGGGCTCTCCGCCGGCCGCGCTGCCGATGGACCCGCCGAACCAGGTGAACTGCGCGACGCGCTTGATGCCCGGAATCGCGGCGATGCGCGGCTGGTAGGCGAGCGGGATGTCCTCGGCGAGGCTGATCCGGTGCCGCGTGATCAGGCGCTCGGTGCTGGCATTCTCCATGCCGCCGTAGAAGGCTTCGAGCGCCGTCTGCAGGACCGAGATCAGGAAGATGCACAGCGCGATGGCCGCGATCGTGCTGAGCGTGCGGATCCACGTCTTCCGCAGGTGCTTCAGGATGTAGGGCAGGTACTTCATGTCGCAATTGCAGATTGCAGATTGCAGATTGCGATTACGATTGACGATTACGCCCTGGCGCCGACCGGCGATTCGTGCCGCTCGACGGTGTTCATCAGGACGCCCTTCTCCAGGTGGCGCTCGACGTGCGCGCGGCTGGCGGCGCGCGGGTCGTGCGTGACCATCACGATGGTCTTCTTGAAGTCGCTGTTCAGCGTCTGCAGCAGGTTCAGGATCTCTTCCGCGCTCTTGGCGTCGAGGTCGCCGGTCGGCTCGTCGGCCACCAGCACCGCCGGGTCCGCGACGATGGCGCGCGCGATGGCGACGCGCTGTTCCTGACCGCCCGACAGCTGCCGCGGGTAGTGACTGCGCGCGATCGGACAGGCCGACGACCTTGAGCGCCGTCATCGCGCGCTCGCGGCGCTGCTTCTTCGACAGCTTGGTCAGCAGCAGCGGGAGCTCGACGTTTTCCTGCGCCGTCAACACCGGGATCAGGTTGTAGAACTGGAAGATGAACCCGATGTTGCGGCTGCGCCACTTGGCCAGCGCGCCTTCCGACAGCGTCGTGACGTCGGTGCCCGACACGACCACCTTGCCCGATGTCGGACGGTCGATGCCCGCAATCAGGTTCAGCAGCGTCGTCTTGCCCGACCCCGACGGCCCCATCAGCGCGACGAACTCGCCCTCGGGCACTTCCAGGCTCAGGCCGTCGAGGACGACGATCTCCTGGCTGTCGCGCTTGTAGATCTTGCGAACGCTCTGCACATCAACGGCGGCCATAGAACCTCCTCTGCAGAACGGTTCCGTGACCACGGTCATGCGAACCGGCGCGAACCCGTGAACCGTGAGCCTGTGAACCTGCGAACCTGAGAACCCGTGAACCTACCTCTTCTTTACCGCGTCTCCGTCTTTCAACGTCTCGGCCGGCTTGTCGACCAGCGTCTCGCTGCCGGCCAGGCCATCGGTGACGATCACGCGATCGCCGCGGATGGCGCCGGTCGCGATCGTGCGCATCTGCACGCGATCGCCGACGACCTCGAACACTTTCGGCCCGTCGCGATTCACCACCGCGCTTTGCGGCACGAGAATCACGGGCTTGGCCGGCGCGGCGTCCACCGCCACCGGCGCCTCGGCGCGCTGCGGTTCGAGAAACGTGACCTTCGCGCTCATCTCGGGCTTGAGGTCCTTGTCCTTGTCGATCAGCGTGACCTTGGTCAGCACCGTCGCCTTGGTGCGATCGGCCGTCGGGATCACCTGGCGCAGCACCGCCTTGTACTTGCGATCGGGGAACGCCTCGACCGTGATCTCGGCCGGCTGGCCCTCGACGAGCTTGGCGACGTTGGCCTCGTTGACGTCGGCTTCCATTTCAAGCGTCGCCAGATCGGCCAGCGCGACGATGGCGCCGCTGGCGGTGGAGATGTTCACGCCGGGCGGAATGGGCGCGACGCTTTCGCCGACCTCGGCCATCTTGCGCACGACGGTGCCGGAAAACGGCGCGCGAATGACGGTGTTCTGCAACTGCGCGTTGGCGTACGTGAGGTCGGCCGTGGCCTGTGCGGACGACGCGATCATCCGTTCCCGCTCGGCGCGCGCCTGCGCGAGCGCGGCTTCGGCCAGTCTTCACGCGGCTCTTGTTGGCGTCGAGCTGATCGACGGGCACGAGCTTGTCGGCGATGAGCCGCTCGGAGACGCCCAGCTGCCGGCGCGCTTCGGCCACGTCGGCCTCGGCGCGCTGGATGGCGGCATCGGCCGAGCTCTGCGAGGCCGTGGCCTGCTGCACCTGCGCCTGCGCGCGCGCCACGCTGGCGACGAAGTCGGAGCTCTCGAGCCTGGCGATGGTCTCGCCTTCACGCACCTGGCTGCCTTCTTCCACGCGCAACTCGGCCAGCCGGCCCTGGATCTTCGACGAGACGATCGCCTCGCGGCGCGCGACGATATAGCCCGACGCGGTCAGCACCGGCGTGCCGGCCGGCGCGCTCGACGATGCGCTCGACGCTCGGCGTCACGGTGGCGACCTCGACGGCGGCGTTGGCGCTGCGCCAGGCCAGCGCGCCGCCACCCAGCGCGAGGATGACCACGCCCAGCAGAATCCACAGCCCTTTGCGGGACGTCTCCGGGGCCTCGCTGCGGCGCAGCGACTCCAAGTCCGCCTTCAAATCGCTCACGTGTGCTTGAACTCCTGATACGGGAAACGCGTACTCTACCCGACTCGCATTGGGCGGGTCCATGCGCCAGCGGTTACCGAGAACCTACGAGGGCATCGGGGCTGGAGGTTCACGGTAGTCGCGCGCCGCGCGCCGGCGCCATTGACAAACGTCACAATCGGAGGCCTCAGGCCTCGGGAACTGACGCCGCCAGCCTCTGGCCTCAGTCTACCGGCGGCGCCAGATTCGTTCGGTTGCACCGAAATATATCGGCCGACTCGGTCCTGCGGTCAAGACATTTCTTTCGTCCGAACGAAATATATGGTACGGTCGATCGCGTGCCCAGACGCCGTGTGTCCTCGCCCAGCCCCAGCCGAGCCGACCTGCTGGCCGCGTCTGCACCTGGCCGGACGCGAGAGCAGCACGGCCACCGTGATGTTTCACGCCACGATTGCGGCGACGCAGGGCCTGAGCGCCACCGAGACCAAGGCGCTCGACGTCCTGGACCGCGAAGGGCCCGCTCACCGCCGGCGAGATCGCCGCGCGCACCGGCCTGGCACCCCCTTCGGTCACCGGCCTCATCGATCGGCTGGAGCGCAAGGGCTTCGCGCGCCGGGTCGCCGACCCCGACGACCGCCGGCGCGTGCGCGTCGAGCGCTCGCCCGAAGGGCTCGCCGCGCTGGCGCCGCTGTTTGCCGACTTCGGCGCCCAGATCGACGCGCTCTACGCCGAGTTCACCGACGAGCAACTCCAGACGATCCTCCGCTTCATGACCGAGATCACGCAGACGCCAGCGCGACGCGACGGCGCGGCTTGGCTGCGACTCGGAGCCGGCCAGAATCAACGTCCGATCAACCTGATCAACCTGCTGTAAGCCTATCCCCGATATATGACATCAAGTGTCATAATTCGGCGCCCACACTAGGCGCCAGCGATTTTTCATGCGCGCCGACCGCCTGCTCTCGATCCTCCTGCTGCTCCAGGCCCGAGGCCGCGTCACCGGTCGCGAGCTCGCCACCCAGCTCGAAGTGTCCGCCCGGACGGTCCATCGCGACCTCGAGGCGCTCGGCGCCGCGGGAGTGCCCGTCGTCGCGCTCCGAGGCTCGCGAGGCGGCTGGGAGCTCTCCGAGGGCTGGCGCACGCAGGTGCCGGGCCTCGACGATGCGGAGTTGCGCGCGCTGCTGATGGCGCAGCCGCGGGTCATCGGCGACCGGCCGCTGGCGGCAGCCGCCGAACGCGCGTTGGCCAAGCTCATGGCGGCGATGCCCGAAGCGCAGCGGCAACGCGCGGCGTCGATGCGACAGCGCCTGTATGTCGATCCGGTCGGCTGGCGTGGCACGACGGAGAACCTGGCGATGCTGCCGGTCGTGCAAGACGCGGTGACGCACGACCGCAAGCTCTCCATGCGCTATCGCAGCGCCGGCAAGAACCCCGAAGAGCGCGTGGTCGCGCCGCTGGGCCTGGTGGCCAAGGCGATGACGTGGTACCTCGTGGCGCAGGCCGATGCAGGGCTTGCGCACCTACCGCGTGTCGCGGATCGAGGACGCGCGTGTGCTCGACGAGGCGGTAGAGCGCCCGGCGGATTTCGATCTCGCCGAGTACTGGACCGCGTCGAGCCAGCGCTTCGCGCGGGAGCGCCGCCGGTATGCGGCGACGCTGCGAATCGAGCCGACGTCCGCGCGCTGGCTGCTGGCCTATCAGAATGCGACCGTCGTCGCCGATGCCGATCCAGGCGATCGCGTCGATTGGGTGACGCTCGTCGCGCACTTCGACGCCGAAGACGAGGCCGCCTTCGTCGTCGTGCGGCCTCGGGTCGCGGGTGGACGTCATCGAGCCGGCCGCGCTGCGCGACGCGGGTCAGAGCGCGAGGCCCAGGCCATCGTGGAGCGCACTTCAACCTGGACCCGGCAACACGATGGCCCAACCTGGCCCAACCCGACCCGCCTGCCCAACCCGATCAACCCGGTCCGCCGTGTGCTTTCTGCCGGTCGCGGGTCGTTCGCCGGATGATCCGCTGCGTATAGCGGGTAGGGCAGGATCCGCAGCGTCTTGACGATCCACGAAAACGGCTTCGGGAAGTGGATCTCCCGCTTGCCGCGCTCGAGGCCGTCGGCCAGGATCTCCGCGGCGCGATCGACCTCCATCAGAAACGGCATGCGGTAGCGGTTGCGATCGGTGAGCGGCGTCTTCACGAAGCCGGGCGTGATGTTGGTGACGAGCACGCCGCGCGGCTCGAGGTCGAAACGAATCGCGTCGAGCATGTAGCTGGCGGCGGCCTTCGACGCGCCGTACCCGCCCGCCGTCGGCAGCGCGCGCAGGCCCGCGAGGCTCGAGACGCCGGCGATGTGGCCGCGCCCGCGCGCGAGCATGCCCGGCAGCACCGCCTCGATGCCGTAGAGCATCCCGACGTAGTTCAGGTGCATGTTGTCGATGAACTGCTGGGCGTCGAAGGGCTTCTTCGTGCCCAGAACGTGCGTGCCGGCGTTGAGCACGGCGACGTCCACGCGCCCGAAGGACTGCTCGATGGCGGCGACGACGGCCTGCGTCGCGGCGCGGTCGGTGACGTCGAGCGGAAACGCCCGGACGTCGGCGCCCTTTCCCCGCCACGCCTGCGCCTGTGACTGCAGCGCATCGGCACGACGCGCCGACAGCGCGACGCGGGCGCCTCTGGCCACCAGCGGCCCCACCAGCGCCTCTCCAATCCCGGAGCTCGCCCCGGTCACCCAGACGACGGCGTCACGTAAGGACATGCCTCAGTATTGATGACATCGTGGCCGGGAGTGCCGCGGAGCGACGAGTGCCAGTGCGACGCGCAGCCGAATGCAGCCGTGCGAGGCTATCGTCCGATTTTCCCGATCGCTGCCTCCGCCGCCCACCTGCACGCGCGGCTGCTTCGCCAGTTCCTTCAGAAGCGGCAACGCCGGCGCGGCCGCGCGGCCCGAGCGCCCCCAGCGCATCGGCGACGCTTCTCAGGACGTGCACGTGCTGGCCGCTCTCGCGCCCGGCCGCCATCAGCGCGTCGAGCGTCGACGGATCGCGCAGCCGCCCGATCGCCTGCGCCGCGATCATCCGCACGCCGACCTCGTCGTCTTTCAGGCGGCGATCAGCGCGTCGCGCGCAGGTGCGGCAGCGGTCCCGGCGTCCCGCAGCCCAAGCGCCGCCAGGCCGCGGACGACGTGGTCCTCGTCGGTCAGGGCGCGCGTGAGCGTCGCCACGGCGTCGGCGGTCAGCGGCGTGCGTGCGGCGACCGCACGAATCGCATCGGCGCGAGCCGCCGCCGGATCGGCACCGTGGCGGCACGCCCAGCCGGGCGAGGATCAGCGTGTCGATGCCGAAGTTATGGCCCGTCGCCGCGCTGTTCTTGCCCACGCACACGAAGCGGAGCGTGTGCCGCCCCCTGGTGAGGTTGGCCCAGCCAATCAGGTGGTCTTCGGCGACGTAGGTCTCGGTGAAGTAGGCGTCGATGCGGCCGGTGCCGCCGGCGTTGGCGCCCGGCTCGTGCTCGAGCACGGTGCTGCTGGCCGTGGACTGCCCGTCGAGTTCGACGACGTAGGCGCCGTAGTCGGAGCTATGCGCGAGCTGCGCGACCAGCTCGTAGCGGCCGTCGGCGGCGACATCGAAGGGGATTGTCACGGCCGCGCCCGGGCCACTGCCCTCGAAGAACAGGATGTCCTTCGACCAGAACACGTCCTTCTGTACCGACGCCTTGCCGGATTCGACCTTCACCTCGTCGGCGCGTGCCTCGACCTCGATCTGCTGCGCGTTGCCGATCGGCAGGCGGGCGGCGCCGTAGGGCAGGTCGGGCTGATCGGTGGCGATGCCGCGCTGATACCAGAACGCGACGCTGCTGAACAGGTCCGCGCGTTCCTCGAAGGCCGAGCGCACCGATCCGTCGGCGCTGTACGTCCAGCCGGCGTGCTCGATGTCGAGCCGCAGCGACCGGCGGAACGGGATGGGATCGACGACGTGCCACCGGTACGCGCCCAGCCGCGCGCCGACGCCGGTGCCGTCGGCGACGGGCACGCCCGTGTAGAGCGAGTCGCCGACGCGGAAGCTCCACGCGTCGTTGAAGTAGTCCTCGGTGCCGGTGCCTTCGATGACCGCCGTCGGGTTGCCGTCGACGTAGAAGTGCTCGTCGCCCTCGCCGAACCAGCCGGCTTCGTTCTGGACGATGTTCAGCACCGTGCCGACGTAGTGGCCCTGGCCGGACACCGAGAGGATCTCGTAGGGCTTGCCCGCAACGGTCGGCAGCGCCTGGCGGTAGCGCGCGTGAAAGTACGTCGTGTCTGGCGGCAGCGACGGCAGCTTGCGGTAGTCGACGTGGTAGTAGAGGTTCGAGACGCGGCGGCGACCTTCGTTGGTGATCGTGATGCGGATGCGTTTGGCAAACGGCATCTGCCAGTAGCTGTTGCGCGACCGCCCGCTGGAGCTGTTGCGCACCATCACCGAGTTGATCGAGCGCTCGAAGCCGTGGCCGACGCCGAAGAAGTCGCCGACCGGCGCGTCCACGCTCGGGATGGGGCTGTCGTCGTAGTAGATGCGCAGGCGGAGCAGTCGCGGCCAGCCGTACTCGTTGGCGGCCACCGTCAGCCAGATGTGATTGATGACGCCGGGCCCCGTGATGTCGGCCAGCGTCGACCGTCTCGCCGGCGATGGGCCGCAGGCTGTCGTCGTTGGAGTTCGGGTCGCGGTTGTTGCTCGACACCCGCAGCGCCTCGCCCTCCTGCAGTCGCGTGAGGCTGTGCCGGGTCGAAGGCTGCCGGCGTCTGAGCAGACGCGGTGGCCGTGAGCAGGAGGAGGCAGATCGCGATTCGCACGGCGTCACTATAACTGAGAACTCGTCCACGCCGTCAGCGCCCGCAATCCACTACATCGCGACGCGCAGCGTCGCCACCAGCGGCAGGTGGTCCGACGCGATCAGCGCGCGCCGCGATCGCACCAGCTCCACCTTCTCCACTTCGACGTCGCCCTGGTAGTAGATGTGATCCAGGTGCACCATCGGGAAGATCCCTGGATACGTGCGTCGGCGCCTGCGAAGGTGCGCCGCGAGGTCGATGCCCTGCAGCCGCTCGCTCAGCAGCGCCGAGGCCGGCCCGCGCGTCCACTCGTTGAAGTCGCCGAGCACGACCTTCGGGCCGGTCACGCGGCGGTCGCTGACGATGCCGGCCAGCCGCTCGGCCTGCACGCGGCGTTCGAGGATCGCGGTGCCGAAGTGGACGTTGTAGAGGTGCAGGATCACGCCGTCCAGATCGAGGTCCACGCGCATGCAGCCGCGCGGCTCGCACGTCTTCCACGACAGGTTGTACCGGACCTGGTGGGCGATGGGGAAGCGCGACAGCACGACGTTGCCGAACTGGTGGCTCCACAGACTGCCGCGTCGGCGACATCACCCAGCCCATGCCCAGCGCCGCGCCGAAGGCCTCGGCGTGCCCGCCGTGGCGCGGGCCGGCGCCCACGACCTCCTGCAGCGCGACGACGTCGGCGCCGATGTCCTGCAACACCGCCGCGATGCGATCGGGTTTGGTGCGGCCGTCGAGGCCGCGGCCGCGATGGACGTTGTAGGTGACGACGCGGATGGTATGGGATCGACGCTCGGTCATCGGCAGCGGCCCCCGGCGGGCTGGGGGCCGTCAGGGTCTGAGGTGTATCATACCGGCATGTCGCGCCTGACATCGGAAGTCGAAGTGCCGTGCCCCTGCTGTGGCGCGATGCTGGTGTTCGATCGGAATCTCGGCCGCATCATCTCGCATGCCCAGCCCGAGCGCGGCGACAAGCCCGAGCTCGACAACGCGCAGCGCATCGTCGCGGCCGAGGCCGCGCGGCGCGAGGCGATCTTCGAGAAGTCCGTGCAAAGCGAGAAGACGCGCGGCGACGACCTGGCGAAGCGGTTCGAGGAAGCGCTCAGGCAGGCGAAGGAAGAGCCGATCTCGAGGCCGAAGACGGGATTTCGACCTGGATTGAGTGGAGGGCGAAGCGCGACATGCGAAGTGCGAATGCAGGCTCCGCTGACTCAGCGGCGCGCACTCGGCTTACGGCACTCACGCCCGTCGAACGGAATCCCCTCCGCCTTCTTGAAGCCCTCCGGTATCGGCGTCCACTTCTCCCGCCCCTTGTAGTCCACGGGCTTCATGTCGTGCGTCTTGCGAAACGCGCGGTAGCGGCGTCTCAGGTCGGCGATGTGCGCGGCGTTGGTCTTGATGTGCCGGTGCGGGTAGTCGAGCAGGAACTGCTCGGCCGGCCACACGTAGCGCCGTGAGAACCGCCAGTCGTAGTCGCCCATCTCGCGCATGTCGGCCACCGCGTAGGCGGTCACGCCGCCCGTGAAGTCGACGTACGGGTCCACGTAGCTCACCGCGAGCGCGCGTGGCGTCGCAAACACCGGCTTGCGTCCGTGCAGGCCGGGGTCGCGCGAGCGCGCGACCGAGCCCCACTTGCCGTTCTGCGGTACACGAACAGCACGTGGTCGAGATGATCGATGGACTCGAAGCTCAGGACGAGCGGCGGATAGCCGTGCTGCTCCAGCACGACCGCCGCGAACATCGCCGCCTCGAAGCAATGCGCGGTGCCCGAGCGGACGACGCCGCGGAAACTGCGAAGCGTCTCGCCGCCAGGCTCGGTGTTGTACGGCAGCGCGTTGAGATACGCCTGGACCTTGGCGGGCGTGGACAGCCGCCGCACGACACTCCACTCCCGGGCCGTGAACTCGCTCGCGTGCGGGTGCCCCCGCCGACGACCTCACGCGCCGGCCACCGTGCGCAGCGTCGCCAGCAGGTCCGCGGCTGTCCAGCCGCTGCCCGTGCGGGTCTCGACGATGCGGCGGTTGCGGTCCAGGACGACCGTGCGCAGGTTGTGCTCGATGTCGGCCGGCGCCGGGCCCGTCTGCCGCACGTCGAGGCCGAACTGGCGTCCGAACGCCGCAATCTCCGCAGGCGGCGCCGTCACGAAGCGCCACACCTTCGGGTCGGCCCCCAGCTTCTTCGCGTGCGCGTTCAGCACGGCGGGCCGATCAAACGCCGGGTCGATGCTGACCGACAGCAACCGCACGTCGGCCAGCGAACCCGACGACCCGAAGCGCCTTTGATCGACCTCTTGCAATTCCACGAACCGCCGATCGATCGCCGGGCAGAAGTCCGGGAACGGACAGCGCGTGTAGATGAACGTCACCACCGCAACGTGTCCATCCGTCCACGCCATCGTCAAGCGGCGCGTCGTCCTGATCGACGAACGCCTGATCCGGCACGCGGTCGCCCGGCGCCAGGCCCGGCGCCGGCGCTCTCGGCGCGGGGCGGCAGCGGCGCCGAGCCGGTCCTCGTGAGGCGCGAGATCCACGCGTCGGTGTTCTGCACCTGCAGCGTCGCCGCCACCAGATCGCCCGGAACCCTGCCCTCGAGCAGCGCCGGATCCTTCACCGCAAACGGCATCGTCATTCCGGGCATGAAGCCCTTGATGTCTTCGTGACGTAACGTTACGTAATTCGTGCTGCGGTCGATCGCGACGACCTGCCCGACGACGGCGAACTCGCGGATAGGCGGGGCTTTGCGGCACGCGACGGCCGCAAGCAAGGCCAGCGGCACCAATGGGATCGCCAGGCGCGCCTGGCGCCGGGAACTGCACATGGCGTCACTCTATCAGGCGCCGTAGCCGGTACGTAGGCCGGAACTTCAGTTCCGGCACGGCGATCGCGCCGAACCGAGTTCGGGCCTACGTACTCGGTAACGTGCACGAAAGAGGCTTTACATCTCAAAAAATGCTTTATACTTGGCGCCCTTTTGACGGCCCCAGCCGCGTGGGGCGGTGCCGTCCCCGGAAGGGCACGCGCGACCTTCCGCCGACCTGGGCAGCGCGAGCGTTGCAAGGAGCGGTACGACGATGGGCCGGAGATTGTATGTGGGGAATCTCCCGTACAAGACGAACGACGAGGACCTGAATGCGCTGTTCAGCCAGGCGGGAGCCGTCGAAAGCGTACGAGTGATGCGCGACATGGCCACGGGCCGCGCGCGCGGCTTCGCGTTTGTCGACATGGTCGACGAAGCTGGCGCGCAGAAAGCCGTGACCCAATTCCACGGACAGCCTCTCGAGGGCCGTCCGCTGGTCGTCAACGAAGCCCGGCCCAAACCTGAGGGGCCTCCCTCCTACCAGCGCGGCGGGCGCGGGCACGAGGGCGGGCAACGGGAGCCACGCTGGTGAATTGCAGATTGCAGATTGCAGATTGCAGATTGGAGCACGATCGTGCTCGAAATCTGCAATCTGAAATCTGCAATCATCAATTCATGATCTGGATCGGCACCTCCGGCTACAACTACCCCGAGTGGAAGGGCACCTTCTATCCGGCTGACCTGCCGGCGTCGAAGATGCTCGCGTTCTATTCGGCGCGGTTTCCGACGGTCGAGATCAACTACACGTTCTACCGGCTGCCCACCGAGAAGCTCGTTGCCGGCTGGGCGGCCGGGACGCCGTCTCCGTACAAGCTCACGCTCAAGGCGCCCAAGCGCATCACGCACGACAAGCGTCTGCGCGACGCGGGCGACTTGCTGCGCGCCTTCTGCCACGCCGCGGGCACCCTCGGCGACAAGCTCGGCATCCTGCTGTTCCAGCTCGCGCCGAACTTCAAGGTGGACCTCGCCGTCTTCGACGCGTTTCTCGCGGAGCTGCCGCCGGGCGCCAGGGCCGCGTTCGAGTTCCGCAACGCCTCGTGGTTCGACGAAGCGGTCTACGACCGCCTGCGCGCACGCAACCTCGCGCTGTGCATCGCCGACAGCGAGAAGCTGTCGACGCCGGTCGTCGCGACCGCCGACTACGGCTACTTCCGCTTGAGGGATGAGGGGTACGAAGACGCCGACATCGCCCGCTGGGCCGACACCATCCGCGCCCACCAGGAACAGTGGAAGGACACCTTCGTGTACTTCAAGCACGAGGAATCGGGGAAAGGGCCGGCGTTTGCTCGCCAATTGATCGAGCGGCTCGCTGAGCATTGACGATTGCAGATTGCAGATTGCAGATTGGAATGTTGGATGAACCCGTGCAATCGTCAATCTGCAATCGTGCAATCTGCAATGCTCCACGGCGCCCTCCACTCCGCCCAATACCCGTCGTGCACGCCGTTGGCGGCTGAGACGAACGCGCAGTGTCCGCCGTGCGCGGCTCACGAGTGTCGTGATGTGCGGGTTGCCGGTCACGGCGGGATCGGAGAACGGCTCGGGCGGCACGAACGGATCGTCGGCGGCGGTGATGATCGAGCGCCGGCAGCTGGATCCGATCGACGACGCGGAGCGAGGCGGCCCGGTAGTAGTAGTCGGTGGCGTCGCGGAAGCCGAAATGGGGCGCCGTGTACGCCTCGTCGAAGTCGCGCACGCTGCGGATGCGGTCCAGCGGCTCGGCCGAGAAGCGCTCGGGAAACGCCGCGACCTTGCGGCGCATGCGTCCCTTCAGGTTCCGCACGAAGTTCCACTGATAGGCGAAGTTGCTCCGACGTTCCAGCGCATCGACGCAGCGGGGCAGGTCCATCACCGGCGACACCGCGACCATGGCCTTCACAAACGACGGCGCGGCGGCGCCGTAGTCGCCGGCAAGCTTCAACGCGAGGTTGCCGCCCAGCGAGTAGCCCACCACGCCGAATCGTGTCAGCCCCTCCGCCGCCAGTTCGCGAAGCACCCAGTCGGCATCGGCGGTAAGGCCCGAGTGGTAGAGCGTGGACGAGAGGTGTTCGGTGCCGCCGCAGTTGCGCTGGTTCAGCAAGACGACGTTGAAGCCTGCGGCCCAGGCCTTGTCGGCCAGGCCCTGCATGTAGTGCGCCCGGCTGGACCCTTCGAGCCCGTGCAGGCCCAGGATTGTGGGGCGCGTGTTGCGGTCGCGCTGCCAGTAGCAGTGCGCCAGCACCCGTGTATCCGGGCGCGACTTGAAACAGCCGGCTTTCCGGCGCCGGCAGCTTCGGAAACGCCCGCCGCCTGGCCCACGCCCACAAGGTCATGGCATGACCATTCACGAGGCGGGGGTGCGGCAGGAACGCGTCGGGCATCTTGATCTAGACTACCAGACACGATCCAGCGACTTCCGATCGCAACCACGATGCCACGCACCGTCGCCGCCTTCCTCGCACTGATCCTCGTTTCCAGCGTCACCCCGCGCGCGCAGCAGGCTCCAGCCGACGCGCCCGTCAAGAAAGTCGCCAAGGCCGCCAAGCCGGCGCCGCCGACGAAAGAACAACTGCGCCTCGCGGCGCTGAAGAAGGAGTCCTCCGCCGACATCGATGGCCTGGCCACGCTGACGCAGCAGATGGTGGACTCGGTGTTCAGCTTCGGCGAGCTCGGCTTTCAGGAGATCGAGTCGTCGCGGTACCTCACCGGCATCCTCGAGCAGCCACGGGTTCAAGATCACGCGCGGCATCTCGGGCATCCCGACGGCATGGGTCGCCGAATGGGGCAGCGGCAAGCCCGTCATCGCGCTCGGCTCCGATATCGACGGCATCCCGCAGGGCTCGCAGAAGCCGGGCGTCGCCTATCACGACCCGCTGGTCGAGGGCGCGCCGGGACACGGCGAGGGCCACAACTCCGGCATACCGCTGAACATCACCGCCGCGATCGCCGTGAAGAAGCTGATGGAGCGCGAGAAGCTGTCGGGCACCCTGCGGCTGTGGCCAGGAGTTGCCGAGGAACTGGTCGGCGCCAAGGCGTGGTACGTGCGCGACGGGCTGTTCAGGGACGTCGACATCTCGCTCTTCACGCACGTCGACAACAAGTTCGGCACTTCGTGGGGGCAGCGGCAGGGCACGGGCCTGGTCTCCATCGAGTACACCTTCACCGGTCAGACCGCACACAGCGCGGGCGCGCCGTGGCGCGGCAAGAAGCGCGCTCGACGCGGTCGAGCTGATGAACATCGGCTGGAACTACCGCCGCGAGCACCTGCGGCTGCAGCATCGCTCCCACTACGTGATCACCAATGGCGGCGACCAGCCCAACGTCGTCCCGCGCTACGCCGGCGTCTGGTACTACTTCCGCGAGACCGAGTACGCGCGCATCAAGGAGCTGTGGGACGTCGGCAACCAGATCGCCGACGGCGCCGCCAAGATGACCGGCACCACCTACACCTCGCGCATTCTCGGCACCGGCTGGCCGCAGCACATGAACAAGCCGCTGGCCGAGACCATGGACGCCAACATCAGGGCCGTGGGCCTGCCGACCTGGACCGAGGAGGACCAGACGCTGGCCAAGGCGCTGCAGAAGGAGCTGGGCGTGAAGCAGGCGGGGCTCTCGAAGGAGATTCCCGCTCTCGAAGGCAACGTGAAAGACGAGGACAACCGCGGTGGCGGCAGCGACGACATCGGCGACGTGTCGTGGAACCTGCCGACGATCACGTTGCGGTACCCGGCGAACATCCCCGACACTGCCGGGCCACAACTGGGCCAACGCCATTGCCATGGCCACGCCCATCGCCCACAAGGGCACGACAGCGGGCGCCAAGGCCCTGGCCGCGACGCTGCTCGACGTGCTGTTGACGCCATCACTGGTCGAGCAGGCGTGGACCTACTTCCGCGACGTCCAGACGAAGGACCAGAAGTACGTGCCCTTCATCACCGACAAGGACCCGCCGGCCATCACGACCAACGCCGCGGTGATGGCGAAGTTCCGGCCGGAGATGAAGAAGTACTACTACGACCCGACGAAGTACAAGACGTACCTCGAACAGCTGGGGATCACGTATCCGACGGTGCGGGTCACCGAGACAAAGAACTGAAGGACGAAAGGACAAGACGGACAAAAGCTCGGACGCCAAGCGACGAGCGGTCGCGAGAGCGCCGCAGCGTCAGGTTTGGTCGGGGGCACGTCCCTCGTCCTTCGTCCTTCGTCCTTCGTCCTTCGTCCCTCTTGTCCCGGAGTCGTCCTTCCTGCTGCAGAACTCTCCGCAGCACGAACTCAATCTGCCCGTTCAGGCTGCGCAGCTCGTCGTCGGCCCACTTCTGGAGAGACTCCAGGACGGCCGGGTCGATGCGCAGCAGGAATGCCTTTCGCTCCGCCACCTATCCGCCTCAGTGATGCAGCGTGCCGGCGTTCAGCACCGGTTGGGTTCCGCGCTCGCTGCACAGCACGACGAGCAGGTTGCTGACCATCGCGGCCTTGCGCTCTTCGTCGAGGTGGACGATCTCCTTGGTCGAGAGCATCTCGAGCGCCATCTCCACCATGCCCACCGCGCCTTCGACGATCCGCGACCGCGCGGCGATGATGGCGCCGGCCTGCTGGCGCTGCAGCATCGCGGCGGCGATTTCCGGCGCGTAGGCCAGGTGCGTGATGCGGGCCTCGACCACGTCCACGCCGGCGCGTGACAGCCGATCCTGGATCTCCTTGCGGAGGTGGTCCGCAATGCTGGCCGTGTGACCGCGCAGCGAGATCTTCTCGTCGTCGTGCGCGTCGTACGGATAGCTGGTCGCCATGTTGCGCAGGGCGGATTCGGTCTGCACGTGGACGTAGTTCTCGTAGTTGTCCACCTCGAAGAGCGCCTCGGCCGTGTCGACGACCTTCCACACCACCACCGCGCCGATCTCGATCGGGTTGCCGTCGAGGTCGTTCACCTTCAGGCGGCCGCTTTCGAAGTTGCGCACGCGCATCGAGATGCGCTTCTTGCGTAGAGCGGGTTGGCGTACCGCAGTCCCGGCTCTTTGACCGTGCCGACGTACCGCCCGAACAACTGCAGCACCTTGCCTTCGTTCGGGTTGACCATGAACAGGCCGATCAGCATCAACAGGAAGAACGCCACGCCCATGGCCCACGCGGCGATGAGCCCGTCGTTGTCCGCCTTGATGTTCTCGACCATCTGCCAGAGGCTCAGCGCAGCGGCCGCCACCAGAACTGCCAGTGCCGCCCATCCCGACATCGCCGCGTATTCACGCTCACGAATCATCTGACCAGCTCCTTGAAGATATTAGAGTGATATCACTTTGCTACCACCTACGTCAAGTGGGCTGGTTTTGTTCAGGTATTTCTGAGCGCTCGATCGCACGAACCACGAAGTTCGGGCCGCGTACGGTGCGCGACTGCGAATGGCCAGAGCAACGACGAATCTGCGTGAATCTGCGGAATCTGCGGATCGAGTGTCTGCGTAGTCCGATCAAATCAGCGTAATCGCGCGAAGCGCATGGACGTCGCCCGTGAACAGCAGCGTCTGCAGCCCGAGCTCGCGCGCCGCCTCGATGTTCTCGACGCGGTCGTCCACAAACAGCGCGTCGAAGGCCGGGACGCCAAGCCGATCGAGCGTCGACGCGATAGATCTCGGGCTCGGGCTTGGCGAGCTGCACTTCGAAGGAGATCACGACGGCGTCAAACAGCGACTCCAGCTGATGGTCGGCACGGATGCGCGCGACGATCTCGGGAACGCCGTTGCTGAGAATGCCGAGCTTCCCGCCGTTCGCACGAAACGTCGCGGCCAGCGTCCACATCTCGTCGCGGTAGTCGGTCCACGCGTCCACGTCGATGGCAATCAGCGCATTCACGCAGCCCGCTCGTCGAGCTCTGCGCCGAGGTCCTGCGCGACCAGCGCCCAGTAGTCGTGGACCGGCATGCCCAGATCGTACTCGCGCCGTGACGCCAGTAGGCCTGCGTCAGTTCCGTATCGAGGGTGCCCAGCTGGCTCGCCATCAGCGCCATCGCGCCGGGGCGCATCGGGTGGCTGAGCACTTCACCGTAGTCGAGAATCAGTGCAGCCGGTCGCGTCACAGGCGTCCCTCGTCGGCAGTCGGGCCATAGATGGGCGGGATGGGGATCTCGAGCAGACGCAGGTACACGGTCAGCTGGCCGCGGTGATGCGTCAGGTGGTACAGCCCTTCGGTGCGCAAGGCGACGATGCGAGGCAACGTGATGATCACCTCGCCGTCCTTGCAGAGCGACCACGTGTCGGCGAGCCGCGCGTCGGTGGATTCGCGCAGCGCGCGCCGGGCCTCGGCGACGCCCGCCTCGAAGCGGGCGAGAATCGCCGCGGAGCGTTTCATCCACGACCGACGTCGCCGGCAGCGTGCCGAGATCGAACGTCGCCTCGTTCAGAATGCGCGGCAGCCATCCAGGCAGCGACGCGATGTGAGTGGCCAGCCGGCCCAGCGTCATCGACCGCGGATGCGGTCCCCACGCCAGCCGATCGTCGGGCACGCGCGCCAGAACCCGGCGCGTGACGCCGATCTCGCGATCGAACTCCGAGAGGCACTGGTCCAGCAGGCCAAGGCTCATGGCAGGACCTCGACCCAGCAGCCCAGCAGACGCCGGTCGGCCGCGGCGCCGCCGTGCTCGGCGGGCACGAACCCGCCTTCGGGCCTGATCTCCACCGGCAGCAGGCGCTGGCCTTCGAGCGCGGGGACCGTCAGCGATTGCACGTGGCCGGGCGTCAGCGACAGCCGGGTCGACCAGCCCGGCGTCGCGACGCGCACGGTCGTCGTCGCCTGGCCGCTGTGAAGCTGCACGCGCACGCCGCGCGGTTGGCTCGCCGGATTCGACGCCCAGGGTGATCGCCGTCGTCAACCTTCCGCGCGCCCAGAAGCCGGTGGCCTCGACGTCCGCATTGGTGTCGTGGAAGTACGCCGGCTGCCCCGCAAGGACTGCCGTAGCCACCACCGGCGGCCGATGGAGGCGCCGGTTGCGATCGACGATGCGGACAGGAGTGACGCGGATGCGCGCGATCGAAGACTCGAATCGATCGTCGGCGCGCAGGCCCACGAAGTTCGCGTCGAGGTCGAGCGTGAACGTCTGCGTCCACGCGGCGTTCGGCCGGCGACTCCACCACCCAGGTCTGCTGCGGCGGGCCCGCGCGGCCGACCTGCAGGCCGACGGTGCCGGCAAGCGCCTGGCCGGGCAGCGGCTCCATCGCAATCGCATAGGTCCCGGCGGGCAGCGCGAGCCGCATGTTCAACAACACGCGCAAGGGCTGCGGCGCGCGCCGGAGACCGGGCGTCGCTTCAAACTGCATCGTCGGCGGCACCGACTCGGGCGGCGCCAGGCGCCACGGGTCGAACACGATCGCGACCGGGCGTGCCGCGCTGTCGTAGGCGTCGAGTGCGGCCGATTGCGCGCGGGCGTGCCCGCGCGGACCCGGCATCGACGCGCGCCGTGGGACACGACCACGCTGACGATCAAGACGGCGATCACGCCGGCACACGAAGCGGCCAATCCCGCACGACCTGGCAGCCACGCCCTTGACGCGGCCCGCGATCCACCAGAGCGCTGCGACGACGGCGGCCCAGGCGAACAGCAGGGCGAACGGCCACGCCAGCGCCGAGCGATCCGCGGTGAACGACGGCACGATGCGGTTGAGCGCGTCGCCGGTCGCCAGGTACGCCAGCAGCTCCGACGTGCCGTCGCGATCGTTGGCGATGAGCAGGCCCTCGCGCGCGAACACGAGCGTGCCGGTCGTGGCGATGCCCAGCGCCAAGCAGGACGACCAGCAGCGCACGACGCGCGGGAGCCGCCGCCAGGTCGTGCCACAGCGCAGCCAGCGGCACGCCCAGCAGCGGCAGCGCGGCGACCAGCTGCCGGCCCGGCGGCGCCGATCCGCCCCACCACATCGCATAGGCGCCCACGGTGAGCGGCCAGACGTCAGCAGCGGCAGCGCCGTCTCGACGACGAGGCGTGCGGCCGGCCGCATCGCGCCGCCAGAGACGCCACCAGCCCACCGACGCCATCGCCAGCACCGGCGCGACCGCGGCGATGCCGTACTCCTGATCGAAGAAGAGTCCCGGCAATCCCGCCGCCAGGTGCCACAGCGCCATCTGGTGCGCGGTGCCGTAGGGCGCGGTCGGCGACGGCGTGCCCCACAGCCACGCAGAACCACGCGAGCCATGCCACGACCAGCAGCACGGCCGGCGCCGGCGATCGCGACCAGGCGCGCGCGATCCTTCGGCGCGCGCAGCGCCAGCAGCACGCCAATCGACCAGCGCCATCGGCGCGTACTTCGTGCCCAGCCACGGCAGCGCGCCCAGCGCCAGGCCGCGAACGACGGAAGTCGCCCGCGTCTCGGCCGTGCCCGGACGCCAGGCCAGCGCGATCAGCACGGCCAGCGCCGCCGGGATCTCCGGGATACACGGCAAACCCGTGCAGCACGAACGGCGCGCTGCGTGACGATGGCCAGCCATCCAAATGTCGCTGCCGGCGGCTCCCGTCTGCGCGCGCAGCCACCGCCACAGCAGCAGCCCGACGAGCGCGCCAAACAGCACGATGGTCAGGCTGGCCCCACGATAGCCGCCAAGCGCAAAGCCCGGCGCGACCAGCAGCGACACGCCGACGGGGTGAATCGAGTAGATGGCGCCGTCGGCGCCTGGCGGCACGATGTGATCGGGCTTGAGGGCGCCGTTGAAAGTACGCGCGGTAGTCACCGCGCGCGTGGTTGTCGTCGATGCGCAGGTCGCGATCGGTCAGCACGCTCTGTGTGACGACGAGGTAGTGCGGCTCGTCGCCGCCGGGGTACATCGCGCCCGGCGCCAGCCGATATGCGGCCGCGCCCAGGACGAGCGCCGTCGCAACGACGACCCATCCTGCGCGCGTCCGCGCGCGGCACGTCCTCGCGCGCGAGGCGGCAGGCCAGCGGCCAGGGCCCACACCGAGACGACGACCACGACCGTCCACAGCCACAGTCCAGCCGGGCCGGCCAGCGCGGACACCAGCGGCACGCGATCGCCAAGCCACGGCAGGTAGGGCAGCGCCAGCAGTGTCAGCGCGACCAGCGGCGTCACCGCGTCCGATGACAGATGGGCGCCAGGACGCAAGCGCCCGATGCCGCGTTCGACGATGGCTTGAATCAGGGTGAGGACAAGGCCGCCGAGGACGGCGAGGCCCAGCAGTTCTGGCGCCGACGGCAGATACGCGACACGCGTGCCGGCGCCCGAGACATCGCACACGGCGCGCGACAGCCACAGCGCCGCGCCGAGCAGCAGCGCTGAGATCAGAAACTGTCGCGGGGCGAGCACGGGGAATCGATGTTATTGGCATGATTGACGACGTGACGATTACCTCGCGAAGTCCACCTTCGGAGCCACCTTGGCTTCCGGGGCGCTTCAAACAGCTTGTACTCGTTGAACCCGAACACCTTCGCCGTGACGTTGGCGGGGAACTGCCGCCGCGACGTGTTGTAGGTCTGCACGGCTTCGTTGTATCGCATCCGCTCGACGGCGATGCGGTTTTCGGTGCCCGACAGCTCGTCCATCAGGCGCGCGAACGTCTCGTTCGACTTCAGTTGCGGGTAGTTCTCGACGATGACCAGCAGGCGCGACAGGGCAGCGCTCTGTTCGTTGGCCGCCGCGATCTTCTGTTCGGGCGTGGTCGCGCCGGCCAGTTTCGCGCGCGAGTCCGCGATGGACTTGTAGACGTCCTGTTCCTGCGCCGCGTAGCCCTTCACCGTCTCGACCAGGTTCGGAATCAAGTCGTTGCGGCGCTGCAACTGGTTCTCGACCTGCGCCCACTGCGTCTTGATCGCTTCTTCCTGGCTGACGAAGCGGTTGTACGAACAGCCGCCGAGCGGCCAGGCCAGCAGCGCCACGATCACGATCCCCGTCAGTCGCACTCATCCGTGCCTTCATTACGTCCTCCACATCCGGCTCGCAACCCGTGCGGAGCGCGTACGCGCCCCTGCAAGTATCACCACGATCCGCCGCCGCCTCCGCCACCGCTGCGGCCGCCGCCAAACCCACCAAACCCGCCGCCGAATCCTCCCGACGACCCGCCGCCAAAGCCGCCACCGAACCCGCCGCCAAACGGCCCCACGCCGCTCGACCAGCCGCTCCAGTTGTTGCCCCACGTGCGGCGCCGCCGCCGCCCGCGCAGCCATGCGGCTGACGATGATGAACAACAGGAAGATCACGATGGGCCAGGGGATGGGGAAGCCCGTGTCGCGCTCGCGCTCCCGCGCCGGCCTGGGCGCGACGTCGTCGCCAAGCGCCTTGCCTTGCCCCTCGGCCACGCGGGCGGCCAGGCGCTGGCTGCCGGCCAGCAGACCGCCGCCGTAATCCCCCTGCTTGAAATACGGCACCATCGTCTGGCGGCTCGTCTCGCCGCTGAAGCCGTCGGTGATGTACGGCTCGAGGCCGTAGCCGACTTCGATCCACACCTGCCGGTCGTCGACGGCCAGCAGCACGAGCAGGCCGTTGTCCTTGCCCTTGATGCCGATGCCGCGGCCGCCGTTCTGAAACATCTTCACGGCGTAGCTGCGGATGTCGGCCTCGGGCTTGAACGTCTTCACCGTCGCGACGACCAGGACGTCGCCGGTTGTCTGCTGCAGTCGATCCGACAGCCGCGCGATCGCCTCGCGATTGGCGGCGTCGATCACGCCCGCAAAGTCGTTGACGGCGCCGGTGAGGGCGGGCGGAGCCTGCGCGTCCGCCGGCAGCGCGCACAGCAGCAGCGCGACGACGAGAGCGAACGCGCGCGACGTCATTTCCACGCGTCCACGTACCACGCGAGGGCTTCGGCGGCCGCCAGGTAGTCCGGAAAGATGCGCGCCGCGTCGGCCGGGGCAAGCGGCGTGTCGCTCAGCGCCAGGACGGTGGCCAGCGTGCGGCCGTGCACGGGCCCAAGGGCCGTCGTCAGGTGCGAGGCGAGCGCGGCGGGCGATGCCGGCGACTGGCCATCGAGGCGCGCGACGTTGCCGGCCAGCGTCCGCAGCGCCGCGGCCGACGCCTCGACCAGCGCGCGCCACGGCGCTCATCTCGCCGTGGCTTTCGACATAGCTCTCGCGCAGGTGCAGGAGGTGGCCCTTGACGTCGATCTCGCACGCGCGACGCACGTCCTGGTCCTTGACGGCCAGGCTCTGAAACGGGTCGTCGCCGAAGACGACTCGATGGTTGCTGATGATGGCGCCAAACTCCAGCGGGAAGACGTCGAGCGAGCGGGCGAACTCGCGCCGGCCGATCATCAGCGGCACGGCCAGGCCGTCGGCCTGCCAGCGCCGCGCCTGGCGCGCGCAGGCCTCGAGGTCGGCAAAGCCGATGTCGTGCACCAGCGCCAGCGTGTGGATCGGCAGGTCCGGCGAGGCGGTGCCGGCGGCGTGGCGGCCGTAGACCACCAGCGAGATCAGGCGCGCGGCGAAGATGACGCGCAGGTCGGCGAGCAGGCGATCGACGGCACCCATCCGATCATTGTAGGAGAGTACAATCCCCCGACATGCGATTCCGTGAGTTGAACGTCGGCTGCTTCGGCGGCGGCACCGGGTTGCCGAGCTTGCTGGGCGGGCTCAAGCGCAACCCGTGGCTGAAAGTCCACGCGGTCGTGACGATGTTCGACAGCGGCGGCAGTTCGGGCCAGCTGCGCGACGAACTGGGCGTGCTGCCGCCTGGCGACGTGCTCAAGTGCGCGCTGGCCTTGTCGCCGAACGAGAACGAGGCGCGGCGCGTCCTGCTGGCGCGCCTGCCGATGCTGCGCAGCCACGCGAAGCTGTCGGGGCACACCGGCGGCAACCTGCTGCTGTCGATGATGGAGCAGTACAGCGGCGACTTCCTCGTCGCCGTCGACGCGCTGCGCACGCTGCTGGGGTGCGAAGGCCGCGTGTGGCCGGTGAGCGTGGACTCCTCGTCGATCTGCGCCGAGTACGCCAACGGCGACGTGACGCAGGGCGAAGTCGAGGTCGACGCGGGGCAGCTTGGGGGCAATCGCATCACGCGCGTGTGGCTCGACCCGCCGGCGACGATTCATCCGGCCGTCGCCGAGGCCATCGCCGGCTTTGACGCCGTCGTCATCGGACCGGGCAGCTTCTACACCAGCCTGATGCCGCCGCTGCTGGTGCGTGGCGTCGCCGAGGCGATTGCGAAGGTGAACGGGCCGGTGGTGCTGATTGCGAACCTGCTCACCGAGGGGCGGGGCATGACCGGCTTCACCGCCGGCGAGGCCGTGCGGCGGGTATCCGAGACGATCGGCCGCAAGGTGGACGTCGTGATGGTCAACGGCGGCCGGCCCACCGATGCCGTGCTGGCGCGGTACGAAGCCGAGCACAAGGCGATGCTGCCCATCGGCGACGTGCCGGAGGGCTGCGAGATTATCGAGGCCGACTTCTGGCTGCGCGAGATCGCGCGGCACGATCGCTGGCGCCTGGCGTACGCCGTGTGGAGCGTGCTGGCGCGGAAGCTGTTGTAGCTGAGGCTCGCTTATTGGTCCTTCGGAGGCGCGAGGCTATCGTCCCGGTCTCGCGGAGGCTTGCCTTGTTCTCCTCCGCTATCGCGACGGCCCTCTCCACCACTTTCAGCATGTGGGCCTGCCCGCCCTTGGCCGCGCGGTTGCTGGTCCACAGGTCCGGCGACTCCTGCTCGAGGATGTCGGTGAAGTCGCCGCCGCTCTTGATGCTCAGCGGCGCGAAGGTCGCGATGTCGATCGGGCCGGCCCAGTCGTCGCGGTGCTTGATCATCAGCCAGCTTCGGCCGTCGCCGCCCTTGGTGCGGATCGAGCGCCCAGGAGCCTTTCAGCTTCACGCCGTGGAGCTGCAGCTTGAGGTCGCCCTTCCGAAGCGCCTCGCTGACGTCGTCGACCAGCGGTTCCCACGTGCCCTCGTCCCACAGCATCACGATGCCGGCGCCGTAGCCGTCGGGGATGACGCCTTCGAAGGTGCCGTACTCGATCGGGTGATCCTCGACGTGCATCGCCAGACGCTTGTCCGCCGGGTTGATGGACGGGCCTTTTGGCACGGCCCAGGACAGCAGGACGCCGTCGTGTTCGAGGCGCAGGTCGTAGTGCAGGTGGCTGGCCAGGTGCTTCTGGACGCAGAAGAACAGCGGCGCGCCCTTTTTCTTCTTCGCCTTCGGATCGGCGCCCTTGGGCTCTGGCGAGACGGCAAAGTTGCGCTTGGCGCGGTATTCTTTAAGAGCCATCTCGGTGCCGGTACTGTTAAGATGTCGTCGAATCGTTACAATCTGACAATCGTCAATGGTTCTCTTGCTTTCCACCTACGAGCTCGGCCGGCAGCCCTTCGGGCTGGCGTCGCCGGCGGCGTGGCTGCGCCAGGCGGATCTCGACGTGCGGACGGCGGACCTGTCGCGCGAGCGGCTGAGCGAGGTCCCGGTCGCCGAGGCGCGGCTCGTCGCGTTCTACCTGCCCATGCACACCGCCACGCGGCTGGCCTTGCCCGTCATCGACCGCGTGCGCGCGCTGAACCCCGGACGCGCATCTGTGCGCCTACGGCCTGTACGCGCCGCTGTCGGCCGATGTCCTCCGCAGCCACGGCGTCGACACCATCCTCGGCCCCGAGTTCGAAGCGGACCTGACGGCGCTGGCGACGGGTCTCGAGCAACCCGACCGAACCCGGCCCAACCTGACCGAACCCGACCCAACCCGGCGCCTGACCCGAGCCCGACCCTGTCCCGCGCCTGCAGTTCATCCCCCCGGACCGGCGGGATCTGCCCGCCCTGAATCGCTATGCGGCGCTGCAGATGCCCGACGGCACCCGGCGCGTGGTCGGCTACACCGAGGCATCGCGCGGCTGCAAGCACCTGTGCCGGCACTGCCCGATCGTGCCGGTCTACGGCGGGCAGTTCCGCGTCGTGCCGGTCGACGTCACGCTGGCCGACATCGCCACCCAGGTCGAGCGCGGCGCGCAGCACATCACCTTCGGCGACCCCGATTTCTTCAACGGCCCGACGCATGCCCGGCGGCTCGTCGAGGCGCTGGCGGCGCGGTTTCCCGGCCTCAGCTACGACGTCACGATCAAGGTCGAGCACCTGCGCCACCACGCCGACCTGCTGCCCGTCCTGCGCGACACCGGATGCCTCTTCGTCATCTCCGCCGTCGAAGCGGTCGACGACCACATCCTCGAGCGGCTCGACAAGGGGCACACGCGCGCCGATGTCGTCGCCGTCGTCGAGCAGATGCGCGAGGTGGGACTGCCGCTGGCGCCGACCTTCGTCGCCTTCACGCCGTGGACGACGCTCGAAGGCTATGTGGATCTGCTTCAGACGATCGCGGACCTGGAACTGGTGGAGGCCGTGGCGTCGATTCAGCTCGCCATCCGGCTGCTGCTGCCAGCCGGGTCGCGCCTGATGGAGCTGCCGGAAATCCGCGCGCTCGCGGGACCGCTGGACCCCTCCGCGCTGGCGCACGCGTGGCAACACCCCGACCCGCGCGTAGACCACCTCCAGCGCGAAGTGCAGCGGCTGGTGGGCCGCAAGCTCCACGCGCCGCGCGGCGCGGTGTTTGACGAGGTGATGGCGCTGGCGCTCGCCGCCGCCGGTCAACGCGCGCGCGACACCGACCGGCCGCGCCGCAGCGCGTGCGACGGTGCCCTTTCTGACCGAGCCCTGGTACTGTTGAGCGGAGCCAACCGAGGGGCAGGTGGCCCTTCTCTGAATTGACGATTGCAGATTGCAGATTGCAGATTACGCTGAGGTATCAGCGTGGTCCAGGCCTAGGCTGTCGTTAGTTCCAGAGGCTGCTCTCTTGCGTGTCCTTTTGTTCGCGACCACAACCGGCTATCAGGTCCGCGCCTTCGACGAGGCGGCCGTCGGACCTGGGGGTCGAGCTGCAGCTGGCGACCGACCGCTGCGACCAGCTCGACGACCCCTGGCGCGATCGCGCGATGGCGGTGCGCTTCCACGAGCCGGCGCTGGCCATCGACAGCATCAAGGCGCTTTGCCGAACTGGCGCCGGTCGATGGCGTGCTGGCGGTGGGGGACCGCCCGGCGGCCATGGCGGCCGCCGTCGCCGAGGCGCTGGGCGTCCCGTGGCACTCGCGCGCGTCGGCCGAGGCCAGCCGCAACAAGCTGCGGACGCGCCAGCGGCTGCGCGATGCGGGGCTGCCCGTGCCGGACTTCGGCGTGATCACCTCGGAGCAGGATCTGGCCGCGTGGGTCGACCGCCTGCCGGTGGTCGTCAAGCCCGCCGCCCTGTCCGGCAGCCGCGGCGTGATACGCGCCGACACGCCCGGCCACTCTACGAGGCGCCTGGGCGCGGGTCAGCCGATTGCTGGCGCAACCCGACATCCGCGCGCTGCGGGATCCCGACGTCGCGGTCGTCCTGGCCGAGACGTTCATCCCCGGGCGGGAGTACGCCGTCGAGGGGCTCCTCTCGAGCGGCCGGTTGCAGGTCCTGGCGATCTTCGACAAGCCCGACCCGCTCTACGGACCGTACTTCGAGGAGACGCTCTACGTCTCGCCGTCGCGGGCGTCGGCGCAGGTGCAGTCCGCGATGACATCGGCGGTGGACGCGGCCTGCCGCGCCCTGGGACTCGCGCACGGCCCCATCCACGCCGAATGCCGCGTGAACGACCACGGCGTGTTCGTCCTCGAGGTCGCCGCGCGGCCCATTGGCGGCATCTGCGCGCGGGCGCTCCGCTTCAACGGTCCCAGGGGCGCAACGGCGTCGCTCGAGGCGCTCCTGCTGCGGCACGCGATTGGGGAACGCGTGGATCGCTGGACGCGGGAGCCCGGCGCCAGCGGCGTGATGATGATTCCCATCCCAGGCCCGGGCGTCCTGCGCGGAATGGACGGCGCCGGTCGCGCGCTGGCCGTGCCGGGCATCGACGATGTGGTGCTGACGGCCAAGATCGACCAGACGCTGGTGCCGCTGCCGGAAGGCGCGACGTACCTGGGATTCATCTTCGCGCGCGCCGAATCGCCGTCGGAGGTGGAATCGGCCCTGCGCACCGCGCACGCGCGCCTGGATGTGAGGATGGACCGGGCGATCCCGGTTATCTGAGGGCCTACTTCTCCTGCTGCGGCACGTAGCCGGGCGGCAGCGCGGCGCTTTCACCGAAGAAGAACTCCTCCATGTGCTTGGCCACCAGCTCCTGGGCCTCTTTCTGGAAGGGCAGCAGCCGGTACTCGTTGAGGATCATCTTCATCCGCTCCTCCCACATCTTCCACGCCTCGAGCGAGACGTTCTCGTAGATGCGTTGCCCCAGCTCACCGGGCCAGGGCGGGGAGTCGAGCCCGGGCATGGCCTTCTGAAACTTCACGCACGTCACCGTGCGGCCGCTCTTGTTTTTCGTCGGTTCCGGGGGTACCGGAGGGGCACAGGGGCTCATGGTCTCGCTTTCTTCACTTTGAACCAGTCGCAGCTGTCGCAGTTCCGGACATCGAACTGGTAGCCGACGACGGGAAACAGCATCGGATGCGAGCAATACAGCAGCTCGCCGTCCTCGACCGTCTGAAAACTCACTTCGGGCAGGATGCCCGGCGCGCGACGCCCGTACCAGCAGACCCGATGACGCGATTCAGGGTCTGGGGAGGAGGGCACGCTCACGTCGCATCCATCGTAGCATTGCGCGATGGGGACCCCGCCACCCGAAGCTCGAGCGTCGTGAAACCACACGCTCTGTAGTAAACGGCATCAGTCCGCGAAAACGTTGCCGCCCCGGAATCTTCCGGTCGTCGAATTTCCGAACAAATCCGCGCGTTTCTCAAAGTGCAACGGCATGCACTGCTGGCACGTCCTTTGAAGACATGACCGTGAGCTGAAGGGCATCGTGGCCTTCAGGTGGGCAAGGAGGTCGTAGTGATGGCACCGGAACGAAAAGAGCGGCGCGGCTTCGCGTCGATGAGTCCTGAGCGGCAGCGCGAGATCGCCAGCAAGGGTGGTCGCGCAGCCCACGAGAAGGGAACCGCGCACGAGTGGACGGCCGAAGAAGCGCGTCGCGCCGGCCGCAAGGGCGGACAGGTGAGCCGCGGTGGCCGTGGGCGCTTGACCGAAGAATCAGGCGAGCCCACGCCCGACCTGACCTCGTCGGACGTCTAGCCGGTCGAGTTCGTATTCGGTCCGCGGCGACACGCTGGCCGCGGACCGCCAGTCGCGGCACCCTCACAACTAGCCATTTCGAGCTACGCGCGGGCCACTTGGACCCGCGCGTCGTTGAAGCACGCGCCGCCGCCAAGGTCGGTCAGTGTGTCGGGTGCCAGCGCGTTGGCGGTAAAGCCGTTGCCCGTGTGGCGACGCCACAGGCCCTTGGGCAGGACCGCAGTGCCCTTGCGCGTCCACACGCCCACCTGCGCACGACACGTCACCTCGCCCCACTCATTCCACACCCGCACGTCGTCATTTTCCGCAATCCCTCTGTCCGCCGCATCGTCTGGATGTAGCAGAAGCTTCACTTCCGGGCGTGGAAGTTCGCCCAATGTGGAGCTGATGGTGCGCTCGGAGGCTGGAGAGATGAGCGCGAGCGGAAACTGCGTACTCCCCGGGTCCGCCTGATAGCCATAAAGGCCAAGCGGTGCTTCCTGGTCGAGCGCGGCGGGGCACAGGTGCACCTTTTGATCGGGCGTGCGCGGGAAGACGTCCACAAACTGCACGGGCGCGCCCTCCCAGGGCGGCTTGGCGACGCCGGAGTCGCTGCAGCGGCGACCCGAACTCGGGCGGCAGCTCGCTGAGAATCGTGAGCAGCGTGTCGAGCTCCGACCGGGACTCGGCGTCGTCCCAGAGCCCCAGGCGGCTGCCCAGGTCCGCGAAGACGTCGGCGTTCGAGCGCGCTTCGGCCACCGGGTCGATCACGGGCCGCGCCAGCTGCAGGCTGATCGGGCCGTAGGCGCGCGAGAAGTCGTAGCCCTCGAGAAACGTCGTCGCCGGCAGCACCACGTCGGCGAGCAGGGCCGTGTCGGTCATCACCTGCTCGAAGACCACCGTGAAGAGGTCTTCGCGGGCGAGCCCCTTGAGCACGCGCGTCTGGTCGGGCATCGTCGCCGCCGGGTTGCAGTTGTAGACGAACAGCAGGTTCACGGGCGGATCTGGCGCCTCGGTGAGCACGCGTCCCAGCAGGTTCATGTTGATCGCCCGTGTCTGAGGCTCGGGCGTGCGTTCCAGCCAGGGGCGCGAGAACCCCCACGACGCGGAGTTGCTCATGGCGTAGCCGCCACCGCGAACGCCGAACTTGCCGGCGACGGCCGGCAGGGCCAGGATCGCCGCGACGGCGCTGCCGCCGTTGCGATTGCGCTCGACGCCCCAGCCACAGCGGACCAGCGCCGGGCGTGTCTGCGCGTACAGGTCGGCGAACATTCGAAGGTGGTGCGGATCGAGCCCCGACACTTCCGCGGCCCGCTCGATCGTCCATTCGGCGGCACGCGCGCGCAACGCGTCGACGCCGGTGGCGTGCGCGTCGAGAAACGCATGATCGGCGTGGCCTTCTTCGAAGAGCACGCGATGGAGGGCCAGCGCGACCACCAGATCGGTGCCTGGACGCACGGCCAGGTGCAGGTCGGCCGTCCTGGCCAGCGGGGTCACGCGCGGGTCGACGACGACGAGCTTCGCGCCCGCCTTCTGCGCTTCCTTGATGAACGGGATCGCGTGGATGCCGGACGCCGACGGGTTCATGCCCCACATCACGATCAGCCGCGCGTGCGGGTAGTCCAGGTAGGTGACCGAGGGCATCTTGCCGTACAGCCCCATGTTGGCCGCGCCGGTCGGCGCCGCGCACACCGTGCGCAGCAGCCGCGAGGCGCCGAGGCGCCGGAAGAACGCGGCGTCGGTGTTGTCCTGCGTCAGCAGGCCGTTGGACCCGCCGTAGCAGAACGGCAGGATCGATTCGGCACCGCTCGCCTCGCGCGTGCGCTCGATGGCCTGCGCGACAGCCTCGATGGCTTCCTCCCACGAGACGCGCGCGAACTTCCCGCTGCCCTTCTCGCCGCTGCGCACCATCGGATAGCGCACGCGGCTGTCGCCGTAGACGCGCTGATCGAATCGCCGCACCTTCGCGCAGATGTAGCCGCGGGTCGACGGATTGGCGTGGCTCCCATCGATCTCGACGATGCGCCCGTCGCTGACCGTCACCGAGAGACTGCATCCGTCCGGACAGTCGAGCGGGCACGCCGTCTCGACGGTAACTTCTGTGGTCGGGGTGCGTTCTCGAACGGGCATGAGGGGAAGTGTACACTCGCTGCCTCGGGCCGAATAGGTACAGCCGCGGCGCGGCCGTAATCGTCAATCGTCAATCTGCAATCGTCAATGTCTGTCCCTCATGTCGTCATCATCGGCGGCGGCTTCGGCGGGCTATTTGCCGCCAAGGCGCTGCGGCGCGCGCCGGTGCGCGTGACGCTGGTCGACCGCCACAACCACCACGTCTTTCAGCCGCTGCTGTATCAGGTGGCAACGGCCGGCCTGTCGCCGGGCGACATCGCCGCGCCCATTCGCTGGGTATTGCGCCACCACGACAACACGCGTGTGCTGCTGGCCGAAGCGCAGGGAGTAGACCTTGCGGCCCGGCGCGTGAACCTCGACCACGGCGACTCGCTGTCGTACGACTACCTGATCGTCGCCGCCGGCGCCGGCAGCTCCTACTTCGGCCACGACGACTGGGCGCCGTACGCGCCGTCGCTCAAGACGCTCGACGACGCGTTGAGGGTGAGGGCGCGGATGCTGGTGGCGTACGAGAAGGCCGAGCGGACATCCGATCCGGCGGAACGCAAGCGCCTCCTCACCTTCGTGCTCGTCGGCGGCGGCGCCACCGGCGTGGAGATGGCCGGCGCGATTGCCGAAATTGCGCGTCAGACGCTGTCGCAGGAGTTTCGGTCCATCCACACCTCGGAAGCGCGTGTGCTGTTGATCGAGGCCGGTCCCACCATCCTCGCGCCGTTTCCCGAGTCGCTGCGTGATGCGGCCCGCGCCTCGCTGGTTCGTCTGGGCGTGGAAGTGCGCGAGAAGACGCCGGTGACGCGCATCGAGGAAGGGCGCGTCTGGCTTGGCGACGAGATGCTCGAAGCCGGCACCATCCTCTGGACCGCGGGTGTCACCGCCTCGCCGCTGGGCGCTTCGCTCGGCGTGCCGCGCGATCGCGCCGGCCGTGTGCTGGTCGAGCCGGACCTGTCGGTGCCCGGCCATCCCGAGGCGTTCGTCATCGGCGACATGGCCGGTCTTGCCGACGGCAACGGCAAGCAGTACCCCGGCGTCTCGCAGGTCGCGATGCAGCAGGCCGCTCACGCCGCGCGGATGATCGGGCGCAGCATGGAACGGCAGCCGCGCCGGCCCTTCCGTTACAAGGACCTGGGCAACATGGCCACCATCGGCCGAAACGCCGCCATCGCGGACCTGGGCTGGCTGCGGCTGGCCGGGTTTCCTGCGTGGCTGTTGTGGCTGTTCATCCACATCTTCTGGCTGATTGGCTTCCGCAACCGCGTGGCCGTGCTGATCCAGTGGGCCGTTGCCTATCTGACCTATCAGCGATCGGTTCGGCTAATCACGCGGATGGACGGGAAGAGTAGCGCTCAGCGCGCCCCGCTGGGCCGCCGGATGTCGGGGTCATGCCGCCACCTGCTTCACCCCGGCGGGCGCACGCGCGTGCGCCCCTACGCGGTCACCGTCTTCTTCGCGTATTTCCTCTCGACGTAGTCGTCGAGCAGCCTCTGGAAGGCAACCGCCAGCTCGTCGTAGGTCCCGCGCAGCGTCGTCGCGTGCACGCCGTCGATGAAGACGGGGCAGTTGGGCGATTCGCCGGTGCCCGGCAGCGAGATGCCGATGTTGGCGGCCTTCGATTCGCCCGGGCCGTTGACGACGCAGCCCATCACCGCAAGCGTGAGGGTCTCGACGCCTTCGTAGCGCTGCTTCCATTCCGGCATCTGGTCGCGGATGTAGCCTTGCACGGCTTCGGCCAGTTCCTGGAAGGTGCTGCTCGTCGTGCGCCCGCAGCCGGGGCACGCCGTGACGCTGGGCGAGAACGAGCGCAGGCCCAGGGCCTGCAGAATCTCGCAGGCGGCGTAGACCTCTTCGCGCCGGTCGCCGCCTGGCCGCGGCGTCAACGACACGCGGATCGTGTCGCCGATGCCTTCGTTGAGCAGGATGCCGATGGCCGCCGACGACCACACCAGGCCCTTGGTGCCCATGCCGGCCTCGGTGAGGCCCAGATGGAGCGGCTGCCGCGTCTGCTTGGCGAGATCGCGGTAGACGGCGATCAGCGCCTGGGGCCGCGAGACCTTGCACGAGATGATGATCTGGTCCTCGCGCAGTCCCGACTCGAGCGCCAGTTCGGTGGACTGCAGCGCCGAGAGCACCATGCATTCGTCGACGATCTCTTCCGAGGTCCTGCCGAGCGCGCGGTCGGTGTTCTCCTGCATCTTCGCCATGACCAGCTCCTGGTTCAGGGAGCCGCCGTTGACGCCGATGCGCACGGGCTTGCCGTTGTCGAAGGCGACCTTGCAGATCGTCGCAAACTGCTCGTCGCGCCTTTTGCCGGTGCCGACGTTGCCGGGGTTGATGCGGTACTTGTCCAGCGCGCGCGCCGCCTCGGGATAGCGGGTGAGCAGCAGATGGCCGTTGTAGTGGAAGTCGCCGATGAGCGGCGCGTCGCACCCGGCATCGAGCATGCGCTGCTTGATCTCGGGCACCGCCGCGGCCGCCTCGGGCACGTTCACCGTGACGCGCACCATCTCGGAGCCGGCCTGCCAGAGCTCCACGACCTGCTGCGCCGTCGCCGCGGCATCGGCCGTGTCGGTCATCGTCATGGACTGGACGACGACCGGCGCGCCGCCACCGACCTGGACGCGGCCGACACGGACGGGGACGGTGCGGTGCAGGCGGACGGGCATGTGTGATCGATTGTAGGGGCGCGCTCGCGCGCCTCTGCAAGGGTTCGCTGCCGGAGCCGCGCCGATGCCAGGGCAGCCTCGGCCTCGGAGCTATATCGCGCCATGCCGGACGTCCGAGGCTGCACGTCAAGCTCCTGAGGGCTGAGCCCACAGCACCCTCGTCGGCTGAGCTGCGACAGCTCGCAGAGGCTCGTGCGCCGTCGCTCAGGAGGCCGATCGCGATACCATCCGCTCCGAATGTGGGAACAACGCTGGCATCCGCTCCGCGAGGAATGGGTGATTGTCGCGGCGCACCGGCAATCCCGCCCGTGGTCGGGTGAGCAATTGGGCGGCGCCGGCGGCGCCGCCGCCGGCCTACGACGCCGGCTGCTACCTGTGTCCCGGCAACGCGCGGGTCAGCGGGAAGGCCAACCCGCAGTACACCGGCACGTACGTCTTCGACAACGATCACCCGTGCGTGGGCCCCGATGCCCCGAGAGTGCTGGCCCCGCCGCCCCTGCCGTATCGCGTCGAACCGGCCTCGGGCCTGGCACGCGTCGTCTGCTACAGCCCGCGCCACGACGTCACGTTGGCCGAGCTGCCGGTAGAGGGCATCGATGCGCTGCTGGCCACCTGGCAGGATCAGATGCGCGAGCTGGCCGCGCGACCCGAGGTCGCGCATGTGCTCGTCTTCGAGAACAAGGGCGAGGCCGTCGGCGTCAGCAACCCGCATCCGCATTGCCAGATCTACGCCACCAACTTCGTCTTCAAGTTCATCGAGACCGAGACGCGTGCGGGCGAGCGCTACCTGGCCGATACCGGGCGTGTCCTGTTCCAGGATGTCCTGAAGGCCGAGCGCATCGACGGCCGCCGGATCCTGTTCGAGCACGGCGACGCGATCGCGTTTGTGCCGTACTTCGCGCGCTACGCGTACGAGGTGTACGTCGCGCCGACCCGGACGCACGCGTCGCTGTCGACCCTGTCGGACCAGGAGCGCGCCGATCTGGCCGCGGTGCTGCGTGATGTCGTGATCAGGTTCGACAACCTCTGGAAGATGCCGTTTCCCTACGTGATGGCGCTGCACCAGGCGCCCACCGACGGCGGCGACGTATCCCGGATTTCACTTCCACATCGAGTTCCATCCGCCGCTGAGAAAGCCGAACCTGCTGAAGTACCTCGCGGGACCGGAGATTGGCGGCGGCAACTTCCTGAGCGACACGTCGCCGGAAGAGAAGGCGCGCGAGCTCAGGGCGGCTGGCGGCGTGCACTACCGGCACGGCGTAATCACGACGGCGCGACGGCGCGAAGGCACGATGACTCCTGGCCGACATCCACTTCTTGCCCCGCTCCAGGCGCTGCATCGCCGGATTCGCGACGAGGTCGTGGCGTCAACCGAGCGCGCCGCGGTCGAGACGTGGTCGCACGTGCATGCCGACGACGAGGGCGACACGATCTACGCGATCGACAAGGTCGCCGAAGACGTGCTGGTGGAAGCGATCGACCGCACCATCGCGCGCGACCACGGCCCGGTGGTGCTGGTCGCCGAGGGACTGCCGGGCGGCCGCGTCGTGCTGCCGCGTGGCGCGTCAGAGGCCGACGCTCGCTGGACGATCATCGTGGATCCGATCGACGGCACGCGCGGGCTGATGTACCAGAAGCGCCCCGCGTGGATTCTCACCGGCGTCGTCGCCACACCAACCCGGCCCAACCGGCCCCAACCTGACCGAACCCGTCTCTGTCTCAGATCGTCCTCGCCGTTCAAACCGAGATCCCTCTCGTGAAGCAACATCTCTGCGACGAGTTGTGGGCCGTGGCAGGGAAGGGCGCGCACGGCATCCGCGTGAACCGCGTGACCGGGGCCACCGAGCCATTGCCGCTTCGTCCGTCGCGATCGACGACGCTGGCCCACGGTTTTGCGACCGTCGCGCGGTTCTTTCCCGGAATGCGCGCAGAGCTCGCCGCGCTCGACGACGAGATGGCGATGGCGCTGCTGGGCCCGCCGGTCGCCGGGAAGGCACAGCTGTTCGAGGACCAGTACATCTCGAGCGGCGGCCAACTCTACGAGCTCGTCATCGGCCACGATCGGTTCATCGCGGACCTCCGCTCGATCGCACGCGGCACTCCGGCACGCGGCACCCGGCACCGCACCCGGCACCCGGCACCCGGCACCGGGCACGTCAAAGTCCCTGTGCTGCCACCCCTACGATCTCTGCACCGAGCTCATCGCCCGGGAATGCGGCGTCGTGGTCACCGACGAGCGCGGGGCGCCGCTGGACGCGCCGCTCAACGTCGAGGCAGACGTGAGCTGGGTTGGCTACGCGAATGCCGGGTTGCGTGCGACGGTCGAGCCGGTGCTGCAGGCGGCGCTGAAAGCGCGTGGGTGGATCGAGTGAGCGTCTGGCGCGCGCGTGCCCCAGGCCGGCTTGACGTCATGGGCGGCATCGCCGACTACTCGGGGTCGCTGGTGCTGCAATGGCCCATCCGCGAATCGACGCGCGTGGCGTTGCAGTTTCAGCCAGCGCAATTTCTGCGCGTCGTGTCGCGGGACGCGACGGGCGGGTCACGCGAGGTCGAGGTGCCGCTGGCGCTTGTCAACGCCGCACGCCCGCCGTACGGCGAAATTCGTGCCTGGTTTGCAGAAAATGCGACGCGTCACTGGGCGGCCTACGTTGCCGGCGTCTTCGCGGTGCTGGCCGGCGACCACGGCGTCGTCTTCACCCAGGGCGCCGTCGTCGAGATCGAATCCGACGTGCCCGAAGGCAAAGGCGTCAGCAGCTCCGCGGCCCTCGAAGCCGCGACCCTGACGGCACTGCGTCGCCGCACTCCGCGACGAGGCGGAACCAACCGGACGAACCTGAAGAACCTGGAAGAACCTGAACAACCCGAGAACCCAGGCTCTGACCTGTCAGCGCGCCGAGAACCTCGTCGTCGGCGCGCCGTGCGGGGTGATGGACCAGATGGCCGTCATCCACGGGAAGGCCGGGCACCTGATGGCGCTGCTGTGTCAGCCTGCCGAGCTGCAGGCGCCGCTGCGGCTTCCCGTCCGGGCTTGCCGTGTTCGGCGTCGACTCCGGCATTCGACACGCGGTCACCGGCAGCGACTACACGGCCGTCCGCATCGGCGCGTTCATGGGCTATCGCATCCTCGCCGATCTCGCCGGTCTTGCCGCGTCTCCAGGCGAGCGCGAGGGCCACGTCGTCGTCGAGGACCAGAAGCTGGGGCGGTTACCTCGCCAACGTCGGCAGCACGGCCTTCCATGAGTACGAGGCCCACATCCCCAACACGCTCGGGGGATCGGTGTTCCTCAAACGCTACGGCGGCACCACCGACCGGGTGACGACGATCGATCCGCGATCGCTGCTACGCTGTCTGGACGCCTACCGCGCATCCAGTCTACGAGCACGAACGCGTCACCGAGTGGGCCAACCTGCTTCAACCCGATTCAACCTGTTCAACCGATCAACCTGGTCAACCAACTCGCGAGTCGAGATTGGGCGAGCTGATGTACGCGTCCCATGCCAGCTACTCGGCCTGCGGCCTCGGTTCCGACGGCACCGATCTGCTGGTCGACCTGGCGCGGGCGGCGGGCGCCGCCGCCGGCATCTACGGAGCGAAGATCACGGGCGGCGGCAGCGGCGGCACCGTCGCGATCCTCGCGCGAGAGGATGCGGCCGACCGGGTCCGTCGCATCGCGGCAGAGTATGCTGAGCGCACGGGTCGCGAGCCATATGTGTTCGAGGGGACATCGGACGGCGCCGCGATCACCGGCGCCACACGACAGGACGACAATCGCGACGACAGGAACCTGTGAACCCGAGGTGAACCCGTGAACCCGTGAACCTGTGAACCCGTGAACCCGTGAACCCGTGAACCCGAGTTCTTGATGAACGTATTAGTGACAGGCGGCGCCGGCTACATCGGCAGCCACACGTGCAAGCACCTGGCCGCGGCGGGTCATGCGCCCGTCGTCTTCGACGACCTCTCGCAGGGCCACGAGTGGGCCGTCAAGTGGGGACCGCTCGAGCGGGGATCGCTCAACGACCCGGCGCGGCTCGACCGAGGTGTTCGCCAGGCACCGCGTGGACGCCGTCATCCACTTTGCCGCCAGTGCGCTGGTCGGCGAGTCGATGACGGATCCCGGCAAGTACTTCCGCAACAACGCCCTCGGCACGCTCAATCTGATCGAGGCCATGCGCGCGGCCGGCGTCGGCACCATCGTCTTTTCGTCGACCTGCGCCACCTACGGCAACCCCGTGCGCGTGCCCATCGACGAAGGCCACCCGCAGGTGCCCGTGAACCCGTACGGCGAGTCGAAGCTGATGGTCGAGAAGATGCTGCGCTGGTACGGCGAGTGCCACGACCTGCGCTGGATGGCCTTGCGGTATTTCAACGCCGCCGGGGCCGATCCCGAGGGCGAGATCGGTGAGGACCACGATCCGGAGTCGCACCTGATCCCGCTCGTGATTGGCGGCGTGCTCGGCACCCGTCGGCCGGTCAAGGTGTTCGGCACCGACTACCCGACCGCCGGACGGCACGGCCATTCGCGACTACATCCACGTCGTCGATCTCGCCGACGCGCACCTGCGTGCGATCGAGCGCCTCGGCGCGGGAACTCCGAGCCAGGCGATCAATCTGGGCACCGGTGTCGGCCATTCCGTGCGGCGTGTCATCGACACGGTCGGCGAGGTGAGTGGACGGCACGTGCCCTTCGACCTGGCGCCGCGGCGCGCCGGCGATCCGCCGGAGCTTGTGGCCGATCCCGCTCGCGCCCGCGACGTGCTCGGCTGGACGCCGCGTTACGCCGGATCTGAGGACGATCGTCGAGCACGCGTGGAAGTGGCATTCGACAGATGAGCCCAACCGCGTGTCCGATGGCCGCAACTCGAGCAATCTGCCCTACGTCGCGATATTCACCTCTGCTCGCGTCGCTCACCTTCTCCTGCCTCCACGCCCAGCGGGCTGGCCGGGGTTCAGAGGGCCGTCGGGCAACGGGCTGTCGCAGGAGACGGGCCTGCCGGTGCGCTGGACGGCGACCGAGAACGTCCGCTGGTCGGCGAGATGCCGGGGCGCGGATGGTCGTCGCCGATCGTCTGGAACGGCCGCGTCTATGTCACCTCCGCCATCAGCGGCAAGCCGTTCAAGCAACCCACGCCGGGCCTGTATGGCAACGACTACATCGCGGAGTTGCGCAAGCAGGGGCTGCCCGACGACGAGGTGATGCGTCGTGTGCGGCCGCGCGCGACAACGAAGAGGCCTGGAAGAGTCCGACGTCATTCGGTACATGGTCTACGCGCTCGACGCGCGGACCGGCGCGGTCGTCTGGGAGCGCGAGGCGCACAAGGGGCTGCCTTCGGGCGGACGCCATCGCAAGAACACATACGCGTCGGAAACGCCGGCCACCGACGGCGAGCGCCTGTACGTGTCGTTCGGGCAGAACATCGGGCTGTTCTGTTTCACGCTCGACGGTCAACCGCTGTGGAAGCGGCAGTGGAAGCCGACAGCGATCTACCTCGACTTCGGCACGGCCAGCTCGCCGGTCGTCGGCGGCGGCCGCGTGTTCCTGCAGCAGGACAGCGAGGAGGAGTCGTTCCTCGCCGCGGTCGACGCGCGGACGGGCGAGGATCGCTGGCGCATTCGCCGGGAATACGACGGCTTCCTGAAGTCGTCCTGGTCGACGCCGCTGCTGTGGCAGCATCAGGCGCGCGCGGAGCTGTCTCGACGGGTCACGCGGCAATCCGCAGCTACAGCGTCGAGGATGGCAAGGAGCTCGTGGCGCATCGCGCTGCCGCGCTTCGCCATGCCCACGCCCTCGCCGCTGGTCTCGCAGGGCCTGCTGTACGTCGGCTTCGGGGCGCAGAACGGCGAGGCGAGCCGGCCGTTTTTCGCCATCCGGCCAGGCGCCAGCGGCGACATCTCGCCGCAGGAGGGCAAGGCCGACAGCCCCTTCATCGCCTGGCGGCAGCCCAAGGCCTCCGGCTACACGCCGTCGGCGATCGTCCACAATGGCCGCGTCTACGTGGTCCACGACACCGGCATCATGGGCGTCTACGCGGCAGATACCGGCCGCGAGTTGTTCAAGGCGCGCGTCGGCGGCGTCGGCCACACGTTTTCCGCCTCGCCGGTTGCCGCCGGCAACCACATCTACTTCCTCGACGAAGACGGCACGACCGTCGTCGTCGAGGGCGGCGACACCTACAAGGAGGTCGCGCAGAACGCGCTGAACGAGATGTCGCTGGCCTCGCCGGCCGTGGCGGACGGGGCGTTGTTCATCAGGACGGAGAAGCAGTTGTACCGGATAGGGTCGTGACTGTGCCGGTGCCACGTGCCGTGCACGCTAGGCCCGAAGCTTCAGTTCGGGCACCGCACGGCCTGAGCACTGACGAGCACCGCCCGGCACCCGGCACCGTCAGTTCTTCGCCCTCATCTCCTTCAGCCGCTCTCCGAGTTCGCCGATCCTCTTCTCGAACGTGACCAGCGCCTCGCGGGCGCGCTCGACGTCGCCGGCTCGCGCGGCTGCTTCAAGCTCCACGGCTGCGGCCAGCGCCGGGCCTGTCGTGAACACGCCGACGGTGCCTTTCATCTTGTGCGCGGCACGCGCCAGCGCCGGCAGGTCGCCCGCCCCGACCGCGTCGCGCATTGTCGCCAGCGCGGGCGGCGTCTCGGTGATGAACGCGTCGATGACGTCGGCCAGCAGCGACGCGTTGCCGGCAAACGCGTGCGTCAACAGTTTCTGCTCGTCCACGATGACGGCGGCGCCGTCCTCGGGTGGTGCGTCGCCGGAAACCAGCGCGGCGATCGTCGCAAACATGTCCCCGATCCGAATCGGCTTGGCGACGTAGCCATCCATCCCGGCGGCGAGGCACCGCTCGCGGTCGCCGGCCATCGCATGCGCCGTCATCGCGATGATCGGCAGGCGCCGGCCGCTGTCGCGCTCGGCGGCGCGAATGGCCGCCGTCGCTTCCAGGCCGTTCATCTCGGGCATCTGGATGTCCATCAGCACGACGTCGAACACCTGGCGCTGACGGCCTCGACGGCCTCGCTGGCCGTTGCCGACGACGACCACCTGGTGGCCGCCGCTGCCGAGCATTCCCGCCACGACCTTCTGATTGATGGCGTTGTCTTCCGCCAGCAGGATGCGCAGCGGCCGGCGCGACACGCGCGACAGGATCGCCGCGGGTCCAGGCTCTGGCGGAGGCGGTGACGCCTGGTGCGGCTGGGCGGCTCGTCGCAAACAGCGCGCTGAAGTGGAACGTGCTGCCGCGACCCACCACGCTGTCGATCCAGATGCGGCCCTGCATCAGCTCCACCAGCTCCGCCGAGATCGTCAGGCCCAGGCCCGTGCCGCCGTACTTCCGGGTCGTCGAGCCATCGGCCTGCACGAAGGCGCCGAAGATCTGCCACTGTTTGTCCGCGGGCACGCCGATGCCGGTGTCGCGCACGGCGAAGTGCAGCTGCACCGAATCGGCTGTCGACTCCATCACGTCGACGAGCACCGCGACCTCGCCGGTTTCGGTGAACTTCACGGCGTTGCCCACCAGGTTCAGCAACACCTGCCGCAGCCGCCCCGCATCGCCCACCAGCGTCGCCGGCACGGCGTCGTCGATGCGCGAAGTCAGCGTCAAGGCCCTTTTCGCGCGCCCGCGGCGCCACCATGCGAAGCGCGTCGGCCACCGTCTCGCGCGACGCCAAACGCGACGGCCTCGAGTTCGAGCTTCCGCGCTTCGATCTTCGAGAAGTCGAGGATGTCGTTGATGAGTCCCAGCAGCGACTCGGCGGCGTTGCTCGCCGTGCCGACGAGGTCGCGCTGCTCCGCGCTGAGCGGCGAGCGGGCCAGCAGTTGCGTCATGCCGAGGATGGCGTTCATCGGCGTGCGGATCTCGTGGCTCATGTTGGCGAGGAACTCGCCCTTGGCCGCCGTGGCATCCTCGGCGCGCCGCCGTGCCACCTCGAGCTCCGAGACCAGTTGGCTGAGGCGCGTCGCGTTTTCCTCCTGGACCTGCCGCGCCGCGGCCATCTCGCTGGCGTAGCGGCGCAGCGCGTCTTCGGCCTGCCGCCGGTCCGTGATGTCGCGCGCCGAGGCGTAGATGAGTCCCTGTTCGAGAAACGGCGCGCACATCCACATCAGCCACCGATACGTGCCGTCCTTGCACTGATACCGGTTCTCGAACCACACCACTGGCTCGCCCGCCGCCAGGCGCGCGCCGGCCGCCAGGGTCGACCGGCGATCCTCGGCATGCACGAAGTCCATATACGGGCGTGCCAGCAGCTCGCTTTCGTCGTAGCCCGTCACGCGCGTCCACTGCGGGTTCACGCGGATGAAATAGCCGTCGGTTCGCGCGATGCACAGCATGTCGAGCGACAGCGTGAAGAAACGATCCAGGTCGTCCTGCGCCGCCTTGCGGCTCATGAAGACGCCCATCTGCCGCCCGACGGCCGCAAACAGATTCGAGCAGCGCCTCGTCGGGCTCCTGGATCTGCTGGCTGAAGAACTCGATCACGCCGCGCATCGTGTTCCCGACGACGAGCGGAAAGCCGAGGGCCGACCGGAGGCCGTCGCGAGCCGCGATTGGCGCACGCGGAAAGTTCGGGTCGCACAGGACGTCGGGAATCCAGGCAGGCGTGCCGCTGGCCCAGACCCGGCCCGGCAGCCCCTCGCCCGGATTGAACGTCCGGTGGAGGCTGGTGGCGGCAAACGACTCGAACGTGGCCGGCGCGGCCGACCACGTGGCGGCGCAGCGCAGCACGCCGGCGCGCGAGTCCACGTCCCAGAGGGCCCCGTATTCCCAGCCCAAGCGCGTCGCCCACGGCGCCGAGAATCCTGGGCACCGCTTCGGCGTAGGTCGCCGAGTCGGCCAGCACACGGGCGGTCTCGTAGAGCACCGTCAGCTGCCGCTCGGCCAGAGATCGCGACCCGGAGGCTGGCGGAGGAGAGGGCATGGCCACTGAACGGCTGCTACGATACGCCTGAACCCGTGAACCTGGGAACTCGGTGAACCCCGAACCTGTGAACCCGAAGAACCAGTGAACCTGTGAACCCGAGAACGGACGAACCGATCTAAGATGTCCGTCTGGTCGCGAGTTTCCGCGCCATGGACCCCCTGAAACCCTCGCCCCAACGCGTTCTCGTGGTCGACGACGACCGCGTGCTGCGGATGGCGTTGTCGCGCCTGCTGGCCGAGTCCTACGAGGTGGGGGAGGCCGGCGACGGCCACGAGGCGCTGGCCAAGGCCGCGGCCGAGCCGTTCGACCTGGTGCTCCTCGATATCGGGCTGCCCGGACTGAGCGGCCTCGAAGTGCTCGCGCACCTCAACGGCGACGGCGGCGGCCGCCGTGTCGTGATGATGACGGCCGACGACACGCCCGAAACGCTGCTGCGCGCCATTCGCGATCAGGCCTACGACTACATCGTCAAGCCGTTTCCGCCCAGCGCGATCCTCGGCGTGGTCGGCAAGGCGCTCGCCGCGCCAGACGACGCGCTGACGATTCAGGTGTTGTCGGCGCGCCCCGAGTGGGTGGAGTTGCTGGTGCCGTGCTCGCTCGACGTCGCGGACCGGCTGCAGAACTTCGTGATGCGCCTGGACACCAAGCTGCCCGACGCCGTGCGCGAGTCGGTGGGGATGGCGTTTCGCGAGCTGCTGTGCAACGCCATCGAGTGGGGCGGCAAGCTCGACGCCACGCGGCACGTGCGAATCGCGTGTCTGCGGTCCAAGCGGATGCTGCTCTACCGGATTGCAGACCCCGGCCAGGGCTTCAAGCTGGCCGACCTGCCGCATGCCGCCATCAGCAACGCGCCGGATCGGCCGCTGGATCACGCGCTGGTGCGCGAGGAGCAGGGGCTGCGCGCCGGCGGCTTCGGCATCTTTCTGGTCCGCGAGATGGTGGACGAGCTGATCTACAACGAAGCCCACAACGAGGTCGTCTTCGTGAAGTACCTGGATTGAACTCGACAGCGAGGTGTGCCATGCAAGTTGGCCAGGAAACGCTCAACGGTCGGCTGGTGCTCACGCCGCACGGGTCGTTGCTGTGCGCCGGGCCCGCCGAACAGTTCGAAGCGCTGCTGCAGAACGTGCTCGCCGAGGGACACCGCCACCTGATTGTGGTGCTGCGAAGACGTCCCTCACGTGGACAGCGGCGGCGTGCGCGCGCTGGTGCGGGGCCATCTGACGGCGCAGCGCCTGGGCGGCATCCATCTCGCTTGGCCAGCGTCGACCGCCGCGTCCATCGCATCCTGACGATGATGCGGCTGGACATGGTGTTCCCGATATTCGAGACGGTGGAGGCGGCCGTGGCGGCGGAGCCGTTGGGGACGTAGGGGCAGTGCAGATTGCAGACTGCAGATTGCAGATTGCACGACGCTCACAGCATCAGCTCCTCCGCATGCGTCGGCAACCCGTGCACGCGGCGCGACTCGTCGCCTTCAAACAGCGCGCTGACCTTGTAGAGCTCGAAGCGCCCATCGGCGGCCGACACCGGCCACGCGCCGGCGCAACGCCTCGCGCTGTTTCTCCGTCATCGGCCGGAAGCCGCGCGCGATCTCCACGTTCTGCCGCAGCACCGCGGGCGTGCCCATGCCGCTCACCAGCGTCGCGATGGGCAGGCTCATGGCGTAGGACAGCGCCTCTTTCGCGGTCACGACCTTCTTCTTCAGCGCGCGGCCGTCGCCGCCAGAAGCTCTTCATCCCCACCACGGCGATGCCGCGCCGGGTCAACTCGGGCAGCACCAGCTGTTCGAAGCTGCGAAACGTGGCGTCGAAGCAGTTGAGCGGCAGCTGACACGCGTCCCACGGGTAGTCGTGCGCCAGCATCTCGAGGTGCAGGCGCGGGTCCTTGTGCCCGGTGAAACCGACGAAGCGCACCTTGCCCTGCTCTCGCGCGCGGTCCAGCGCCTCGACCACGCCGCCCCTGGCGAAATGCCGCGCCGGCTCGTCGTCGAAGACCACTTCGTGAATCTGCCAGAGGTCGAGGTAGTCGGTCTTGAGCCGCTTGAGCGACTGCTCGAGCTGCCGCATCGCGACCTTGCCGTCGCGTCCGTGCGTGCAGACCTTCGTCATCAGGAACACCTGATCGCGACGGTCGTGAATCGCCTTGCCCATGCGCGTCTCGCTGAGGCCGTCGTTGTAGTCCCAGGCGTTGTCCAGAAACGTGATGCCCGCGTCGATGGCCGCATGCGCCAGCCGCGTGGCCGCCGCGTCGGTCTTGGGCAGGCCGAGATGCCAGCCGCCGAGAGCGAGGATGGAGACGGGGATGCCGGTGCGGCCGAACGGGCGCGTGGGAATGGACGGTGCATGGGAAGAGTATTGCAAATTGCGGCGATTACGGGTTAGCGGAGTTCGGCGACGTTACGCACGTCAATTGCGATCGCGATTACCGTGCTACCGTCGAGGACGCATGTCCGTCCGCCCATCCCGCAGAGGTCGCGTTTCTTCAACAACTGCATGACGCCCTCGCCGGCGCCGAGCCGTCGCTCGGCCGTCCCCGACGACGAGACGGCCAAGGAAGTCGCCGAGGCCGCCGAGCAGATCGTGCCGTTCGTGCTGGAGGCCGATGCGGTGGAGCAGCGCGCCGCTGATTGGCGCGCTCGCCGCTGGGGCGGCCCGGCGCCGACCTCGTCCCTGTGCCCGGCATCGGACCGCTGCGTGGTCCTGGTCGAGCGGCAGTTTCCGGCGCTGGCGCACCTGGTTGCCAAGGCGCTGGCCGCGGCGTTGCCGACACGCGAAGACGGCGAGCGGCTGCAGCTGCAGCTCGACGACGAGACGTGGGAGGCGACGCTGGCCTCGGGACATCCGGCCGTGCAGCGATATGCCGAGGCGATGGTCGCGACCCAGCTGCAGGGGCCGCGCAGTGCCCCGGAGTATGTCGGCGACCCGGAGCTCGAGCCGCTGGTCAGCACCATGCAGCAGGTGATCGAGTGGTTCGAGGTGGCGCAGCCCTACGCGCACTTCGCGGCGGGACATCACGCGGCGGCCACCCGCCGGCCCTGGCTCGAGTCGCTCGGGTCCTACGAGCGCTTCGACTGGACCGCCGAGCAGGACCACGAGGCCGTGGCGCGCGCCTCGATGGCCGTGCTCAACCGCGCGCGCCAGGCCTTTGGCGACGTGCGCCTGGTGGCCTGGGCGCTCGACGCGTGGTTGACGACGCAGATGCTGATCGCCGGCGGCGCGGCCGTCGTGCAGAAGCTGGGGCAGGAGACCTTCGACAGCCTCATCGAGACGCACGCCGAACGCCGCGGCCTGTATCGCGCGATCCTGGAGCAGGACGAAGATCTGCGCCCGTCGCTGGCGCTGGTGGCGCTGCTCGAGCCAATCCTGGCGCAGTTCTGGGAGCAGAGCGTGCAGGCCTTCATGGCAGTGGGGGAGTAGTGGCCGACATCCGCGTCACAGACACCATCGCGATACCCGCCGCCGAGCTGCGCGTGTCGTTCGTGCGCTCGGGCGGGCCCGGCGGGCAGAACGTCAACAAGGTCGCCAGCAAGGTGCAACTGCGCTGGACGCCGGCGACGTCCGCCGCGTTTTCCGACGCGGACCGCGCGTGGCTGCTGAGGAAGCTGGCGTCGAAACTGACGTCGGACGGCGACCTGATCGTCGCCTCCAACCTGACGCGCGACCAGGGACGCAACCGCGTGGACGCGGAAGCCAAGCTCGCCGCGCTGCTGGTGGCTGCGCTGGTGCGCCCGAAGAAACGGCGGCGCGACCAGGCCCAGTCAGGCGGCAAAGGCTCGGCGGATTGACGAGAAGAAGGCGCGGGGGCAGATCAAGAAGCAGCGACGGGCGACGGACGACTGACCACGCTGACGTCCCACGCGCCCGCGCGATTCGACCTGCGCGGGCTTCCCGCTTGCTGCCGGCAGGCGCAGCTCGGCCTCGGTGCCATACACGCCGACAAACGGCGGCTCCTGGCGACGGCCGGTGTGATACTCGACGCCCGCCCGCAACGCCTGCAGCAGATCGATGTTTGGCGGGAGCCCGCGCGTGTCGCGCGGCAGCTGCTCGAGCAGCGCGCCGGTGAAGTAGCCGCGGCGCAGATCTTCGCGCGACATCGCGTCGGCGGCGCCTGCCGCCAGCACCGAAACGCACTCGTCGTCGGCGACGTGTCGTGACAGCGACTGCAGCTGAGGATGCGCCGGCGGCGGCGTTGCAGGCGTCGAGAATCAGCACGCGATGAGGGACGCCGGCCGCCAGGCCAATCGCGGTGGTCAGCACGTCCAGGCCGATGCCGTTCGCGCTGCCGTCGGTGCCGTCGTCGTGTGTCGCGAGGATGTGCTTGCGGCCGTTGGCGTGCAGGTGGCCGGCCCAGTAGATCAGCAGCAGGTCGAGGTCTGCCGCGGCCCGCGCGCTCTGGATTTCGTCGGTGACCCGGGCGGCGGTGGCGTCCTGGTTCAGCAGCAGGACGTGGCGCGTGCGGTGGTCGTAGCCCCACCCCCGAAACCGCGCCGACATGGCCTCGGCGTCGCGCGCTGCGGCGTGGAGCGGCGGGCCGCCGGGGACCGTATTGACGCCGACGAAGAGCAGCCGATAGCGGAAGGTTGGCACTCTCAGGTATTTGCCCGTCCTTCTATCGGTCGAATGCCCCGATGGCTTTACAGGCGGGGCTTCAGCCCCGCATCACGCCCGACCTTGAGCGCCATTATCGTCTTTCGATCGCGAATGTACAAATTGCCGCCGGCGAGCACCGGCGGGGTCCACGCCACCTTCGTGAGCAGCTGCACCTTGGACTGGACCGTCAGCGCCGTCGGCGTCGGCGTCGTCAGCGCCAGCACGCCGTCCTCGTCGAGGACGATGAGCTTGCCGTCGGCGTAGACCAGCTGGGCCTTGGCGAACTCGCGGCCCGAGTGCCAGAGCACCTTGCCCGTCTTCACGTCAAACGCGGTGATGGGCGCCGGGCCGTCGTGGCCGCTGGCGCCGTAGATCGTCGCCGCCGACCCGGATCATCGTGCCGAAGTGCACCCGGATTCGCGGGTTGTGCCACAGCTGCTTCACGGTGGTCTTGCCGCCAGCCTGGGTCAGGTGCAGCGCGCGTGTTCCGCCCTCGTACGACGACGAGACGACCAGGATGTTGTCCGGCCCCCACGACGGCGTGCTGATCGCCAGGTCGTACTGCGTGGGATGCGCGTGCGTCCACAGCAGCGAGCCGGTCATCGGATCGACGGCGACGACCTGTTGCCCCATCAGGCGACGACCTGCGGCTGGCCATCCACGGTGATGAGCAGCGGCGAGCTATGGGAGTTGGGGAAGCCGTGCTTGGCCCACACGACCTTGCCGTCGGACTGGTTGAACGCGATGAGCGACTTGCCAGACCCGCCGATGCTCATGATCAGCAGGTCCTTGTACGGCAGCGCGTGGCAGGAGAAGCCAAACTGCATGCGCGAGGCGCCGAACTCGGCGTAGAGGTCGTGCGTCCACACCGGCCTTCCCGTGCGCTTTTCGAGCGAGTAGAGGCGGCCGGTGCCGCCGACGGTCACCAGCCGGTCGCCCACCACCTGGGGCATGGCGAAGGGTCCGTTGCCGATGTCGCCGCCGGCGTCGGGAAAGCCCGTCTTGTACGCAGTGCTCCCACAACGTCTTGCCCGTCGCCGTGTCGAGCGCGGCGACGACCTCGCTGGTGGCGTTGCTGTACATCGTGTAGAGCCGGCGGCCCTCGATGGCGGGCGCCGAATGGCCCTCGCCCAGCGCGCGCGTCCAGACCTTGGCCGGGCCGGTCGCCGGCCAGCTTGGAAGCAGGCCCGTCGCGGGAGAGAGGAAATCGCGGTTGGGCCCACCCCACACGGGCCAGTCCGCCCCGGGCTTGGCAGGGGGCGCCGGCTGCCCGCGCAGGACCGCGGCCCCGATCACGATCAGAAAGCGAGAGGACATGAGCCGGGCGGATTGAGGGGCGCATGATGCTGCGCTTAGACATCGCCGTTGCGGATTTTGTTCCCCACAACAGTAGAATCGCGCCGTGCCCGACCCCCAGCCCGACACGGCCCTTGGTCCCACGCGCGTCCGGCTGGATGCCTTCGACGTCATCCGCGGCATCGCCGTGCTTGGCATCCTCCTGATGAACATCGAGGAGATGGGCACCCGAAAGCGGCGTGGGTCTACCCGCCGCTCATCAGCTGGACCAGCGCCGACCAGGCCGTATGGTGGCTCCGCGACGTGCTGGCCAAGGGCACGATGCGCGGACTGCTGTCGCTGCTGTTTGGCGCCGGCTTCATCCTGATGACGACGCGTGCGGGCCGCGACGATGGCCGGGTCGCCGACGCCTACCATCGCCGCAACATCTGGCTGGTGCTGTTCGGCATCGTCCACGGCTACTTGCTGCTGTGGCCGGGCGACATCCTGCTCATCTACGGCGCCATCGCGCTGTTCCTGTTTCCGTGGCGGCATTGGACCCCGGCGCGGTTGCTGACGGCTGGCGCCTGGTGGTGCTGGTGCTGACGCTCATCGTCGGCGAGCCAGTACTGGCGCGGTGCGCAGTTGTCGAAGCAAGCCGAGGCGGCGCGCGCCCGGCAGCAGGCCGGCGCGACGCTGTCGAGCGCCGAGCAGGACGTCGTGACGCGATGGGACGCGCCGCGTGAACAGCGTGGCAGCCCAAGCCCGAGGAGATCAAGAAGGACACGACGCCAGGCTGGTGGGCTGCCGACAACTGGATCTGATTCCAGATGGGACCGTTGGAGTGGGTTCTACGAAGACTCTCATATTGACGATTGCAGCGATTGAGACATGGGCGGGTTTGAAACCCGCCCCTACCTTGCCATGACACTGACACGACTTGCTGCACTCGCCCTGCTGGCTCTCCCCGTCACCGCCCTCGCGCAGGAGCCGCCAGCGCATCTCCCTCTGGCCCAACGGAGCGCCGGGGTCCGAGGCGCGCCGTGCCGAGCCGGAACAGGCCAAGGATTACTGGGTCAAGAACATTCACGACCCTTCGATCACCGTCTACCTTCCGCCGAAGGACAAGGCCACCGGCGCCGGCGTCGTCGTCATTCCCGGCGGCGGCCATCGTCTGCTCGTCTTCAAGGCCGGAAGGCGTCGAGCCGGCGGAGTATCTGAACAGCCTGGGCGTGGCGGCGTTCGTCCTCAAGCATCGCCTGCAGCGCGAGGAGGGGTCGACCTACACGATCGAGCGCGACGCCCGAGCCGACGCGTACCGCGCGATGAGAACCGTGCGCAGTCGCGCGGCCGAGTTTGGCGTGGACCCGAAGCGGCTGGGCGTGATGGGGTTCTCGGCAGGCGGGGAAGTGGTGGGTCTCATCGCGTTTGGCAGCGGCGACGGCGACCAGCAAGCCTCGGATCCCATCGACCGAGTGAACGGCCGGCCCGACTTCGCGATCTTCATCTACCCCGGGCCGCTGGCCGTTCAGGCAACCGTTCCCTCGACCGCGCCGCCTGCGTTTCTCGCCACCGCCAGTGACGACCAGTGCTGCTCGATTCCCACGCTCAAGATCCTGCAGCAGTACAAGGACGCCGGCGTCCCCGTCGAAGCGCACGTCTTCGCCAAAGGCGGGCCACGGCTTCAACATGGGACAGCGGTCAAAGCTCAAGGCGGTCAACACCTGGCCGCAGCGCCTGGCCGACTGGCTGGCCGACGCCGGTCTGCTGACCACCTCCGTAATCGCCCGTTGCCCGTAACATCTGCAATCGTCAGCCCATGTCAGAACCACGGCTCATCAGCCGTCGGCCCGTAGATCGACGGCACCTTGCCTCCCGCCATCCGCACGTAGACCGACAATTGCCCGCGATGGTGGATCTGGTCGCTCAGGAGGAACCAGAGGAAGTCCACCGGCGCGTAGTCACCGGTCTGTTTCGGCGCGACGAAGAAGGTCACCGGCTTGAGCGTCGCCTCGTCGGCCGCGCCCGCCGCCGCAAGCACCTTCACGTGTCCCGCATCGAAGGCATCGAGCACCTCGGCCCAGGTCGCTGGAGGCTGGCGGAAACCCGCCGCCCAGGACCGGTTCGTTGCTCAACGCCTTGAGCATCAGCGCCTCTTCGACGACGAAGGTCCAGGCCAGCTGCGTGCGCGTGTTCGAACGCTCGTGCGGCTTGAACGAGGACTTGTCGGCCGGAAAGGCATGGAGCTGCCTTCGCGTGTTGGCGTGCTCCCGGGTATAGAGGACGACGAAGTCGTGCAGAGTCATGGGGAGATCATACCGAATTGCAGATTGCAGATTACGACAGATTGCTCGATGCGACGCCGAGCCTTCAGGCGGCATGTCAGCCGGCCAGTCGCAGGCGAAATTCCCGGCGGAGCAGCAGCAGGCTCGCGGTCATCTGAAACACCATCGCGCCGACCGACAGGTACCAAATCCACCACAGCTCGAACCCCGGCCAGCCCGAGATGACGAAGGCCGGTATCGCCACCAGCACGATGCGCAGCGTCGAGGTCGCCAGCGCCGGAATCGTGTTGCCCATCGCCTGGAACGTGCTCGACGCGACGAAGATGATGCCCGACGCGATGAAGTTCCACGACGAGATGCGCAGGTACTCCGATCCCACCGCGATCACTTGCGGGTCGTCCGAGAAGATGCCGATGAGCGGCGCCGGGAGCGAGGTGGCAGATCACGCCGCAGACGAGCATCACGCCGGACGCCATCAACGCGCCCTCGCGGAACGTCTGGATCACGCGCGCGCCCTTGCGCGCGCCGAAGTTCTGGCCCGCCACCGGCGCCACGGCAAACCCCAGCGCCACCACCGGCATGAAGAGCGCCTGGATGATGCGGAGGCCGATGCCGAAGCCGGCCTGCGCGGCCGCGCCGAAGGGCCGGCTGATCACGTAGACGATCAGCAGGTACACCGCCATCAGGCCGAACTCCGCGCCGGCCGGCAGGCCGATGCCGAGCAGCCTCTTCCACAGCGTGATGTCCGGCGTCTTCGCCGTGGCGTCGAACTGCAGGAACGCGTCGGCCTTCAGGAAGTACTTCGACATCCACGCCACGCCGACCGTCACCGCGATGAGCGACGCGATGGCCGCGCCGGCCACGCCCAGCGGCCGGCCCGATCCCCAGCCGAACATCAGCACCGGCGCCAGGATGATGTTGATGATGACCGTCGCCGTCTGCACCACCATGCCCGGCTTGAAGTTGCCCGTGCCGCGCAGCGCCGCGCCCATCGCCACCAGCGCGAACTGCATCGACATCGCCGGGATGAACCACGTGAGGTAGTCCTCGCGCCAGCGCCGCCGTCGTGTGCGTCCGCGGCCAGCCCGCGCGCGTACACGCCGCGGCCCGCCATCGCGACGCGCGAAGAAGAGCAAGCCGACGATGACCGAGAGCACCTGGGACTGGTTGAAGACACGCCGCGCCGTGTCGCGGTCCTTGCGGCCCACCGCGTGGACACCATGGCGGTCGTCCCCACGCCGAGCATCTGCGTCACCGCCAGGACGACGAACATCAGGTTGCCCGCGATGGCCACCGCCGCCACCGCTTCCTTGCCCAGCCGTCCCACCCAGTACAGGTCAACCAGGAAGTACAGCGTCTGAAACACCATCGTCACCAGCATGAAGCTGGCCGTCTTCATGAGGTGACGGGAGAGCGAGCCGGTGGTGAGATCTTCCATTGCAGATTGCAGATTGCACGATTGACGAGAATTACGCAGATTGCACGCGGACTGTGTTGCGCGCCGACCAGCCGCGGGCGTCTTCGGTCGCTGGGCCGTTGGAGCAGTGCCGACACGGCAGATTCCGTAGTGGCGGGTTTGAAACCCGACGTCCGCTACAACTCCGGTGGAACCCTCCGCTTCGTCGCCTGCTCGAAAGCATATGCCAACGCGATGAGGCGCGGCTCGCTGCAGGCCATGCCGGTGAACGACGACGCCGTACGGCGACGGCTTCGCGTTGAACCCCTCTGGAAACTTCTGCGTCGGAGCGTTCGGCACCTGGCCGAAGGGCACGATCACCGTGGGGTAGCCGGGCCGCGCGGCAATCGACGCGCCGCTGCCGGCCGCGAAGAGCAGCGCGTCCAGCCTGTGCGTGGCCATCGCGGCGTCGATGCCCGTGGCGCCGGCCAGGCGGAGGTCCTTCGCGCGGTCGGCCTCGTAGCGCGGCTTGTCGCGCTCCAGATCCATCTCGTCGGAGATGTCCAGGTTCGACTGGCCGTACTTGAGCGCGCCGGCCTGCGTATGCGCGAGGTTCCAGAGACGCAGTTCGGTCAGCGTCTTGACTGGCGCGGAGTCCCCAAGAGACTTCAGCCACGCGTTGAAGTCGCGCTTCATGCCGTACTTGAAATCGATCGAGCAGCCCGCGTCCTGTCCGCGCGCGCCGCTGGTGCCGGAGCACACGCCCCAGGCCACGAGGTTGTCGTCCACGCGTGGCGCCAGCACGCTCGGGATGTCCGCCGGATCGACGATGACCGCGCCCTGCGCCTTGAGGACCGCGATGGCCTCGTCCATCACCGCGCGCTGCTCCTTGTTGAGCCCGCCGGTCGGGTTTCTCGCGGCCGGGGACCGCGACCTCGTCGTAGAAGAACGCGCGGGGGATGCCGATGCGCGCGCCTTTCAGTGCTCCAGCTTCAGAAAGGCCGTGTAGTCGCGACCCTGCGGCGGCTCGCATCGCCCGGTCGCCGCGTCGTTGGGATCGGGCGCCGATGCCTCCGAGCGCGCCGAGCAGGATCGCCGCGTCGGTCACCGTGCGTGCCATCGGGCCGGCCGTGTCCTGGTCGGCCGTGATGGGGATGATGCCGTAGCGGCTGATGCGTCCCACCGTCGGCTTGATCCCCACCAGCATCGTCTGATTCGCCGGGCTGAGGATCGAGCCCGATGTCTCGGTGCCGACGTTGGCGGCCCAGAAGCTGGCGGCGGTGCCGATGCCGGAGCTCGACCCGCCGGTCGCCAGCGCCGGCCGTCCGTCGCTGGTCGCCTCGCGCGGATCGCGCCGCGGGTCGTACGGGTTTCGCCCGAAGCCGGCCAAGCGCGCTGTAGTTGGTCGGCATCGGCGTCGGGCCGCCGGCCACCCAGTTGGCGAGCTCCGTCATGACCGTCTTTGCGATGATCACCGCGCCGGCCTCGCGCAGCAACCGCGTCACCGTGGCCTCGTACGGCGGCACGTAGCCTTCAAACGCCAGCGCGCCGCCCGTCGTGGGCATGTCGGTGGTGTGGATGTTGTCCTTGAGCGCGATGGGCACACCGTGCAGCGGGCCGCGTACCTTGCCGGCCTTGCGCTCGCGGTCGAGCGCGTCGGCCTGCTCGAGTGCGTGCGCGTTCACCGCCAGCACCGCGTTGAGGCGCTCCTCGTACGTCGCGATTCGGGTCAGCGACTGCTGCACCAGTTCGCGCGAGGTCGCCCGCCCTCGGCCATCGCCCGTTGCATCTCGGGGATCGTGGCTTCGACGACGGAGAAGGGCGGGGCCTGGGCGGTGAGAGTGGCGGTGGCGATGAGAGCAACGACGACGGTGACTGAACGAGCGCATGCGAGGCTACGCAAATGCCGGTGGCGCCGGCCCTCAGGCCTCGATCGTGCGTGATGAGCTCACGTCAGCTGCGACCGCCGAGGCCTGGGCAACTTCCATCTTCCCGCGGCTACGCTTCGTCAGCTCCCTGTAGTTCGTCAGCTTGATCCCTCGCCGCTCGATCACCTCGCGCACCTTCGGGCTCGTCCACATCTCCAGGTTCGCGCTGCGGTCCGCCGCCACCCATTCGTAGCCGACGTGTCCCATCGCCTGGATCTCCGGGTCGTTGGTCGCGGCGTGATCGATGTGAAGCCACAGGCCCGGCTCCAGCGTCTCGAGCCGCGCGGCCAGCTTGTCCGCCTTCACCGCGCCGCTGTCCTTGCTCTCGTACGCACGGCCGATGGACTTGATGCCGAGATCCATCGGCTGCACCAGGCCGTATTCCTTCGTCAGCTTCGCGGCAAGGTCAGCGACCGTCGGGGTCGAGCGAGGTGAAGCCCATGTGGTACCAGGTGTAGGTGGCCTGCGGCAGGTGGCGCCTGGCCGCGTCGAGCTGCGCCCGCAGTTCGCGCTCGATCTCGTCGAGCTTCCACGCGGCTTCCTTGATGCTCCGGTTCGGCGGGAAGCCAGGCCGCGGCGCGACGGTGGGGAAGAAGTAGCCGTCCTCGTCGACGATCGACCGCGCGTAGGTGAGCGGACGCCACTTCACGTTCTCCCACTCGCTGGTGATGGCCAGGTGCACGCCGACGTCCAGCCCCGGGTTCTCGCGCAGCAGCCGCGCCGCCTCGAGAAACCACGGCCCCGGCACGATCACGTTCGTCGTCCGCAGCACGCCGCGCTTGTAGGCGTCGATGGTGGCGACGTTGATGCCGTGCCCGGCGCCCATGTCGTCGCCTTTGACGATGAGGCGGATCTCGGTGGATGGGGCTTGAAGGGCGAAGAAGGCGAGCAGCAGGACGATTGGACGCATGGGCGGATTCTATACGGGCTTGGCCTCGCCAGAGGCGCAGGCCTTGAGGCCGGCGCTGGGCCTCGGCGCAGAGTGCTGAGGCCGCGCGTGGCGCAGATGGCCGCTCGCCCGTGCCGACCTGCGCGATGTGCGCGACCGCCTCCGAGGCCGTCAATCTCTGGGTGCTGCTCCAGTCCCATCGATCGCCCGTCTCGAGCAGCGTCTTGAGATCGCTGAGCACCCAGCTCCAGCCGCCGCCTGCGTTCTCCACCTCGCCGGCGACCATCTTCGCCGTGAGCGGCGCGCCGGTGACGTCGTTGGTCACGGTGAGCCGGCACATGCCGCCCGGCTGCTCGACGATCTCGATACGTGAGCGTCGTGTGCGCTTCCGCGGCGCTTTGCGGGTCCCAGACGGGATGCCAGGTCTGCACCAGCCTCCGCGGCGGGTCGGCTTCCAGCACTTTGCCGACGATGATCACGTCGGGCGCGCCGTGGGCCTTCATCGGCTCGTTGGCCAGCGCGCGAAAGACGCCGCCGGGCGCAGTCGTACTCGACGGGGCAGCCGTAGCCGTATTGCTCCGCCCATTCGGGCTGCGTGATCGCGTCCCAGATCGCCTGGGCCGTGGCCTTGATGAACACGCGATAGACCTGCGTGGTCACGCTCTTCTCCGCTGCGGTGATGGTCATTTCGTCTTCTCCAGCTCGTGCTTGAGCGCAGTGAGCGCCGATACGTGGCGCTCCCGGTACTTGCCAATCCAGCGGTCGTGGATCAGCCGGATCGGGACGGGGTTCAAGAAGTGCTGCTTCTCCCGTCCTGACCGGCGTGTGACGACCAGGCCCGCGTCCTCGAGGAGGCGCAGATGCTTCATGACGCCGAAGCGTGTCATCGCCAGCTCGGACTCGAGCTCGGTGCAGCGTGCGGCCGTCACGCGCGTAGAGCCGGTCGAGCAGGTAACGACGCGTCGGATCGGCGAGCGCCTTGAACACGAGGTCGTCGTCGATCACGAGAGCATGATATGTGACTAAATGGTCACATGTCAAGCGGGCACGTCCGGACGTCGCCTCGCGTTGACGCGTCCTGGGCCGGGCCAGGCCAGACTACCGACGATGTAGGATCGGTCGGGTCGACCGGGAACGAACCCGTGAACCCGTGAACCTGCAGAACCTGTGAACCTATGGATTGAATTGCGTGGGAGTTTCCATGAAAGGCTCGCTCTCTTGACCGTTTGTGTCTGCCTGTCGCCGCCACCGTTCCCTCGGCGCAGTCGCCGCCGAGCGGACCAAGCCGCTCAAGAGCCTCGACCTCAGCCTCATCGACACCTCCGTCGACGCGTGCACGAACTTCTACGAGTACGCCTGCGGCAGCTGGCGCAAGAACAACCCCGTGCCCGGCGACAAGGCGCGGTGGGGGCGGTTCGACGAGCTGCGCGAGCTGAACCTCTGGACGCTGAAGGACATCCTCGAAGAGGCCGCGAAGCCTGGAGCGACAGCGCACGCCGATCCAGGCGCAGGTCGGCGACTTCTACGCGTCGTGCATGGACCAGGCCGCCATCGACGCGGCCGGCCTGCAGCCGATCGCATGCCGACCTGTCGCGCATCGCCGCGGCGACGTCGAAGGACGGATCTGCTGCGCGTCCTGGGAAGCGCTGCGGCGCGACGGCCTCAACACGCTGTTCACGCTGGCGGTGGGCGCGGATCTCAAGGACTCCAACGCCACGCTGATGGGCGTGGACCAGGGCGGCACGTCGCTGCCCGATCGCGACTACTACGTCAAAGACGACGCGAAGAATCGCGAGACGCGGGAGCAGTACGTCGCGCACGTGACGCGGATGCTCGCGCTGGCGGGCGCGGACGACGACGTCGCGGCCAGCAACGCCGAAGACCGTGCTGGCGCTCGAGACGAAGCTGGCGGCGGCGCAGCTCGATCGCGTCGGGCCGTCGCGACCCGAAGAACCGCGACAACAAGATGACCGCCGATGCGCTGGCGGCGCTCGTTCCCGAGCATCGACCTGAAGGCGTACCTGGCCAGCGCCGAGGCGCCGGCGTTCACCGAGGTCAACGTCGGCTGGCCGACCTTCTTCAGGCGCTCGACGGCATCTGGGCCGAGACCTCGCTCGACGATCTCGAAGACCTATGCGCGCTGGCGGGTGCTCAACGCGTCGGCGCCGCTGCTGGCGTCGACATTCGAGCAGGAGAACTTCGCGTTCTTCAGCACCGCAGCTGCGCGGCATCAAGGAGCAGCCGCCGCGGTGGAAGACGTGCGTCGCCGCCGTCGACGGCAATCTCGGCGAGGCGCTCGGGCAGCTCTACGTCGAGAAGGCGTTTGGCGCCGACAGCAAGGCGCGCATGAAGGCGCTGGTGGACGCGTTGACCGTGGCGCTCGAGCAGGACATCAATCAGCTCGACTGGATGACGCAGGAGACCAAGGTCGAAGGCGCTCGAGAAGCTGCGGCTGCTGAACAAGAACAAGATCGGCTATCCCGACAAGTGGCGCGACTACTCCAAGGTCACCGTCTCGCGCACGGACTACCTGGGCAACAACCGCCGCGCCGAATCGCGACGACGTGCGGCGCGACTACGACGAGCTGGGCAAGCCCGTGGACCGGACGCGGTGGGGCATGACGCCGCCGACCGTGAACGCCTACTACTCGTCGCAGCTGGCCGAGATCGTGTTTCCCGCCGGCATCCTGCAGCCGCCGTTCTTCGATCGGTCGGCGGACGAGGCCGTGAACTTCGGCGGCATCGGCGCCGTCATCGGCCACGAGCTCACGCACGGCTTCGACGACCAGGGCCGCAAGTTCGACGGCAAGGGCAACCTCACCGACTGGTGGACCGAGGCCGACGGCAAGGCCTTCGAGCAGCGCGCCTCCTGCGTCGCGGACCAGTACTCGAAGTACTCGCCGGTGAAGGATCCCAAGACCGGCGAGCCGGTGTTCCTCAACGGCCGCCTCACGCTGGGCGAGAACATCGGCGACAACGGCGGCGTCCGCATCGCGTTCATGGCGCTGATGAACACGCTGGAAGGCAAGCCGCGCACGGTCGTCTCGGGCTACACGCCCGAGCAGCGCTTCTTCCTCGGCTTCGCGCAGGTGTGGTGCCAGAACGTCACCGACGCCGAATCGCTCCAGCGCATCGTCACCGACCCGCACTCCGCCGGCGCCTTCCGCACCAACGGCACCGTCAGCAACATGCCGGAGTTCGCGAAGGCGTTCGGCTGCAAGCCTGGGGCGCCGATGGCGCCGGAGAACCGGTGTCGTGTGTGGTAGGGGCCTCAGCTTCCCACCTGCACTCCATCCAGTGCCGCGAGAAACGCATTGATGTCCCTCGGCCTCTCCTCAATCTTCGCCGACAGCGCCGACGACAGCAGCACGCTCAACCCCAGCGGGCAATCCGGCCGCACCGTCCGCGCATCCACCGTCAGCCCCGCCGTAATCGCCGTCACCGTCGTCGCCAGGTCCTCGCGCAGGAAGGGATGCCGTCGCGTCAGCGCTTCGTAGAGCGAGACGCAGAGGCTCCACAGGTCCGACGCCTCGGTGGGACGATGGCCGTTCAGCACTTCCGGCGACATGTACGGGGTCGTCCCGACGAACTGCCGGCCCGTGGACATCGCGCTCGGGCCCCGGCGCGAACGCCGGCTGCGTGGACAGGTCGCTGAGGCGGTCGTGCGATCACCGGCGAGATCATCTGCGCCGCAGTGAGCTTGGCAAGACCGAAGTCCATCAGCTTCGGCACATCGCCCGCGGCGTAGCCGATGTTGCTCGGCTTCACGTCGCGGTGCAGCATGCCCAGGCCGTGCAGGTGGCGCAGCGCCTGCGCGATGGCGCGTCCCGCGGTGACGACGTGCGCGATCGGGATGCTCCCGGCCGCGACGCGATCGGCCAGCGTGCCGCCGGGCAGATGCTCCAGCACCAGCACCGGCGCGCCTCGCCACGTCTCGGCGCCGTAGATGGAGGCCAGGTGCGGGTGTTCCACCGACGCCATCGCGCGCGCCTCGCGCCGCAGCTGCGTGGCCTCGCCGGCCGACAGGCGCGGCAGCGTCTTCAGCGCCACCACGCGATCGAGCGTGAGGTCGTGGCCCTTGTAGACGACGCCCATGCCGCCGGCGCCGATGCGGCGATCGACGGCGAACTTGCCGGCCAGGTGTGTCGGCAGCAGCGAATCGCGCAGGTCGCCGCCGCATCGACGGCATTGCGGCGCGCTGCGCGGGTGGACGCGGCCGCAGCGGACGCACTCCTGCGCCGCAGGCTGGTCGTCGGCGGGCGATGCCCTCCGTCACGGTCTCGCCGGATCCGCCGAGCAGGCGCCGGTCGATCACCAGCGCCACCGATGCGGCGACGGCCGTCAGCAGCTGCCGGTCGTCGGCGTTGAACGGCAGCTCGCTGCGCTTGTGTCCCAGCGTCATCACGCCCAGCAGCGACCCGGTGGGCGCGCGGAGCGGCACCAGCAGCTGCGCGTGGGTGTCCTCGAGCCATTGGCGATCGCCCGACGGCAGTCGCGCGAGCGCGGACGGCGAGTCGGGCTCGAGCGAGACGTCGAGTGGCGCCGGCGAGCCGGCCAGCAGCGCCGCCAGCGGGCTGTCGGTCGACAGCGGCGGCAGCTGCTGCTGCGGATCGCGCAGCACGGCGCCTTCCGGGTCCTGGATGCTCAGCCCCACGTGTTGCAGGTGCAGCGCGCGGTCGACTTCCGCCGACACCAGCGTCGCCAGTTCCGGCAGGTTGCGCGCGTGGCCGCTGCCGGAGGCCAGCGTCAGCAGGATGCGGCGTGCGTCGTAGTGCTCGCGGAAGAATCGGCGGTCGATCGTCTCGAGCAGCATGCGGCGGCCCCACAGCACCGTCGCGAGCGCCGTCAGCAGCAGCCATACCAGCGGCGACCGCAGCGTCAGGACGTCGCCGAGCCGTTCGTCGCGTCGCTGATAGATCGCCAGGGCCAGTGCCACGGCCGGCACCGAGAGCGCCGCGATCACCGTGTAGCGCGCCAGCGCGTACTGCACGACGCGGCGGATCATGAACCGCACGTCGAACAGGCGTCCGGCCACGGCGTAGGCCGTCAGCAGCGGCACCAGCAGCAGCGCCGCGCTGACGATCATCCCGATGGCCACGTCCGCGATCGGCGTCGCGCGTGGCCGCCAGATACGCCGGGCACGCGCGGCGCTGAGCAGCACGTCGATCACCAGCGGCAGCATCCCGACCGCGAGCCCGGCCAGAAACCGGAACGCGTGGCGCCGCTCGCGCGGCGCGCGCGCGCCGTCCCTTGAGCACCAGGAACGAGAACGCCGGCAGGTCCAGCACGCTCAGCATCGCCCACAGGCCGCCGTCGCCGCCGGCGCGCAGCCAGTCCAGCATCGGTCCCGGCACCGGCTGGCCGCTCGATCGCATCGGCCAGGTTCACCAGCAACGCGACGCGCCCGACGCCCGCGGCGAGCTCTGGCGAGGACGAGCGGATCGAGCCAGCCAATCCGGCGTGGCTCGCGGGCGGGAAACACGCTGGCGAAACAGCCACAGCGCGGCCGGGGTGAAGGCGACGACCTGCGTCGCGTAGAGCAACTCGGCCGATGCGGGCCTGCAGGCCGTCGGCGGTGATGAGGGCGTGGCGGAGCAGCGGGTCGGCGAAGATGTGCCGAAGCTGACCAGCACCACGCCGAAGGCGCGCGCGCGGCGGTCCGTGCGCGCGATCCACAGCAGCGCTGCGCCCGTGCCGGCGAAGGCCGCGAGGAACAGCAGGTGGAACCACGGCGGGAAGGCGCTGGGGTACGCCACCGGCTGCGCGCGCCCTGCGCGGCGCTCCACAACACGAGCGCGCCGGCGATCTTCAGCGCCCCCAGCAGCAGGAGAAACGCCACGGGCCGCCTTGCCTCTCAGCGCCCGGTGATCGCGGCAGGTGCCAAGCGGCGCGGCGTGACTGCGCGTCACCACCGTCAGCGCGCTCTCGACGTCGCCGCGGCTGATCACGAACCGGCGCGTCCGACAGGGCCAGGTGGGCCGCGTAGGCGCCCATCGCGCGCATCACCGAGATGCTGGTGAGCGCGTCGGTCCTCCCAGTACGGCACCGCGCGCGCGATGTGCGTCGCGTAGGCGTCGTACGCCGGGCGCAGCGCGCCGGCTTCGATCAGCATGGTGCCCGCGCCCTGGCCGAAGGCGGCGGCCAGTTGCAGGGTGATGTCCATGGCGTCGAGCGACGGGAGGGTTCAGGCATCGGGCTACCTCACTGCCTGGCGGGGCCAGTTTCCGAAGAAACGAACGGCTGGGGATGGCGAGACATTCTACACGCAGGGGCAGGGGCGACGCTGTTGGAGCCTGCCGGCATGCCGAGTGCGAGTCAGGGAGCACACCGCTGCGCGAGTTCCTGGACACTCGCGGCGAGCAACGCCAGCAAGCGTGTCGTGTGCCCCGACAGGCGGCCAGGGATCTCCCTCGAAACGCTGTCGTAGTACCACAGCGTCTCCTGGCGGCTGGCGTTGAACCGCTCGAGGACTCGCGGCCCCCAGCTTTCCAGGTCGAGAGAATCGAACGCACGTTGTGGGCGACGTCGGCGGCCTTCAGCGCGGCGATGTGTGCGTCGGCCGTCCTCAAGTGCGCGACGACCTCCCGTTTGCGGTCGATCCACGGCCGCATGCGGCCGCCGGCGTCCGCCTTCTTCTCGGTAACGGCATCGACCAGCCGCTTCACCTCGTGCCCGAACTGGCCCTCGATGAAGTCGCCAACCGCGTCGTGAAACCCTGCGGGTCTGAGGGTGCCGGGATCAACGCCGGAAACTCGGCACGAAACCTTGCCTGCACGCGCGCATCGGATGGCTCGAGATCCTCGACCACGTCGTGCAGGTAGCCGGCAATGACGACCTGCTCCGGCCAGCCATCGCGTTCGAGCATGAGCGCGACATGAACCGGATGGGCGATGTAGGGCAGTTCGGTGCCCTTGCGGACATCGAGCGCGTGCGCCACCGAGGCGACCCTGATGGCGAGATCGATTCTGGACGAAAACAGCATCGGCGCCGGCGACGATGAATTGACTAGGTTGACTGGGAGGCACCGGCGAGACGCACTGCAAGGCCCTCTATCAGGTCTCGCAGCGCGAGCCGCCCGAGCCACGGCGCCGGAATGCCTTTCTTGCCGTACATCGCTCCGGCAATCTGACCGGCGACCGCGGCGGTTGTGTCGGCGTCGTCGCCGAGATTGACCGCGCGCAGGATGGCGGCTTCGAATGAATCAGTGGCCCACACGCTCCAGGCCGCGGCTTCCAGTGACTGCACGACGTAGCCGGAACCGCGATCTGTTGTTCGGACTTCTTTCGCCAATCGCCCCGTGCGATGGCCTCGATGCGCGGCGCGCCGACGAAAGAACCGTCGCCCAGCAGCACCTCTTCCTTCGAGGCGCCGTCGAACCCCCTCAACAACATCGACGCCATCAGCCGGCACGCGTCGACACACTCCGTCGTGCATGCGTCGTCATCGAGCTCAGCGCCGCGTAGTGGAGAGCCGCCTCGCGATTGCATGAAAGTACATGACGACCGGGGCGAGCCGCATGATCGAGCCGTTGCCGGCCTTTCGCGGATGCGTGGACCCGGCAAACGGCTCGCCCGTCTGCTTGAACTGCTGCAGCGCGTCGCGGACGGTGATGCCGATGTCGAAGCAGCGGCCGTGGAGCTCAGGTATCCCTGATCCAGCCACCGGCAATAGCGCTCCATCTGATCCCGCGCGTCGAAGCCGTTGCGCTCGACGAGACTGCTGGCCAGGCACAGCGCCATCGACGTGTCGTCGGTCCACTGCCCGGGCTCGAGGCCGAAGGGCCCGCCGCCCACCATGTCGGTGACCGGCGGGAAGGTGCCGCGCGGCTTGAACTCGACGGTCGTGCCGACGGCGTCGCCGACGGCGAGCCCGAGCAGCGCGCCGAGGAAGCGGTCGAGCGATGCGTCCATGGGTCTCTACCGCGGCGCGGACTTGAGGTAGGCGACCAGGTCGGCCAGTTCCTGGGCTGACATGGCCTGGTCGAAGCCGGCAGGCATCAGCGAGCCAGCAGTGGCCGCCATCGACGCGACGTCAGCCCGCAGGATCGTATGAGGCTCTCCTGCGGCATCCCGCAGGGCGAGGCTGGTGGGCGTCTCCGATTCCATGCGGCCGAGGAGCGATCGCCCGTCGCGGGTCTGCACCGTGTACGCCTCGTAACCCGGCGTGATCTCGTAATCGGGCACCAGGATGTGCAGGAGGATCGCGTCGGCGGGCTGGTTGCGGATGCCGCTCAGGTCAGGACCGACACGCGCCGCCCTCGCTGTTGAACGTGTGGCAGGCGGCGCAGTACGTCGAGAAGGCTTTGGCCCCCCGCGCGGCGTCGCCTGTGCGCGCGAGCACCTCTCGCTGCGCGCGCTCGTACACCTGCATGCCGCCGGATCCCGTCAGCACCGGCGAGCAGTGCCTGGGCCCGCTGCTGAATCGACGCGTTGGGATGCGCCGTCAGGCGTCTGCGGCCCGACGCGCCGACGGCGGCTGGGCTGATGGCGTGCCGCGCGATCGCGTCGAGCAGCACCTGCACGAGGCGATCCTCGGACAGCAGGGTCGTGAGCACGGCCTCGCGGATCCGCGGCGTGTACGCCTGCCACCGAGTGGCGTCCACCAGACTGGCGGCGGCGGACGGGTCCCGAAGCTGCCCGAGGGCACGCACCGCCGCCACCTGCACGGCTGCCGGCTGTCGCGGCTCGAGCAACTGCCGCAGCGTCTCACCCGTGCCCGACCATTCTCCCTGACCGAGAAGTTCGATCGCAGGCAGCCGCTGCTCGGCGGGCGCTTCGTCCATCACGGCGATCGCCGCGGCGCGTGCCATCTGCGTCGCCAGCCGCTCGCGGGCCAGGCGCGCCTGCGGCGTGTCCGCCGACACCAGCGCCATCAGCGCCGACTGCGAGTCGGTGGCCATGCCTCGCGCACGCAGCCCCTGCGCGATGCCCGAGAGCGCCGCCGGCTGCCAGCTCAATTCCTCGCTCGGGTCGGCGATCTCGGTGAGCAGCGGCAGACACCGCTCGGCGGTCTCCGAGGCGCCGAACAGCCGTCCGAGGTCCTGCATGACGGCGGCCCGCACAGCAAGCGACGCGGCCGGGGCGCTGACGAACGCCTGAAGAAAGCGTTGGTCCGGCCGCGCACGCTGCTGAGGACGGCCGCTCGTACCCAGCGGTCGGTGCCGTCCCGACGCGCGATGGCCGCAAGAGCCTGGATGCTGCGCGAGTCGTCGAGCGCTCCCAGCGCGAGCGCCACGTGCAGGCGCACACGCGGGTCGGGGTCGTCCTGCATCAGCAGCAGCGGCATCCAGTAAGGCCGGGAGACGCATGGAAGACGGGTCTCCGCCAGGCGCACGCCGTTCTCCGCACACTCGCGGACTGGTCCCGCATCGCTCGCACGACGTCCTCGTCGTTCAGGACGCCCAGCCCGTCCAGCGTCCACAGTGCCTGGAGGCGACCGGACTCACCGCCACGCCGCGGCCAACTCCCGCAGCTGCGGTGCGGCAGCTCTGCTGCTGGCGCTCGACCAGCAGCCGCCGCGCCGTGTCCTGCCACCACGCGTTGGGATGCTCGAGGCTGCGCACGAGCGCTTCGATGGCCGTGTCGCCGAGATCGACGTCGATTCGAGCGGGCGGGCGATCCTGCGCGGCCACTCGGTAGATGCGTCCGCAGGCCCCGGCCGGCCGTGAAGTCGAAGAGCCGCCGGCTCGCCTCGGGCACATACGCCGGGTGGTCGATGTCCTTCCGGTACATGTCGACGATGTAGAGCGCGCCGTCGGGGCCATTGGCGGCGAACACAGGGCGGAACCAGGTGTCGCGCGACGCGAGGAACTCGACGCCCTCACGCGCCGGATGCGACCTGAAGCTGACGCCGTCGGGCTCGCGCACCTGGCGCTGGACGAGATTCTGCGCGGACTCGCTGATGAACACGCTGCCTCGATGTCCCTCGGGCAACGCGTCGCCCCGGTGGATGTGGACGCCGCTGGCCGGCGGTGAACGTGCCGCGCATGCGGCGCGGTGATCAGCGTCGGGATGAAACGACGCCGTCGTCAGGTCGCGGGTGAGCGGCCAGACCACGGCTTCGGCGCCCACCTTCGACACCTCTTGGACAGTATCGGAGAAGGCAAGGTTGGGGTTGCGCTGCAACTGGCGCGGCTCGAGCACGACGTGCCACACGGGATGGCGGTTCGAGCAGATGAAGCGGCGGCCCTGGTCGTCGAACGTCAGGCCGTATTGCCCCTGCCCGCCGACAAGCTCGAACTCGACCGTGCGCGGGTTGAAGCGCGAGTCGCTCGACGCGAACTCGACGGCCGGCCGCTCGGGATGATCGGGCGACGTTGACGCGGCCGCCGTTGAGGCCGCTGGTGAGGTAGATCCAGTTGTCGGGGCCCGAGCGTCGGATGACTGAAGCGGATCTGCGCGGTGCGAGTCGCGTTGAAGCCGGTCAGGACGACGCGGCGCTGGTCGGCGATGCCGTCACCGTGGTGTCCTTCAGGTACAGCAGGTCTGGCGCCACGGTGACGAAGACGCCGCCGTCCCACGCCATGAGGCCGTTCGGGTAGGTCAGGCCGGTGGCAAAGTCGGTGCGCGCGTCGTAGCGTCCGTCGCCATCGGTGTCGGTCAGCAGCGCGATGACGCCCTGCGGCTCAGGCGGTTGGCTCGCCTTCGAGCGGATCCGGGTAGCCGCGGTTCTCGGCGACGTACATCCGGCCACGTTCGTCGAACGCGATGGCGACGGGGCTCTGCACGAGCGGCTCGGCCGCCACCAGGTCGATGCGGTAACCAGGCTCGAGGACGAAGCTCTCGAGCGCCTCGGCCGGCGAGAGCGCAGGCCGGTCGGCAACCGCGTGTGTCGCTGAACTGGGGACCGGCGCAGACGGGTCGCCTGACGAGCGGAGTGACGGCGCGCACGCCACCGCGGTGACGAGCGAGAGCATCGCGCACAGCGCCGCGTGCCTTCGGCGTTCAGCGTTCATAAGAGGGATGAAGGCTATCACGCGGCAGCCGCCGCAGCTGGCCGAGCCGCGCAGCGAAAAAGTGAGCGGCGGCGTTACGTCAGCTTGCGGGTGACCCAGGTGAACGACTGGACGTCGATGAAGTCGGTGGCGCCAAGCGGCGCGAGCTTCTCCAGCACGCTGCGGCTGTTGTCGAGGACGCGGTCGTACGTCTCCCACTTCACCGCGGTGGAGTAGACCAGGTCGCGGCCGAGGCGGCCGGCGACCTGCTTGCCGATCTCCGGCTTGGTGACGATGAAGCGCGCGGGGTCGGCCAGAAACGGCAGGAGGGTGACGGTCGGCCACGTCTGGACGTGCGGCCCCTTGGTGGGCGACGGGCAGCGCCGCGACGGCGTCGGCGAGCCGCGCGAAGCTCTGCGCGTTCGGCTTGGCGAGCAGCGCCAGCAGCCCTTCGAGCAGATGCGCGGCCGCGGCGGACTCCTTCAAGCCCTGGTGGATGGCCGCCATCTCGAGGCGCGAGGGAATCTTGGTCGTGCGGTAGACGGCGTCGAGCAGCGTGCCGATCTCCGCGAAGTTGCCGGCGGCCAGCAACCGCTCGCCGGCGCCGTTGCCCAGCTTGTCGGCAAACAACTGCTGCGCGGCGCGCTTGAGCGCGACCTCGCCCTTGATGAACCGCTCGTCCGCAAAGTGCGCGGGATACTCGCGAGAGAACCACTCGATCGCCTGGTCCAGATTGTGTTCGGGCCGCTTGGGCGGCGTCTTCACCTTCGCGCCGGCCTTGCTTCCGGGACGCCGGCCCTCCACGTGATCGAGCAGCGGGTCGCTCTGGACGCTGGACAGCGACAGCGACGTCAGCCGCACCATCCGCGTAGGCCCCTGGGATTCCGTCGCCAGCGACGGGAAATACGCCTCGGCGTTGGGCTGGCGCAGCGCCAGAATCTTGCCCCGACCCCACGAGCTGTGTTCCACGAGCGAGCCGACTTGCAAGTCCATCCCGCAATTGTACGTTGAAACGGGCGGAGGTTGCCGAGCTGGAGCCGAAAGTGGCGCCAGCCTCGCCGAAGCCGAAGGCGAAGGCAGGCGAAGACGAACTACTTCCTGAACTGGCCCAACCAGTTCTGCACCACCGCCAACGCCGGCCCGCGCGCGTTGTCGGTTCTTAGCCTGGCGCACCATCAGCAGACGTTTGCCGTCGCGCGAGATGTCGAAGCCGGTCCGGGCCAGCAGGACCGGGGGAGCGGGATGAATCGGGGCGTGCTCAAGGAGACCTCCGGTGTGGTCGTCACGTCCACGACGAAGAGCTGTCCGGCAAGATCCTTGAAATACAACTTGTCGCCCGCGGGGCTCCAGAGCGGCTGGTCACCGCCGTTCACCGACACCTGCCACTGGCCCTCGGCCTCGGGGAACCGGCGCAGCATGACCTGGGATTGCCCGGCTTCGCCGCTCGCGTAGGCCAGCCACTTGCCGTTGGGCGACAGCGCCGGGCTCCCATTCGTGCGCGGGCGTTTGCTGGATCTCCACGGGTTCCGGCGGCGGCGCGTCGCCCGGTGGGAGCGTCGGCGTGCCAGAGGCCGCCGCTCATGTTGCTGGCCAACCGCATGAACAGCATGTGGCCTGCGGCAACGTTGGGCTCCATGCCCGCGAACAACGGGACGGCCGGAAGCGATGCGTCCGCGCGACGCATCATGATGGTGTCCTTGCCCCCGGCATCGATCGAATACACGACCCGCTGATTGTCTCGCCACGCCGTTCTCGTGAGAACCGCTGGCCCGTTCGGCGATTTGGACGTGCGTGTGACGCTGGAGATCGGCGACGACGACCAGCAACCCGGTGTCGGGCGTTCGCGTCGTGGCCACCACGCGCGTGCCATCGGGCGACAGTCGCGGTCGACCCACATCGGGAAACTGCTGGTTGAACGCCGTCGTCACCGCGCCCGACGCGAGGTCCAGCCACGCGAGTTCTTCGAGCCCGCTCAACTCGCTTTGCGCGTAGACCATCATCGCCGTTGCTGCCGACCTGCGGCCACGACCCCTGCGGCGACGACGAGAAACGGCGGCCGGTCGTTTCGAGCCTGCTCGAGCGAGAACGGCACCGCCCAGATCCCCGGCGTCGTCGTCTCGCGGTGATAGAGCAGGTGCCCGGTCGGCGAATACACCGGCGAATCGAGGATACTCGCCGTGCAGCTGGAGAACGCGTCTTGACGCGTGCCGTCCCGCGTGACGACGGCGATGGTGTCGGCGCCGGTGTCGGTGCGATCGACGATGCACAACAGCGACTCGCCGTCGGGGAGCAGGCTCGGCTCGATGAAAGTCGCCTTCGGTCGCTGGGATCTCGCGATCGAACAACTCGCTTGAACTCGCCGCCGCTCCGACGGCAGACGGCCATCATGCTGCTGCCGGTTGCCGCCGGCGCGAAGACGATCGTGCCGTCGCTTCCGCCACACGCCGCCCGGCGATGCGCCCGCCCTTGCTGAAGTTGATACGAGGCGATGCGAACCGGCGGCGCTGCCGTCCAGCGCCACCCGCCACAACGCCGTTGCGCGTGAGGTAGGCGATCTGCCGGCTGTCGGGCGACCAGAACGGGAACTGCGCGCCGGAGGCGCCGGTCAGCTGGACGCGCCTCGAGCTTGTCGAGCTCGCGCACCCACAGCTGTCCGGCGCGCGAGTAGACGCACACGGCGCCTGCCATCCGGCGACAGCGCCGGGAGCAGCGTGCGATCGAGCTGCAGGTTGGGAATCTCGAGCGTGTACTTCAGCGTCGGCAGATCATCGGCGCGCGGCCCGTCGGGCGGCCCCGCGCGATGCCGAGGAACCGCCGACGGCAGCGCCAGCGCCAGCAGCGCGATACCCAACGGCAGGAGCGCGCGTCCACGACCGGCGGCCGCGGCGCCACGGCAGCTGACGCGGGCGCGATCGGAGCGGCAGCCGCCCTGCGATGTCTTCCAGCGCGACACGCGCGTCGCCGATGTCGCGCAGCCGCCGCCGCGGATCCTTCTCGAGCGCGCGTCGAATCAGCCGCCGCAGTTCTGCGGGCATCGACGGCGGCAGCGCATCCCAGTTCGGGTTCGTCCTTGATGATCGCCGCGATCGTGTCGCTGATCGTCTCGCCGCCGAACGGCCGCTTGCCCGTCAGCATCTCGAACAGGACGACGCCGAACGCCCAGATGTCCGCGCGCCGGTCGACCAGGCGGCCGCGGGCCTGCTCGGGCGCCATGTAGGCCGCCGTGCCGAGCATGATGCCGGCGGCCGTGGCCTGATTGGTCAAGCGTCGGGGACTGCGCGGCGTCGGCCGACGAACCCGAAGCCGTGCCCGGCGCCGCGAGCGCCTTGGCGAGGCCGAAGTCCAGAACCTTGACCGTCCCGTCGGGCCGCAGCTTGATGTTGGCGGGCTTCAGATCGCGGTGGACGATGCCTTGCTCGTGCGCGAACTCCACGCGCCTCGGCGATCTGCCGCGCGATGGCGATGGCTTCGTCGACCGGCAGCGGGCCCTGCGCGATGCGATCCGCCAGCGTCGGGCCCTCGACCAGCTCCAGCACCAGGACGCGCGTCGGTGGCCTCCGTCGGTCGACGGCTGTCCTCGAGGCCATGGATCGCGCCGATGTTGGGATGATTGAGCGAGGCGAGCAGCTGCGCCTCGCGCGTGAACCGCGCGAGCCGCTCGGGGTCGGCGCGCGACGCGCGGCCGGCAGCCGCTTCAGCGCGACGTCGCGCTGCAGCCTGCGTGTCCCGCGCGCGGTAACACCTCGCCCATGCCGCCGGCGCCAAGGGGGCCGAGGATCTCGTATGCGCCGACGCGGGTGCCAGGGAGCACAAGGGGATTCTAGTTGAAGGATGAGCTGGTGGGTCGGTCGGTTCCAGCGCGCGCTGCGCCGGGGAGGCGAAGCCCCGGCGTATGACCTGTCGTGTCACGCCCACCGCCGATGATGGCGAATACGTTCTCGACTGCCGCTCACAACGGGAACCAGCTGAGGGCCACCACCTGTCCAACCACCAGATCCTCGAGCGCGTCGGTGCTGCGGGCCTTGAGCCGCGCGAACCCGCGATGGCCGGGGGGCTCGAGCACCACCAGTTCGCGGCCGTCCCACGCGCAGTAGGCGAGGATGACGCGGCCCTCGAAGCGGATCGCGTACGGCTCGCGCGAGTCGATGACGACGGGCAGTGGCCGGGAGACGACGGCGAAGGTGGGCCGTGTTTCGGGAGACGAGGCCCGGCGGCGCAGGCGCTCGAGATCCTCGTCGTCGATCAGGTAGGCGATGGGGCGCACCAGGTCGGCCTTGCCCTGGATCAGCCGTTCGACCTGGGTGCGGCTGACATAGGCCGCGCGCTTGCCGCGAAACCGGTCCGGATCGGCGCCGGCAGGGTAGACCGCGATCGTGCCCGAAGAAGCCTCGAGCGGTCCCATCTCGGCGTGATGAGCCCAGCTTCGCGTGTGCGACGAGCGTGACCCCGTTGCCCGGGCCAGCATCGACGCGATCTCAGGCGTCCCCGGCCGCGGCGGTTCCTCCTTGTCGCTGGCGGCCGCCTCGACGTTCGTCTCCCAGGCGTCGCGCAGCGCCGCGTCGTACTCCTGGCGCTGCTGGAGCACCTCGGACGGCATGTGCGGCGACACGCGCATCGACGACCACTCGAGCAGCAGGTCGCGGTCGAGGCCCAGCACGTCGGCCAGCTTCTCCGCGACGTCGCGCCGCGGCGGCAGCGTCCCGTGTTCCATCAGGGCGATGAGCGACACGGAGGTCTGCCCGATCCCGACCTTCTCGGCCAGCGCCGCCAGCGACAGGCCCAGCGCCAGCCGCCGCTCGCGGATCAGCCGGCCGATTGGATGGTCCGTCGGCTTGGGCGTTCGGCCGCGGCGGCGCGGATAGGGATCGGGAGGTTGATTTTCGTAATCCACTTATTTATAATTTAGTTATTCAAATCGAGTATACGCCCTCCACGCCCGACAGGGCCAGGACGGCGCTCAGCCTGGAGGGCCAGATGCAGCATCTCGCAGCGTTCCTGTCGTCGCTTTCTCTCGGTTCGTCACAGTCCGTGGCCGGCCTGACCGTCTTTCCCCTCCTGCGCCAGCCGGCGCCCGAGCCATGGTACGACACGCTCACCGAAGCGGTCGCCGCCGGCACGGCACGCGTGACGGAGGTGTCCGACGGCGGGCCGCGTGCCCGAGCTGCAGGTCGTCAACGACAGCCCGCGCCACGTGCTCATCGTCGACGGCGAGGAACTGATCGGCGCCAAGCAGAATCGCATCGTCAACCTGACGATCCTCGTGCCGCCGAAGACCAGCCTCACGATTCCCGTGTCGTGCGTGGAAGCGGGGCGTTGGCGCGAGGTGAGCCGCGAGTTCACGCCGGCGCCGCACGCCTACCACTCGAGCGGCCGCCGCGCGAAGGTCGAGCAGGTCTCGTTTTCGCTGCGTAGCGAGGGCGCGCGGTCGTCGGACCAGAGCGCGATCTGGAGCGAGATCGCGATGAAGTCGGCGCGGATTGGCTCGCAGTCCGGCACGCGGCGCTGCCAGCGCGATGTACGAGAAGGAGCGGCACAACCTGGACAAGTTCGTAGAGGGGCTGCGGCCGCAGGAGGGGCAGGTGGGCGCCGTCTTCGCGATTCGGGGACAGATTGCGGGCCTCGACGTCTTCGACTCGCCGCGCACTTGGGCGTCGCTGATGCCGAAATTGGTGCGCAGCTACGGCCTCGACGCGCTCGACCACGGCATCGGCGGCGACGGCTTCGCGGAGCCGAGCCCGGGCCGTTTCCTCGACGCCGTCAGCGCCGCGCAGTGCACCTTCTATCCTGCCGTCGGCGCAGGCCGCGATCTGCGCGTCGAAGGCGGCGGGATCCTCGGCGCGGCCCTGACGACCGATCAGGGCGTCGTCCACGCGGTCGCGTTTCCGGCGGCCGATGTCACGCGTCCGCACCCGCGGCGCGGAATGGTCGACCGGCTGCGCTAGTCGAGTGTCAGTGCGCGATGGGTTCACGGGCGTCGCCATCCCGTGAACCTGTCGGCGCTGGCGCGATCGGAACCGCAGGTGTCACTCGAGAGGTAGATGCGCGATGCCGAGCCTTCAGCAGGAGCACATCATGAAGTCGCTGGACGAGATCAAGGCAAGCTCAATTGAACAAAGATATTCCTATGGCTCGACGACATTCGGCCGGCGCCTCGAGGCTTCACGCACGTCAAGACGATTCAGGAAGCCAAGGCGCTTCCTCGAGACTGGTCTTGTGGCGTTCGCCAGCCTCGATCACGACCTTGGTGCGTGCGACGAGTGCTCGGAGGGACTGACTCCTGACGAATGGCTCGAGAAGCACAACTACGCGTCGATGCCGAACTGCTCGCACTTTGGAACTGGCTACGACCTGGTGTGCTGGATGGAAGAGACCGGACACTGGCCAACCGTGTACTGGCCGACTGTCCACAGCGCGAACGCTGTCGGTCGGCGGCGCATGGAGCAGGCAATTGAGCGAGAGCAGGAAAGGCGGGCGGAAGCGGCCGAGAGTTCGCCCCATCGGGAAACGCAGCGGGCCGATGGTCTCGAAGACCAAGCGACCCGCCAGGCTCGAGTCGCCCGTCAACTCGGGGCCAGGCGGATCGAATCGGTCCGGTCTCGGAGAGACCGCGGCAAGAAGACCAAAGGCACACGCCAGGCACAAAGGCGCACCGGAACTCACGACGGTCTCAGCGAATGCGCCGCTGGCCGCCGTGGCGCTCTTGGCAAGACATGAGACGCAGAAACCCGTAGTTGGCGCTGAAATATATTGACAGTAACACTGGTTACTGTTATATTTGTCGGGTGGCTGAGTTTGACCTCAAGGCCCTCTGCGACGACACCGGCGTCTCCCCCCGGACGGTCTATTTCTACGTCCAGCAGGGCCTGCTCCCGCCCGCCGATGGCGCCGGGCGGGGCGCGAGGTACAGCGAGGTCCACAGGGACCGGCTTCGACTGATCCGCCAGCTGCAGGACCAGCACCTGCCGCTCGCCGAGATCCGCAAGCAGATCGAAGGGCTTTCGCAGAACGAGCTGAGCCAGCTGGCCGAGCGCGCCGAAGACAGGGCTGAAGCCCCGCCGCCACAGCAGCAGAGCGCGGCGGACTACATCCGTTCGGTGTTGTCCGGCCACGAAACGCCGGATGCCGAACGCGCGGGTCGCTACAGCCTGTCGGCGCGTACGCCGCCACCGACGACGCCCGCCGCAGGGCACGTGTCCCCCGGCGAGCGCTCCCAGTGGGAGCGCATCGCCCTGGCGCCCGAAATCGAACTCCACGTGCGACGGCCGCTCTCGCGCGTGATGAACCGCAAATTGGAACGACTGCTCGAACTGGCTCGAGCACTGATGAAGGAGCACTCATGAATGAATTAACCGCCCGCACCGATCGATCGCTCATCCGCGCCGCTGGCGGCAGCGTCCGGCATGTCGCCGTCACGCTGGTGGCCCCCGTGTCCGACCGAGACAAGGCGCGGCCGCCGGTGGACGTGGCGTTCGTGCTCGATCGCTCGGGGTCGATGGGAGGCGAGAAGATCGTGCTGGCGCGAGACGCGATCCTGCAGGGTATCGCGATGCTGCAGCCGACGGACCGCTTCGCCGTCGTCGCCTACGACAGCTCTGTCGACGTGGTCATGCCGCTGACGCCCGCGCACGCCGAGGCGCGCGAGGCGGCCGAGCGACTGGTCCGCCAGATCGACCCCCGCGGCGGCACGAACCTGGGCGCCGGCTGGCTGGCGGGCTGCCAGCAGCTCGCCGAGGCCCGAGCGCCGTCGGCGGGCGCCCGCTGCCTGCTGATGTCCGACGGCCAGGCGAATGTGGGCATCACCGACCCGCGGCGAGCTGGAGCGGCACGCTCGTGAACTGCAGCAGCGCGGCGTGGTGACGTCCACGTTCGGCGTGGGCGCGGACTTCGACGAGCTCCTGATGAGCGGCATGGCGCGCGCCGGCGGCGGCCACGGCTACTTCATCGAGCACGCCCGGCAGATCGGCGACCTGCTGACGAGCGAGCTGGCCGAGTCGCTGGAGGTCGTCGCGCGCGGGGCGTCGCTGTCGATCCACGCGCCGCAGGGCGCCAGGGTGGAGCTGCTGACTGACTTCGATGCCCGGCAGGAGGGCGACACCACAACCGTTCGCCTGGGCAACCTGGTGTCCGGCCAGTCGATCACGATCGTCCTCAAGGTCACGCTGCCCGACGGCGTCGAGGGCGAGCAGGCCGTGCTCGGGATTCGAGCCGGCGCCGAAGAGGGCGCGCTCGATGCGCCTCCAGTTGAAGTGCGCTGGACGTGGGCCTCGCACGAGCGCAACGACGCGCAGCCGAGAGAGACGGCCGTCGACCTGCAGGTCGCAGGCATCTATGCCGCCCGGGCGCGTCGTGACGCCCTCGAGCTGAACCGCCGGGGTGACTACGACGGCGCCCGCCGCCTGCTCGAGCGCGTGGCCAAGCGAATCGAGGGCTACGCCGGCGCATCCCTCGAGCTTCAGGGCCTCGCGCGTGCACTGCGAGCCGAGGCGCGGCAGTTCGAACGGGAGATGGACTCCATGTCGATGAAGCAGGCGCACTACTCGTCGCGCGCGGCAATGCGTTCCCGCTCCTTGACCGGCAAGGCGACTCGCGGCCGCTACGATGCGCAGGCCTACGATGTCCGAGCTGCACCGCGGCGTGCCGATCATCGACTGCGACGGGGCCCAGGTCGCCATCGTCACCGGAACGCCCGCCAGCTTTGGAAGCGTGCCTGTGCGGCTGGTTGGCCAGAATCACCACCTGCCGTCGTCGGTGGTTCCCGGCGTCACCGCGGAGTCCATCGGCCAGTACCTGGGCACCACGATCGATGCGGTGATCGGCGGCGACCTTCTGCGGCGGTTCGAGTGCCTGATCGACCTCGGCACGAAGAGGGTGGTGTTGTCCCATGGAAGCCTCGGCTGCGATGGCGTGTCGCTGCGCACGCCGCTGCAGCTGGACGTTCCGACCGCGGAGATCACGGATTGGCGCCAGGCAGGGGATCGCGTTTCTCGACACCGGCGCGCGGTTGTCGTACATCGATCCCGCGGCGGTCACCGGACGGCCCGTGGGCCGCGAGAAGGACTTCTTTCCCCTCGTGGGCGAGTTCGAGACGGACGTCTACGAGGCCGACATCGAGCTGGCGGGCCTTCAGTTTCGCGGCGAGATTCGGCGTGCTGCCGCAGCCGCTCCAGCAGTCGATGGCCGCGCTCGGAGCGCAGTGGGTGATCGGCTCGGAGCTGCTCCAGCAGTTCCCGCTGCTGCTCGATCTGCAGCACCATCGCATCATGATCGTGCAGCAGCAGCCGTCGTTCATGGCGATCCACTAACGGCCGCCAGGCGAGTGATCGCGCGCGCATGCTAATGACACCCGGGGCCATCGTCCGCTACGCGGACTACCCGCAGTGGGGACACGGTTTCGTGATCCGCGCGAGGAAGAAGACGACCGAGGTCTTCTTCCACTGGGGCGGCCGCCGCAAGGTGGCCGCCGGCGAGCCGCTCGAAGAGGCGAGGCCTACAACCGTGGAGGCCGACCTCTTCGCCCTCTGCGGCGAATACTCGCCGCAATCATGGGCCCGCGGCCATCACAGCCTCTACGCCGTCGAGCTCGACCCGGCGGTCATGAAGATTCGCAAGTTCCGCGAGAAGAACCCGGGCGGGGCGGCCAGCGGGTGTCTTTACGTCGGCGTAACCGGCCTTCCACCAGAGACGCGATTCGAACGGCACCTGGCGGGCACGCAGTCCGCTCGATTCGTGAAGGCGCACGGCGTGCGATTGCGGATGGACCTGGTCGAGGGGTTCTCCCGACTGCCATACCGAGTGGCCGCGGCGATGGAGCCGAAGCTGGCGGCGTGGCTGCGCGCGCAGGGATTCGGCGTCTGGCAGAACTGAGACCCGCTGATCCTCGAACCAGTCCGCGAACTGATACGCCTACCTGGATCGCTCGTCGTCGAGCGCTTCCAGCGCGGCGATGACGTCGAAGTCCTTTGGCCGGCCGGCGGCCCGCTTCACTTCGATCAGCTTGCGCAACGAAAGGCACCGGCACTCAAAGCCGAAGACGGTCAGTCTGTCAGAGTCCGGAAGTAGGTGCGCGTTGGTGCCGCCGCCGACGATCTCGCCGAACAGATCAAGTGCCCAGCGTGGTCCTGCAGCGTGAAGTTCAGGCCGCGCATCGGTCTCGGCGCCTCCGAACGAAGGGCAGGCCAGCGGGCGCATCGCGAAGTACGGACTGAAGCGGCGCGAGCACGTCGACCAGCCTGGTGATGTTCGCCGGGCGACCGCTACGTAGCCGACGTCGAGATCGTAGGTCGCATGGGCGGAGCCGTGCACGGTTGCTGCGACGCCGCCGACGATGATGATCTTGCGTATCCGCCGTGAGCCGAGTGAGGAGGCCCTCGAAGTCACGTGGCCGCACCGCTCATGTTGCCCGAGCGACACTGCGGCGCGCAGGGCTATCGCGACCCGCACGAAGTCCTGCAGTTTGGAATGCGCTGCTCCGGCGTCGAGAGCACTATGTTGCGCGCAGCAAGCGTCCGGTCGACGTCCTTGCTTGTAGGCCTCGATGACCAGATCGGGATGAGCCGCCGGCCGCTGGTCGTTAGCCATGGCTGGTAGTGTCGCGCCGTGAATCGCGCGAGCCTCGTCACAAGACGCCGTACGCGTGCAACGCCTGACGAATGGTCTCCGTGAGGTAGAGCCCGCCGAGGCCCGCGACGAGTGGCTCCCAAAAGAAGGCCGCGTTGACGCCGCCTGGCGGCAGGGCGTGGCCGGCCTCGCTCGAGCGCGGCGTGGCACTTCGTTCTGACGCGCGCAGCCCGAACCGGATCGGGCTCTGCCGAGGGCAGGGTGGCGAGCGTACGAAGCAGAGGATCGGTCATGGCATCACCTCGCCGAGGACACCCGCACCGGAGCACTCGTCTTCAAGTGCGCGCGCGAGCGCGGCACGCGCCCGGCTGAGGCGCTGGCGGAGCGCCTCGGGCGTGATCCCGCAGACATCGGCCGCGTCGGACTGATCCAGGCCGCCGACGGCCACGAGCAGGAGCACCTCGCGGGACGTCGCCGGCATCGACGCAAGGGCACGTTCGATGCGGCGCTGGAGCTCGTTGGCCGCGGCCGTTTCAAACGGCGATGACCGCTCGACGCTGAACGGCCAGAGCCCGATCAGGCCCGCCACGGCCGAGTCCTCGAGAACCCGCGACCGGACGTAACTCACGTGAAGATTACGCGCCACGGTGAACAGCCACGGACCCAGACGCGTGTCCGGCCGCAGCCGCGGCGCGTGCCTCACCAGCCGCAGCCACGTCTCCTCGAGGAGATCCTCGGCGACGTCGCGCCGCCGCGAGAGCCGCAGCAGGAACGTGAAGAGCCGCGCGTGGAATGCCTCGTGGATGACATCGAACGCCTGGGTATCGCCCTCGCGTAGCCGCCCGACCAGCGCGCACTCGGTTTCCCGATCCATCTCAATAAGAACGCGCGGCGCGCCGGAACGTGACATACGTCACGGCTGGCCGCATGCAGCGTTATAGCCTATCGACAAACTCAGCGGAGGCAACCCCATGGAAATGCTGCAGGGCGCCGGTTTCTTTGCCAAGCTCACGTTGTTGATTGCCTTCATCCCCCTCGTCCTGGCGATCATGTACGTCGCCCGTCCGACCGAACGCCGGCTGGCGCTGATGCGTCCATTCTCGCTGGCGGGAATCTTCGCGGCGCTGTCTGGCGGAGTCCTCGGCCTGCTCAACGTACTGCGCTCGATCGGCATGACAGTCGGATCCTCCGGCGGAATCGTACCGCCGCATGGCAATTGGAGGGGCGGAATCGCTGGTGCCGATGTTCGTCGGCTTCTCGTGCCTGACGGCGGCGTGGTTGCTGGTCGCGGTCGGGATGAACAGAGCCGCGCCGAGCCCTGAGCGTCTCAGCCCTACCTCAGCCAAAGGGTGTGGCTTGACCCGGTGGGCCGAACTATTCTGCCGATCGAAAAGCCGAAACCGAAGTGAAAACAGCTGCGATAGCCGCGGCACCCATGACAAAGGCGATCACAGCAGGGCGGATGCGATCAATCAGCGCCTGCCGCAGCGCGGCGTCAGTGACGACGCCGGTCTCCGAATACGTCCACGCGTCCGCCAGGGTCGTCACCAGCGTGCCGCCGCCCGACGCGAGCAGGACGAAGCCGTTGCCGTTTGCCGGATTGACGCGCATGCTGGCGCCCCAAGAGGGCGGCGTGCCGCCGTCGTGGCCGACGACGCGCGTACCGGCGCCATCGTCGACGAAGATGGCGTGACCCAGACCCCAGGAGCCGGCGGTCCCCGGCTGCGCGGTCAGCATCTGCCGTACCGTCTCCGGCTTCAGAACCGAATTGCCGGCGGCGATCGCCTGCGCGAAGCGCGCGACGTCGCGCGCGGTGGCGTGGAGTGCGACCGAGGCGACGGCGGCGTAGCGTCGCGGTGGCTGCGGTTCAAGCCGTGCGTTGATGCCGTCGGCCAGTCGCTGCGCCCGATCGTTCGCGGAATTCGCCTCCGCGTCGAAGCTCGCGCTCGACATCCCAAGCGGACGAAGGACCTCGTTGGCCATGTAGTCGGCAAACGGCCTTCCGGTTACCTCTTCCACGAGCAACTGCAGCACCGCGTAGCCGCCCCCGAGTACGCCATCGTGGTCCCCGGTTCGCGGACGACGGCGAGTTCGCCGACGGCGCCGACCGTAGAGTCACGCGGCCCCGCCAGCGAGTCCTCGATCCGCTGGACGCTTCGCCTGGTCCGAAGCCACCGTAGCCGAGGCCGTCGTCGAGCCCGGCGGTGTGGCTCAACAGATGGCGGACGGTCACGCGGTCGCGATAGGCGCCGCCTGACGGAAACCGCCAGCGCCGCAAGTGCCGCATCACGGGAGCGTCGAGGTGCAGTCGGCCGTCCTCGACCAGATTCATCACGCCCCACGCAGTCACGGCCTTGCTGACGGACGCGAGGACGAAGAGTGTCTGGTCGGTGCTGACCTTCGCGCCGGTCCGCTGGCTGGCCACGCCGACCGTGTGCTCGCTCGCAATGCGTCCGCCATGGAGCAGAATCAGCGCAGCGCTGGCAAGCCGCCGGTCGTCAGCGGCGTCCGTCAACTCTTCTCGCAGGTGCTGTTCGAGCGACGCCTGGTCGCCGCGGGACACCGCGGGATGCCACAAGAACATGACGTGGAGGTACGACTGCGGCCGTGAGCGCGACGAGCCAGATAGCGATAGCCGCGCCAGTGACCAGAAAACGCTGCGACATGGCAGCCAGCATAACGTCGGATGGCCCACGCTCACGCGACTGTGGGGCAGGTTGCGTTTACGCGGGGCGAGCCGTAGGGGGATGGGCTGAGCGCGAAGGCGAGTTATGAGTCCCTCACCCGTTGCCCGCCCTCAATCGGCGATGGAGATCAGGCAGCGCGTCGGGCGCGCGAACGGGAGCCGGAGAATCCGAACTGAAGTTCGGATCTGGCACGCCGGAACTGAAGTTTCCGGCCTATTGATCATCATCGACGTCACGCCGGACGCCCGGCATTACGTCCACAGCTATTCGCGGCTGCTGACGGATCTGTTCGTCGTGAAGGGACTGAAGTAGGCCAGCCAATCAGCGCACTGCGCCTCTTATAATGCGGCCAGCCTCATGACCGTTCCGCCGACCAGTTCTCGGAGGCGAGCCGTGGCCGATTGCAAACGCTTCACACTCACGCTGATGGCTTTCGTCATCCTGATCTTTTCGGGCACGCTCGCGCACGCGCAGCAGTTCGAGGCGTGGAAAGACGATCGGCCGACGAAGGCGCCGGCCCAGCCGTGCGCAGCGCTGCGGGCATTGACAGGATATGAGTTCTCGATCGACACCGCCGTGACGGTGCCGGCAGAAGGCGACACGGCTGCCTACTGCCGCGTGACCGGGCTCGTTCAGCCGGAGGTCCGCTTCGAAGTCAGTCTGCCAGCGGCGTGGAATGGCCGCCTTTACATGTTCGGCAACGGCGGCTTCGCCGGCGAGGCGCTGACAGCCAGCGGCCGCGCGTCTCGACGGAACACGGCCGTTACGAAGGGCTTTGCCGTCGCGCAGACCAACACCGGCCACGACGGAGTCCGCGAGCCGCTGGCGTCGTTTGCGTCTCAGCCGCAGAAGCTGATCGACTACGCCTATCGCGCGGTTCACGTCACGGCTCTCACGGCCAAAACCATCGCGCGCGCGTACTACGGCGCGCCCGCGTCACGCGCCTACTTCGACGGCTGCTCGACCGGCGGGCGCCAGGGCCTCATCTCCGCCCAGCGCTTCCCCGACGACTTCGACGGCATCGTCGTCGGCGCGCCGGTGCTGGATTTCACGGGGACCATGACGCACTACGCGACGATCCAGCGCGCGCTGGACGCTGCGCCCCTGTCGGAAGAGAAAGTGCGCGTGGTGGCCGACGCGGTCTACAAGAAGTGCGACGCCGGCGATGGCGTTGAAGACGGGTTGATTGCCGACCCTCGCGCGTGCGCCTTCAATCCATCGGTGGACCTGCCACGGTGCGGGAGCGCGGCTGCAGGTCAGGCATGCTTGTCGGACCCGGACATCACGTCGCTCAACGCGATCTACGGCGGCGTCAAGGTTGGCGATCGCAAAGTGTTCCCCGGTTTTCCGGTCGGCAGTGAGGCCCCTGCGCCGACCGCGGCCGGCCCGCGCAGCGGCTGGGACCCGTGGCTGATTCGCACTGGCCAGCCAACCATCTCGCGCTCGTTCATGGAGACCTTCTTCAAGCACATGGCGACGCCAGGCGCAGAGCTCGACTGGCGCACGTTCGATGTGGAAAAGGACGCCGCGAAGCTGGACGCCATCTCCGCGCTGCTCAACGCGACAGACCCTGACCTGTCGCCGTTCCGCGCCCGTGGCGGCCGGATCCTCATGTACTACGGCTGGGCCGATCCCGCGCTGAACCCGATGATGGGGGTGGAGTACTACGAGCGCGTCATGCAGACGATGGGCGCGCAGACGCCGGAGTTCTTCCGCCTGTTCATGATGCCGGGGGTCTTCCACTGTTCCGGCGGCGTCGGTCCCGATCGCGTGGACACGATCACGCCGCTGGTGCAGTGGGTGGAGAAGGGCGTCGCGCCGGCACGGCTGGTCGCGACGCAGAAGGTCGGAGACACCACACGCCGCACACGTCCGCTGTGCGTCTACCCGCAGGTGGCGAAATACAAGGGCCAGGGCAGCGTCGACGAGGCGGACAGCTTCGTCTGCGGCCGTCGTCCAGCGGCGGTTTCCAAGTAACAAGTCCCCAGTCGTTTCTGCGGCCTCTGTCGCAGCCTACGGCCTCGGGTATCTCGCGTCGCAGCCGGAACTGACGATGCACGAACACGGCTGCTTTGCGAGACACCCTCGGCCTTGTTCGGCTCGAGGCGCAGGCCGCCGTCGACGCCAGGCGGATGGGCACTTCGGTCGGCGGGCCGATTGAAGCACTGCCCACCGCCGAACGTGCGGCGGGCAGACCAACTCATAATATCGACACTTGACATAGCGACAGTAACTGTCGTATTAATCACGTCATGGCGGAAGAACGCTATTCCGTCGGGGAGCTCGCCGACCTCGGCGGCGTCTCCCGGCGGACGGTTCGCTATTACGTGCAGGAAGGCCTGCTGCCCTCGCCGCTCGGCGTCGGCCGCGGCGACCACTACAGCCGCGAACACCTGGACCGGCTGCTCCAGGTGAAGGCGCTGCAGGAAGCCGGGCGGACGCTCGACGACATTCGACAGGTGCTCGACGGCGTGGCCGTGCCCACAGCCGGATCCGTGCCTCCTGTCGCGGCGCCGTTGCCGCGCGAAGTGTGGCGGCGCGTCAACGTAGCGCCCGGCGTGGAGCTCCACGTCTCGAGCGACGTGCGCCTTCCGTCGCCGGCCCGCTTGCAGGAGCTTGCGGCCTGGTGCCGTCTACATTTGAACGGTCGTGATCCCAGTAACGAGGACGATGATGCCTGACACACTGACGACTCCCACGCGCGCGGGCCTGTTCACCACCGACGATGTCCCCGTGCCGCTGACCGGCGTCTCGGTCGTCGCCGACATCTTCAACCTCTGCTCGCGCGTCACGATCACGCAGCGGTTCGTCAACCGCGAGTCACAGCCGATCGAGGCGGTTTACCTGTTCCCGCTCGACGAGGGCGCGGCCGTCTGCGGTTTCGAAGTCTTTATCGACGGCACGCTGGTCGTCGGCGAGGCGATGGAGCGCGAGGCGGCCTTCGCGAAGTACGACGACGCGATGCAGGCGGGCCACGGCGCATACCTGCTCGACGGAGAGCGGCCGGATGTCTTCCAGGCGAGCGTCGGCAACCTGCCGCCAGGCAAGGAAGCGCTGCTGAAGATCACCTACGTCAGCGAGCTGGACGTCCAGGGCGGCGCGCTGCGGTTCGTGGTGCCGACGACGGTGTCGCCGCGCTACGCGCCGGCGTCGGATCAGGTCGGCGTCGGCCGGCCGGACGCCGAGACGCTGAACCCGCCGCGCGACTGGCGCGTGCCGTACGGCCTGAATCTCACTGTGAACCTGTCGATCTCAGGCTCGATCGGCCGCATCGAGTCGCCGTCGCATCCGATCTCCATGGCCGTGAAGGATGGCAGGACGATGGTGACGCTTGGCGGCAGAGGAAGCAGCGCTCGATCGCGACTTCGTGCTGACGGTCGCCGCCGACGGGCTCGACACGCCGCGCGCGTGGATCGAGAAGGACGGCGATGGCGCGACCGCCGTCGCGGTGAGCTTCGTGCCATCGCTTCCGACCGATCCGCGGCCGGCGGAGGTCATCTTCCTCGTCGACGAATCCGGGTCGATGCAGGGCTCGTCGATCGAGCAGGTCCGCAACGCGCTGCAGCTCTGCCTGCGCTCGATGATCCCCGGCTGCCGCTTCAACATCGTCAGCTTCGGATCGAACTTCGAGGCGCTGTTTCCTGAAAGCCGGCCTTACGACGAGACCAGCCTGGCGTCGGCCAGCGCTTTCGTCGCGAACATGTCCGCAAATCGCGGCGGCACCGAAATTCTTCCTGCGCTCGAGAGTGTGCTGACGCAGAAGCATGGCGCAGAGTTGTCGCGCCAGGTGGTCGTGCTGACGGACGGCCAGGTGAGCAACACGGACGCAGTGCTCGCGCTGGCAAAGGCGCACGCCAATACCACGCGCGTGTTCACGTTCGGGATCGGCGCCGGCGCCAGCCGTCACCTGGTGCAGGGGCTCGCACGGGCAGGTGGCGGCAGCGCCGAGTCGATCTTCCCGGGCGAGCGGATCGAGTCGAAGGTCGTGCGATTGTTCGGGCGGCTGCTTGCGCCCGCCATCACCGACGTCGCGCTCGACTGGGGCACGCTCGACGTCGTCGCCGCGCCGTCAGCGGTCCCGCCGCTCTTTGCCGGATCGCGCCTGGTGATGTATGGGTTCGTGAAGACGCTCACGCAGTCGACGCTGACGCTGACGGGCGTGGGCCCGACAGGGAAAGTGACGTTCGACGTCTTACTCGATCCGTCGCAAATGACTCCCGGGCAGACGATTGGCACGCTGGCGGCGCGCGCGCGGATCCGCGAGCTCGAGGAAAGCCCGGACTGGATCGGCGCTCGCGCTTCGCGTCAGGGACGGTCGAGGACGATTGGCGTCTCGCGCGAAATCATCGACCTCGCGGTGCGCTACAACCTGGTGTCGCGCGAGACATCGCTCGTCGCCGTCGAGCGCCGCGAGACGCCGGTCAAGGGCGACATGAAGCTGCGCCGCGTGCCGATTGCGCTGACGTCTGGGTGGGGAGGCGTGGACCGCATTGCCCGGTTGACGCTGGGAGCGCGGCTCAGCATGCAAGACGACGCGTTGCGCCCGCCCTTGGACGCGACGAGCCCCACGCCCTGAAGGCGCAGCCTCTTTCGAGCCCAGCGTCCTGAGTCGCGCGACGATGCCCGATGCCGGGCGGCCTCCGGCTCCGTCATCGCGACTCGAATCCCTGTTCAGCGGGTTCCAGCGACGGGCTGCCGCGTCAGACGACGGCAATCGCGACAAGGTGCTGCGACTGGTCGCGTTGCAGCGGGCCGATGGAGCCTGGGAGCTGACGGATGAATTCGCGGCTGCCGTAGGCTCGACATTGCGCGATCTCGAGCGCGTGTTGTCCGCCGAAGGCGAGAGTGGGGCCGGCTCGCGCGAGGCATGGGCGACCTCCGTTGCACTGGCCTGGCTGGAGCGCCATGGACAGTCGATGAAGGTCGAGTGGCGGCTGATTGCGGCCAAGGGCGAGCGGTGGCTCGACGGGTTCTACCACTCGACGTCCGGCCGGTCCTACCGGGACCGGGCGGCGCGATGGGCAGCCTCGCTGTGAGTTTTCGGTCAGGTTCAGGCGGGTCGGTCGGGTTCAGTCGGGTCGGTAGGGTCGAGCGCGGGTTAGGGCAGGCTGGGGAGATCGGGTCGGCATGCTCGCCGCCTGGCGGCGGGCGTCTCGGTGACCAGCCCGCCGATTGAGAGCCCGACGCCCAAGGCGCGCGTCGGGTCTAGTCAGGTTGCTAGCGCGGGTGGTCGCGGCGCCAGCGCCAGGGCGGCACGGGGTTGGGGTCGGCCCACAGTCCTGCCCGCGCGGCACGTGCGGCGCGCTCGGCGGCGGCGAGCGCCGGGTCGATCTCCGCGCGCTGGTAGTGCCACGCCAGGCCGTTTCTCACCAGGGCCTCGTTGACCTCGACCCCGCCGACACGAACTCGAGCGAGCAGCCGGCCGTACTGATCTTCTCCACGGCCGTCGACGGTCACGTCCTTGCGATGGACCAGTTCCGCGGTGAACTGCTTCGCGCGGGCCGAGTAGGGCTGCCGGTACTCCGGACAGTCGATGCCCTCCAGCCGGATCCGAATCGTCTCCCGCGCCGTGCGGACCGAGATCGTGTCGCCATCGTGAATGGCGACGACGGTCCCGGTGAACTGGCGCGGTACTGCGGGCGCCGGCTGGAGAGTGCCCGCGCGCCGGAACCAGCATCGACGCGATGACGAAGACTTGTTGTAGCGTCACGACCGGGACGATGTTACCGTCGTCGTCGACGGTCGGCACGAAGATCGCAACGGACTTCAGGGCGGCTTACGCCAGGTCGCACAGGAGTTCGATGATGAACGCGCCCAACGCTCGAAGAACGTATGGACAATCTGGAGAAAATCGTCGAGCCGCTGCGCGGCCTGCCCGGCCGCGTGACAAAGCTCGAAGAGCAGATTGTGCAACTTCGCACCGAGATGCGCGGTGAGTTTTCTGCGATCCGGCGCGACATGGTGACCAAGCAGGACGCGGCTCGGTTTGCCACGAAGGACGACCTGAAGCGGTTTGCCACGAAGGAGGACCTGAAGCGGTTTGCCACGAAGGAGGACCTGACGGGTTTAACGTTCGCTACGAAGGAAGATCTGGCCGATCTCAAGGACAAGATGCTCGTCCTTCACGAAGCTGTCATCGAGCGCCTGAAAGTCCTGGGCGACGCGCTTCCACGCCGCGAAGGGCCCGAAAAAGAAACCGTGACCGGCGCCGCCTGCCGAACTGAAGTTCGGCCTTCTGATCGACTGCGTGCCCTGCCGTCAGAACCGCGCCGAACGTGATCGCGCGCCTAGCCGGCTAACTGAACGGCGACGTGCGCCTTCGCCCTACCGCGACGCGCTCGGTGCGAGGCCGGCTTTCGACAGACCCACCGCATCCAGCATGAACGCGTAGCGGAACGCATCCTCGCGAAGCTGGTCGTAGCGGCCGGAGCTGCCGCCGTGGCCGCCGGCCATGTTGGTCTTCAGGTACAGCGGGTTGCGGTCCGTCTTCATCGCGCGCAGCTTCGCCACCCACTTGGCCGGCTCGAAGTACATCACCTGCGAGTCGTTCAACGACGTCGTGACCAGCAGCCACGGGTACGCCTTCCGCTCGACGTTGTCGTACGGCGAGTAGCTCCGCATGTAGGCGAACTGCTCGGCGTCCTTCGGGTTGCCCCACTGCTCCCACTCCTGCGCCGTCAGCGGCAGGCTGCTGTCGAGCATCGTGTTGATGACGTCCACGAAGGGCACGTCGGCGACGACGGCCTTGAACAGGTCGGGGCGCATGTTGGTGATCGCGCCCATCAACAGCCCGCCGGCGCTGCCGCCGTTGGCGACGAGCCGATCGGATTTCGTGTAGCCCGCCTTGACGAGATACTCGGCGACGTCGATGAAGTCGTTGAACGTGTTCTTCTTCTTCAGCATCTTCCCGTCGTCGTACCACTGCCGGCCCATCTCCTGCCCGCCGCGGACGTGCGCGATGGCGTAGGTCATGCCGCGGTCGACCAGGCTCAGCACTTCGGAGTCGAACGTCGGCTCCATCGTGTAGCCGTAGGATCCGTACGCGTACAGCAGCAGCGGGCTCGACCCGTCGAGCGGCGTGCCCTTGCGCATCAGGATCGAGACCGGCACTTCGACGCCGTCGCGCGCACGGCGCCATCGCACGGCGCACCTCGTACTTGTTCGGGTCGAAGCCGCTGGGGATCTCGCGCTGTTTCTTGAGCGTCCGCACTTGCGTCGCCGGGTCGTAGTCGAAGGTCGACGACGGCGTGACGAGCGACGAGTAGCTGAAACGAAAGGTGTCGGTCTTGAAGCTGCGGTTGCCACCAGGGAAGACGCCGTACGCGGTCTCTGGAAACGTGATGTCGTGGGACTGACCGGTGGCCAGGTCCACGACGCGCAGGCGCCGGAGTCCCTGCCGCCGCTCGGTGACCACGGCGAACTTCTCGAAGACGTCCAAGCCTTCGACGAACACATCGTCACGATGAGGCGTCCAGTCGCTCCACTCCAGCGAGCCGGGACGATCGGGCGCACGCAGGATCTTGAAATTGCGCGCGCCGTCGTTGGTCACCATGTAGAAGAAGCCGCCGCCGTGCTCGACGTTGTACTCGACGCCAGGACGGCGCGCGGCGATGACGCGCGGCTCTTCGGTCGGGCGGCTCGTCGGAATCACTCGCCACTCCGATGAGGTGAAGCTGCTGACGCCGATGCCGATGTACTCGCCGCTCAACGCGCGGCCGACAGTGACGTTGAACAGGACGTTTGGCTCGGTCAGCACCTTCACATCCTGCGCGCTCGGCGTGCCCATGACGTGGCGCCACACGGTGTCGCCGCGCTTGGCCGCATCGGGCGTCATGTAGAAGAACGTCTTGTTGTCGCTGGCCCACGCGTTGCCGTTCCACACCTTCGGGATCGACTCGAGGATCTTCCCGGTCGACAGGTCCTTGACGTACAGCGTGTACTCGCGGAACGCCGTGAGGTCCTCGAGGTAGATCAGCTTCGTGCCGTCGGGGCTGACATTCAGGCCGCCCAGCGCGTGAAACTTCTTGCCCTCGGCCAGCGCGTTCTGATCGAGGTAGATCTCTTCGGGCGCCTCGGGCGAGCCCTTCCTCCGGCAGAAAATCGGATACGACTTACCCTGCTCGGTCCGCGTGTAATACCAGTAGTCGCCCTCGCGGGCGGGCACCTCCTGGTCCGATTCCTTGATGCGGCCCAGCATCTCCTTGTAGAGCGTCTCCTGCAGCGCAGCGGTGTGCTTGAGGCCGGCCCCCGTGTAGGCGTTCTCTGCCTCGAGGTAGGCGGTGACCTCGGGCGCCTCCTTCTCGCGAAGCCAGTTGTAGTCGTCAACCAGCGTCACGCCGTGCAGCGTCAGGCTCTTCGGGACCTTCCTCGCCACCGGCGGGTTGGGTGGCGCCTGGGCAGAGGCGTTCAGCGTGGCCGCGACCAGGAGTGCCATGGCGAGGGGGCGCTGGTGCATACGTTCCTCAATGCAAAGTCGAGACGTCGATGCGCCAATTGGAGCGCCTTGGGCTGCCCGCGGCCGGAGGCGCTCACTCAATCAGCGTGCGTTTCGTCCTAATCATCAATCGTCAATCTGCAATCGTCAATTACGATTGTCGCCATGCCCTTGCCGAAGGACCCCGACTGCTACTGGGTCGAGCCTGGCCGCCTGATGGCGGGCGAGTATCCCGGAGACTGGAGCGAGCCCACCGCGCGCAAGAAGCTGCGTGCGCTGATTGAATCCGGCGTGCGGACGTTTGTCGACCTCACCGAAGAAGGCGAGCTGGAGTCGTACGAGGACTGGCTGGCCAAGGAAGCCGGGACGGCCGGTGTGGACGTGTCCTACCACCGGCACTCGATCCGCGACCTCGACGTGCCGACATCAGAAGGCATGCGCGCGATCCTGGACCTCATCGAATCGGCCATCGACGCCGGAGCTCCCGTCTACGTCCACTGCTGGGGCGGCATAGGCCGCACGGGCACGGTCGTGTGCTGCTGGCTCGTCGAGCGCGGGCTGAGCGGCGAACAGGCGCTGGTCGAGATTGCCCTGCTGAGGGAGGGGATCAGGAAGCGGCTGATCCGGTCGCCGGAGATGGAAGGGCAGCAGGAATTCGTCAGAGCCTGGAAAGTGACGATTGAAGATTGACGATTGCAGATTCCAGGTCGCAGTGCCGGAACTGAAGTTCCGGCCTACGTACGAGCGCGTCGCAGCGCGCGTGCGACGAGCAGATGGCCGGTGAAGGCCGTCAACACCATCACCGCCGGCAGCCAGACAAACGGCGGGAACATCACGAACGTGTTGAGCAGCCCCGGGCCGAACATCCCGACGATTGGCGTCGAGACGACGGCGATGACGACGATGTTGAGCAGCAGCAGCGATCCCATGACGTTCCACGCGACGGCCAGGCGGCGTCCGGCGACGCCGCGGTGGATGGCCCACGCCACCGGCAGCGCGGTGAGTCCGGTGACGATGTCGAAGTTCCAGCCCGAATAGCTCATCTGATACGGCATCACGCCTTCGCTGTAGGCCCGGTGCATCAGCAGTTCCAGCGGGAAGCGAAACGCTTGCATGCCAATCAGCGCCGCCAGCGGCAGGCCGTCCACCAGGCGCGTGCCGAAGCGCGTGAAGGCCATCAGCACGCCCAGTACCGCGATTGCGACCGGCAGCGCCAGAAACGGCGGAGGCCGCAGATCGAGGCGCGACAGGTGCCCAGTCTCCGCCGCGGCCCAGGTCACGCCCAACCAGGCGCCCGCGGCGATGGCGGTGAGCGCCGTCCACCGTCGCGTGATGCCGGGCGGTTCGCCCAGGCGGCGACCGGCGAAGTGGACGCCGATGACGAGCAGCGTCGCCAGCGCGATCCCCATGGCCATGAAGCCGCCGGTGAGGAACTGGGAGGCGTTGGGGATTCCGACTAAGGGCATGTCAATTGCGATTGCAGATTGACGATTGACGATTAAAAAGAAATTACGCGGATTGTGGGCATCGTGCGGCCGCCCGAGTCCGATCGCCCCAACTCGTTGACAGCGTCACGCGACAAGCATAGGCTGCCAAAGCTCATCCATCACGATCCGTCCCCCAGATTGCGTTCCCCGGCGCCTCGCCGGGTGACAGGAGGTCGAATGCGCTCCCTCGTTGCGTCCGTCTCGATCGCGCTCGTCGTCGCCGTCGCCGCTCCCGCGCTCGCTCAAGCCCCGCCCCCCGATTCGGTGACCCAGGTCCTTCGCCAGAAGGTCGTGCCAGGCACGACCGACAAGTACGAGGCCGGACGCAAGAAGCACATGGCCTGGCACAAGGCGCAGGGCGACCCCTGGGCGTGGAACGTCTACGAGATCACCACGGGGCCGGATACCGGCGGCTACATCATCGCGTCGCCCAACCACCAGTGGGCGGACATCGACACCTGGACGGCCAAGTACGGCGACGCCGACACGGCCGACGCCGGCGCCTCGATGGCCGGAACGCAGGCATCGTCACAGTTGGCCTACTGGACGCAGCTCAACTCGCTGAGCCGTTTGCCTCCGGCCGACTCGGCACCGACACCGCTCCTGTCGCTCACCGTGTACAGCGTGAAGCTAGGCCACGACTCCGCGCTCATTGCGGCGATCGGCAAGCTCAATGCCGCGCTGAATGCCGGCAAGTACCCCCTGCACAGCATCTGGTACCGGCTGAGCAGCGGCGGGTCGTCGCCAGCCTACGCCGTCGTCACCCCACGCGCCAACCTGGCCACCTTCGATGTCCCCGTGCTCGGAGCGCTCGAGAAGCAGCTCGGCAAGGCGCTACGGACGCGCTGGCGAAGGAGTTCTTCGACAACGTCACCGGGGTCACGACGGAGCTTCTGCAGAGCGAGCTGACCTGAGTTACGTGCCCAACTAACGGAATTGCAGATTGCAGGTTGCAAAATTGCAGATTGAACAAAATCACGCGGATGGGCGCGTCATTGTCAATCCATCGATCTGCGTCAATCCGCAATCTGCAATCTGCAATCTGCAATCTGCAATCTGCAATCCGCAATGATCACTCACAATCACATTTCTTGTAGCCCGGCCCTCGAAGAGGCCGTCCAGGCCGCGCATCGGTGATCTTCCCCTCGCGAATCACCGCTTCGCCGTTGACGAAGACGTGCTTGATGCCGATCGAGTAGCGGTTCGGATCCTCGAAGGTCGCGACGTCGCGGATCGTGGCCGGGTCGAACACGGTGACGTCGGCAAACAGCCCCGGGCGCAGGATGCCGCGGTCCTTCAGGCCGACGCGTGCGGCCGGCCGCGAGGTCATCTTGCGGATGGCTTCCTCGAGCGTCAGGAGCTTTTCCTCGCGGACGTACTTCCCGAGGATGCGTGCGAAGGTGCCCCACGCGCGCGGGTGCGACTTGGAGTCCGACAGCGGGCCGTCCTCGGCGCGCGCGCCCGAATCGGTGTCGATGGAGACCAGCGGGTGCGCCAGAGCCGTCCGCACGTCGGCCTCCTCCATGATCGAGATGATCACGTAGCTGTCGCCGCGGTCGGCGACGACCAGGTCCATCACTGCGTCGCGCGGGTCCTTGCCCAGGGCCTTGCCGATCGCGGTGAACGTCATCCCTTCGTATTTCTTCAGATCCTTGTTCAGCACCGACGACAGCATCACGCCGTCGCTGCCCCCGCTGCCGTACCACTGGTTCTCCCAGCCCTGCGTGTCAGGGTCGTCCATCTCCCGCTTGATGCGCTCGCGCAGCGCGGGGTCCGACAGCCGCTTGACCATGGCGTCGATACCGCCCTCGCGCACCCACAGCGGCAGGCACGCGTCGAGGCCATTGCTCGCGCGCGTGTATGGGTACTGGTTGGCGGTGACGTCCAGCCCCGAGGCGCGCGCGGCCTCGAAGCGCTTCAGGACTTCCGGCATCTTGCCCCAGTTGGCCTTGTACGCGGTCTTGAGGTGCCACACCTCGGCGGGGATGTCCGCCTCTTTCGCGATGCGGAACACCTCGTCGAGCGACTCGAAGATCCGGCCGCTCTCGGATCGCTGGTGCGTGATGTAGATGCCGCCATGGCGTCGGCGCGACCTTCGCCAGCGCGACGATCTCTTCGGTGGTCGCGAAGCGGTCCGGCACGTACTGCAGCGACGTGCTCAGGCCCAGCGCGCCTTCCTGCATGGCCTGCTCGACCAGCTTCTCCATGGCCGCGAGATCGTCGGCGGTCGCCGGGCGGTTGTCCCGGCCGATGACGTAGTCGCGCACGCCGCCGGCGCCGACAAACGTGCCGACGTTGATGGCCGGCTTCGACCGGCGCTCCAGCCGCTCGAAGTAGCCGGCCAGCGTCGTGAAGTCCTGGACGATGCCGTAGTGGTCCCAGGAGGACTTGGCGGCGGCGATCATCCGGGCGTTCACCGGCGCGATGGACTTGCCCTCGCCGGTGATCTCGGTGGTGATGCCTTGCGTGATCTTCGACGCCGCGCGGCCATCCACGAGGACGAAGTCTTCGGACTGGCCGAGCATGTCGATGAAGCCAGGAGCGACGACCAGTTCGCCGACGTCGATGCGCGTACGCGCCGTCGCGGCGCCGAGGTCGCCGATGGCGGCGATGCGATCGCCGTCGATGGCAAGGTCGGCGCGCACCCACGGGGCGCCGGTGCCGTCAACGAGCCGGCCGCCGACCAGGACGACGTCATAGGTCGGCGCCTGGCCGGCCGGAATGGCCGCACAGAGCGCTAGCAGGAGAATCACGAAAAACAGGCGCATGGTGCGGCATGGTAACCGACTCAGACAGGTTTGGTCAGGTTCGGCCGGGTTTGGTCGGGTTCGGTCACGTTGGGTCAGGTTGATGTCGGTTGATCAGGTTAGAGCAGTCGCCGCTCAACCCGGCAAACCCGATCAACCAGCATCAACCTGACCGACCCCGGCCCAACCTGACCCAACCCGACCAACCTGCTAAGATCTGCGTCGGTGTTCAGCCTTCAGGGAACGGTTCTCGGCAAATCTTTCAAATTCGATTTGGGCACCGGCGACACGATAGCCGGCCGGTCGCCGTCGTCGCAGATCGTGCTCTCGCCGGGCAGTGTGTCGCGATGCCATGCGAAGT
>CAWFRL010000023.1:0-60783 GCA_963818215.1 Vicinamibacteria bacterium | reverse complement strand
CGTCTTCCGCGATGGCCCTCCCGCCGAGGTCTTGACTCCCGCCGTGCTGAGTGACGTGTTTGGTGTCGCCGTGGACGTCCACAACCTGGAAGATTGCTACGTTGCGTTCACGCGCTGACGCGTCCCACGGCTGCCGGGCAGGGTTCGGCAACGTTTGCGGCGTTGCCCCGACTGCGCGCCACGGGCCGGGCGTCCTGGCCGCCGGGCCGTTGGAGCAGTGCCCGCGGCCCCCAGCGCGTCATGAACACAGCGGCTCGATCTGCAATCGTCAATTGTCCCGCTCGAGCAACGCGACGTCCGCGTCGCTGAGTTCGAGATCGGCAGCGCCGACGATTCCGTCGAGCTGATCGGCACGCCGGGCGCCGACAATGGCGGCGGTGACGGCGGGATGACGGAGCGTCCAGGCAATCGCCACTTCGCCGGGTGAGCGCCCGTGTCGCGCGCCCACGGTCTTCAGCCGTTCCACCAGCGCGAGCGCCTGCGTCAGGTATGGCTCCTGGAAGAACTTGCCTCTCCGCCGCCAGTCGTTGTCGGGCAGCGCCGCCAGCCGCTCACGCGTCATCGTGCCGGTGAGCAGCCCGGACTGCATCGGCGAGTAGACGATCACGCCGGTGCCATGCTCGAGACACCAGGGAACAGAGTCCGTCTCGGCCTCGCGCCGCAACAGCGAGTAGGGCGGCTGCAGGCTCGTGACCGGCGCGACGGCATCGGCGCGGGCCAGATCGTCGCGCGTGAAGTTGGACGCCCCGATGTACCGGACCTTGCCGGCCTTCTGAAGGTCGGCCATCGCCTGCCAGCCCTCTTCGATCGGGCCCGGGTCCCAGCCCGCCGGCGAACTGCCCCAGCGGGGCCAGTGAATCTGATACAGGTCGATGACGTCGACGCCGAGGCGCTGGAGGCTGCCGTCGACTTCGCGCCTGATCGAATCGGCACGCAGGCTGTGAGAGACCTGTCGGTCCTTGTCCCAGACCAGGCTCGATTTCGTGAAGACGTAGGGGCGGCGGCCCGCCGGGATCTCCGCCAGCGCACGCGCGACGACCTGCTCGGAGTGGCCGAGCCCGTAGACCGCAGCCGTGTCGACCCAGTTGATGCCGAGATCGATCGCACGCCGAATCGTCGCGACCGAGTCGGCGTCGTCCTGCGGCCCCCAGCCAAAGAGCCAGTCGCCGCCGCCGATCGCCCACGCGCCAAATCCGATGACGGTGATCTCCAGGTCCGAATGTCCAAGCCGCCGTGTCCGCATCCTGGTGAACTCTAGCATCACCTCCGGGCTTGTGCGATAGCATGCGGACGTGACCATCGCCGAAGCGAACCATCCTGATTGCCGCCGTCGTGGTGCTCGTCGTGCTGCCGGCCGCGGCGGCGCTGCTCGTGCGCGCGCTGCTGACGCCGGAGATGCTCGAGGCGGCCGTGGAGCGGCAGGGCAGCCAATGGCTGGGTCGCGCGATCACGGTCGGGTCGGCGCGCGCACAGCTGTTTCCTCGCGCCGGCATCACGCTCACACAGGTGACCGTCGATGGGTGCCTCGACTGAACGCGGAGGAGGTCGTGGTGGGCACCAGCCTCCGCGGCCTGTTCTCGAAGCGGATCGAGGGCGCGGTCGTGCGCGTTCGGAACGGCCGTCTCGCGCTGGGCGACGCCTCGACCGTCGCAGCCTGCGCCTCGGCCGCCCGCGCGCGCCCAGACTCCGCGCACCGAGACCGCTCCGCAGCGCGCCTGCGCAGACATCCGCGCGGGGCTGACGGCGCACAGAAACAGGATCCGATCAGGCTTCACCATCGACTCGGTCAGCGAGATCGTCTTGGACAACGTCGTCGTCATCGGCGGCGGAAAGCAGCTGCGACTGGATCTCGAAGGCGCGCTGTCGGGCGATACCTTCGAGGTGGCGCGCATGGCCGTGAGCTCCGGAGCGACGTCGATGCACGGCACAGGATCGGTGACCAGCATCAGCCGACGCGACGGGACCTTCTCGATGCAGAGCCCGCTCATCGACGTCGATGAGGTGCTGGCCGTGCTGGCCGCGCTGGTTCCGGCCGATCCGTCTGCGACGGGCATGTCGGCGCTTGCCGGCGAGGAGGCGAGCGGCCTCACCTTCGGCCACGTCACGGGACGCATCAAGGTCGAGCGCGGCCAGGCGTTGGGCTACGACGTCTCGAGGCTCGATGGCGCCGTCGAGATCAAGGGCACCGTCGCTCACTGCGCGGCCGCTGGCCTTCGACCTCTATGGCGGGCGCTACGAGTCGACGCTCGAGCTCGACCTGGCGACCAACCGCATCGCGTTGGCGCACGATGCCGCGCTCACCGGGACCAGCGTCGGCAAACTCGTCGAGTTGTTCGGCAATGCCGGTGCGGCCACGGGAGGCCTGGGGCTCACCATGCGGGTGCGTGGCGCGGGCAAGGACTTTCAGTCGGCCGCACGGCACGTGAGCGGCGCCGCCACCGTGCGCATCACCGATGGCACCATCGCCGGCCTCGACGTCGTCCGGCAGGCGTTCACGCTTCTGGGCACGGCGCCACTCGAAGGCACGCAAGGCGAGCGGTTCGAGTGGATTTCCGCCTCGCTCGGCGTGGCCAGCGGGACGCTGTCCACCGACGACTTCGTCCTGCATTCACCCGACTTCGACCTCACCGGCCGGCTGCGCATCGATCCCGACGGCACGGATCTCGCGGCGACGCGGACCTGATGCTCTCAGACGCGTTGTCCGCTCAGGCGCAGAGCAAGAACCGCGACTTGAAGCTGGCCTTCGAAGGCGGACGCGTCACGCTGCCGGTGACGATCGGCGGCACGCTGACCAACCCGCGCGTGCTTCCCGACATCAACGACGCGCTTCGACGAGCCGCGCGCAACCGCGCCGGCGAGGAAGTCGACAAGGCGAAGAAGAAAGCCAGCGACGAACTCAAGCGTCGGCTCGACCGGCTGCTGAAGCAATAGCGTCGTCGTGGCTGCGGCAGTGCGGCGGCTGAATGATCCGCGGATTACGCTGATTAACGGGATTCCCGGGCGCCAGGAACCCGAGCAACCCGCGGCGAAGCCGCGGCAGTCGGACGAGAGCGAGCGTGGAGATGAAGCTCTTGGATCCGCCGGGCTCTCATCTCCACGCTCGCTGTCTTCGAGACCGGCCGCTGCGCGGCCGGTGTTGCTCGCGTTCCGCTGTTTCCGGGCCGCCGCGAGATCGGAGTCACGGAGCAGCGCGACAGCGTCACAGCAATTCCGAGTGTTCTTCATCCGCGTATCTCGAAAATCCGCGGATCCTCCAGAGGCTGGCGCGCAGCGCGCCGCGGGACAGTGAAGCTCAGCTCGATGCGCAGGACTGTGAGAGCGCGATGCCGCCGCATCCCACGATGCGTGGATCCGTGCCCGCGGCGTGATCCCGAGGTAGCGCGCCGGCGTCGTCGAGGCCATCGCGAGGACGTCGGCCAGCGGCAGGCCGGTGAATCGCACGGTGTTGCCGATGGCGCGGTCCATCGACAGGGCCGACCCCGCCAGGTTCGGCTGGCCAGGCACCGCCACACGTCCCGTCTCGTCGAGGTGCACGCGGAGGCTGCCCAGCATGTAGTCGCCTGGCGGACGTCCGGCCGCGGTCGTGGCATCGGTGACGAGAATCGTGCGCGCGGGCGTCTTGGCGCGCACCATGGACTTGACCGTCGCCGCCGGCAGGTGGTGCCCATCCACGATCAGCCCAGCCACCAACTCGTCGGCGGCCAGCTGCTCCCAGAGAAAGTTCGGATGCCGCGGCAGCATCTGCGCGCAGCCGTTGCCAAGATGCGTCGACATCGTCGCGCCGGCCGTCACCGCGTCGCGCACCTGTTGAGGCGAGGCGGCCGTGTGGCCGATGGCCACGCGCACGCCGTCTTTGACGAGCTGCTCGATCAACGGCAGTGCGCCCGGCACTTCGGGCGCGATCGGTCACCAGGCGGATGCGGCCACCGGCCGCCTCCTGGCGACGCCTGAAGTCGTCGAGCGTCGGCGGCGAGATGTCCTCGCGCCGGTGCGCGCCGCGCGCGCCGTCTTCTGGCGAGATGTAGGGGCCTTCCATGTGGAGGCCGGCCAGCGCCGGCTCGGTCGACCGCGCCAATGTCTTCGCGCAGGCGCTGAAGCGATCGAGCGGCGCGGAGATCAGCGTCGCGAGAAAGCACGTCACGCCGGTGGCGCGCATCGCCGCGGCCGCAGCCGACACCTGGTCCACGGTGGTCGCCGGGTCGTTGAAGTCGACGCCGGCAAACCCGTTCACCTGGAGATCGACCAGTCCCGGCGCTCGTGATCTCGGCCATGGCCGTCGCGCCGGCGTGCCCGTCGCCGTCGAAAGCGGGCGCATCGCCATCGCCGCTGAAACTGCCTGCAGCCACTGCCTTCTGGTCACCATGTCGGTCACCGTCCCGCGCGCTCGTTGATGAACAGGCGGATGTTGCCCGTGGCCCGGCCGCCCGCGACGATGTCGGGATGGCCGTCCGCGTTGATGTCCGCGACGACCAGATCCTCGACGGCGACGCCACGGTCGATCACCTGGCGGTCTCGCAGCCGGCCATCGCTGCCGAGACGGTAGCGCGCGAGCCCGAAGGCGCCGTCCCGCCAGCCCGCGACCAGCTCGTCGTCGCCGTCGCCGTCGAAGTCGGCCCAGGCCACGGCATGCCCGCCGGTGATGGCGTCGTCGATGACCGTTCGCGTCCAGCTGTTCCGGCCCTTCCATGTAGCTGACGACGGCCGTGCCGTGCCATGGCTCGATGGTCCCGAACACCCGGCGCTTTCCGACGCGTCCCAGCGCCACTTCGCCTGGCGCGCCTTCAGCGAGCAGTCGACGCGACCATGCGCCTGCCGGGCCCCGTGTCAGCAGCGTCAACCCCTCGCGGCTGGCCGTGACGAGCTCGTCGCCGGGTCGCCCGTCAAAGTCCACGACGAGGAAGTTGTGGAGGATGTGGCGCGTGTCGTCGATCACCTCGGTCCTCCAGTCCTTCGTGCCCGCGACGGGAGGGGCGAGCGCGAACACGCGCGCGCCGACGCCGTCCCACGCTGGCGCTGCGGTGCCGCGCCCGTGCAGCGGCGTGACGATGAGGCGGGCGCTGCCGTCAATCGTTGCCCAGCGGATGCGATGCAGCGTCGGCTCGGCGCCCAAGCGGCGTGAGTGTCCACGGCCTGGTGCCGCCGGCCTCGCTGCGCGTCGCGAGAAACAGCTCGCCGCCCGAGGCGGTGTTGCGAGGGTTCCATCCCGCGCCGAGCGCGATCTCCACGCGCCCGTCGCCGTCGACGTCATGGGCGGCGATGGTCACGTGGTCGCGTGGCACGGCGCCGTCCACGATGACGTGCCGCTGCCAGCCGGGGTTTTCGAACCACGCCAGCTGAGACGGGTTGATGGCCACGATGTCGAGCCGGCCGTCGGCGTTGACGTCGGCGACCCGGACGGCGTAGACGACGCCCCAGTCCCGCTGGACATCGACCGTGCGGAACGCGACGTCAGGGGTCGAGGGGAGCTGGAGGCCGAGCGCCACCAGCAGAAAGCCGGTGAAAAGCCTGATCATGTGGGTGGGCAGGAGATATCACAAAGTCGCGCTCGGCGGGCATAGAATCGAGGGTCACGATGGTCATCGAACGCGAGCGCTATCTCGACGACACCTCTGCCCGGCTGATCTCGCTGGGCGTCCGCAGCCGGTCTCCCGAAATGCACAGCCTGCTCACGGCGCTCACCGCCGAGGAACGCACGGCGGTGTCCGATGTCATCGTGCGGGCGCTCGACGAGATCGCACGGATCCTCCGCGCCAGGCTGGCGGAGCGCGCTGAATGAAGGCGCTGTCAATCGATCGTCCAGGGCTGGCGCAGATCGTGGATCGGGCGCATCCGGTCGCCGGTCCCGGCGAGGTGCTGCTGCAGGTGGCCTTTGCCGGCCTGTGCGGCACCGACCTGAGCGCCTTCCTCGGCAAGCAACCCGCTGGTCGAATATCCGCGCGTCATCGGCCACGAGATCTCCGGCCGGGTGGTCGACATCGGACCCGGCGTCGACAGTGCGTGGAAGGGCGTCGCGGCGGCCGTGAGCCCCTACAAGAACTGCGGGGCCTGCCCGGCGTGCCGGCTGGGCCGCCCCAATGCCTGCCGGAACAACCAGACGCTTGGCGTGCAACGTGACGGCGCGCTGGCCGAGTTCGCCGCGGTACCGGCTGGCCGCCTCGTGCCGTCGCCGTCGCTGCCGCTCGACGTGCTCGCGCTGGTCGAGCCGTTCTCGATCGGCATGCACGCGGTCAGGCGTACGGAGGTCACGTCGTCAGACACCGTGCTCGTGCTCGGCTGTGGCGGCGTCGGCGCCGGCGCGATTGCCGCCGCGGCGGCACGAGGGGCGCGAGTCATCGGATTGGACCTCGACGAGCAGCAAGCTCGAGCAGGCCCGTCGACTGGGCGCCGCCGAGGTCGTCGACGGGCGAGGCGACGTGGCCGGACAGGTGCACGCGCCTCACCGGCGGCGACGGTCCGTCGGTGGTGATCGAGGCGGTCGGATCGCCGGCGACGTACCGGCTCGCGCTGGACCTGGTGGCGCCGTGCGGACGCATCGGCTGCGTGGGGTGGCTCAAAGGCGAGGTGCCGCTCGAAGCGCGGCTCATCGTGCTGAAGGAAGTGGCGATCCTCGGCTCGCGCAATGCGACCGACGAGCTGGCGGCCGTGGTCGCGCTCTTTGAATCGGGAACGGTCGATCCACGCGCGCTCGTCACGCACCGCGTATCGCTCGACGAGGCGCCGGCGATGCTGGGGCAATGGGCCGCCGCGCCGCAGGCGGTCGGCAAGATCCTCGTGTCGGTAGGTGAGAGCCGCGTCTAGGGCGCTGACGCCGACTGTGGCACCAGATGCGAACGAAATGGCGATCCGTGTGAAATCATTGTTAAGATTGTTGCCGAGCTGGCCCATTCGAGCTGATCCCCTGCCAGCGTCAACGAGGATCCGACGTCCGACGAATGCCTATGACGATCCAGCTCAGCCGTTGCGCATCCCTGTTCGTTGTCGCCGCACTCGGGCTCGCGCTGCCGCAGCTCGCCGCGGCGCAGGCCACTCCGGCAAAGCCCGCTCCGCCAAAGCCCGCCGCGCCGACCAGCGACCTCGCACTCGTCGAGCGGCTCTGGACTGGCGACCTCGACGGGATGATCAAGCGCCGGCTCATCCGTCTGCTCACGCCGTACAACAAGACGCACTATTTCATCGACAAGGGGGTGCAGCGAGGTCTCGCGTACGAGGCGGGCATGAAGCTCGAGACCGTGATCAACGCCCAGCTGAAGACGGGTCCGTCGGAAAAGATCTACGTGGTGATGATCCCGACCTCGCGCGATCAGCTGTACCAGTCGCTCATCGACGGCCGTGGCGACATGATCGCCGCGCCGATCACCATCACCCCGGAACGCCAGAAACTGGTCGACTTCACGGTGCCCACCTGGCGTGGAGTGACGGAGGTGCTCGTCACCGGCCCGGGCGCCTCGATCGTGACGACGAAGGAGGACCTGTCGGGCAAGATTGTCGGCGTTCGGGTGCCGAGCATCTACGCGGAGAGCCTGGAGGCGCTCAATGTGTCGCTGAAGAAGAGCGGAAAGGCGCCGGTCACGATCAAGGCGCTGCCGCCATCGCTCGAGGACGAGGACATCCTCGAGATGGTCAATGCAGGGCTGATCAAAGCTACGGTCGTCCTGGACTTCACCGCGAAGTTCTGGAAGATGGTGCTGCCGTCAATCACGGTGCACGACAAGATTGCGTTGCGCGAGGGCGCAGACCTGGGCTGGGTCGTGCGCAAGAACAGTCCGAAGCTGCTGGCGCAACTCAACGAGGGCGTCGCGAAGTTCGGGTCCGGCACGGAGTTTGGCAACATCCAGTTGCGCAGGTACCTGCAGAGCACCAAGTTCGTCAAGGACGCGACGTCGGAGGCGGAACTCAAGAAGTTTCTCGCGCTGGTCGAGTTGTTCCGCAAGTACGGCGACGAGTACGACATGGATTTTCTGCTGATGATCGCGCAGGGCTATCAGGAATCGCACCTCGACCACAAAGCCAAGAGCCACGTGGGCGCCATCGGGGTCATGCAGATCATGCCCGCCACCGGAAAGCAGCTGCAGGTCGGCGACATCAAGCAACTGGAGCCCAACATCCGGGGCGGCGTGAAGTACATGCGGAACCTGATCGACACGTACTTCCCGGGTAACGAGATGGACCGCGTGAACAAGGGCCTGATGGCCTTTGCGGCGTACAACGCCGGTCCAGGGCGGATTCGCAGTTTGCGACAGGAGACCGAAAAGCGCGGTCTGAACCCCAATATCTGGTTCAACAACGTCGAACGCGTGGTGGCCGAGAAGGTTGGCCGGGAGACGGTCACCTACGTCAGCAACATCTACAAGTACTACGTCGCGTACACGCTGACGGTGGAGGAGCTGAATGAGAAGGCGCAGGCGAAGGGCGGTGAATGACGATTGACGATTCGGTCCCGACTCGAACACCTGCCGCAGGCGCGACTTCGGGCTGCCGTCGCGTGTGACGGCATCAAGCCTGCATCGATTGCCACCACCGCTGCAGACCTCGGTGCGGGCGATGGCCTGCCACCGTCTTCGCTCGATCCGCGTAGGCGAACAGATCGGCCGTGCTCGTCGAGGAAGATGAATAGCGCGTACGCCATGCGCCTTGAGCACCGCCTCGAGCTCGGGCCAGATCGGATTGTGGCGCCGCTGTACTCGGCGATGTGCGGCGGGTGCACGCGCATGCGGAACGCCTTGACGATCATCTGGGCCGTCCAGCCGCCGTCGACGAACACCGAGCTGCCCGTGACAAACGACGACGCATCCGAGGCGAGGAACACGGCGACGCCGGCGATCTCGTGCAGGTCGCCCCAGCGCCCCATCGGGATCTTCGCGACGAACGCCTTGAACTTCTCGGGATCCTCGAGCAGCGGCTTGTTCATCTCGGTGCCGAACGGCCCGGGGCAGATGGCGTTCACCGTGACGCCGCGGTCCGCCCACTCGAGCGCCAGCACGCGTGTGAGATTGACGATGCCTGCCTTCGAGGCCGCATACGGCGCCCGTCCCGGCAGTCCGATCACGCTGAGGATCGATCCGAGGTTGATCACGCGCCCCCAGCCGCGCGCCGCCATGCAGCGGGCCGAACAGACGCGCGCAGAGAAACGGCCCCTTCAGGTTGGTGTCGATGACGGCGTCCCAGTCGGCCTCGGCCAGCTGGTCGCTGGGGCCGCGGACGTTGATGCCGGCGTTGTTGACGAGGATGTCCACCGGGCCGAAGGTCGTCTCGAGCTCGTCGGCCAACCGCGTGATGTCCTGGCTGACCTGCACGTCGGCGACGTAGCCGCGCACCGTGCGGCCCGTGGCGCCGGCGATTTCCGCAGCCGCCTCGGCGGCGGTTTCGGCGGATCGACTGGTGATGGCGACATCCGCGCCGGCCTCGGCCAGCGCCTGGGCCATGACACGGCCGAGCCCACGGCTGCCGCCGGTAACCAGCGCGCGGCGGCCGTCGAGACGAAAGGAATCGAGGACCGACAATGGGCAACTCCTGCGGCCGAACTGAAGTTCGGCCCTCGTACGACACCGACGTAGGGCGGAACTTCAGTTCCGCCGGACCTACAGGTTCAACACGTCTTCGCGTACTTGACGCTGCGGCGCACGTTCTCGTCTTCCGCCTCGACCTGCTGCGGCTTGGTCAGCTGCGAGATGTGCGGCAGCGGGTCTTTCCATGCCTTGCCAAGCACGTCGCGCTCGAAGCGCGCCAGGGCCTCGGCCGATGGCCGGTTGACGGCGATCCAGTACTTGTCGGTCCGGTAGGGGACCGACAGCGGATCGCGCGTGATCATCTCGAGCGCCAGCCGCGCATCGGGACGCGCGGCCTTCACGAGCGCGATGGCCTCGGCCAGCGGCACGATGCCCTCGCCGAGCGGCACTTCCGACAGCTCGAAGCCGTCAGGCGACTGCCGGACCGCCATGTCCTTGAGATGCGTGGTCACGGCAAACGGCGCCAGCGTGCGGACCGTGTCGAGCGGATCCTCGAGCAGCGAGATGTTGTTGCCGAAGTCCACGCACGCGCCGATCTTCGCGCTGTCGAGCGAGGTCAGCAGCTCGGCCAGCTCGCGCGACGTGTAGTCCTTGTGGTTCTCGATGCCGACGCGGATCGGGTACCGCTCGATCACCGGTTTGATCGCCGCCAGCTGAGCCCGCCACTTGCGGTCGTGCGCCGTCCAGGCGTCCAGCGTCGCAAAGCTCTCGTAGCGCCGGCCGTAGAGCAGCGCGACACGAATGCGGTCGACGCCAAGCGCCTGCGCGACGCCCGCCATCTGCGCGTAGGCGTCGGCGCTTTCGAGATACTTCGACGGCACCGACAGCTCGAGCCACAGCCCGGCCTTCTCGGCTCGTGCGCGCACGCGCGCGAGATAGGCCGGGTCGTGCGATTCCAGCTGCGACAGATCGACCTGGGCGCCGCCGGCCCAGAACCGCTCGGTGAGATCCAGCAGGCCTTCGGCTGGAAGCGCCGCGGCCGTGCTCTTCAGGATGTCGCGTCCCTGCAGCATGCGGACGGCAAACGACGTGTAGGCAAGGCACATACGCGTCCTGGAGGCGCTGGCCTGGCGGCCGGACGGGCAGCGCCGGCGCCGACCGCCATGGCAGAGAGGAACTCACGACGTGTCGGCGTCGTCATCACGCCGACCCCATCGCGGCGCGCAGTTGCTGGTCCCACGGCGCGCGATACGTCTTGGTCAGCAGGGCCGACGCGGCCGCATCGCCCACGATGTCGTTGCGGGCCGGGTCCCACTCGATCACGCGGCCCGTGCGCATGGCGATGTTGGCCAGATGGCAGGCGATCGACGTCTGGTGCGCGCTTTCGAGATCGGCCAGCGGCGCCTGCCGCGACTTGACGCAGTCGAGGAAGTTCCTGACGTGCGGCCGGAACTGGTCGCGCACCTGCTCGTATCCGACGTCCTTGACCGCCTCGCATCGCGGCGCCGGCGTGCCCGGGTCCACCGCGGGCCCGGTGAATCGCGGAATCTGCGACTCCGGCGTCAGCAACGCGATCGGGCAGGATCTCGAACCCGCGGCGGTTGATGGCCAGCGTGCCCTTGGTGCCGTACATCTCGAGTCCGCCACGGCCGCCGGCGGCGACTTCGCGGCTCGACCAGTTCAACAGGAATCCGGGGTACTCGAAGATGCCCTCGAAGACGTCCGGGGTTTCGCCGATGCCTGTGAGCGACCGGCGTTGCGCAAACGCCGCGACGCGCCGCGGCACCTGGCCGGTCACCCACTGCACGATGTCCACCTCGTGCGCCAGCAGGTTCGTCGTCTGACCGCCGGAGTAGTCCCAGAACCAGCGGAAGTGATAGAGCCCGCGCGTGGGCTCGTACGGGACCGCCGGCGCCGGGCCAAGCCACATGTCCCACTGCGCGGGCGACAGGGGCTTGCCGACCGGCAGCGGTGAAGCCCGGCAGGATGTTGCGCGCCGTGCTGACGCGCGCGCCGCGGATCTCGCCGATGTGGCCCTGACCGCAGCAGCTGCCTTGCGCGCTGGTAGTGCGCGCCCGCCCGCTGCTGCGTCCCGACCTGGACCACGCGCCGATGCCGGCGCGCGGCGTCGAGCATCCACTCGCCCTCGCGGAGGACATGCGTCAGGGGCTTCTCGACGTAGACGTCCTTGCCGGCGGCGCACGCCATGATGGTCATCAGCGCGTGCCAGTGGTCGGGCGTCGAGACGACGACGGCGTCGATGTCCGGCCGGTCGAGCATCCGGCGGAAGTCGTCGAAGGCGCGCCGGCCGCGTTGCCCGCCGTCGCGACGCCGTCGTCGCGCCGTTCATCCGAGACCTCGCAGATCCCCGCGATCTCGCAATCCGCCTGCGCCTGGAAGTCGAGCAGGTGCCGTCGCCCGATCAGGCCGATGCCGATGAAGCCGACGCGCACGCGGTCGTTGGCGCCCGCCACGCGCCTCGACGAGGCGGCCGTCGCCAGCGCGGTCCCCGCAAGGCCCTTCAGAAACGCTCGTCGATGGGGCATCTGCCGCAATCTGCAATCTGGCAATCGTATATCACCCTCCCAGGTGAAGTTGCTACTATCCACCACGGTGTTCTCCCGACGTGATTTCCTCGCTCGTGCCGCCGCGGTTGCCGCCACCTCCGCCCGGGGCGCACGCGCGCAGCCCGCGCCTGGCGCGCCGGCGTCGCATCGGCCGACATCACGCCGGCGCCCGGGTTGTGGATGGCGGGTTTTGCGGCACGCACGACCGCCGCCACCGGCACGGCGATGCCGCTTCACGCCAAGGCGCTTGCCCTCGAGCGCGACCGAGCGGCGTTTCGTGCTGGTCACCGTCGACCTGCTCGGCGTCACCGCTGCGATGCGCCAGCGCATCGGCGCCACGCTGTCGCGCACACACCACCTCGAGACCGAGGCCTGGATGCTGGCGGCCAGCCACACGCACTGCGGCCCTGTGGTCGACGACCAGTTGTCGGTGGCCTACGACCTCGACGACGCTCAACGCAGCGCGATTGCCGCATATACCGCGTCGCTGGAGTCGACGATTGCCGCGGCTGGCCGGCGCCGCGCTCGAACGGCTCGAGCCGGCCGACGCTGGCGTTTGGCGAGGGCCGCGCGACATTCGGCGCCAACCGGCGAACTCAGTTCCTGCCGCCCGGCCCGGTGGACCCGGCCGTGCCGGTCCTGCGCGTGACGCGGAGCGGACCGTCGCACCCTGGCCATCGTCTTCGGCTACGCGTGTCACAACACGACCCTGCAGGCCGCGATGACCGAGTTCCACGGCGACTACGCCGGCGTCGCGCAGCGCGAGCTCGAGCGCCGCTACCCTGGAGCACAGGCGATGTTCCTCGCCGGCTGCGGCGCCGACGTCAACCCGTCTCCTCGCGGGACACCGGCGTTGGTCGAGCAGCACGGGACCGCGCTTGCCGACGCCGTCGCCGCTGCGCTTGGCCATGCGCGCCCGGTCGAGGGCAACCTCTCCGCGGGCTTCGAGCTGGTCGAGCTGCCGTTTGGCGACGTCCCCGACCGGGCCGGATGGCTCGCCCGCCAGCAGTCCGAAGACGTCTACGTCCGGCGCCACGCGACGCTGATGCTCGACCGCCTCAATCGCGACGGCACGCTCGAACGCGCGCACGCCGAGCCCATCCAGGTCTGGCGCCTTGGAGCGCTGACCCTGGTGGCCCTCGGCGGGGAAGTCGTGACCGACTACGCTCTGCGTCTGAAGCGCGAGCACAGCTCGGCGCAATTGTGGGTGGCGGCGTACTGCAACGACGTCTCCTGCTACATCCCCTCGGGACGCGTGCTGCAGGAAGGCGGCTACGAGGGCGGCGGCGCGATGATCTACTACGGCCGCCCCGGGCCCTTCGACCCGTCGGTCGAGGGGCGCATCGTCACAACCGCCGGGCGGCTCATGCGCCGGCTTGGAGATTCCTGATGACCCGCCCGCTGTCCCGTCGTCGATTTCTTGGTGCCGTGGCTGGCGGCGCCGCGATCGGCAAGGTGAGCCACGCTCGTGGCGCGACCCGAGTCGGCGATGGCAGCGCCAAGCCTGCCGTGCTGGGTGGCGCGCCGGTGCGCACGGCGCCGTTTCCGTCGTGGCCCGTGCGCGACGCGACTGAAGACCAGGCGCTCGGTGAAGTCGTCCGCAGCGGCCGGTGGAACCGCGGCCCGCAGGTCGAGCGCTTCGAAGCCGAGTACGCGCGGCTCACCGGCGCGGCGCACTGCCTGGCGACCGCCAACGGCACCAGCGCGCTGCTTGCGACGCTGGGCGCGCTGGACGTCGGCCCCGGCGACGAAGTGATCGTCCCGCCCTACACCTTCGTCGCCACGATCAACGCGGTGTTGCTCCGGCACGCGCTGCCGGTGTTCGTCGACACCGACGTCGAGACGTTTCAAATCGACGCGCGCAAGGTCGCCGCCGCGATCACCGATCGGACGAGGGTCGTCATGCCCGTTCACCTCGGAGGCGCGGTCGCCGATCTCGACACGATTCTTGCCGCCGCCGCGCCCCGCCGGCGTGCCGGTGGTCGAAGATGCGTGTCAGGCGCACCTGGCGGAATGGAAGGGGCGCAAGGTCGGCACGTATGGCCGGGCAGGCTGCTTCAGCTTCCAGGCCAGCAAGAACCTCAACTGCGCCGAGGGCGGCGCGATTCTCACCAACGACGCCGAGTTGCTGGAAACCTGCTACCGGTTCCACAACAACAGCCGTGGCCGGGCCACCGCCGGCAGCACCGATTTCTCGTATCGCGGCGTCGGCGCAAACCTGCGGCTCACCGAGTTTCAGGCTGCCATGCTTCTGGCGCAGATGACGCGGCTCGAACAGCAGGCGCCGCACGCGCGACGCCAACGGCGCCTATCTGACCTCGCTTCTCTCGGCGATCCCGGGCATCGCACCCGCGCGCACGTACGCCGGCTGCACGCGCAATGCGTACCACCTCTACATGTTCCGCTACGACAGCGCGGCGCTTTGGCGGCGTGACGCGCACGCAGTTTCTCAAGGCGCTCGGCGCCGAAGGCGTGCCCGCCTCGGGTGGCTACTCCCCGCTGACCAGGGAGCCGTCGGTGGTCGAGACGCTCAAAGGACGAGGGTACCAGCGCATCTACGGGAAAGCCGAGCTCGACCGGCTCGCCGAACGCAACCAATGTCCGGAAAACGAGCGCCTGTGCAACGAGGCGGTGTGGCTGACGCAGACGATGCTGCTCGGTCCGCGGAGCGACATGGACCAGATCGCGGAAGCGATCCGCAAGATTCAGCGTCACGCTGCCGATCTGCGGTCGTTGTGAGCTCTCGACCCGACTCTGTCAGCGAACGACGATCGAGCTGCTGAACGGGCTCCGTATCGTGTCCCGTGCGCGCCAGATCGTCCGCCGATGCCGCGACCGTCGAGTAGTCCGATGGGACGAACGGCGGCTTCACGATCCGCCATCCCGGATAGACCGCCGCTCGACACCACAGAGTTTTGGATCGGTCCCAGCCCCCCTTGATTTCGTCGCCGACCGGCCGTACTTCAACACACACGCACAGACGATCGCGCCTTCGTGTGAGCGCGCGATCGTCAGGCAGGCCGCGCAAGGCCAGCACGTGCGCACGCGCGGGTGAGGGAGGTGTGGTGTGGCGGGGTGTTATCGCAGAACGGCGCTTCTGGCGATGGTGATCGCTGCGTGGCTGGCCGGCACGACGGCGGCCGCGGCGCAGGCCGGTACTGCCGCGCTCAGCGGCACCATCAAGGACGAACAGGGCGGCGCGCTTCCCGGCGTGACGGTCACCGCGACCAACGCCGCGGGTCTGGTGCGATCGACCTCGACCGACGCGACGGGCACGTATCACCTGCTCGCGCTTGCCGCCTGGCGCGTATGACGTAAAGGCCGAGCTGTCGGGATTCCGCACGGCGGTGCGCGAAAAGCTGCCGTTGCCGGTGGACGTCACCACGCGCTTCGACGTGCAGATGGCCATCGGGGCGCTGACCGAGACGATCAGCGTCCACGGCGAGGTCAATCCCATCAACGTCACCGACGCCAGCCTCGGCAACGTCATCTCAGGCGCAGCAGGTCCGCGCGCTGCCGCTCGAGGCCAACAACGTCAACGGCCTGCTCAGCCTGCAGCCCGGCGCGGTCTACGTGCCCAACGCGCAGGTGAGCGACAGCCGGACCGGCGCGGTCCTCAACATCGATCCGCGCAGCGGCGCCGTCAGCGGCGCGCGCGCCGACCAGTCCAACATCACGCTCGACGGCATCGACGTCAACGACCCGCAGTTCGGCACGGCGTACGCCAGCGCGCTGCGCATGACGCTCGACTCGCTGCAGGAGTTCCGCGTCAGCACCAGCAACTACGGCGCCGAGGCCGGCCGCTCCAGCGGCCCCCAGGTCTCGCTCGTCACCCGCAGCGGCACCAACGACTTCCACGGCTCGGCCAACTGGGTGCAGCGCGACACGCGCTTTTCGAGCAACGCCTACTTCCTGAAGCTGTCGCAGCTCGAAGCACGGTGACCCCAGCAAGGCGCCAAAGCTCGACAAGAAGATCTTCGGCGGATCCTTCGGCGGCCCGATCGCCAAGGACAAGCTGTTCTTCTTCGGCAACTACGAGCGGCTCAACGAGGACAGCGAGGCGCCGGTGCTGCGCGACGTCCCGTCGCTGACGATGCGCGACGGCGTGCTGGTCTATCCGTGCGCCATCGCGGCCGAGTGCCCGGGCGGAAGCGTGCGCGGGTTCAACAACTCGCACGGCATCGCGCCAGGCAACTACGGGCTGTCGCCGGGCGACCTGGCCGTCCTCGACCCGCTGGGCATCGGCCCCAGCCGGCTGGCGACGGACTATTTCAGCCAGTACCCGTCGCCGAACGACTCCGGCATCGACGGCCTGAACCTGGTCGGGCTATCGGTTTGCCGCGCCCATCCAGAACACGTTCAACACCGGCATCGGCCGCGTCGACTACCGGATGAGCGGCAACCACTCGCTGTTTGGCCGGCTCAACCTGCAGGATGACGAGGTCGTCGGCGTCGCCGCAGTTCGACGGCCAGGCGCCGAACACGACGCGCAAGGTCAACAGCCGCGGCTTCGCCGTCGGCTGGGACGCCGTGCTGTCGTCGAGCATGGTCAACACGTTCCGCTACGGCCTGACGACCATCAAGGAAGACATCGTCGGCCTGCAGCAGTCCTCGCAGGTGAGCTTCCGCAACATCGACAACTTCGACGCGCTCACCGCCAGCAGCGCGCGCGACATCCCGACGCACAGCTTCGTCAACGACCTGTCGTGGGTGAAAGGCGCGCACACGTGGAAGTTCGGCGCCAACGTGCGGTTCAGCCGGGTCGGCACGAGCAACAACGTCAACTCGTTCCACATTCCCAACGCCAACGGCTCGTGGGTGGACGGGGTCGGCACGACCTACATGCCGGGCTCCGGCTGCGACGCCTGCGGGTTGTTCCCGGCGGTATCCGACGGCGGCGTCTCGTCGTTTGGCGACACCTTCGTGCCGCTGCTCGGCATCATCTCGGAGACCACCGCGTACTACAACTACGATCGCGAGGGCAACGTGCTGCCCGTGGGCGAACCCGTGCGCCGGCGCTTTGCGACCGACGAGTACGAGTTCTACGTGCAGGACAGCTGGAAGATCGGCGACACCCTGACATTCTCGGCAGGGCTGCGCTACAGCCTGTTCTCGCCCCCCTACGAGACCAGCGGCCTCCAGGTCACGCCCGACATCAAGCTGGGCGACTGGCTCGAGATTCGCCGCCAGCTGATGGAGGCGGGGCGGTCGACGCAGCGAAGCCCCGCTGGTGAACTTCGACCTGGCCGGCCCGAAGAACAACAAGCCCGGCTACTACGACTGGGACTACAACAACTTCGCCCCGCGCGTCGCGGTGGCGTGGACGCCGCGCGCCGAGGATGGCTTCTTCGGATGGCTGACCGGCAACGGCAAGATGGCCGTGCGCGGCGGCTACTCGATTGTCTACGACCGCATCGGCACCGCGCTGGCGAGCAACTTCGACAAGGAAGGCTCGTTCGGCATGGCGACAAACCTGTCGAGCCCCTACGGCGGCCACAACGAGGACGACCCGTCGATTCGCTTCCAGGGCATCGACTGGATTCCTCCGACGCTGCCTGCCGCGCCTCCGGGAGGGTTCCCGCAGACCCCGCCGCAGTACGCCAACGTCATCACGTCGGCGCTCGATGGCACCATCGTGACGCCGTACAACCACACGTTCAACGTGGTCGTCGGCCGCGAACTGGGCAAGGGGTTCTCGTTCGAGGCCGCCTATGTCGGCCGCCGCGGCCGCAACCTGCTGGTGCGGCGCGATGCGGCGATGCCCGCCAACCTCAAGGACCCGGCGTCCGGGCTCGACTACTTCACGGCGGTGGGCCAGCTGATTGGCGCCGCCCAGGGCATCGACGGCGGCGCGCCGCTGTCGGCGTATTCGGGGATCGCGAGTCAGCCGTACTGGGAGAACATGTTCCCGGGAGCGGCAGGCAACGGGCTGTCGGCGACGCAGATGATGGCGGCGGCGTTCAACGCCTACGCGCCCGACTACATCAGCGCGCTGTTCGACGCCGACCAGTTCTGCGACCCGTCGTGCAGCAAGCTCGGTGAGTTCGCGTTCTTCACGACGCAGTACGACACGCTCGGCATTCAGAGCACGATCGCCCAGGCCGAGTACGACGCGATGCAGGTGTCCCTGCGCAAGCGCTTCAGCGAGGGCTACCAGTTCGACGTGAACTACACCCTCGGCTCAGCGAAGGACCACGGCTCGCTGCTCGAGGGCGACGCGACCTTCGGCAACTTCGACAACGGCGGCTACACGGGCTTCCTCATCGACTCGTGGGATCCCGACAAGCAGTACGGCCGCGCCGACTTCGACGTGCGCCACCTGGTGAACTTCAACTGGATCGCCGAAGTGCCGGTCGGCCGCGGCAAGCGGTTTGGCGCCGACATGCCCGGCGTGCTCGACGCCATCGCTCGGCGACTGGTCGACGGCCGGCATCGTCCGGTGGAGCAGCGGCTTCCCGTTCAGCGTCTTCAACTGCCGGCAGTGCTGGTCCACGAACTGGAACCTGCAGGGCAACGCCGTGCTGGTCGACCCGGCGCAGTGCCGGAGACCAGCGACGACGCGCAACGCGGTGAACGGCTATCCGAGCCCGTTTGCCGACGTCGAGGAAGCGCTTGTCGATGTTCCGGCGCGCCAGGCCGGGCGAGGTCGGGCCTGCGCAACCAGCTCGAAGGCGACGGCTACTTCTCGATCGACTTCAGCCTGAGCAAGGGCTGGACGCTGCCCTGGTCGTCGAACCACAAGCTGCGCTTCCGGTGGGACACGTTCAACGTGACCAACACGCCGAAGTTCGACGTCTTCTTCATGGACATGTTCCCCGATCGCGAGGCCAGCTTCGGCCGGTACTACGAGACCATCGCCACCTGCGACGGCGGGGCGGGGCGGTGCATGCAGTTCGCGCTGAAATACGAATTCTGAACTGTAGGGGCGCCTGCGTGCCCGCCGGTTCACGCGGGTGTGTGGGACCTCACGTGACCATCCGGTGAACCCTGCGGGGCGCAAGCCGTGCGCCCTACAGGCGTCCGTATCTGCAATCCCCCCGCCACGTGGATCACTGAACCCGTCGCATACGGCAGGTCGCCGCGCAGCAGCGCGGCGACCGCCTTTCCGACATCTTCGGCATACCCCCACCGGCCCTCGGGCACCAATCCGTCGGCGATGCGCTTGTCGTAGACGTCCTTGACCCTGGCGGTCATGTCCGTCGCGATGATGCCCGGACGGACCTCGAAGACGGGGATGCCCTGGGGCGCCAGCCGCACGGCGAATAGCTGCGCCGCCATCGCAAGCCCGGCCTTGCTGACGCAGGTACTCGCCTCGATTGGGCGAGGCGAGTTCCGCCGACACCGACGTGACAAACACGATGCCGCCAGGTTGTGGCGGCGGGGCTTCAGCCCTGCGTTGAGCCAACATCATCGCCGCGACCTGCTGCGTCAGGAAGTACGGCCCCTGCAGGTTCGTGCGGATCAGATCCTCGAAGCTGGCCTCGGTGGCCTCGAGCAGATCCGCGCGTACATCCGGCGCCTTCCCGGCGTTGTTGACCAGGGCGTCGAGCCGCGCAAAGCGGCCCTCGACGGCATCGAGCAATCGCGAGCGATCCGCCGCCACGCCCACGTCGGCGGGCCAGTAGGCGACCTCCGGCGCGCCGCCGGCACTGCAACTCCTCGACGACCGGGCGAACCTCGCCGTCAGGTCGCCTGCCACACAGCGCCAGCGACCACCCATCACGCGCCAGGGCGCGAGCGATGCCAAGCCCGATCCCGCGCGTGCCGCCGGTGATGAGCGCGACGCGGCGGTCGCTCACGACGACGCCTCCGATCCGAAGAAGGTCAGGTAAGGCTGGTTCCGCGCCAGGCGGAGGACGTAGAGCGCCGCCTCGCGCGCGTGATAGTCGCCCCACTGGCTCGACTCGCCGCGCGGCGTCCCGGCGCCGTCAGGCACCCAGTCCCAGCCGTTGGGCCGGTGGTAGACGGAATGCAGGATCAGCCCTTCGTGCGCGGGGTCGGTGCTCAGGTATGGCCCCGCCGGATCCGTCAGCGTGTCGAGCACGCTCAGGCCGGCCTGCAGATAGCGCGTGCCGTCGTCGCCGCGCGCCTGCAGATAGCGGCCGAACCGCAGCAGGCCCTGCGCGGCAATGCAGGCGGCGGAACTGTCGACCGGCTCGTGGTCGTTGAACGGATCGGCGGGACGGTCCTGCCAGCCGGGCAGGTGCGCGAGCCCCGGTGCGCCGGTATCCCAATAGGGGATGCCGTCGCTGGCGGTCGCGTGATCGAGATAGAAGTCACACGTCGCCCACGCGGCCTCACGCATCATCCATTCGATCGCGGCCCGTCCGCTGCCGGGCTGGTCGACCCGGCGAAGCTCCGCGTCGTACTCGGGCGGACTCAGGTCGTCGTCGCTGACCGTCTGGAGGAACTCGAGCTGCTCGGCAAAGCCGAGCATCGCCCAGGCCAGCCCGCGGGTCCACGTGCTGAAGGGCGAGTAGCCCTGCTGGCTGTTGGGACCGCGGAACGAGCCGTTGACGGTGTTGAAGATCGCTTCGTGCGTGGTGCGTCCACGCACGTCGTAGGAATCGCGCCCGCGCCCGTAGTAGACACTGAAGCCCGCCGTGGCCCTGGCGTGCTGAACCAGCCGGGTCAGCAGGCTGATCTGCGCGTCCTGCTCCTCGCTCAGGCGATGGCCCAGGCGATGGCCGAGGGCCAGCGACCGCAAGGAGCGAATCGTGTCCACGAACAGCGAGTGCGGGCCGTTGAATGAGTGTATGAACCCGCCATCCGGCAGACGCGTCCAGCGCCTGGCCTGCACGGCGCCGCTGACCTTCAGCGCCAGCTCGTAGAAGTGCCGCTCCCAGTCGCTGGCCTCGAACCGTCCCTCGCCCGCCAGACGCCAGAGGTTTCCGTAGGTGCTGACGTTGTTGAAGCCGTGGTCGTGCACGCCGGCGTGCGTAAGGTGCGACGCCATCCGCTCGAGCGTCCGGGTGCGACCGAGCTCCAGAAAGTGAGCATCGCCGGTGGCGTCGAACTGCAGGACCGCCGCGCCGAACTGGAAGCCTTGCGTCCACTCGGTCCAGCCGCGGGCCATGTACTGGCCCTCGACGGTAAAGACGGGCGAGCCCTGCTGGGGCAGCCAGCGACGTTCGAGGGCGTCAATCTTTGCCGCCGAGAGCGCGAACAGCGACTCGATTTTCGGGAGGAGATCGGTGGGCGCAAGCGCCGGATTTCGCAGATGCATAAGGATGACGCAGACGGTAGCATCCGCAGATTACACTGATTTACGCAGATTTCTTGCTCGGCGTTCAACCGGCGTCGCGGAAGAGCTGCGCAGACGTTCTCACGGGTACGGATTACGAGATGGCGTCGAGAGCCCGTGGCCGACGTCGCGCGCCACACGCACGCTTCGAGCAGCCAGCGTCTGCGACCAACGCCGGTCAGACCGTCAGCGAGCACATCGTTGCGAAATCTGCGGAATCTGCGAAATCCTGCGGATAGATCTCTTCGCGCGGAATCCCGATCCAATCCGCGCAATCCCGCACTAGAATCCCTGCGTGGAGCGAACCCCGATTCCAACAAGAAACGTCGCCGTCGACGCCTATCGCGGCTTCGTGATGCTGCTGATGATGGCCGAGGTGCTGCAATTGAGCCGCCTCGCGGAGGCCTTTCCGGCCAGCGCCGTCATCGGCTTCCTGGCGTACCACCAGACCCATGTCGACTGGGCCGGCTGCTCGCTGCACGACTTGATTCAGCCCTCCTTCTCGTTTCTCGTCGGCGTCGCGCTGCCGTATTCGGTCGCGCGGCGTCAAGCCGAGGGGCGCTCGCTCGGGCCCCTGTTCGGCCACGCGCTGTGGCGATCGGTCGTGCTCATCGCGCTCGGCATCTTTCTGCGATCGATGCACAGCCGCCAGACCAACTTCACGTTCGAGGACACGCTGACGCAGATCGGCCTCGGTTACCCGTTCCTGTTCCTGCTGGCGTTCAAGTCCGTCCGCACCCAGTGGACGGCGCTCGCGTTGGTCCTCACAGGCTACTGGCTGGCGTGGGCGCTCTATCCGGCGCCGCCTCCGGGATTCGACTATCAGGCCGTCAAGGTGCCGGCCGACTGGACGCATCACTACAGCGGGCTGGCGGCGCATTGGAACAAGAACAGCAACCTCGGGCAGGCGTTCGACGTGTGGTTCCTGAACCAGCTGCCGCGCGAGTCGCCGTTTGTCGCCAACGGCGGCGGCTACCTGACGTTGAGTTTCATCCCGACGCTGGGGACCATGATTCTGGGGCTGATTGCCGGCGGGTGGCTGCGCGCGTCAGCGCCCGCGATCCCGCTGCGGCGTCTGCTCGTCGCCGGCGCGGCTGGCCTCGCTCTCGGCGGCCTGCTGCACGTCACCGGCATCTGCCCCGTCGTCAAGCGCATCTGGACGCCGAGCTGGACGCTGTTCAGCGGAGGCTGGTGCTTCCTGCTGCTGGCGGCGTTCTGCTGGGTGATCGAGATGCGCGGTTACCGGAAGTGGGCGTTCCCGCTGGTCGTCATCGGCCTCAACTCCATCGCCGCATATCTCATCGCGCATCTGTTCGAAGACTTCATCGCCAGCTCGTTCCAGATCCATCTTGGACAGGGCATCTTCGCGCTGTTCGGCGCCCCGCTCGAGCCACTCATCCGCGGCGTGGTGGTGCTTGGCGTCTACTGGCTGATGCTGTTCTGGATGTACCGGCGGAAGATCTTCCTGAGGATCTGACGTGAGGCTCACGCTCATCGTACTCGTGGCCGCGCTCGGCCAGGCGCCGAGCGTCGAGGCGCAGAAACCCACCGTTGCCGACAAGGTTCGCGAAGTCGACGCCGTCGCCGCGCGCGGTCCCTTCGCGCCTGCGTGGAGCTCGCTCGAGAAATTCCAGACACCGGACTGGTACCGCGACGCCAAGTTCGGGATTTTCGTCCACTGGGGTCTCTACTCGGTGCCCGCCTTCGACAACGAGTGGTATCCGCGCAACATGTACCAGAAGGGCGAGAAGGCCTTCGAGCACCACGTGAAGACCTTCGGGCCTCAGTCCCGCTTCGGCTACAAGGACTTCATCCCGCTCTTCAAGGCCGAAAAATTCGACGCGGCCGCCTGGGCGGCGCTCTTCAAGGCGGCCGGCGCGAAGTACGTCGTGCCGGTTGCCGAGCACCACGACGGCTTTCCGATGTACGCCAGCGACTTCACCGAGTGGAGCGCTGCCCGCATGGGGCCGAGGCGCGATGTTGTGGGCGAGCTGGCCACGGCCGTTCGCGCCGAGGGCCTGACCTTCGGCGTCTCCTCCCACCGCGTCGAGCACTGGTGGTTTTTCGACCAGGGCAAGACGTTCGACTCCGATGTTGGCGACCCGAAGTACGCCGCCTTCTACGGGCCAGCCGTGGATCAGAAGACGTCGGAGGCGGGCACGACGCCCCCAAGCCAGGCGTTTCTGGACGACTGGCTCGCGCGCACCGCCGAAGTCGTGGACAAGTATCAGCCGCAGCTGATCTGGTTCGACTGGTGGATCGCGCAGCCGGCGGTCCACTCGCACCTGCAGCGATTTGCCGCCTTCTACTACAACCGCGGCGCCGCCTGGGGCAAGGGCGTCGCCATCAACTACAAGAAGCACGGCGGCGAGTCGTTCCCCGACACCGCCGGCGTGCTGGACATCGAGCGAGGGCAGCTGGCCGCCATCCGCCCGCTGTTCTGGCAGACCGACACGTCGGTGTCCAAGACGTCGTGGGGCTACGTCTCGAACCACGACTACAAGACGGTCGATTCCATCGTCGACGATCTCATCGACATCGTCAGCAAGAACGGGTGCCTGCTCCTCAACATCGGGCCCCGGCCCGACGGCACCATCCCCGAAGTCGGAGCAGCGGATGCTGCGAGAGATCGGACAGTGGCTGGGCACCAACGGCGAGGCGATCTACGGCACCCGCCCCTGGACGATTTTCGGGGAGGGGCCGACGGCGGTCATCGAGGGGCCGTTTGCCGACACCAAGCGGAAAGTGTTCACCGCCGAGGACATCCGGTTCACACAGAAGGGCGCCGCGCTTTACGCCATCGCGCTCGCGTGGCCCGAATCAGGCGTATTGACCATCGCCTCGATGGCACAAGGCTCGCAGTTGCTACCTGCAGAGGTCGCCACGGTCGAGTTGCTCGGCGGCGCCAAGCCCTTGTCAACCACGCGTGACGCCAAGGGCCTGCACGTGACATTGCCGCCGGCGCCGGCGGTGCGCCCGCACGCCGTGGCGCTGCGGATTCGGACGCGGGGCTGACCTTCGGTTGCGGCGGCGGGGCTTACGGCCCTGCGTGCCAGGAGGAGTGAGCATGGCTGACGTTGCGACGCTTCGGAGCAGGGCTGGTCCTCGGCTTGACCGCTGGTGGCGACTGGTTGCGCCACCAGGAGCATCAATCAGCTTCTGGCGGACCCGGCGAAGTACCGCAACGAGTCCGTGACGGTGAGGGGCACGGTGGACCAGAGCGCCTCGGTCATGGGCCGTGGCGCCTACCGTATCACCGATGGCGATCAGGGCCTGTGGGTAGTGACCAGCAGCGGTGCGCCGCGCACGGGCGCGCGCGTCGACGTGACCGGCCGCCTGCAAGACGGCTACGACCTCAGCGCCTTCGGCAGCGCGATCAAGCTGCCGGGCTCGCTGCGGAGCGGCCTGGTCCTGATCGAGTCGTCGCATCGAGGCGCGCGATTGACCGCAACTCGTCCGCCATAGCCGCAAGCGTCGACGGCGGAGCGTGTGTTTGACCCGCGAACTCATCAATTGGGGAGGCGCACCGTTCCTGCCGATAACAGGAGCGATGCGTCGACGAGTGGGACTCCTGCTGTTCGTCATCGTCGCGCTCGGTTGCCGCGGGCCGCTATCGTCGGCGACGGCGCCTTCGTCGACCAGCGACCCGGGAAACCCGGCCTTCTCCGCGGAGGCGGGCCTCTGCGTCGAGGAGACCAATCGCTATCGGGCCCGCCTCGGACGCGCGGCGCTCCAGCGCTCCGACGTGCTTGAAACGTACGCGACGGCCGCCGCCCGCAACGACGGGTTGGCGCACGTCGCGCATCAGTACGCCCGCCAGACCAATCTTGGCAACGGCACCTCGCGCGCCGAAAACGCCCTCTTGTGGTGGAGCCTCCGCTACTACGGTTCCGTGCAGCAGGTCATCAAGCTCGGCGTGGCCGAGATGTGGAAGCAGGGCGATGGCGGCACCCACTACCGCAATCTCGTCGGCAGCTACACGGAGCTTGGCTGCGGCATCTTCGTCAACGGCGACGAAGTGACGGTGCGTGCAGGCGTTCAGGTAGGCAACTGCAGCGTGAAGGTGGCTGCCCTGACCCGGCGCACTCTGCACGTCGGCGCGGCCACCGTGGGCTTCCACGACCGCACGCACCAGGCTGAGGCCGAGACCAAGACCGCGTTCCTTCTCACCCGCCTCCCCCGGTACAGCCGCTCCCAGATTCGTCCGTGCTGATGCTCTGGAATGCCCGGGCCGGTGTCTCGAACGACAAAGGCGACGCGCCAGGCCGCTGCTCGGCGCCGACGGTGACCTTGCCGCCGGAGGGCGTGTACTTCACCGCGTTGTCGACGAGATTCGCCAGCGCCTGGCGAAGCGCGCTGATAGTCGGCGGTGACCGACAGGCCAGGTGCCAGCAGCTTCCATCGAGAGGTTCACGCCTTTCGCTTCGGCAACGTCTTCGTAGAGGTCGAGCGTCTCCTGCAGCACGCGCGCGACCTCAACCGGCTCGCGCTGCAACTGCATCGTCCCGGCCTCGGCCTCCGAGATGTCCATCAGCGTCGTGAGCAGCGACGACACGCGATCGGCTTCCTCGACCGTGTCCTCCAGCGCCTCGCGGTATCGGTCGACGTCCGGGGGTGCGAGAAGCGCCTGTTCGGCGCGGCCGCGCAACCGCGCGATCGGTGTGCGCAGATCGTGGGCGACGGCATCGAGCGCGTTGTGCATGCCGGTGACGACCCGTCTCGATCCGCCCGAGCATCGCGTTTGAGACGCGGCCGAGCTCGCTGAGCACGTCGCCCTCATCGCCCACCGCCACACGGGCATCGAGCTGGCCGGTGCGCGTGATGTGGCGCAAGGTGTCGAGCAGCTCGCGAACCGGACGGAAGGCCTGCCAGGTCAACGCGCCGCCGCCGACCAGCCCGACCACCACGACGATTGCCAGCAGCGCGCTGAGGAGCGCGCGGACGACTCGCAGGAAGCGATCCCGCTCGAGCGTCGTGCGACCGACCTGGAGAATGGTGCCGTCGATGAGCCGCTCGGTGGCGACCTCGAGCCGTACCGGGCGCCGCGGGCCGGCACGATGCGCCACCCCTCGCCGTCGCCCAGTTGTTCCAGTGCGTACGAGCCCCAGCTGGCCGGCATGCTGGTCAGCAGGATCTCGGCGTTGGCCCCGACGAGCCGCACGAACACCTGGTCTTCGCTGCCCGAGGCCTGCTCGGCGGCGACCGCGCGGCTGACGCCAGCCACACCGGCGCTCTCGAATCGCGCCGCGTAGTCGGCCAGCTTGACCGAATCAGATCGTGGTCGCGCTGGTTGAGCGAGCGCGCCAGCAGGGCATAAGCGATCGCAGCGATCACCAGCACGCTGACCGTGAAGATCGCCGCGTACCAGAACGCCAGCCGGAAGCCGAGAGTCTGGGCGACGCGCCCCGGGGTGAGGCTGGTCATCAGGCCGCCGACGGCTGGTCCGACGACAGCACATAGCCGATGCCGCGCCTGGTGTGGAGCAGCTTGGGCTCGAAGTCGCGGTCGATCTTCTCCCGCAGGCGGTGCACCAGCACGTCCACGACGTTTGTGCGCGGATCGAAGTTGTAGTCCCACACGCGCGACAGAATCATCGTCTTCGAGACGACGCGGCCGGCGTTGCGCATGAGGTATTCGAGCAGGGCGAACTCGCGCGGACGCAGCTCGATTTCGCGGCCCTGGCGCGTCACCCGCCGCGTGAGCAAGTCCATCTGGAGGTCGCCGACTTCAAGGCGCGTGGGTTCCACCGTCGCGGTTGCGCGGCGCACCAGGGCCTGGACGCGCGCGAGCAGTTCGGGGAACGCGAAGGGCTTGGTGAGGTAATCGTCGCCGCCGGCCTGCAGGCCCTTGACGCGATCGTCCACCGTGTGCCGCGCGCTGAGAATCAGCACCGGGCGTGTTGACGCCGCGGCGGCGCAGCGTCTCGATGAGCGCCAGGCCGTCCAGCGTCGGGAGCATGAGGTCGACGACGGCGACGTCGGGCCGTGTCTCGAGCGCCAGCTCGAGACCGCGCTGGCCATCACCGGCGACATCGACCGCAAAGCCCGCCTCCCGCAGTCCCCGGGCGACGAAGTCGGCGATGGTGGGGTCGTCTTCGACTACCAGGGCTCTCATGAATCGCAGATTGCAGATTGCAGATTGCCGATTCGGTACGATCTACGGCAGCGTCGACGGTCCTTGGCAGGCTCCGAGCGCCTGGAGCCTGCCAAGGGCGCCATCTACTCGGTTAGCCTACGGTTGCGAAGAAGCTGTTCTCGCCGCGCTGAACGAGCACCAGCGCCGGACGGTCGCTCCTGCCGCCGAGCGCCGAGCGCAACTCGGCCGCCGAGCGAATTGCCTTGCCGTCCACCTGGCGAATGACATCGCCTTCGCGCAAGCCCGCATCGGCCGCGCGGCCATCCGGGTCGATGCCGGTGACCACGACGCCGTCGGTGTCACGCGGCACCTGCAGCCGGTTCGCCAGTTGCGGCGTCAACGGCTCGACCGCCAGGCCCAGCTCGTCGTCGGTGCCGGGCTCGCCCGAACGGGCGCGTGGGCCGTCGGCGTCGCGCCTGGCGTTGGCCAGCTGCACGGCGACGTCCTGGGTGCGCCCCTGCCGCACGATGGTGACCGTCGCCTTCGATCCCGGAGCGGTCGAGGCCACGAGGTTGCGCAGGTCGTTGCCGCTTTCGACCGCCTGACCGTTGAACTTCGTGATGACGTCGCCCGTCTCCAGGCCCGCGCGGTCAGCAGGGCTGCCGGGTTCGACGCCGTTGACGAGCGCGCCCTTCACCGAAGGCAGGTTCAGGCTGCGCGCGATGTCGGCCGTCACCGGCTGAATCGTCACGCCCATCCGCGAGCGGCGCACCTCGCCGTGGTCGACGATCTCGCCGACGACGTGCCTGGCCATCGACGCGGGAATCGAGAAGCCGATGCCGATGTTGCCGCCCGACGGGCTCAGGATCTGCGAGTTGATGCCGATGAGCTCGCCCTGGGCCGTGACCAGCGCGCCACCGGAATTGCCCTGGTTGATCGGGGCATCGGTTTGCAGGAAGTCCTCGTAGCTGCCGTCGCCGCCGGCGCCAGTGTCCCGTCCCTTGGCGCTGAGAATGCCCATGGTGACCGTCTGGCCAACGCCCAGCGGATTTCCGATAGCGAGCACGACGTCGCCCACTCGAGGCTTGTCCGAGTCGCCAAACGGCAGCGTGGGCAGGCCCGTGGCCTCAACGTCAAGGACCGCAAGGTCGGTCGGCTTGTCGACGCCCACGACCCTGGCGTCGAACTCGCGCCCGTCGGTCAGCAGTCACGCGGACGCGGTCCGCGCCCTCCACGACGTGCGCGTTTGTGACGATGCGGCCGTCACCCTGAATGATCACGCCGCTGCCAAGGCCGCGCTGGCGCGGCTGGCGTCCGGGCGAGGGCAGGCGATCGCCGAAGAACCGCCGGAAAAACGGGTCATCGGGCAGGCCCGAGGTCGGCTCGAAGCTGGCTTTCTTCTCCACCCGCACCGTGACGACGGCGGGAGACACCTTGGCCACCGCGTCGGCGTACGAGGTCGCCGCCGGGCCGGTCGCCGGCGCCGTGACGGTGGCCGCCTGCGCCCCGACGGGGTCCGGGTTCGACCACCAGGCCGCGCCGCCGCCCAGCAGGGCCACGACACCGAGCGCAGTGGCCGCCCGGGCCAATCGAACTTTGGAACCGCGAATGGAAATAGAAGACATGGACCTGAATCCTCCTTGACGCCGAAGCCGCGCGTTCGCCCGAAACGGGCGAAGGCGCACATTTGTTAAGACGATGAGGAAGATTGCCGGCCTGTTGCCGTCACATTACATCGCTGTAATGAAACCAGGACAGGACCAACGCGACCGGTGCCCCTTCCGTCTAATGTCCTTGGAGGTCGGCGAATGCGATCGAACTGGCGTCCAGGTATCGCACTCTTCATCGGAGTTCTCGCCTGCGGGCTCCCGTCGGCGGCAGGGCAGAACATCAGCGTCAACACTCGCGGCGAACCGCTCGAGCGCTGCGACCAGCTCGACATCAGCTTCGACTCGAGGCCCGCATCCCTGGGCGAACAGCAGCTTTCAGTGCCGCTTTCTGAAGCTCCGGCCCTGACCGTCTCGCCCCGGAAAATGGCGGGGTGCACGTCGTCGGGTGGGATCGCGCTGAGTACGCCATCTCGGCATGCAAGGCCGCGCCGGCAGCGGCGGCCGTCGACGCCATCAACGTCACGGTGAGCCGCGGCGTCGTCACCGCCAGCGGCCCGTCCGGCGGCCGCTGGGTCGTCTACCTGATCGTCAAGGCGCCGATGCGCGCGGACCTCGCCCTGAAGACGACCAACGGGCCCATCAGCGTCGCCGGCGTTTCCGGTTCCGTTCAGGCGCACACCACCAACGGCCCTATCGGACTGAAGGACTCGGGGGGACGCATCGACGCCCGGGCCCAGAACGGGCCAGTCAGTTTTGCCGGTCGCGGTGGGGAGGTCAGCCTGACGGCCGTGAATGGACCTATCAATGTGCAGCTCGATGGCGACCGCTGGCAGGACGGATCGCTTTCGGCGAGAGCCGAAAACGGTCCCGTCCATGTGCGTGTGGCGGAGAACTACCTGTCGGGTGTGCGCGTGGAGTCGTCGGGGCACTCGCCGTGGTCCTGCAAGGGCGAGGCCTGCCGCGCGGGCCGCAAGGACTGGGACGATGGGGCCGCTCGGTTGAGCTCGGCACGGGCCCAACGGTGGTCCGCATTTCAACCGCCAATGGACCGGTCGCGATCTCGTCGCCGTCGGACAAGTGAGCGGTGGTCAGAACGTCGTGCCCAGCGTGAAGTGAACGCGTGTGCCTGAGCCCAGGCCCCGGGCGACGTCGAGGCGCAGACCAATCAGCGGGGCTTGCATGAAGACGCCGGCGCCGACGCCGGTGTCCCACGTCGCGCCATCCAGCGGCTCGCGGGCGCCGTAGACGGTTCCCGTGTCGGCGAAGACGGCCACTCCCAGCCGCGTAAGACGGCGTGGGGTCGACAGCGGGACGCGAATTTCGGCGGACCCTGCCAGCAGGCGATCGCCCGACCGGTAACCCAGCTCGAAGCCGCGTAGCGTCGCATCTCCGCCGAGGAGCGCCTGCTCGTACACCGGCAGCGGGTCGGTGGCGCGCAGGTGCTGGGCCCGCAGCGCCAGCACGGTCTGGCCGAACAGTCCCACAAAGCCGCGGGCATCGACCGTGAGACGCACGTTGTCGGCGCTTGAATCGAACCACAACCGCTGCACACCGACGGCCGCGTAAACGGCGTTGCGCGGAAATGCCGGATCGCGCCGCGTGTCGACCACGACGTCGCCGCCGAGCGTCTTCAGCCGGTCGTCGACATCTCCGAACTGGATGTCGGACAGACCACCGCCGCCGGCCAGCTGCAGCCATGAGGCGATCGCCTTTTCCGCCCGGACGCCGACGCCAGTGCGACGGTCGCCGATGTCGAGCGTCGGGTGCTCGCGTCTGGTGATGCCGCCGGTGCCGATCACTCGCGTCAGCGGCCCACGCTCGAAGCGGCGTTCGATCTCGACGGTCGCCCGGCGCTCGCCGCCCCAGGACAACGGCGCCGACAGTCGCGTCCGCCGGCCCAGCAGGTCCACGAAGCTCACGCGAGCGCCGTAGGTGAGTCCGTAGCCATCCTCGCTGCGCAGGATCGGCATCCACATCGTGTTGGCCCTGAGCGTGCGCAGCGGGCCGGGGTCTGGCACGTCGATGGCGATGCCAGCCCGCTCTTCCACGACGATGACGACGAGGACGGCGCTCGTGTCGCTGATCGAGGCGTACCGCTTGCGCACGTCGACACTGCGGAAGCGGCCGCTGTCGTCGAGGGCCTTGCGAATGCGGGCGAGTGTGTCCGCGGTAAACGGCTGGCCGGGCTCCACGCCAGCCAGGCGCAGCACCTCTGCATCGGGGGTGGTGTGATTGCCGTGCACCCGGATCTCGACGAGACGCTCGGGGAGCGAGCGCCCGGCGCCGGCGGCTGTGCGAGGCCGATGGCGAGGGCTGCCGCAGCGATCGCGGTCATCGGATCTTCGCCTTCGTCGTGGCCTCGCGGTAGTCGCGGTAATCGACGGCGTAGCGCACCTCGTAGGTGCCGTTGGCCAGCGTGACGGCGCCGTGGCCATCGATGTGACGCGGCAGCCAGACGCCGGTAAACGGCTGGCCCATCTCCATCGTGGCGGCCACGTCGTCGAGCCGCACGAGCGAGCGGCCCGGCAGGAAATCCATGCCGATGTTCTCGAAGACGTACTTGACGATCTGGTGCGAGTCTGGCTCGACCCACAGCGTGACCAGCGCCACCTTGTTGAACTGCCGCTCGAGGCGCTGCTCCATCTTGCGTTCCTCGCTCCGCTCTTGCTCGCTCTTCTCCCTGTCGCCCTGATCGCGCTCGCTCTCATCACCGTCCGGCTTCTTGTCTTCGGAGAACAGTCGTGCGGGGTAGTACTCGATCTTCAGCACGCGCCGCCCCTCGTACGTCTCGGGCCCCGCAAATGCGTAGCGGCCCTGCTCGAACTTGAACTTGAGGAAATAGGCCGCCGAGACGAACTGCGGCTCCCTGGCAAGTTGCATCAGCTCGCCGACGTCTCGTGGGTTCGTGGCCGGCACCGCGGGGGGAGCTTCCGTTCCGCCGCTGCCTTCAGTTCCGCTGGTGCCCTCGCTTCCGCCGCCCTGCTTCGATCGCTTTTCGTCGCGCGCCTTCTCGCGTGCGAGCCACTCGTCCTCGTACCTTGCGCCGCTCGTCCTCGGCCAGGGTCACGCCATCGAACTTGACAGGGCTCCGAACGAACACTCCATCGCGGATGTACCAGGTGTATCGCGCACCAAGCCGTACATCCGCACGTGGCCCGGTCCCAGAAGCGCCGCCTGTTCCCGCTCCTCCAGCACGTACTGCTGCAGCTTGCGCCAGTTGTCGTCGCGCCGCGCCAGCACGCGCGCCATGAACTGGTCGAGGTCGGACCCCTGGGCGGCCAGGGTGCGTGTTATTGGCAGAGCCGGAGGGGAAGGCAGCGTGACAAGCGAAGCAAGGAGGACGAACCGGCCAATCATGAGGACACTCCGGAAGCTCCGATGCGGCACGCAATCACGAGTCGTGCCAATTTCGACGTGTCCTGCGGTGTGTGTGTTCCCGATCGCGCTTACCCCAGCAACGGGCTGCACCTGGCGGGGCGCACGCCGTGCGAACGAACATCGGGCCAACCCCGGCGGGCGCGAAGCGGGGCAGCGTCGGGCTGTACCACGCGGGGCGCACGCGGTGCGCCCCTACGGTACGTTGCTTGCCTGTTGATGTGGCATGTCGTTGGATGGCCGTGGACTCTCGTCACGCAGTCGGATCAGGTTGGCGCCTTCTGCGTACTTTGGTCGAATCGGTACTGGTCACAATCTGCACCGTCGAGCGTCGCCACCTGTTCGGCATCGTGACGCCTCAACAACGGCGACGCGCTCGTTGAGTTGACCTACTTGGCGAAATCCTCCGCCAAGAATGGACACGGCCGAAGCAAGGCAGTCAATCTGTTGCACCGGACGCGTTTGTCATCATGCCGAATCACATTCATGGGATTGTTCGCGTCGGAAACGCGCACTCGCACGCGTTCCTTCGTGGCGTGAAATCTGCCGTGACATCGCGTGCGCACCAGGAGGTCAAAGAGCCGGTGCACAGGGTGTGGCAGCGCGGGTACTACGACCGCATCCTTCGCGGTGCCGCTGAACTGGCCACGGCCCGAACGTACATTGCGAATAACCCGAACGCTGGGCTGCGACACTGTAGGGGCGCACCGCGTGCGCCCCGCCCGGGTCCCGCCGGTTGTTGGCGCGCTTGCGCGCCCCGCCCGGGTCCCGCCGGTTGTGTGCGCACGCGCGCCCCTACAACCTCGGCGGCGCCGGCGTGATCGGATCCTGGAAGTTCAGCAACCCTTTCTGCCGCACCTTCCGCTTGAACACCTTGTCGCCGATCGTCACGAAGAGCTCGTCGAACTCTGGTCCGCCGAAGACGACGTTGGACAGCGATCCCGGTTGCGGCTTGCTGATGATGCTGTTGACCTTGCCAGCCTGATCGGCCACCTGCAGGCCGATCCGCGATGTGACGTAGAGCGTGCCGTTGCGATCGACCGCGATGCCGTCGGCGCCGCTTTCCACGACGCCCTCCACCAGGTGCAGGTGATAGAACGGCTGCTTGTTGGTCAGCGAGCCGTCGGGCTGAATCTGGAACGAGTACACGAACTGGCTCGCCGAGTCGGCCACGAGCAGCAGCGTCTGATCGGGCGACAGGGTGATGCCGTTGGGCTTGAGCAGGCCCGTGTCCACGACCCGCTTCTCGCCGGCAGGCGTGACGAGCCAGACCTGCTTGTTGGGGAAGTCGGTGACGTAGATGTTGCCGTTCTTTCCAATCGCCAGATCGTTGGACGGCACGTCTTCCGCGATCACGCTCTCCGCGCCGGTAGCCAGGTCGTAGGCGACGATGCGTTTGGTTCCGCCTTGTGCCGCGTACAGGCGTCCGTCGGGTCCGATGCGCAACCCACTCACACGTCCTGACTTGTCCTTGAAGAGGACGACCTTGCCGTCGAGGCCGATCTTGAAGATCTGCTCACCGGGGATCTCGACGAAGAACACCTCGCCCTTCTCGTTCGCGGTCAGTCCCTCGGTGAACTTGTGTCCCTGGCTGACGAGCTGCCATTCCTGTTCGGGCAGCAGCACCGTGTTCATGACCGGCAGCCGCGACGGCTGGCCCGCCGTGATGGGCGCCGGCCCACCGCGCCACAGCCACCGCAACGCCTCGGGCAGGATCGCGCCGCCGTGCTGGCTGTTGTGCGCGCCGGTGCCCCAGTTGTAGGCGACGTCGTAGCCCGCCATCTCGAACGAGGAGAGCAGTTCCTGATTCGCCAGGAACCAGTTGCCGACGTAGTTGTTCAGGTCGCTCGTGCCATCCTGCAGGTAGATCCGCAGCGGTTTGGGTTCGAACTTGCGGACGAGCGGCGCCAGCTGGTGGCCCCCACGCAGCCCGACGTAGGTGCCGATGGTGCTGAAGACGCGCCGGAAGGCGTCGGGGCGGTTCCAGGCGGCCGCAAACGCCGCGATGGCGCCGGAACTGGCGCCGCCGATGGCGCGCTGATTCGGGTCGGTGGTGAGGTTGTAGGTCCTGGCCACCTCCGGCAGGATCTCGTCGAGCAGGAACCGCGCGTACCGGTCGCTGACATCGTCGTACTCGACGCTGCGGTTGAAGCGGGGGAGCGCGCCCTCGCGGGCTGGGGGCACGACGCCGGGGTTGACGAAGACGCCGATGGTGACCGGCATGTCGCCTTTGTGAATCAGGTTGTCGAAGACCACGGGCACGCGCCAGTTGCCGCCCTCGCGAACGTACCCTTCGCCGTCCTGAAATACCATCACCGCCGCCGGCCTTGACGCGTCGTACTGCTTCGGCACGTAGACCCAGTAGTCACGGGTCGTGCCGGGATAGATCGTGCTGGTCCAGGTGTACTTGGTGACCTCGCCGTGCGGCACATCGGCCTGGACCTGGGAATCGGGGCCGAGCGTGTACTGCGGCGCGGGTTCTGTGGAAGGTTCTGCACGCCACAGCCAGCGCAGCGAGTCGGGCAGAATCGCGCCGCCGTGATTGTGCGTGTGAGCGCCGACGCCGAACTCGAACTTGTGGTCGTAGCCCTTGAACTTGAGCGCCGCCGCCATTTCCTGGTTGGCCAGGGGCCAGTTGCCGTGCGGGTTGTCGAGATCGTTGCTGCCGTCCTGCAGGAACACGCGGAGCGGCTTGCGGTCGCTCTTGCGGATGACCGCGGGATACACGTGGCCGCCGCGAATGTTCGTGAAGCTGCCGATGTGGCTCAGCACCTTGCGGAACATGTCGGGCCGCTCCCACGCGACGGTGAACGCGCAGATGCCGCCGGAGCTGGCGCCGGCGATGGCGCGCTGGCCGGGATCGGTGGTGAGGCTGTATTTCCTGCCGACCTCTGGCAGCAGCTCGTCGATGACGAAGCGCGCGTAACGGTCGCTGGGCGTGTCGTACTCGACGCTGCGGTTGTTGCCGCGCCACTGGTCCTCGGGTACGTCTCGCCGAAATGACCGGGATTGACGAAGATGCCGATGGTCACCGGCATTTCCTTCTTGTGGATCAAGTTGTCGAACACGACGGGCACGCGATATTCGGCGGCCAGGTCGACGTACTTGTGGCCGTCCTGAAACACCATCACCGACGCCGGAGAGGCGGCGTTGTATTGGGCAGGGACGTAGACCCAGTAGTGGCGAATCGTTCCCGCAAACACCTTGCTCCGGTAGAGAAACGGCCCTTCGATGCGGCCCTTTGGCACGCCCGCCTGCACCTGCGAATCCGGACCCAGCGTGTAGGGTTCTGGCGGCGGCGACGCCGGTTGCTGAGCGGTCACAACGACAAGGACGGCGGCGGCGAACACGTTGATCATGGCTGGCGGATTGTATGCCACGGAGCCGCGGAGTCCCCAGAGCATGAACTAGCCACAGAGGCACAGAGCGCATGAAGCTTCTTAGAGGCTGTATCAAAACCCCGTCGGCGTACGCGGGCGCTCCCAGCACTCCTACAACGGAGTACTAGCCACTACGGCGTTACCAGTCAGGGACAGCAAGATACGGAAATCGCCACGAACCTTCGCCACGATGGACTTGTTCACCGACGGCTCGTTCGAGCGAACCTATCACCTCTACGACTGGCCAGAGGCGCCGGCTCTCGACGTCAGATGATGCGAGTCCGCAAGTGGGCGCAACGCAGCCACGACGACGTCCGCACGTCCGCGATTTCGGTCTTCCTGAACTGGCGAAGGGAGAAGAACCGGTAGTTTCGTGTAGTGTTGATTCGCGCGTAGCTTCCATGCGAGGAGCCCCCATGAAGCAATGTGCCGTTCAAGCCAAGCCCTCGGAAGCCGAACAGGACCGCCTGCCGCGCCGCGCGTTCCTTGGGGCCGTCGGCGTCGCCGGGTTCGCTCTGGCTGCGCCCTCGGTCGGCCAGCGCGGCGACCAAGTCCCCTCCCTCGCTCGACCGAGTGGTCCCGCCCATATCGTTTCGCGCGACGAATCGTACTGGCAACGGGTCGCCGCACACTACCGCATCTCCAGCGCATTCACGAACCTGGAAGCCGGCTTCTGGGGGATGATGTCGTCGCCCGTCATGGCGGAGTACCACCGTCAGCTGGAACGCGTGAACCGCGAAAGCTCGTTCTACGCGCGCGGCGAGTACACCCAAGACCTCCAGAACGCCCGAGCGCGCGTGGCCGCGGCTCTCGGCGCGGACATCAACGAGATTGCATTATCTCGTGGGGCCACCGAGGCATTACAGTGCCTGATAGGCGGCTACAATCGTCTCAAACCCGGTGACGCGGTGATCTACGCCGATCTCGACTATCCCGCCATGCAGTATGCGATGAACTGGCTGGCGGATCGCCGCGGGGTTCGTGTCGTTCGGATCGCGATTCCCGAGCCTGCGACCCGCGACAACGTGCTAGGTGCATACAGGGCTGCGCTCGATGCGAATCCCGATGTGCGTCTCCTCTTGTTGACCCACGTGAATAACAAGACCGGGCTGATCCTGCCGGTGGCCACCATCACCGAATTTGCGAGACGGCGAAACGTTGACGTCATCGTCGATGCTGCGCACTCCTGGGTCAGCTCGACTTGATCGTTGCAGATGTCGGCGCCGACTTCATCGGATTCAATCTGCACAAGTGGGTCGGGGCGCCCATCGGCGTTGGCGTCATCTACATTCGGAAGGGGCGTTTGAACGATATCGACCGGATGATGGCGGACGAGGACCAGCCGGCGGACAGCATCATGAGCCGCGTCCATACCGGCACGATGAACTTTGCTGCCGTCCTGACGGTTCCGGCGGCGCTCGACTTTCACGTGAGCGTCGGGCCTGCCTACAAGGCCGCGCGTCTCCGGTACCTCAGAGACCGCTGGGTCAACGCCGTGCGCGGGTTCCCCGGGCTTGAAATCCTGACGCCGGATGATCCGGATATGGCGGCAGCGATCACGTCCTTCAGAATTCGGGGGCGCACGTCCCGCGCAGATAACGACCAACTGGTGGATGCGCTGCTGAAACAGCACGGTCTGTTTACGGTGCGACGCACCGGTATCGAGCAGGGTGACTGCGTGCGCGTGACACCGGCCCTCTATAACCGACCGGAGGATGTGGATCGGTTGGCGCAGGCGCTGAAGCAGTTGTCCCGGCAGGGACGGTAAGGGGAAAACGCTAGCCGGCGCGCGCGCCACGGCGCCCTCCGCCGCGGGCCTGACCGTTTGCGGGAGGATCCCGCTGCGCAGCACGAACAGGATGCCGGTTCGGCAGGCGCGATCAGGGACGCGCGGGCGTCCACCATGCGGTCGCAGCGGTGGAACTGGTAAGAGCGGTTCGATCAGATCTTACAATGCGTCGGACAGTAGCACGGCAGCCATGCACCGCCGACGTTACTGCGCCCGAACAACAGCCGTCTATGCCGTCATCCGGACGGTTTTGTTACAGGCTCTCAGGGAGAGCTCAGTCATCGGGACTCTGTGAACTCCGTGCCTCAGTGGCAACCCAACAAGACACTCTGTGTTCTCTGTGCCTCCCGTGGCAAATGTGATAAAACGTCCGCCATGACACGCATCCTCGTCACTCTGCTGCTGGGGCTCGTCTCTGTGGCCGCGACGGCGCAAACCGACGGCTGGATCTCGCTCTTCGACGGCAAGACGCTGGACGGCTGGAAGGCCAGCGAAAACCCAGCCACCTTCTCGGTCGCCGACGGCGCCATCGTCGTGGCCGGCCCCCGTTCGCACCTCTACTACGTCGGGCCAGTGAACAACCACGTCTTCACCAACTTCGAGTTCAAGGCCGACGTCATGACGACGCCCGGGTCGAACTCGGGCATGTACTTCCACACCGAGTTCCAGGAAGGCGGTTGGCCGGCCAAAGGCTACGAAGTACAGGTGAACAACTCGCACACCGACTGGCGCCGCACCGGCGGCCTCTATGCCATCGTCGACGTCAAGGAACCGCCGGCCAAAGACAACACGTGGTTCACCCAGCACATCACGGTCACCGGCAAGCACGTGGTGATCAAGGTCGATGGCAAGGTGACGGCCGAGTACACCGAGCCGGCAAACGTCGAGCGGCCCGCCGACATGGCAGGGCGCAAGCTGGGTTCGGGCACCTTCGCGCTTCAGGGGCACGACCCGAAGAGCAAGGTGTCCTACAAGAACATCATGGTGAAGGTGCTTCCCGGGGCCTGACGATGAAGCGTCGCGACTTCCTCAGGACATCAGCCGCCGCTGCCGCCGGTGTCGCGGCATTCGGTCCGGAGTGGGCCCGGGCGTTTACGTTCGGCCGCTCGCCATACCTGGAGCAGTTCGCCGACATGAAGAAACGCGTCGGCCTCATCGGCTCCGGCTGGTACGGGAAGGCCGACCTTCTGCGGATGATCCAGGTCGCGCCGGTCGACGTCGTCTCGCTGTGCGACGTCGACAGCGTGATGCTGTCAGAGGCCGCCGACCTGGTCGCCAGCAGGCAGGCGTCGAAGAAGCGTCCGCGGACCTACAAGGACTACCGCGAGATGCTGAAGGAGAAAGATCTCGACGTCGTCCTCATCGGGACGCCGGATCACTGGCACGCGTTGCCGATGATCGAAGCCGCCCGGGCCGGCGCCGACATCTACGTCCAGAAGCCGATCAGCATCGACGTCACGGAAGGCCAGGCGATGCTTGCAGCGGCGAGGAAGCACGGCCGTGTCGTGCAAGTCGGCACGCAGCGCCGCAGCACCCCCCATCTGGCGACGGCTCGCGACCGGTTCATCCGCGAGGGGCGCCTGGGCACGATCGCCCACGTCGAGATCTACTGCTACTACCACATGCGCACGCGCGAGAACCCGCCGGACATTGCGGCTCCGGCGACGCTCGACTGGGAGTTCTACCAGGGCCCGGCGCCGGCGAGAGCCTTCAACAAGCTGGTTCATCCACGAGGCTGGCGCGCCTTCATGGAGTACAGCAACGGCATCGTCGGCGACATGTGCATACACATGCTCGACATGGTGCGCTGGATGATGGATCTCGGCATGCCGGCCCGCATCAGCTCGTCAGGCGGCATCCTGGTCGACAAGGGCAGCAAGGCCAACACGACCGACACGCAGTCGGCGACGTTTGACTTCGGCAACCTGCAAGTGGTGTGGACCCATCGCACGTGGGGCGATCCTCCGGATCCCAAATATCCGTGGGGCGCGACGTTCTACGGCGACAAGGGCACGCTGAAGGCGAGCGTGATGGGCTACGACTTCGTGCCGCGCGGCGAGGGCCAGCCGGAACACGCCGACGTGAAGTACGAGCTCGAGGAATTCCCGGAAGACAAGACCGAAAAGGATCTCGAACGTCACGTCGCGCCCGCGATCCGCGGCCACATGAAGGACCTGCTGACCAACATCCAGTCGCGCGGCAAACCGGTTGCCGACATCGAGCAGGGCTACATGTCGACGACCGCCTGCATTCTGGCGAATCTTTCGGACAAGCTGGGACGGTCGATCACGTGGGATCACGCCGCCGGAAAAGTCGTCGGGGATGCGGAAGCCAACGCGTTGCTGACGCGTCCGTACAGGGCCCCCTGGATCCATCCGACTGCATAGCATCGGGCGGAACGAACATCGGCGCGTTCCTGGCGGAATCGTCGAGGCGTACTCCGATAGAATTGCGGATATGCGCCAATTCCGCTCTGTCGCCGTTGCCGTCGTCTCAGGCCTGATCGCCGTCACGCCCTTTCTCATTCACGCGCAATCGAAGCCGAACCCGCGCGACGTCTCGAAGTTGTACGGCGAGTTGTGCGCGAGTTGCCACGGGCCCAAGCTGACCGGCGCTCAGGCGCCCAGCCTGCTCGACGACGTCTGGAAGTTCGGCGGCGACGACGCGAGCGTTGCCAGGTCGATCAAGGAAGGCAGCCTGGCCGCGGGCATGCCGCCGATGGCCAACGCGCTGTCGGAGCAGGAAATCCGCGCGATGGTGATTTTCATTCGGGAGGAAGCGGCCAGGTTCAAGCGCGAGCAGTCCACCGTCGTGAAGCCCGCCGTGAACACGGTCGTGAAGAGCGAACTGCACGCCTTCAAGCTCGAAACCGTCGTGAGCGGACTCGACGTCGTCTGGGGCATCGATTTTCTCCCCGACGGGCGGATGCTCGTTACCGAGAAGGCGGGCCGTCTGCGGGTCGTCGAGCAGGGCAAGCTCGTTCCGGCGCCGGTGGCCGGCGTGCCAGCCGTCTGGGCCAAGGGCCAGGGCGGCCTGCTCGACGTGGCCGTGCATCCCGAGTACGCCAGCAACGGGTGGATCTACTTGGCCTACAGCGATCCGGGGCCCAGCGGATCGGCGATGACCGCGATCGTGCGGGGCAAGCTGCGTGACGGGGAGTTCGTCGAGCAGCAGACGGTCTACAAGGCCCCGATCGAACTCTATCGAACCGGCGAGAATCACTTCGGCTCACGGCTCGTGTTCGACAGCGGGTATCTGTTCTTTTCGATTGGCGAGCGTGGCCTGCAAGACGACGCGCAGGACATCACGCGGCCCAACGGCAAGGTGCACCGGATCTTCGATGACGGGCGTGTGCCCGACGACAACCCGTTTGTCGGCAAGGACGCAGGGCTGGCGACCATCTGGAGTTACGGCCATCGAAACCCACAGGGCATGGCCAAGGACCCGGCTACCGGGCTGCTCTACGACGCCGAGCATGGACCACGCGGCGGCGACGAGCTGAACCTCGTGCAGAAGGGCCGCAACTACGGCTGGCCTGTGATCACCTATGGGATGAACTACGACGGCACGCCCATCACCAATCTGACGGCCAAGGAAGGAATGGAGCAGCCGGTGAACTACTGGGTGCCGTCGATTGCCGTGTCCTCGATCGCCTTCTACAAGGGCACGAAGTTTCCGAAGTGGGACGGCCAGTTGTTCCTCGGCGCGCTGGCGCAGGAGGAACTGCGGAGGCTGGTCCTCGCCGACGGCAAGGTCACGCACCAGGAGGTGCTGTTCAAGGGCGTCGGGCGCGTGCGCGACGTCGTCAGCGGCCCGGACGGCTACATCTACGTCGGCTTCGATGGCGGCCGTGTCGCGCGGCTCGTGCCGGCCCCGGGCGAGCCGACGACGGCGAACCAGTAGAACCAGTAGAACCAAGGTTCACGGGTTCACAGGTTCACGAGGTTCACTGCAGGCCTTGCTGAAGGTCCTCCGAGAACCTGTGAGCCTGGACTGTGAACTGTGACTGCGCGCCCGTCGTCGGGTTCCGGCACAATTGCCCAGATCTCCTTTGAACGGAAGGGTTAGGGTCGATTGCCGAGGCTCGTCGTCTATCTGCCCGTCCTTGCTCTCGCCCTGCTCGGCGCCGCGCCGACTGGCGAGTCGGCTGCCGACGCGCCGGATGCCGCCGGGTTCGAGACGACCGTCCAGCCGTTTCTCGAAGACACCTGCCTTCCGTGCCACAACGACCGTCGCAAGCGCGGCGGGTTGAACCTCGCGGCGTTTCAGTCGGTGGACTCGGTCGCGCGCGACCCGAACCTGTGGGAGCAGGCGCTCGCCAAGATCCGCACCGGCGAGATGCCCCCGGAAGACGATCCGCGACCGCATCCCGACACGCTGGCCGCAGTCACGCGCTGGATCGATCTGCGAACTCGAGCGCGTTGACCGGACGACCGTGCCCGATCCGGGCCGGGTGACGATCCGGCGGCTGAACCGCACCGAGTACAACAACACCATCCGCGATCTGCTCGGCGTGGATCTCAGTCCGGCCGATGACTTTCCGCAGGACGACTCGGGCTACGGGTTCGACAATATCGGCGACGTGCTCTCGGTGTCGCCGGTGCTGATGGAACGGTACCTGCTGGCCTCCGAGCGAGTCGCGCGAACGGCGGTGTTCGGCCCCGAGCCACGCAAGCCGACGCTCGAACGCAAGAACGCCGGTCCACGCAAGATCGTGGAGTCGACGGAGGTGCCCGAGACGTACGACCAGACGGGCCTGAGCCTGCCCAACGCGGCGCACGTCACGCACCGGTTTCCGGTGGATGGCGAATACCTGATTCGTGTGTACGGCGGCGGCATCCGCCCGGCGGCGTCCGAGCCGGTCACCTTCACGTTGTGGATCGACGGCCGGGAGATCGCCAGCCAGATCCTCGACCCCTCGGCCAGCGCGTCGTTTGCCGACGACCAGCAGGAACTTGGCGGCAAGGCACTGGATTTCCGGACTACCGTCAGCGCCGGCGAGCACTGGGTCGCCGCTTCGATACCCCGACTCTACGAGGGGCTGCCGGCCAGCTACAACGGCCCCAACCCCTCCAAGCGCCCGCCGTTTGTCTGGCCCGAGTTCAAGCCGCCCCGCAGGGATCCGACGCCGGAGCGCATTGCCGAAGCGCTCAAACGCTACGAAGAGAATCGTGCCCGCGTGCGACCCGACGGGCGACGCCCGCGTGGGCTACATGGAGATCGGCGGGCCCTACACGCAGGCCAGCGGGCCGTCGGCCGAAAGCCGCGCGAAGATCTTCATCTGCGGTCATCCACGCGGCGGCCACGTCGCCGGTTGCGCCACGCGCATCGTGTCGTCGCTGGCCGAGCGAGCGTTCCGCCGCCCGGTGCCGGCCCAGGATGTGGCCCGCTACACCGCGCTCTTCCGACAGGCGCGGCAGCGCGGCGAGTCGTTCGACGACGGCATCGCGGTCGCGCTGCAGGCGCTGCTGGTGTCGCCCGACTTCCTGTTCCGTCTCGAGCAGGATCACGCCGCGTCCACGCGGGGCGCCGGGTGCCGTGAGCCAGCACGAGCTGGCCACGCGCCTGTCGTACTTCCTGTGGGCGAGCATGCCCGACCAGGCGCTGCGTACGCAGGCCGACAGCAAGTCGCTGCGAAAGCCCGACGTGCTGGCCGCCGAGGTGCGGCGCATGCTGCAGGACCCCAGGGCCGCGTCGCTGGTACGGGAGTTCGGCGGGCAGTGGCTGCAGTTCCGGGCGCTCGAGAACGTCAAGCCGGACGTCGAGAAGTTTCCCGACTTCGACCAGTACCTGCGGATGTCGATGCGCGAAGAGACCGAGCGGTTCTTCGAGCGCATCGTTCGGGAGGACCGCAGCATCCTCGAGTTCCTCGACGCGAAGTACACGTTCCTCAACGAGCGGCTCGCGCGCCACTACGGCGTGCCGGATGTGACCGGGCCGGCGTTCCGGCTGGTGCAGCTGACCGACCCGAACCGCGGCGGCGTGATCACCCAGGGCAGTGTGCTCACGGTCTCGTCCTATTCCACGCGCACCTCGCCGGTGCTGCGCGGCAAGTGGGTGCTCGACAACCTGCTCAACGCGCCGCCGCCGGACCCGCCGCCCAACGTGCCGATCATCGACGAGGCGGCCATCGGCGCCTCCGCGACCCAGCGCGAGCAACTGGAAGCGCATCGCGCCAACCCGACGTGCGCCGCGTGCCACCGCCGGATGGATCCGCTGGGGTTCGGCCTCGAAAACTTCGACGCGGTCGGCAAGTGGCGGACCCGCGACGGCAGCTTCCCCGTGGACGCCTCGGGCGCGCTGCCCGACGGGCGCTCGTTTTCAGGGCCGGCGGAGCTGACGACAGATCCTCGCCAGCGAGCGCGAGGCGTTTGCCAAGGCGCTGACCTCGAAGATGCTGACCTATGCGCTCGGCCGCGGGCTCGAGCCGTACGACCGCCGCACCGTGCGGATGATCGCCCGCAAGTTGCCCGACCACGACTACCGCTTCTCCGGCCTGGTGCTGGAGATCGTCAACAGCCTGCCGTTTCAGATGCGTCGAGGAGTCGCCACGCCATGATCGTCACCGGTCGGCACCTGCCACGCCGTACGTTCCTCAAGACCCTGGGCACCGCCATCGCGCTGCCGTACCTGGACGCGATGACTCCCGCCTTCGCGTCGCAGGCCGGGACACGCACGTCGCCTCCGGCGCGGCAGCCGCGCTCAGCGGCTGATCTTCACCTACATCCCCAATGGCGTGACGATGGAGGCGTGGACGCCGGCGGCGACCGGCTCGGCGTTCGAGTACACGCGCATCCTCAAGCCGCTCGAGGCGTTTCGCGATCGCACGCTGGTGCTCAGCGGGCTCGCGCACAAGAACGCCTACGCGCTCGGCGACGGCCCTGGCGATCATGCCCGCGCCGCGGCGTGCTATCTCACCGGCGTGCACCCGAAGAAGACCGCGGGCGCCGACATCAAGAACAGCGTCTCGGTGGACCAGATCGCGGCGCAGCACATCGGCACGGCCACGCGGTTTCCGTCGCTCGAACTGGGGTGCGACGACTCGCGGACGGTCGGCAATTGCGATTCCGGCTACAGCTGCGCGTACACCAACAGCCTCTCGTGGCGCAGCGAGACGGCGCCCAATCCGCCGGAGACCAATCCCGCGGCTCGTCTTCGAGCGGCTCTTCGGCTCCTTTGACGCGGGGCTCGATCCCGAGACGCGCGCGCGGCGGCAGGACAGCCGCCGCAGCGTGCTCGACCTGGTGACTGGGCCGCACCGCGGAGCTCGTCAAGACGCTTGGCACCGCCGACCGCCGCAAGGTGGACGAGTACCTGTCGTCGATTCGCGAGGTCGAACGGCGGATCCAGATGGCCGAGACAGGACCTGACGGGGCTGCCGGAAGGCCTCGAGAAACCAACCGGCATCCCGGTGACCTACGACGAGTACGCTGCGCTGATGTTCGATCTCCAGGTGCTGGCGCTCCAGGCCGACCTCACCCGCGTCGTCACGATGATGATGGGCCGCGAAGGCAGCATGCGCACGTATCCGGAGATTGGCGTGCCGGATCCGCATCACCCGCTCACGCACCACCGCAACACGCCCGAGTGGATCGAGAAGGTCACGCAGGTGAACACCTTCCACATGCGCCTGTTCGCGAACTTCGTCGAGAAGCTGCAGGCGACGCCCGATGGCGACGGCACGTTGCTCGACCAGACGACCATCGTCTACGGCAGCGGCATCGCCGACGGCGACAAGCACACGCACGAGGACCTGCCGGTGCTGCTGGTGGGCGGGAGCGGCTTCAAGATGGGCCGCCACGTGAAGTATCCCGTCGATACGCCGATGACGAACCTGTACCTGACGGTGCTCGACAAGGTCGGCGTGCGCCCCGAGACCATCGGCGACAGCACCGGCCGGATCGAGCACCTGACCGACGTCAGCGCGTGATGACGTGACGTCAACCACAGAGACACCGAGGACACGGAGAACGCACAGAGTGCCGATTAGCAGCGCCGGGGTGATCTCCGACGAGCGTGCATCCCGACGCTGCCAGATTCGTTCTCAGTGCGTCCTCGTGTTCTTCGTGGCTCTGTGGTTGACGTCCGTCATCAGGACGAGATGCGGTACAGGTGCTTGCTCCCGCGGATGTAGATCTCGCTTCCCACCAGGGCCGGTGACGCGTCGATGGGCTCGTCGAGGACGTTGGTGGCCACCGGCTTGAACGTCGGCGCCGGCTTCGATCACGACGGTCGTGCCTTCACGGCCGACGATGTAGATCAGGCCGGCGGCGGCGACCGGCGACGCGTAGACGTTTGGCGTCGCCTCGAGGCGTTGCATGAAGCGCACGGCGCCGCTGCCGGCGTCGAGCTGTGTCAGGATGCCCGAGTTGGACTTCAGAAAGTACAGCCCGCCCTTGTAGAGCAGCGGTGATGGCACGTACGGAGTGTCGCGATCGTAGGTGAACGCGACGGCGGGCGTGCCGGTGAGCTCGCCCTTGGCCTCGGCGAGCTTGATGGCCTTCAGCGAGTTGCCGCGGAATCCAGCCATCGCGTAGACCATGCCGTTGCCCGACACGGGCGACGGGATGACGTTGAGCGTCGTGCCGCCGGTCTGCCACACCGGTGTGCCCGTGGCCAGGTCGTAGCTGACCAGCCGGTTGGTGCCGTTGACGACGACTTGCGGCTTGCCGTCGTGCACCACGACGTGAGGCGTTGCCCAGGTCGTCGGCTCGTCGCGTGACTGTCGCCAGCGCTCCTTGCCGGTGGCCGCGTCGAAGGCCGCGACGAAGTCGGCGTCCTCGTGGTCCCATGTCAGGACGAGGGTGTCGCCGTAGACCGTCGCCGAGCTGCCTTCGCCAAAGCCGTTGCGCGTCCGCATCAGGCCCAGGTCCTTCTGCCAGACCACCGCGCCCTTCATGTCGAGGGCGTACAGGCCGCGCGAGCCGAGATAGACGTACACGCGTGTGCCATCCGTGAGAGCCGAGCCGCTGGCAAACGTGCCGTCCTGATGATGTCCCTCGTGCGGCCGGCCGGTCCGCACGACGCGCCGCCATTTCACGGCGCCGTCGGCGCGGCCGTAGGCCAGCACGGTCCACTCCAGCTCGGGCGACGCGCTGTCGTCTTTCGGCACGGCTGTCGTGACGATCACCAGGTCGCCCCAGACAATCGGGCTGCTCTTGCCGATGCCGGGCACCTGGACCTTCCAGGCGACGTTTCTGGTCGTGCTCCACTCGCGCGGCGGCGTGGCCTGAGGGGCTTCGCCTGTGCCAAGCGGCCCGCGCCATTCGGGCCAGAAGCGTTGCGCGTCAGGTGAAGGACGCGTGGCGGCGGGAACCGCCAGCGTCATCGCCGCCAGCACCGGCAGCGACAGTCGCGTGATCAATCGCATGAGATATCTCCACACAGGCCGCCCTGAAGGGCAGGCCTTCAGCGTCTGACGATCGCAGCGTTGACGGCTGACGCAGGCCGACAGGCCTGCCACACCGGCGCCATCATCGTTCCCGTGTTGACGCTGGCCGAACTGCTGGCGTTTACCGGCGGGCGTGCGTCAGCCCAGCCGTTGCATGACCGAATGGACGGGAGTGCCCGCGCTCTCGGCCCGCACCGGCGCCCCGCAGGACGCCCGGATGCGCAGCGCCGGTGGCACGACCACGCGTGTGAACGGGCCGTCAGGATGCAGCTCAATCTGGTCGAGAATCAGGCGGGCGGCGTGACGGCCCAGATCCTCGCGCGACCAGCTCACCGTCGTCAGCGGCACGCGCAGCATGTCGCCGTGCGCGATGTCGCCGGCGCCGACGATGGCCAGGTCCTCGGGCGTGCGGCGGCCGAGATCCCACGCCGCCTTCATCGCGCCGATGGCGGTGGGGTCGTTCACCGCAAACAGCGCCGTCACCTCCGGGCGCGCGTGACAGCAGCCGAACGGTCGCGTCGTAGCCGTCCTTTTCGACAAAACCCGTGTCGACCACCCAGGGCTCCATGACTGGCAGGCCCGCCTGCCGCATCGCGGCCAGGTAGCCGCGGTGACGGCGCCGCGCGTGCACCAGGCGCGGACCCGACAGGTGCGCGATGTGGCGGTGGCCGAGGCTGATGAGGTGCGAGGTCGCCAGCCGGCCTACCTGCTCGTCATCGGTGACGACGCGGTGGCAGCGCAGGCCCTGGTGGTCGTCGCGGTCGATCAGGACCAGGCCCTTGCCCTGGCTTTGAAGCTGCCGCAGCAGGTCGCCGTTCTTCTGCGCGTTGGTCGAGGCCAGGATGACGCCATCGACCTGCCGTTCGAGCAGCATCTCGAGTTGCCAGCGTTCCTTGGCCGGGTCCTCGCCAAGGTTGCACAACAGCAGGCCGTAGCCCTGTCGGCCCAGGCTCTCCTCGATTGCCGAGACCACCTCGACGAAGAACGAGTGCATCAGGTCGGAGACGATGACGCCGAGCGTGTGGGTGCGGCGGAGCGTGAGGCTCCGCGCGACGGCGTTGCGGCGATAGCCAAGCTCCTCGACCTTGGCGAGCACGCGCTGGCGCGTGGCTTCGCCGATGTCGGCGTGGTTGTTGAGGACCTTGGAGATCGTCGTCACCGAGACGCCAAGCTCGGCGGCGACGTCCTTCATGGTGACCGAGAGCGATGGGGGTATCACGAGGTCCTCACGTTCGCGGTGTCCGGTGGGCGCGAGGCAGCGGCAGCGCGCGACGGCGCGGAGCCGCCGCGCGCTGCCTGGGAGTACGCGCGTCAGAACCGGACCTTTACTCCGATCTGCACCTGCCGCTCGGTGGTGCCGCAAAGCGAGCATGCGGGATCGCTCAGCATCTGTCCAATCTGGCCAAAGGCTGCCGTGCCCAGTTGCGCTCCGGAATTGCCGACACCGGGGTTGGCAAACTGCGGGTGATTCAACACGTTGAATGCCTCGATGCGGAGCTCGGCGTTGAATCGGCCGAAGCGGGTGTTCTTGATGAGCGAAGCGTCGATGTTGAACTGGCCCGGTCCGCGCATCGATGTTTCGTGCTGTGTCACCGTACGTGGCCGTCGTATCTGCAGGCGACACGAAGCACGACGGTGTCGAACCACTTTTCAACGGTCGGATTGCTCAACTCGCCGCCGCAGATCTGGTTCGGACGGTTACCCGTCCCGGTCGAGCGCACCCCTTGCGCCTGGGTGACCGTGAACGGCAGGCCGGTGCGCCAGTACACGATGCCGTTGGCCTGCCATCCGCCATACAACTTCTCGCGCGCCCACGGGATCTCGTAGACCCAGCTGGAGCTCAACTGTGTGGCGCACATCGTAATCCGACGGCCCCCAGTTGTAGTCGAGATCCAGGTTGTTCGTGATCCCGGCCTCGTTGTCTGACGCGTAGTCCATCGTCTTGCCCAGCGTGTAGCTGTTCATGAACGAGAAGTTGTTCGCGAAGCGACGCTGGAACTTGAGCAGAAGGGCGTTGTGATCGATGACACCGATCGCCTGTGACTGGCTCATCGACCGCATGTCCGGCGCCAGGACAATGAACGGGCGGTTGACGTTCGCATCGCCGAGGCCGACGACCGGCGGCGCCTGGTTGATGTCGATCTTGGTCACCATGTGCCGGCCGCGCGAGCCCGCATACGCGGCCTCGACGAGGTAATTGGTCCCGATGGCGCGCTGCACGTTCACGTTGAAGTTGTGCGCGTAGCCGTCGCGGAACTCCGGATCGAAGATGGAGCGCGAGTTGCCCCGCGGGTTGACCGGATCGCCGCCAGTCGCCTTATCCAGTCCGTCCTCCAGCCGCAGGCTGACACCCGTCGACGACACCGGCGTGGGCGTCAGCGCCACCGAGTCGAGGAACGGCTGATTCTGCGCCTTGGACGACGACGTGCCGCCCGGCGTGAAGTTCCAGAACACACCGTATCCGCCGCGCACGAGCGTGTTGCCGTCACCGAAGACGTCGTACGCGAAACCGAGGCGCGGTCCAAAGTCACCCTTCGAATAGGTCTGCAGCCGACGGCCGACTTCGATGCCCCCGATCTGCGCGTTTTCGGAAGCGATGACGAAATCCCCCGTGGTCACGTCGAAATTCGACTGGCGGTCGTCGATCTCGATCCACGGCGGATACACGTCCCAGCGCAGGCCGAGGTTGAGGGTCAGCTTCTGCGTGGCCCGCCAGTCGTCCTGCACGTAGAGCGAGAACTCCGGGCGCGTCTCCTTGTAGGTCGTCCACTCCCCGGCGGTGAGTCCCGAGAGGTTCCTGATCTTCTGGAACGTGTAACCCAGCAGGAAGCTGGCCACGTCGAAGCCCGTGTTGCTGTTCAGCACGCAGCTCGACGGCTGGCCGGCACAGTTGGAGGTCTGGTTGTTGTTGAACTGAAACTGCCCGACCGGGTTGTCGGCATTGAGGATCTCGCGCGACCGGAAGGTGATGCTGCCGCCGGACTTCAGCGTGTGCTTGCCCTTGATCCACGTGACGTTGTCGAAGATCTGGAAGTCGTTCTGATTCGTGATGAGCGGCTGGTTGCTGTTGGCGCCGAGATTCCGGATGTTCTGGAAGGTGAGCTGTGACATCGCGGACACTGCCGGGTAGTCGTTGATGCCCGGGATGCCCATCTCTCGCGCGAGGTTCGATCCGTGGTCGATCGACGTCATCGCGAATTCGATCTGCGTCCAGCCGAACCGGAACTCGTTCAGCCAGTTGCTGGCAAAGGTGTGCGTGTCGTTGAACGCCGCGCCCTGCGCGGCGATGTTCCCGTCGCCGGCGCCGAAGGTCGCGCCGGCATCCCCGTGCTCCAGCGTCGCCGGCTGGAGGCGGTGCACCTTCTGATAGCTGTAGCGCGTGAAGAACCGGTTGTTGGTCGAGAGGTTGTGGTCCACCTTCAGGTCGAACTGGTTGTCCTGCCGTTCCTTCACGGGGTTGATCAGGTAGTTGTTGATTGGCTGTCCGGCCGCGCCGATGGTTCCGGCGGTGTTCGGCGCGGGGTACAACTCCCGGAGGATGTTGGTGGAGGCGTCGTCCCACCGGTCGCTCGGGATGAAATTGCCCGGGAACGGCTGTCCGGTCGCCGGATCGTAGATGACGCGGCTGATCTCCGAAAAGTCGCCTGCCCGCATCTTGTTCGACGGAACGGTCGACAGGAACGTGTGACCCAGCTTCTCCCGGTGTCCCTGGTAATCGGCGAAGAAGAACGTCTTGTCCTGGAAGATCGCGCCGCCAAAAGTGCCCCCGAACTGGTTCTGCGTGAATTCGGGCTTCGCCCGTCCGGCGCGATTGTTGAAGAAGTTGTTGGCGTCGAGCGCGTCGTTGCGGTGGAATTCGAACGCGCTGCCGCGATAGCTGTTGGTGCCCGACTTGATCTGCAGGTTGACGACGCCTCCCAGCGACCGGCCGAACTCGGCCGAGTACGTGCTGGTCTGCAGCTTGAACTCGTCGAGCGCGTCGACGCTCGGGAAGATCACGACGGTCTGCAGCCACGTCTCGTTGTTGTCCACGCCGTCGAGCATGTAGTTGTTGTCGCGGGAGCGCTGCCCGTTGGCCGAAAACGACGCCGATGCGCGCCATGCCAGGCTGCCTGCCCCGTCGATGTTGGCGCCGGGGATGCCGCGCAGCACGCCCGGCACGCCGCGCGTGAGGCTCACGAAGTTGCGGCCGTTGAGCGGCAGCGCCTGAATCTGCTCGTCCTTGACCGTCGTGCCCAGTTCCGACGACGAGGTCTGCACCAGCGGCGACTGCGCCTCGATGGTGACCGACTCGGTCATCGCGCCGACCTCGAGCTTGATGTCGATGCGCGCGCGCTGGTCGACGCCGACCTCGACCTGCGACAACGCGGTGGCCTTGAACCCGTCCATCTCCCCCAGCACGGTGTAGATGCCGGTGGGGATTGACGGCACCGTGTACTCACCGATGGCGTCGGTCTTGACGGTGCGGGTGAACCCGGTGTTCTGGTTGGTGACGGTGACCTTGGCCCCGGCGATGACGGCGCCGGTGCTGTCGGAGACCGTGCCCAGGAGTGTGCCGGTGACGGCCTGAGCGAACGCGGCAGATGGCGATGCGGCCATCAGAATCAGACCGGCGAGCAGGAGAGGCAGCAGCCTCGAACCCCTCGACGACCCAGCGCAACTGAGCATGACATCCTCCGTGACGGAAGGTGGACCAGCGAGTTTGTGGCTGCGTGCCAGTGACTTGACCAATTGGTCAGAATCTCCCATGTTTTGTGGGGTTCACAAAGTTCACGAGGCGTCGTATATCATATTTGGAAAATCCACTTCAAGGTTCTTGTGACCACTCCTGACCAATTGAGCCCCGACCCCGACGACCCCGCGAGGCCCATCCCAGGCCCGCGGCACGGGGCCCCGGCAGCGCTCCAGACGCGCAGTTCTGGCGGTCACGCCCCACCCCGCAGCCGGGCCCATTTCTCCGCGTGTTTCGACACGCCATGGCCTGCCGCTTCGAGGTTCTGCTGCCCGCCGCCGCGTCCGCCGACGTCGCCGCCGCCCGGGAGGCGCTCGCAGCACGCCGACCGGCTCGAGCAGGCCTGGTCGGTGTTTCGCGACGACAGCCACCTCAGCCATATCAACCGGACCGCCGCCGAGGCCCGCTGCCCGCTCGACGACGAACTGGGAGACGCTGCTGGAGCGCTGCGAGCGTCTGAGCGCGGCGACCGATGGCGCCTTCGACATCACCGCGACCCCGCTGAGCCGGTGCTGGGGTCTCCTGCAGCGCGAGGGCAACGTCCCGAGCCCCGACGCGATTGCCGACGCGCGCGCGCGCATCGGGCATCACCTGGTGGAGATCTTCGCGGTGAGCGGCAGAGTGGGGCGGTGACGAGCAGGCGGGTGGACGGTTCGATTCGCCCGGCCCGGCGTCGAGTTGAACCTCGGCGCAATCGGGAAAGGCTATGCCGTGGGCCGCATCGCGGCGCACCTGCGGCAGGCCGGTGTCGCGCAGGCGCTCGTCTCGGCCGGCGACAGCAGCGTCGAAGCGGTTGGCGCGCCGCCAGGCGGCTGGCCCATCGCGCTGCGCGGGCAGGACGCAGTCGGCCCGCCTGTGGCTGACCGGCGGAGCACTGGCCACCAGCGGCGCCGGCGAACAGGGGTTCGTTCACAACGGCGTGCGCCTCGGGCACGTGCTCGACCCGCGCACCGGCTGGCCGGCCCGCGGCGTGTCGCGCGTGACGGTGGTCGCGCCCGATGCCGCCGATGCCGACGCGCTGGCGACGGCGTTTTTCGTCGGCGGCCCGGCGCTGGCTGCGCGCTACCTGACCGATCGCGACGACGTGCTGGTCGTCTTCGCGCTGGACGGCTTGCCGCGTCCGCGTATCATGGGGCGCGCTTCGGGCGCGACCGTGGAGGTGTAGGTGAACCTGACGCCTGAACAACAGACCGTCGGCCGGCGCAATTTCCTCAAGGCTGTCGCGGGCGTGCCGGCGCTGGCGGGCCTCGGCGTCGCCGCGGCCACGCGCGGGCCGGTGGCCGGCGGGCCCGTGCGCGTGGGCTTCGTCGGCCTGGGCGGCGAAGGACGCGTGCTGCTGGCGCAGGTCGATCCGGCGTTTGCCGACGTGAAGGCGCTGTGCGACATCAACCCCGCGCAGTTGATGCGCGCCGACGAAGTGCTGGCCAAGACCGGCAAGCCCAAGGCGACGCACTACGCCGACTACAAGGAGATGCTCGCCAAGGAAGACATCGAAGGCGTGATCATCGCCACGCCGCTCTGGGCGCACGCCGATCAGACCGTGACCTGTCTCGACGCGGGCAAGCACGTGCTCTGCGAGAAGATGATGGCCTGGGACGTCGAGGGCTGCGAGCGGATGCGGCAGGCCGGCGCGGCGCACCGGGCGCGTGCTCGAGATCGGCTATCAGCGGTTCTACAGCCCGATGTACCAGGCGGCGTACGAGGGCATCATCAAGGCCGGCACGCTGGGCGACATCTACACGGCGCGCATCGCCTGGCACCGCAACGGCAACTGGCGCCGCGCCGGCGACCCGCCCACACCCGCCTACGATCCGTCGCCCTGGGGCTACAAGGACTGGGAGCACCTGCTCAACTGGCGGCTCTACAAGCAGTACTCGCGCGGGCTGCTGGCCGAACTGGCCAGCCACCAGGTGAACATCGTCAACTGGTTCTTCGACGCCGTGCCCGACGTCGTCTCATGGCAGCGGCGGCATCCATCGCTGGAAGGACGGCCGCGAGGTCGACGACCACGTGTACGCGACGTTCGAGTACCCGGGCGGGCGCACGGCGACGTTCACCTCGATCGAGTCCAATGCCTTCGATCACTTCTACGAGGCATTCTTCGGCACCAAGGGGACGCTGGTGCTGAAGGGCGAGACCGAGGCGTATCTGTTCGAGGAGGGCGGCGGCGAACGTCCGACCGGCATCGAAGTGGCCGCGGCCGCCGGGGGCCCGGTCCTCGAAGCCTCCGAGAGCCGCGCGGCCGATGCCGCGGGACGGTCCAGCAGCGGGACGGCGACCGGCGGCGACCGGCTGGCCTCCTATCGACACGAGATCTCCGGGTTCTGCTCGGCCATCCGCACCGGCGCGCCGACTGGCCTGCGGCCCCGACAAAGCGATTGGGTCGGCCGTGGCGTGCCTGCGTGCCTTCGACGCCATCGAGCAGAAGGCGCGCCTCACCGTCGCGCCGGTCGAGCGTACGTAGCCGCCATGCCATTGCCCGCTGAGACACGCGCGCCGCATCGCACCAAGCAGGAGTTCGTCTACCGCACCATCCGCAGCGCGATCCTGCGATGCGAGCTGCGGCCGGGCGAGCGGCTGGTCATCGAGGATCTCGCGCAGCGCCTCGATGTCAGCACCATCCCGGTGCGCGAGGCGCTCCAGTTGCTGCAGTCGGAAGGCCTTGTCGAAAGCGTGCCGCACGTCGGCACGACCGTCACGCCGCTGTCGCGCGACTCGATTCTCGACGTCTTCACGATCATGGAGGGCCTGCAGATCGTCGCCGCGCGCGTGGCGGCCCAGCGGGCGACGCCGGGCGACTTCGAGAATCTCGATCGCCTGATGCGCGAGATGGACGCCGTGGTGGAGAGCAACCGCCTGGAAGTGTGGGGCGACTTCAACACGCAGTTCCACGTCGCCATCGCGTCGATGGCCGGCTTGCCGATGCTGCTGCAGATGACGGTGCAGGCCTTCGACCGCTGGAATCAGATGCGCCGCTACTTCTTCAGCAACGTGCTGGCCGTGCGCGCGCGCCAGGCCCAGCGCGAGCACCACGCGATTGTCGCGGCGATGCGCACGCGGACGCTGGATCGGCTGGCCGTGCTGGTGAGCGAGCACAATCAGCACGCCCTCAACGACTACCTCCACCATCTCGACAGCCGCCCCGCCATCGACGCCTCGGGCGACCAGCGGGCCGCCCTCGACGCGTGAGGACCGTGATGCCCCATCGCGCGCGGCTCGAGGCCGTCGCCCTCGTGCTGCTCCGGACGCTCATTGGCTGGCATTTCCTGTACGAGGGCTATTACAAGCTCGTCAGCCCCGGATGGACCCGCGGCGGCGCCCCAATCGCCGCGTGGAGCGCGTCGGGGTACTTGAAGGCGGCCACCGGTCCGCTCGCTGGCGCGTTCCACGCGCTGGGGCAGTCGTCGATGGCCGGGTGGATCGATCACATCGTGCCGATTGGGCTGGTGCTGGTCGGCCTCTCGCTGATACTCGGCCTGTTCACGCAGATCGGGCTGTCGGGCGCATTGGCGTTTCTGACGCTGTTCTACGTCTCGGCCATCCCGACCGAGGGCGTGCCGAAGCCCTGGAACGAAGGCACGTACCTGATCGTGAGCAAGAACCTCATCGAATGGGCCGCGGTCCTCGTGCTGCTCGCGTGCCGCACGGGCGACATCGCCGGCCTGGACCTGCTTGCAGACGTCAGAGCGTTGATGCGGCTGTGCGCGGTCTCCCTCCTCCTGATACTCACCCCACTTGCCTCGTGGTCGTCGATCGTGTCGGCGCCGGAGGCGCCGTTTCAGGCCGCCGGCGCCCAGCGAGACGTCACGAAAGTCTACGCGGAGGTGTGCGCCGCCTGCCATGGCGCGAAGCTGGAGGGCGGTAAAGCGCAGATCGCTGCTCGACGACACCTGGGTGTTCGGCGGCGACGACGCCAGCATGGCGACGACGATTCGCGAAGGCCGGCTCGCCGCGGGCATGCCGGCGTTTGCCACGCTGCTGACCGCGCCCGAGATTCGCGCGATGGTCTACTACCTGCGCGAGAGCGCGCGCCACGCTCCGCGCGGGCAAGTCGCCGGGGACCATCACGCCGGACGGTCGGTGCGCACGAGCGAGCGCCACGCCTTTCGCATCGAGATCGTCGCCGACGGCCTGATGACGCCGTGGGGCATGACGTTTCTGCCCGACGGCCGCCTGCTGGTCAGCGAGCGTCCCGGCACGGTTCGCGTGCTCGAACCTGGGTCAGCCGCTCACGCCGCCGATTGCCGGCACGCCTGCCGTCTGGGCCAGGCAGGACGGCGGCCTGCTCGACATCGCCATCCACCCCGACTACGCCGCCAACGGCTGGATCTACCTGGCGTACTGCGAGCCCGGGCCCGGCTCCGACGTCGACGACCAAGATCGTCCGCGGCAAGATCCGCGACGGGCGCTGGGTGGAGCAGCAGACGATCTACCAGTCGCCGGCCGCGCTCTACGTCGCCGACAACACCCACTTCGGCTCGCGCTTCCTCTTCGACAAGTCGGGCCACCTGTTTTTCACCATCGGCGATCGGGGCACGATGAGCGACGCCCAGTCGCTTGCCAGCCCGAACGGCAAGGTCCACCGGGTCCTCGCCGATGGCGGCGTGCCGCCGGACAACCCGTTTGTGAAGACGCCCGGCGCGCTGGGCATGATCTGGAGTCTTGGCAACCGCAATCCCCAGGGCCTGGCGTGGCACCCGGTGACCGGCGAGTTGTGGTCGACCGAGCACGGCCCGCGCGGGGGCGACGAACTCAACGTGATCGAGAAGGGCCGCAACTACGGCTGGCCGACCATCACCTACGGCATCAACTACGACGGCACGCCGATCACGGACAAGACGGCCGCGCCCGGCCTGGAATCGCCGATCACCTACTGGACGCCGTCGGCGGCGCCAAGCGGAATCGCCTTCTACACCGGCGATCGGTTCCCTGCGTGGAAGCACGACCTGTTTGTCGCGATGCTCGCCGGGCAGGAACTGCGGCGCGTGACGGTGAGCGGCCGCACGGTCACGCACCAGGAGACGATCTTCAAGGGGTTTGGCCGGGTCCGCCACGTCATCACCGGCCCCGACGGCCTGCTCTACGTCGCGCTGAACGATCCCGGGCGGATCGTGCGCCTCGTGCCGGCGGATGACGCTCGATGACGAACGTCAACCACGGGGACACAAAGAGCACGAGATCCGGACGTAGGCCGGTTCAACGTCCGTCATCGACGCAATATCCGCACCGTCAGGCCATCGAGGTCCTCGGCCGTGGCGATGGCCTCGGCCGACTCGCGCAGCCGTCCTGCCTCCGCCAGCCGCGTCGTGATCGTCGGCAAACTCGTCGCGCCTCGACACTCGCACGGTGAACTCCGCCAGGCCCAGCGTGCCTGGCACAGCCGCCTGCCGGCTGCGCCAGGTATTGGCGCCGACGTGGTGATGGTACCCGTCGCGCCCGAGGAACAGCGCCCCGGGATAGCTCCGCTGCGTCACCGCAAAACCGAGGGCGTCGCCGTAGAAGCGCTCGGCGTGCGCCGAGGTCGGCGACCGACAGGTGGACATGGCCGATGCGCGTCGTTGCCGGAAGCAGCGGCCCGGGCTCGTGCGCCTCCGCCAGCACCGCCGGGATATCCAACGCCTCGGTGTACATCGTCAGCTGGCCGTCGGGCCCCCGCGGCGGCCATGCCTCCGGCGGTCGATCGGCATAGAGCTCGATGCCGTTGCCTTCGGGATCGGACAGGTAGAGCGCTTCGCTGACGCCGTGATCCGCCGAGCCAATCGGGACGTCCAGTTCCAGCAGCCGCCGGAGCGCGCGTGCCCAGGCGGTGCGATCCGGGTACAGGAACGCGACGTGAAACAGGCCCGCCGCGCCGCGTGGACGCGGAGGCGCATCGGGTGCGGCGTGCAGGACCAGCAGCGCCGATTGACGCGCCTGGCGGAGCAAGCGTGACGGTGCCAGGAGCCGCCTCGAGTGGCGCAAAGCCCAGCACGTCCTGATAGAACGCCTGCACCTGCGCAAGGTCCGCCACGCGCAGCGTCAGATCGGTGAGCTGCACCGATTGGAAAAAGCGCTGGTTCGGCCATCCCTTAATCTGCAATCTGCAATCTGCAATCGTCAATTCTCAAGTGCCCGCCTGCCACTGCCGAATCGCCTCGAGCGGATACAGCAGCATCAGGATGTTCAGCGTCAGGTTGTCGCGAATCGCCAGCCAGCACGCCCAGCTCCATCGCGATCGTCAAGGTCACGATCGAGCCAGATCGGAAGGCGCGACGCCAGCACGAAGCCCAGGATCATCGCGGCGATGTCGGAGACCGAGTTGAGCACGCTGTCGCCGTAGTAGTCGAGCGCGATGGTGGCCTCGCGATAGCGGTTGATCACCAGGTCGGTGTTCTCGAGGATCTCCCAGCCGGACTCGAGCACGGTCGCGGCGACCAGGCGCCAGCCGAGCGGATAGCGCCGCCCGACCAGCCACGCCAGGCCGTAGAACCCGAAGCCGTGGATGATGTGTGAAAACGTGTACCAGTCGCTGAGGTGCTGCGAGTTCTCGGCGCTCATGACGACGCCGTGCCACAGCTTCACCGTTCCGCACGCGCAGATCGGGCACGCGGCCCATCGAAAGCAGGATCGCGCCGGCTGATGCGACGACGAGGCCCGTGACGATCCAGAAACGTCGTTCGATGTGCCACACGTGAAGCATAGCAGGTACCGGCGCCCGCACGTGACCGGAGTACGGGAGTGCCAGGCCCACGTAACTGCCAGGCGGTGCCGAAGCGCCGAGAGGCGGGAGTGCCGAAGTGCCGAAGTGCGGTTAGGTGCCGGAGTGCCGGATGCGGGTGCCGAGTGCGAGGTGTGCGACCGCGTCGGAGTGGCCGCGCAGTGCCAACCTAGTGCCGAACGCCGCCGAACCTGTTCAGACACTCACCGACCGCGTGCACGCGGTGGCCGATAGAATGTGACGCGCCGTATGTGCCGGAGTGCCGAGTGTTCAACATGCGATGCCGCGTTCAGCAGTCGTGTGCCTGACGAGCGTGCTGGCTGAGGCGGTGGCTGGACGGCCGGGGCCGAGTGCCGAGTGCAGGGTGCCAGGTGCGGCCGATGTACGTCGGAGTGCGGGTGCGGTGCCGGGTACTGCACGTGCGAGCACGCGTCACGGCACTCTGCACCGAGCGCTCGCACCACCTGGCGTCAGCACCCCGCACCGACCCTGCACCTGACCTCGGCACGTCCATCCGCGCGTCGCACCCCGCGTGGCATAGAATGTCGGCCGTATGGGAGTTCTTCAGCTTGCCGCTGCTTCGTCTGACGGCCTCACTCGTGCTGGGCTGGCAATGGCCGGAGTTCCGCGGACCGAACGGATCGGGAGAGGGCCTGCCGCTGACGTGGAGCGAGACGGAACGTTCGCTGGAAGACGCCCCTGCACGGGCGCGCGTGGTCGTCTCCCGTCGTGCTTGGCAACCAGGTCTGGGTCACGACGGCAACCCCCGACGGCCGCCAGCTCTCGGCGATCGCGCTCGACCAGGCCAAGGGAACCGTCATCCACGACATCAAGCTCTTCGACGTCGCGACCCCGCAGTACGCCCATCCGTTCAACACCTACGCGTCGCCGACGCCGGCGATCGAGCCCGGACGTGTCTACGTGACGTTTGGCTCGCCGGGCACGGCGGCCATCGACACGGCGACAGGGAAGGTGCTCTGGGAGCGGCGTGACTTCGAGTGCAATCACTATCGCGGCGCAGGGTCCTCGCCCGTCATCTTCCGCGACCTGCTGCTGCTGCACTACGACGGCAGCGACCTGCAGTACGTCGTCGCGCTCGACAAGCGCACCGGCAAGACGGTGTGGAAGACGCCGCGGTCCATCGACTTCAAGGACCTCGGCCCCGACGGCAAGCCGGAGGCCGAAGGCGATATGCGCAAGGCGTTTGCGACGCCGCAGATCATCACCGTCGATGGGGCGCCGCTGCTCATCAGCATGGGCGCGAAGGCGACCTATGCGTACGATCCGCTCACGGGCAAGGAGCGATGGCGCGTGGAGGAGCGGACGAACCACTCGGCCAGCACGCGGCCGGTGTCCGGTTTCGGCCTGGTGTTCCTGCCAACCGGCTTTCCCAAGGGCGAGTTGCTGGCCGTGCGGCCGGACGGACGCGGCGACATCACGGCGACGCACGTCGCCTGGCGGCTGACCCGCGGCGTGCCCAACAAGCCGTCGGTGCTGCTGGTCGACGACCTGCTCTTCATGACGACCGACGCCGGCGTGGCCAGCGCCGTCGAGGCCAGGACGGGCGCCGTCGTGTGGACGGGCCGCATCGGCGGCACGCACTCGGCCTCGCCGGTGGCCGCCGACGGCCGGGTCTACTTCTTCAGCGAGGACGGCAAGACGATCGTCGTCGAGGCCGGGCGCACGTTCAAGGTGCTCGCCGAAAACATGCTCGGCGATGGCTTCATGGCCTCGCCGGCGATTGCCGGCAAGGCGTTCATCCTGCGGTCCCGCACGCACCTCTATCGCATCGAATCGTGATGGCTCAACCCATAGCTGTGCTCCTGTGCGCGCCTGCTGGTCGCGCTCGCGGCTGCCAGCGCGCAGCCGGAGCCGGCCGGCGTGCCTCTCTTCAACGGGAAGGACCTGAGCGGCTGGCACAACATCAACTGCGCCCCCTCGACCTGGAGCGTGAAGGACGGCGCCATCTACTCGACGGGCGCGCCGATCTGCGAGCTGCGCACGGAGCGGATGTACGAGAACTTCGTGCTCGACGTCGAGTGGATGCACCTGACGCCGAAGGGCAACGCCGGCGTGTTCATCTGGGCCGATCCGCTGCCGGCGCGCGGGCAGCCGTTCCTGCGCGCCATCGAGGTGCAGGTGCTCGACGGACGCGAGACACCCAACTACACCTCGCACGGCGACATCTTCCCGATTCACGGCGCGAAGATGACGCCGAATCGTCCGCATCCTGGCGGATGGGATCGCAGCCTGCCCATCGAGAAGCGCGCGAAGCCGGCGGGGCAGTGGAACCACTACCGGATCACGGCCGATCGCGGACGCATCACGCTCGAGGTGAACGGCAAGGCCGTGTCGGGCGGCTACGACATCACGCCGCGCAAGGGCTACATCGCGCTCGAATCCGAGGGCGCGCCGGCGATGTTCCGCAACCTGCGGATTCGCGAGTTGCCGTCGGCTGGCGCGCTGCCGGCCGATCA
>CAWFRL010000022.1:0-126574 GCA_963818215.1 Vicinamibacteria bacterium | reverse complement strand
TGAGACGAACTTGATGGCGACGTCGCGGTCGAGCGTCTGATCGTGGGCGAGATACACCTCGCCCATGCCGCCCCGGCCGAGCAGTCTGCCCAGCCGGTACCGGCCAGAATCCGACGCGCCCGCGTCTGCGGCCATCAGGTCCTCGCGCTCGTGCGGCGCCCAAGCTCTTCTTGAGACGTGGAGGGGAGTATACCCAACCGCCCGCCCTGGCACCCGATTCGCACCATCCGCGGCACTCCCCGACAATCCGCGCCTGTACGCCGGGTTTGCGACGAATTCTGGTAGTCCGGCTCGCAGTTCTGTAATGACCGCAGGCGGCACGCTGGCCCGCCTGGTGGTCTGGGAGGGCACCATGCGGCGCTTCGCACTCGTGGCGGCGGTCCTGGCGGGGGTGGTCCTGGCGACCACGCAGTCGTCGACCCAGCCTCGCGCAGACAACAGGCTGCGAGTCGAGCAGGTCGACGGCCGCGAGGCCGTGGCTGGCGAGGTCCTCGTGAAACTGCGGGGGCCGTCGCCGGCGCGCGACCTCGGCGACATCACCCGGCTCGCCGACGCCGACACCGTCAGCGTCCGCTGGGCCGCACGGGCGTGCGGCGCCTGCGGTCGCGATCGCGTGACGCGCGCCGCGCTCGTCCGCCTTCTCGCCAACCATCCCGCCGTCGCCTACGCCGAGCCCAACTACATCGTCCGCACGTTTGCGGACCCGCCCGATCCCCTGGCGCCGCAGCTGTGGGGCCTGCAGAACGTCGGTCAGGCCGTCAACAACGGGCTCGCGGGCCAGCCGGGCGCCGACATCCATGCCGCGCAGGCCTGGGACGTCTCGGTGGGGTCGACGGCGCACGTGGTCGCCGTCATCGACACCGGCATCGACTACACGCACCCCGACCTGGTCGGCAATCTCTGGTCCGCGCCGGCGCCGTTCTCCGTCACCGTCGGCGGCGTCTCGATCACCTGTCCCGGCCGGCTCGCACGGCTTCAACGCCATCGCCCTCACCTGCGATCCGATGGACGACCACAACCACGGCACGCACGTCGCCGGCACCATCGGCGCCGACGGCCGGCAACGGCATCGGCGTGGTCGGCGTGAACTGGGTCACGCAGGTTGATGGGCGTGAAGTTCCTCAACGCAAGCGGCAGCGGCACGATCGCCGACGCCATCAACGCGCTGGACTTCGTGATGCAGACGCGTCAGGCGTTCTCGGCCACCGGCGGCGCCGACGTGCGCGTGCTCTCGAACAGCTGGGGCGGGCGCAGCTTCTCGCAGGCCCTGCGCGACGAGATCGCGGCGACGGCCGACGCCGACATGCTGTTTGTGGCCGCGGCCGGCAACGACGGCTTCAGCAACGACATCCTGCCCACGTATCCGGCCAGCTACGACGTCGACAACATCGTCGTCGGTGGCGGCCACGACCAACACCGATGGCCGCGCGTTCTTCTCGAACTACGGCGCGGCGTCGGTCGACCTCGGCGCGCCCGGCGTGGACATCCTGTCGACGACGATCGGCAACACCTACAGCTTCTCGAGCGGGACGTCGATGGCCACGCCGCACGTCTCGGGCGCCGCGGCGCTGGTGCTGTCGCGCTGCAACCTGGGTACGGCGGCGCTTGAAGAGCACGCTGCTTGAGCACGGTGGAGTCGGTCGCTGCCCTGGCCTCGATCACGGCGACGGGCGGCCGCCTCGACGTCAACAGCGCCATTCGGTCGTGCATGGCGCCGCCGGCGGCGCCGACGGGCCTGACCGCCACCGGCAGGGACGCATCGGTGGCGTTGAGCTGGTCGGGCGGCGCGGGCGCGACCGGGTTCGTGGTCAAGCGGTCCGAGACCTCTGGCGGCCCCTACTCGTCCATCGCCACCGACGTCACGGGCACGACGTATGTCGACACCGCCGTCGTGAACGAACGAACGTACTACTACGTGGTGTCGGCGACCAACGGGCTTGGCGCAAGCGGCGACTCGAACGAGGCGTCGGCGACGCCGAAGGCGCCTGCCGACTCTGCTCGTCTCGACGCTGGCCGTTCCGCCAAGCGCGGGAGCCGCTACGACCATCGCCGCGTCGGTGACGACGCGCAACCAGGGAGCCGGGACCGTCGGTCCCGTCGACGACGCGGTTCTGGCTGTCGCGCAACTCGATGGTCGATGCCACCGACGTGCAGCTGGCCGGCGTGCAGACGGTTCCTGCCCTGACGCCAGCCGCCGTCACCGCGATCGTCGTGTCGCTCGACATCCCCGCTGACACGGCCGTGGGGCTCTACTACGTGATCGCCAAGGCCGATGCCGACGGCCTCGAAGCCGAGACCAACGAGTTCAACAACACGCTGGGGCGCGTCGTGAGCATCGGACCGGACCTCATGGTCTCGTCGCTCACGGCGCCAACTTCCGCCGGGCCCGGAACGGCCATCGCCGTCTCGGACACCGTGAAGAACCAGGGCGGAGGCGCGAGCGCGGCATCCACGACGCGCTTCTATCTGTCGGCCAACGCCACGCTGGACGCCGCGGATGTGGCGTTGACCGGCGGACGCGCGGTGCCTGCGCTCGCGGCGGGCGCGACCAGCACCGGCACCACGACCGCTGACGATCCCTGCCGGCCACGGAAACCGGCACCTATTACCTGTTTGCCAAGGCGGACGCCGACACCGCCGTCGTCGAGACGCAGGAAACCAACAACACGACGCTGCGGCTCATCCAGGTGGGCGGCGACCTGGTGGTGACGGCGATGACCGTGCCGCTGAAGGCCGGCGCGGGCACCTCGATCGTCGTCGCCGACACGACGACGAACCAGGGCGCGGGCTCGGTCGGCGGCTCGACCACGCGCTTCTACCTGTCCGCGAACTTCCAGCTCGACGCGTCGGACGTGTTGCTGACCGGTGCGCGGCCGTTCCCGCACTGGGCGCCAGCTCCGGCAGTGCGGGCACGACGACGGTGGCGATTCCGGCGGACGTCGACAACGGGCAGCTACTTCCTGATCGCGAAGGCCGACGCCGACGGCGTCGTCGCCGAGACGCAGGAAGGCAACAACACCACCGGCCGCAGCGTCGCCATCGGACCTGACCTGTCGGTCTCGATGATGACGGTGCCCTACACCGTCGTCGCGGGCTCGACGGTGCCGGTGACCGAGACCGTGCTCAACCAGGGCGCCGGCGCCGCGGGAGCGTCGACGACGCGTTTCTACCTGTCGACCAACATCACGCTCGACGCCGCCGACGTCGAGCTCAACGGCAGCCGCGGCGTGCCCGCGCTGGCTGCTGGCGGCCTCGTCGGGCGGCACGACGCAGATCACCATCCCGGCCGGCACCGCGCCAGGGACGTACTACTTCTTCGTGAAGGCCGACGGCGATGGCGCCGTCGTCGAGAGTCAGGAAGGCAACAACGTCAACTGGCGCGTGATCCAGGTGAGCGCCGGCAGCGTGACAGCCGGCGCTAACCGACGGCCTAGCTTTCACCGCGGCGATGGTCTTCGCGCAGGCCGGGTCGTCGTCCAGCGCGTTGAGGGCGGCATTGAACGGCTCGGCCCTGGCCGGGCCGTCGTAGCCGATGTCGACGAGCGCGGCGACGAAGTCTCGAATCGGAATGACGCCGGTTGAGGCCGGCAGCTCGCGCTGGTTGTCCCGCTGGTCTTCCAGCGCCACACCAGTCGGCGCGTCGTTGAGGTCCACGGCGACGACATCCTGGTTCTTTAGCGTGCGGATATCGGCCGCGGTGTCGCCGGCGGTCCACCAGTGCCAGCTGTCGAGGACGAAGCCGACGTTGCCGGCGCCAACCTCGGCCAGCAGTTCCTTTGTTTCCGCCATCGTGTGGATGAAGGGGTGGCGGCGGCCTCGACGCAGCGACGGCGTGCCGATGTACTCGAGGCCGAATCGGACTCCGTGGTCACCGAGGATTCGGCCGATGGCGCGCACCCGTTCCACGTGGCGCTTGAAGTTCTGGAGGTAGGTCAGGCTGTCGCTCGACGGGGCTGATCCAGGTGCCCACGCGCGTCACGCCCGCTCGCTGCAGCCCTGCGGCAAAGGCGGGAAGCTCCTTGATCGCCTCGTCGTGCCTGGCCGCGTCCGCCCGGGCGTCGTTCGGGAGAAAACCGGCCCCCCACACCAGGCGGTCGCGCTGCATCTGGTCGCGCAGCCGCGCCAGATCGCCGTCGCTCATCGTCAGGAAGTCCTGCCCCCGGGCCTCGACGGATTCAAACCCGTGGCGGACCGCCAGCGCGTTGGCCTCGGCTTGCGACTTCACCGTCACGCCGATCATGAACGTGACCAGGTTCATCGTGAAGCGGCGGGAGGGCGGCTGCGCAAATGAGACGCCGCCAGCGGCCAGCGACGCGGCGGCCATGGCGCTGTGCTGCATGAAGGTCCGGCGGAGCATGGGCCGGACTATAGCTCGGAGCCAGCCTGCGAACCATCGGCCTTCGGTCTCGGTTCGTCCCTGCCAGCACTCGCCTCGCGTCATTCCCTCTCGCGGCCGCCCCTTCCCGGCTAGTCTTGCCGGCATGACCATCGTGCGCGTGCTGGCCGTCGTCGTTTGCGTGCTTGCCGGCGCCGTGGGCGCCAGGGCCCAGACGCCGATCACCATGGGCGACCTGTTCGCCGTGGACTCGAAGGTGTTGGGCGAGCAGCGCCGCGTTCTCGTGTGGACTCCGCCTGGCTATGACGGGGACACCCGCGCGTATCCGGTGCTCTATCTGACCGACGCCGAACGGCAGTTCGGGCACACGGTGACGACCGTCGACTTTCTGTCGCGCAACGGGCGCATGCCCCCGATGATCGTCGTTGGCCTCTTCAACACCGACCGCACACGGGACCTGACGCCCTACAAGGACAAAGAAGACGATGCCCAGCTGCCGACGGCCGGCGGCGCCGACCGCTTTCTGCAGTTCGTCGAGACCGAGCTGGTCCCGTGGGTGGAGGGCAAGTACCGCACACAGAAGTTCCGTGCGTTTGCGGGGCATTCCTTCGGCGGGCTGTTTGCGATGCACGCGCTGGCCAGCCGGCCCGACCTCTTCAACGCGATTGTCGCCGTCAGCCCGACGCTGCCCTGGCGGCAGGGGGAATCGGTCAAGCGCATCGACGCGATGCTCGCGCAGCAGCGCACGCTGAAGTGTTCGCTGTACGTCACGCTGGGCGACGAGGGCCCGGGGATGAAGGCGGGGCTCGACCGCCTGCGGACGGTGCTCGAGGAGAAGGCCGGCAAGGGCCTGCGCTGGGACCTGGTCGAGATGCTCGACGAGGATCACGGGTCCATCGTTCTTCGCAGCCACTACAACGCGTTCGAGAAGATCTTCGAGGGATGGCGCCTGCCGCGCACTCGCACCGGGACGTTCAAGGGCGGCATGAAGGCGGTGGAGGCCCATTACGCCAGGCTGTCGGACCGCCTTGGCTGGGCCATCACGCCGCCAGAGGTCACGGTCAACGCCCTGGGATATGCGGCGCTGGGAGAACGCCAGATCGACGACGCGCTGGAGTATCTCCAGACCAACGTCCGCAACTACCCCGAGAGCGCCAACGCCTACGACAGCCTGGGCGAGGCGCTGGAGGCCGCCGGCCGGGTCGACGAGGCGCTGGCGAAGTACCGAGGAAGCGATCAAACGCGGCGAAGCGGGCAAGGATCCGCTCCTCGATGCGTTCCGCGCGCATCGCGATGCCGCTCGGAAGAAGCTGGCCGCGCAGCCGGTGACGCCTATGGCGTCGGCCGCCGGCCGAGGACGTACAGGATGGCCGGCTGCGTGCCCTGCTCCACGACCTGGAAGCCGGCGCCCTCGAGCGCGGATGTCCAGCGGTTCGCGGCTGGCGAGTGGCTGAAGTATCCGTGCCCGTGTGGCAGCGGATAGGCCACCTTCACCCACCAATCGACGTTCAGCACGATCAGCAGGAACTCGCCGCCGGGTCGCAGGACTCGTGAGACCTCGGCCAGCGACCTGGTCACGCCCTCGCGATCGAGGTGATCGATCGCAAACGCGCTGACGGCCGCGTCGTAGCTCGAATCGGCAAACGGCAGCGCGCGTATGTCGGCCGTCTTGACGTCGAGCCGGCCGTCCACGCCAGCCACGCGGGCGTTGGCCGTGATGCGCGCCGGCGTGTTGTCGTCGATGCCGAAGTACCCGCGGTAGATGTCGACGGCGGTGACGCGCGCTGCCGGCCGTGCCTGCAGCACCATCAGCGTCGATCGGCCCGAGCCCGCGCCCAGGTCCAGGACGCGGCCGGTCCCCGCCTGAAGAAACGAGGCAGTCGGCAGTTCGAGCGGCTGGTTCGCGTCGAGGACGTGCTGGACGATCACAAAGCCTGCGGCGGCCCACAGCGCAAGCGCCGCAAACACCGCCAGCAGCCAGCGTCGACCATTTCCGCCATACTGCCAGGGCAAGCAGCGCGGCAAAGATCGCCAACGGCACGAGGTGGCCGTGCGTCCACACCCAGGTGTAGCCGAAGTCGAAGGATGTCATGAGCCAACCTTACGCGTGCGCCGCTGAACGCCGCCTGAACCGCCCGTTCAGCGTGCGTTCAGGCGCGCGTGCGGTATAACGGTGGCGGGGCACCTGGTGCGAGTCCTCATCGTCGAAGACGAGCCGGCGCTGTCGCGGCAGCTGTCACACGCGCTTGGCGGTGCCGGCTACGCCACCGACGCCGCTGCCGACGGCGAGCGCGCCGACTTCCTGGTCCGGACCGAATCCTACGACGCGATCGTGCTCGACCTTGGCCTCCCGCACGTTGACGGCCTGACCCTTCTGGCGGCGTGGCGGACCGCGGGCATTGCGACCCCCATCCTGGTGCTGACCGCGCGCGGCAGCTGGCACGAGAAGGTGCAGGGCATCGACGGCGGCGCCGACGACTACGTGGCCAAGCCCTTCCGAATCGAGGAAGTCCTCGCACGGCTTCGTGCGCTGATCCGGCGCGCCAGCGGCCACACGCAGGCCGTGCTCGTCGCCGGACCGGTGGCGCTCGACCCGCGCAACGGCCGCGTGACGCTGAAGGATGAAGCGGTCAGGCTGACGAGCCACGAGTTTCGCGTGCTCGCGTACCTGATGCACCATCAGGATCGCGTCGTGTCGAGCGGGGAGCTCGTCGAGCACATCTACGCGCAGGATGCCGAACGCGAGTCCAACACCGTCGAGGTCTTCGTCGGACGGCTGCGGCGGAAGCTTGGAGCCTCGTTCATCCGGACGGTCCGCGGCATGGGCTACCAGATCGCGCCGTGAGGTCCCTCCTCTCGCTCCGTGCGCGCCTTCTGATTGGCGCGGCGCTCTGGACCGTGGGCCTGGTGGTCCTGGCGAGCGCCGCCCTGACCCATGTGATGGTCATACATCCAGGGGCCCCGACTCGTGTCCACCGAGCGCTCGACGGCTACCTGCCGATCGTCATTGCCTGTGCATTCATGTTCGGCGGTTTCCTCCAGGTGCGGCGCGGTCTGTCGGCGGTCGATGCCATTCGCCGCAACCTGAAAGTCCTGCACACCGGCGGCGCGCGCCGGCTCGAAGGCGCGTACCCGTCCGAAGTGCAGCCGCTGGTCGACGATCTCAACGCCTTGCTCGACCAGCGCGATCGCGCCGTCGAACGCGCCATCGCCAAGGCCGGCGATCTTGCGCACGGCCTGAAGACTCCGCTCGCGGTCATCGCACACGAAGCCGACCGGGCGGCGGCGGCCGGCGCTGGCGAAGTCGCCGAGTCCGTCCATCAACAGGTGGACCGCATGCGGCGGCAGGTCGACTACCACCTCGCGCACGCGCGCGCCGCCTCGGGACGGGCAGCAGGCCATCGATGCGCTGCTTCGCGAGTCGGTCGACGGGCTGCGTCGCGGCGCTCGACCGCCTCCATGCCGACCGTCAACTGACGATTGACGTGCTGGTGGACCCGACTCTGCTCGTGCACGGACGGCGGGAGGACATCGACGAGATGCTCGGCAACGTCCTCGACAACGCGTGCCGGTTCGCGAGGTCGCGCGTCGCCGTGGCGGCGGCCGCGTCGGACGGCGTGGCGGTCGTCACGATCGACGACGACGGCCCCGGGCTCGATCCGTCGCTCGCGCGCCGCCGTGCTGCAGCGCGGTGTGAGGGCGGACCAGTCCGGGCCTGGATCGGGTCTGGGGCTCGCGATTGTCCGAGACCTCGTGGAGCTGTACGCCGGCACGATCGCGCTCGGCGAGTCGCCGCTTGGCGGCCTGCGAGTCGAGCTGCGCCTTCCAACCTGACCCAACCTGACCAACCTGACCGACCTGATCGACCTGCCAACCCGCTACATCAAATACACGCCGCCGTTGATGTCGAGCGTGGCGCCGGTGATGAAGCCGTCGAACTCGCTGGCGAGGTAGACGACGGCGCGCGCGACGTCTTCGGTGGTCCCTGCGCGGCCGAGCGGGATGCCGGCGATGATCTTCCGCTGCATCTCCTCGGGCGTGTGCTGCGCGTGAAACGCCGAGCCGAGGATCAGCCCTGGCGTGACCGCGTTGACCCGCACCCCTTTGGCCGCGTACTCCGATGCCAGCCCCCGGGTCAGCGTGAGCATCGCGCCTTTGGCCGTCGAGTAGGCGATGGCGCCAGGCCCGCCGCCGTGGCGGCCCGCGACGGAGGACAGGTTCACGATGCTCGCGCCCCCGCGTGAGGCGCCGGCGTCGACCAGATACGGAAGGGCGGCGTGTGTCACCCACCGGGCGCTGTCGAGATTCAGGCGCATCACCTCTGTCCCAGAACGCGTCGTCGGCCTCGTCGAACTTCCGGCGCGCGACCAGCGACCCGGCGTTGTTGACGAGCACGTCGAGCCCGCCGAGCCGCGACGCCGCCTCGTCCACCACGCGACGGCATTCCGACAGCGTCGGTGAGGTCGCCTGCGCCGCTGGCCGCGCGCACGCCGCTGGCCGTCAACTCGCCGCACAACGTCTCGGCCGCGTCGCGGCTCGACCGGTAGTGCACGAAGACGTCGCAGCCGGCGGCGGCCAGCCCGCGGCTGATCGCGAGGCCGATGCCCTGCGCGCCGGCCGTCACCAGCGCGCGTTTGCCCTTGAGTTTCATGCGCAGCATTATGAACCGGGTTTCCGGCCAATCATGCGCGCCAGCAGATTCTTCGTGATCTGCTGCACGCGGGGATCGTCGCGTGTGAAGTCCCTGCCCGGCGGGTTGGCGAAACCGGGCGGCGAGGACAGCACCATGCTCCACCAGCATGTGCCGGCGTTGAAGACGACGTTGCCCTTCGGGCCGTCGTAGACGACCGCCGCAAACTCCGGCTTCTGCTCGGCGCCGCTCATCGACAGCGACCTTGGCTGTCGCCACGACGACCAGCGTCGGGTCGTCCTTGAGCGGCGGTCCGTGATACTCCCAGCCGACCAGGCCAGGCACACGATCGCCCGCCTTCATGCCGGTGCCGGCAAACAGCCAGTGCTCCGGCGCCGTGACGACCCAGTCGCCAAGGCCCACGCCGTAGGAGGACGACCCCATCAACTGCTGCTCATCAGCCATGTCGTCGTCGTCGCCACGCCCCTCGAAGCGGCCGAAGACGCGATGCGGCTGGCCGCTGGTCGATGGCTCCAGCACGATCTCGCCGTCCACGGAATTGCCGCTGAGGAAGCCCAGGCTCACGCCGCGCGTCGCGCGCGCGCGCGACGTTGTCCACCATCGTGCGGGTCCAGTACTCGTCGTGGCCGACAGAAAGAAATCCCTTCACGCGCAGCAGGCCGTCGCGCGGTCCCGATGGGTGTCGACGTTTGACACGTACGTCACGTCGTAGCCGTGCTGCTCGAGCCAGAACGCGAGCGGAAACTCCCAGAGCAGGAACTCTCCGGAGCCGTTGCTGAGCGTCGACAGCGTCGCCGGCAGCATGTTGTAGTAGAACGAGTAGGGCCGATCGAAGCTGACCTTCGAGCCCGGCGTCGTGCGCCAGCGCTCCTGCTTCCAGTCGTAGAGCGATCGCCACGCGGGCCAGCGGTTGTAGGCCTGCCAGGTGAAGTCGGAGACCTGGAACATCAAGTCGGCCTTGCGATCGTCGCGGACAACCCAGATGACGTAGCTCTGGTCGCCGGACCGCTCGTTGGTCAACTTGCCCGAGATACACGCCGCTGAGCCAGTCGCCCGGAATCGCGATCTCGAACGAGGGCGTCCAGCGCGCCTCCATCAACTGCTTGTCGCCTTCGACCGGCTCGGGCTGGATCACGCCGGGCCGCACGGGCAGCGTCGTCATCAGGCGGCCGCCCTTTCCGCCGTACCACCCCATGCGGTAGACCTCGACACGGTATGGCGCGGCGGGGTTGGTGCTGACATACCCCGTGAGCGTCTCGCCCGCGCGGATGCTGGCGTGAGAGACGAAGCCTTCAATCGATCGCTGGCGCTGGTACCGGTCGTCACGCACGTTGACGGCGACCGGGGCGACCTTGGTCAGGAGCCAGTCGGTGGTGCCGGCGCGGGCGTTTTCTCTCGCGATGCGGCTGGCCGGCGCCTGGGCGTGAGCCACGACAGGCCCGACACCAGCGTCGATGCACAGGGCGGCGACGCACATCCTGACAAGCACGCTCATGGCGTGCGCAGCTATATCACAGGACGTGGTTTGTCCCACGCCGGAGTTCCGACCCGCCGCCGGATACCAGGCTGTCGGACCCTCTACGTCAGCGTCTTGCGCGATCGCGCCACGGCGAGACCGACGATGACCAGCCCCCACGTCAGCAGCGCCAGGATCTGAGGCCACAGCACCGCCAGGCCGACGCCCTTGAGGAAGATGCCGCGCACGATCACGATGAAGTACCGCAGCGGAATCAGGTAGGTGATCGGCTGAATGACGGCCGGCATGTTCTCGATCGGGAAGATGAACCCCGACAGGTACAGCATCGGCGTCAGGAAGAAGAACGTCGCCGTCATCATCGCCTGCTGCTGCGTGTTCGAGATCGTCGAGATGAACAGCCCCAGCCCCAGCGTCGTCAGCAGGTAGATGGCGCTGGTGCCAAACAGCAGCCACTTGCTTCCGAGCAAGGGGATCTCGAACCACAGGACCGCTGCCAGGGACACGACCACGACGTCGATCGAGCCCGATCAGCCCGTACGGCAGCAGCTTGCCCAGGATCAGCTGCCACCGCGTGACCGGCGTGACGTTGAGCTGCTCGAGCGTGCCCAGCTCCTTCTCGCGCACGATGGCCATCGACGACAGGTTCGTCGTGATGACCAGCAGCAGCAGCGCGACGATGCCGGGAATCATGAAGTCGCGGCTCTCGAGCTGCGGGTTGAACCAGACGCGGATCCGCGCCTCGATCGGCCGCGGCGGCAGCGTCCGGCCCATCGCGGTCGCCTGCCGCTCGGCCAGCTCCAGGTTGTAGGCGGCGACGAGGTTGGCGGCGTAGCCCAGCGCGACGCCGGCCGAGTTCGAGTCGGTGCCGTCGGCCACGACCTGCACCGTGGCGGGGCGGCCGTTGCCGAGCGTGTCGCGATAGTCGCCCGGGATCGCCAGCGCCATCCACGCGCGGCCTCGTTCGAGCCACGGATCGATGTCGTTGAGGTTGTTGGCGGTCCCCACGACGGTGAAGTACGGCGATGCGTCGAAGCGCGCGATGAGCTCGCGGCTTCGCGCGGATCGGTCCTGGTCCACGATCACGATTGGCACGTCGCGCACGTCGGTGGACGCCGCGTAGCCGAGCATCGTCAGCTGCACGACCGGCGCGATGAAGATCACGCCGAACAGCCGCGGGTCCTGCCGCAGCTCCAGCAGCTCCTTCCACATGACGTACCACAGGCGTCGCATGTCAGGCCCACTCCCGTCGCAGCCGGATCGCCGCCAGGCTGGTGACGATCACGGCAAACAGCACCAGCGCGCCGAGCGAGTCGGCCACGGCCCAGAACCCGCTGCCTTTCAGCAGCACGGCCCGCAGCGCCACGAGGAAGTACCGGGCGGGGACGATGTGCGTGATGATCTGCAGGAACGTCGGCATGCTGGCGATCGGAAAGATGAATCCCGACAGCAGCATCGTCGGCAGAAACGACGATCAGCAGCGCGACCTGGAAGGCGACCTGCTGGCTCTCGGCGATCGTCGAGATGAACAGGCCCATGGCGAGGGCGCCGAACAGGTACAGCCCCATCGCCAGCAGCAGCAGCCACCACGAGCCGCGAACCGGCAGGTCGAACAGCACAATCGACGCCAGCACGACGCCGACCGCCGCCGTCATCGACACGACGAAATACGGCAGGCTCTTGCCGACGATGAACGACAGCGTGCCGATGGGCGCCATGCGCACCTGCTCCATCGTCCCGCGCTCCTTTTCACGAACCACGGCGAGCGCGGTCGAGACCACGGCGGTGATCATCCCGATGTAGGCCAGCAGGCCCGGCACCAGGAAGAGCGAGCTGCGCAGGTCGGGGTTGTACCAGACCCGGGGTTCGAGCTGGACGAATGGGCGCGGACGCGCCCGTCGCCGGTCCCTGGTAGCGCGACGACTCGGTGTTGATCACGGTCGACGCGTAGGCCAGGACGGTTGTCGCCGTGTTGGCGTTCTCGCCGTTGATGAGAACCTCGACGCTCACCGGCACGCCACGCCGTGACGTCGCGGCCGAGACCGCGCGGGATGATGAGCGCGGCGCGGATGCGATCGCGGTCCATCAGGTCGACGATCTCGCGCTCGGTCGTCACCGACGCGACCTGGTCGAAGTACCCGGAGTTGACGAAGGCCGACACGAGGCGGCGGCTCTCGGGCGACAAGTCGCGATCTTCGACGGCGAGCTTCACGTGCTTGATGTCGAAGTTGAGCGCGTAGCCGTAGAGCAGCAGGAAGAACACCGGGATGAACAGCAGGATCATCAGCGTGCGCCGATCCCTGCGAATCTGCCGGAACTCCTTGCGGCCCACCGCGAGCGCTTTCCTCATGCGCTGGTCCTCTCCACGAGGTCGAGGAAGACGTCTTCGAGCGACGGCTCGACCGGCATGACCGATGTCGCGGCGACGCCTGATGCGCGCAGCCCATCGGCCACGCTGGCCGCCGTCGTCTCTCGCGATCGCAGGACCGCATGGACGGCGGTCCCGAACAGGCTGGTCTTCTCCACCTCCGGCAGTTGTTCGAGCGCGCGCATGGCGGCAACCGCCGACGGCGCCTGCACTTCCATGATGGGCCGGCCGGAGAACACCTGCTTGAGCTCGTGCGTCGTGCCCAGGGCCGCGAGCTTGCCGGTGTTCATCACGGCGATGCGGTGGCAATGCTCGGCTTCGTCGAGGTAGTGCGTCGTGACCAGCACCGTCGTGCCCTGCTGCGACAGGTGGTCGATGAGGCGCCAGAACTGACGGCGCGACACCGGATCCACGCCTCCGGTCGGCTCGTCGAGAAACACGATTGGCGGCTCGTGGAGGATCGCGCAGCCCAGCGCCAGCCGCTGGCGCCATCCGCCTGCCAGCTCCCGTGTCAGCGTCTTCTCGCGCCCGACCAGGCCCGCCATCTCGAGCGCGAAGGCCCGGCGAGCTGCGAAGCGTTCGCCCTCGAGGCCGTACACGCCGCCGAAGAAGCGGATGTTCTGGTCCACGGTGAGCGCCTCGTAGAGCGAGAACTTCTGCGACATGTAGCCGATGCGCAGCTTCACCGCCTCGGGATCGCGAGCGACGTCGACGCCACCCACGGTGGCCGTTCCGCTGGTCGGCCGCAGCAGGCCGCAGAGCATGCGGATGGTCGTCGACTTGCCGGCGCCGTTGGCGCCGAGGAAGCCGAAGATCTCGCCCTGCGCGCACATCGAAGCTCACGTCGTCGACGGCGACGAAGTCGCCGAAGCGCCGGGAGAGATGGCTCACCGCGATAGCTGGCGTCATGGTCAGCCCGTAGCTCCTCAGTGTCCCGAGGGCGCGTGCCAGCCGCGCCTCGGCCAGCTTCACGTTGGCCAGGGCACGGGTGCGTTCGAGCTCGGCCTGCAACTGATCCACCTGGGCGTCGAGCAGGTCCGTGCTCGTCGCGACGCCGGCGCCAAAGCGCTCGGCGACGACGCGGCGGGCTTCCGTCGGCGCTGGCGACCGCGGCGCTGGCGGTTTCCACCTGGGATCGCGCCGAGTCGAGATCGAGCTGTCGCTGGCGGACCTCGAGCGCGATCTGGGTGTCGGCTTCTGCGAGCCGCTCGCGCACAGCGTCGGCCTGAAAGCGCGCTTCGGCCACCTGCGCAGCCGTGCGCCCGCCGTTCCAGAGCGTGAATGTGACGTTCACGCCGAGGTCCCACGAGTTCTCCCAGACGTCCTGGCGCGGGAAAATCTTCGGATTTGGCCTGGCGTAGTCGTAGCCGCCGACGACCGCGATCGAAGGCCTGGTATCCGCGCGGGCCGCTTCGATGAGTGATTCGGCGGCCTCGACGCGCAGGGCGAGCGCTTGACGATCGGCGCGGTCGAGGTTGGGTCTGGCTGGGTCGGGTTCGGTCGGGTTCGGCCTGGCTGACGTCGGTTGGGCCAGGTTGATGTCGGCCAACACCGCGTCGACCTCGAACGTTGCGTCGACTGGCGCGCCCATCAGCCGCGCCAGCTCCGCGCGCGAGCCGTCGCGCTGGTTTCTCGCCTGGATGAGGAGCGTGCGCTGCGAGGCGACCTGGAACTGCACCGTCTGCACGTCGTTGGGCGGCAGAAACCCGGCGTCGAACCGCGCGCGCACGTCGCCAAGCTGCGCCTCGATGCGCTTGACCGACTCCTCGAAGACCGACACGGAGGCGATCGCCGTCACCAGCGCCCAGAATGCCCGCGTCGTCTCCAGCCGCAAGTCGGCTCGAGCCGATTCCAGGTCCTTGCCTGTCGCGCTCTGCTCGGCCACGGCCGCCTGCTCCAGCGCCTTCGTGCGGCCGCCGGTGTAGATCGGCCACTGCATGTCGAGCCGCGCGCGCCAGTTGTCCGGGACGTCCGGATACAGGACCAGAAGCCGGCCGTTCTGCACGAAGCCAAACGGGTCGACGTGATTGGTGCGCTGATAGCCGGCCTGCGCGGAGACGATGGGCAGGTCGGCGGCGCGCCGCTGGTCCAGGACCGCGCCAGCGGCCGATTCCCTCGCCCGCAATTCGCCAAGGCGATGGCTGTTGGCGGCCGCGCGCGCCAGTGCCTCGTCAAGCGTCAGCCGCGCGGGCAGCGGATCCTGGGCGGCGGCAGGCGCGATGGCCACCAGCAGCAACACGCAGAGGAAAGTCAGGTCACGCATGCTCTCGAACTCCAGACAATTGAGCGATGAACACATCCTCGAGCGAGGCCGGCACGACGCGCGTGCTGTGGACGCCGAAGCCGGCGTCTGTCAGCGCCGCACGCACCAGCGCCGCGCCGTCCTCGGTGACCGACGGCGCCAGCCTCACGTGCATCCGCTCGCCGAAGACGTGCACGTCGGCCACCGCGGCGTGTGCCGACAGCATCGCCACCGCGCGCGGCTGGTCCTCGACGATGGCCTCGACCATCTGGCCGGGGAGACTGCGGCGCAGCCGGTCTGGCGTGTCGAGCGCGAGCAGGCGTCCTTCGTGCAGCAGCGCGACGCGGTGGCAGCGCTCGGCTTCGTCGAGGTACGGCGTGCTGACGAGAATCGTGATGCCCTGTTCGAGGAACTCGGCGAGCAGCTTCCAGAACTCGCGCCGGACTGACCGGGTCGACGCCGGTTGTCGGCTCGTCGAGCAGAATGACGCGCGGTTCGTGCACGAGCGTGCAGGCCAGCGCGAGCTTCTGCTTCATCCCGCCCGAGAGCCGGTCGGCCAGGCGCGCCCGGAACGGCAGCAGGTTGGTCAGCTCGAGCAGCCGGCGCCGCCGCTCCTCGTAGCTGCGAAAGGTCGTGGATCTCGGCGAAGAACGCGATGTTCTCGTCGATGCTCAGGTCGCCATACAGGCTGAAGCGCTGCGACAGGTAGCCGACGGATCGCGTGACGGCGGCGTGTTCCCGCACGGGATCGTGGCCCAGGACGCGCACCGAGCCGCTGTCGGCGTGCAGCAGCCCGCACAGCAGGCGAATCGTCGTCGTCTTGCCCGCGCCGTCGGGCCCGATCAGGCCGAACATCTCGCCGGGTTGGACGTCGAACGACACGTCGGACACGGCCGTGAGCGCGCCGTAGCGCTTGGTGACCCGATCGAGCGAAAGCGTGGCGGTCATCGCAGTGGCAGTTCCGCCTCGACCGGCATGCCGGGCTTCAAGATGCCCTTGCTGTTGTCCGCCGTGACCTTGATGCGATAGACCAGACGCGACCGCTCCTCGGCGGTCTGCACGTTGCGCGGCGTGAACTCGGCCTTGGGCGAGATGAAGGTCACTTTCCCCGGCAGGCCATCGCCGCCGGCGTCGGTGTAAAGCGTCGCCGGCTGGCCCAGGGCGAGCCGCGGCACCAGCGGCTCGTCCACGAACACCTCGCCCCACGCATGATCGAGGTCGGTCATCACCGCCAGCGGCGCGCGCGGCGCGACGATCTCGCCGACGTTCACCAGCTTGCTCGTGATGGTGCCAGCGGCAGGCGCCGTCACCGTCGCGTCGGCAATCGCCTTCTCGGAGGCCGCGATCTGCGCGTCGACGACGGCGACGCGGGCGCGAGCCGCCTCGATTTCTTCCCGCCGGGCGCCCGCCTTCACACGCGCGGCTCCCTCGGCGCTCGCACGCGCGCGCTGGCGGGCGGCCGCGACCCGCTCGCGCGCGACATCGCGCCGCGCCTGCGCGTCGTCGCGCGCCTTGCGCGACCCCGCGTTGGCCTTCAGCAGCGCCTCGTACCGGTCGAGATCGGCCTGGGCGTTGAGCAGTTCCGACTCGGCGGCCGCGATGTCGGCTTCGGCGGCCGTGACCTGCGCGGCTGCCTGCCGGATGTCTTCGGGCCGCGACCCGGCCATGCAGCAGGCGAAGCTGCGCGTCGGCCTGGGCACGGTCCGCGCGCAATCGTGCGACGGCCAGCTCGGCGTCCCGCGTGTCGAGCCGCGCGATGACCTGCCCGGCGGTGACGCGGTCGCCTTCGGCGATCGTGAGCTCGAGCACGCGTCCTCCGACTTCCGCGGCCAGCTGCACGTCGTCGGCCTCGACATGGCCGGAGACGCGGACGCGGTCGGTCGGCGCGTCCTGGCGACAGCCTGCGGCGAGTGCGAGAAGCGCCAGCCCGCCGAAGCCTGGCGGACGCTGGGCGCAGCCCGCCGAAGCCTCGGCGAAGGCGGGTGCGAGGAGACTCAATGAGCGGTCGAAGCATCGGTGTGGTCCTTGCGAAGGGTGCGGCGGGCGACGGCCTGCAGGAGCGCCGTTGTCGCAGCCGGGTCGAGTGGAGGTTGCGCCAGGCCCAGCTGGCGGACGCGGCGCCGGATGGGGACGTTGCTCGCCATGAGCATGGCGGTGCCCATGAGCACGAAGTGCAGCATCAGGGGGTCGAACGGGCGAAGGGCCTTCCTCGCGTCCCTGGTCCGACCAGGCGGAACAGCAGCGGCGGCAGCGTGAGCATCTGGCGCAGCGTCTCGACGTCGAGGTGGCGGCCGCCGTCGGCAAGCTCGCGAAGCATGATCGGCGGCAGGTGCGGGTGCCGGTCGAGGTGCCCGACGAGCGTGTCGATGTAGGTGGCCAGCTTCGCGCTGGCATCGCCCGGGCCGTCGACGACCAGCCGCAGCGGCGCGACCAGGCCCTGCAGGCTGTCGTGCAGGATCTCGTGATACAGGCCGCGCTTGTTGTCGAAGTAGTAGTAGATGAGCGCCTTGTTGACCCGCGCGCGGCGGGCGATGCGATCGACGCCGGCCGCGTCGTATCCGTGGCTGGCGAACTCGTCGATGGCGGCCTTGAGAATGCGGCCCCGGGTGTCGCCCCTGGCGCTCTTGCGGCGGACGTGGCATTAATTAACCAACCAGTTAGTTAATTAGACGATAGCTCCGCGACGCCTGTGCCGTCAAGCCGCGCCGGCCGTGCCCACCGGAGCCGCGGCCGAGCCGCGGTCCTACAATGTGCGTCATGCGGTTCGTGCTCGCCGGCGCCAGCGGGTTTCTGGGCCGGCCGCTCGTTCGGAGCCTGAGCGCTGACGGCCACGAGGTGGTCCTGCTCACCCGCAGCCCGAACATTGGCGCCTCCGGCCACCGCGAGGTCGCCTGGCAGCCCGACGGAACGGCCGGACCCTGGGCCGAGGCGCTCGAAGGCGCCGACGCCGTGGTCAACCTCGCGGGCGAGTCCATTGCCGGGCGCGCGCTGGACGCCCGCCCGGAAAGCCGCGATCACCGAGAGCCGGCTGCTGTCGACGCGGAGCCTCGTGGCGGCCATCGACCGCGCGAAGGCGCGCCCGCCGGTGCTCGTCAGCGGCTCGGCCGTCGGCTACTACGGACCGCACGGCGAGGAAGTCGTCACCGAGGCCGACGGTCCCGCCGACGATTTTCTTGGACGCCTGTCTGCTCGAATGGGAGCGCGCCGCGCAGGCGGCCGAGTCGGGAGGCACGCGCGTCGTGCTCGTGCGCACGGGACTCGTGCTCGAGCGCGATGGCGGGGCGCTGAAGGCGATGCTCCCGCCGTTCCGGCTTGGCGTGGGCGGCCCGCTCGGCGTCGGGCACTCAGTACTGGCCGTGGATCCATCGCGCCGACTGGATCGCGCTGACGCGTTTCCTGCTGGCCCATCCCAACGCGCATGGTCCGGTCAACGCGACGGCGCCCGTGCCGGTCACCAACGAGGAGTTCTCGCGCACTCTGGCGCGCGTGCTGAGGCGTCCGTGCCTCTTCCGCGCGCCGGCCTCCGTCCTTCGTCTCGCGATGGGCGAGATGGCCGATGCGCTGCTCCTCACGGGCAGCGCGTGGCGCCCGCCCGCGCGCACGAGCTGGGGTTCCGGTTCAGGTACGAGACGCTGGAGCCGGCGTTGCGGGCGATCTTCCGGTGACATAGGCGCGAGGCACGCCGGTCGCCAGCAGATGCGCCATCGCGGCATGGCGCCGCGAACGCAAGATCGAAGCTCGCGGCGTGCCCGCCAGCAACGCCTTGCCGCCGGCGCCGCAATCAAGTCGAACTCCGGTGCCCCTCGAGCGCGCGCGCGGCAAGGCGCGCGCCGTTGCGTCCCCGCGCGCCGCGATGGCCGCCGCGTGAAACAGGATGCGGCGGTCGCGCGTGCCGGTGCGGCGCGCGCGCTCGGATGCCGCCCAGGCCTCGTCGAACGCTCCCGTTCCGATAGAGCGACCACGCCAGCGCGTCGTTGGTGAAGATGTCGTCGCGATCGCGCGCGGCCTCGCGCGCCAGCCGCACGGCTTCCTGCGGCCTTCAGGCCGCGCTCTGCGAGAAGTCGCGCCAGCGCCGCCGGCTGCGGCGACTCGTGCTTCCAGCCGTCGAGTTCCAGGCGCTCGGCCTCGGCCCACGCGGCCCGTGCGCCTTCCTCATCGCCCCGTCGCTGGAGCAGGTCGCCGATCTGCGCCGCCAGTTCCGGCGTCGGCGCCTCCGCGAGCTGCTCGCGGTAGATCGCCAGTCCGCCTTCGAAGTCTCCACGCGCGACGGCGACTCGTGCCTGCGCCGGCACGCGCGTACGGATGCCGCGGAAACGCGAACAGCGCCCGGTCGTAGGCCGCCGCGCGCCTCGTCGATATCGCCCTTCTGCAGATGCAGTGCGCCCAGCTGCGACCAGGCCCACGCGATGGCCTCCGGATCCTGCGGGCTGGTGGCCTCGATTGCCATCCGCATCGCGGTCACGGCGCCGTCCAGGTTGCCCTGCAGCTCGCGCGCGTACGCGATTCGGGCGTACGCGGCGGCCGCGGGCTTGAGCGAGGCCATGCGATCGAACGCCGCAAACGCCTCGTCGTAGCGCCCCAGCTCGATGGCCGCATCGCCGATGACGCCGTAGTTCCACGAGTCGTCCGGACGCATCTGCCTGGCCTTGCGCCCTGCCTCGAGGGCGGCCAGGAACCGGTGCTGCGCCAGATACACGGCGCCCAGCATCCTGCGGCCCAGGTAGCTGTCTGTCGCGGCAATCGTGTTGGTCAACACGACTTCCGCGCGCCTGGGCAGCGAGCCGTCGCCGGAGACGCGCGCCTGCCGCATCAACACGTCGGCCAGCGCCACGGCCGCCTGATCGTCGGCGGCATTGGCCGCCACGCGGGCCGTCAGCGTCGCCATCGCCTGCGACAAGCCGTCACGGCTGGTCGTCGACGCCGACATTGCCGCGCGCTCCGACGGCGCGATGGCCAGCAGCGTCGGCGGCGACTGCAGGGTTCTCAGCCCCTGCAACGCCGCCTGCCGCCGCCAGCGCGACAAACATCGCCACGACCACGCGTCGGCGTCCTATCGGCGAGTTCTTCGGCTGTCTGGTCGTCATGGTCTTATCGCTCGTTGCCGGAATACGGCACGCCCACGTAGGGGAACCGATCGAGAGGCCTGATGTCGCTGCGCTCGACGCCGTCGCCGAGCCGCGCGTTCATCCCGGCGTTGAAGTCCGGTGTCAGCGGCGTCGCGCCGGCCATCGCTCGCAGCGCGATGTCGACGACGTCGTCGGTCAGCCGCCGGCCGTTGGGGAATCCGGCCAGGTCGCCGCTGAGAACGCCCAGCACCGAGGGGCGGCTGGTGGGTGGAATCGCCATGTTCAGGCGAAGCATCTCGGATGGCCTCACGTTCTGCGGTTGATTCAGGCCGGGGATGCCCGTCAGGAAGATCGTCACCAGGTCGTTGCGCGGCGCCGGTGGCGAGAGGATCCCGAAGAGCGCTTCGAGGAGCATCGGGACTTCAGGATCGAGCACGACTGGCAGCGCGGCGGCGTCGCCGGTCGGTTCGAGGCCGTTGAAGGCGTCCTTGAGGGCGCGCGGAATCACGACTTCGTTCACCAGCGGCTGACCCAGCCGGCTCACCTGCACCCACGAGCCGCTCTGCGTCTCGCTCCCCGCGACACGCGTGGTCATCGACGGGCGGCTGGCCGTGGCCCAGACACCGATGATCGCGGCCGGGTCGTTGGGGCTCGTCGGTTCCGTGCCCGAACGCGACAGCCGCTCGATCGGAATCTCGAGCGCGATGCTGTGGACGTTGAATCCCTTCAGGCTGTCGGCGCGGCTGCTCGAGTTGCCGTCCAGCCCGCGGATGCCGAGCAGGTCGAAGGTGCCTCCCAGGTCCACGAAGAACGGGTCGTCGCGCTGGCCGGCAAACACCCGCGTGCCGTCGCTCTCGATCACGTGCACGCCGCCAAGTTCCGCGTAGTTGGGCGTCGAGCGGAACCCGACGTTCACCGGCGGCGACGGAGTCCTCGGCAAGGACCGTCGCCGAGCCGGTGCGGCGCGGACCGCGCACCTCGGTCACCGAGTAGAACTGCCGCACGTTGAAGTCCGGGTCGTCGAGCGAGGTGATGGGCCCCGTGTTGTAGAGAAACGTGTTGGGGTTCATCGTCACGGTGTTGAAGCGGAACTGATAGGTCAGGTCCTCCACCGCGTCGCCGTTGTTGTCGACGAGAATCTCGTACAGGACGTTGTCGTCGAACTTGAAGAAGTTCGGCCCGCCGTACGGCGCCTCCAAGGGATGTAGTTGGCGATCAGCACGACCTTGTCAGGACTGGCGGGGCTGACAAAGGCATACGTGTCGGTGTTGTCCGCCAGGGGATCCTGGCTGATGAGTGGCGCTTCGCGATGGCTCGATGCGCGCGGCGTGGTAGCGGCCCCAATCGCCACGAGCATCCCGAGGCTCAGAAAGACAAACAATCTCCGCACCCGACACCTCCTGCCGCGTCGAATGCCGCGGCTGTAATCCGAAGGTGTCTACGGGGGGAGGGAATTTCAGATTGCAGATTGCAGATTGCAGCGATTGCGAATTGCGCGGATTGGAGTCGGCCTGGAGCCCGTAGCCCGCTAGACCAGCCCGACCAGATACTTCGCGCCGGTCGGGGCAGGCACGCCGCCGGCTGGTTCCAGCGTCACGGCGACGGCTTTCGGCTGCGGGATGTCGGGGGGCGTGGCAAAGACGACGTCCACGTGGCCCTGAGGATCGGGCTCGATGAGGCCGGCGCTGATGGGGCCGGGTCGGTGGTGACGACCCACACCTGGTAGGTCTTGCCCGGCGGCGGTGGCGGCAACTTCGACGCGCTGAAGACCATGCCGCGCTCGCGGCTCCAGAAGGCGCGCGCGCGCGCGTCGGGCGCGTCGGGCTGTCCCACCAGGTCGATTCGCGCCAGGTCGGGGGCCGTCAGCACGGCCATCGCCGACGTGCCGCGCTCGGCGGAATGCTGCAGCGATCGCGATGCGCGTGTCCGCGGCCGCGACCAGCGCCTTGGCCTCGGCCAGCTGCGCCGACAGCGTCGCGACCTGGTCGCGCAGCCGCAGGCCGTCCCACGTGAGATAGGCGGCAAGCAGCAGCGAGGCGGCAGCAACGAGCCACCCGGTCCTGGCCGCCAGCGATGGCCGATCGCGCACGACAAAGGGCAGCGGACCGGCGCGGGCTGGAGTCCGCCTCCACGACCGACATCAGCCTCGCGCGCACTGCCGGCGACGGCGTCTGGTCGGGCGCCGAACCGGCCAGGCCGACGGCGACGGCACCGGCGGTCCGGGCGTCGGCCTGGCACTCCGGACACTCGGCCAGATGCGCCTCGACCTGGCGGGCCTCAGCCTCCGGCAGGGCGCCCAGCGCCCAGGCGTCGATGCTTGTCCGAAGTTCCTCGTGGGTCACTGGCCTGACGTCTAACTCAATACTACGCGAGCCCGGCTGAGCCAGATTCCCGAGGCCCACAGCGCCTGGAGCCGAGCCGGGCAGATTGTGTCACGGCTTGGCGGCGCCAAGCGAGATCAGGTTGGCCAGCAGCCGATACGCGCCGTTGGTGCCGGCCGGCAGCTGGCGCCACAAGCCAAGGCCCACGTACACCCAGCGGCCCTTCCCCACGCGTGCCTCGACCAGCGCGCCGCGTTTGGGTCCCTCGTTGTCCGGGAACGGGTCGGCCAGTTCCACCAGGTCGGTGTACTGCGGGTCCCGCTCGCCGAGGAAGTACAGCCCGCGCTCCTGAACCCAGCCGGCCCACGTGCGGGCGTCGACTGGGTTGGGCACGGTGAAGACCGGATGCTCGGGCACGAGGACGCGCACGGCGGATGTCTCGTCGGTCACGCGGTCTGCGCTGACCTTGGCCGGCCAGGGCCCGTACTGCGCCTGGTTGAACTCGAACTTGTTGTACTGCACCAGCACCGTGCCGCCGTTGCGCGCGTACTCGATCAGCCGCTGGTTGTACGCTCGCAGGTCCTTGCGCCGCTCGTAGGCGCGCACGCCGGTGACAATCGCGTCGTACTTCGACAGGTCGGCCGAGGCCAGGTCGTTCTCGTCGAGCAGCCGGACGGTCGCGCCCAGCTGCGCGATGGCCGGCGGCACCTGATCGCCGACGCCCATCACGTATCCGACCGACAACCCCGGCGGCACCTGCACCTCCAGCGCCTTGATGGTCGTCGTCGCCGGCATGTAGATGTGCTGCCGCTTCGTGTGCGGGTATTCGACGATGTCGTAGCCGCGCGTCCAGGTGCGGCCGCCGGAGGTCACGCGCGCGGCGACCGAGTAGGCGCCTGGCGCCACGCCCGCTCGGCGGATACACCATGAACCGGGACGTCGCCGCCTCGTCGGCGCGCGCCAGGTGCACGCGCGCGCTCTCCGGCGTCGCGCGCCAGCAAGCCGGGCAGGTCCAGCGTGACGTCGGCGTCGGCGGCTCCGGGGCGTTGCCCGTGATCGTCACGCGAACCTCGCGGCCGGCGTCGGCGTCGGCCTGCGCGGCGCTGCGCCACACCGGCACGATCGCGATGTCCGGCGTCACGCGCACGCTGATGGCAGGCACGACGAGCAGCTCGGTGCGCTTCTCGCCGCTGAAGATGCTGCCTTCGTAGCGGTGCTCGACCGGAATCTCGATCGGGTACCAGTTGTCGCCGTCGCCGACGGTCAGTTGCGCCGTGAACGGCGTCGGGCGGAACGGCCGGCCAAACGGCGCGTCCTTGTCGAACACGTATCGCTCGGCGGTGCCGTCGCGCCGCCAGTACGGCTCGGTCTCGCGCGCATTCCTGCGGCACGCTGACGGCCTTCTCGCACGTCACGATGCCGCCGGCAGGAACCTCGGACGCCGTGCTCGCAGGCCGCGTCGCCGTCGAAGCCCTTCACGCGCAGGTCGACCAGAGTGACGGCGCCTGGTCCCGCGATTGGCGACCAGCAGCCGGACCTTCACCGGCTGCCCGGGCGTCACGACGCCATCGTCGGCCAGCGCTTCGATCCGAAGACCGTACGCCAGCGTCAAGCGCCTGACGGAACAGCGCCTCGGTGCGCTCGAGCCGGACGTCGACCTCGTACCACGCTGGCGTCGCTCAACCCGAGCTGCGGCAACTCGGCACGGAGGTGCCTGGTGGCGATATGCCCTCGCGCGAGTGCGGCGTCGACGCGTGTCGTCCCCCGGCGCTCGCAGCGCGGCGGTGGCGGCGTCGACCGCGTCGGCAATCTGCCGGAGGCCATCCACCAGCCGTGCCGGCGGCCGGGACCCGCAAATCGCGCCAGTCCGGGCAGCGACAGATCCAGGCCGTCGACCAGTTCGGTCTCGTCCTTCTGCGTTCTGACCGGGAATCGTGGTGTCGGCGAGCTGATACTTCACCGAGAACGATCCGGGCAGCGCGAGCAGCTGGCCGAACCCCTGGCACTTGTGCATCGCGCGCGCCTCGCTGCCGATCTCGGCGTAGGTGCGGCCGAGGAGCGGGTCGTAGACGTCGGACTCGACGGCGACCAGCTTCGTGCCCTTCGGCGGCTCGGGCTCGCCGCGGAAGAAGCCGTAGTAGCCGACCTTGTAGATCTTCGACGCCTGCCACGGCCGCAGCCCTTCCGCGATCTGCTCGGGATATCGCTTCGGATCGCCGGCCGCGCGGAACGCTTCGAGGCCGATGAGCGCAGAGGCCTGATGATGCTGACCGCCGCCGTGCAGGTCCGGACGCATCGTGATCAGCACGTCGGGTCTCGTCATGCGGATCAGCCGCACGTAGTCGCCGAGGATCTCGTCCTTGCCCCACTTCTCGAACGTCTCGTCGACGCTGAACGAGTAGCCGAAGTCGATGGCGCGGCCGAACATCTGCTCGGCGCCGTCGAAGCGGTGCGCGGCGCGCAGCTCCTCGCTGCGCAGCACGCCAAGCGCCTCGAACAGCTCGGGGCCGATCTCGTTCTGGCCGCCGTTGCCCCTGGTGGCGGTGGCCAGAATCACGCGCAGCCCCTGCCCGTGGCTTTGCCTGGCCATCAGCGAGTTGTTCTCGTCGTCGGGATGCGCGGTGACGTGCATCACCGTGCCGGTGACGGCGAGCTTGCGGAGCACCAACTGCAGGCCCACCAGGCCCCGCTCGTCGGTGACGGGTCCGGCGGAAGGGGTTGTTGACGAAGGAAGATGTGAGGAGAAGCGCAGTAAGAGACGGACCGCAGAAGATGCCGCATGCACGTAGGACGCAGTCGCATGCGCCGCCGCCAGGGTCCCGCCCGTTGTCGGGTGCATGATCACCGCCGCGCCGCCAACCGCCCGAAGCCGAAGTACTCGTCGGACTTCTCGCTGCTGCCCTGCACGGCGCGCACCAGGATGCGGCTGGCCAGAAACGCCGCGGTGAGGTTCGTGCCGAGGCCGAGCGCGAACAGGTGGTGCGGGTAGTTGCGGTGCGTGCCGATGAACGGCAGATCGTCGTGCGCGCGGCTCCAGGGCGCGTGCCAGCCGTACTCGGGTGGCGTGCCCGAGATCGCGGGCAGCGCCAGCGACAGCTCGTACATCAACTGCCCCGTGCGCTGAACCAGCACCGCCTTGCGCAGACGTTCCGCCACGCGAGGCTGATCGGCGCCCGACCAGAGGATGCGATCGTCGGCGGTCCAGCACAGCCGGTGCGGCGGGTGCGATCGATCCTCGACAATCGCGTCGCGTGTGCCGGCCGTGCGCCGCACGTCGGCCCCAAGCGGCGGCGTCAGCGCGACGTAGGTCTCGGCCTCCTCGAAGTGTCGGGCGAGCGCGGAGAAGAGCGTGCCGGGTTCACCGGTCGCGACGATGACCGTCTCGGCGACGATGGTGGCCTTGCCGGCGACGACCTCGACGCCATTGCGCGTGACGCGGATCTTCTGCACCGGCGACCGATCGAACACCGCCGCGCCGCGCACGGCTGCCGCACGCGCGAGACCCAGCGCCGCGCGGAGCGGATCGAGCGAGGCGTGCCCGTGCGACTCGGAGCCCGCCGACGCCGTCGATGCCGGTGGCCTGCAGCAGCGCCTTGCCGGTCAGCCACGTCGGCCTCGAGGCCCGCGCCCTTGAGCGCGGTCAGTTCCCGCCGAAGGCGCGTGGCCTCCTCGTCGGTGCGCGCGGCGACGATGGCATCGCAGGGTTGGAGGTTGCAGCGGATCTTCAGGCGGCGCAGCGTCGCCTGCGCGTCGAGCGACGCGCGGCGCGTGTCCTGCCACAGCGCGCGCGCCACGCGAAGGCCGTGCGCCTTCTCGAGGTCGAGGAAGTCGGCCCCAGGCGAGGCCAGCAGGAGCCCGGCGGCCTGCCCCGTCGCGCCGGCCGCGATCTGGCCGGCCTCGACCAGCGCCACGCGGTGGCCGGCGGCGGCCAGCGCGTACGCGGTGGCGCAGCCGGTGAGGCCGCCGCCCACGATCACGATGGGGATGTCGAGCCGGCCGACCAGCTTGGGGTAGGTCGGCCGTGACGTCTTTGGGAGCTGGGCCGCCCACGGGGACTGGCCATATCGCACCGGCATCGCCGGCCATCGTCTTTTTTTGTCCGGCGGACTGTCAACCCCGGCGTTGAACAGCCGAGCTAGCGGCCGGCGTTTCTGGCCTCATCCGCCAGCAGCTTCTTCTTTCTTTCGCTGCCCCAGCGGTAGCCTCCGGTTCCGCCGGCCGCCGGCACGACCCGGTGGCATGGCACGGCGAGCGCGACCGGATTGGTGGCGCAGGCTCTTGCGACGGCCCGGGCCGACTGTGGGCTGCCCAATCTGTCGGGCGATCTCGGCGTAGGTCCGCGTCTCGCCCGCGGGAATCTCCTGCAGCGCGCGCCAGACCCGGCGCTGAAACGCCGTCGCGCGCACGTCGAGCGCCAGCTCGCTGTCGATGGGCTGGCCGGCGGCCGCCGCGCGCAGCGCAGACGTCGCGGCTTCCAGGCCCGCGCGGTCCCGGCGCACGTCGGCGGCGGGATACTCGTCCCGGAGCCGCTGCTCGAGCGCGGCCGGGTCGTCGCCAAGCGCGACGCGGCACAGGCCGCGGTCGGTCGCCGCCACCAGCATCACGCCGAGCCGGGTCGTGAGGGTCGTGAAGCGAATCCGCTCGCCGCGGCCGCCGGCTCGATACGCCCGCGGCGTCATCCCCAGCACGCCCGTGGCCTCGTCGTAGACCCGGCTGGGCGACCCGAAGCCGGCCGCGTAGATGGCGTCGGTGACCGGGCCGTGCTTGAGCTCGTGCTTCAGGCGCGCCGCCCGGCGGGCCTGCGCGTACTCGGCCGGCGTCACGCCCAGCAGCCGCTTGAAGGTCCGTTGCAGGTGCCAGGGCGAGACGCCGGCGACGCGGGCCAGCCGCGAGCAGCGACGGACGCAGGTCGGGATGCGTCTCGATCCAGACGCGCGCGCGTTCGACCTTCTGCTCGGGCACCGATCGGTCTGCGCGCGGATCGCACCGCCGGCAGGCGCGGAAGCCAGCGCGCTCGGCCGCATCCGGCGTCGGAAAGTACGCGACGCGGTCCGCGCGGGGCCGCCGGCTCGGGCACGACGGGCGGCAATAGATGCCGGTGCTGGTGACCGCGTACACGAATCGGCCGTCGGCGCGGGCATCGCGCCCCTGCACCGCCAGCCAACGCGCGTCAGGTGTGGGTGAAACGGCAGCCACTGAAGTCATCATGCGCCCATTTGAGCGCACGTGGCCAGGTCGCCGCGATCCGGAGCTTGCGGTCAAACTGACGATGGATGCGGCTCAGGGCAGCTTCTCCTGCTTGATCCGCGCGGCCTGCAAGGTCCGGTACGCCTTGATCTTGTCGCGCAGCGCGGGGTCGGCGGTCGCGAGAATCGCGATGGCCAGCAGCGCGGCGTTGGTCGCGCCGGCCTTGCCAATGGCGAGCGTGCCCACGGGGATTCCGCCGGGCATCTGCACCATCGACAGCAGCGAGTCCATCCCCTTCAGTGCCGGGCTCTCGATCGGCACGCCAAGGACGGGCACGGTCGTGTACGCCGCCACGACTCCTGCCAGGTGCGCGGCGCCGCCGGCCGCCGCGATGATGACTTTGATGCCGCGCGCCTCGGCCTGCTGCGCCCACTCGGCGGTCTCGACGGGGGTGCGATGCGCCGAGCTGACCAGGACTCGTGCGGCACCTCGAAGTCGGTGAGCACCTGGTCGGTGTGGCGCATCGTTTCCCAGTCGGACTTGCTGCCCATGATGATGCCGACAAGCGGCGACGGATCGTTGGTGGCCATGACCTCGGAATCATATCAACAGGCCGATGTAGCGCAGGCCTGGTCAGCAGCCTGCCAGCATCAATGAGCGATAGCTCGGGCCTCAGGCGCGCGAAGCCCGGGCTATCTCCGCGTCTCGAGGCTGAGCTGCGTCGGCCGACGCCTCAGTCCAGGGTCGCAAACGCGATCATCAGCATCGTCACGAACGTGGCGGCGCCGGTCGCGACGCCGACGGCCACGGCCTTCACGAGCTGGTTGTTTCCGCCCTGTGCGTTCCGGCTCGATCAGCTGCAGCGACGCAATCGGAATTGCGCGCGCGGGTTCTGTCAGGCGGCCGCGCGGCTGCAGGACGACCCGCTCGTGGTCGGCCGACAGCAGCGTCGCCGACCAGCGCGCGCCGTCGACGGTCTGCACGCGAACCCGGCCACCCACGGGCAGCTGCTCGACGTACTGACGCAGCACGGCCACGCGCTCGGCCTCTCCCCACGCCGTTCGCCTTGCGGCGCTGCCACGATGTGCCGTCGTGCTGCGAGCCGCGCACCCGACCGTCGACAGGGCCAGAATGAGTCCATAGACAACTGTTCTCATGACGAACTCCTTTACTTGAGGTCCACGCCGATCCCGACGCGCAGGGTGACGTCACGCGACGTGGTCCAGGGCGAGAGCAGGATGTCGCCGCGGACAGAACGCGCGCGGCGAGATGTAGGCCTTCAGCCCTGCCGACACGACCGGCTTCACGCGCGTCGCCGTCTCCGCACGCTCGGACGGCAGTACGGCAGTCCCGGGATCGCGAAGGGCGGCCGGTCGAACTCGAGGCGCGAGGTCTCCCACAGCCACCGCCACGCCGGCGCCGACATACGGATGCACCCACGCGTTGCGGCCAAACTGATAGATCTGCTGCGCGACGACCCTCACTTCGCGGGTCCGGCGATGGCCGCTCGCGTAGGGGTAGCGCGCGGTCGTGCGGTGCGGCCGATGGGCACCAGCACGAAGGACGACCCGGTGGTCGTCGCTGAAGACGCCGATCTCCGACTTGAGGTGCTCGGTCCAGTACCACGCCCACGTCCCCGCCAAACACCCATCGGTGCTGCGTGTCGTCTTCGTAGAACTGGCCGTCCGGCACGTCGCGGTCGTTCGCGAACCACCCGACTGTGCCGCTGGTGTCCAGCTTCGGCGGATCCGGTGTCTGCGCCTGGAGCGAGATGCGGCAGCAGCATCAGTGCCGCCGCGACAGCCCAGGCCAGGTGCGAAAGTGATGGCGCTCATGCCAGGGATGCGCCAACGGCGCGCGAAGGCGGCTCACGGCTGCCGAGCCGTTGCGTGCGCCTCGCCGCGTTGAGCCACGATTGCGCATGAATCGCCGCGACTTTCTCGATCTCACCGCGTCGATGGCCGTCGTGCCGGCCGTTGGCGCATTCCCTCTGGCCCAAGGCGCTGCCCGCCGGGCGCGTGCGGGCGCGGGACCTCGGCATCGTCACCGGCGAGCTGGCGCCGGGGCCGCTCAATGCGATCACCGACGTCGAGGGCGTCCTGGTCGGCCACTCGACGATCGTGCGCGGCGAGCGGCGCGCTGAAGAAGGGCGAAGGCCCCGTGCGAACGGGCGTGACGGCGGTGCTGCCGCACAAGGACGTCTGGCGCGCGCCGGTCCTGGGCGCCACGCACACGCTCAACGGCGACGGCGAGCTCACCGGCGTGCACTGGGTGCGCGATCTCGAGACGATCGCCCAGCCGGTCCTCATCACCAACACGGCGTCGGTCGGCGCGGTCCACGAGGCCGCCATCGCGTATGCCGTCGAGAAGCACGGCGGCGGCAGCTACCTGCCGGTGGTCGGCGAGACCTGGGATGGCCGGCTCAACGACATCGACGGGCTTCCACGTGAAGCGCGAGCACGTGTACGCGGCCCTCGATCGCGCAGCCGCCGGGCCAGGTCGCCGAGGGCAATGTCGGCGGCGGCACGGGGATGGTCTGCTACAGCTTCAAAGGCGGCATCGGCACGGCGTCGCGCCGGTTGGCCGCGTCGGCCGGCGGCTTCACGGTCGGCGTGCTGCTCCAGGCCAATTTCGGCCGGCGCAGCACGTTGATGATCGGCGGCGTGCCGGTGGGCCGCGAGATTCCGCTCGCGCGTCGAGGCCGCCGCTCTCGAAGCGCCGGTGCTGGGGCGCGAAGGCTCGGTCATCGTCGTCGTCGCCACCGACGCGCCGGTATCGTCCCGCCAGCTCGAACGGATGTCGCGCCGCGCGACGCTGGGCCTGGCGCGCACCGGCACGTGGTCGGGCAACGGCAGCGGCGACATCTTCGTGGCGTTCTCCACGGCGAACCGGTTCGAGCGCGCCGATGAGGCGCGGGAGCGCACCCTCCGCTGGTACAACCCGGCACACATGGACCCGCTGTTTCATGGCGACGGTCGAGGCCGTCGAGGAGGCGGTGCTGAACGCGTTGATGAAGGCCGAGACGATGACCGGCATCAACAACACGACGGTCGAAGCGCTGCCGTACGACCGCCTGAGAGACGCGATGAGGAAATACGGCAGGGACGCTGGTTAGTCGGGTTGGATCAGGTACGGGTCGGGTTGGGTCGGGTTGCATGACAAGCTGATCGCCATCCCGACCACCACGACGACGACGACGCCGACGACGTTGTGCCAGAGAAAGGAGATTTGCCGGATAGCGGAAGGCGACGAAGGCGACGGCGGACATGCCGCAGATGAGGCCGATGAAGGCGCCGGTGCCCGTCGCGCGCCTGGTGCCGATGGCCAGCACGAACACGCCGAGCAGCGACCCGTAGAAGAACGACCCGAAGCGGTTCACGACCTCGATGAGCGATCCGAGGTTGGTCGCGAAGATCGCGACGCCGCAGGCGATCACGCCCCACACCGCCGGTCGCCACCCACGACACCGTCATGTAGTGCTTGTCGGTCGCCTCGGGCTTCAAGTGGCGCTTGTAGAAGTCGATGAGCGTCGCCGTGGACAGCGAGTTGAGCTCGGCGGCGATGCTCGACATCGCGGCCGCGAAGATCGCCGCGATGATGAGCCCGATCAGCCCTGGCGGCATCTGCGTGGTCACAAACGTCGGAAACACGTAGTTGACGTCGTTGTAGGCGGCGTCGCCCGAGGCCTTCTTCACCAGATCGACGGCCTGGCTTCGAATCACGCGCAGCTGCCCTTCGGCCGCCTGGAAGCGCTGCCGCATCAGCTCGATGGTCGAAGCGATTGCCGGTGCGCTGGGTGGCCGCATAGGCCGTCGCCGCCTCGCGCCGTTCGGCAAACGCCCGGTTGAATCGCTGCTCGAGCGTCGCGTACTCCTCCTTGTGGGGCCCGGTCCTCAGCGCGGTCTCGTGCACCGGGTTGAACAGCATCGGCGGCTGCACGAACAGGTAGTAGACGAAGACCAGCACGCCGGTCAGCAGGATCAGCGCCTGCAGCGGGATCTTCACGTAGGCGCTCATCATCAGCGACTGACGGCCCTCCTCCACCGACTTGGCGGTGAGGTAGCGCTGCACCTGGCTCTGGTCGCAGCCGAAGTACGACAGCATCAGGAACGTGCCGCCGATCATCCCCGACCAGAAGGTGTAGGTGTCGGTCAGGTTGAACGTGAAGTCGAGGCTGGTCAGCCGTCCGGTGGCGCCGGCCACGGTCAGCGCATGGTTCACGGTCACCGTCTCGGGCAGGCCCGGCGATGAGCATGACGACGGCGGCCAGGACGCCGGCGACGATCACGGCCATCTGCTTGACGTCGGTCCACGTCACGGCCTGCACGCCGCCGACCATCGTGTACAGCGCGGTCGGCAGGCCGATGGCCAGCACCGTGAGCGTCAGGTTCCAGCCCAGGATGATGGAGAGGATGACGGCCGGCGCGGCGATGATGACGCCGCACTGCAGGCCGCGCGACAGGAGGAACAGCGCGCTCGTCAGCGTGCGGGTCTTCACGTCGAAGCGGCGTTCGAGGTACTCGTAGGCGGTGTAGACGCCGGCGCGATAGAAGAACGGCACGACCGTCACCGACAGGATCAGCATGGCGATCGGCAGCCCGAAGTAGAACTGCACGAACTTCATGCCGTCGCGGTAGCCCTGGCCCGTCGTGCCGACCAGCGTGATCGCGCTCAACTGCGTCGCCATCACCGACAGTCCGACCGCCCACCACGGCAGGCTGCGATTGGCGAGGAAGTACCCCTCGACCTTGTCGCCGCCCTCGGTGCGCCTCAGCCCGTCCCAGACAATCCAGACGAGGTAGCCACCGACCACCAGCCAGTCGAGCCAATGCATCGGTCAGCTCGAAAAGTAGCGGCCGATGAGCCAGAGGGCGAGCAGGACTGCGGCCTCGACGGCCAGCACTCGGGCCGCGGTCTGACGGTGTGGGGTGCGTCAGACATCGTCGCGTCAGTTAGCCACGGACACAGAGCCACAGAGCTGCCGCAGCATGCGACCGGTCGGCCGGCCGCGTAGCGGCCGTGCCGTGACGGCGCGCGCCGTGACGAGAGCACTGATCGGCTCTCGTCACGGCCGCGGCCGTCACGCCGCGGCTGCGCCGCGGCGACCGTCGGCATCACGGCAGCGCTGCGCGACTGCTCTGTGCTCTGTGCCTCTGTGGCAAGGCGTCATAGCGCGGCGCTCGCTCGCGCAACGCGACTCGCCGGCCAGCGCCGCGGCGTTCGGTGAGCCACGCGTGGTGCTGGTCGAGCAGCGCACCGATTCGTCGAGCGCGCGGCCGGTCTCCGACGGCGCCGGCCCGCCCAGCGTCGTCCGCACGTTGACGAAGTGCCGCGCGCTCAGGATGCGCCGCAGGTCCTCGTCGCTGTACAGCAGCGGCCGGCCGACCGTGTGCATCGCCGCGCCAGCCAGCACCGCCGACAGGTTCGACTCAGGGTTCTCGACGCGCGCCTTCGAGGACCTTGCCGGCGATCGCGTGCGCGGTCACAAACGGCAGGTCGTGGTCGCGCGCCAGCGTGTCGGCCAGCTCCGTCAGCGTCGTGCCGCCCTCGCCGGCTCGCGCTTCGAGCCGAACGGGGTCGAACTCGGCGGTCTGCATCGCCGCGGCCACCAGCCTCACGGCGCGCACGGCATCGCGGAACATCGACGCCACCAGCGGCTGCAGGTCGTCTTCGGTGTCGACGACGTCGCCAAACGGCGTGTTGTGGACGGTCGTGACGATGGCCTGCGCCTGGCCGAGCGCCTTGCTGCCGATGGCGCGCGCGTGCTCGATGGCCACCGGGTTGCGCTTCTGCGGCATGATGCTGCTCGACTGCACGAAGCCGTCGCCGAAGCGGACGTAGCCGAACTCGACGGTCCCCCACAGCAGCAGGTCCTGCACGAAGCGGCCCAGGCCCGTGAGCAGCACGGCGGTCGCCGAGACGCTCTCGAGCAGGTAGTCCACCGTCGCGATGCTGCCGTAGGTGTTGCCGGTCGGGCCGTCGAAGCCAAGCAGATCGCTGGTGAGATGCCGGTCGATGGCAAACCCGGTCCCGGTGATCGCGCACGCGCCGAGCGGATTGCGGTTGGTCGTCTGAAACGACGCCTGCAGGCGCACGGCGTCGCGTTCGAGCTGCTCGATGACGGCCAGCAGGTAGTGCGCCACGGTCGTGGGCTGCGCCGGCTGGGTGTGCGTGTGCGCCGCCATCACGGTCTCGCGGTGCCTGGCCGGCGAGGTCGAGCAGGCTGGCGCGCAGGGCGAGCACGCCTTCGTACAGCGCCAGGATGAACTCCCGCTGGCGCATCCGGTACATCGTCATGTCGATGTCGTTGCGGCTGCGGGCCGTGTGCAGCCGGCCGGCGACCTCTTCGCCGCAGGCCGTTGTCAGCAGGCGCTCGATGTAGAAGAAGAGGTCCTCGTAAGTGCCGTCGTAGGTGACGTGCGTGATGTCGTCAACCGCGATGGCGTCCAGGGCTTCGCGGATGCGCCGCGAGTCGGCCGGCCCGATGATCGTGCGGTCGGCGAGCATCGCCAGGTGCGCGTAGTGAATCGCCATCAAGGGCGCGACGAACTGCCGCTTGGCGTCCTCGAAGTTCTCGTTGAGGACGTACTTGATGTATTCGGGGGCAAACGCATCGGGGCAAGTATAGCGACTGATGACGACGTTAACCACAGGGACACAGAGGCACGAGACGCACGAGAACTGGATGGGGCCGGATCCGCGTATCCGCGAACCCGGATTCTCCGTGCGTCCTCGCGTCTCGTGCCCTGTGGTTAACGTACGTCATCATGTATGGACGTCATGATTTCGTTTACCCGCATCAGCAAGCAGTACGGCCGGCAGGTCCTGTTCGTCGACACGTCGTTCCAGCTCAATCCCGGCGAGAAAGTCGGCCTGGTCGGGCCCAACGGCTCCGGCAAGACCACCTTGTTCCGGATGATCGTCGGCGAGGAACAGCCCGACGAAGGCGACGTCTCGGTGCCGAAGCGGATGACCATCGGCTACTTCCGGCAGGACGTCGAAGAGATGTCGGGCCGGTCCGTCATCGACGAGGTGATTGCCGGCAGCGGCCGGCTCGGCGATCTGCACCACGAGCTCGAGGCGCTGCAGCACGCCATGGCCGACCCCGCGCAGGCCGACGACATGGACCGCATCCTCGCCCGCTTCGGCGAGGTGCAGGAGGAGTACGACCACCTTGGCGGCTACGCGATCGAAAGCCAGGCGCGGGAGATCCTCCATGGCCTGGGGTTCGACGACGAGCGGATCGACGGCGACGTCGGCGCGCTCAGCGGCGGGTGGAAGATGCGCGTCGCCATGGCGCGCGTGATCCTGGGCAAGCCCGACGTGCTGCTGATGGACGAGCCGACCAACCACCTGGACATCGAGTCGATCATCTGGCTCGAGGCGTTCCTCAAGTCGCAGCCCTCGGCGCTGCTGATGACCAGTCACGACCGCGACTTCATGAACCGCATCGTCACGAAGGTCGCCGAGATCGACGGCGGCGAGGTCACGGTGTACTCGGGCAACTACGACTTCTACGAGCGCGAGCGCGCCATCCGCGAGACCAACCGCGAGGCGGCGTACGCGCGGCAGCAGGCGATGCTCGCCAAGGAGCAGCGGTTCATCGACCGCTTCGCGGCCAACGCCGCCAAGGCCGGGCAGGTCCAGAGCCGCGTGAAGGCGCTGGAGAAGATCGAGAAGATCGAGCTGCCCAAGAAGCGCCGGGTCGTCGACTTCGACTTCCGCGCGCCGCGCGCGTTCGGGCGACAAGGTCGCGGTCGTCGAGGGCGTCTCGAAGGCGTACGGCCGCCGCGTCATCTACGACGGCCTGAACCTGACGATTCAGCGCGGCGAGCGCTGGGCGGTGATGGGCCGAAACGGCGCGGGCAAGACGACGTTGCTGCGCATGATGGCCGGCGCGCTGAAGCCCGATGCCGGGGACGTCACGATTGGCGCCAGCGTGAAGCTGGGCTACTTCGCGCAGCAGGCGCTGGACCTGCTGAACCCCGACATCACCGTCTTCGAGCAGCTGCAGCAGGACTTCCCGCACGAGTCGGTGGGCATGATCCGCAGCCTGCTGGGCGCCTTCCAGTTCTCCGGCGACGAGATCGACAAGCGGATCCGGTCGCTCTCCGGCGGCGAGAAGTCGCGCCTGGTGATGGCGCGCATGCTGTTCGATCCGCCGAATTTCCTCGTGCTGGACGAGCCGACCAACCACCTTGACCTGGCGACCAAGGACATGCTGGTCTCCGCGCTCGAAGAACTTCGAAGGCACGATGATCTTCGTCTCGCACGACCGGACGTTCCTGCGCGGCTTGAGCAACCGCGTGCTGGAGCTGGGCGGCGAGTCGGGCACCGATTCACACCCGCACGCCTACCCGGGGTCGTATATTGAGTACGTCGAACGGACGGGTCATGAAGCACCAGGCGTCCATGCGTAAGCCTGCCGCGCCGAAGCCGAAGCCGAAGGCGGGGCCTGCCGCGCCGAAGCCGGAGGCGAAGGCGGGGCACGAGTGCTACCACTGCAAGCAGTGGGTCGAGGAAGGCGAGGCCCACGACTGCTGGACGACCACTGAGGCCGCGCTCACGCAGGATCTCTCGGAAGACCTGCGGGACGCCTGGGAGCGGTTGCGCGAGAGCGCCATCGCGCTGGGCGAGCAGCGGATCTACGCCTCGCACAACTCGATCATGTTCTCGCGAAAGTCCTGCCACTTCTTCGTGCGCCCGAAGAAGAACTTCCTCGAGCTCTGCGTATTTCTTGGACGGACGGTGAAGGCGCCCCAGGTGCGACGCGCCGATCAGCGTTCCAAGTCGAAGGTCGTGCACGTCATCCAGATCAGACATCGCGACGAAGTGGAACCGCCCGTCACGGACTGGCTTCAGGAAGCGTACGAGCTGTCTGCGCGCCGAAGCCGGAGCCGCCGCGCCGAAGCCGAAGGCGAAGAGCGAAGCCTGCCGCGCCGAAGCCGAAGGCGAAGGCGGGGTGACCGGAGGGGGTGCTGTGAAGATCTCCAATCTTGCGGCGCTGATTGGGTCTGCCCTCGCCTGGGTCTGCGCGTCCGCCGCGCCACTGGCCGCGCAAACACCGGACATCAAGGTCGGCATCATCGGCACCGACACGTCGCACGTGACGGCGTTCACCAGGCTGCTCAACGACAGGAACGACCCGAACCACGTCGCTGGCGCGCGCGTGGTCGCCGCCTTCAAGGCCGGCAGTCCCGACGTGGAGGCGAGCCGCACCCGGGTCGACCGTTTCGCGGCGGAGCTCAAGGACAAGTGGGGGGTCGAGTTCGTCGATTCGATCGAGGCGCTGTGCGAGAAAGTGGATGCGGTGCTGCTCGAGAGCGTGGACGGACGACCGCATCTCGCGCAGGTGCGCCCGGTCTTCAAGGCTGGAAAGCGCGTGTTCGTCGACAAGCCGTTTACGGCCAGCTACGCCGATGCTCGTGAGATCGTACGGCTCTCGCGCGAGTCCGGCGTGCCGTTTTTCAGCTCGTCGAGCCTGCGCTTTGCCGCCGACGTCCAGGCGATGAGGACCAGCGACAGTCACGGCGGGATTCAGGGCGCCTTCACGTTCGGGCCCGAAAACCTGGAGCCGCACCATCCCGATCTGTTCTGGTACGGCATTCACGCCGTTGAGATGCTCTATACGCTGCTCGGACCTGGCTGCGAGCAGGTCACGCGCGTCAAGACCGAAAGCGGCGATACGGTGGTTGGCAGGTGGAAGGACGGGCGCATCGGCACGATGCGCGGCCTGATTCAGGGCAGGCAGGACTACGGGGCGGTGGCGTTCGGGATGAAGGCCGTGCTCGCGACGCCCGTGCCCATGAAGAGCGACTATCGCGGCCTGCTCGTCGAGATCGTGAAGTTCTTCCAGACCGGGGTGCCGCCCGTCACGCCGGACGAGACACTGGAGATCATCGCGTTCATGGAAGCCGCCGAGTTGAGCAAGGCCCGCGGCGGCGCGCCCGTTTCGATGGCCGACGTCACGCAAGGGAGATGAACACGATGAACCGTCGTCATTTTCTTCGGACGACCGCGGCCGCGACTGCCGGACTGGCTCTGGCGCTCCCCAGGCGCAGTGCCGCACAGACGAGCGCGAACGAGACGGTCAACGTCGCGATCATCGGGCTTCGAGGCGACAACAAGGGCCACGCCACGTGGACGCGCCAGGGGCCGCGGGCAGGATCACTACGAACATCTCAGCGGCATCGCCAACGTTCGCATCACCCATGTGGTGGATATCGACGAACGTCATTTCAACGGCTCGCTGTCCGAGGTGAAGCAGAAGTACGGGGGCAACCCGAAGACGGCGACGGATTTCCGGCGTGTGCTCGACGACAAGGACGTGGATGCGGTGACCATCGCCGCTCCCGATCACTGGCACGCGCTCATGACGATCTGGGCCTGCCAGGCGGGAAAGGACGTCTACGTCGAAAAGCCCATCAGCCACAACATCGTCGAAGGCCGACGGATGATCGAGGCCGCGCGGCGGTACGACCGCATCGTCGAGGTCGGAACCCAGAGGCGCAGCAACGTCGTGCTTGCCAAGGCGGTCCAGTTCCTTCGGGACGGAGGGCTGGGCACCGTCTATGCGGGCAAGACCGTGGTCTACCGCCCGAGAACTCCCATAGGAGTCGTTGCCGACAGCGCGGTGCCCGCGGGCGTGAACTACGATCTGTGGCTCGGACCGGCGCCTTCCCGCCCGTTCAACGAAAACCACTTCCACTATCACTGGCACTGGTTCTGGGAGTACGGCACGACCGATCTCGGCAACACGGGAGTCCACTCCCTGGACGCCGTCCGATGGCTCGCTGGGAAAACAGGAACATCCCGTGTCGGCGCATTGCAGTGGCGGCCTGTATGAGGCCGGCGATCCGACGGATCAGACGACGCCGAATACGCAGTTGGCCACGTATCGATATGCAGACGGGACCGAGATCCACTGCGACCTGCGCAACTGGTTCAGCGGTCCGCCCGAAGCTCAGGGCGTGTACATCTTCGGCAGCAAGGGCTGGATGAAGGTCGGCGACGACAAAGCGGAGGTGTTCTTCGGGCGGAAGAACGATCCTGGCCCCACGCTGACTGCCGGCGAAGCCGACGACGACGAAGGGCAGGCCCACTTCGAGAACTTCATCGATTGCGTGCGGTCACGCAAGTCCGAGAACCTCAAGGCGCCTCTTGCGGACGGTCACTTGTCGACCACGCTCTGCCATCTCGGGAACATCTCGTATCGTGTCGGCCGGTCGGTGAAGTTCGACGGGGCACGAGAGCAATTCGAGGGCGACGAAGAGGCCGACAAGCTTCTCGGTCGTGCCTATCGCGCGCCGTATCTGCTTCCCGACAAGACGTAGCGGCGCGTGAACGCGTGCTCTTACTCTGTGATCGCGCGGATGACACGGCACGGGTTGCCGGCCGCGAACATCCCGTCTGGAACGTCGCGTGTGACCACGCTGCCAGCGCCAATCACAGCCTGCGAACCAATCCGGACGCCCGGCAGGATGATCGCTCCACCGCCGACCCACACGTCCGAGCCAATGTCGACGGGCTTTCCGAACTCCTGGTGGCGACGCAGCCTGGCGTTGAACGGGTGCATCGGCGTGTAGATCTGCACTGCAGGGCCGAAGAGCGAGAAGCTGCCGATACGCACCGGGCACACGTCCAGGACGACGCAATTGAAGTTGAAGAAGACGCGCTCACCGAGCTCGATGTTCGAGCCGTAGTCGCAGAAGAACGGCGGCTGCATCCACACGGTGTCGCCGCCCCGGCCGAACAACTCGCACAGGATTCGCCGCCGCTCCTGCTGCTGTGCCTCACGCGTGGCGTTCAACGCCTGACAGAGGTCGCGTGCACGTTCGCGGGCCGCGGCCAACTCCGGATCCAACGGGTCGTACAGCTCTCCCGCGAGCATCTTCCGGCGCTCACTCGACACTAGTTCGAAGTCCTCGTGCTGTCAGACGTGGCGTCGGACTAGCCGCCGACGAGCGGACCCAGCGTGCGTCGCAACTCCTGCATCGCCGTTCGAATCCGCGTCTTCACCGTGCCGAGCGGCAGGTTGAAGCGCTCGGCCAGCTCCGACTGCGTGTAGCCCTCGAAGTACGCGGCGTCGATGAGCGTCCGCTGCTCAGCTGGCAACTGGTCGAGCGCGGCGAGGATGGCGCGGCGGTGCTCGGCGGTGCGCGCCAGCAGCTCGGGGTTGGCCGCCGGCGTCGGGTCGGCGGCGACCGGCGGAGCCTCGTAGGACTCGGCGATGTTGGCTCGCACCTGGCGCGACCGCAACCGATCGATCGCGCGATTCCTGGCAATCCGCACCAGCCACGCCGACGGCGTTCCCAGCGCGGGGCTGTAGCTGTCGGCGCGGTCCCAGACCCGCACGAACACTTCCTGGAGAACGTCTTCCGACTCGCCCCGGTCGCGCAGGATCCGCAGGATCAGCGAGAACAGCAGCCGGTTATGGCGATCGTAGAGTTCGCCCAGCGCCGCGGCGTCGCGATCGGCGACGCGCGCCAGCAGGGCGATGTCCGCCGTCGCGGATGCGGAGGGGCCGGCCGTCATGAGGCACCGTCAGGATAGGCGGGATGGCCCGAGCGCATCAACCGATCTTGCGCTTGCGTAAACGCGTCCGCCGAGTGTTATCGTTCTCCGATATATCGGACTACGACATGACAACACCGGGCCGCGCGCCCTCGCTCATTCACCTGCACATCCTGCTGGCGCTTGCCGACGGCGACCGCCACGGCTACGGCATCAAGCAGGAGGTCGAACGTCACACCGAAGGCGGTGTGCGGCTCGGTCCCGGGACGCTCTACGAAGCCATCCAGCGGCTCGAGCACACCGGGCTCATCACCGAAGTCGACGCGCCCGAGCAAGACGATGACCGGCCGCGCCGGTTCTACCGCCTGACCAAGCCCGGGTGGAGCGTGCTGCGCGACGAAGTGGACCGGCTGCAGCGCCTGCTCGAACACGCCCAGACCAAGCCGCGCTTGCGCAGGGCGGGCTCTGCATGACCCGCCTGGTTGCCCGGCTGGCCATCCTGCTGCTGCCTAGCGCGCTTCCGGCAGGCGTACGGCCGCGAGGTGCTGGCCTTCGTCGAGCAGCAGCGCACGGAACTTGCCTACCGCGGCTGGCTTGGCGCTCTGCGGCTGTGCCGCGACACCACATGGGACGTGGGCGCGACTGCCCTGCGGCTGCGCCGCGAGCAGCGGCACGCCCGTTGGCTCATCCGCAATGCGAGCCCGCACGTCCACCCGTTCCCGACCCGTTCGCGCCGACAGGTGGACATCATGCTGCAGGATCTCCGTCAGGCTCTTCGGCTCTTCGTCCTTCGGCCCGGCCTGGCCTGGCCGGCCGTCCTGACGCTGGCGCTCGGCATCGGCGGCGCCAGCCTGGTCGGCGGGCTCATCGACGGCCTGGTCCTCAGGCCGTTCGCCTATCCGGATCCGGACCGCCTTGTCAGCGTCGGCGTGACGTTTCCACGCGTCAGCGACCGCCAGCGGTTCATCGAGGCCATCTCGCCGCTGGAGGCCGCCGACATCGCGTCGCTGCGGTCGCTGGAGAATGTCGTCGCCTTCGACCTCGGCAACCGCAACATCTCGGGCGGCGACGTGCCGGAGCGCGTGTTCACGGCGCTCGTCCTGGGCGACCCGTTCCCGACACTGGGCATGGCGCCAGTGGTGGGACGCGGATTCACGCGCGAGGAACTCGCGCCCGGCGGCCCGCGCGCGGCGGTCATCAGCCATCGCACCTGGCACAGCCGCTTCGGCGGCGACCCCGCCATCGTCGGCCGCGCCATCGGGGTCAACGGCGAGCCGACGGTCGTGGTCGGCGTGATGCCGCCGAAGCTGCTGCTCATCGGGGCGGACCTCTGGCTGCCGCTTGCCGCGAGCCCATCGGACTGGCCGCGAACGGCGCGCCAGTTCACCGTGCTCGCGCGGCTCCGGCCAGGAGCGACGCGCGCAGAGGCGAACGCGGAGCTGTCCACGCTGGCCGCGCGCACGGCTGTCGACTACGGCTCGGAGTTCAAGGAATACGCCGGCTGGCGGCTGACCGCCGTGCCGTGGGCCGAGGTGTTGACCGAGTCGCTGCGGCCCGCCGCGAAACTGCTGGCTGCGGCCATGGCGTTCATGCTGCTGTTCGTCTGCGCCAACGTCTCGAGCCTGCAGGTGACGCGGCTGTCGACCAGACAGCGCGAGCTCGCGGTGCGCATGGCGCTCGGCGCCAGCCGCTGGCGTGTCACGCGCGAGCTCCTCACCGAAAGCCTGGTGCTCGCTTTCGTCGGCTGCGCGCTCGGCCTGGCGGTCGCTGCCGCCGGACTTGCCGCCTCGACGGCCCTGCTGCCCGACCGCGTGACGATGCTCGGCATCGCGGCGGCTTCTCCGGTGCGCGTGCTGGCGGCGGGCATCGCCGTGTCGATCCTGGCGGCGGTTGCCATCGCGGTGCTGCCGGCGATGCTGATCGGCCGCATGGGCTCGGGAGACTCGCTCAAGGCCGATTCGCGCGGGACCACCGCCGGCCGGCGGCCGCATCGCATGCGGCAGGCGCTGGTGGTCGTCGAGATCGCGGTGGCGCTGGTGCTGCTGGTTGGCGCCGGGCTGATGGCACATACGCTGCGCGAGCTCCAGCGGCTCGACCCGGGCGTCGACACCGCCAACGTCCTGACGATGAGGGTGACCTTGCCGCCCCAGAAATACCGGGACGCGGCGATCACTGCCTTCTTCGCCGATCTCGTGTCGCGCCTGAAGGCGACGCCGGGCGTCGTCGGCGCGGCGGCAGCCTCGCAGTTCCCGCCGTCGGTGTTCTCGTCCACGCGGTTCAGGATCGCCGGCCGCGAGCAAACGCCCGACAGCCTGCCAAATGCCGACCTCACCATCGCGACCCCGGGGGCTTTCGAAGTGCTCGGCATCCCGCTGCGCGAAGGGCGTTTTCTTGCCGAGACCGATCGCGCCGGCGCCCCGCCAGTCGTGGCGGTCAACGAGTCGTTCGCGAAACGCTACTACCCGGGCGAATCGCCCGTCGGCCAGCGCATCGCGACCGGCGAAGGAGACGGAGCCCGGTGGTGGGAGATCGTCGGGGTGGTCGGCGACACGCGCGGGCGAGGGATGGCCGCCGGCGCCGAGCCCGAGATCTACATGACGCTCGAGCAGGACCCCGACAAGTGGAACCAGTTGTTCCTGCTCGTCCGCACGACCGGCAACCCCTCGCTGATGCTGCCGACGGTGCGACGGCTCATCGCGGCCATCGACCCTGAGCAGCCCGTCTATGCCATTCAGCACGCTCGAGGAGGCGTTTGCCGAGACGACGGCGCAGCATCGCGTCGTCGACGATTCTGCTCGCCGTGTTTGCCGGGCTCGCGGTCGTGCTGGCCGCGCTGGGCGTCTACGCGGTGATGGCGCAGTCGGTGGCCGCGCGGCGCCAGGAGATCGGCATCCGCATGGCGCTGGGCGCCGCATCAGGAGACGTCGTGCGGATGATCACGGGCCAGGCGCTTCGCCTGCTGCTGATCGGCGCCGGGCTCGGGCTGGCCGGCGGGATCGCGCTCGGCCGCGTGGCGTCGAGCCTGCTGGTCGGAACCAGCCCGTCTGACCCGATGGTGCTGGGCATCGTCACGGGGCTGCTGGTCGCGACGGGCCTTGCCGCCGGCTGGGTGCCGGCACGGCGCGCCAGCCGGATCGACCCGGCGTCGGCGCTGCGGACTGAGTGACTGGGGTCCGACCCCAGTCAGCGTGGCGCGTAGCTACGGCTTGAGCCAGCCCGCCAGCCGCGCCTTTGCGGCGTCTGAAGCTGCCGGATCCGGCTCGAGCCGCCACGCCCTGGGCGGCTCGGCGGCGGGCGTGACGTCGAGCGTCAACAACTGCTCGCGGCGCGCGACCAGAAACGGCACCTTGTCGCCTGGCTTGAACGCCTCCAGCCGCGCCTCCCACTGGTCCGGCCGCACGCGGTAGCCGCCAATCGCGACGAATCTCGTCCTCCGCGTTCACGCCCGCGTCGAAAGCCGGCGTGCCCCGGCGCACCTGCGCCACGACGAGGCGGCCGTTGTCGTTGCGAAGCGTCGCGCCCGGCATGGCCGTCGTCAGGCCCACCCACGCCCTGGTCGATGCCGGTTCGGGCCTGAACCGCAGACCGAGCCACCCGAGGTCGTCGTAGGCCAGCTCGTTGGTGGTGTCGAGCGCCGTGCGAAGCCACGCCGACAGGTCGACTCCTGCCACCTCTGAGGCCAGCGCCCGGAACTCTGCCGACGTGAAGCCCTTCGCGCCCGAGTAGCGCGCGTAGGCCTGCGTCATGAGGTCGTCGAGCGAACGGGAGTTGTTGGTGGCCTTGCGGATCTCGAGGTCGAGCAGGAACCCGATCACCGCGCCCTTGGTGTAGTAGCTGATGGTGGTGTTGGGCGTGTTCTCGTCCTGGCGGTAGTAGCGTACCCACGCGTCAAACGAGGCCTCCTCCACCGACTGCGACGAGCCGGCCGGGCGTCGTCTGCAGGCTCGCGATCGTCTCGCTCAGCGCCCCGAGAGACTCCTCGGGGGTGATGACGCCGGCGCGCACGGCCAGCAGGTCGGCGTAGTAGTCGGTGAGGCCCTCGGCGACCCAGAGCGTCTTCGTGTAGTTCTCGCGCTCGTACTCGAACGGGCCCAGCTCCACCGGCCGCAGACGCTTGACGTTCCAGGCGTGGAAGAACTCGTGGCTGACCAGCGAGAGCCAGTCCACGTAGCCGCGGCGCGTGCGCGTGCGCCAGCGGCTGGTCATCAACACCGTCGAGTTCCTGTGCTCCAGGCCTCCGGTGCCCTCGGTGATCATGTTGATGAAGACGTACTTGTCGTACGGAAGGTGTCCCCAGAACGCGGCCTGCGTCTCGACGATCTTCTGCGCGTCGGCCGCCGAACGCGGGCCGTCCCAGACACCGCCTTCGCCGACGTTCACGAGGAAATGCGGCTTGCCCTTCACCGCAAACTCGTACACCGCGGGGTTGCCGGCGACGATGGGCGAATCGACCAGCGTGTCGAAGTCCGCGGCGCGGTAATGATGCGCGAGGCCATCGGCGGCTGCCGGCAGTCCCGTCATCGTCGTCTTCCACGCAGCCGGCAAGGTCAGCGCGACCTCGTGCGGCCGTGGCCCGGTGTCGTCGGCCAGCGTGAGAAACGTCGCCGCGCCGTTGATGAGCGCGAAGTCCGCTTCGATGAAGTTCGTCCGGACGCTCATCTCGCGGCCGTACACGCGATACCGCACCGTCACCGACGGCGCGCCGCCGGTCTGCACGCGCCATCGATTCTTGGCCGTCTTCTCGACAGGCGCGATCCTGGCCTCCCGCGCTTGCCTTGACGTCCTCGACGTGCCGCGAGAACTCGCGCACGAGGTACGACCCGGGCGTCCACACCGCCATCTCGAGCTCGATCTGCGGCCGCCCGCGCGTGGGCACCGCGGCCTCGACCTCGACGTAGTGCGTCTGCGGCGCCGGGAAACTCAGCGTGTAGCGGAGCGGCTCTGGCGCGGCGGCAGGCTGCCGCGCTTGCGCTGCGGCGTCGGACGGAATGGACATGGCGAGGATCAGCAGGGGAAGGCGGAGGACGAGGCGCAACGACATCACGCCCATTTTATCCTCCGCCACGCCGGCAGCAGTTCGCGCGCTGGCCGAGTGCCAGCGCTAGTCGGTGATCGTCAGACGCTGTGCTTCGCATCGACTTTGCGGAGCCCGCCGCGATCGTCACGCGGAGCTCGTAGGTCGCCCGGCGGGATCGCGGCCGAGGGCAGCCTGCTGGTTTGAATCAGCCGCCCGGTGGCGTCGGGCTTGTCGAGCGGCAGCGGAATCTGCGCCAGCACCTGGCCGGCCTGCAGCAGTTCCAGCGTCGCCGTAGGCGCTGGCGCGGCCGCGTCGAGCAGCAGCGGCAAGGCAAAGGCGATCTCGGCCTGCGCCTTCTTGCTGATCGGATCGCCCAGCGACGGGTAGAGCAGCACGCCCTGGCCGGCGAGCGGGTGTGACGCCGCGCTCGGATCCTTCGGGTCGAGCCGCTCCGCGCGCGAGACGATGAAGAGCGAGCCGACGACCGGCGCGGGCCCGCCGGGCACTTCCACCGACGTCTCGACCACGCTCGATCGCTTTCCCTTGGTGTCGTGGACGGCGGTCGTCACGGTGAACTGCCCCGGCGGCAGATCCGGCGTGCGGAAGAACACCAGGTTGCCCGCCTTCACCTTGGCCAGTCGTCGAGCGCCCCGGTCAGCTGGTACTGCTGGCTCTGCTTGGCCAGTGGCGTGCCGGTCGCCGTCGGTCACGCGCGCGAGCACGACCGCGTCGCCGGCATACGTCCTGGTCTTCTGGTCGTCGGCTGAAGGTCACCGCATCGCCGGTGAACGAGGCGATGATGGCGGTCAGGCCGGGCCGGTTGGGCATCGGCACGCTGAGTGCGCGCGACTGCACGGCAAACGCGCTGGGCCGCGGCGTCGCCGCGATGGCCGCCAGTGCGGGCACCTCGAAGGTGAGGACCGGCGACGCCTCGTTGGCGGGAACGGCAAGATAGCCGCTCCGCGACCGCACGTCCACGCCAGGCCGCTTCACCTTGACCTCGATCTTCCGGTACGTGCCATCGAGCGCCGAGTTGGTTGGCGTGTAGGTGAGCGCGTAGTAGTTGCGCCGGTCGTCGTTGATCCGGCCGATGCCGCGGTCGAGATCGTTGGTGTTCTGGATCAGCAAGCCGCCGGTCTGGGCCGTGAGGATGCCGAGGGCGGCCGAGGGATCGCTCTTCAGCATCTGCTCGTTGACTTCGAGATCCTCGGTCCACTTCCTGTTGTCGCTGCGTTCGACGCCCGTGACGGCCGAGGCGGACAGCGCCGTGAGCTCGCGCGCGGTCTCGGCCTGCTTGCTGTGGGCACGCAGGCCCGGCGGCATCGAGCGCGTAGACGCTGACGTTCTTGCGGTTGGCGGTGGCGATGATCGATCGGAATTTCGCCTCGACCGCGGGCGCGACCGTCAGGCCCTCGCAGAAGTAGACGACGGTCTTGCGTCCCGGCAGTGCGCCGAGCGAGTCCACCAGCGCCAGCAGCGCGTTCATCGACGCCTGGCCTTCGACGTTGGACTGCAGGTCCCGATAGCTGCGGTCCATGCGGTCCAGGGCCTGCCGCGTGGCGGCTTCAGCCTTGCCGGCGCCGAAGCGCGGCCGTATCGACGCCCTGGACCGGGAGTCGGGCTGGGGGCGACGCCGGAGCCGATGCCGCCGGCATACTCCGCGCCGGCCGTCACCGGGACCGACGGATGCGCGCACGCGCGAGTCGCGCAGGGCGTCCCGCTCGCGCCCCGTCGGCATGGTCGCGGTGCCGGCCACACGCTCCACGGCCGCCTTCAGCTTCGCCTCGTCGGTCGTGTAGCCCTCGACGGTCCTCAGCGACCTGATCGACGATGAACACGCCGACCAGCTCGTTGGCCTGGCGCGACGTCACGAAGCTCTGCGCCGCCTTGTTGGCCAGCGCGCGGCCTTCCGGCGTCAGCCGATCCCAGGCCAACGCCACCACCACCGGCGGCATGGCCGCTTCGCGCGTGCCCGACGCTGGTCGCCGCTTCCCCGCCGACGCGCGTCAGCAGCGCGTCGGGCGCGCGGCGCTCGAACGTCGCGATCTGCTGCGGCTTGCCGTCCTCGAACACCTCGAAGTCGGCCTGCGTGAGGTCCATCACCGGCCCCTTCTTGTCGCGCGCGACGACGTCCACGACGACGGCGGAGGTCGCGGTGCCGTAGCGCGGCTGGGGTGGAGCCGGGGGCTGGGTCGTTGGCGCTTGCGCCGACAGGCGCAGGCCGGCCGCAACCAGGCCAATGACGAGCAATCGTTGAAAGTGTGGGGTCATGGAAGTATCGCCCTCAGTTCATACACGGCCGGCGGCCGTTTGTCGATGGGCAGTTGCGCACCTACGGCGCCACGGTCATCGTCGCCGACCGCATCATCGTCTGCCCGGCCTGGGTCACCGACGCGCGCAACTCGTACTCCCCGCCGGCACGTCGTCGATCGGCACACGCCACACGAGCATCAGCCGGCCATCTGGCAGCGCCGCGTCTGCGGACAGGGGCACGGTCTTGACGTCTCCGCGCCTCTGTCGCAATTCGAGCCTCGCCTTTGGCACCTCGCCCGCCACGACCAGCGGCAGCGCCACGGTCACGGCCGGTCTGCGCCGAGGGCGGATCGGCTCGCCCAACGACGGCGTGTACAGCTTGCCCTGCCACACCAGTGGATGCTGCGCGGCGCCGGGCTGGTCCGCAGGCACGGGCTCGACGCGGCTGGCGACGATCAGGTCCCCGACCAACGTGTTGTCCGACGCCGCCATCGCCTCCACCGGCAGCCGCAACACGGAGCTTCTTCTCCGCCATCACGTCGTAGACGACGGCCTCGAGGGTGTGAGGACCCGGCCGCAGTGTCGCGGTCTTGAAGAAGAGAACCCCACGGCTCTGCGCATGGCGCTGCTGGTAGTCGCCCGTGAACTGATACTGCTGGCTCGCGCGTGCGACTTCCCGCTGCCTGGCGTCCACGACGCGGGTCACGACGGTCGCGCCGGCAAAATACTGGCTCCCGTCGTCGTTCCTGCCAAGCGCCAGCGAACGGCCGTTCACGGCGACCAGCACCGAGATCAGTCCGGGCCGGTCGGGCATCGGCGTGCGGATGGCCCGTGCGGCAATGGGAAACGCCGAGGGCGCCGGCGTGGACGACAGCGCCGCCATCGCCGGCCGCTCGTATTCGAGCACGGGTGCGGTCGACGACCTCGGCCGAGGCTCGATAGCCGCGACGGGCGCTGACCTCGACGTCAGGCCGCGCGACCTTGACGTCGATGCTTGCGATACGTGCCGTCCAGCGTGGGGTTGGTGGAGACGTACGAGAGCAGGTAGTGATGCCGGCGATCGTTGTTGATGAGGTCGATCGCGCGGTCGAGCGCGTTGGTGTTGTCGATGAGGAGCCCGCCGGTCTGGTCGGCCAGGATGCCCAGCGACACCGACGGATCCATCTTCAGCAGCCGCTCGTTGGTCTCGAGGTTCTGGGTCAGCGCGTCCGGCTTGCTGGCTTCCGACCCCAGGGCCGTGAAGGTGAGCTCCCGCATCTCGCGCGCGGTCTGCTGCTGCGCGCTGTGGACGCGCAGACCCGCGGCATCGAAGGTGTAGATGCTCACGTTGTTGCGATTGGCGGCGTCGATGACCGCGCGGTATCGCATCAGCTGCGAGTCGGGCACCGTCAGCCCCTCGCAGAAATAGAAGACCGTCTTGCGGCCGGGCAGCTGGCCCAGCGAGTCGATCAAGCGCGAACAACCCGAGCATCGACGCCCGGCCCTGGGCCTCGTAGAGCTGCGCCTGGTAGGTGCGCTCCATGCGCTCGAGCATCGCGATGATCTGCCGCGAGCGCGCAGTCGCCCGCGAGTACTCGGCTTCGGGAAATCCCGCCAGCGTGTTGCCGGCTTCGGCCGCGCTTGCCGTGGCCGGCGTCGAAGCGCGCCCGACGACGCCGTCGAGCGGGCTGGTCTCGCGCTTCATCGACGAGGTGGCGGCCGTGCCGAGCGTCTCGACCGCCTCGCCAAGCAGCCGGCTGTCGGTCGTGTACGGCTGGATTGTCCGCAGCGTCATGTCGGTCAGAAAGACGCCGACCAGCTCCCCCGGCGCCTTGGTCTGGACCAGCCGCCGCGCCGCCCTGTAGGCAATCGCCCGTCCTTCTGGCTCCAGTCGATCCCACGCCAGCGCGATGATCGGCGGCCCCTCCGCGAGTCGCCGCGCCGAGCTGGGCGTGGCCGCCACCAAACCAGCCGCGCGCGCGGCGTCTTCGACACGGAGCGGGCACGTCGGCTGGCGTGTACGGCTCGAAGGCCACGACCTTCTGGCGAACGCCGTCCTCGAAGATCGCGAAGTCGGCCGCGGTGAGATTGCTGACCGGGCGGCCCTTCTTGTCGCGCACGACGACGTCGACGACCACGCCGGAGGCGGCGGCGCCGAATCGCGCAGTCTGCGACTGGTCGGCCGGCGTCGCAGCGGGAGGCTGCTGGGCCGCAAGCGTCAGGGCGCTGGCGAAGAAGAGGCCGAGAGCAATGCGGAAGAGCATGGGCCCGACACCTGGGTCATCGGGCAGGCGGTGGCAACCCGGAGCATACGGCACGGACACGACTCGCACAAGTGCCGGGTGCCGAAGTGCCAGGTGCCAGCGTGCGGTGCTGAGTGCCTAGGTGCCGTGTGCTCAGTGCCCGCCAGCCAGCTCGCGCGAAACGCTGTCTGCGCCTCGCTCAGCGTTCCCCCGTCGACTCGACCGCCACGATGTCGATCCGCGGATCCTCGTCGACCGACCACGTCGGACTTCACCAGCTGGCCCCGCCGCAGGAACGTCACCGTCACGCGATCGCCGGGCTTGACCTTCTTCAGCGCGGCCTCGAGTTGCTCGACGGTCCCGACGTTCTGTGCGTTGACAGCCTTGATCACATCGTCGACGTCGATGCCCGCGCGGTACGCCGCCGACCCGATGCGGCGTCGGGCCCGACACTCGCAGCCCTCCGGCGGACTGGTCCGTCTGCAGCAGCCCCAGCGACGCCCGCCCGGGAAACCGGCTGCGCAGCACCAGGCCGGCCTGCGTGAGCAGGCGCGAGTAGTCCATCACCTCGTGCCCCTGGACGAAGCGCCGCATGAGATCGGCCGCAAATGCCGGGTCGCCGGTGACCTCCGCGATCGTGTTCCGCACGTCGTCGGCCGTGTAGGGCGCATCGACGTAGCCCACTTCTCGCCCGCCAGCCTTGCCGTGCGCCTTCCACATCGCACGCATCACGTCGTCGAGGGATCTGGCGTTGCCGGTCTTCTCGCGGATCGAGAAGTCGAGCCCCAGGCCAAGCGCGGCGCCGTAGACGTAGTACGAGATGTAGGTGTTGGGCCAGTTCGTGCGGTCGGTCCAGCTTGCCGAGTCCACGAAGGGCGCCATCCGGCTCATGTCTTCCGCCGACCTGAACTGCGTGGCCGGGCTCAGCGTCACCTGCGAGACCACGGCGGTGAGGTCGCTCAGCAGCGCCGGCAACTCGATCAGGCCGGCACGCGCCATCAGCAGGTCGTCGTAGTAGCTGGTGACGCCTTCGGCCAGCCAGAGCTCGCCGGAGACGTTGGCGTCCTCGAAGTTGAATGGCTCGAGCGATCGCGGGCGGATGCGCTCGACGTTCCACGCGTGGATGAACTCGTGGCTCACCGTGCCCAGCAGGTCGATTCGCGAGTCGGCCAGTGTCGCGCGGCTGGTGAGCACGGTGCTGTTGCGGTGCTCCATGCCGTCGCCGTTCGCCCACGGCAGGTAGTCCGCGAGGAACGTGTAGGTGTCGTTCTCGAAGGCCGGATATTCGCCGAACAGCCGTCGCGCCTGTTCGACGATGCGGCGGACGCCGTCGACGAAGGGCGCGACGTCGGCGGCGGTGCCGGAGTGGTGGAGCGCGACCCGGATCGTCGGCGCCGGCCGCGAGTCGCCGGGCGGCCATCGGCGCGGCAAACGTCTCGAGCACGCCGGGGCCGAACTCGGACGGGCTGTCGAGCAGGAACTGCAGGTTGGGCGCGGTGAACACCAGCGGGTTCCCGGTCGGGAACAACTGCGTGGCGACGTTCCACGACGTGCCGGCGGGCCGTTCGAAGGTCACCTGGCTGGGCCGGCGCTCGAGGCCGCGCGCCCACATCAGCGCCGCGGGCATGTTGATGTGCGCGTGGGTCGCGTCGATGCCGAGATAGGTGCCGTCGATCCGGTCGCCGAACACGCGATAGCGCACGCGGACGGTCCCGTCGTGGCCGGCGATGTCCCACTGGTGCAGGTTCGGCCGCGCCGGCGTCGAGCGGTCGCCCGGCCCCGTCGGTGACGACACGTCGTAGACGTTCTTCGAGAACTCGTGAAGGGCGTAGCGCCCGGGCGAGGTGCGGCTCATGCGGACCTGCAGCGGCCCGGCAGGCACGTCGGGAAAGACCACCTCCACCTGCATCCACCGATGCTGCGGCTCCGGGAACGACAAGCGGTACTCGACGGCCGGGTCGGCCCACGCGGTGCTCGCGGTGATGGTCGCGAGCAACCCGATCAACCCGACCCAACCTGACCCAACCCGACCCAACCTGACCCAACCCGACCCAACCTGATCGAACCCGTTCCGCGTCATGCGGAAGGATGCTAGCACGTGGGATAATCGGGTTTTGGGCCAGGAGCCAAGAGCCTGCATGTCCTTACTTTCCCCATCCGACCAGCAGACGCTGCGCGACATGTTCGCGGACATGACGCAGCCAGTGACGATCCTGTTCTTCACCCAGACGATTGGGTGCGAGACGTGTGACGAAACCAGGAAGATCCTCGTCAGAGCTGACCGAGCTGACCGACCAGATCGTGGTCGAAGAGGTCAACCTCGTGCTCGACAAGGAGCAGGCCGCCGACGTACGGCATCGACCGCGCGCCCGGCCTCGTGCTGCTCGCCGGTGGGCAGGACACGCGCATCCGGATGCTGGGCGCGCCGGCCGGCTACGACTTCATGGCGCTGGTCGATGCGATTCTCGCCGTGTCGGGAGCCAGCGACGCGCCGCTGACCGCGCGAAAGCCTGGAGCTGCTGGCGCAGGTCACCGAGCCGCGGAAGATCGCGGTGTTCGTCACCCCGACTTGACCCCACTGCCCGCGGGCCGTCGGCCTCGCAAATCGCATGGCGTTTCCACAATCCGCACATCACCGCGACGTGCTGTCAGGCCACCGAGTTCTACGACCTGGCGCGGAAGTATCCGCGTCACCGGCGTGCCGAAGACGGTGGTCAACGAAGAGATCGAGATTCTCGGCGCGCCTGCCGGAGGCGCAGTTCGTGCGGGCCGTGCTTGGGAATTGAGCCGGAGTAGCTGCGGAGCGACGAGTCTGACGACCGCAGCTCGACTCATCGACGAGGTTCATTCGTTCATGAGCAATCCGAAGAAGATCGTCCTCGCCTATTCCGGCGGCCTCGATACCTCCGTCATCCTGCCCTGGCTGAAAGAGCGCTATCCGGGCGTGACGCTGGTGGCCTTTGCCGCCGAACTCGGCCAGGGCAGCGAGCTCAAGGGCATCGAGCGCAAGGCCAGGAAGAGCGGCGCCGACGAAGTGGTCGTCGCGGACCTGCGGAAGGAGTTCGCCGAGCAGGTACCTGCTTCCCGATGCTGCGCGCGCATGCCACCTACGAGGGCGACTACCTGCTGGGCACCTCCATCGCGCGGCCGCTGATTGCCAAGGCGCAGGTGGACGTCGCGCACAAGACGGGCGCCGACGCGGTCGCGCATGGCGCCACCGGCAAGGGCAACGACCAGGTGCGCTTCGAGCTGACCGCGATGGCGCTGGACCCGACGCTGGCGATCATCTCGCCGTGGAAGGATCCGCGGTTCCTCGCCGATGGCCTCACCGACCGCGAGACCGCCATCGAGTACGCCGAGAAGCACGGCATCCCGATCACGCAGACCAAGAAGAAGATCTACTCGCAGGATCGCAACCTCTGGCACATCAGCCATGAAGGCGCCGAGATCGAGGACCCGGCCAACGAGCCGCTCGAGCAGGTCTACACCATCACGGTGCCCGTCTCGAAAGCGCCGAACAAGGCCGAGTACGTCGAGGTCGAGTTCAAGCACGGCAACCCGGTGGCGGTGAACGGGAAGGCGTTCAAGGGCGCCGGACACGACCTCATCGACACGCTGAACCGCATCGGCGGCAAGCACGCCGTCGGGCAGGTGACGCTGGTCGAAAACCGGCTGGTCGGGATGAAGAGCCGCGGCGTCTACGAGACGCCCGGCGGCACGATCCTCTACGAGGCGCACAAGGCGCTCGAGCAGTTGTGCCTCGAGCGCGATCTGTATCACTACAAGCAGCAGGCCGCGATCAAGTACGGCGAGCTGGTGTACTACGGGCAGTGGTTCCACCCGCTGCGCGAAGCGCTGCAGGCGTTTGTCGACGACGCCAGCCAGGTCGTGACCGGCAAGGTGAAGGTGAAGCTGTACAAGGGCCGGGCGACGGCGGTGAGCGCGACCTCACCGAAGTCCCTCTACGACACCAAGCTGGCCAGCTTCGCGATGAAAGGCTACGACGTCACCGCCGCGCGCGGCTTCATCGACCTGTTCGGGCTGCCGATGAAGGTGCGGGGATTGCGGCAGAAGACCGCGTAGCTGCTCGATGACGACCGTGAACCACAGAGCCACGGAGACACGGAGAACGCACAGAGACTTCGGATTACGGACGTCAGACATCCCTAAGACGACTCTGTGCGTTCTTCGTGTCTTTGTGTCTCGTGGTTAACGTCCGTCATCTAGTGCAGGATGGTCGGGCCGGGCATCCAGCCGCGGGTGAGGTAGTCGGCCATGATGATGCCGAAGCAGGATCATCATCCAGAACAACCCCGAGCCGACCACGACCCAGGTCAGCTTCGAGCTGTACTTGAGATGCATGAAGTACAGCACGACCAGGCTGGCCTTGAACACGGCCACGCCGAGCGCGACCAGGATGTTCAGGCTGCCGAGGTTGACGCAGGCGACGGCCACGGTGACGGCCGTCAGCACCATCAGCGCTCCGAAGATGCCGAAGTACACGCTGAGCGGCGTGACGTGCTCGTGGCCGAGGTCTGCGTGGTGAGCGTGGGCGTCCATGCGCGAAGTCATCCGTGTCGGTTCACGAGGTACAGCAGCGGGAAGAGGAAGATCCAGACGATGTCGACGAAGTGCCAGTAGAGGCCGAAGATCTCGACCGGCGCGTACCATTGCGGCGAGAACTCGCCCTTCATCGCCATCCACGTGATCACGGCCAGGATGCCGATGCCGATGATCATGTGCAGCGCGTGCATCCCGGTCAGCGCGAAGTACAGGACCATGAAGATCCGCATCTGGGAGGCGATGCCCGCGTGCTCGCCGGTCACCTCGAAGATGCCCGCCGCCGGGAACAGCCGGATCATCGACGCGCCGTGATGCGCGGCGTGCAGGTCGAACTTCGAGGAGTACTCGAAGTACTTGATGACCAGGAACGCCAGTCCCAGCACGCCCGTGAGCAGCAGGTAGTTCACCGTCTGCTGCTTCTTGCCCGTCTGCGCGGCGTGGACGCCGAGCGCGACGGTGAGCGAGCTGCCGATCAGCACCACCGTGTTGATGCCGCCCAGCAGCCAGGTCGAGCTCGTGGCTGGCCGCCACGAACCCCGGGTAGTACCACATCCGGTAGATCAGGTAGGCCGCGAACATGCCCCCGAAGAACATGATCTCGGTGACGAGGAACACCCACATCCCGAGGGTCACAGCCTCTTTCTGCTGCGCCATCGTGTCGAAGTGGTGCTGCAGCCGCGTGGACGCGGGCGCGTGCGGCGCCGTGAGTCAGAACCGCGTCAGACAACCTTGACCTCCTCCGGGTGGCCGTACATGTGCGTGGCCTCGGTCACGACCGGCGTGCGGTCGAAGTTGAACGTCGGCGGAGGCGACGTGGTCTCCCACTCGAGCCCCTTGGCGTCCCACGGGTTGTCGCCCGCCGGCTTGCCCTTGAACCACGACCAGGTCAGGTAGACCATCGGGAACAGGTAGCCGACGCCGAGGATGGTCGCGCCCGCCGTCGACAGCACGTTCCACACCTGGAACTCCGGCGGGTAGACCGCGTAGCGCCGCGGCATGCCGAGGTAGCCGACGATGAACTGCGGGAAGAACGTGAGGTTGAAGCCGAGGAAGATGATGAGCGCGCTCAGCTTCGACCAGCCCTCCGGGTAGAGCTTGCCGGTGATCTTCGGCCACCAGTAGTGGATGCCGCCCAGGTACGCCATCAGCGTGCCGCCGACCATGATGTAGTGGAAGTGCGCGACGACGAAGTAGGTGTCGTGCACGTGGATGTCCAGGCCCACCGCCGCCAGGAAGAGGCCCGTCAGCCCGCCCACCAGGAACAGGCCGATGAACCCGAACGCGTACAGCATCGGCGTCTGGTAGGAGATCGACCCCTTGTAGAGCGTCGCGGTCCAGTTGAACGTCTTCACCGCCGAGGGCACGGCCACCAGATACGAGATGATCGAGAACAGCAGCGCCGCGTACGGCGTCTCGCCCGCCACGAACATGTGGTGGCCCCACACCAGGAACCCGATGATCGCGATGGCCAGGCTGGAGAAGGCCACGAAGCTGTAGCCGAAGACGTTCTTGCGCGAGAACGCCGCGATGAGCTCGGAGATCACGCCCATCCCCGGCAGCACCATGATGTAGACGGCCGGGTGGCTGTAGAACCAGAACAGGTGCTGGAAGAGCACCGGGTCGCCGCCGATCTTCGGGTCGAAGATGCCGACGCGCAGCACGCGCTCGAAGGCCAGCAGCAGGATCGTGATGGCGACGACCGGCGTGCCGAGGATCATGATCAGGCTGGTCGCGTAGTGCGCCCAGATGAAGAGCGGCAGCCGGAACCAGGTCAGGCCTGGCGCGCGCATGCGGTGAATCGTGACGATGAAGTTCAGGCCGGTGAGGATCGACGAGAAGCCCGAGATGAACACGCCGATGGCGCCGGTGAGCACGCGGCTGTTGCTCGACATCGAGCTGAACGGCGTGTAGAAGGTCCAGCCGGTGTCCACGCCGCCGCCGATGAGCGAGCCGATCGCGAAGATGCCGCCGACGACGTAGATGTACCAGCTCAGCAGGTTGATGCGCGGAAACGCGAGGTCCTTGGCGCCGACCATCAGCGGCACGAGGAAGTTGCCCAGCGTCGCCGGAATCGACGGGATCAGGAAGAAGAACACCATGATGACGCCGTGCATGGTGAACGCGCGGTTGTAGGCGTCGGCCGTCATCAGCGCGCCGGCGGGGCTCAGCAGCTGCAACCGGACCAGCAGCGCGAACAAGCCGCCGAGGAAGAAGAAGGCGGTGATCGAAAACAGGTACAGCAGGCGCGATCCGCTTGTGGTCGGTCGTGAGCAGCCAGCTCTTGAAGCCCGTCGGGTGGTTCAGATAGTGGCGGCTGGGCATCCTGGCCGCCCCTGGTGCTGTTGTCGTCATAACCTAGGCTCGTCGGTCCCTGCTACTGCGGCGGCGCCGGCGCGGGCGCCGGCGTGGCCGGGGCCGGCGGCGCCTGGCATCGGTCTGCGCGGCCGCCAGCCCCTTGATGTATTCGGTCAGCGCGAGCAGCTGCTCTTCGGTGACCTGCCCCTGGAACGTCGGCATCAGCGGCTGATAGCCGGCGACGATCTTGGCCGTCGGGTTGAGAATCGACTCGCGGACGTACGACGCGTCGGCCGTCACCGTGTTGCCGTTGGCCAGCTGCACCGTGTGGCCCCAGATGCCGTTGAGGGCTGGACCCCGGCCCGCCGAGTCGGCGCTGTGGCAGGTGATGCACGCCAGCTGCGTGAACAGCTTCTCGCCACGCTGCGCCAGCGACTCCCCGGTGTCGGTGCCGCCGAGCCACGCCTGGTACTCGTCTTCCGGCAGCACGTGGACCCAGCCGATCATGCCCGAGTGCTTCGTCCCGCAGTACTCGGCGCAGAAGATGTGGTAGGTGCCGGTCTTGGTGGCGTTGAACCACACCTGCGTGTAGCGGCCGGGAATGGCGTCGGTCTTCACGCGGAACGACGGGAAGTACAGGTCGTGCAGCACGTCTTCCGACGTGATGATCATGCGCACGGGCGTGTTCACCGGCACGTGCAGCTCGTTGATCTCGCGCTGGCCCTCGCGGTGCTGGAACTTCCACATCCACTGCTTGCCCACCGCGTAGATGTCGAGCGCTTCCTCGGGCACCCGCGCCAGGGCGAAGTAGACGCTCGAGCCCCAGACGAACATCACCATCGCGATCACGAACGGAATGCCCGTCCAGAGCAGCTCCAGCGCCAGCGATCCGTGAATCGGCTCGCCCACCTCGTCGTCGTGGCGCCGCCGGTACTTGATCGCGAAAAACACCACCATGACCGTCACCGCCACCGCGAAGAACGCGCTGACGGCAATCATGAAGAAGTACAGGTTGTCCACCCGTGCTGCCACGGTGGAGGCCTGGTCGGGGAACAACGGGATGCTCGGTTCCATGTGTCTTCGCTACAGATCGCTCTCGTCTCGCCGCGGCGCGTCAGGCGCGCGGCGCCGTGCGACAGCGGGTCCCGTCGGTCCCGGCGCCGCAACATCAGAATCGTCAGGCCGATGGCCACGACCGTGAGAATGCCGGCCGTCTGCACCAGCCGCATGATCGCCAGGCTGTACTTGCCGCTCTTCGGGTCGTAGTGGAAACAGGCCAGGAGCAGCTGGTCCACCGGGCTGCCGATCTTGCCGATCGGCCGCCTCGATGAGCGCCAGGCGCAGATCGCGCGGGCCGTACTCGATGCCGTAGAAGTAGCGCGACAGCCGGCCGTCGGGCGTGGCGACGATGATCCCGCTCGGATGCGCGTACTGGTCGACCTCGGCGTTGTACGCGTAGCGGAACCCGACGGCGCGCGTCAGCTGTGTGATCGAGTGCTGGCTGCCGGTGAGGAAATGCCAGCCGGCCTCGGCGCCCGCACGCTTGTAGCGCTCGATGTATGCCGCCTTCTTGCCCCGCGCCAGCTCCGGCGTCTCGCCCGGATCGAAGCTCACCGTGACGATGTCGAACTCCTTGCCCACCGAGAAGTTCAGCACGCCGATGGCGCTCACCAGGCCGTTGAGCACCTGCGTGCACAGCATCGGGCACTCGTAGTACGCCAGCACCAGGATCACCGGACGACGGCCGAAGTAGTCGCCCAGCGCGACCTCGCGTCCCTGCTCGTCGTTGAACTTCAGCGTCAGCGGCAACGGCTCGTTCAGCTTCTGGTCGAGCCCGATGTCCTGCAGCAGCGTGGGCATGGCGCCGGCCGGCGGCACCGCCTCGTTGAGCCGCTGCGGTCGGCAGGCGGACGGGTTCCTGCGCGGCCGACCGACGATCGGCAGCGCCGCAAGCAATCGCCGTCAACGAGCAAGTCGCCCTGACCCGTCACTGGTATCCCGTCGCTCCTCAGTGCGCCGGCGGCGTGCGTCGCGGCCGGGGCCGGCGGCGGCACAGGCGCAGCCGGCGCAGCCGCCGGCACACTGGCGGGCGCCGGCGGCGCGGCACGATGCGGCAGGCCCTTCTCGGCCAGCAGCTCGATGGCGCGGCTCACCGGAATGCGCACGGTGCCGGCGTTCTTGTCGATCCACGAGTAGTGCTCGAGCAGCCTGGCCTCCTCGCGCCGCAACGCCTTCACGTCGTCGAACGGATAGGTCTGCAGGCGCGGCGGCGGCGGCAACGGCCGCTCGACGCCCTGCGCCAGCGGATAGCGCGGCGTCTTTTCGGCCTGCTCGCGGCTGTCGAGGATACTTGTAGAAGCCGGCGGTCAGCGCCGCGGTGACCAGGGTGAGCACCGTCAGGAAGATCGCAAACTGCACCAGCGGCCCGATGTCCGCGTCGGTCTCCTCGTGTCCCACGACGTCGTGTGTGTTGTGCTCGCTCATCGTCTCGCTCATTGCGTCCAATCCGCAATCTGCAATCTGCAATCTGCAATTCTCTAGTGCCCCGCCCCCTGCTCGATGGCGTCCTGGAGCCATGGCTCGCCGACCGGCAGGATGCGGCCGCGTGCCCAGCTGCCAGAGGAACACCGCCACAAACAGCCCGCCAAGCGCCAGCGGCGCGACCAGGTCCAGCCAATGCACCGCCACCTGGGTCGTGCCGTGGGCCGGACCGATCAGCCAGAACAGATCGGCCAGCCGAATCGCGAGGATGAACAGCGCGATCGTGCCAGCGTCCGCGCGGTTGCGCTTGAGGTCGCGATTCAGCAGCAGGAAGAACGGCAGGAAGAAGTGCCCGAAGATCAGCACCAGCCCGACCCAGCCCCAGCCGCCCTGCATCCGGCGAGATACCAGGGAATCTCTTCCGGCAGGTTCGCCGACCAGATGATCAGGAACTGCGAGAACGTCGAAGTAGGCCCACAGCATCACGAAGGCCAGCATCAGCTTGCCCAGGTCGTGCAGGTGATTGGCGCCGAGCGCGTGCGACAGCGGCGCGCGCGCGGCCGACCAGCGCGACGATCGGCGATGCTGAACGCCATGCCCGACAGGCCCTGCCCGCACCATGAACAGCATGCCGTAGATCGACGAGTAGTAGTGCGGGTCGAGCGACATGATCCAGTCGACGGACATGAAGAAGACCGTGATCGCGTAGACGAGCAGGCCGCCGCCGCTGAGCCGCTGCATCCGCAGCGCCGTGTCGGCGCCGCCGTCCTGGCGCCTGGACCACGCGCGGCAGCGTCCAGGCCATGCCCGACCAGATGACGAAGTAGAGCACCGTGCGGAACAGGAAGAAGCGCCTGGTTCAGGTACGGCGCCTTGTGCTGGATGATCTTGTCGCTCGCCAGCTGACGTCGGGCCGCGCCCAGAGGTACAGGTCCTGCAGCCCGAACGCGATGGGCAGGAACACCAGCGCCATGAAACGGCAGCGTCCGGCTCGACGCCTCGAACACCCGCCGCGTCGACCACGCCCCAGCCGCCGCCGGACAGGTGCGAGATCATCAGCAGGCCAGCGATCCCAGCGCGACGCTGACCCAGAACACGAACGCCATGAGGTACGAGCGCAGGAACTGCTCGTGGTCGGCGCCGTAGCCAAGACCGCACAGGCCCAGGCCGACGACGCCGACGCACCAGCGCGATGCGCTGCAGACCAGCCAGACGCAGCGGGCTCGGAATAGGTGGTGTCAGTCATCGTCGTAACTGCTCCAGCTGCAACCCGATGCGACGTGCGACGGCGCGGGCTTGGCCGGCGCGTCATCGACGGGCTTGTCGAGGTCGCCGACCTTGTCGTGCGGCACGTCGGCGACCGTGGCCCGCTGGCTCAGCTGCAGCGCGCGGATGTAGGCCGCAATCGCCCAGCGATCCTTCACGTCCACCTGCGCGCGGTAGTCCTGCATCACGCCGAAGCCGTTGGTCATCACGTCGAAGTAGTAGCCCGCCGGCGACGGTGCGGAGCCGCTCGTCGTGAAACGACGGCGGCGGCTTCAGGCCGCGCTGCACGATCATGCCGTTGCCCATGCCCGGTCTTGCCGTGGCACGGCGTGCAGAAGGCGTTGAAGCGCTGCTGCCCGCGCTCGAGCACCTCGCGCGTCACCGGGAACGGGAACTCGTCGACCAGCTGGCCGTTCGACCTTGCCCGTCGTCAGCTGCTCGTCGTCGTTGAGCCAGCCGCGCGCGACGGTGCCTTCGACCAGCGGACGATTGCCGCGACCGTCCTCGAAGGCGTCGGTCGCCTCGTTGGCCTCGACGCGCGGCGTGTCGTGCATGTCCTGACGGCAGGCGGCGCCGCGTCAGCGCGAGCCAGGGCGAATGGGGCAAGCGGGCGAGCGAGGCGAGGCCCTTACGCGGCAACGTCGGACACTCCCAGCGGATGCAGGCCTTCGAGGAAACGCGCGCGTCGCGACCGCGTCGAACTTCGGGTCGCTCGTCTCGATGGTCAGGAAGAAGCGATCGCCGCTCGCGCTGGCTGAACTCCGGCACGTTGAAGACCGGGTGGTACGGCAGCGGCAGGCCGTTGAGCGCGATCATCCCGATGACGGCGGTCAGCGACGCCAGCAGGATCGTCGTCTCGTACGCCGGGATGATGAACGACACCCAGCTGGCAAACGGCCGGCCGCCGATGTTCATCGGGTACTCGATGACCGACGCCCAGTACCTGGAGCGCCAGCCCGCCCAGCGTGCCCGTGATGCCGCCGCCGAGGACGAGCCACGGCAGCTTCGGTCCGCGGCAGGCGCAGCGCCTCGTCCAGCTCGATGGATCGGAAACGGCGAGTACGCGTCGATCTTCGTGTAGCCGGCCTCACGGGCGCGGCGGGCCGCGTCGACGATCGCCGTGGCCGAATCGAACTGGGCCATCAGGCCCCAGGTCTTGTTCTGTGACTTCGACGTCGTGCATGACCAAAGCCGCCCTAGTGGGCGTCCCTCCGGCTTCACCTTCGCCGACGGCAGGATCGTGCGCATCTCGAACATCGAGATCATCGGGACGAGCCGCAGGAACAGGAACATCAGCCACGCGAACAGGCCGATGCGTGCCGATGTAGGTCATCCAGTCCCACATCGTGCCGGCGTACATGCCCCACTGCGACGGCAGGTAGTCGCGGCTCAGGCTGGTGACGACGATCACGTACCGTTCGAGCCACATCCCGACGTTCACGATGAGTGCAATCAGCGAACAGCAGCGGGATGTTGGTCCGGACCTTCGTGAACCACAGCGTCTGCGGGATGACGCCGTTGCAGAAGATGAGGGCCGCGTACATGTACCAGTAGGGCCCGGTCACGCGGTTGGCGATCATGAAGCCTTCCCACTCGCTGGCCGCGTACCAGCCCATGAAGGCCTCGACCGAGTAGCCGTAGAGCACGATGAGCCCGGTCACCAGCATGATCTTCGCCATGTTCTGGATGTGCCGCATCGTGATGAAGTCTTCCATGCCGTAGTAGGCACGGATCGGGATCGCCAGCGTGAGCACCATCGCGAAGCCCGAGTAGATGGCGCCCGGCGACGAAGTACGGCGGGAAGATCGTGGCGTGCCAGCCCGGCACGACCGACACCGCGAAGTCGAAGCTCACGACCGTGTGGACCGAGAGCACCAGCGGCGTGGCCAGCCCGGCCAGCAGCAGCGAGGCGATCTCGTAGCGCTGCCAGTGCATCGCCGATCCGCGCCAGCCGAGCGACAGGAAGCCGTAGATGCGCTTCACCCAGATGTTCTGCGCGCGGTCGCGCATCGTCGCCAGGTCGGGAATGAGGCCGACGTACCAGAACAGGACCGAGACGGTGGCGTAGGTCGAGACCGCGAAGACGTCCCAGATCAGCGGGCTGCGGAAGTTCGGCCACAGGCCCATCGAGTTCGGGTACGGGAAGAGCCAGTACGCGGCCAGCCAGGGGCGGCCCGTGTGGAGCACGGGAAAGACCGCCGCGCACATCACGGCGAAGATCGTCATCGCCTCGGCGAAGCGGCTGATCGACATGCGCCACTTCTGCCGGAACAGCAGCAGGATCGCCGAGATCAGCGTGCCGGCGTGGCCGATGCCGATCCACCAGACGAAGTTGATGATGGCAAAGCCCCAGCCCACCGGCACGTTGACGCCCCAGATCCCGGTGCCCTTGACGAGCAGGTAGGTCACCGCGAACAGGAACATCGACATCACGCCGAAGGCCAGCACGAAGCCCATCAGCCAGCCCGGCATGGAAGCCGGGGCGCAGGATGGCCGAGGCGATCTTGCGTGGTGACCGAGCCGAAGGAATGTCCTGCCCCGACGACCTCGGCCTGTGAACGGGCCACGGCCGCAAGTGCCGCGTCGGCGTGTGATGGCGTGGGAGGATGACGATCGGCCATGGATAACTCTGGCTACCTCGGTCGGTGCTGCATGCTGTTGGTCTCGCTCGTGCCGGCCGGCGGCACCGACGGCAACGCGCGCGGCTGCGGCTCGCGTGGCCGGCCGTCCTCGGGCTGCAGCTCGGAATTCGGATTCTTGATCGCGGCCAGATACGTGGTCCGCGGCCGCGTGCCCAGATCGGCGAGCAGCGCGTAGTTGTGCGCCTCGGCCTTGAGCTGCGACACGCGGCTGGCCGGGTCGTTGATGTCGCCGAAGACGATGGCGTCGGTCGGGCACGACTGCTGGCACGCGGTCTTGATGTCGCCGTCGCGGACCTTGCGGCCGGCCACCTTCGCGTCCTGGCGCGCCTCGTTGATGCGCTGCACGCAGTAGGTGCACTTCTCCATCACGCCGCGGCTGCGCACCGTGACGTCGGGGTTGCGCTGGAGCTTGATGCTGGGAGTGTCCCAGTCCTGGTAGAGCAGGAAGTTGAACCGGCGGACCTTGTACGGACAGTTGTTCGAGCAGTACCGCGTGCCGACGCAGCGGTTGTAGACCATGTCGTTCAGGCCTTCGCTGCTGTGCACCGTGGCCGCCACCGGGCAGACGACCTCGCAGGGCGCGTTCTCGCACTGCTGGCAGAGCATCGGCTGGTGGTAGATGGCCGGGCTCTCCGGGATCGCCTTCGAAGTAGCGGTCGATGCGGATCCAGTGCATCTCGCGGCCGCGCAGCACCTGATCCTTGCCGATGACCGGGATGTTGTTTTCGGCCACGCACGCGGCCACGCACGCCGTGCAGCCCGTGCACACGGTCTGATCGATGGCCATGCCCCACGAGTAGCCTTCGTTCTTGTGCTCGGCGTACATCGACATCTCGGGCGGCGGCGTGTGCACCATGTGCTGCGCGAACTCGGGCTCGTGGCGGTACGTCGCCAGCGAGCCGGTGCGGACGATCGCGCGGCCTTCCATCGAATGGTGGCCCTGGGTCGACGCCAGCAGGATCGACTCGCCGGTCCTGCGCACGTCGCCGCCGGCAAACGACAGGCGCGTCGGCCGTGCGAATCGCGTAGCCGTCGTAGCCCACGCCCGTGCCGACGCGGCCCGCGCGCGTGCGCCCGTAGCCGAAGTAGACCGTGACGGCACCGGCGACGTGACCCGGCTGAACGAATGCCGGCCCGGTCACGGACCGGCCGCTCACCGTGACCGACACGTAGTCGCCGTTGCCGACGCCGAGCTCCTGCGCGGTCGACGGCGCCATCAGCACGGCGTTGTCCCACGTGAGCTTCGTCAGCGGCTTGGGCAGTTCCTGCAGCCAGCCGTTGTTGGCGAAGCGACCGTCGTAGATCGTCGGGTCCGGCGCGAACGCCACCTCGTAGGCGCCGCTGACGGCGGCCGGCGCGGGCGGCACGGCCGGGGCGCCCACGGCTTTCGGAGCCGGCGCGGTGCCGGCAATCACGCCGTCGTGAACGGCCTTGCGCCAGGCCTTCTCGAACACGTCGCCGGCAAACGCGGGCTGCGCCTGCCAGTACTCGCGCACCAGGTCGTAGCCGTTGCGCTCGGGCCGGTCGCTGAAGACGGCGACGACCTCGTGGAACGACTTGCCGCGATAGAGCGGCGCGATGAGCGGCTGCACGATCGAGGCGGTGCCGTCGTGCGCGCGCGCGTCGCTCCACTCTTCGAGGAAGTGCGTGCTGTTGACGTGCCAGTGGCACTGCGCCGCCGTCTCGTCGTCGAACAGCCCGACGTGCACGCGCGTCTGCGCCTTGCGCAGGGCGTCGCCGAACTTGAGGTCGGCCGGCGCATTGAAGACGGGGTTGCCGCCGAGGATCACCAGCAGGCGCACCGTGCCGGCGTTGAGATCCTGGACCAGCGCTCTTGAGGCCGTCGATCTGGCTCGACCCGTCCGGCGTGAACGGGTCGGTGACGATGACCGTCGTGCCGATGTTGCCCAGCGCGTGGTTGATCGCGTGCGCGACGGCGTGCACCGCCGCGGGCTGACGCGCGCCGACCGCGACGACGCCCCTGCCGCGCGCGGCCAGCAGATCCTTCACCGCGGCGCCGACAAAGCCGTCGAGCTCCTTCGAGCCGAGCGACGCCGGGCGCGCCGCCCTGGACGCCGGCGAGAATGGCGCGCGCGACCGCGTCCACCTGGCTGGCCTTCAGCGGCTGGCGATGGTCGGCCACCGATCCGGTCGGCCGTCGGCGTCGGCTCGGCGACGTAGAGCCGGTTCATCTCGGCCTTGGCGCGGCGCACCCGGCGGCCCGAGGCGAAGTCGCGCGCGTAGCGGACGTTGCCCGGCGTGCCGGCGCCGAACAGGTCCGCGTCGAGCGCGACGATGGCCTGGGCCTGATCGAGCTTGTAGTGGACGTGCGACCGGCGCGCCGAAGGCGAGCTGGCCGCCCTGGTGCACGCCGTCGGGCGAGACCGGGTCGTACTGGTGCCACTTGGCGCCGGGAATCGCCGCGAGGACACCGGCAAACTGCGCGGCCAGCGTCGGCGACGTCGTGGTCTCGCTGAGGAAGTGGAGGCCGGCGCCGCCAAGCGCCTTCACCTCGCCAAGCACCGTCTGCATCGCGGCGGTGAAGCTGGCCCAGGGGCGCACCTCGCCGAGGTACGTGATCGCGCGGCTGCGATCGGGGTCGTACATCGTGAGGATCGAGGCCTGCGCGAGCAGGTCCGTCGCGCCAAGGCTGGACGGATGCTCCGGGTTGCCTTCGAGCTTGGTGGGCCGGCCCACGTGGCTTTCCGCCAGCAGGCCCGTTGCAATCCCGCCGAGGGTCATCGCCGTCGCAAAAAACAGCGGCCGGCCGGGCACGACTTCCTCTGGCTGGCGGACGTACGGGACCAGCAGTTCGTCGGGCTGCCGGGTGCACGCCGTGGCGCCCGCCAGGGCGATGGAGGCGCCCATCAGCTTGAGGAAGCCGCGCCGGCCCTTCGGGTCGAGCCATTCGGAGGCCTGCGCCGGGAACTCGCGCTGCACCAGCGCCTTGAACGACGGGCTGTCGGCCAGTTCCTCGAGGCTCTGCCAGTACTGCTTGCCCTCGGTGCCGGCGAGCCGGGCCCGAATCGAGGCCAGATCGATCGTCTTGTCGTCGTTCATGTGAGGAGGATTGGGTGTCACAGCGCTTACCGGTGACACGTCGAGCAGGACGTCAGCGACTGGATGTCGTATTCCTTCACCAGACGGCGGCCCAGCTCGATCTGGTTGGCCGGCTGCTCGTAGTCCATCTGAAACACCGCCTCGCGCGGCCGCACGTACTTCTCCGGGTTGCGGTGGCAGTCGAGACACCACTCCATCTGCAGCGTGTTCTCCTGGAGCATCAGCGGCATCCGGTCCACGCGTCCGTGACAGGTCGCGCAGCCGACGCCCTTGGCCACGTGGACGCTGTGGTTGAAGTACACGAAGTCGGGCAGGTCGTGGACGCGGATCCAGCGCAGCGGCTTGTCGTCGCGGAAGCTGGCGCGCACGATCTCGAGATACGGGCTGGTGTTCCAGATCTGCGAGTGGCAGTTCATGCAGGTCTTGGTGGGCGGAATGCCCGCCGAGGCCGCCTTCTCGACGCTGGAGTGACAGTACCGGCAATCGATGCCCGAGACCGGCGGCGTGGTGCTGGTGGCTGAACTGCACCGGCTGCTCGCGCACGGTTTCGGCGCGGGTCACGAACGGCGAGCGGCTGACCCGGTCGAGCGTCAGTCCCACCGTCGCCAACAAGATCACCAGACCGACGATGCTCCCGCGAGCATAGTTGTTGGCACTGGGAGGGAAGATCTGCGACATCTTCGGCTGTCTGAATCCTGGGTTCACCGCGCTGCCGGAGCGTCAAACCCGTGGCGCGGGCGAGGTGAGCTCGCGGACGCGGGCTTGCGCAGGTCTGCTCAAGCGGGACGAGACCCGCCAGGGTCTCGATGAATCGTGGCAGACACGTGGGCGACGCGCTCACGTCCGACGGCATTGAGAAGTATCAAAGTGACGAGGTTCAGGTCAAGGCCAACGCCTTGCGTATAGTGTTCATGCGGCCCATGAACGCTATCGCCCTCCACAACATCTCCAAGCGCTTCGGCACCCACCTGGCGGTCGACGATCTGTCGCTCGAAGTGCCGACCGGGTCGGTCTACGGCTTCATCGGCCCCAACGGATCGGGCAAGACGACGACGATCCGGATGATCCTGCACATCCTGCTGCCCGATTCGGGGCGGATCGAGGTGTTCGGCGACGGGCGCACCGACCTGGCGCGCGACAAAATAGGGTATCTGCCAGAAGAACGCGGGCTCTACAAGAAGATGAAGGTCCAGCGACTGCTGCGCTATTACGGTCGCCTCAAGGGTAAACCACTGTCAGATATAGACAAGAACATCAATAGGTGGATTGACCAAATGGAGCTGCGCCCGTGGCTGGACAAGCCCGTCGAGGCGCTCTCCAAGGGCATGGCGCAGAAAGTGCAGTTCATCGCGGCGGTGGTCGCCGAGCCCGACCTGCTGATTCTCGACGAGCCGTTCTCCGGCCTCGACCCGGTCAACGCCGAGGTGCTCAAGGACGCGGTGCTCGACGTTCGCCGCGCCGGCACCACCATCGTGTTCAGCACGCACGACATGGGCGTGGCCGAGCGGATGTGCGACCGCATCTTCATGATTTACAAGGGGAAGAAGGTGCTCGACGGGACGCTGGACCAGATCCAGGCCGCCTACGGCGCCGACACGGTGCGCGTGCGCGTCGACGGCGGCGCCGCGGTGCTGCGGGCGCTGCCCGAGGTGACCAGCGTCAACGACTACGGACAGATGCAGGAGGTGCGCTGCGCCGACCCGCAGGCGTTGCTGGCGGCGCTGGTGGCCCGCGCGCGGGTGCAGCACTTCGAGATCACCCGGCCGTCGCTGCACGATATCTTCGTCCGCATCGCCCGCCCCAGCGCGGTCGAGCTGGCCCAGGAGGCGGCACGCGTGCGTAAGGTCCTCACGATTGCGACCTCCGAGTTCGTCACCGCGGTCCGCGCCAAGGGGTTCTGGATCGGCATCCTGTTCATGCCGGTGCTGTTTGGCGGCGCGCTCGCCCTCCAGAAGGTCGTCGACCGGCAGGTCGACGCCAAGCCGCGCACCATCGCGGTCATCGACGACACCGGCGCAGCTGCTGCCGCTCGCTGATGGCGTCGGTCGAGGCCTGGAATCGCGGCGAGCGCGACCTCGGGCCGGTGGAGACGCGAGGGCCCGAAGTTCCTGGTCGAAGCGGTGACGCCCGGCAGCCGCGACCGCGAGGCCGTGCGCCTGGAGCTCTCCGACCGCGTGCGCCGGGAAGAGCTGTTTGCCTTTGCCGAGCTGCCCAGCGGCCTGCTGGCGCCGGACACCTCCGAGAAGATCCGCTACTACTCGTCGGCGCCCGCCTATGGCGACCTGCCCAACTGGCTGCACCGCTCGGTGATGAAGGAAGTGGTGAAGCGGCGGTTCGCCGACGCCGACGTCAACCCCATCGTGGTGGCCAGCCTGATCCGGCCGCTGGCGATCGAGGAGCTCGGCCTGCTCGATCGCACGCGCGACGGCTCGGTGCGCGCCGCGCAGACCGTGGACAAGATCCGCACGATCGGCGTCCCGGTCACCTTCATGTTCGTGCTCTTCATCATCGTGATGACGACGACGCCGCAGCTGCTGAACAGCGTGCTCGAGGAGAAGATGAGCCGCATCAGCGAGGTGCTGCTCGGCTCGGTCACGCCGTTCCAGTTGATGCTCGGCAAGCTCGCTCGCCAGCACGTCGGTGTCGGCGGTGCTGACGCTGGTCTACCTGACCGGCGCCGCCTACGCCGCGCGGCGCTGGGGATATCTCGACGTCATCGACCTGCGGATGCTGGCGTGGTTCGTCGTGTTCCTGCTGCTGGCGGTGTCGATCTACGGGTCGCTCTTCATCGCCATCGGCTCGGCGTGCTCGGACCTGAAGGACGCGCAGAACCTGATGACGCCGGCGATGATGCTGATCATGATCCCGGCGCTGATGTGGCCGGCCATCACGCGCGCGCCGCAAAGCGCGCTGTCGGTGGCAGCCTCGCTGTTCCCGCCGGCGACGCCGTTTCTGATGCTGCTGCGCCTGGCGCTCGAAGAACGCCCGCCGGTGTGGCAGGTGGCGCTGAGCGTCGGGCTCACCCTGCTGACGACGATCTTCATCGTGTGGGCCGCCGGCAAGATCGTGCGTACGGGGCTGCTGATGCAGGGCAAGGGCATCACGCTGGCCGAGTTGTTCCGGTGGGTAAGGGCGTAGGAAGATGTGACGATTGCAGATTGACGATTGACCGATTACGAGTCATCGAAACCAACCCCCTGCCCCAACTGCGAGAGCAACGACCAGTACCGAAGCAAGGAAGTCGGCGCCGGCGGCGGGCACGCGCCGAACTACCTGCCGGGCCTCGGCCGGTGGTACGCCGCGGCGAAGTTCACCGTTGTCGTCTGCCGCTCCTGCGGCCTCACGCGCTTCTTCGCGTCGGAGGAGGCGCGCGCGAACTGGCCGACACCGACGAGACCTGGACGCGCGTCAGCTGACCTCAGGAGTCGAGGAGTCGAGTTACGAGCAGAAGTCAGCGACTCGAAGAGGCTCATCATGGCAATCACCGGCGCCCATGTCTTGCTCTATTCGTCTGCTGCAGAGGAACTGCGCGCAGTACTGCGGGATGTCTTCAACTGGAAGTTCGTCGATGCCGGCGACGGCTGGCTGATCTTCGCGCTCCCGCCCGCCGAGCTCGGCGTGCACCCGGCCGAAGGCCCGACCTTCGAAGCGGGGACGCGCCATCAGTTCACGCTGATGTGCGACGACATCACCGCAACCGTGCGCGAGCTGCGCGGAAAGGGATCCAGGTCCGGGCCGAGCCCGAGGACGAAGGCTGGGGCATCAGCGTCGTGCTCGCGCTCCCGGGTGGCGTGGAGGTGCAGCTCTACGAACCCCGCCACGCTGTCGCTGCCGCAATTCCCCCACAACGGGAGCGCGTAGTGGGTAGCGGGTGGGGTGCGATAGACTCAGATCCATGCGCACCATCACCATGTCCCTGGCCTTTGCCCTCGTGGCGTCGCTGGCCCCGTCGGCACAGGTGGCGACCCCGATTACCGTCTACAAGACCCCTACGTGTGGCTGCTGCGGCAAGTGGGTCGAACACATGCGGCAAAGTGGCTTCGCTCCGAAAGTGACGGACCTTCCCAACCTCTCGGCCGTGAAGCAGAGCAGCGGCGTGCCCCAGAATCTGCAGTCCTGCCACACCTCGATGATCGACGGCTACGCCATCGAGGGCCACGTGCCCGCCGATGTGATCCGGCAGCTGCTGAAGGAAAAGCCCAAGGTCGCCGGCATCGCCGTGCCCGGCATGCCCATGGGTTCGCCGGGCATGGAAGGCGCGTACAAGGACAAGTACAACGTCGTCGCCTTTGCCCAGGACGGCAGCCAGAAGGTCTACGCGTCGCGCTCGATACGCAACTCGACATGGACGGACGCAGATCTCGTGTGCTCCGTGTTCTTGTGTCCCTGTGGTTAACGGCCGTCATCGCGTTGAACGCCACACCCGTGATCGATCCTCATAGCTACGCCCGGCCCGCCGAGGCCAGGGTCACCCATGTCGCGCTCGACCTGCGCGCCGATTTCGCGCGCAAAGTCCTCGAGGGCACGGCGACGCTGACGCTGCAGGCGGCCGCCGACGCTCGCGAGGTGGTGCTCGACACGCGCGGGCTCGAGATTCAGGGCGTCGCCGACGTCAGGGGCGCGGCGCTGACGTATGCGCTGGGTCCCGCCGATCCGATCCTCGGCAGAGCGCTGACATCACGCTGCCCGCCGACCGCGCAACCGTGGTCGTGCGTTACCGCACGTCGCCCCAGGCCGAGGCGCTGCAGTGGCTGTCGCCCGCGCAGACGGCCGGCGGCGCGCACCCGTATCTGTTCTCGCAGGGCCAGGCGATCCTCACGCGCACGTGGATCCCCACGCAGGACAGCCCGGCTGTCCGCCAGACGTACCGCGCCCGCATCGTCGTGCCCGCGCCGTTGCGCGCGGTGATGAGCGCCGAAGCGCTGACGCCGGACGGCACGGCGGTCGCCGGCGGCCGCGCCTTCGAGTTCAGGCTCGAGCAGCCGGTGCCGCCCTACCTGATTGCCATTGCGATTGGCGACATCTCGTTCAAGCCCGTCGGACCGCGATCGGGCGTCTATGCCGAGCCGTCGGTGGTCGAGCGCGCGGCCTCCGAGTTTGCCGACCTCGAGAAGATGATCGAGGCGGCCGAAGCGCTGGGCGGGCCGTACCGCTGGGGACGCTACGACGTGCTGGTGCTGCCGCCGTCGTTTCCGTTTGGCGGCATGGAGAACCCGCGCGTCACCTTTGCGACGCCGACGATCCTGGCCGGCGACCGCTCGCTCACCTCGCTCATCGCGCACGAGCTCGCGCACTCGTGGTCCGGCAACCTCGTGACCAACGCGACGTGGCGCGACTTCTGGCTGAACGAGGGGTTCACGACGTACTTCGAGAACCGGATCATGGAGCAGCTCTACGGCGTCGCCGCGCGCGCGGATGCTGGAAGTGCTCGGGCGGCGCGAGCTGAACAGCGAGCTCGCCACGCTCAAGGACAAGCCGGGCGACCAGATCCTCCACATCGATCTCACCGGCCGCAACCCCGACGACGGCGTGACGTCGATTGCGTACGACAAGGGCGCGGCGTTCGTGCGGATGATCGAGGCCACCGTGGGCCGCCCGCGCTTCGACGCGTGGCTGCGCGGCTACTTCGACCGTCACGCGTTCACGTCGCTGACGACGGCCGAGTTCCTGGAAGACCTGCGCGCGAACCTGATTGCGGGCGACGCGGCGCTCGAAGAGACGCTGCAGCTCGACGCGTGGCTCGAAAAGCCCGGCCTGCCGGCCAATGCGACGGTGCCGACCTCCGATGCGTTCGATGTCGTCGAGAAGCAGGTGAAGCGCTTCACCGCCGGGACACCGGCCGCCAGCCTCCAGACGAAAGCCTGGACGACCCAGGAGTGGCAGCATTTCCTCGGGTCGCTGCCGGCCGCGCTGTCGGAGCCCCAGCTGGCCGACCTCGACCGGGCCTTCGGCTTCAGCAAGAGCGGCAACAGCGAGGTGCTGTTTGCCTGGCTGCGAATCGCCATCCGCCACCGCTACCAGCCGGCGATGCCGGCGCTGGAGCGATTCCTGACCTCGCAGGGCCGGCGAAAGTTCCTCAAGCCCCTCTACGAAGACCTGATGACGACCGCCTGGGGCACGTCGGAGGCAAAACGCATCTACACGGTGGCCCGTCCCGACCTACCACGCGGTGTCCACCACCACGCTCGACGCCATCGTCGGGCGCTGACGCCTCGGGCCATCCGCAAAATTTCCCAAATCGTCAATCGTCAATCTGCAATCGGCAATTCCTGCCCTGCTGGACGGCCGGGCTTGTGTCGATAGCGTCCACGATGAGCCCTGCCTCGATCGCGAGACACGACCGCGCACTGCCGGGCAGGCGCGTGAACGCGCGCGAAACGGTGTCGCGTCGCAGTTGACTGGTGCGAGCCATGACGCTCGGCAATCTCCCGATCCGGCGCAAGGTGAACCTGGTCACCATCCTCGTCAGCACGTCCGTGCTGACGCTTTCGGTCGTGTTGTTCCTGGCCTACGACCTTGTCAACTACCGGGAGCAGTTGACGAGGGACCTGGCGGCGCAGGCCGCGATCCTGGCCGACAACTGCACGGCCGCGATAGCGGCCGGCGACAAGGACTCGGCGACCAGGACGCTGGCGGCGCTCAAGGCCAAGCCGGAAGTCGTGCGGGCCGTGCTCTACGACACCAACGGCCAGGTGTTCGCGCAGTTCACCGGCGCACGCCTCCTCGACGGCGAGTCGCGGCGCGGACACGATGTGGTTGCCCTCGGCGGTCATCGAGGGCCATCACGGCATGAGCCTCGAGGGGCGCCTCCTCGGCCGCGTGTACATCGCGTCGGACCTGAGGGACTGGTACGCCAGGGCATGGCAGTCGCTCGAGGCCGCTGGCGTCGCTGCTCGTCGTGGCGGCGCTGCTGGCGTATCTGCTCTCCGATCGCCTGCACCGGCTGGTCACCGGACCCATCGCGCAGCTCAGGGAAAGCATGCAGGCGGTCGTCTGCGGACAAGGACTATGCCGTCAGGGTCGAGAAGACCACGGGCGACGAAGTCGGCGAGCTCATCGACCGCTTCAACGGCATGCTCGAAGAGATCCAGCGACGGGACGCGGCGCTGCAGAGCGCTCAACCGAGACCCTGGAGCAGCGGGTGGCCGAAGCGCAGCGCGGCGCTCGAGCAACGAGCCAATGCCCTGACCCGATCCGAAGAGCAGCTGCGCCACCAGACCGAGATGCTGCAGTCAGTCCTGCACGGCATGGGCGACGGCGTCATCGTCGCCGGCGACGACGGAAAGGTCTCGCTCTTCAACTCGACGGCGGAGGAGATCTTCCATCTCGACCAGCGCGTCGACTCCACGCTCGACTTCGAGCACGGCCAGCGCTTCCTCCTGCCCGACATGCTCACGCCCTACGCGGCAGACGAACTGCCCGACGAGCCGCGCGATCCGCGGCGAGTCGGTGGACAGCGCCGAGCTGTACCTCCCCGCCGCCGACGGACGGGCGGCGGTCTGGCTGAGCGCCAACGCCAGGCCGCTACGTGACGCCAGCGGACACTCCAGCAGCGCCGTGGTCGTCTTCCGGGACATCACCGAACAGAAGCGCGTGGAAGGCGCGCTGGTCCGGGCCCGCGACGCCGCCGAGGCCGCAAGCCGCGCCAAGAGCGCCTTTCTGGCGAACATGAGCCACGAGCTGCGCACGCCGCTCAACGCGATCATCGGCTACAGCGAGCTGCTCGAGGAAACGGCGGGCGACAACGGCCACGACGACTACGTGACCGATCTGCGCAAGGTGCAGTCGGCGGGCCGGCACCTGCTCTCGCTCATCAACGACGTGCTCGACCTTTCGAAGATCGAGGCCGGGCGCATGGAGATCTCCGTCGAGGAGTTCGACGTGGCCGAGGCGTTGCAGGACCTGCTCGGCACGCTCCGTCCCCTCGCCGAGGACAGGCACAACGCGCTGTCGCTGCAGGTCGATCCGGCCATTGGCACGATGCGCTCGGACCTCACGAAAGTCAGGCAGGTCCTCTTCAACCTGCTGAGCAACGCCAACAAGTTCACCGAAAACGGCACCGTCGTGCTCGGCGCCCGGCGGGAGTCGCAAGGCGGGATCAACTGGATCGAGTTCACGGTGCAGGACACCGGCATCGGCATCGCGCCGGGCGTGGCCGAGCACCTCTTCCAGGACTTCAGGCAGGCCGACGCGTCGACCACGCGCAAGTACGGCGGGACCGGGCCTGGGCCTGGCCATCTGCCGCCGGTTCTGCCAGATGCTGGAAGGGCGATCAGCCTCGCCAGCACGCCGGGCGAGGGATCGACCTTCACCGTGCGACTGCCGGCCGAGGCCCGCTTCGTGGGCCAAGACGAGCACCGTCAGCGCGGTGCAGCCGCGCGTGGAGGAGACGGCCGGTCGGGCTCAAAGAGGTGCTCGTGATCGACGACGACCCTCAGGCGCGGCAGCTGATCGCGCAGGCACCTGCAGCGCGAGGGGTTCACGCCGGTGCTGGCGTCGAGCGGACCGGAAGGGCTCGCGCTGGCCAGGCAGCGGCGCCCTCTGGCCATCACGCTCGACGTCATCATGCCGGAGATGGACGGATGGGCGGTGTTGAGCGAGCTGCAGTCGGACCGCGCGCTGGCCGACGTGCCGGTCATCATGCTGACGATCCTCGGCGACAGCCAGATGGGCTACGCGCTGGGCGCGTCGGCGTACCTCCAGAAGCCGATCGAGGCGGCCCGGCTCACCACGCGCCCTGCGAGCCATCGGCGTCCCGCGCGATCGAAGCGGCCGCGTGCTGGTCGTCGACGACGACGAGGCGACCCGGTTGGTGCTGCGCCGTCACCTCCAGAACAACAACTGGACGGTCACCACGGCGTCCAATGGCCGCGTCGCGCTCGAGTGCCTGGCCGAGGCGCGCCCCGACATCATCCTGCTCGACCTGATGATGCCGGAAATGGACGGCTTCCAGTTTCTCGAGCACCTTCGGACCGACGAGGCGCACTGCGCCATTCCCGTGGTCGTCATCAGCGCCAAGGAAATGGACGACGAGGAGCGGGCGCAGTTGAACGGGCACGTCAGTCGCGTCATCGACAAGCGCGGACAGACCAGCTCGGCGCTTCTGCCCGAAGTGACACGGCTCGTCCGGGCCGCCGCGCGTCCCGCGACGGCGGCCTAGCCATGCCACGGATCCTCCTGGTCGAAGACAACGAGATGAACCGCGACATGCTCACGCGGCGGCTCACCAGGAAGGGCTTCGACGTGCTGCACGCGACCAACGGGCGTCGAAGGCGTGAGCGCAAGCCGTCAGCACAGCCCCGATCTCGTGCTGATGGACCTCAGCCTGCCCGAGATGGACGGCCTTGAAGCGACCCGGCTGATCAAGGCCGATCCGGCCACGCGCGCGATCCCGGTCATCGCGCTGACGGCGCACGCGATGACCAACGACCGCGAGCGCGCCCTGGCGGCCGGATGCGACGACTACGACACCAAGCCGGTCGATCTGGCCCGGCTCCTCGACAAGATGCAGGTGGCGCTGGCGGGTCCGGGCGATGACGTCATCGCCCGTCGGTCCTGATCGTCGACGACGACGAGATGGCGCGCGACATGCTGGCGCGGCGCCTCGAGCGGCAGGGGTTTCGGGCGTCGACCGCGGCCAGTGGCGAAGAGGCCATCTGCCGGGTCGCCGAATCGCCGGTCGATCTCGTGATGCTCGACATCGAGATGCCGGGCCTCAACGGCTTCGAGGTGCTGCTAGAGCTGCGGAAGCGCCACTCGCAGGCCAGCCTGCCGGTGATCATGGCCACGGCCAATCACGACAGCGAGACGGTGGTCAAGGCGCTGAGCGCGGGCGCCAACGACTACGTCACCAAGCCGCTGGACTTCCCGGTCGTGCTCGCCCGCATCACGGCGCAGATCTCCCGGAAACGTGCCGAGGAGGCGCTGCACGAGAGCGAGGAACGCTACGCGCTGGCCGCCCGCGCGGCCAACGACGGCTTCTGGGACTGGCGGCTGGCCGACGACCGCGTCTATTTCTCGCCGCGCTGGAAGGCGATGCTGGGGTTACGAGGAGAGCGAGATCGGCGACAGCCCCGAGGAGTGGTTCTCGCGGGTGCACGCCGATGACGTGGGCAAGGTGCGGCAGGCCGTGGCCGACCTGGTCCACGGCCGCGCGCCGTCGTTTGACAGCGAGCACCGCCTCCAGCACAAGGACGGGCACTTCATCTGGACCAGCAGCCGGGCGCTGGCCGTGCACGATGCCGACGGCCGCACGCAGCGCATCGTCGGGTCGCAGGCCGACATCACCGGGGCAAAGGTCGCCGACGCGCTGACCGGGCTGCCCAATCGCCTGCTGTTTGTCGACCGCCTCACGCGCTGCCTGCACCGGAAGAAGCGCCGCAAGGACTTCCACTACGCGGTGCTGTTCCTGGATCTCGACGGGTTCAAGAACGTCAACGACAGCCTGGGCCACATCGCCGGCGACGAGCTGCTCGTGATCATCGGCCGGCGGCTCGATTCCTGCGTCCGCGCGGGAGACACGGTCGGGCGGGTGATGACCAAGCCGCACACGGTCGCGCGGTTCGGCGGCGACGAGTTCACCGTCCTGCTGGAGGATTTGAAGGCATCGGAAGATGCGTCGCCGTGGCGCAGCGCCTCCAGGCCGCGATCAGCGCCGACTGCCACGTGGGCGGGCACGATGTCTTCATGACCGCAAGCATCGGCATCGTCCTCGACGCCGACACCTACGAGCGGCCCGGACGACCTGCTGCGCGACGCGGACACGGCGATGTACCACGCGAAGACGGCTGGGCGGAACCGCCACGCGGTGTTCGACGCCGGCATGCGCGACCTGGCGGTGGAGCGGCTTGCGCTCGGAACCGAGCTGAAGCGTGCCGTCGACCGCGACGAGTTCACGACGGCGCTACCAGCCGATCGTGTCGCTGAGCACGGGGCGGCTCATCGGCTTCGAGGCGCTGATCCGGTGGAATCACCCGCGCCGCGGGCACCTCATCCCGAAGCACTTCATCGCCGCGGCCGAGGAAACCAGCGTCATCCTGCACATCGGCCAGGCGGCGCTGGCCCAGAGCTGCCGGCAGCTTCGGGAGTGGGACGAGCAGTTTGCCCAGAGCTCGGACCTGTTTGTCAGCGTCAACCTCTCGGGCAGGGAGCTGATGGGCCAGGACCTCGTCTCGCGGATCGAGCGCACGCTGGCCGAGACCGGCCTGCCTGCGAGCCGCCTGAAGGTCGAGATCACCGAGAGCCTGCTGATCGACAAGCCCGAGGCCGTCATCGACCGCCTGAAGGAGCTGCGGGCGCTCGGTATCCAGATCTGCATCGACGACTTCGGCACCGGGTACTCGTCGCTGAGCTACCTGCATCGCTTTCCGGTGACGACGCTGAAGATCGACCGGTCGTTCGTGGCGAGGATGACCGAGCCGGGCGAGCACGTCGAGATCGTGCGGACCATCATCACGCTCGCCCACGCGCTTCAGCTCGAGGTGGTCGCCGAGGGTGTCGAGACCCCGGAGCAGGCCGCCGCGTTGAAGGCGCTCGGCTGCGAGTACGCGCAGGGCTACCTCTACTCACGGCCGCTGGCTCCCGCCGACATCGAGCTGCTGCTGGGCAGCGAGTCGGTTCGGACAACCCGCTCCCGACGCCGCGTAATCCGCGGTTCAGGCCGATCTGGACGAGGCGGACCGACGGGTCCGCGGGTGGCGCTGCGGCTTCGCCGGCGAGGCTCCGGCGCTGCTTGTCGCTCGTACATGCCGCGGTCCGCGGCCGCGAGCAGCTCTTCGTACCATCTCGCCGTCCTCGGGGCTGACGGCGACGCCGATGCTGATGGCGGTCCTCAGCAGCAGGCCCGGCCTGGCCTCCGGTGATCATCTCGTCGATCGCCGCCTGAATCTTGAGGGCGCGAGTGTTCGCCTCCTCGCGCTTGCAGCGGGAAAGCACGACGACGAACTCGTCGCCGGCGTAGCGGGCGCAGAAGTCCGAGTGACGGATGTGCTGCGGATGGCAGCGGCCACCTGGCGCAGGATCAAATCGCCGACCTGATGGCCATGCTTGTCGTTGATGGCCTTGAATCCATCGAGGTCGATCATCAACAGCGCGTTGGAACAATCGCCTCCGGCACGGCCGGCGAACTGGTCGTGCAGGTGCGCAAACAGGGCACGGCTGTTGGGCAGGTCGGTCAACGAGTCGGTGAACGACACCTGCTGCATCTTCTCGAACAGCACGGAGTTGCGGATGACCGACGCGACCTGGTTGCAGACGCGGTTGAGCATCCGGCGGTGGTCGTCGCGATACGGGTTGGCGTCGACGTGATAGAGCGTCAGCGTGCCGACGAGCTCGCCGGCGTCACCAGCGGGTAGGCAAGCGCAGCCTGGAAGCGGTGGCCGGCATCTGCCTTGCCCGCCGCGTCGAAGTCCGCCTGCGCTCGCGCGTTGACCGCGCACGTCTGGTGCCGCGCCGCCCAGCCGGTGGCGCCTTCGCCCACGGGAATCGTCAGGCCCTCGACCCGCTCCGTGTCAAGACCGCTCGCAAAGCGACACCGCATCAGCTTCGTGTCCGGTATCGTAGAGGTAGAGCGCCCAGCACGACGCCGGCACCATCGGATTGAGCTTCGATGTCAGCAGCGCCATCGAGTCGTTCACGCTCAGGCGCGTTCCAGCGTCTGGGCGATGTCGTAGAAGGCATGAATCTCCTGGGTGGCGCGGGAGATGTTCTCGAAGACGTTGGGCACCGGGGCCCCTGGCTGGGTCTCGCTCGAAAAGCCCGTGACGGGGCCGCTGGTGCGCGTCACCGCGCGCGAGCCCGACTCGAGGCGGTGGGCTTCCTGCCGGTCCAGTGTCGGCAGCAACCGGATGAACCGCGGCACCAGTGTCGGGTCCAGCGCGCGGCCGGCCTCGGACCTGACGACCTCGACGGCCTCGTCGTGCCCCATTGCCCGGTGATAGGGCCGGTCGGTCGTCAGCGCATCGAAGTAGTCGACGACCGCCAGCACGCGCGCGCCGAGCGGGATCGCCTCTCCCTTCAGGCCATCCGGGTAGCCCGACCCGTCCCAGCGCTCGTGATGGCTGTGAATGTACGGCGCCACGGGGTACGGGAACGGCACGGCGCGGATGATCTCGGCGCCGATCACCGGATGCGTGCGCACACGATCGAACTCGTCGGGCGTCAGCCGGCCCGGCTTGGTCAGGATGTGCTCCGGCACTGCGAGCTTCCCGATGTCGTGCAGGAGCGCCGCGACCTTGACGCCTTCAACTTCGTTGTGCGGCATGCCGGCGTCGTGCGCAAGCGCGGCGGCCATTGCCTGCACTCGCCGGATGTGATTGTCGTTCGGACTCGACGAACGATCGATGGTCTGGTCGCGGGCGTCGATCGCGCGGGCCAGCGACTCGACGCTGGCCAGATGGAGATCTGACACTTCTTGCAGATGCCGCTGGTGGTCTTCGACGCGGCCGAGATAGATGCGGTAGCTGCGGTACGTCACGTAAAGCGGAGCCGCGACCAGCAGGACGATCCAGATCTGCATCGTCATCACGACCCGGGCAGCGACCATCGCGACGCCGGCCCCGATGAAGCAGGCGGGCGCCGTCCACAGGAAATTCTCGTTCCAGGTGCGGATCAGGGGGTCGCGGCGCGACAAGGCGACGGCCACGGCGACAAGCCAGCTGTTGCAGAGGAAGAAGGTCGCGGCCGCGGCCACGGTGCTCCGGCTCAGGTGGCTGAGACTGGCGTCGTGGGAGAACCCGCCGCCCATGATGAACGAATCCGGACAACTGAATGGTGATGGCGAGCGCCGAGACGCTGAAGAGTGTCTGCCGCACGGACGCGCGGTTGCGTGTCGCAACCAGGCACTGTGTGGCGCCGCTGGCACACCCCACCAGCATGGCGGCGTCCTGGCCCATCAGGACGAGCGTCACGAAATCGGTGAAGTACGACATCGACAGCGTCGCGCTTCCCCGAGCCAGCGGCAGGTGGACCTTCGAGACGGAGATGACGATGGAGCCGAGCAGGAGGGCCAGGAAGAGCCAGGTTCCTGCACGCTGATGAACGGAAGCCGCAGCGTCACGACCACCAGCCCGGCGAGGATGACGAGGCCGACGTAGATCTCCAGCAGGGGGGACACCTTCGCGGATCCCTGATTCCCGCGGGTTCGCGGTGCAGGCGTGCCGACGTCGACGGTCTTGTTCATTCAGACCTGTGGCCGGTTCCAGCATCGCAGTACGCGTGCCAGGCGAGACGGCCAGGTGCCGTCAGGTCCCCGCAGTGCCGCTGACCGATGTCGGCGCAGGCCATCATAGGCAACGCCGGGCAGCCACGTGGAACCAGAACGGCGTTCCTGGCCCTGCGTCCGTGGCGCCCTGACCACAAAGTGTCACCTCGGCCGACACGATTGGTCGGGTGACTGAAGAAGCTCAGGGACCGCCTGCTGCGCGACCACTAGGCGTTGCCGGCGGCACAGCTCACAAGGCTTCGCCTGACTTCCTTCTCGATCGCCTTGAGCGGCAGCCACCATAGTCCAGAGAAACATGCGCGACCTCGGTCTTGGGGAGACGGTTGCCAAGACAGAAAGACTCGTGAAAGCTCCGGCGATCACGGCTCCAACGGCTCAATCTCGGTCGTCTCCACGACCACGTCGTCGGCGTCGGTCAATTCGCTGTTCCCCCACACCAGGTGGTCCGCGTCCAGGTTGCCCCACACCAGATGCTCTCGCATCGGCGGCATTGCCCCAGACGATATGGTCGCCATCGAGCAGGCCAATCAGGGTGTTGCCCCAGACGATGTGGTTGCCCCAGACCAGGTGATTGCCCCACACGAGATGGTCGGCGTCGATGTTGCCCCAGACCAGATGGTCGCCGCCCAGCCCCCATACGGACTCGAGGTTCCACGCCTGCTCGTGATAGAAGAGCGAGTTGCCCCAGACCAGGTGGTTGCCCCAGACCAGGTGCTGCGACCAGGCCACGGTCTCCCCGCCCAGGTCGAGAGTGGCAACGGCTGGTAGGTCATCCAGTAAGAGTTGAGCGGCGCCTGCGTGTTCACTCCTTGGCGAGTTCCAGCGCGCCATCGGCGTTGAGCGCACCTGCCCCCTGCGTCAGTACGTCGTACCTCGGCGCCGCCGCTGGAGGCGTCGTGCACCGGGGTCGCCGAAAACTGCAGGATTGCCTTGATGGTGTTCGGCGACAGTCGCGGCGATGTCCACCAGACTGACTTCCGGTGGGCTTCGATCATCAGCGCGACCACGCCGGATGTGACTCCCGCGGCCATGCTCGTGCCGTTCAACCGGAGGTACTTGTTTGCAGGGTCGCTGGCCGCTGTCACCCGGGCGTTGACGTAGCTCTCATACAGGTAGCTCGACGCGCGAGCTAACCGCCGTCAGCGCATGTCCTGGCGCGACGACATCGGGCTTGGCCTGGCCGTCGTACCACGTGGGCCCGCGAGAACTGTACGGCGCGACGCTGTCGTCGAATGGCGTTCTGGTGCCCTTGGTGTCGAGCGCGCCGACAGTGATAGCCGACGGCGCGTTGCCTGGCGACGCGATGCCGGCATAGCCGACCTCGCCGGTCGTCGGGTTCTTACCGAAGTTTCCGGCCGAAACCACGACGACGATTCCGGCGCGCGCGGCCGCTTCGACTGCCTGAACCAGCGGGTCGGTCGCTGCCGGCTCGAACACCGGGTGCCCGAGCGAGAGGTTGATGACGTCGATCCCGAGGGCCTGCTTGTTGGTGACCGCAAACTCCAGTGCGGCAATGACGTTGCTCGTGTAGCCCGACCCGACCCCGTCGAGCACCTTGAGGCCGATGAGCGTGGCGTTGGTGGCGATCCCGGGATAGAGGCCGCCCGAGGGCGCACCGGAGCCGGCGATCAGGCCCGCCACGTGCGTGCCGTGACCGTACTGGTCGCTCGGCGGCGCCGCGATGGCGGCGCCCGTCGTGAAGTCATAGAACGCGGCGATGCGGCTGCCGAAGACGTCTCGAAGCGGCGATCCCTGAATCCACCACCGCGACGCCAACGCCAGTCCCCTTCGCGCCCATTGACGCCAGGCCAAGCGTCGAGCGCACCGTCTGCCCGTTCGGCGCGACGGTCTGGAACGAGTCGTCTGCGCGTCAACCGAGATGGTCTCGACGTTCGGGTTGTGCCGGAGACCCTGAAGCGCACTGCGCGGGATTTCGACGGTGATGGCGTCGATCAACGCAGTGGTGCGCCTTCACGGCGAGCCCGCCGGCTTTGAGCGCGCGATCGACGGCGCGGCGCTGGCCGCGCTTCACCCGGATGATGACGCGCTGCCGATCCTTCCCTTTACCGCGGTCGTGCCAGTCTCGAATGGCCGAATCAACCTTGGCCCGGTGGGCTGCCGCCCCTCCTTGGACTGGGCGGCCGCGACTGGCGCCAGGAGGGCAACGAGCAACTGCAGCCCTGGCAACTGTCGCCGCCACGTGGCGAGAAAGGCACTTCTCCATGGCCGCCATGCACAGCAGTTCGGGTGCCAGACTCTACGATGTCACAGGTAAACTGCTGACTCAGATGCACTTATCTGTCACATCCGACGGCTGACGATTCTGATCGGTGTTCTCTATTGGCACAGGGCAGCATTCGCACCCTCAGCTGTAAGTCATTTGGCTGTAAGCCGTTATGAGCTGAACGTTCCGAAACGGAACGCGAGACACATTCTGGAGAGCAGCCCCGGCGAGGGTCCTTCCGAGATGGGCTGTGGTCCGCCGAGATCATACCTGCGGCATGCGCCCGAAGTCCGGGCGCTAGCAGTTTCCAGCGGCCCTGCGCAGTTTCGTGCACGAGGTACAGATAAGTAATCTTCCCGAGATTTCCTGCCGATAGCCATGCCGTGAGCAAAGCTTCGGGGACCCCAGCTGTGGGCATCGATCTGCCTGTCGAAGCGGAGCCCCATCTTCGGGCGGTCCTCGAGCGACAGCCGGTCGTTCTGACCCGCGTCGGTAAGGACGGCACCTTCCTCGCCATCAACGAAGCGGGCCTGGCCATGCTCGGCGCGCAGTCGCTCGAGCAGATCCTCGGCACCTCGCTGATGAACATGGTGCCAGACCGAGGAACGCAAGGCCTGCCAGGCCTTCCTCGACCGCGCGATGGGCGGCCAGCGCGGTTCGTTTGAAGTCGATCTGGTCGGTCTCACCGGATCGCGCCACACCCTCGAACTTCACGCCAACGCCCATCCGGGCGCGCCCGACGCGATCCCGTCGGTCGCTCATCTCGTTTCGTGACGTCACCGAGTCGCGGCGGCTGGAACAGTCGCTGGTTGAATCGGCCACGCGGCAGGCCGAGCAGGAAGCGGCGCACGACGCCGAGCGCAAGCGGCTGCAGACCGACCTCGAACTGGCGCGCAAGGCGCAAACCGACCAGTTCGCGGCCGACGAGCAGCTCACCGAACTCGAACGCCGGCTCGCCGAATCCAACGACGAGCGCGCCGCGCTGCAGAAGTCCTTCGGCGAAGAGATCGCCCGCCTCCAGGAGGCGCTCGCCGAACAACGGCGCCAGGCCGACCTGCAGTCGGCGGCGTGTTGCCCGGCTCGACGGCAGCGACCAGCAGCTCGCCGAGCTTCGAAGCCGCTACGACGCCCTCGATTCCGAGCGGCAGCAGCTTCTGGAGATGGCCGGCCTCCTGCGGAGCGAGGCCGAGGCCCGGCAGCAGACGGTCACCGAGCTCACCGAGCGGCTTGAAGGCCTCGAAGGCGAGCGGCAGCACGCGGTCGACACCGCCAACGCCCTGCGGCTCGACCTGGACGAGCGGCACAACCTCGTCGCCGACCTCACCACGCGCCTGCAGCTGCTCGAATCCGATCAGCAGCAGACCTCCGAGTCCAGCTCGCAGCTCCAGCGCGAGCTCGAGTCGCGAACGGCGCTGGCCAACGAGCTGGCAGCGCGAATCGAAACGCTCGAGTCCGAGCAGGTGTCGTTGCGCGCCGCCGCCGACGCCGAGCTGGCCGCGCTGCGGTCGACGGCCGAGGCCGAGCAGGCCGCGATTCGGGCCCAGGCCGAGTCCGAGCGGGCCGAGCTCCATTCACAGGTCGAAGCCGAGAAGAACGCGATGCGCGCGGCGCTCGAACAGGAGCAGGCGTCGATTCGAAGTGAGATCGAAGCGAAGCTGCAGGAAGCCGAGACGCGCTACGGCACCGATACCGGCGCGCTCCGCGACGCGCTCAACGGGTCGCTGACCGAGCAGGCACGCCTGGCCGAAGCCATGGCGGCCGCCGAGGAAGATGCCGCCCAGAAAGGCTCGCAGCTCGCGGCGCTCGAACTGGCGATGTCCGAGGAGCGCACGGCGCACGCGGGGCGTCTGGTGGAACTCGAGGCCAACGCGGCCACGCGGCTCGCCGAGCTCGAAACTCGTAGCGCCGAAGCCGAGCGCGCGAACGAGGCGCGCGTGTCGGAGCTCCAGGCGGCCAACGCGACCTACCAGGCCGAGCGCGAGGCGGCCGACGCGGCAGCCGCCGCTCGCACGGCCGAGCGCGACGCCATCCACGCCAGGCAGATCGCGGAGCTCGAATCCGCACACGCCGCGCGCCTCTCCGAGCTCGAAGCCGCCGTGGCGCAGGCCACCGAGCGAGCCGACGATGCGCTGGCCGCGGTTCAGCGGGCCGAGGAGGCATTTGGCGCCGAGCGCCAGCGGCTTGAAGACGCGCTACTGGCCGCGGTTGACGGCGAACGCGCCGCCAAGCACGCGCTGTCGACCGAGATCGCCTCGCGCACGGTCGCCGAGCGCGGCCACCGGCAGATGCAGCAGGCGATCGAGCGATTTGCCAAGGAAGCCGGAGTCACCATCAACATCAGCGGCGGCGCCGCGGCGCCTCCGCCGCCGCCCGCCAAGGTGACGACGACGACCAAGGCGCTGGCCGATCGGCTGAACAACGAGCTGCCCCGCCGCCTGGGCGATGGCCTGTCGATGCAGTTGCTGGCGTCAAGCGGCGATGTCTCGGTGGCCATCGACGAGGCGGCGGTCATCGACGCCGTCGGCGCGTTTGCCGACAGCCGCCGCATGTCGATGTTGAGCGGCCAGGTGACGGTGGAGATCGCGCAGGTCGCCATCGACGAGGCCGTCGGCAGGGCCCGGGGAATGTCGCCGGGAGCCTACGCGCTGGTCGCCATGAACATCGAGGGCCCGGGGGCGCAGCAGGGTTTCCCGCAGGAGATCTTCGACAGCGCCGACCCGCGTGCCTGGCGGGCAGTGAAGGAAGACCTGCAGGCCGCGCGCACGGCCGTCCTCGGCGCTGGCGGCCAGGTGTGGCTGACTCGTGAAGGCGCGTCGATCATGATCGTCGAGTTCTATCTGCCGCGCGAAGGGGCACGGTAATGGCTGAATCGAAGGCCGAAGCCGCCGTCGCTGAATCCAACCGCCGGGTCGACCCGCGATACCCGGCGGCTGCCATCCCGGCCATCACGGCCATGCGCCTGTCGCCGGGCGAAGCCGTCTCGCTGGTGAACATCTCGGCCAGCGGCGTGCTCGTGGAAGGCAAGACGCGGTTCGTGCCCGGCACGCGCGTCACCGTCCACTTCGAAGGCACGATCAAGCCCAATCAAATCAAGGCACGCGTCGTAAGCTGCCAGGTGTCGGCCATCGGCGGCGGTGGCTCGCTGCAGTACCAGTCGGCCATTGCCTTTGAAGGCCGGATGGACCTGCCGGTGGAAGGAGTCGGCGTTGCCGCCTCCTGCGGCCCCCGTGGAAGAACCGCACCGGCACCCAAGAAGGGCAAGGCCGCAGCGGCTCCCCGCCGCCGCCGCCGCCCTGCACCCTCCAGGGTCTACAACCGCTGGTAAGTCGAGCGCCGCGCTACTTCAGGTCACAATCACGCCAGCATCGTCGGTCTTCAGCGCCACATCACGATGGCAACGCGGCCAGGCTCGCGGCCAGCCGCGCCGCGTCAACGCGGTGCACGAGCAGACGGTCGGCGGCGCCGGCGGCCGCCACGAGCAGCTCGGCATCGAGCACGCGGTCCGCGCGTGCCGCGTGGCGGGCGGCCTCGGTACGAAGCACCGCGTAGGCGGTATCGAGAGACGCCGTCCACACGGTTGCGCTGGTGGCGTGATACCCCACGGCATTGGCGACCGTGCGAGCGGCCAGATACCGCACGATGAGCGGGTCGAGGCCCTCCCATGCCGGCTCGACGAGTTCGCGATCGGCAGTGGCGCGGTCCGACGGAGCCGGGTGCACCGAGACGCCGCCTGGCGCCGCCTGACGCGCGAGCGTGTCGAGGGCGTCGATGTCGATCTGGTGAGGACCGCGGTTCGATGCCGGCCGTTCCGAGCGCCGACTCCGTCGCCCGGTCGAGCGTGCCGTTGCCGCCGGGCCGCCAGCGCGCGAGTTGACGGGCCGCGTGCGCCACCGCGGACAACGCGCGCTCGGCGCCCCCGCGTTCGAGCAGCGCCAGAATCCCGCGCTCCCAAACCGTCAGCGCGTCCCAATCCCAGAGCACGTCAGGGCCTACCTGCGGTGGCAGGGCGTCGCGCGCGTCGAGCCCGGTCCAGGCGAGTCCGGGCGTAACGACGGGGCCGTCGTGAACCACCTCGAAGGGCGCGACGTTCGGCTCGAGCAGCAGCCGGCCGGCCGTCGGACACACGTGGGAGAGGCTGACAAAGACGCCACGCGGGTCGATCGTCACGACACGGGGAAAGTGCTGGCACGCCGAGGGCAGGTGGTCGTGGCCGAGCTGCTCGTGGATGGCACACAGCCGGCCGCGACCGGGCTCGAAGAACGCGCAATCACGGCCCACGCGTCCGGTGACGACCGGCTCGCCCGACGGCAGCCCGTGCGCCGGCTCGAAGTACGTCGCGCCGGCGTGCTCGGGCCTCAACGCCGACGACTCGAGCGCCTGGGCAAGGCGCCGGTAAATCGGCGCCTCGACGGGAATCGCCCAGTCCTCGGTACAGCAGACGCCGGCGTGGCGGCAGCGGTAACCGGCGTGCATGCGAAGGACGTGGATCATCTGGGCGCCAGGCCCTGTTAAGAATGTTAAGGCGCAATTGAAACGAAACGACTTTCGGGCCTCTTAACATTCTTAACAGGGCCTGGCCCCGGGCTATGCTTCCCCCATGCAACGTCGCGCCCTGTTGTCCTCGCTCGGGCTGATCGCTCTGGGCTGCTGGCCCAGGCCCAGTCGAGCCGCCATGTGGTGCTCGTCACGATCGACGGCTTCGCGAACTTTCACCTGAAGAACCCGGCCATCGACCTGCCGACGATCCGCGCGCTGGCCGCGGCCGGCGTCGAGGCCGAAAGCGGCGAGACCGTCTTCCCCAGCGTCACGCACCCGTCGCACACGACGCTGCTGACCGGCGTGCGGCCGCTCCGTCATGGCGTGATCAACAACCGCATGACGAACCGGGTCACCGGCGAGCGCTTTCACATCACCAACCTGGATCGCACGGCCAGCGTGAAGGTGCCGACGCTGTTTGATGCCGCCCGGCGCGGCGGCCTGACGACGGCGTCGTTTTTCTGGCCCGAAACGAAGAACGACCCGTCCATCGACTTCAACGTCCCGGAAGTGTTCACGCCCGAGAGCAAGGCAGACATCGCCGCCGTGCCCGCGGCGGTGCTCGACGAGCTGCGCGGCGCCGGCGTTCCCATCGACGACTACTTCCGCTACTACGGCGACTCGTTCCTGATGGGCACCTCCGACTACGTCCTGGCCCGTCGGCCGCGCACGCGATCAAGACGCGCAAGCCGTCGCTGCTCGCGATCCACCTCCTGCTCACCGACGAAGTGCAGCACGAGCTCGGGCCGGCGCACTACCGTGCGCACGCGGCGCTGACGGCAGCCGACCACGCGCGTGGGCGTGCTGGTGGACGCGGTGCGCGCGGCCGGGCTCGCCGACCAGACGACCTTCGTGGTCACCGCGGACCACGGCTTTGCGACGATCGACAAGCAGGTGAACCTCGCGCCGGTGTTTGCGGATCCCGTGCTGAAAGGCGCCGTGACGCTCCACCCGCAGGGCTGGTCGCTGTTTGTGGAGAAGACGCCGGCCTTCGACGCCGCCACGCACCAGGCCGCGCTCGATCGCGCGTACCAGCAGGCCGCGACCATCGCCGGCGTCGCCCGCGTCGTCCGGTCCGCGGAGTTTCACGCGCTGGGGATCCCGACCTACGACGAGAGCCCGTTCATCGCCGGCCAGGACATGATCGTCGGCGAGGTGGACACGTTCCTCACTGCCGACGCCGCGAACCCGTCCACCGCGCGCGTGCCGCTGACGCCGCCGCGACACGAGCACGGGTACCTGCCGACGAACCCGAAGATGTTCACGTCGCTGGTGCTGTCGGGGCGCGGTATCAGGAAGGGCGCGACCATCGGCCACGTGCGCAGCCTCGACGTCGCGCCGACCATCGCGCGGCTGCTGGGGATCGAGATGAAGGACGTGGAGGGACGCGTCCTGACCTGAGGCGCTTGTCCACCGAGTAGGCCTTCTCGCCGTGACCTTCGTCGCACGCTGTGCGCCTCTACTCCGTTCTCAGCGCCACGATCGGATCCACGCGCATCGCGCGAAGCGCGGGCAGCAGGCTGGCGACGAGCGCGACGACGCGTGAGGACCACCGGCACGCTGATGAAGGTCGCCGGATCGCGCGGCTGAATCTCGTACAGCAGGCTGCCCATGACGCGGCTCGCGACAAAGGCCACCACCAGGCCGATGCCCACGCCGATGAGCGCCAGGCCCAGCCCGCGGCCCAGCACCAGCCGCACGATCTCGCCGGGCCCGGCGCCGATGGCGATGCGGATCCCGATCTCGCGCGTCCGCTGGCTCACCAGGTACGACAACACGCCGTAGATGCCGACCGCCGCAAGCGTGAGCGCCGACGCGGCAAAGAGCCCCAGCAGCCATCCGGTGAAGCGCGGCGCCGCAATCGCGCCGCCCACGACATCGGCCATCGGCCGCACGCCGGCAATCGGCAGCGTCGGGTCGATCTGCGCGACTTCATGGCGGATCGCCGGCAGCGCCTGCAACGGGTCGCCGGCGGTCTTCACGACCAGCGTCATCCCCCGCGGCGCAAACTGCGTGACCTGCGAGAACTGCGCGTGCGGGCGGTAGAACTTCTCCTTCACCACCGTGCCGACGCCGTTGTGCTGCTGGTCGCCGACGATCCCGACGACGGTGATCCAGGGCCGCGTGGGGCTGCCCATCCGGATCCGCCGGCCGATTGGGTTGCCGTCCCTCCAGTACTTCTTCGCCATCGTCTCGTTGACGACCGCCACCGGCAGCGTGTCCGCGCGATCGGCGGCGTGAAGAATCGTCCGGCGACGAGCCGCTCGCCCAGCGCCTCGAACGAACCGTCGGTGGAGACCTGCCAATCGCCCTTGGCGCTGTTGCCCGGCGTCTCGACGTAGCCCTCGACGTCGAGGCCCCAGTCGCCGATCGTCGCGGCCAGCGGCAGCGAGCGCACGGCGCCCGCGGCGGTGACGCCGGGCAGATGGCGCACCTGCTCGATGAGACGCTGGTAGAAGCTTTCGACCTGCGCCGGCGTCTCGTACGACGCCTCCGGCAAGCGAGAGGCGCAGCGTGAGCACGTTGGCGGGGTCGAAGCCGAGGTGCACCTGTCGCAGCGCCCACAGGCTTCGCAGCGCCAGGCCGGCCGAGACGAGCAGGACGACCGCCAGCGCCATCTCGGCGACGACCAGCGCGCTGCGCGTGCGCTGACGGCCGCTGCCGGCGGTCACGTTCTGCGCGCCGTCTTTCAGCGAATCGGTGAGATCGACGTGCGAGGCGCGCAGCGCGGGCACCACGCTGCACGCCAGCGCCGTCGACGAGCGTGACCAGCACGGCAAAGCCCAGCACGGCGACGTCGACGCGCGCATCGGACGCACGGGGGATCGCGGCCAGGTTGGCGCTGGCGAGCAGCCGCATCCCGGCAAACGCCAGGAGCAGGCCCAGACCGCCTCCGGCAGTGGCGAGGATCAGCGTCTCGGCCAGCAGCGGGCGCAGCAGCCGGAGCCGGCCCGCGCCAAGCGCGGTGCGAAGCGCCAGCTCCTTGCGGCGCGACTCGGCGCGCGCGAGCAGCAGGTTGGCGACGTTGGCGCACGCGATGAGCAGCAGGAACAGCGTCGCCGCGCTCACCAGCCACAGCGCGGGCTTGATCGGCGCGAGGATCTCGTCGACGAACGACACCGCGATCGCCTCGAACCGCATGGCCTCGGGATAGAGGCCCTCGCGCGTGAAGGCCGTCGTGATGGCCTTCAGCTCGGCGTTGGCCTGCTCGGCGCTGGCGCCGGGCGCCAGCAGCGCCGGCGGCGTAGAGGCCATGGTTGCCGCGATTGGTGGGGTCGGGGTCGAGCACCAGCGGCGTCCACAGCTCGGTGGGCTCGGCGAAGTCTTCACGGAAGTCCGTCGGCAGGCGGAAGCCGGGCGGCATCACGCCGATGACCTCGTAGCTTCGGCCGTCGAGCTGGATCGTCCTGCCGACGAGCGCCGGGTCACCGCCGAAGCGCCGCTGCCACAGCCCGTGGCCCAGCAGCACCACGGCGGCGCCGTCGCCCGTGGCGTCCTCGCCCGCGCGGAACCCGCGGCCGAGCATCGGCACGGCGCCCGAGAGCCTGGAGGATGTTGGCGGTGACCTGTCCGGCGCCGACGCGTTCGGGATCGCCGTTGCCGGTGAGGTTGGCCTGCCCCGTGCTCCACGCGGCGACGTCGCGCAGCAGACGCGCGCGCTGGCGGTAGTCGCGCACCTCGGCCGACGACACCCATGTCTTGTCAAACGAGGTCCAGCGGCTCCACACCATCACGCGCCGGTCCGGCTCGCTGTAGGGCAGCGGCGACAGCAGCACCGCGCGGAACACGCTGAAGATCGCGCTGGTCGCGCCCATACCCAGGGCCAGAGTGATGACGGCCACCGCGGCAAAGCCGGGCTGGCGGCGGAGGGCGCGAAAGCCGAAACGGAAGTCCTGCAGGAGTGATTGCACGGATGCCACCCGATTCTGGTCAGTCAGGGCGCGAAAGACGTCCGAGTGTTGGATTTTTAGCACAGAATCGCGGGCCACGTCGATCCTCCAGGCACCAGCCGCGCGCTGCCGCAGATCCGCTGCAAGCGACTGCGTCCACGATCGGTCGCCTTCATGCGAGATCACCTGAAGAAACCTGTGCAATCTGCGTAAGTCTGCGGATAGATTCATCTGCGTAATCACGTGCGCGAGTCAAATGACAGAAATCCCGTTCAAGGCCTCGACCCTCGGCGCGAACTACGAGCGCCTCGGGACGCTGCCGGTCTCCGTCCTGCTGGAATCCGTGCGCAGCCTCTACAACGTCGGCGCGTTCTTCCGCACGCTGGAGGCCGCCGGCGGCGCGCACCTGTACCTGGCGGGCATCTCGGCGGCGCCCCCTCACGCGAGGCTCGCCAAGACCGCGCTGGGCGCAGACGAGACCGTGCCGTGGACGCGCGTCGGCGACGCGCCGGCGTTGATTCGGCAACTGCAGGCGCAGCAGGTGACGGTCGCCGCGGTCGAGACGACGGCGACGGCGGTGGATGTGTTCGATTGGCGTCCGCGTTTTCCGGTGTGCGTGGTCTTCGGCCACGAAGTCGACGGTGTGTCGCCGGCGGTCATCGAGGCGTGTGACGTGCGCGTCCGCATCCCGATGCTGGGACGGAAATCCTCGCTCAACGTCGCCACCGCCGGCGGCATCGTCATCTACGAGCTGCTGAGGCAGTATCGCGAGTTGCACCGCGCGCGTAACCGTTGACGTCGTGACGAGACCCAACAAGGAATCTGCGTAATCTGCGTAATCTGCGGATGACTTCATCCGCGTAATCCCACATGGAACTCACCGACAAGGTCGCAATCATCACCGGCGGCAAACGCATCGGCCGGGTCGTGGCGCAGGTGCTCGCCGGGCGAGGCATGGACCTCGTGCTGTCGTATCGCGGGTCGAAGCAGGAAGCCGACGACACCGTCGCCGACGTCGCCGCGGCCGGACGCCGCGCGACCACGGTCGTGGCCGACGTGGGCAAGCCCGAGGACTGCCGCGCCATCATCGCGCACGCGATGGCGACGTTCGGCCGCGTCGACGTGCTCGTCAACATGGCGTCGATCTACCGGTCGACGCCGCTCGAGACGCTCACCGTCGAGTATTGGGACACCGACATCGACGTGAACCTCCGCTCGGCGTTTCTGTGCGCGCACGCGGCGATGCCGCACATGCGCGCCGGCGGCGGTGGACGGATCGTCAACTTCGCCGACTGGCTCGCCCGCAGCGGCCGGCCCCACTACAAGGGCTTCACGTCCTACTACGTCGCCAAGGCCGGCGTCATCGCGCTGACCGAATCGCTCGCGCTCGAAGGCGCGCACGACAACATCCTGGTCAACGCCATCGCACCGGGGCCCATCGTCCCGCCGCCGGACATGAGCCAGGACGAAATCGACGAAGTCGCCAGGGCGACGCCGGTCGGACACTGGGGCGGCGAGGCGGAGATCGCCAGGGCCGTCGTGCTGCTGTGCGAGACCGACTTCATCACCGGCGAGACCATCCGGGTCGACGGCGGACGGCACCTCGAATAAAACCAGGTTCACGCAGGTTCACGGGTTCACAGGTTCACGCAGGTTCACAGGTTCAAAGATGACCACACGCCTTCTTGGCCGCAAGGCGCTCGTCACCGGCAGCAGCAAGGGCATCGGCCGCGGCATCGCGCTTCGGCTGGCGCAGGAAGGCGCCGACGTCGTCATCAACTACAACAGCGATCCGAAGGGCGCCGAGGAGGCGCTGGCCGACGTCCTGGCGACGGGGCGCAAGGGCGCGATGTTTCAGGGCAACACCGCATCGGTCGACGCCGTGCGCGCACTGGTGGCGCAAAGCGCCGACGCGCTGGGAGGCCTCGACGTCCTGGTGAACAACGCCGGCATCGAACACCACTCGCCGTTCTGGGACGTCACCGAGCAGGACTACGACCGCGTGCTGGACGTGAACCTGAAGGGCGTGTTCTTCGGCACGCAGGCGTTCGTGCAGCACTGCCGCGCCGCCGGGCACGGCGGCAAGGTGATCAACATCAGCTCGGTCCACGAGGACCTGGCGTTCCCCAACTTTGCCGCCTACTGCGCCAGCAAGGGCGGCCTGCGGATGCTGGCGCGGACGCTCGCCGTCGAGCTCGGGCCGCTCGGCATCACCATCAACAACATCGCGCCGGGCGCCATCGAGACGCCCATCAACGCGAAGCTGCTGAACGACCCCGAGAAGCTCGAGGCGCTGATGCGCCAGATTCCCCTCGCCCGCCTCGGCCAACCTGCCGACGTCGCCGGCCTGGCCGTCTTCCTGGCCTCCTCCGACAGCGACTACGTCACCGGCTCGACCTACTTCGTCGACGGCGGCCTGACGGTCTTTTACACGGAGTAGGCAGACTTCGGTATCGGCGATGTGCTGAAGTGCCGAGGATGCCGAAGTGACCGAACGTGCGGAAGTGCCGAAGTGCGGAAGGCCACTGGAGTGCCAGACGTCACTCGAGTGCTGAGGCGCTCGCGGCTGTCGCACGTCAGCACTTCAGCGACTTCGTGCGACTTCCGCACTTGCGCACCTCGTGCACTTCGTGCACTTCGTGCACTTCGTGGTTGCACGAGGTCTACGTGAAGTCCAGCGTCATCAGTCCCCGCTCTGCTGGAGGAGCTTGGCCACCAGCCCGGTCCACCCCGTCTGATGGCTCGCGCCGACGCCGCGGCCGGTGTCGCCGTGGAAATACTCGTGGAATGGCACCAGGTCTCGCCAGTTCGGGTCCTGCTGAAAGCGCTCCACGTCGCCAAACACCGGGCGCCGGCCGTCGCGATCGCGCAGGAAGAGGCACGACAGCCGGCGTGACAGCTCCGTGGCCACCTCGGCCAGCGTCAGCATCCGTCCCGAGCCGGTCGGGCATTCCACCTTCACGTCGTCGCCGAAGTAGTGGTGGAACTTCTGCAGCGACTCGATCAGCAGGAAGTTCACGCGGAAACCAGATCGGCCCCCTCCAGTTGGAGTTGCCGCCAAAGAGTCCCGACGCCGACTCGCCCGGCTCGTAGTCCACACGATGCTCGTGGCCGTCGACGCCCAGCAGATACGGCCGGTCCTTGTGGTACCGCGACAGTGCGCGGATGCCGTACGGCGAGAGGAACTCCTCCTCGTCGAGCATGTAATGCAGGACGCGCTGCAGCCGCTCGGCGGTGACGACGGAGAGCAGCCGCCGATCCTTGTCTCCGGGCGTCCGCATGCACGCGACGTGGTCGGTGAGGTCGTGGCGATGCTCGACGAACCACTCGAGGCGCCGCTTGAAGCCCGGGAGCCGATCGAGCATCTCGGGCTCGAGCGTCTCCACCGCGAAGAGCGGAATCAGCCCGACCATCGAACGCACCTTCAACGGGAACCGCGTCCCGTCGTCGAATCGCAGGCAGTCGTAGAAGAACCCGTCCTGGTCGTCCCAGAGGTCGAGGCCCTTGTTCTTGCCCTGATAGCCCATCGCGTGGCCGATGTAGACGAAGTGCTCCCAGAACTTGCTGGCGAGGTCTTCGTACGCGGGGTTGTCGTGCGCCAGCTCCATCGCCATCGCCAGCAGGTTCAGCGAGTACATCGCCATCCAGCTGGTCGCATCCGACTGCTGCAGCGTGCCGCCGGTCGGCAGCGGCTGGGAGCGGTCGAACACGCCGATGTTGTCCAGGCCGAGGAAGCCGCCTTCGAAGACGTTGCTGCCTGAGGCGTCCTTGCGGTTGACCCACCACGTGAAGTTGAGCAGCAGCTTCTGGAAGACGCGTTCGAGGAACTGGCGATCGCCGACGCCGCGGCGCTTCTTCTCGATCTTGTAGACGCGCCACGCCGCCCATGCGTGCACCGGCGGATTCACGTCGCCAAGCGCCCACTCGTACGCAGGCAGCTGCCCGTTGGGATGCATGTACCACTCGCGCAGCATCAGCGTGAGCTGGTCCTTGGCGAACTCGGAATCGACCAGCGCCAGCGGAACCATGTGAAACGCCAGGTCCCACGCGGCGTACCACGGGTACTCCCACTTGTCCGGCATCGAGATGACGTCGGCGTTGAACAGGTGCTTCCACTCGTGGTTGCGCCCGTGCAGGCGCTCTGGTGGAGGCGGCGGCTCTCCCGGGTCGCCCTCCAGCCAGCGCTTCACGACGTAGTGGTAGTACTGCTTGGACCAGAGCATGCCGGCCAGGCTCTGGCGCATCACGGAACGCCCGTCCTCGCTGAGCGCCTCCGGAATCACGCCCGCATAGAACTCGTCGGCCTCTGCGCGTGCGGCTCGCTATCACGTCGTCGACACTGGCGGCGCCGGCCTTGGCGTCCTCAGGCGAGAAGCGCACTCTCACCGTTGCCGTGCCGCCGGCCGGGACGAGCAGCGCGTAGTGCGCGGCCGCCTTGGTGCCAACGCCGGCCGGGTTCACCGCGTCGGTTCGCCCGTGGACGATGGCGTCGTTGATGCCGTCCTTGAAGTACTGGCCCGCGGCCTCCACGCCGAACAGGCGCGTGACGTTGGTCTCGTTGTTGGTGACCAGCACCTGCGGCGGCTTCTGATCCGGCTGCGCCTCGAACGACACGACGCGCGGGCCATACCGGCGCGTCTGGAGCGGCAACACGGTGTCGTGCGTCCGTTCGCTCGGAGGCCCAAGGCTCGGCCGTTCCGGTATGGCGGTCCCAGACCCAGGTGTTGCGGAACCACACGGTGGGCAGGACGTGGATCGGCGCCGCTTCCGGGCCGTGATTGGTCACCGTGACGCGCATCACGAGGTCTTCGGCATCGGCCTTGGCGTACTCGACGACGACGTCGAAGTAGCGGTCGTCGTCGAAGACGCCGGTGTCGATCAGCTCGAATTCCGGGGCGTCGCGCCCGCGGCGCCGGTTCTCGTCGACCAGGCGATCCGTATGGGAAAGCCGCCTGCGGGTACTTGTAGAGCATCCGCATGTAGGAGTGCGTTGGCGTGGAGTCGAGATAGAAGTAGTACTCCTTGACGTCCTCGCCGTGGTTGCCTTCGTTGCCGGTGAGGCCGAACAGACGCTCCTTCAGAATCGGATCGCGCCCGTTCCACAGCGCCAGCGCCAGGCACACTTCCTGGTGGCGGTCGGAGATGCCGGCCAGGCCGTCCTCGTTCCAGCGGTAGGCGCGCGACCGCGCGTGGTCGTGGGGGAGGTATTCCCAGGCGGTGCCGTCCGGGCTGTAGTCCTCGCGCACCGTGCCCCACGCGCGGTCGCTGACATACGGTCCCCAGCGCTTCCAGTGCACCTGGCGGACGCGGTCGTCGTCGAGGCGTTGCTCCTCGGCGTTCATGGCGCGGTTACTTTGACGGTGTAGCAGAAACTAGAAAGCCAGCGAAGAACGTCGGGACATGTGTTCACTCCTCCGGAGTGTCGCGGTCCCGTAATCGTCAATCGCCAATCGTCAGTCGTCAATCTGCAATTGCTACCCTCCGACGCGCCTGAATGCGCCGTGGCGGGTCTGGGTCAGAAAGCCGCCCTGCACCAGCAGGTCGAGCACCGCCCGGCACACCTGCTCGTCCAGGTTCCACAGCCGCATCGCCTGCCAGAACGTCACGCTCAGCCCGGGCATTTCGAGGAACTCCGCCTGGACCCGTTGAGCCAGCGCAGGCGACCTGAGCAACCCGATCAACCTGGCTCAACCTGATCACCGACCAACCTGGCCCAACCTGACCCAACCCGACCCAACCTGATCAACCCGTGGATCCGTCATCGGCATGCCCTCTTCGATGAGTGTCGCCGTGGCGCGTGTCGCTGACGTGTCAGCCACGTGACATCGGTGACATGTCGGACCACAATCGGCATCGCAGTCGCTGAGGTGCGAGGGCGTGACGGCGACGGCGGTTGAGCTACCGGCCGATTGAAAACAGCGTCCGGTCGCTGCGCAGGAGGATCCGCCCCTGCGAGATTGCCGGAGACGCCAGGAAGCGCTCGCCGAGGTCGTTGCGCGCGAGCACCTCGGGCGCGCGCCCGGCGCGCAGCACGTAGGTCTCCCCGGTCTCGCTGACCATGTAGATCTTCCCGTCGGCGGCGACGGGCGAGGCAAAGAACACCCCTCCGAGGCGATGGCGCCACACGCTTTCTCCCGTGCGGGCATCGGCGCAGGTCACCACGCCGACTTCGTTGGTCATGTACAGCAGCCCGTCGTAGTAGACGATCGACGGCACGTACGAGGCGCCTGATGAGGCCCGCCATTGGACGTGCGTCGCCGTGACGTCGCCACGGCCGCCCGGCCGGATCGCCATGTAGTCGCTGTTGCGATAGCCGCGGCTCAAATAGATCAGGCCGTCGTGAAAGACGGCAGAGGGAATCGGCGTCTGGCGTGGTGCGCCCGCGTACCACAGCAGCGTGCCCGGTTGCCGGATCGTACACGTCGATCCGCTCGGAGGAATTGACGAGGAGCTCGTCCCCCTTCGGTCCGCGCACGACCAGCGGCGTGCTATGAGAGACGCGGTCGTCGCCGCGGTCCGTCTTCCACTTCTCCTTGCCGGTGCGCGCGTCGAGCGCCAGCAGGTACGAGTCCGGCACGTGGTCGCACAGCAGGATAAGGAGATCGCCGTGCAGCGTCGGCGAGCTGCCGTGTCCCCATCGCGCCTGGAAAGGCGAGTACTCGTCGCCGAGGTGCCGCGTCCAGACGACGCGGCCCTCCATATCGAGCGCCAGAACCTGGCCGTTGCCGAACCAGGCGTAGACGCGCTGGCCATCGGTCAGCGGCGTCGGCGTGGCCAGGTTGTGCTTCTCGTGGAGCTCGGGCAGCAGTCCAGTGGCTTCGGTTCGATACTCCCACAGCCGCTGGCCGTTGGACCGCCGGAACGCCTCGACGACGAGCCACACCTTGCTCCCGGCGCCGCTATCGGCTCCGGCCGGTTTCGCGCGCGCTCCGCCGATGGGCCGCTCGTGCTCGGCGAGCGCACGGTCATCGCGGGCCAGCCGCGGGTGCGCCTCGCCACCAGCCAGCGCGACGCTGCCGACCTGCGACGTGACGAACACGCGGTCGCCCCACACGATGGGCGAGGAGGTGCCGAGTCCCGCCAGCGGAGCTCGCCAGGCGATGTTCTCGTTTGCGCTCCACGTCGTCGGCAGGTCCGTCTCGGACGACACGCCGAGGCTCGACGGCCCGCGCCACTGAGGCCAGTTCTGGGCCGCGACCTCGGAAGCTGGCTGGACGAGCCACGCCGCAAACGCCAGGCACGCGCGTGCGGTGGACGCAAGGCTCCGGCGCACCACCGCTAGTTCTTCGTCACGCTCAGCCCGGAGACGGTGCCTTCGGTGTTGTGCGCGAAGCGAATCCCGTAGACGCCGTCGGTCGACTTCAGCTTGCCCGCCGTGACCAGCGTCGCCTTGTCGTAGCTGCCAACGACCGTGCCGTTGATGGCGCACTCCACCTTGTCGCCCTTCACCGACACGGCGATCTCCTGCGTCACTGGCTCGCCCTTGCCTGCGGCCTTGTGCACCGCCGCGTTGGCCTCGCCCCGGCGGCCGTTGACCTGGAACGGCTCCGGACCGAACCCGCGCACGATGAAGTTGCCGTTGCCGTTGGCGGCGCAGTACAGGTAGCTCTGCTGCGGCGTGCCCAGGTCGTTGCCGGCAATGACGATGCCGGACGGGTGCGGGTGATCGTTGAGGTTCATGAACTTCGGCTCGGTGAAGGTCGCCTTCACCGTGTAGTTGCCGGACGCCGTGTTTGCGGGATTCCAGTAGGTCACGGCCGGGCCGGTCGTGATCTGCAGCGTCTTGGCATCGCCGGCAAGCTTTGCGTTCTCGAGCGTCTGCCCGGCCTTTTCCTCGTTGGCGTCGATCTTCCCGACCCATCCCTTCACGAAGACGCCGCCGCCCTCGATCTTGCGGGCGGTGTCCGGCTGTGCCTGGGCATGGCTCGTGCCCGGGGCGAACATCACGACGGCTGCGGCAATCGCAAGGCTAATGGCGAAACGCATGGCGGGTCCCTCTGGTGTGTTCGGTGCCAGGTACTGTTAAGGAGGTTAACGATTCTCGACCGGCTTAACAGTACCTGGCAACACAGTAGCTCTAGTTCGTCGTGCGTGACGCCCCGCCATGCGGGGTGTTGCCGGCCGGCACCCGTTCGAAGCCAACCAGCCTCCATCCAGTTGCCTCCCGGACCAGGTACGCGTGGGCGGGCGTCGCCCAGCTTTGCGGCCCGCCGGTAGCCGCGATCTCGGCGCGAACGTAGCTGCCCGGCGCAGACGGCAGGTTCTTCGGCGCTGGCACACCGGGACCAGACCCCTTTGTCGTGCCGATGGGAGTGGTGGCGCCGGTAAGGTTGTCGAATCAGCAGCCACTGCACGACGTACTCGTCCGGCTCGGCGGCGACGGCCGCCTCGACGGCAGCGTTCCTGAAGGTCAACTTCCCGTCGGTGCCAAGCTGCACGTTGAGGACCGGATTCACGGCCGGGAGGTACCGCCGCAGGATCGCGTCGCGCCGATCCATCAGGAACCTGGCAAGCGCCGCTTCCGAGGTCGGATCGTCGAATCGGCCGACACTGGTCACCGCCTTGAGCATCTCGTCGGTAAAGCCCTGAAGCCGTCGCGCGGCCCAGAACTTGTCGTCGAGACGCGCGGACCGAAAGGCCGAGTTGGCATACCGCGGCCTCCACGCCTCCGGATCCCAGCGGGAGTGGTCGGTCGGGAACGCGCCCACCGAACGGGCGCGGTACAGCGGAATCGTGCGCCAGTTCTTGACGTAGAAACCAAGCGTCGGGATGCCCTTCAACGTCTTGCCGCCCTCGACCAGGTACTCCCAGCCCTCGAAGGCCTCGCGCGGATAGACGCCCGCGCTGCCAACTGTCGAGCCGAAGTCGAGCAGGTTGTGGCGCACGACGCTGCGGCCACCGGCCGTGATGACCGTGTCGAGCGTGTTGATGGACTTCGAGTCCACGTGGTTCACCCACGCCGAAAACGTTCCATACGCACGGAGCTCGCGCCGATGCTCGTGCGCGACCACGTCGTTGGGGTCATCCGATCGGATGCCGTAGAACCTGAAGCCGCCCACCGGCCGGCCTTCGAGCGCCTTGCTGGCGATGACGCGATACGAGCCGTCAGCGTCACGGTGCGCCTTGCGAAGCAGTGTCTGGATGTCAGACTGCTTGAATCGGCGGCGCTTGCCGCTTGGCGGCGTGATGCGCGCCGAGTCGTCGATCGCAAGCTGGTCTGCCCTGAGGGCGGCCAGGTGGACTTCAGGAACGTAGTAGCCAAGCGCCCAGAACAGTTTCGTGACCACGACTTCGGTGCCGGTCGACATGCCGCGATAGCCCGGGGGATCGAACTTGAGAAACCAGACCTGCCCCGAGGAATCGCGCACGGTGAAGCCGGGCGTGACGCCGTCGTTTTTGGCCGCGATGACGGTCCACGTTCCAGGTGCCGGTCCGCTGCCGGTATCGGGCCCCTTCAGCAACTCTTCCACTGTCACGGCACGGGCGCCCAACCGGTTGGTGAACCAGTTCGAGTCGGGAACCTCGTCCACCGTGTTCACGTTCTGCGCGCGGACGTCGGGCGTATGGTCGCCCGGCCACGCCACGGAGTTCTCGACCGTGTCGTACAGGAGATTGATGTCGCGCTCCTCCACACCGGAGGCGTCCTGCGAGTCGACGATTCTGCCGATCGGATCGTCGGCGTAGAACCTGGGGCTTGCGGCCAGCGCGCTGAGGCCTGCGACCAACGCCAGCGCGACAGCCAGGCGCAGCGTGTTTCTGATCCGTGCCGTTGTCGGTGACATGGTTAGAACCCGCCTCCCGCGCTGAAAATCAGGCGTGCGGCATTCTCGCGGCTGTGCGCGACCTCGAGACGCAGCACGTAGCCCTCGAGGCCAATGAAGCGCATGCCGATGCCATAGGATTCCTGAAGATCCTCGAAGTCGAGATCCTCGCGGCGCGAGCTGACCTTGCCGGTGTCGTAGAACACCGCCATGTCCATGAAGCGCGCGGGCGTCCAGCGCAGCTCGGCGTTCATCAACAGCCGGTTACGGTCCCGGAACCGAAAGTCCGGGTAGCCGCGCAGTGTGCTGCCGCCGCCGAGCGCGGGCAGCACGAAAAACGGCACGGTGCCGGAGTCGCCGAAATCGGTGACGGTCGCCAGCCCTCGAAGCGCGATCACCCAGTTGGCCCGCAGGATCGGGATGAGCTGCAACGCCTCGCCCTCGACTTGCTTGAACGAGTACACGTCGTTGTCGCGCTCCCGGTAGTCGTCGAACTGCACGCGATACATCCCGCCGCGGCCCGAGTAGCCAAGCGGCCGCCGCCAGTCGATGCCGATTTGCGCCGTGCTGTTGATGTAGGTGAACTTCGAGACTCCGAGCCCCGGCGTGTTCGCAGGCGAGAACCTGTCCTCGATTGACGGCTCGGTCCGGCCCTCCGACGTCTCGACGTCGATGAAGGTGACGCCGCCGCCAAGTAACACGTACTTGCCGGCAGTGATGTCCAGCGTCGCGCCGGCTCGCAGCGGCCTGTAGCCGAAGCGCGTGATGTCGTCTTTCTGCGAGCCATTGCCCACGCCGAAATACCGGACATCTGGCGCGTCGATGTAACTGCCGTTCAAGGTGAGCCGCGCATGGCCTCGAGCAAACGAAGGGAGGGCCAGCGTGGCGTCCGCGCGCGAGAAACTGGCGATTGAATAGCCGCCGAGGACGCCAAACGCGCCGTCGTCGGCGAATGGCACCCGCACGCCGGCGCCGGCCGCGAAACCGCCGCCGGGATACACCGAGCCGAACCACGGATACAGGCCGCGCGGCTCACCGGCGATCAGGCCCCACTCTTCGAGCCGCTCGATGAGACGCTCGGCGCCGTTGTGTTGCGGCGGTGTGACTTGCTGTTGCCTGGCCGCCTGGGCCTGGGCGATGACGTCGGCCCTGCTGTCTTGAGCCGCGGCGAGGGAGGGGATCAGGCCCGCCGTAGCGAGCACGCGACGGCGGCGGCGCGGCGCAATCGGGCGATGTCTGCGAGTGACGAGGAAGTGCGTTGTCTCTCATGTTGAATAGCATTCACCATGGCCAACTCGACACGTCATCTGAGCATTGACTCTCGATTCATTTGAGAACGGCGCGAGCCGTCGAGCGCTTTGTTGCGCCGGGCAGTATAAGCCGATGCGGATTTCGTCGTGGCGATCTAATTGCTGAGCTATGAGCTGGTTAGTGCAGCACCGCCGGCTTCAACGTCCATGCCTGAAGCCGCGCCAGCGCCATGATGGCCGGCGCGTGAAAGCCCTCCGGGAAGATCGGCCAGTTCCACAACTCCGTCGAGTCCTCGGCGACATACCGATCCGCGGTGAAGCGACCGTCGCGGCGTGAGACCTCGGGCGGCGGCTGTCCGGTGGCGATCACGCGCTCGACGACGGGCGCGAGCGTGGCAAGGAAGTCGGCGGGCGACAGGCTGTCGGTGCCGACCCAGATCGCGTCGGGCACGCGATGATTCGTGCGGCAGAAGTCCGCCGCGTCGGTGACGGCGCGTGAGAATGCCTCCCAGGGGAACACTGGTGCCCGCGACCCACCGACCGGCGGCGCAAACGGCCGGGTCGGCCCGGCAAGCGGCGTCACGCGCGACGCCTCCGGCACGGCGTTCGACCTGACGAACCCCGCCATTGCGCCGGTGAGCAGGCTGAAGACGTCGGCGGCCGACAGGGTCTCGCCCTGACGCCGCTGGAATGTGATCTCGGGCTGCGCCGCGGCAGCGATCGCGCGCAGGTCTTCGCGCGAGTACGCACGCGCCATCGCGCGGTCCGCGTACAGACGCATCAGGTCCGACGCCGTGACAAACGCCACGCCGGGCTGCTTCTGGATGAAGCGGATGTACTGCTCGAAGTCCGCGAAGGCCGTCTCGGTTTCCGCGGCCGGGCGCGTCCGGGGCCGCTTCCACGCCGAGCGCGGAGGGTTTGCGCCGCGGCTGAAGTTGACCGCGTCCCAGAACTCGGCGTGAACCCACTCCGACGGGTGATAGTAGATGCTGATCGTGCCGCCGCCCCGCGCGCGCAGCGCGTCGGCGAGTTTCGTGAATCGCGCCGTGCTCGCGGCGAGATCGGCGCCGTCGAGCGCCATCCGCGCGAGTGTCGACCGCATCCTGAAGACGTTGAGCATCCCGCCGTAGTAGAACGGCTGGTCGTCGATGCCGACGTGGTCGGCTTCGTCCAGGTACATCCGGATGCCCATCGCGCGCAGCGCCGGATAGCTCTGCGGCGCCCAGGCGCTGCCGGGCTGCCCGTAGGCGACCGGCGTCGTGCCGAAGATCCGCGCGACGTCGCGGCTGCCCTGTCCCTCGCGCCGCTCGAACTCCGCGCGGCCGTCGTCCCATCCCGCGTGCTGCAGGTACACGGCAATCGTCGGCTGCTGGCTGTGTGTGTTGGAGTGATAGCCGATCTCGTGCCGCTTCAGGGCCGCGATGACGTCGGTGCGGCCGCGTTGCTCGAGGACGCGCGCTTTCTCGCCGACGACCTTGAAGGTCGCCTTCACGCCAAGCCGCGTCAGCATCTCCGCGAGGCGCTTGGTCGCGTCGTCATCCTCCGGAAGAATGTAGTCCTCGGCGTCGAACCACAGGACGACATGAACCGGAGGCGTCGGCTGCGCCGTCGACGTGGCCGGTGAGGCACAGCGCGACCAGCAGCGTCGAGACGCCAGGCGGTGCCGTCATACCGTCAGCGTCTTCAAGTACGCGACGCTTTCCTTCGTCAGATCCATGTTCTGCTCGACGAAGTAGTTCTTCACGCCGGCCGTCTTTGCCGCCTGGAACGTCCGGGTCCAGTCGATGCTGCCCTTGCCAAGGGCGGTCTGCACGCCGCGGCCACGCGTGGCGGCCGGCCGGGCGGGCTGCCCTTCTGGTGGCGGCGGCGGCGTGGCGTTGAGGTCCACGTCCTGGAGGTGCATCGAGATGAAGCGGCCCGGGTACTTGTCGAAGTACTCGTGGGCCACGAAGCCCCGGCTGATCGTGGACATCTGGAACTGGAACTTCACGAGCTTGGGATCGAGCAGCTCGAAGAGGATGTCGTAGGTCCGCCTGCCGTCGACCTCCGAGCTTTCGAAGCCTTCGTTGTGCAGCCCCTGCTGGATGCCGGAGGCTGCCGCGACGGCGGCGATCTTGTTGTACTCGTCTGCGGCGCGTTTCACGTCATCGAGCGTCGGCGCGTTGCCTCCGCCGCCAAGCGTGGCCGTGATCATCTGGGTGATGCCGATCTCTTTGGCCCAGTCGATGGCCGCCGGCTGCTTTTCCCGCAGTTCCTTCATGCTGAAGTGCGCGCTCTCGCACGTGAGCCCATGGTCGCCCAGGATCTCCTTGACCATCCTGGCATCGGAGAGGCTGGTGAACTCCGTGTAGCCCAGCGGCGAGCACAGTTCCAGCGTCTTGACGCCGATGCCGGCCAGCATGGCCGCGAGCCCGGCGAAGTTGCCTTCCTTGATGAGCGCGCGGTGGGGATAGGTCTGGCTGCCGATCGGCAGGCCCAGCGGATTGGCCCGGAGCGTGGCCGCGCTCGCCGCGAGCAGACCCGCCAGCGCCGCGTCGGCCCCTGTCTTCCTGAAGAATTCCCGGCGTGACATCGCGTCCATGACGAACCTCCACTGGGCGTATACTCGCACAGCTTTTTGGAGACCGCACGAGGGACCGTCCATGAACCCTGTGAATCGCCGCACGTTTCTCCGAGTCTTGGCGGCGCCTTCGGCGCTGTCGATCGTCCCCCGGCGCGTGCTCGGCGGGCCCGGCTACATCGCGCCGAGCGACATGGTGCTGCTGGCCCAGGTTGGATGCGGGACGCAGGCGCAGCGCCAGGTCAACGCCGGCATGGTGACGCGCGCCGACATCCAGTTTGTCGCGGTGGTCGACCCCAACAAGGACAGCCAGAACTACGTGGACTGGGACCTGTCGAGCAACCGGAACCGGATTCGCAAGGTGCTCGACGATCCGTCGTGGGGCGAAGGCCACACCGGCATTCGCGCGGGCCGCGACGTCGCCCGCCAGATCATGGAGACGTACTACCAGAAGCACAATCGGCCCTCACGCGGCATCAGGTCCTACGAGGACTTCCGCGAGATGCTCGAGAAGGAATCAGACATCCAGGGCGTCGTGAACATCACGCCGGATCACCAGCACGGGCCCATCAACATCGCGGCGCTCAAGAAGGGCAAGGCCGCGATCTCGCACAAGCCCGTCGCCAGCGTGCTCCATGAAGTCCGCCGCACGGTGCAGGCCGCGCGCGAAAGCGCCGCGCCCTCACATCTTCTGGCCTACAGCAACCACCCCGACAGGCATCTGCTGGCGGCCTGGATCGACGCCGGCGTGATTGGCACCGTCCGCGAAGTGCACAACTGGACCAACCGGCCCTTCTGGCCGCAAGGGATGCACGAGTACCACGCGTCAGGCCCGGCGGTGCCCGACGGGTTCAACTGGGAGTTGTGGCAGGGACCCGAGCCCGACCGCCCGTACCATCCCAGCTACACCTTCGCGGTCTATCGAGGCTGGTACGCCTACGGCACGGGTTGCCTTGGCGACATGGGCCACTACAGCCTGTGGCAGCCCTACCGCATCCTCGATCTCGGCGTCCCCGAGTTCGTCGAAGCCAGGCCCAACAACGACGCGCGCGTCGACGAGCACAACGTCAGCGACGGCGGCCTCGTGTCGCAGGTCGCCTTCCCGAAGGCGAGCACGGTCAGGTGGCGGCATCCCGCCACCGCGCGGCGCCCGTCGGTGGACACGTTCTGGTACGACGGAGGCATGAAGCCCCAGACACCGGAAGAGCTGTACACGGACAACGAGGATCTTGCCGATGAGGGAATGCTGTTCATCGGCGACAAGGGGAAGATCCTCTGCGATTACAGGGCGACCAGCCCGCGCCTGATCCCGCAGAGCCGTCAGCGCGCCTTCGACGGGTCGGTCGTCCCAAAGGACTTCGATCGATCGCTGCCCGAAGACGAGTGGATCAACGCGATACGAACCTCCACGAAGTCCAAAGGCAGCTTCGAACAGGTCGCCGCGCTGGCCGAGGCCGTGACGCTTGCCGGCATCGCGCTCCGCGTCCCGTACAAGCGCCTGCTGTGGGACGCGCAGAAGATGGAGTTCACCAACTCGACCGAGGCCAACGCCCTCGTGCGGCGCGGGCAGTACCGGCAGGATGGGAGACGCTGATGGAAGCCACGATCCGATCGGCCTTCGGCCTTCGTGATTGTGGAACGACTCACCGTCACGCATCCACCAACACCTTGAACCCGCCGTAGGCCATGCGCTTGACGTCAAACGGCGTGTCGCCGGTCATCATGGCTGCCGATCGCGCGGGTCCTTCATGATCTTGGCGTTGACGCGATCGCGTTGCGCGCTGCGACTTGTAGACGATCCACGAGAACATGACCGTCTCGCCTTTCTTGAGCCTGGCCATCTTCGTGAACTGGCTCTTGCGGCCAGATCGTCGCCGGCGCATTCGCGGAACTCCAGTGCGCCGTATTCCTTCCAGATCTTGCTGGCCTTCTGCGCCATGCGGCGATACGCCGCCAGGTTCTTCTTCGGAATGGGAACCAGGAATCCGTCAACGTAAGGCATGTGCACTCGCTCCTACAACCGGCGGGACCCTCACGAGGTCGCGCATCGCGCCATCGCGCCTTCGCGATCGTCGTGGCGCGCGTCGCGCCTCACTCCGATCGCAACGCCTGGATCACGTCTACTCTTGATGCTCGCGCCGCCGGCATCAGCGATGCAAGCACAGCCGCGCCCACCAGCACAGCCGCGGCGCCGATGAGTGGCATCACGCCTGGCAACCGCACGTCGGTGACGTAGCTGCCGACGAACCGCGCCAGCGCGAACCCGCCGACGACGCCAGCGATGATGCCCGCGCCGGCGATCACGGCGCCTTCGCTCAGCACGCGCGTCAGCAAGTGCTTCGGCTCGGATCCGATCGCCAGCCGGATGCCGAACTCGCGCGTCCGCGCGCTCACCGAGAACGCCAGCACGCCGGCGACGCCAACGACCGCGATCAGCAGCGCGACGCCCGCGAACACGCCGAAGACGAGCGCGTTCAGCCGGTCGGGCGCCAGCACCTCCGCGCGCACGTCTTCGAGCGTGGCGGCCTGCTCCACCGGCTGGTCGGGCGACAGGTCTCGAATGATCCGCGTGATCGGCGGCACCAGCGAGTACGGATCGATCTTGGTGTGCACGAACAGCCGGCCGCCGCCAAACTCCTGGTCGAGCGGGTGATACACGGTCATCGCCGGGCCCGGCACGATGTTCTCGTCGTCGACGTCAGCCGCGACGCCGATGATGCGGCGAGGCTTGGTGTGGACGCCGATGAACTGCATCACCGGATCGGTCCACATCACGCGGCGGTTGAGCGCGTCGGACGTGGGGAACATCCGCTGCGCCAGGCTTTGACTGACGATGACGACGGACTCGCCGTCGAGGCGGTCGGCGTCCGTGAAGTCGCGGCCCGCGATGATCGGAACACCGAGCGCGGGGAAGAACCCCGGCGACACCGTCCGGAACCGCGCGCGGGGATCCTCTTCGCCGCCGGCCTTGGCGTAGCCCTCGGCAGAGAACTGGAAGCCGGGGCCGAAGGTGCCCGCCTCGCGCCACGGCACGATCGTGCCGATGGCGACGCGCTCCACGCCGGGCAGCGCCGTGATGCGCCGCATCACTTCCCGGTAGAAGGCCGACACCTCCGCTCGCGGACGCTCGAATTCGACCGGCACGTGCAGCGCAAGGACGTTGCGAGTGTTGAGTCCCGTCTCGGCGGCCTGCAGCGCCATCAGCGTCGTCAGCAGCATGCCAGCCCCGGCCAGGAGCACGAACGAGGCCGCGATCTGGGTGACGGCAAAGGCCCGCAGGCGCCGGTTGGTGCCCGACGTGATGCGGACGGTGCCGCTGGCCAGGCTGGCGCTGCCGTTGGACGTATCCGCCGTCGGCAGCCGCGGCACGAACGCCAGCAGGACCGCCGCGATGAGCGCGAGGCTCACGCCCACCCACAACAGGCTCGAGTCGACGGTCACTTCCAGCGCGCGCACCGAGAACCGCGAGGCGTACTGCGCCAGCACCGCCACCATCGGCCGCGCGACCAGCACGCCCAGGGCCGCGCCCACTCCGCACAGCAGCAGGCTTTCCACCAGCAGCGTCCGCCGCAGGGCGCCGGCGGTGGCGCCAAGCGAGGCGCGAATGGCCAGCTCGCCTTCGCGGCGGACCGAGCGCGCCAGGATCAGGTTCGCGACGTTCGAGCACGCGATGACGAACACCAGCGCAGAGGCCGCCAGCAGGATCAGCAGCACCGTCCTGGCCGGCGACGTGATCTCGTCGCGCAGCCGCCTGGCCTCGATCTGGAAGTCGGCGTTGCGCGGGTACGCCTCGGGGTGCGCCTTGAGGATGTCTCGATGCACGGCCCGCAACTCGTTGCGCGCGGCCTCGAGGTCCGTGCCCGGCGCGAGCCGGCCGAAGAGCTCCGTCATCCGATGCACGCGCCCGTGCACCATCGTCGCGTCCAGGTGGTGCGGGCTGGTCACGATGTTGGCGATGATCTCGGTCTGCGAGGGATACGGCACCGACGGCTCGACGATGCCGACGATCGTCGCGGAACGGTCGCCGAGCCGAATGACCTTGCCAATCGCGTTCGGGTCGCTCGCCAGCGCGTTGCTCCAGAACCGGTGGGTCAGCACCACTGCGCCTGCCGCCTGTGGACCGTCGTCGGACATGTTGAGGAGCCGGCCGCGCACGGGACGCAGGCCCATCACGTCGAAGTACGACCCGCCGACCACGCCCGCGCGTACGACTCGCGGCTCGCCCAGCCCGATCAGCGTGAAGTCCAGCGTCGAGAAGTCGCCGAAGGTCGTGAGCGTCCTGATGCGCGCGCGCAGGTCGTTGATCTCCGGCACCGAGAACGCGGCGTTGTCGGCGCCGATGCCCTTGGCGGTCTGCCGGATGTAGATCAGGCGGTCCTCGTCCTTGTTCACCAGCGGACGGAGCAGCACGCCGCGGACGACGCTGAAGATGGCGGCGTTGGCGCCGATGCCGAGGGCCAGCGTGACGATGACCGTCAGAGCCAGGCCCTTGACCCGGGCCAGCGACCGGACGGCGAACTTGAGGTCGGTGATGATGCTCATAGGGGTGTATTACGCGTTTGACGCACTCTGACTAACTTCTGATCACAATCACGATGGCACGATGCCGGTACGCAGATGCCGGTACGTAGGGCGGAACTTTAGTTCCGCCTCATCTGGCCAATGACCCAGCCCTAGCCCTTGCGTGGCCTGCGGGCATGCTTCTTCTCCTTCGACTGCAACTCTTTCAGGTAATCGTCGAGCCGGTCGAGGCGCTGCTCCCAGATGCGGCGGTAATTCTCCACCCACTCGGCGACATCCTTGAGCGGCGCGGCCTCGATCCGGCACGGCCGCCACTGCGCCTCGCGGCTCCTGGCGACCAGGCCCGCGCGCTCGAGCACCTTCAGGTGCTTGGAGATGGCGGGCATGCTCATCTCGAACGGCTCGGCCAGGTCGGTGACCGTCGCCTCGCCGGTGGACAGGCGCGCGAGGATAGCCCGCCGCGTCGGGTCGGCCAGCGCGGCAAACGTCGTGCTGAGGTGATCTGGGGACATATGCAACCAGCGGGTTAATTAGCCTATTGGTTAAATACATCGTCCCTCCGGCACCTGTCAAGGGCTCCGCGCTCCAGGCTGCCTCCATCTCCTATCTACTAGTCGAACAAGATCCGGGAAAATCGACAGGGGCAGGCACTCTTTTTCAGCGTCGCACACGGTACCGGGCACCGGACACCCACACTTGGCACCGGGCACTCAGCACGCGGCACCCCGCCCAATAGTCCAGAATGGCCCCGTGCTCCTCGACGACCTGCGCCGCTTCGCCGTCGCGCGCAGCCTTTTCACGCCCGTCACCCTGAAACGCGCCGTCGAGCGGCTCGGCTTCGTCCAGGCCGACCCCATCCGCGCTCCGGCGCGAGCCCAGGACCTGACCCTGCGACATCGGGTGAAGGGCTACCGAGCCGGCGACCTCGAGCGGCGCTACCACGCGCTCGGCATCGAGGAGGACTTCTTCGTCAACTACGGGTTCATGTCGCGCGGTGCGCACGCCCTGATGCACCCGCGCGTCGAGCGATTGGGATGGACGCCAACCCGCCGGAAGCGTGCCGAGCTCATCCTCGACTTCATCCGCGAGCGCGGCGACGTGCATCCGCGCCAGGTGGACGACCACTTCGCGCACGGCACGGTCACCAACTACTGGGGCGGCTCGTCGAGCGCGACGACGCATCTGCTCGAACACATGCACTATCGCGGCCTGCTGCGCGTGACGCGGCGCGAGAAGGGGATCCGCATCTACGCGGTGCGCGAAGCCGCTCTCCAGCCCGAGGTCGCGCTGACGCCGCGCGAGCGCGTGGATGCGCTCGTCGACATCGCGGTTCGCAAGTACGCGCCGCTGCCGGGTCAGACGCTGTCGTTCCTGGTGAATCGCCTCCGCTACGGCGTCCCGCAGTGGCGGAAGGAGCTGAAGGCTGCCCTGCAGCGCGCAAGGCAGCGTCTCGCCAATGCGAGGGTCGACAACGTCGACTGGTACTGGCCGGCTGACGAGGACCCGCTGAATGCCGCGCCCGATGACTCCGTGCGGCTGCTGGCGCCGTTTGACCCGATCGTCTGGGATCGGCGGCGGTTCGAGCTGCTGTGGGGCTGGCCGTACCGGTTCGAGGCGTACACGCCGGTGGCCAAACGGAAGCTCGGCTACTACGCGCTGCCGCTGCTGTGGGGCGACCGCGTCATCGGCTGGGGCAACCTGGCCGTCGTCGAGGGCGCACTGGTGGCCAACTTCGGCTACGCTGACGCCGAGCCGCCACGCGGGCGAGTGTTCCAGCGAGGTCTGGAAGCGGAGCTGGCCGCGATGCGAATTTTCCTGCGCCTTAAAGACCGTATGTAGGGCGGAACCAAGACTCGTACAGTCAGGGCGGAACTTTAGTTCCGCCAAGAGACACACATGACACGCTATCTTTTCGCACTCGCACTGGTCCTCGTCGCCTGCGCGGTCCCTTCAGCGCAATCGCCCGCCGACGATGCGGCGATCAAGGACGTCGTGCGCCGCTACGTGGACGCGCGCGAGGCACGCGACCCCGAGGCGGTTGCCGCGCTCTTCACGCCGGACGCCGATCAGCTCGTCTCCTCTGGCGAATGGCGTCGAGGACGCGACGTGCTGGTGAAGGGCACGATGGCATCATCTGCGCGCACGACAGGCACTCGCACCATCGCCGTGGAGACAATCCGCATGGTCGGCCCGGACGTCGCGATTGCCGACGGGCGCTACGAGATCAGCGGCGCCGAGACGCGGAAGATGTGGTCGACCTTCGTGATGGTCCGCCAGCAGGGCCAGTGGCGCATCAGCGCGATCCGCAACATGCTGCCGGCCCCACCGGCACCTGCCACGATCCCGCGCCCATAGGCCCAGGGCTACATTCTGGCAGTGGCGGCCCTGGCGATCGACGCCGCGGCGCGCAGCGCGAGCGCGGCGATCGTCAACGTCGGGTTGGACGCCGCCGACGTCGGGAACACGGCGCTGCCAACCAGATAGAGGTTCGCGTGGTCGTGTGAGCGCAGCTCGGAGTTGACCACCGACTGCCTCGGATCGTGGCCCATCCGGCAGGTCCCCATGAGGTGGCCCGATGGTTTCACGTCCTCGCTGTGGTGGACTTCGGTTGATTTCAGCGCGGCGAAGATCTTCGCGTGGATGCGCCGGCCCTCTTCCAGTCCGCGCCGCGTGTACTCGTCGACCCGATAGCTGATGCGTGGCCGCGGCAGGCCGATGGCGTCGCGTTTGTCGAAGTCCGGGACGATGCGGTTTTCGGGCAGGGGAAGTTGCTCGGTCATCATGGCCAGCGCGAGCTCGCGCGAGCTGTGTTCGGTAAGCGCCCGGTCCAGTGCCGCTCCGCGCAGGCCCTGGCCCAACAGCACACGAACCGTGTGGTCCGGCGTGCCCTTTGGCCATTCCCACCCGCTGTTGCCCACTTGAATGCGGAAGGCGGGCCGCACCGCACGCCAGTCTCCGGCCCGCGGCGACTCGATGCCCGAGGTCGACATCGGTCCGCGAAACGGCCACAACGGCTCGCCAGCCAGTGCCCAGCTCAGTTGCGTCGGATGGTCCATCAGGTTGCGCCCGACCTGATCGCTGGAATTGGCGACGCCGCCGGGGTATTGGTCGCTGCGCGACTGGAGCAAAAGCTTCGGCGTCTCGATCCCGTGCGCGGCGATCACGAAGACCTTGGCGACGGCCTGCTCTTCGCTGCCGTCGGGACGCTTGATGGTGACGCCCGCGACCAGCCCGTTGGCGCCGATCTGGACGACTGGCGACAACCGCGCGCTCGACCAGTTCGACGCCCGCCCGCTCGGCCTGGGTCACGTGGACCATCGCGTCGTACTTCGCCTGGATCGGGCAGATCGGAATGCACGTCGAGCTCCCGCAGCATGCGGGTCGACCGTCATGCGGTCTGGAGTTGCGCGCCTGCGGCGTCGGCTGGAGGGTGTACCCGGACCCGGCCAGCGCCGCGCTGACGCGCTGATCGAGGTAGGTCACGGGAATTGGCGGGAGCGGGTACGGCTGGCTCCGCGGCGACTTGAGATCGGCAGACCCGTCGCCTGCGACGCCAAGCTCCCGTTCGGCCTCGCAATACCACGGCTCCAGGTCGTCGTAGCCGATCGGCCAGTCCACTCCGACGCCAAAGCGGGAACGCAGCCTGAAATCGTCGGGGACCAGACGCAGGGTCGTCCCCATCCAGTGCCAGGTGGTGCCGCCTACCTGGCGCAGGTAGGTGCTGATGAACTTGTCCGGTCCGCCCTGCACGTAGTAGTCGTCGATGGCGTCGCTGCGCGGATGCGGCGCGAAGGCCGCGTTCGGGTACGGCGATTCCGGAACCTTGATGGCCGCGCGGTAAAACTGGTCGAGCGCGGCGCCACGGTCCACGCGCGGCCCTGCGTCGAGCAGCAGCACCTTGAGTCCTGCCTTTGCAAGACGTACGGCGACGAGGCTGCCGGCCACGCCGGCGCCGACGATCACGACATCAGCTGTCCTCGCCTTTGTCACTGCTTGACGACCGGCGGCGGAGTCGACCACGACCCCGTGGGCCCGGCGCACAGGCCCGGGGCGGGCCTTCCCAGCACGGTCCACATGAGCGCGCCCGCATGCGTGGCGACGCGACGCTCGCCGCCGACGAAGTACGCGCCTGTGTACCAGGCCGCAAGAATCTCCTGCTCCAACGCCGCGTGAGCAGCCGTACGCGAACCCGGTCCGCCGCGCGCAAGGTCGTCGAGCAGCAGGCGATTTTGGGGAGTGGCGACGAGCGCGTTCAGATACGCCGAGCCTGCCGCCGGGTCCAGATTCTTCCGGCCCGTCAACCGCGACGACAGTGCGAGAAACGCCGCCAGCTCAGGTCGCTGGCGACGCCGCGCAGGGACGCAAGCGGAGACAGCAGCGCCGCGACGACGAGGAACGCGCGCCTTCCGAGGGTGGGCATGCGGCGCTTCCTAGAGCGTGCCGTACACAATCGTCACGAAGAAATCCGGCTGCATGAAGCCCTTGCCCCACGGATCGTCCAGATCCTTGGTCGGCTTTGCGACTACCACCTGCTCCAGCGTCTGCCCGCTGCTCTTCAGCTTCTGAATCCGATCGCGCACTGTGACCAGCATGTCGCGGTACTTCCCCAGCGACGCCTTGTCGCCCAGCGGTCCGTGGCCGGGAATGACCCGCGTCTGCGCGTCGATCAAACCCAGCGCCGCATTCGCCGAGGCGATCATCCCGTTGATGTTCCCGCCCGTGCTGGCGTCGATGAACGGGTACATGCCGTTGAAATACAGATCGCCCAGATGCAGGACATTGGCGCTGGCGAACCTGATGGCGATGTCCGTGTCGGTATGCGCTGGCTTCACGTACGAAGCTGCAGCGTCTCGCCGTTGGCGTAGATCGTGTGGCTGTCCTTGAACGTCTGGGTCGGCAGGGCGGCGGGTGGCGACGCCGGGAACTTCATCCCGAGCAGATCGTGCGACTGCGACAGGCGCGTGCGCGTGTTGTCGTGCGCCAGGGTCGAGGCGCCGGCCTCGCGCGCCCGGTCGTTGTTGTCTGCGTGGTCGAAGTGCCAGTGGGTGTCGATGGCGAGCTTCAACGAACCGCCGAGACCGTCGAGCGTCTGCTTGAGCGCCGCCCAGGCGGGCTTCACGAACGTGTCGACGATGACGATGCCGTCGGGACCGTGCAGGGCCGCGATGTTGCCGCCTGGACCGGAGAGCATGACCAGGTTCGGACCGAGCCGGCTCGAGACGATGGGAGCGGCGCCCATCTGCGCGCGGCGCTCCGCCAGCGGGTCCGCCGTTGGCGATTGCTGCCAATCATGGCGCGGGCCATCCGGTCCGCCGAGGCCACCAGCAAACGCGGAGCGCAGGCCCTGGCCTGCGTGCACCGCTACCATGCCCCCGGCAAACACACCGGCATATCGAAACCAATCTCGGCGGCTCAACTGTTCCTGCTCTCGGCGCATGGCTTGGACCCCCAGTTCGATTTTGGTGCGAAGGCGCGGACGGCCCGGACCGCATACGGACGGTCGTAGGGCGGAACTTTAGTTCCGCCGCCCGTAATCTGCAATCGTCAATCTCAAGTCGTCAAATTGTGATGTTCCACTCATGTCGTGAGGGGAACATTCCACCGGACCCATCCGTCCAACCCCTGACATGAGCACCCTCTCGCTGATGCAGGGGACCGTCAGCCTCCTCATCCTCCGGTCACTCCAGAAAGGCCCCGCCCACGGCTACGCCATCACGCGCTGGGTGCACGAGCGCACGGACGGGGTGCTGGCGGTCGAGGATGCGGCGCTTTACCAGGCGCTGCATCGTCTGGAGGCCAAAGGCTGAGTCGAAGCCGAGTGGGGGGTGTCGGAGAACAACCGCCGCGCGAAGTACTACGGCCTCACGCCCGAAGGCCGGCGCCAGCTTCGCTCCGAGATCTCGTCCTGGCGCAAGTACGCCGACGCGATGCTCAAGGTCGTCGGCGAAAGCGGCACGTAGGGCGGCTTGGAGTGCGTTGAAAAATTGACGGCTGGCCGGGTGACGCCGGACGGAGCGCCCCGGCCTCCACCCCAGCGCGCACAGTCCGCGCGCCGGGGCCCCGGGCCTGGCGCGGAGCCGGTTCCCGTGACAAGCGTAGTTCGGCGAGCACCAGGTAGGGGCTGTCCGCGGCAGGACCCGCCCAGCCGCGAATTTTCAATGCACTCCGGATCCCAAAGGAATCCCAATGCGCCCCTGGTTCGCCAAACGCCTCTTCCGGCACGCCAACCGCACGCGCGACGAGATCCGCCGCGACGTCAGCGACGAGTTCGCCTTCCACCTCGACATGCGCGCCGACGAGCTCACGCGCGACGGGATGTCGCCGTCTGATGCGCGCGCGCAGGCGCTGAAGGAATTCGGCACCGTCGATTCGAGCGCCCAGGTGCTGGCGCAATTGGGGGACACGGTGGAACGCCGTCGACGTATCAGCCATTTCGCCGCGGAGCTGCTGCAGGACGCCGCGCTCGGCCTTCGCCTGCTGGCTCGCAGTCCCGGATTCGCCGTCGTCGCCATCCTCACGCTCGCGCTCGGCATCGGCGCCAACACCGCCATCTACAGCGTGCTCGACGCGGTGCTGCTGCGTCCCCTGCCCTATCCCGAGCCGGACCGCGTGATGATGGTCTCCGAGGTGCGCGCCGACGGCGGCGCCAACAGCGTGTCTGGGGGCGCGTTCCTCGACTGGCGCGAGCACCAGACGACATTTGACGCGCTGACGCTGACGTCCCCTGTCAGCTACAACCTGCGCGGCGACGTGCCCGAGCGCCTGAACGGCGTCGAGGTCAGCCACGAGTTCCTGAAGGTCCTCGGGATCCCGCCGCTGCTGGGCCGCGGTTTCCTGCCGGACGAGGATCGCCCCGGCGGCCACACCAACGTCGTGATGATCACGGAAGACCTCTGGCGCTCCCGCTTCGGCGCCGACGCCGGCATCGTCGGGCGCACGATGATGCTCGACGAGGTCCCGCGCACCGTGATCGGCGTGCTGCCCAGGGGCGCGTGGATGGTGAAGGACTACACGTTCTTCGTGCCGGTGGTGTTGACGCCTGGCAGCTTCCGCGCCGCGCGCGCGGGGCACTGGGGCGGCGTTTTCGGCCGGCTCGCGTCCACGGCCACCGTCGCGAGCGCCGATGCGGACCTCAAGCGCATCAAGCAGCAGCTGAACCCGCAGTATCCCGACTTCAAGCAGAAGTGGAGCGTCGTCGTGCAGCCGGTGACCGAGGTAATCGGCGGGCTGGCGCAGACGCCGATGCTGATCCTGCTGGGCGCCGTGTCGCTGGTCCTGCTGATCGCGTGCGCAAACGTCGCCAACCTGTTACTCGCGCGCGGCTGCCATCGGCAGCAGGAGCTGGCCGTGCGTGCGGCGCTTGGCGCCAGCGGCGGCCGGCTGGTGCGCCAGGTGCTGACCGAGAACCTGATGCTCGCGCTGATGGGCGGCCTGGCCGGCATCGTCGTCGCCTACGCCGGCCTGGATTTGCTTCGAAGGTTCACAGACGATGCGTTGCCCGTCACGCTGACACCGCGACTGGATTTGCAGGTGCTGCTGGTCTCGCTCGGGATCACCGTTGTCACCGGGCCGCTCGTCGGGCTGCTCCCCGCGCTGCGCGCGCGGCGGCCGGACCTGAGCGCCGCGATGAACAGCGGCAGCAAGGGCGCCAGCTCCGGCGGCCGTCAGCGGACGCAGTCGCTGCTCGTCGTCGCCGAGGTCGCGCTCACTGTCGTGCTGCTCGCCTCTGCCGGCCTGCTGCTGCGCAGCCTGGCCAAGGCCGCCTCCGTCGATCCAGGCTTTGCGCCCTCGCGCATTCTGGCGTTTCAGGTCTCGCTGCCTGATGTCTCATACGAGTCGCGCGAGAAGCGCCTGGCGTTCACCGGCGATCTCCTGGCTCGCCTTCGCGCGCTGCCCGGCGTCGAGGGCGCGGGCACCGCCATGGCGATTCCGTTCATCGGCGGCGGCTACGGGGAGTACTTCTATCGCGAGGCCCGCACCGACAACGACGCCGTGATCGGGCGCATGGACTTCGTCTCGCCTGGCTACCTCGAGGCGCTGGGCACGCGGCTCCTTATCGGGCGCCGATTCACCGATGCGGACAACCGGATCGGCGGCCCTCGCGTGGCCGTGATCAACGAGTGGACGATGAGGCGGTTCTTTCCGAAGGGCGACGCGATTGGGCAGCCCATCACGGTGCAGGGCCAGCCGTGGCAGATCGTCGGCGTGATCGCCGACGTCGTCGATCGGCGGCTGGACGTGCCGCAGGGCGCGTTCGCCTACGTGCCGAGCGCGTTCAACCCGGGCCAGATCTCCGTGATCGTCAACACGCCGCTCGACCCGATGAGCCTGGTCGCGACCGTGCGCGCCGAAGTCGCGCGCATCGATCCCGGCGTCGCCGTCGCCAGCCCGCGCTCGCTCGATCGCGCGATGGCCGAGTCGATGACGCAGCGCAAGGTCGTGCTTGCGCTCGTCGGCGTGTTCGCGACGGCCGCGTTGCTGCTCGCTGCCATCGGCCTCTACGGCGTGATGGCCTACGCCGTCGCCACGCGCCGGCGCGAGTTCGGGATCCGGATGGCGTTCGGCGCCGTGCGCCAGGATCTGATCCGCCAGGTGCTCCGCGGCGGGCTCGCCTTGACGACGGTGGGGTTGCTGGTGGGATTGGCCGGTGCGGTGGGGGTCGCGCAGTTGCTGGCGAGCGAGTTGTATCAGGTGAAGGGCAGCGACCCGCTCGTCATCGCGGGGACCGCGGCGACGGTGCTCGCAGTCGCGATCCTGGCGTGCTCGGTCCCGGCGTGGCGGGCGTCGAGGTTTCAGCCGATGGCGGCGTTGAGGGTGGAGTAAGAGTGTGTGTCTCTGGACTACGGTTATCTGGGTTCGAATCCCTGACTCCCAGCCAGCTCATCTCGCAAAGGCGCACCCGTCCTTGCAAGGATGAACGCCAGTTCAAGGCGATTCCTTACAGGCGCTTCGCCTCGCGAGTGCGCCTAAGGACGTCGTTGCGAGCGGCTAGGACGCGGGCCGTTCAGGCGTCTCTGAAGGCCATGATCGAAATGGATCTGAGCGCGCGCCGCAGGTTCGACGCAGGCAAGCAGTCCGGCACCAGCATCACCGCGGATGTCATGCCGATCCAGTCGGCGAACGACACCAGGTCGCTGCCAGCGCCCGTCGGTCCGTTCGCAGGATCTGCTTCGGAAAGAATCGGATTGCGGGAGCTTTGGTTATCTTGGTGGGGTTGCTGTCCGGTGCGGTCGCATAGCCTGATTGACCACGAGCGTCCGAGTCGTTCGCTTGTGGTAGTGATGGATCAGGCTATTGTCTGCGTCGTTCACGGGCTGTCGATTGACTCCAGCCCGCAGGTGCTGTTCATGGCTCTGATGTAAAACAAGCATGTTCCCTTCGGCACGCACGGTTGCGGAACATACTGCTCGAGATGCCTCTATTCGGTTGTCGGAAGGTCTATGGGACGAGACTCGAGCGAGGTTCGCGTCTCGCGTTGTGGACCAAGTCAAGCATTAAACGTCGCAGCGTCGGTGCGGTCGGGTCGTCGACGACGCACAGCCGCGGATTGGACCGAGGAAGTTTGGCGGCAATCCACGCGGCGACAGGTTCATGGGCGGCGCGCGTTGTAATCCAGAGCATTCGGTCCACCGGCAATGCCGCAGTCGCCCGGTCGAATTCCCAGGTCATCGCCTGCGTCGGCTCGACCGGCCAGTGAAAGACGATGAAATCAGCGCGCCCTACCTCGAAATCGATGCGCTCCTTCCAATCGACGCGTCCCTCGGCTATCAACGCGTCGAGGTCCATCAAGACGGCCTCAGAATCCAGTTGATCCCCGCGGGAGCGCGCGAAAAAGGTGGCGTCGCCGATCGCGACGATTCTTCCAAACGCGCCGGCGACGGGCATCACCAACTGACGGTGCGTTTCGGCCGCCTCCTCGAGAAGCGTCGGAAGAGCACGATGCGGACACCGCCGGCGGTAGCAACCTTAACGACGCAACGTTGCGTTCGCAAGGCCGAACCTCGCGGCAAAAGCGTGCAATGAGACGGCACCGATCAACGCCCAGAGCGGCAACATCGGCGCTACCGCACCTATCCACAGGGACGTCCACGCGACTTCAAAGATGATCTGCTGCACGATGTGAAACGACAAAAGTGCACACAGCCGGGGAGAACGCGGTACGCGCAGATAGTCACGACTTTGTTTGGTGTCCAGTAATTCGAGAAGCGGCACTGCCGCGACGATTATCACAACGGTAACGATGTAGACCTGGCTCAGTCGCGTCGGGCTCGGATGAAGGGTAACGAGAAGCAGCATGCCGGCGAACATTAGGGTCCAGAGCAAATGGCCGTTGCGAATCGCCTGCGAGTGCACCCAACCGCGCTCGGTTTCAGTCACCTGGTCCGTACGTGGCCGGCGTCCAGTTGTCGAGGTAGACCTGTTTGAGCTGACGATCCCGGTACGTTGACTGATACGCCCACGACAGTGCGGCAGTGATGAACAAGAGGCCCGCTGACAACGACGACAACACAATCAGAGTGGCCAAGGTTGGAAATGCAGCAGTCACGCCAGTGCGGAGCGATGAGAACGACCGCGACTGCTACGAAGGCCACGACTAAGGCGAACGTCTGGAACAAAACGACCGACCTGGCGCGCCGCTCGTTAGTCGTCAAGACGGCTTTCACGGATTCGGCCAACGGTAACGCCCTCGAAATTTGCGACGTGCCACAGCGCGGCACCCCGTCGTGCGAGCCTTGCCGCCCGTGGCGCGAATACCGTCCCAACGAGCACGAGCCCGATCGTGAATCTCGTCCAGCCGTCTCGAAATCCACGTCGTTGAAAGTGCTGTAAGCATCGGCAACGTCCACGCCAGTGAGACTCCGCTTCGCGCGCCGCGGAACGACACAGCCGCGACGTGTCGGACCAAATCCAAATAGTCCTCGCTCGACACGTCGGCACGGAGAACAGCCGCCACCAACTCGACGAGCGGTTTCTGCGATCTCGGTGGGGTGAAGTACACTTGGGGCATACGAGCGCTATCGACTGCGAGATTCTAGCGGTGAACCCGCTTGCGCGAGATTTGCAAATATGCCGTACCGAGCTGTATTGAACGGACGTTCTCGCAAACGTGATCAACGATCTCGAAATTGTCCGATTGGCGATGAAAGTCTGGCTCGCCGCGACGACCCGCAACCGACCATGTGAAATGAGCGTTAGGACTTACGAATCGCTTAGGACCCTTGAGAACGCGTCGGATAATGCCTTCAAGCTCACACGCGCCAGCGAACAGCTGCAAGCCTCGCTGACGTCCGCGAAGCCGCGAGTGCCGCAAGGCGCAATCAAAGTTCACAGCCGAACGATCGCGGGAGTCGGAGCTACAGCTCGCCACTGTGGTAGCCGACGGCGGTGAGAGACGCCAGCACAAGTTCAAGAATGTGCTTGCCTGCGGTTAGTCTCAGCGCACGGTATGAGCCGGTTGCGGAAATCGTCCCGAAAAGGAGATGAAGCACCCATAGCCGCCGGTCGAGCCCGGCGCCTCGGTGCCAAAGAGGATGGTGTCGGACACGAGTCACCTACAGCAGCCAGGAGCGATGTTCACCGGCTAATCGTGGCATTTCGGTTGACGCATTCGGCATTGAGTATAGTGGCCGCTGACTGGCGAGCGAGCTGTAGCGAATTGAAAGGCAGCGACCCGATCGTCATCGCGGGCACTGCCGCGACGGTAGTCGCCGTCGCGATCCTTGCGTGCTCAGTGCCGGCGTGGCGGGCGTCGAGGTTTCATCCGATGGCTGCGCTGAGGGTCGAGTAAGGCCCACGTCAATCCCGCGCGGCCCTCCGACGCCATCGAAAGAATGGCACGCCGAGCGCCACCAGCCCGACACCGAGCAGCGACTGAAGCGGCCGCTCGTAGAGCGTGTTCAGGACCAATCCCGTCATCGCCATCACAAAGAGCGCCGGCACCCAGGGGTAGCCGACGACGCGGTAGGGCCTCGGCGTGTTCGGGCGTTGCCGTCGGAGACGGAACAGCGCCAGGCCCGTGACCACGTGAAAGAAGATGCTGGAGAACAGCGGGTAATGAAACAGTTGCTCGTAGCTGCCCGACAGGACCAGCAGCATCGACCAGAGGCCGAGCGTCGCGATCCCGGCCGTGGGATTCTGGTACCGAGGGTGAATCCGAGCCATCCATCGAAACGCCGGCGCGTCCTCCGACATCGGGAGGCCGAGCCGCGACGCGCCGATGAACGCCGACGAGAGGCAGCCGAACACCGAGATTAGAACCGCCGCCGCCAGCAGCCTGCCGGCCATCGGACCGAGCAACGCGGTCGTCGCCTCTTCGCCGATCCTGGCCGACGCGCCGATCTCTGAGAGCGGGAGAGCGCGGAGGTAGACCAGGTTCACGAGCAGGTAGACCACGCCAACCAACACGGTGCCGCCGATCATCCCGAGGGGGAGATTGCGCTCGGGACGTTTAATTTCTCCGGCGGAGAGCGTTGCCTGGGACCAGCCGTCGAGGTTGCCCAGGATCGCCACGATCGCCAGCCCCATCGCCGCAAGCAGGTTGCCCGTCGGCAGCGGCGCGGTCCAATCGGGCGCGACCCTGGCAGGCGCGACCAGCCCGAATCCAATCAGGCCGGCAACCGACAGGAGTTTGATGGCGGTGAGCGTGCCCTGGACCCTGGCCCCCAGCTTCGTGCCGAAGTAGTTCACTGCCGACAGCACTCCGATCGCCGACACTCCCGCGAGTTGCACGGTGTTGGGCTCCCACGTCCAAGGCCCCATCGGAATCGATGCGATCACGCGTGTCGAGGAAAAGAACGGCAGGAACGCTCCGACATACTCTCCGAACGCCACGCCGAGGTAAGCGTTAGCTCCGGACTGGATCGCGACCAACGAGGTCCAGCCGAAGAGAAAGCCCCACAGCGGGCCGAAGGCCTGTTTGATGTAGTGGTATTGCCCGCCTGCCTCGGGAAACATCGTTCCCAGCTCGGAGTACGTCAGCGCGCCGGCGATGGCAATCAGGCCGCCCGCCACCCAGAGCAGCAGCACCATCGTGGGCTGCGGGACCTCGCGTGGCACAAACGCCGCCGCGAGAAAGATTGCTGAACCGAGGATGGTTCCCGCGGTGATCGTCGTGACATCCACCACCCCAGCGTCCTGACGAGGCCCGGGGATTCGCTGTTCTTCGACCGCCGCTGCGCGCGTGACTGGACCTCAAAGCGCGGCGGCCTGCATCGGTGCACTCTACCTCATGCGCAGTGCGCTGCACCGATGGTCCCGACCGCCGGCGAGAGTCGTAATCCGACCCGCAGCATTCTCAGCTCGAGGGTTACGCCGCCGACAGCATGCCCCGAGCATGACGATCGCGCGTAACCCGATGACGAGGATCAACGCCTGCAGCCGCTCGACGTCCTCGACTTCACTGATCGCGACCAGCGCGACCAGCAGGTAGAGCACACCGCCGACGAGCGGGCCGACCAATGGCAGCGCCCCGATCCACAGGACGATCGACCCGACCCACAGCACTCGCAGGAGCCTCACATATTGACCGGACGCGCGGAATAGGAGCTTGGCGGCCCCGTGAACAACGGCAGTGGCGAGTGCCGAGATCGCCAGCTGGCCGGCGGCCAGGACGAGGAGTCCGAACAAGGTGAAAGGCCATCGCGCGGTGAGCCCGGCTCCGGCTTCAGTAGCAGCGGCAAAGCGCCCATAAGTGTCGCAACCACCATGAAGCCAGCGCCATACAGGAGCGCGCGCGAGATCCCGGGACACGCGCTCAACGGCCTCGACGTCCCAGCGAGCAATCTGCAGGCCTTCGCGAACATTGCCGATGAGGCCCTGAGGCGAGGACGGAATGGGCTGGCTGCCTCCGGCGTCTCCGGAGTCGAGGGCTTCGGACGAGTCGTCGGCTGATTCGGACATATGAATGGCTCTAGGCAAGAACGACTCGTCGGCGTCATACGGACAGGCCGCCGCGCGGCGATGATACTACTCACCAGACGCTACCGTGGAATGCGTTCGGCCCGATCCGGCCAGTGCCCGCGAAGGAACCGACCGAGCTACCGTCGCGGTCGATACCGGCCTCAGGTGTACCTCGCCGGGGATCTGTCTCGCCGAAGCCGTGCCGTGACCAAACGCACCGGATGAGTGACGAGAAATCGTGGCTGTACTGGGCGATCCACCCCTTCACTCACGACCCAGAGCGTCCAGCGTCCGGACGCTTGAATGTCGCGCGTCTCCAAATCCTGATTTCTGGTTCAGACACGCCGGCTGCCACCTGCTCTGCCGCATCGGACCGGCGACCGGTCACGCAGGTCATCCCTCCACATCCGACTTCGACCTCGACAGAGGTCGCCTCGCAACTTGACGCTCCAGCCCGACGGCCGTGGTGGGGAACAGGCGCTGTACCGGCACACGACCTGCCTGTTCAACCAGGGACAGATCGGCGAGCCTCGAGTCCTGTGCCGGACCGCGACACGGGATGAGGACGCGCGTGACGGGGACGAATCGCCGCCAGCGCTGGAGCTCGCCGCATGACCCCGAAAGGAGCATCGGAGATGACCGCATCCACCTTGCGAACCGGCCCCCGACGGTTCGCCGTCCTGACGCTGCTCGTGGCTCTGGCCATCGCCCCGGCGATGGCGCAGGAACGCTTCAGCGGCCTCACCGGCGAGGTCAGGGACGCCAGCGGCGCCGTTCTACCTGGCGCTAACGTGACGATCACGAACAAAGAGAACGGCAAGCTCTACACGGCGGTGACGGGCTCGGACGGTGTGTATCGGATCCTGGACCTCGAACCGGGCCGCTACGGCGTCAAGTTCGAGCTGTCAGGCTTCCAACCGAGCGAGGTGCCCGACGTCGTGCTGCTCCTCGGCAAGACGCTGACCATTGACTCGACGTTGAAGGTTGGCACCGTGCAGGAAGCGGTGACCGTCACCGCCGAATCACCGCTCATCGATACCCGGAGCACGACCATCGCCCACAACGTGACGGCCGAGGAGTTCGATCGCATCCCGAAGGGCCGGAGCTTCCAGAATCTCGCCTTCGCCTCGCCATCGGTGAACACCGGCGAGATCGAAGGCGGCATTCAGGTGAACGGCGCGAGCGGGGCCGAGAACTCCTTCACGATCGACGGCGTGACGACCAACAGCCTGATCAACGGCGGGTCGCGCCAGGATGCCGTGTTCGAGTACCTGCAGGAGGTGCAGGTCAAGACCGGCGGGATCAACGCCGAGTACGGCGGGGCTCTCGGCGGCGTCGTGAGCGCCGTCACCAAGTCCGGTGGCAATCAGTACCGCGGCGAGGCCCACTACTACTTCACAGGCGCCAGCACGAGCGCCGGGCCCGTGCAGCGGCTCGTGCTCGATCCGCTCGACGATCGGACGGTCCGTTATGTCCAGGACGTCGAACAGCCCAACGACCGCCACGAGATCGGCGGCTCGCTCGGGGGGCCAATCGTCCGCGACAAGCTGTTCTTCTTCGGGTCGTGGGCGCCACGGTACGTGCGCCGGTCGAACGAGTACCTGTTCACGCGCAGCGAGACGGATACGATCGAGCAGAAGCAGACGTTCAACAGTGCGTTCGGAAAGGTCAACTACGATCCGACCAATCGCCTGCGCACCAGTTTCTCGGTGCTCTGGACGCCAACGACGTCGGAAGGGTCGCTGGCGGCGTACGATGACTCGCTCGCGAACTCGCTCTCCAGCTCGAAGGCGTCGAACCAGGCCCAGAAGACCCGGGGCTTCGAGGTTCCGCAGACCAGCTACGCGGGCACCCTCGACTTCACGCTGAACAACTCGTCGCTCCTCAGCGTGCGCGGAGGCTATTTCGACGACAACTACAAGGACACCGGCGTGCCGACCTTCAGCAGCGTCTCGTACCAGACGAGCGCCGTCGGCCTCGGCTATCCCATTGCCGCCGATCAGCTCGGAGGCGTCGGGTTCCAGAACACGCCGCGCATTCAGCTCTCCGAGTTCGACCACACCAAGCGTGGATATGTGCAGGCCGACTTCATCAAGGCGTTCACGATGGGCGGCTCGCACAATTTCAAGGGCGGCGTCGGCTTACCAGCACACGGCCAACGATGTGAAGGTCGCCTATCCCGGCGGCGGGTACGTGTGGGTGTACTGGGACCGGTCGTTCACCAGCAACGACACCGGCCGAACCGATCGCGGGCCGTATGGCTACTACGAGGTGGACGACAGAGGCGTCCAGGGCCAGACATCGGCGGACATCTGGTCGCTCTACGTGCAGGACCAGTGGACGATCCGCAACCTCACGCTGAATCTCGGTCTCCGCACGGAGCGCGAGATCATCCCGTCGTTTCGCACCGACGTCCAGGACGTCGCGTTCAAGTTCGGGTTTGGCGACAAGCTCGCCCCCCGGATCGGCGCCAGCTACGACGTGTTCAACGATGGCCGGCTGAAGTTGTATGGCAGCTGGGGCCGCTACTTCGACTGGACGAAGTACGAAGTCTCGCGCGGCGCCTTTGGCGCCGATGTGTGGCGGGTGCGGTATCGCTCGCTCGACACGACCGACGCGTTCTCGCTCTCGGGAACGAACATGCCAGGCCGGAACCTCTGGAACGACGATCCCGACAGCTTCCAGGACAAGCGGATTCCGAACTTCGACACGGTGGATCCGAACCTCAAGCCGATGAGCCAGGATGCGTTCAACGCGGGCGCCGAGTACCAGCTTCACGGCAACATGACAGTCCAGGTCAACTACGCGCACGCCAACCTGCGGCGCACGATCGAGGATCTTGGCGTGCTCGTCAACGGCTCTGAGGAATACAAGTACGTCAACCCCGGCGAAGGCATTGCCGCGACGATGAACACGTCCGGGCTGACGCCGGTCTTCGACACGCCGAAGCCGAAGCGGCAGTACGACGCGCTCGAGCTCTCGCTCGAGAAGCGCTTCTCGAGCAACTGGTTCGGCAGCGCCAGCTACGTCTATAGCCGCCTCTACGGCAACTACGCGGGCCTGGCAAACTCGGACGAGATCGCGACGCCGACGACCAACCGCACGCAGGCGACTGCCGCAGCAGCAGGCCGGCAGCATCGCGCGGCCGGGCAGCAGCGCGAACCGCGCCTGGGACCTGGACGAGCTCATGTGGGACGCGCACGGGAACCTCGATGTCCTCGGCCGCCTGGCGACGGACCGCCCCCATGTGGTGAAGCTGTACGGCGCGTACCTGCTGCCGACAGGGACGCAGGTGGGTGCGTTCTTCTACGGCGGAAGCGGGACCCCGATCAGCCGCACCGTGAGCAGCATCAACTTCATCCCGATCTTCGTGGACGGACGGGGCAGCCTCGGCCGGACGCCGTTGCTCTCCCAGACGGACCTGCTCGTGTCGCAGGATATCCGGATGGGAGGATCCAAGAGGCTGCGGCTGGAGGCGAACGTGCTGAACCTGTTCAACCAGCAGACGGCCCGCAGCATCTTCGGCAGCGTGAACCGCCCTCGGCGCACCTCGTCGAACATCGATCTGCACACGACGAACCTGGCCAACGGGTACGACTACAACGCCCTGATCGCCGCGACGCCAGACGGCGCCAACGCGCGTGATCCGCGCTACCAGATGGAGGATCTCTTCAACCCCGGACTGCAGGGGCGGCTCAGCGTGAAGTTCATCTTCTGACTTCGTCGGTGCCGGGCACTCGTATGTTTTGCGAGTG
>CAWFRL010000021.1:232500-506700 GCA_963818215.1 Vicinamibacteria bacterium | reverse complement strand
ATGCGGCGCCCACCGCATTTCCCGGAGGAGTCGATGTGTCCCTTAGTCCCCAGCAGCCTTTGGTGCGCGTTGACGATGATGATCGTCACTGCTATCCCCTCGACCGCACAGACCCCTGTGGCCCCATTCGACCAGGCCAAGGCGCTTGCCGAGATCAGGAAGTCAATCGAAGGCAAGGAGGACCAGCCGGCCGTCGACGTGTTCATGAACATCACGCATACAAGGGTGTCACGGCGGAGCGCCTGCTGCGGATCATGGAGTTCGGGTTCTCCCGCTCGCTAGGCGTGAACTGCACCCATTGCCACGTGCCAGGCGAATGGAATCCGACGACAAGGGAGCCAAGGGCACCGCGCGCGCGATGAGCGCGATGGTCTCGGCCATCAACAACGACTATCTGAAGAACATCCCCACGCTCAACAGCGCGAACCCGTCGGTGAACTGCACGACCTGCCATCGCGGCCAGAAGCGGCCTGCGCTCGAGATGCCGGCAAAAACGACAGAGGCGCGCTGAGTCAACATGACCATCACATCAGGATGTCTCGCGATCATCTCCTCGGCGGTGATCGCCCTGGGTCCCTCGTTTGCCGGCCCGAGAAGAGTGCTCAGCCTGCTCCCCGTCCGCCGCAGGAGGCGGCATCAGCCACGGTGTCCGGCAACGACAACCTCCATCCAGCCGGCGGCTCAAAGACGGCGTGTTGACGTTGCGGCTGGTCGCCACTGTCGCCCGCTGGCAGCCCGAAGGCCAGAGCGCCAACGACCCCGTCCGTCTCGTGCAGGTTTTCGGCGAAGAGGGCAGGGCGCCTCAGATTCCAGGCCCGCTCGTCTGGGTACCGGAGGGGACCGAGATTCGGATGAGCGTGCGCAACGCCATCCCCGGAGGCCCGCTTCGAGTGTTCGGCGCGATGACACGCCCCGGCAACCCCGAGCATTTGTTGAGATCGCGTCGGGCTCGACGCGCGACATGCGATTCAAGGCCGGCAGTCCGGGGACGTACTTCTACCTGGGCGCGACCGCGGGCCCGCCGCTGGACTTTCGCATTCCCGGCGTGGACAGCCAGCTGGCGGGCGCCTTCATCGTGGACCCGGCGCACGGGCGCGAAGAACCCGACGACCGTATCTTCGTGATGACCGAATTCATCGATTCGCCCAATGCGGCCGGCCTCGAGCCGGCCTCGCTGACAATCAACGGACGGTCCTGGCCGTACACCGAGCGGCTGGCGCTTCCGTTTGGCAAGGCCGTGACGTGGCGCGTCATCAACGCGACGTTTGGCACCCATCCGATGCATCTGCACGGCACGTTCTACAGCGTCGAGAGCCTTGGCGACCACGCGCGAGACACCATCTACGACCACGACAGCCGGCGGCTCGTCACCACCGAGGCGATGGCGTCGGGCGCGACGATGACGATGCGGTGGGTGCCGGACCGGGTCGGAAAATGGCTGTTCCACTGCCATATCCAGGCGCACGTCACCGGCGACCTTCGCGCGGCCGACGCCGCCCCAGGCGACCACACGGCCTCGGCGCACGGCACGCACGACGTCGAGCGCTCGATGGCCGGCCTGGTGCTCGGAATCGATGTACTGCCTGGCGATGAGACAGCAGCCCCCAATCTCGAGCCGCACAAGGCGCGCCCGCTGACGATTGAGATCGCGAGCTTCCCGAACCAGTACGGCGCCAACCCCGGGTACGGCTTCACAATCATCGACCCGGAGCAGCCCGCGCCGGCAACAAGCGCCGGTGGCGCCGACCTCGCGGCCCAACCCGAGCCCGACGCTGGTGCTGGCAAAGGGCGAACCGGTGGCGCTCACGCTGGTGAACAAGACCGCCGGCGACACGACCATTCACTGGCACGGCATCGAGCTCGAAAGCTACAACGACGGTGTCGCGGGCTGGAGCGGCGATTCACGGCAGACGACCAGGCTCGTGCCGGCGGGCGGCACGTTGAACGTGTGGTTCACTCCCCCACGCGCCGGCACGTTCATCTATCACACGCACGCGCACGACGTGCACCAGCTCAGCTCGGGGATGTACAGCGCGCTGCTGGTCGTGCCCAACCGAAAGACGTTCGATGCTGAAATGGAGAAGGTCGTGCTGCTCGGCGGATCGGGGCCCCGCTCCACCGACTTCAGCCCTGCGCCCTTCGAGATCAACCGCAGCACCAATCCGCTGCCGATGACCTTGAAAGCGGGCACCAAGTACCGGTTCCGCCTGATCAACATCAGCCCGAACTTCAACGGAGTGGTGTCGCTGCTGGGCACCAGCGGGCCGGTGCAGTGGACGGCGGTGGCGAAAGACGGCGCAGATCTTCCGCCGGCGCAGGCGACCGGCAGGCCCGCAAAACAGCCGATCTCGGTGGGCGAAACCTACGATTTCGAGTACGCGCCGACCGCGCCGGCCGACCTGCGGCTCGAGGTGCGGGCCCGAGGGTGGGACATCCTGACGACGCAAGTGGTTCAAGTGGTCAGAGTCAGTACGCTGGGTCGTGGCCTTGCCCGACAGCACGCTGCCTCGTTGGTCGGTGCCTCTCATCGACGAGCTCGAGTCGATGGACCGGCGCGCGACAACGCTGGCGCGAGGGCTGAGCGCAGCGCAGCTCAACTGGAGGGTCACAGAAGGCAGCTGGAGCGTTGGCCAGTGCCTTCAGCACCTGTTGAGCGCCAACGAAGTCTACTTGCCGCCGATCGCGGACTCGCTCGAGAACCAGCCGCACGCTCCCATTCAGGACATCACACCGGGATGGTTCGGCCGGTGGTTCATTCGTAACTACATCGAGCCATCGTCGGAGAGCAGGCGCGCTCTTGCGCCGAGAAGATCAAGCCGGCTGAGCGCATCGAGCCCTCGGTGCTCGACCTTTTCCTCCGAAGCAACGACGTCGCGCGAGATCTCGTCCGCCGCGCGGCCGCTCACGACGTCAACCGGATTCGATTCAGAAATCCGTTCGTTCCGCTGGTGCGCTTCACGGTCGGCACCGGGCTGCAAATCATCTCGAGACACCAGCACCGCCACCTGCTGCAGGCTGAACGAGTCAGGCAAGACCCGAACTTCCCAGAGTAGCCCTGTAAACTCGCGACAGCTCAGGTCAACCTCTGGCGGACCTGATCTGCTGAAGCTTCTCGAGTAAGCGTTGGGTGACTGTGCGCCGCTTCGGTGAGAACTGATCAACGGCCGCGCGGACGTAGGGGCGAAACTGCCGGCCGGCATACGCCAGATAGCCGACTTGCTGTATCTCACTCAGGGTCTGCCTGTAGTGATCCAGTAGCGCCGCCGCGAACATGTGGCCGGTGCGCGCCGCGCCGGCTCGTGCGGACGCGGCGAGCCAGCGTGCGCCGCCCGGAAGGGCCTGCGACGCTGAAATCGCCATCACCGACGACGTTTCGAAAATCGACCTGTCTTGCCGCGCGGATTCTGCCTTGAGCTGCGTCCACAGGTTGCTGATCGTGTCGAGGGAGGGAAGACTGGCACGCGGCAGGCCTCGTGCTTCTTCCCGAATCGCCTCCCATTCGTTTCGGAGTTCCGCCACGTCGAGCGGCGGCGTGTTGATCGTCGCGGCCAATCGGGACGAGGTCCGTTCCAGGCCGTCCAACATCTGATCGACTGTGGCGAACTGAGCGTCCTTTTCCAGCAAACCCTGCGCCTTGAGCGCGTCGGCCATTTCCGGGATCAGGTGCCGGCCCATCCCGCAGAGGTCGGCCAGAGCCGCGAGGATCCAGACGGGCGACGCGCGAAAGGCGACGATGCCAAGCACTTCGACCGCGTTGCCCGCGGTCCTCCTGGCGAGGAAATTGGCCGGCAGCGTTTCCTCGTCGTTGTAGACACCCTGTGCGCCTCCAACCTGCTCGATGAGGTACCGCAGCGTCGTATCGACAAGGTTCTGGTACAGCCGGCTGCGACGGATTCCCTCCGGAAGGGCAACCTCTCCCACTTCGCGCGCTGCGCCAGCGCCGAGCCCAAGGACGGACCGGGCCAGTCGCTCGGGGACTGAAAGCAGATACGTCTTGACGGTCATGCCATCCGGCTCATTTCGCGCCTGCGGCTGTTGGGGTGCCTGCGAGCGCCTGGCGCGCCCGCTCGACCAGATCGTTGTCCGGCGCTCCGGAGCCGCTCAGCCAGAAGACGCTGGCCGCCAGATGGCGCCCCCGCCAGGACGGCGAGAGACGGTGGTAGTCCTCCAACACCGCCGCGCTGAATTTGTAGTCGTGGGAGTCGTTGCCTTTCAGGAACACGAGCCGGTTGGCGGCCTGCAGCAGCGCGTCCGGCGTCTGGTACCGGGTCAGGTAGCCCAGTACCTGCCGCGCCGCCAGGGCGTTGTCCCGCCCGATGCCGGCGCAGATCTCTTCAACCGACCGGTCTGCCGGACCCGACAGCTCGGCCGGCGCGAGCTCGTCGATGCGCACGCTCGATTCCGCCGCTTCGATAGAAGGGAAGGAACGCGGCGTTCTGAAGCAGGAGCATCAAGCGGGTCTCCTCGTTCCGGGACCGCTCGAACAGGTAGCGAATCGCGTTGGTCGTTGTCACGGCATGAAGCGAGAGGATGCCGGGATTGCGCATCAGGAGCTCGGAGGCGCCACACATCAGCCCGTCCCAGATGGAATCGGGAGCGATTCGGCGCTGCAGCAGGTCGACGACACCGTCTGCCGTCTCTTCGTCGCTGCCGTCGCGCAATACCGCCAGCATCCCGGTGGTCGCTCCCCTTTCCTCGTGGCCGCCGCCCCAGTCCTGGCGCACGCGGGCGACCAGCCGTTGATTGCGGCGCCACGGACGATCAGCGGAGGCGTCGCCCTTCAGCGGGTCGCTTCCCTCCCGGGCGAGCAGCGCGTAGGCGAGAGATCGGAGCACCGGCTCGCTGTGTTGCCAGCCGATCGTCTCGAGCGTGCGCCATGCATTGGCGACGTAAATCGCCTTGTGTCCAATCGAGCGGAAGTCGCGAGCGGCATAGCGCGCGAACATCTCGAAGACTTCGCCAGGGGCCAGGCCGCGGGCGAGCGCCGCGGCCGCCGCGTCGGCGCGCGATTCATCCCACTCGTCCATCGCGGTGGTGAAGGCGCGAGCCGCCGACGTCGTCGAGGGCAGCGCCTTCGGATCGACCTCCCGCATCGTCCAGTCGCCCTCGCGCACATCGGTTGCCTGCGACCGCTTGAACTGATCGAGTGCCCAGAAGATGGGAAGCCAGCGGTCCGCCTCGGGAGACGCGAGCGCGACCAGGTGCGCAGAGTGGACGACGAGCACCGCGTGGAACTTGAACCCCACGCTCGGACGCGGCTGGACGTTGCGAATGCCCGCCAGGAGCAGCGCAGCGAGCGTCTCTCTGTAGGTGAGACCTTTCCTGATTCGGGCGGCGACTTCCTCGAACAGCCGCTCGCGTGGCGTCTGTTCGAGGAGGCGTACCAAGGCTCGATCCCCGCGTCGAACCGGACGATCGCAGGATCCACGCGCGCTTCGGCAGCCGAGACGGGCACGAGGCGCGAGAGAAACGCGAGGTCGCGGCAACCGAGGATCGCGCCCGCCCCTGTTCTGAGGAAACTCCGCCGGTTCATGATGCTGTCCGACCGGGTTTGGGCTATGTTACCGCGCTTTCCTGACGTCCGGTTCGTCCAGCCCGTCAACGCTTTGTCCCGGCCGCGATTCGTGCAATAAACCTCCGTGCCCGCCGCGCCCGCTCCGTCGCCCCGATCAGCGGATCGCTGGCGCTGGGCAGTGCCGCTCGCCGTCGGGCGCCGGCGTCTGGCTGCTGCCGCACGCCGCGTTCACGCCGCGAAGCCTGGGGGCTGCTGGCGCTGTTTGCGGCCACCGTGTGCGCGCTGATGACGCGCCCGCTCGCGTCGGGCGCCGTGGTGCTGCTGGCCATCACGGCCTCGAGCCTGCTCGGCCTCCTCTCCATCCAGGACGCGCTCTCGGGGTTCGGCAACACGACGGTCTGGCTCATCGTCGCCGCCTTCATGTTCGCGCGCGGGATCATCCAGACGCGGCTGGGCGAGCGCATCGCGTATCAGATCATCCGCCGCTTCGGCGGGAGCGCGCTGCGCCTGGGCTACTCGATCGTGCTGGCCGATCTCGTCATGGCGCCGATGACGCCGTCCAACACCGCGCGCGCCGGCGGCATCCTGTTCCCGATCACCCTGAGCGTCGCGCGCGCGTTCGGCTCCGAGCCTGGCCCGACGGCGGCCCTCATCGGCGCGTTCCTGATGACGACGCTCTACCAGGGCGATCTCGTCGTCTCGGCGATGTTCCTGACGGCAACGGCGCCGAACCCTCTCGTCGCCGAGCTCACGCGACAGAGCTCGGGAACGGAGCTGTCGTGGACGATGTGGGCGGTGGCCGCGCGCGCTGCCAGGCATCGTGGCGCTCGTCGTCGTGCCGCTGGTCGTGTACCGGTTGTGCCCGCCGGGCCTCGCACGACACCAGGCCGGCACAGCGTCTGGCCGCCGAGCGTCTGCGAGCGATGGGGCCGCCCGGGCGCAACGAGCGGGTGATGCTGGCGGTCTTCTCGACCGTGCTCGCTGCTCTGGCTGTCCGCCGAGTGGCATGGCGCCTCGCCGACCGCGATCGCGTACCTCGGGTTGGCGCTGCTGCTTGTCACGCGCGTGCTCGACTGGCAGGATGTCCTCGCCGAGAAGGGCGCGTGGGATGCGCTGATCTGGTTTGGCGGCCTGGTCATGCTGGCGGGACAGCTCGACAAGGCCGGCCTGCCGAAGGCATTCGCCGGCGCGGCAGCCGGCCTGGTGGGCGCGTGGCCGTGGTGGTGGGCGCTTGCCGCGCTGATGGTCGTCTATCTCTACTCCCACTATGCGTTTGCCAGCCTGGTCGCGCACGTCACGGCGATGTTCCCTGCCTTCTTCGCCGTCGCGGTCGGCCTCGGCGCGCCGCCGCTGCTGACGGCGCTCGGCTTCGGGTTCTTCTCGAGCCTCAACGCCGCCATCACGCACTACGGCACGGGCCCGGCGCCCATCGTGTTCGGCGCGGGGTACCTGACGCAAGGCGAGTGGTGGCGGATAGGGTTTGTGATTTCGCTCGTGCACCTCGCGATCTGGCTGCCGCTCGGCTTTCTCTGGTGGAGGATGATTGGCCTGTGGTGACTGAATGAACAGCTACCGTATCGCGGTGATCCAGGGCGACGGCATCGGCAACGAAGTCGTTCCGGCGGCCATCCGGGTGCTCGAGGCCGCAGGAGAGCGCGGCCACGTGCAGCTTGCCTGGGAGCATTTTCCCTGGGGGTCCGACTACTACTTCGAGCACGGCCGGATGATGCCGGCCGATGCGCTCGACGTCCTGCGTCCGTTCGATGCGATCTTCTTCGGCGCCGTGGGCGATCCGCGCCTGCAGGACAACGTCACGCTGAACGGCCTGCTGCTGCCCATCCGGCGGGCCTTCGACCAGTACGCCTGCGTGCGGCCGGCGGTGCTCTATCCCGGCGTGCGGGGCCCGCTTGCCGGCAAGCAGCCGGGCGAGATCGACTTCGTCGTCGTGCGGGAGAACACCGAAGGCGAGTACGCGCAGATTGGCGGGGTGCTGTATGCCGGGGGGCCGCACGAGGTCGCGGTGCAGTCGGCGATGTTCACGCGTCACGGCACGGAGCGGATCATCCGCTTCGCCTTCGACCTGGCGCGGCGCCGCAACAAGAAGCGCCTGCTGACCTCGGTCACGAAGTCGAACGCGCAAGGCTTCAGCATGGGGTTCTGGGATCGCGTCTTCGCCGACACCGCACGCGACTATCCGGACATCCGCACCGAGTCGCTGCTCGTCGACGCCGCGTGCATGGACCTGGTTCGCCGGCCCGAGAGCTTCGACGTCCTGGTGGCCTCGAACCTGTTCGGCGACATCCTCACGGACCTGAGCGCGGCCATCACCGGCAGCCTGGGTCTGGCGCCGAGCGCGAACCTGAACCCGCCGAAGACGTTCCCCTCGATGTTCGAGCCCGTGCACGGCTCGGCCCCGGACATCGCCGGCCGCGGCGTCGCCAACCCGATGGCGACGATGCTCGCGGGCGCGCAGATGCTGGAGTTCCTTGGGAGAACCGGCGGCGGCCGCACTGGTCGAGGCCGTCCGTCGTCGGCGTCCTGACGGATCGGTCTGCCCTCACGCCCGATCTTCGGCGGCACGTCGACGACCGAAGGCGGTCGCCGACGCGGTCGTGGCACGCTGTGCGCAGCGCATAGCCCTCCTAACGCAGGCCTGACCGGTACGAGTTGAACCGGATCCCGAACGAGATCGGCAGCGTCCACCGCGCGCTCTTGTCGTTGATGTTCTCGAGGCCCGTGTCGCGCAGCGAGTCTATCTCCGAGAGACCGCTGTTGTAGCGGAAACCCACCTGCCCGTTGACGTCGATCCGCTCGTTGAGCGCGTAGAGCACTCCGCCGTTCACGCCAAGGGTCAGCGCCGCGGTTCCGTCGTAGAAGTCCGTGGCGATGCGTGTGATCCCGGCCTGGGGCGCCGCAAAGGCGCCGTCGATCTCATCGATGATGGATACCCCCAGCGAGGCCCCGGCATATGGACGCAGCCGTTCAAGGCGCTGGCCGAAATAGTGCCGGTATCCGGCCTCGATGCTCCAGGCCCTGTAGTCGTCAAATGTCGCCACCAGTTCCGAGTTGCCCGCCGTGCCGAGCGTGACGAGATCCGAACCGACGCGCTGATAACTGAACTGCGCGCGGACCTCGTTGATCTCATCCAGCTTGTAGCCGCCGCCGAACTGCCACTGCACGCCGGTGCCGTAAACGTCCCCGAAAGACTGCGAATTGATGATCGTCGCCAGGTCGTTCAACGTGCCGATGCCAGCCGACAGGAAGTCGCCGCTCAGGCTGAAGTCCCAGCCCAGGCCTCCCTCGACGCTCCACCGCGAGTCGGCGGATTGCGCCGATGCCACGCCGCCGAGTGCGAGACAACGCGCCCGCGAACACAATCGCCCTTGCCATGCCACGCGCGGCGCGGCCGAAACCCAGCTCAACGACAGTCGAAATTTTCGATGCGGTCATCATAGCCTCTGGTTAGACGTTCCATTGTCGCTGCTGGCCGCGCGCTCACGCGACGACTGAAGCGCGCGACAACTGTCGGGGTCGCGGGAAGCTCAGGAATGAGAGACGGATCCTAAGGGCGATTTGTTGCGCTGCGTGGGGCGGCGATCGTCTGCTGGAACCGCCACGACCGGGGTTCGTGAATCGGCCCATCCACCGAGAACACGTGCAGCGCGTCCATGTATTCACGACGCCAGTCGGCGTTGCGCCACGAGTGAAACGCAAACGTCCGGGCGCGTCTCGCGTCCGGGTCGAGTCGAAGGGCCGGCTCACCCGGAAACAGGCCGGGCGCCAGCCCAGCCAGGTCGGCAATGGTCGCTGGGATATCGGTGATGGCGGTCGGGGCCATCGAGGTACGCAGCGGCCCCGACGCGCCCTTCGGCTTCACGACCAGCAGCGGCATCGCGGAAAGGGCCACCGGCCTGCAGGTCACCAGCGGGGGTGGAGACGCCCGCCAGCGGATGGCCCTGCCGTGTCGCACGCCAGCCGTGGTCCGACGCAATGACGACGACCGACTGGTCGTAGACGCCCAACGCGCGAAGCCGATCGAGGAGCCTGCCGACTATCGTCATCGCGCAACGCGACTGCCCCGCGTACAGCCGGCGCGTCGTCGCGGCGGGCGGCATGAAGGAACACTCCGCGTCGAGCACGACGGGGGGATGCGGCACGGCGATGTGGATGAACTGATAGACGGGGCCGTCGACGCCCACCGTCAGCCGATCGGCCATTTCCGTCGAGGAACGCCGCGTGGTTGCTGGGCCGCATCATCCGTGAGCGCTGGCTGTCCGAGGCGTCTTCGCCGACAAGCCGCGCTGCCAGAGCCACGTGTCGTCGTTGTACACGAAGGCCTTCAGCGCCTGTGGCACGTGACGGAACGCGGCGAAGTCGAACAACTGAAGCGCGGTGAACCGTACGTAGTCCTCGTAGCTGCCGTATGGCGTCGGGATGGTGTAGCTCGCAGCCGGCCGACGGCCCGCTCCGATCGACGGATGCTCGCGCCGATGGAAGGTGATCGAACGCACTTCGAAGCCATGCTCGGCGAGGGCGGTGGCAATCGACCGCCGCTCGAGGGTGCGGCCCCGGAAACTGTTCGAAAGGCTCCTGGTTCCGATACGCCTCGCCTGTGAGCATCGCCGGCATGCTGGCCCGGGTGGTCGGAAAGGCGCCGAGGTGATCGGCAAAGTAAACGAACCCGGAGAACGTACGGTCGAAGAAGGCGCGGTCCTCGGCCACGGCCTCGCCGAACAGCTCCGACAAGTACGCGTCAAGGACGATGTGGAAGACGTTTTGCGAGCGTGAGAGCGTGTACAACGCGGCTGGAGGACCGCTCCACTCGCTCTGCGCGCGCCCGCGTGCTTGCATCCCACCTGCCAGCGACACGACGATGGCCGCTACCTGCAGGCTGATGAACACCAGGCTCAGCAACGCCGCAATGCGCGACACCTGCCGGGCATAAACGATCGCAAGACCGAGGACACCGGCCCAAAGCGCGAGCTCGTACGGCACGCGGCCGTTGAATGCGGCAAGGTCGAGCGCCTCGCCGTAGAGCGGCCCGTAGTCGGGAACGAGCAGGGTGCCCTGCGCCCACAGCAGCAGGCCAACCGCAAGCAGCACCGCAGCCAGGACGCGCGACAGCCACTCGGAGAACATGGCGACGACGGCGCCGATGGCGAGCAACGCGCCCCACGATATGACGACCGCGCCGATCGTCCATGGCCACACCAGGTCGGTGGCGGACACCACGAACTCGTCCGGGTTCGCGGCGTGGATCGTGAGCGGCCCCACCAGGAACATCACGATCGGACCGAGCAATGCCGGCCCCGCGAGCAGACGGAGCCGTCGTGCGAACTCCCGCGGCGTTGCCAGCGCGACACCCCATGCGCGTCGCGACGCGCCCAGACCATCAGCGATGGCAGGCAGCGCGGCCATCACCCAGACCACCGCTGTGAGGGCCATCAGCCATGGCACTGCGGCGGCGATCGCGAGATCGCTGCGGCGAGGCGGACTTGTAAAGATCGACGCGGTCGGCAGCGGCGCCGGTGTGGCGCCAGCCGCACTGCTGTGGACAGCAAGCCCCATGCCCCGGCCATGCTGCCGGTAGCGGATGACGACCTCATGGCTCCCTTTCGCCAGCGTCAGCAACCGCCGGGTCGTGCGAGGCAACTCACGGGGGCTTTTCCAAATCACGACCTTCGAGCCCACCAACAGCTGGACTTCGTCGTCGCTTGTCACCTGCAGCTCTAGCGTGCGCCTGTCCGGCACGTGCCAGAATCCTCGCCACTGCACGCCGAACGACCGGCGCGGCAGCGACGGATTTCGCCCCATGAATTCGAGGCTGACACCCGTGGTGCGATCCTCCAAAGCGGGCGGCGCGCCAAAATCGCCCGTCGGGTGGAAAGTACGGACAAAACCCGGGGACGGCGTGAATCTCCAATGCAGGACGGCCGTTGCAACCGTCAGCAGGGCTGCCACGAGCGCGCTGGCGGCGGCAACGGACACGCGGCGCGAAGGTATCATTGACACCGCGATTATGGACCCGGCGCTGCCGCTGTCACCTCGCAATGGCGAGCGTGATCACGGACACGGAGTGCCGGGGCAGTTCAACTGAGAAGCTGTTTCCGGCCCTGATGGGACCGCCCGTTGTCCTGACGGCGTCGGGTGTCGCGAACCCGTTCACCGCGGCCAGCGAGTCGGCGACCACGCGTTTCACCACGGCGTCCGGGGAGAGGTTCGCGCCGCGTACGCTGATTCGAGTCTGCAGCGGTCGCTCGAGATCGGTGTTGACGGCCTTGATGAAGATCCGCTGGCCGTCGGCCGACCGGCTGGCGCTCACGTCGAGCACCGGAATCTGGCTGCCCTCGCGGGTGCTCGAGAAGGTTGGGCCGTCAACCTCCACCGCCAGCCGCGTCGCGCCGAGGTGTGCCGCGTACAGGCTGTTGACCAGGTAAATCGGCGTGACGAACACGCCATGGCGGCTTGCCTGGATGAGGCCGCCCGGCCAGCCGTTGACGAGGTCGGACACGGCGCTCATCCCGACCAGGTCGCCTCGCCGCTCGAAGACGTTCATCAGCCGCGCCCCGTAGAGCGCCGCGAGGATCGAGTACCTGCTGCGACTCGGGGACGTCGAGGCCCCACTCGTTGATCGCCAGCCTGGGCCGGCGGGCCGGGGCCAGGTCGCGCAGTGCCGCCTCCATCTGGCCGTACCAACGCTCGTAGTGCAGCGGGCGGGCCGTCAGGTTGCGCAGGTCGGCAGCCATGTCGCGGTGGCTGTAGTAGTGGTGAACCGCCAGATAGTCGAAGGGCTCGCCCGCCAGTTGCAGCACCGTGCGGTTCCACGCCATGTCGTTGTCGCCGACTGCGATCACCTGGATTGAGGGATCGGACGCGCGCATCGCGGCGACGTAGCGGGTGAGGTTTTGCGCATAGGTGGCCGCATCCGAGTGGCCGCGTACCCAGTCGCCCCAGATCTCGTTGCCGATCTCCCAGTACTTGACCCGGTACGGCTCCGGGTGGCCGTTACTGGCGCGCATCGCCCCGTACGTCGACGTCGCCGGCCCGTTGCAGTATTCGACCCACGCCGCGGCCTCGGCCGCGGTCGCGCCGCGCCCCTCGACGTTGACGGTGATGGAGGGCTCCGCGCCGACGTCGCGCGCGAACCGGATGAACTCGTCGGTGCCGAAGTCGCCCGGCTCGGGCTCGTTCTTCCAGGACAGGTTGATCCAGGTCGGGCGCTGGTCGCGCGGACCGATTCCCCATTGCCAGTGATAGTCCTGCGCGACGTTGCCGCCCGGCCAGCGGATGAACGCCGGCGTGAGCGCCTTCACCTTCTCCAGCACGTCGGCGCGCACGCCGCCCACGGCGTTGCCCGGCATGAGCGACACCTGGTCGACCCATACCGTTCCCTCCCCGGTAAAGAGGATCGCGAAGCGCGCGAGAGCGTCACTGGCGGCCGGCCTCAACGTGAACGGATATTGCTTCCAGTCGCTGCCGACGTCGGCGAGGTGCGCCTCGTCGTAGATCCGCCCGCCGGTCACATCTTCTTCGAGCGCCACTCGCACGTCGCCCTTGAACGAGTCCGCCCTGATCCACAGGTAGCCGCGATAGTCGAGGCCCGAAGTGATGGGTATGCGCGCCTGCTGGACGCCATGGCGCATCGTCACGCCGGGACGGATCTGGACACGCAGCGAGTGCCCGGTGACCAGCCCTTCCGAGGGCGCCCGCATCGGATAGGCCGTCTCCTGGTCCCAGTGGAATGAGATCGCGTAGTCGTCGTTGCGGTCGTCAGGATAGCGCTCCCAGTGCCGCGAGATGCCGATGGCATTGGGTGATTCCTCGAAGCTGCGGTTCCGGATCAGTTCCGCATGCAGGCCGCCTTTGATGCCCTCGAACATGAACTCGGCGAACTGGCCGTACAGCAGCGGGCTGATGCGACCCTCCTGCTTGCCGGCATCGATCTCGATGCTGGCGGTCTGCGGCTGGAGTGGGGAGCCGGGCGCTGCGGCAATGGCGGAAGCCGCCACCAAAGTGGAGAGGATCCGGTGCCGCAGCGCACGGGGGAACGGAGGCACCACGGAGTGCGACATCGCGTTATGGTCGCCCGCTACTTCGCCTTTTCGATCTTCGTCACGGTGATGGACTTGCCCTTCAGATCGCCCGTCAGGGTGACCGTTTCACCGGCGAACTGCTGCAGATCCTTGAAGTCCTGATTGGCGATCGGCATCACCGTGTCTTTCTCCACGAACACGAACTTGCTGCCGTCTTTGACGCATATCAGCGTGCAGTCTTTGTCAGTGCCCTCCTTGCCGTGTTCGGTCATCGTGTCGTGCGAGGCGCCACACGCCGAATCGCTGATCTTGCCGGTCCAGGTGTCGGCCGACGCGACGCTCGCGCCACACCACGCGACCAAAGCGAGAGTTGTCATCGCAAGTGTCTTCTTCATTTGTCTCCTCCACGGTGATCAAGGAGCGGGTGCTGCAACCTCCGATGGGTTGCCGCCTGTGGATGAGTTGACTGCAAGAATCGGAGCGTGACGAACGATCGCACGTAAACCGGATTATGGAGGAAGTGGAGCGTATGAAACACAGTCAGCAGGTAGGAATTTCGAGGTGCCGGGGTCGCGCAGGCTACCCCGGCAGTAGCACTTGGTGGGCGGCACGAGAAGCACGGCTCGTGCAGGGGGAGGCCCGACATCACGACTTGAATTTCTCCTTGCGGAGAATTCCCGCACCCTCGCGAATGACCACGAGCTGATCGGCGTCGACGCCGGGGATTGTCTCCGTGGCGCCGGTTGGCCAGCGGATCGTGAGGTGCGCGCTCGTCGCGGCGCCCAGTCCGAAGTGCAGGCGGCGGTCGTTGACGGAGTAGAAGCTCGATTGCCCGCTCACTTCCTGCGCCTGAATGCGGGCGCCATAGCGGACGGTCACGCGCGCGCCGATCGCGCTGCGGTTCGAGGTGACGCCGACGAGCAGGACCTTCAGCCAGTGACCCGTGCCCGAGACGTCGTTGCGCAGCAGCGACGGCGGCTCGTTCATGTTCATCACCAGGATGTCGACATCGCCGTCGTTGTCGAAGTCCCCGAACGCACAGCCACGGCCCGTGTGCACCGCAGCGACACCGGGGCCCGCTTCGTCAATCAACTCCTCGAACCTGCCGTCACCCAGGTTGCGAAACACCAGTCGCGGCGTTCGGAAGGGGTACGCGGGAAGCTTCCGCTCCACGTCCGCGTACACGCCTCCGGTCACGACGAACAGGTCGGGAAGGCCGTCGTTGTCCAGATCGAGCATCCCGGTCCCCCACCCGACGTACCTGGTCTCCACGCCGATACCCGCGCGGATGGTGACGTCGTCGAAGTTCCCCTTGCCGTCATTGCGGTAAAGGACATTCGTGTCGTCCGAGAAGTGGGTCTTGAAGATGTCCAGGTGGCCGTCGAGATTGTAGTCGCCCACCGCTACGCCCATGCCCGCCTGTTCCAGCCCGTCCTCGCTCAACGCCACGCCACGTTCGAGCGCCTCCTGCCGGAACGTGCCATCGTGCTGGTTGCGGAAGAGCCAGCTCGGCGTGGAATCGCACGCGACGTAGATGTCGGGCCAGCCGTCGTTGTCGTAGTCGGCGGCCACCGCGGTCATGGGATACGAGCCGGACGCCGAGACAATCCCCGACTGCCGTGTGACGTCCGTGAACGTGCCGTCGCCCTTGTTCCGGAACAGCTGCACGAATCCGGTCGGCAGACCGCGCGGCCCGCAATTCACCGGAACGCCCTTCCAGCTGCAATCCGCGTTCTCGCCGGGCCTTGGCAGTTTTTCGAGCGTCGTGTCGAGGTAGGTGGCGACACACAGATCCAGGTGTCCGTCGCGGTCGTAGTCCACCCAGGTGCAACCGGCGCCGTAGCGGACTGCGTCCTGGCGAAGACCGGCCTTCTCCGTCACGTCGGCAAATGTGCCATCGCCGTTGTTGCGGTAGAGGACGTTGTGCCCGTAGTAGGTGACAAACAGGTCGTCGAACCCGTCGTTGTCGTAGTCGCCAACGGTCACGGCCGAGGCCCAGCCGGTTCGGACCAGACCGGCCTTGGCCGTGATGTCCGTGAACGTGCCGTCGCGGTTGTTCTTGTACAGGCGGTTGGTCGTGCCCGGCGGCGCGCCCTCCAGACGCGTGCCGTTGAGCACGAACAGATCCGGCCAACCGTCGTTGTCGTAGTCGATAAACGCGACGCCACACCCGACGACTTCGATGATGTAGTTCTTCGTCTCGACGCCGCCGTAGACGATCGGGTCGGTCAGGCCGGCCTGTGCAGCGACGTCCGTGAAGCGCGCTGGAAACGGCCGGCCGGAAGGCTTTCCGCGGGGCAACGGCTTCACCCCGCGCGAGGAGATGCCCTGCCCGAGTGCCGGGCCAGCCGGGACTGCCGCAAGCAGCGCGAGCAAGTGGCGGCGGGTGATCACGGCTCGTTCGCTACCAGGGTTTGTCCTGCGTTGACGCGCTTCGAATTTCTGGATGGATCCGGAAGGCCATCGGATTTCGACGAGCGTGGCCGTGGAATCGCCGTCGAGCCCGACGATGAGCCGCTTGTCGCTGGCCGAGAGGTAACCGACGGCGGTGTTGACGGTGAAGTACTGAGTCACGCCGGATGCGGACACGACCTTCACCAGGCACCCGATCCCGTCGCGGTTGGATGCCTTTCCGACGGTCCGTATGCCGAGCCAGCGCCTTCCGTTGCCGCCGTCATTCCGCAGCACCATCGCCTTCTGCCCGACGTTGCTCGTGATGACGTCGATGTCGCCGTCGTTGTCCAGGTCGCCGAAGGCGGCGCCGCGGCCGGCCCAGTCACTTCGGAAGACCTCTCCCGGAGACACCCGGACAAACCGGGCGGACTGATTCCGCAACAGCAGCGGAGGCTGGCGGTAGCTCAAATTGGGGGACGTCTTCTCGATCGTGTCCATCACGTGTCCCTGCGTCACGAAGATGTCCTTCCAGCCATCGTTGTCGTAGTCGAAGAAACGCGTGCTCCAGCCCGAATATGGCAGTGTGGCGCCTCCCACGCCAGACGAGTTGGTGACGTCTCGAAACGTGCCGTCGCCGTTGTGGCGAAACAGCCGGTAGCGCTCGTTGGAGAGATCCGTGACGAAGACATCGGGATGGCCGTCGTTGTCGTAGTCCGCAAAGTCCACGCCCATGCCGGCAAAGGTCTTTCCGTCCTCGTTGTACCCCACGCCGGCCAGCAGGCCCACCTCGGTGAACGTGCCGTTTCCGTTGTTCCGATACAGGAACGACTGCACCGAGTCGTTGGCGACGTACACGTCCATGAACCCGTCGTGGTCGAAGTCAGCAAAGGCGACGCCGAGCCCCTTGCCGGCCGCGCTCGCAATCCCGGCTTTTCGAGAGACGTCGGCGAACGTGCCATCGCCGTTGTTGTGATAGAGGACGTTGGTGAGCCCGTCGTAGTTGTCGGGGTGACAGTAGGCGCGGTACCCGGGTCTGGCTTCTCCCGCAATACCGGTTGGTCCGGAAACTCCAATCCACGTAGCGAGTGACGAAGAGGTCGAGCCTGCCGTCGTTGTCGTAATCCAGGAACCCGGCGCTGGCGCTCCATTCGCCGGCAGCCACACCGGCGCGCTTTCGTGACGTCCCTGAATGTGCCGTCTCGATTGTTGGCGTAGAGCGTGTTTCCGCCGTAGTTGGTGACGTAGATGTCTGCGAAGCCGTCGTTGTCGTAGTCGCCGACGGCGACGCCCATGCCGTAGTAGTTCTGCGACAGGCCGGTGAGACCGGCCTTCTCCGTCACGTCGGTAAACGTGCCATCCGGGTTCTGGTGATAGAGGCGGTTCCAGAAGATCGGGTTGGACTTGTCAGGCAGTTTGCCCGGCGGCATCGGGTCGTCGATCTTCGCGCCGTTGGTGAAGAACACGTCCAGGCGATTGTCGTTGTCGTAGTCCAGCAGAGCCACGCCGCCGCCCATGGTCTCCACCAGGTGCTTGTTCGACGTCGCGGAGTTGCCGTGCGTGAAATCGATGCCGGTTGGCTGCGGTGATGTCGGTAAACCGCACCTCCGGAGCAGGCGCTGCGCCGGCGAGCAAGGGAATGAAGCCGCACGCCAGAAGCAGCGTGAAGGTGGGGCGGGGCTTCAGCCCCGCGCATTGCAGGCCTGAAGGCCTGCCCCACGTACGTCTCGACCGCGCCCGCATCGTTGGCTCTACCCGAATCGCCGGCTGTCGACGATCCCTTTGGCTTCCTGGATCACGAACAGGTGATTGGCCTGCAGGTCGCGGAAGCTCTCCTTGGCGCCCGAGGGCCAGGCAAGCTCGACCAGGTCCACCCTGGCGGCGCGTCCCAGCCCGAAGTGAAGGCGGAGATCGTTTTGCGAATAGTAACTCGAGCCGCTCATCACCTCGTCGATCTGGACGTGGTCGCCGAGGGTGACTCTCACGCGCGTCCCGATACCCGACCGGTTCGAGCGGGTGCCCACGCACTTGATCATGATCCAGTTGTTCCTGTTCCCGCCGTCGTTGCGCAGCAGCGACGGCGGTCCGTCCAGGTTGTTGACGATCACGTCCACGTCGCCGTCGTTGTCGAAATCACCAAACGCGCAGCCGCGGCCGAGGTTCTCGGCCCTGATCGCCGCTCCCGCCTCCGCGGAGACGTCCTCGAAGCGGCCATTGCCAAGATTGCGGTAGAGCAGTTTCGGCTGCCTGTACTTGATATGGAGGTTGCGGTTGGCGATCTGCGCGTACACATGGCCGTTGGCGATGAAGATGTCCTTCCAGGCGTCGTTGTCGAAGTCGAAGAACCCCACGCCGAAGCCGAGGTACTTGCGGTTCACACCCAGGCCCGCCTTGATGCTGGCGTCGGCGAAGGCGCCTCCGTAGTTGCGGTAGAGCGTGGTGACCTGCTCGGAGAAATTCGTCCGGACGATGTCCAGCCAGCCGTCGGCGTCGAAATCTCCGACGCCGACCCCCATGCCGGAGAGGGCAATCGCCATTCTCATCGAGCGCGCAACCGGCCGGAACCGCGATCTCGCGGAAGGTCCCGTCGTGGTTGTTGCGATACAACAGGCTCGGCGCGCTGTCGCAGGCGACGTAGATGTCCGGCCAGCCGTCGTTGTCGAAATCCGCCGCCGCCGCTCCCATCCCGTACGATCCCGTGGGCCGCCAGTTGCTTCCGACAAACACCATCGAGGCAGGCCCGCGCGGACGGGCGATTCCCGACGCCTCCGAGACATCGGCGAACGTGCCGTCCCCGCGATTGCGATAGAGGATGTTGGTGCCTCCGGCGAAACCCAGCGGCCCGCAGGGCACCGGAATGTCGTTGTAGCGTGCAGTACGCCGACTGACCCGGCAGCGGCGCCTTCGCCGGATCGAAATTCACGTAGCTGGCCACGAACAGATCCAGATGACCGTCACGGTCGTAGTCCAGAAACGAGCAGCCTGCGCCCCAGACATTTCCGGATCCCGCCACTCCGGCCTTTGCAGTGACGTCGGTGAACGTGCCGTCGCCGTTGTTGTGATAGAGGACGTTGTGCCCCCAGTACGTCACGAAGAGGTCGTCGAAGCCGTCGTTGTCGTAGTCGCCGACGCAGCACGCCTGCCCCCAGCCTGAACGGGTCAAGCCCGCCTTTGCCGTGACGTCGGTGAACGTGCCGTCGCGGTTGTTGTGAAAGAGGTAGCCGGCGGGCTTGCTGTCCCGCACCTTCGGGTCGAAGCTGCTGCCGTTGACGAGGAAGATGTCGAGCCAGCCGTCGTTGTCGTAGTCGAACAGCGCGACGCCACAGCCCATCTCCTCGAGCAGGAATCGTTTGTTGTCGGGACTGCCGGAGACGTTCGACGGCTCTCGAGAGGCCCGACGCCGCGGTGATGTCGGTGAAGACGACCCGACTTCGCTCTTCGAGCTTCGTCGCGGCAAGCCCTCGCTCTTCGAGCTCGTCGCGGCAACGCATCCCCCTAACATCCGCAGGAACCCGCGACGCGACTGGCTGCGCCTTTCGACGATGCTCGAGCCGCCGCTACTCACGATTCTGGTCCGGCCGCGCTGGACGTGCTGCGGGACTGGCGGCACTGCGCCGCTTCTTGTCGAGCTCGTTGGTCTCCCGATCCAGGCGCTTGAACATCTCCAGCGCCTTTCGGCTTTCGTCCATCCAGTCCAGGCGCCGGTACACGCCGGCCAGCACGTAGTAATACGACGACGCCCGAGGATTGAACGAGATCGCCCGATTCAACGCATTGACCGCATCGTCGAGTTTCCCCTGTCGCTCGTACGCTCTCCCCTTTTGAAACCACGCCCGGTCGGACTTCGGATCGAGCTCCAGCGCCTTGCCAGCGTGCTCCAGCGCCAGTTCTGGATTGCCCGTGCGGTTGTAGTAGGCGCTCAGGTTCACCTGGGGCGAGGCGAAGCTGCCACGCTGCTCTTCGTTCAGGGCGACGGCCTTCCGATACTTGCCGACCGCGCCGTCATCGTCGCCCAGCGCCTCCAGCGCAAATCCGAGTGCGTCCAGGGCTTCGATGTACGACGGATCGATCCGAAGCGCCTCGTCGAAGGCCTTCCGCGCGGATTCCCAGTCGTCCTGGATCGAGAACAGCTTGCCAAGGTTGTAGTGAAGCTCGGCGGAGTCCGGCTTGTAGCGGATGCCCTGCTCGAACTCGACGCGGGCCGCGTCGAATCGGCCGATGATCATCAGATTCCGGCCGAGTATCTTGTGAGCCTCGGCGTTCTTGATGTCCAGCTCGAGTGACTTTGCCAGCGCTTTGATGGACTCGCCGATCTTTCTGCTGGGCGAACAGGCTGTAGCCGAGCGTGTACCAGCCCCAGGATGAGTTCGGATGTTGCTTCACGTACTCGGCGAGGAGCGGCTCCACATCCGTGAATTTGCCTTCTCGAATGTACCTTTCGAGCTCGGCCAGCCGCGTGGGCGTCATCCGGTGTGGCTTTGGTGCTGGTCAGTTTCTCCAGGTGCCGTCGCGCTTCCGACGACTCGGGCTGGAGCTGGAGTGCATGGCGGAACTTGGCGGCCGCGGCCTGGCCAGATCGCCACGGTCGGCCGCGGCGCGGCCTTCGGCGATGTCGAGATTGGCGTTCTGGCTGCGCTCTTCAGCGGCCACAAGTTCGCGGCCTTTCTGAAGCTGCCGCCGAGGCCTCCTCCTTCCGGCCCGCGCGCGACAAGGCGAGGCCAAGCTGGTAGTGGGCCTCACCGCTCGTCTGGCTCGAGCCGTGCAGCTTCCTGGAGCTCGGCGATCGCGTCGGGCACCTTGCCTTCTCGAACAAGCGCCTTGCCAAGCGCCAGGTGCGCACGCGAGAACGTCGGCGCCAGATCGATCACCTTTCGCAACTGCTCGATCTCTTTCGCGGGTCCGCGGCCGGGACTGGCGCCGTAGGCGATTGCGAGGTTGAAGTGCGCTTTGACCGAGTCCGGCGCCAGCGCCACGGCTTTCTCGAGCTCACGAATCGCTTCGTCGGCGTCGGTGGGGGTGAGAGCCGCGCCCAGATTGGCGTGCGCGTCCGCGTAGTCCGGCCCAATGCGCACGGCCTCGCGCAAGGCCGCGATCCCCGCCTGGTCGTCGCCTGCCTGTATCAGCACGAGACCGAGACTGTTGTGCGCCTCGGCGAAGTCCGGCCGCAGCCGAATGGCCTCGCGGAACTCGGCAGCCACTTCGGTGCTGTCGGCGCCCTTGCGACCGAGCAGCGAGACCAAGGACGTTGTGCGCGTCGGCCCGCGACGGGTTGGCAGCGAGCGCCTGCCGGAGTCCAGCGATGGCGGCGTCCCAGTCCGGCGTCGGAACCGACGGCGAGGGAAGGGTCAGCCCGGCTTCGAGCTGGCCCAGTGCCTTGTCCACCTCTCCCGCCCGCAGGTAGATGATTCCCAGATCGACGTAGACCGCCGCCGTCGGAGGCAGAAGGGCGATCGCGCGCTGCAGGCTCGCCCGCGCGCCGGCCAGATCGCCGCGTTCGCGCAGGGCGGTTCCGAGAAAGGCGTAGTTGGCGCCTGCCGCCGGATCGAGCGTGACGCTTTCGCGCAGCTCGGCCACTGCCCTGTCCCTGGCGCCGCTGTACCACAGGGCGACTCCAAGGTTGTAGTGCGCCTCGGCGGAATCCGGCCGGAGCGCGATCGCGCGTTCGAGGTGGCCGATCGCCGCGGGCAGATCGCCCTGCTGCCCCAGCATGAATCCGAGCAGGTTGTGGGCCTCGGCATGCTTCTCGTCGAGGCGAAGCGCCTCGGTGAGTTGTTCACGCGCGGCGGTGAGCTCACCCCGCCCGGCCGATTCCCGGGCGCGCGTGACACTGCTCGTCGGCGGGGCTTTCCGCCGGCACGGAGGGCTTGCGCGCCGCCGCGCCTTGCTGCTTCAACGCCTGCCCGAGCCCGTAGTAGGCCTCGCGAAGCTCGGGGTCCCTCTCGAGCGCCTTCTCGAAAGCGGCGACGGCGCCGGCCAGATCTCCGCTCTGCCGCAGCGTCTGCCCCAGCTCGTAATGCACGCCGGCGTTGTCCGGGTCGCCGGCGGCGACGACGCCGCAAGTGCTCGAGCGCCGCCTCGGTCTCGCCTTTCTCGCGCAGAGCCATCCCGAGGTTCATGTGAGCGGCCAGGCTGTTGGGCTCGATGCCCAACGCCTTCTGAAACACCGCCACGGCCTCGGTGAAGTCCCCGCTCTTGACGAGCGCGGCACCGAGATTCGTGTAGGCGCGCCCATAGGTCGGATCCAGGTCGACGGCCTTCCTCAAGGCGGCGATCGCGCCAGGAAGATCCGCCTTCTCCGCGAGCGCGACACCCAGCCAGTTGTGCGCCTCTGCCGACGACGGTCCGACCTTCACGGCGCGCTGAAAGGCACCGAGCGCGCGCGGGTAGTCATTCCGGTCCCAGTACGCAAGGCCCAGCGCGACGTGCAGCGTGGGATTGCCGGGATCGCGCTTGACGGCTGCCTCGAGCTTGCCGAGATCGGGCGGAGCACCGCCCGGCTTCTCCGACCCGGGGGCACTGGCGCTTTCTGCGCTGGCGCCTGGCGCGGCGTTCTCGGTCGCTCCGGCGCCCGGCGAGCCCAGCACGAGAACGGCAAGCGCGACCGCGACCACGCGCCTCATTGGCCAGGCTCCAGCAGCCGAAGCTGCAGGCGCGAGTTGGCGGCGTCCTCATCGCGAATCGACTTGGCCAGCTCGAGCTGCTTGTCGGCCTCTTCCTTCCTGCCGATTCGCGCCAGGAGCAATCCCAGCTGGTAGTTGGCCTTCACGGACTTGGGGTTGAGGCGCACCGCATTGCGCAGATAGCCTTCCGCCTCGTCGTACCGCTGCGCGCTCATCAGCAACCCGCCCAGCGCCTCGCATGACGCGGCGTGATCGGGATAGCGCTGAAGCAATCGCGTCAACATCTCGATGGCCTCGGCGTCGTTGCCCTGGTCTCTGGCAACCAGCGCGAGATAGTAGTGCGCCGCAAGCTGCTCCGGCTGCAGGCGGACGCTCTCCCGCAGCCGCGCCGCAGCCTCGATCGAGGCGGCCCTGGAGGTACAGGACCGAGCCCAGCGCATACTGCAGGTGCGCGTCGTCGGGCCGTTTGTCGACCATCGGTTCGAGCAGCTCCTGGGCGGCGTCGAACTGGCGCTTGCCCACCTTCGCCGCCGCCAGCGTGTACTGGTACGACGGCTCGTCAGGCTTCAGGGCTCGCGGCCTTGGTCAGCGCCGGGCTCGGCATCCTCCAGCAGATCCATCTTGAGGCACACGCGGCCGAATCCGAGCAGGATCTCCGGGTCATCCGGCTCGATCTTCTTCGCGCGCATCCAGTACGAGAGCGCATCGCTCGAGCTCGCCCTGCTGCTCGGCGATCGCCGGCGGCCTGGCGCAGCGCCGGAATCGAGTCCGCCTTCAGCGTCAGCGCGAGGTCGTAGGCGTCAAGCGCCTGTGCCGGTTCGCTTATTGAGGAGGTACGCGCTGCCCAGGTTGAGCGCAAGCTCGTAGGATGGCGGGCCGGTCAGCCGCGCGCTTTCGAGGACGTCGATCGCTTCGGGGAGCGCGTCCGCTTCGACAAGGAGCAGCGCGAATCTTGATCGACCACTCCTGCGGGCACGCCGGAAAGTTGCGCTCCAGTCGTTGACCAGCTCGACTGCGCGCGCGCGATTCGCCGTCTTCAGATAGTTCGTGGCCAGCACGCACAAGCCCGTCGGGCGACTGCTTGAAGGCGGGAAGGACAGGCTGCGGCCAGGTCGAGCGATCGCTGAAAGTTTCCCTTCTCGGTCTCGGAGCGCGCCAGGGCGAGTCGTGCGGTCGCGTTCGACGGATCGAGCTCCAGGGCCCGCCGGAACATTCGGAGAGCCAGGTCCGGCTTGCCCTGCAGCGTGTAGACCTGGGCCAGGGTCAGGTGGGCGCCGAGCAGGCGAGGCTCCAGCGCGATCGCCTTCTGGAGCAGAGCTGACGCTCTCGTCGAGGCGCTTCTGCTGAACTCGTATGGCGCCCAGAACGGAATAGGCGACGGCGCGCGTTTCCGGATCGGACAAGCGCCAGCCGGGCCTGCTCGTCGGCTTCCTCCAGGCGGCCCTGCTGGACGAGCAGCGCCGCTTTCTGCAGCGCCTCGCGCCCTGCGACGACGCAGCTGGACGAGCCGTGGTCAGCGGGCCGAGCCGAGTGTGCCGGAGCGAGCGCTACGACGTCGGCGGAGCGCGCAAAGCAGTAGCGCCGCGGCAGACCACGCGTTCGCGGTGGTCTTGCCGCTGCAGCGCGCCGATCACAACCGTCGCCGTCGGGTCCGACTGCCGAGTGCCTGGCACATTATCGCGCCAGGCACCGGTCGGACTAGAACTCGTACCTCAACGCAAACTGAATCGAGCGCGGCTGGTTGCACTGCGTGCTGATCTGTCCGAAGGCACCGGAGCTCCAGTTCGTGTTCGGATCGCAGAACAGCGTCCGGTTGAAGATGTTGCCGAACATCGACTCGAACCGGATTCGATGCTCGTTGGGCAGCGCGAAGACCTTGAAGATGTTCAGATCCTCGCTGTAGACGGGGAACGAGCGCACCGTCGTCGTCGCGCTTGGGCGCATTGCCAAACGCCAGCGGACCCGGATCCGTCCAGGCGGCGGGGTTGAAGTAGCGGTCGGCGTTCGGATCGAAGTCTCTGTCGGCCGCCACGCCCTCCACACCGAGACACGCGATTCGGCCGCTTCTGGCCGTTGAACAGCAGGCCGCCGAGGTCGTTGTTCATGGTGATGTTGAGCGGCCGTCCGCTTTCATAGCGCAGGATGCCGGCGACGTTCCAGCCTGCCAGCAGCGCCTTGGTGAACCCGGACGTCCACCTGTCGGAGCCAGGCACCTCCCACGTGAAGCCCGTGAGGAACACGTGCGGCGTGTCGTCCCCGCTGAGCTGCCATTCCAGCGGGTCCGCGGGATTCTGCACGCCCGCCGTTGATGCCGTTGGCGCCCTGCGCGCTCTCGGAGCCGTTGTTGTGCAGCCTGGAGTAGGTGTACCCGAACCGCGCCTGCAGGCCCCGTGAGAAGCGGCGCTCCAGCACGATCTCCATCGCGTGGTACTGGCTGCTGGCCCGTCGGGACGCCGCGCCACTGGATCGTCTGGTACTGCGGATAGTGCCGCAGCGACTGCGCGACGTTCCCGTTGAATCCCGGATAGGGCGGCGTGAAGCCTGCGGCCTGCGCGACCGGCGAATTGATGTTCGACTGCAGGACGTTGGTGCCGTGCCTCAGGACGCTCGGGTCGTTCATGTTGGCGTCCACCCCCAGCGACTGGAAGTGGTGGTTCAGCCGGCTCCCGCGGTTGCCGATGTACGAGACGTCCAGCATCATGTTCTCGGCGAGCTGGCGCTGGTAGGTCACCGACCAGTTCTGGAAGCGCGGCAGGGTCAAGCCGTCCGGCGGCACGGCCAGCACGTTGGTGCCGTTGGCAAACGCCGGGTTGATGAACGGCGGCCGCACGATGCTGTCCTGCGGGAACCCCTGGTCCAGATAGAACGCGGGGGAGACGCCGTTGGTCGTGTTCGGCGCCAGCGAGTTTGCCGAGAAGCCGAGCGTCGGCAGGCCGATGAACTGGTCGAGCGCCACTCCGGCGTAGTAGATCCCGTAGCCGCCGCGGATCGCCTGCTTGTCGTCGAGCCGATACGCAAAGCCGAGCCGCGGACCCCAGGCATCCTTCTTCGGGTGCTCGAACTTCCGCGTCCCCGACCGGCCAGGACCCGTCGCCGGCGAAGATCAACGCGCCCGGGATGTTGCCCGCCCCGGGTTGGGTGTGTTCGGATCGAAGGTCGAGTACTGGTTCTCCGTTTCCGTCCGCGCGAACTGATAGTCGAAGCGCAGTCCCAGGGTGAGCGTCAGGCGATCGTTGACCTTGAACTCGTCGTTGACCCACGCCGCCGTGTAGGCCTCGTTGAACGTCGGATAGACCGGTATCGTCTGGTTGGAATCGTGAACCTGCCCGAGGAGGAACGACGCAAAGGGATCGCCGGTGGCGTCGAGGTTGTTGCCCGCGGCTGTCGAACCCCGCCGGTCCCGAGCCGATTGAAGTTGAACTGGCCGGTTTCCGCCTGGCCCCAGCCCCGGAACGGGAAGTCGTGGTGGCGGTACTCGAAGCCGGTCTTGACGCGTGTGCCTGCCCTTGACCCACGTGAGGTCGTTGGAGAACTGCCAGCGATTGTTCACCAGGTAGCCGAACCGCGGCCAGTTCTGGCCGATGGCCGTGTAGGGGATGTTGCCGCCGAACGTCATCACGGGCGGGCCGCCGGTCGTGTTCGAGCAGGCCGCCCTGATTGGCGCCCCACAGCTTCTGCGGCCAGCCGACGCCGGCCGACAGCGAGTTGCCGCCCATGAACCAGCGATCGTAGGCGACCGTCGTGTGATTCAGCAGGTTGCTCCGGATGACCCAGTCGAACTGCTGGTGCGCGTGATGCGTCGAGATGCGCTGGTAGAACCCGGCGCCGTAATACGTGTCGTTCTTCTCCGGTTCGAGCTCGCCGTCGAACTCCGTGGCGCACCCGCCAACCTCGCCGCAGTTGCGGATCGAGGGCCGGCGGTTCCAGTAGAAGCTGAGGCTCGCCGCGAAAGTTCTGCGTGAAATTGTGATCCAGACGGCCCATGAGGTTCCGCGCATTCAGGTCCCACGTCTGGTCGCCCGCCGGGTTGCCCGCGACGTTGATCGGCGAAGCCCGGCGCCGGTCCGGGCGCACCATCAGCGGCACGATCTTGGCCGCCACCTGGCTCCGCAGCGGATCGCCGGCGGGAATGACGTTGCCCGGGTACGGATCCCGCACCGGAACGCCGTTCACGCAGCCGGGTCGTCGCGGGATTGAAAATCTGGCCCCCGAAGATGGGACGGCCGAGCGCGTCGGTCCCGATCTGAGTGCCCGTCAGCAGCGCGCTGAAGTCGCCGTTCTTGAAGGCGTCGATCGGCGTCGTGTTGCCGAAGCCCGGCAGGACGCCCGAGCGTGAAATTGGTCCAATCGAGGTTGGTGAAGAAGAACGTCTTGTTGCGGCCGTCGTAGATCTTCGGAATGACCACGGGGCCGCCCACCGCGACGCCGAAATTGTTGTTCTTCAGCGGGGTCTTGTCGATACGGCGAAAGAAGCCCCTCGCATTGAACGAGTCGTGCGCGAAGTAATCGTAGACGCTTCCGCGAATGGAGTTGGTGCCCGACTTGGACGTGTACTCGATGAAGCCGCCGCTGGTGTGGCCGTACTGGGCCGAGTAGGAGGTGGTGATGACCTTCACCTCCTGGATCGCCTCGACCGGAGGCGTGCTCTCGTGGCTCTGCTGATGCCCGACGGCGTAGCCGAACGCGGCCCCGTCGAACACGTTCTCGGTGGCCATCGTCTGGCCGCCGTTGATGCGCGAATTGAACTGGCTGCCGCGGAACATCGGGTCGCCGTTGGGCTTCATCGGCAGGTAGCCAGGCTGAATCTGCAGCACGGCCTCGGCCAGGCGGACGTCGGCCGCCGTGACGATCGGCAGGTCGCGGTAGTACTTCTCGTTGACCGTGTGGCTCACGTCCGGCCGCGTGTCGCTGAGGCCCGGTGGCGGACCTGACCTCGACGGTCTCCGTGAGCGCGCCGACCTGCATCGAGACGTCATGACGGATCTGAATCGCCGCCTTCGAGCAGCATGACCGGTCGCCAGCGCTTTCTTGAATCCCGTCGAGATCGACGGTCACCGTGTATCGGCCCAGGACCAGCGGCGGCGTCGCGTAGGCGCCGGCGGCGTTGGTGACGGGACGGTGTCGACACCGGTGCCTTCGTTGCTGATTGTGACCGTGGCGCCCGGGACCGGGGCGCCCTGCGCGTCGGTCACGACGCCGCTGATTGTGGCTCGGTCGGATCGCTGCGCCAGCAGTGGAGTGCTGAAACAGACACAGGCGCAGAGAGCTAGCCACGAGTACGCGGGGCACCACGAGGCACTTCCTCGTCATGTCAACCTCCGGACGAAGGTCAGACAACTCGCTCCAGACACAGGCGCGTCACACGGGCAGCAGTGCGCTGCGTGCGACAGCCATCTGGGGGCCGAGAGGCGTCGGCGTCGGACGACGTAGCACGTCGCCGTGAACGTTCACGGCGACGTAATGCCGCGCAAACTAACGCCAACGGGCCAGCGTTGTCAAGCTAATCTGTTTCGACTAGCTGAGCCGCGCGGGCGGCCCGAGTCCGGGCACGTGCATCACGTCGGCAGCAATCCGAGGGCCGGATGTCAGACCGCTCCAGGACGTTCAACGTGATCGGTGAAACCGGTGGATGTCCGCGCATGGTCAACGCGTGAGCGCCGGGACCACGCGCGTGAGCGCCGGGGCTAAGATGGGCGTGGCATGCCGTCCCACGCCAAGACCTTGCCGCCGTCGCCGCCGCCGGTCGGCATCAAAGACATCGCGCGCGCGCTTGGCATCTCCACCGGCACCGTCGATCGCGCGCTGCACGGCAAGCCGGACGTCAGCCCCACGACCCGCGCCCGCGTCCTCGGCATGGCACAGGCGCTGGGCTACCGCCCGAACCTGGCCGCCCGCTATCTGAAGCTGCGAAAACAACTCCGCATTTCCGTCCAGCTGCCACGTGAGATCGCGTTGTTCTGGGATTCGCTGCGCGAGGGAATCCGCGAGGCCGCGGCGCCGTTTGCTCCGGCGCTGCACGTCGACTTCCGTACCTACCCGAGTCTGGGCGAGGGAGACATCCCGCTGTTCGAGGAGGCGCTTGGCGACGGCACGAACGGGCTGATCATCGCACCGGGTAATCCGGCGGCGCTCGGCCCGCACCTGCGCGAGGCGGCTCGCCGGAACGTCCCGGTCGTGTGTGTCGTCACCGACGCGCCCGAGAGTCGAGCGCCTGACGTCGGTCTCGGCCGACCCGTTCACCGTCGGCGCGGTGGCCGGCGAACTCCTGTCCAGATTCCTGCCCGGCGGCGGGCAGGTGGCGTTCTTCACCGGATGGCTGGCCACGCAGGATCACGCGGACAAGCTTCGTGGCTTCGAGTCGAGCCTCGGGTCGATGGGCCCGGCACTCAGGCTCGGCCCGGTCGTCGAAGCTCACGATGACGAGCGCGAAGGTCATCGTCGCGCGCTGGACGTCCTGCGCGCGCACCCGCACCTGAAGGGCATCTACATCAGCACGGTGAACTCGTTGCCGGTGTTGCGCGCAGCCGAACAGGAAGGGCGTCTGGCCGGGCTGACCGTGGTGACGACGGACCTGTTTCCCGAGCTGGTGAAATGGATCCGCGCCGGCAAGGTCGTCGCGACAGTGTACCAGCGGCCCGTCAGCCAGGGCCGCCTCGCCTTGCAGGCCCTCTACCAGTTCCTGCTCAACGGCACGCGCCCGGTATCACGCTTGAGCGTGGTGCCGCACCTGGTCATGCGCAGCAACCTCGAGCTGTTTCTCGAACGCCTCCGCGTCGATCTCGAAGCGGTGCCCACGACCGGCGAGATCCCGACAGCCGCCAGCCACGCCGCGACACCCCGGGCAGCCGCTCGCGCGACCTCGACCAGCGACACGGCGGCGCAGAGACTCGCAGCGGAGAGCGTGACCGGGGCCGCGGCCGTCCGGCGTGCGGTCACGCGGGAGGCGTCAGCGTCCGGCGGAGAAACTCGAGACCGTCAAAGGCGATCGCGTCTGGCGTCGGCTCGATGTCGCGCCAGATGGCGACCGCGGCGCTGAACGCGCCGAGCGAGGGCCCGAAGCTCTCGATCGTCAGCCAGCCGTCGTATCGCAGGTCGCCCAGCGCGCCAAACAGGCTCCCCCACGCGATGTGGCCGCTGCCGGCGTGCCCCGGTCGTTTTCCGAGATCTGCACGTGCAGCAAGTGCGGACCGAGCAGGCGGCACGCGCCCGCGATGTCCTTTTCCTCGATGTTCGCGTGAAACGTGTCGAAGGCCACACCGACGCGAGGATGGCCGACCGCATCGCAAAGCGCCGCTGCGTCGGCCGCGGTGTTGAGGAAGTACGTCTCGAACCGGTTGAGTGGCTCGATCGCCAGCGCGACGTCACACGCCTCGAGCGTCGCCGTCACCGATTGGTAGCCTTCGATGGCCCAGCGCCACTCGTCTGGCGTCCGGCGGCGGCCCGGCAGATACCCCACTGGACTATAGAGCGGGCCGTCGATGAGCCGGGCCCCCACTTCCGCCGTCGCCTCGATGGCGTCACGAAGGTGCTGCCGCGTACGACGCCGCACGTCGGGATCGTCGCTGATCAGGCTTCGCCCCTGGGGGATGATCGAGCAGACCGTGCATTCGAGGCCGTTGGCCTCGACGCCCCTTCGGATGTCGGCGGCCGGAAAATGCGCGGGTTCGAACATCGGCACTTCAACGCCGTCGAAGCCGTGCGCCTTGATCCGAGGCAGCAGCGGCAACTGCGCGGTGCCGAACTCCGCCGACCAGATGAACGTGTTGACGCCGAGCTTCATGGTCTGTGGCTCAGAAACGAGGAATGGCGATTCTCTTGCCTCCCTCGAGCGCCGACTGGTGCGCGCAGATGCCGACCATCGTCCAGTTCGCCGACGTCTCGGCGTCGGGCATGGGCGGACTCGTGCCGAGGCACGCCATCAGGAAAGCGTTGACCAGATGTGGATGCGAGCCGCCATGTCCGCCGCCCTGGAGAAACGAGAGATGATCGGCATCCTGGATGGCCGCGGGCTGGGTGAACGCGCGAATCGGCTCCGGCAGCAGACGCGCGTAGTCGGGCACGGTGACCCGCTTCGGGATGTCCGGTTCACCGAGTGGTCGTTCGGGAGTGCTCTTTGTATGGAGCACCGGCTCCTCGCCTTCCACGTGCTGCCACTCGAACGACTGCTTCGATCCATACACGTCGAAGCTCTCGCGATATTGCCGCGCGGTATCGAACAGGCTTCGCGTGACCTCGGCGCAGACATCCGAGTCGCGCAGCTTGAAGGTCGCCGTCTCGATGGCAAATGGGCTGCCGTACCTTGGATATCAGCGTCTCGTCGATGCGTCCGGACCCGTGACAGACCACGTGCTCGGCGTGCTTGCCCAGTAGCGCCAGGCACGGGCTGACGCAGTGCGTGGCGTAGTGCATCGGCGGAAACCCTTCCCAGTAGCCAGGCCAGCCCTCCATGTCCTGCTGATGACTTCCCCGCAGGAACTGAATCCGGCCGAGCTCGCCACGGTCGTACAGCTCCTTGACGAACAGGTACTCGCGGCTGTACACGACGGTCTCCATCATCATGTAGACCTTGCCGCTTCGCCGCTGTCCTTCGACGATCTGCCGGCACTCATCGATCGTGGTGGCCGCGGGCACCGTGCTGGCCACGTGCTTGCCGGCGCCCAGCGCGGCAATCGACTGCGGCGCGTGATCCGCGATCGGCGAGTTGATGTGCACCGCGTCGACGTTGGGGTCGGCGAGCAGCTCCGCGTAGTCGGTGTAGCGCACCTTCACGCCGAACCTGTCGCCGCAGGCATCGAGCTGGGCGCGATCGCGACGACAGATCGCGTACATCTCGGCATTGGGGTGACGCTGGTAGATGGGAATGAACTCGGCGCCGAAGCCGAGCCCGACGATGGCGACTCGCACTTTCCCGTCGGTGGTCATCCTCGGAGTGTCCTTTGGTGAGAAACGCGATCAGCGTGGACGGGCAACGCTGCCTGCGGGTTGGGGCAGGAGGCGCTCTGCCCGGTATCCGCCGGCGGCCCTGAAATACGCGATGAGCGCAAGATAGCAGACCAGCATGATGACCGGAAGCAGCGCAATCCGGCCCAGCGTCGCCTGCTTCGTGCGGCTGTCGAGGGCGGCCAGCAAGGCGGCTTGACGCGACAGCTCGCCGGCATCATCCGTGGGCACGCTGCTGTTGCCGACCCGCGCCTTCGACGCCGCCAGCTCTTCGGCCAGCCGCGCACGCTGCGGCTGGATCGACTGCGAACGATTCGCCGAACAGGCCCGGACGTGTCACGACCAGACGCTCGGCAAGCACCGGATCTGCCGCGCGGATCTCGGCGACCAGCACGGTGTCCTGCACGGCGCCGATCGCCGGGTTGCCGATGGTGCCCACCGAAATCATGCCGACGCCGGCGATGGCATTCAGCATCAGCGCCCCTCCGCGCGGATACTGCTCGCTGACCACGCCGAGCGTCGTCGGCCAGAAGAACGTCTTGCCCAACTCCGTAGAAGGTGGCCGCGGCAAACAGCACCATAGGCGACGTGCCGGCCTTCGAGAGCCAGAAGAGGCCAGTGGCGGCGACGGCGGCGCTGGCGGCGAGCAGGCCGAGCGGACCGATGCGGTGGACGATCGGGCCGGCAAAGAACCGAAGCACGAACATGATGAACGACGTCCACACGAGGAACAGCGTGCCCAGCGTCGGACTCTGGAGGACGGTCCGCATGATGTCGGCAATCCAGCTGTCCGTGCCAAGCTCGGTCGTCGCCAGCAGCACCATGACCAGGAGGAGAAGGGTGAACATCGGCCGCCCGAAGCTCCTGACATACCACGCAAACAGCGCGGCGAGCACCAATGCGATGCCCAGCTGAGCGATCAGAGCGAATGTGGGCACGCCGAGGATGACCAGGATCTGGTTGAGACCCGCGACGAGAAAGAAGCACACGACAAAGCAACTGCCGGCGCCGAACTCACGCAGCATCTCGTAGTACGGCACGTTGGCGGCCACGCGCTCCTGCACGGGGAAGCGCTGTCCCAGGAGCATGAGACCGTAGACCAGCGTCGGCACCAGGCACGAGTCCCACCTGCCATTGCCAGAGACGGCCCGGCACGCGCGCGGGGTCCACGAAACTCACCGCAATCGCGACCAGGCCGCCAAGCACCAGTCCGCCGGGCCATCCGGCGTGCAGGATGTTGAAATACTTGGTCTTCTCGCGGTCGAACAACGTCGCCGTCACGGGATTCACGACCGCCTCGACGGTCCCGTTGCCAAGCGCGTACATGAACGTTCCGAGATAGAGCAGCGCAAAGCCGTTCCGCTGACCCGCCAGCACCGCCTCCGCGCCTGCCCCGGGATCGGCCAGCGCGAACGGCGCCGCCAGCGTGATGATCGCCGAGAGGGCATGGAGGGTGAAGGCGATTGCCATCGACACGCCGTTGCCCAGGCGGTCGATGATCAGGCTGAACAGGATGATCGAGATCGCAAACGGAAACAGACCCGCGCCCAGGATGTATCCGATCTGCTCCTGACTGAGGTTGAACTCCACCCGCCAGTCGTCGAGAATCGCCGCCCGTACGGCAAAGCCGAACGCGGTGGCCACGAGGGCGACGACACAGCCTGTGAAAAGCCTGGTGCGGTTGATCGGGTCGGGCATGGAGGTCCTCACTTGCGGGCAGGCGGCACCACGTTCAGCACCCCGTTCATCAAGCGCCAATGACCGGGAAACGTGCAGACGTACGGGTACTGCCCCGGCTGGTCGGGCGCCCGGAACCGCACCGTGATGGTCTGGCCGGGATCGACCAGTGGTGTGGCGAACAGCACTTGTGGCAACGCCGGCACGAACTGCTGCGCCGCGCCGCTTGCAGCGGTGATCATCGCATCCGCCGCCGACCCGATCTGCTGCAAGGCCCCCGGCGCCCCGAGCAGGAAGTTGTGCTGCATCACGTCCGGGTTGGCGAACACCAGCTCGACCAGCTGCCCCGGCGCCACCGTCAACTCGCTCTTGTCGAACTTCAGTTGATGGGGAACGACGCCGAGCTTGACGACGACGTCGGGCGCCTGCGCGGACGCTGGCTCGGTGGCGCTCAGCCCGCGCTCGGCTGGCGCCGACGAGGTCGCCAGGTCGAGATGAGCGGCAAGCTCTCCTGACTTCGCGTAGAGCGGTGCCGCGTTGGTCTGGCGCTCGACGCGATACCTCCAGGTTCCAGCCAGCGAGACTTTGCGCTCGCCCCCCTGGACGTACATGTCATCAGGCGTGGCGAGGAACCCGCCGTCGCCTCGAAAATTCCGGATGCGGACGGTGATCGTGTTGGTTCCCGTTCCGAGCACGCCTTCGGGCAACCCGTAGGTCGCCGGGGCGGGCCGTCCGGCGGTCGAGGCCGGCGGGGCGGCAATTGCCTGCCCGTTGATCCAGACTTCGGCGGCGTTTCCGATGCGCCCGAGCGTCAGGCTGCTGGCCGGCGGCGCCTCGGGCCATTGCACGACACGCGAAAACCAGACGACGCCGTCGAAGTCCGGCAGACCGCGCGACTCCCACTTGCCAGGCACCTCGGTCTCCTTCCAGTCTGTGGCTAGCGCGCTGGCGCCCGGCGTGCGCCAGTCGGGGCGGTCGTTCCCCAGCCGGAGCGCGACGGGAAGGGCACTCGATGGCAGCGCCTGAGGGTCGGCCCGATACGCGCTGAGGAACCCCTCGCGGTGCCGGTAGGCGGCGATATACATCGCGCGGCTCAGCCATCGGTCGCCGTAGTTGCCGGCATCCAGACTCGCGGTGTAGAGGGCCTGGCCTGTCCCGGCCGACGCGGGCATGTCGGCCAGCCTCAGTATCGCCGCCAATCGTGTGTGCAGGTCGGGATCCTGCAACAGGCCGGCGTCGAGGATCGCGGCAGACGACTCCGGGCTCGTCGGCAGCACCATCGCCGCCGCCTTCCGGACGCCGGCGGCGGGGTGCTTCAGTGCCCCGACGGCCGCGCGGCCGGCCTCGGTGGTCGTGCTCGCCAGCTCACCGAGACCGTGCAGCGTCCACAGCGCGTGCAACGCGGCGCCACTGGTGCCGATTGCGTCAACCGAGGTGTCGCGCACGAGGCCGATGAGCTGCGGCACGACGTCCCGCTCGCCGCGCTCGACGAGCAGACGCTGCGCGTGGAGCCGCCAGAGCATGTTGTCTGACGCGAGCGCACGCAGAAGACCTGCCTGGTCGCTCGTCGACAGCGACATGCGGGCGGCTGTCGGCGCGTTCTTGTAGACGACGCGATAGATGCGCCCGCGATGCCGGTCGCGCATCGATGTCTCGTAGGCATTGCCCGGTCCGTTGCTGAACCCGATCGGCGTGGGATTGTGCTGGGCAATGAAGTTGTACCAGTCGGCCACCCAGACGGCGCCGTCGGGGCCGACCTGCGCGTGCACGGGCGCCACCCATTCCTCGGCGCCGGCCAGCAGGTTCCAGCCGTCGCGCGTCACGAACCCCGCGCCCTGTTTCTCCATGATGCCCTGGCCCACCAGGTGCGCGGTCGGCTCGGTGATGAACGCGATGCGATTCCAATACGGCCTGGGATACGCGCGCGCCGTGTAGAGGTGATGGCCGGCGGCCGCCGTGTAGCCGCCGTGCACGTCGACCTGCCGGATGTACGGCGTGACGTAGTGCGCGGCGTAGAACTGCGCCACGGCCTGATAGCCCGGCCCGCTGCCGGCGCGCACGCCCGTGCCGAGCCCCGGGACATCCTCGAAGTAGCGATTCGGGATCGCCATGTAGAAGCTCGGCTCGTTGTTCGCGGTCGAGCCAAAGACGTCGAACGTCTCGGAGAAGCCCAGTCCCCAGGTGTTGTTGGTCGACCCGGTCAGGAACTCGAAGCCGGCGCCGTCGGGTTTGAACCGGTAGACGCCCTGCAGAAACTGCAGGCGCTTGCCGTTCATCTCGCCTTCGTACCCGGAATAGCCGACCACGCCCCAGATATGGTTGTCCGGCGCGTACTGCAGGTTCGACGGCCCGGCGTGGCTGTCGCGGATGCCCCAGCCCGTGCTCAGCACCTGCCGAACGTCTGCCTTGTCGTCGCCGTCGGTGTCCTTGAGGAACAGGATGTGAGGCGCCGCCGCCACGATGACGCCGCCGTTGGCGAAGACCAGGCTGGAGGGCAGGTTCAGCCGCTCCGCAAATACCGTGATCTTGTCGGCGCGGCCGTCGCCATTGGTGTCCTCGAGAATCTTGATCCGGTCCTCGCCCGGCGCGCCGTTGAGCACCCGGTTCGGATAGTCGATGGCCTCGATCACCCAGAGCCGCCCGCGCTGGTCGAACGAGAAGGTGATCGGCTTGATGATGTCGGGCTCGCTGGCGAACAGCTCCAGCCTGAACTCGGCCGGATGCTGGATGAACTTCATCGAGTCTTCCGGAGAAAACGGCATCTGGTACTTCGGGGCGGGATCGCGGTTCTCGTAGTTGGGCACGGTGAAACCGTCGACGTAGCTCACCTCCGGCATCTTCAGCTGCTGCCAGGACTGGCGCGCGGCCTCGTCGACTGCCCATACCGTCCCCTGCGCAATCAGCTGCTGAAACCCTGGCTGGCTCCAGGTGCGCTCGTCGTGTCCGTACGCGGTGTAGAACACGCGTCCCTTGCCCTGGGTGCGGACCCAGGTGTACGGCTCGCGTCCCTCCTCGTCGACACGTTCCATCAGGACCGTCCGGTCCACAGGGTTGTGTCTCGTGTGCACGTAGGTCTCATCCCATGTCTTGAACGGCTTCAGACCCTCGATCGCCGGATGGTCCGGGTTGACGATCTCCGCCGTGAACTCACCCGTGCCGTGCCGCAGGAACTGGCCGCCGATGAGCGGAATGTAACGTGCGGACTCCGTGAACATGAACGACGCGCAGTGGATGGCCACGACACCCTTGCCGCCCTCGACGAACTCGAGCAGCGCACGCTCCTGGTCGGGCGTGAGGGTCTTGTGGTTGGCGTAGATCATCAGCGCGTCGTAGTGCGCCAGCTTTTCGGGCGTGAGCGCTTCCTCCGGCGTCATCACGTGCGTGAGCTGGATGCCGCGTCGTGCGAGCGGCGCGGCCAGCAGGGGCAACAGGGCGCCCGAGGGGTGGTGCCGCTCCTGATCGTGCCCCAGAAACAGGATCCGCAGCGGCCTGGCGCCGGCCTCCGCTCGCGCCCCGGTGTGCATCTGGGCGGACGAAAGACTTGCGACCCATATCGCCGCGACACAAGCAAGCGGCATCGACGACGCGCGAAGCCTGGACATGGTTCGCCTCGTTGATCACGGCGTCCTGACTGAGCGAGATTCCCGCGCAGGGCACCGTGAACGTTTACGGTGCTGCAATCTACCACATCAGGCACGCCGCGCCGGCGTCAGATGCCTGGCCGTACCGGTCATGCGCGGCTGGTGGAGGGGCGAGGCGACGGCACGGAAAGCGACACCGGCCCGATGGTCGGAATCGCCACACAGATGATCGCGAAGGCGAGCACGTGGAACGATCCGGCCAGCATGAAGACGACGCCGTAGCCGAAACCGCGGTCGAGCAGAGAGCCGACCAGCTGGCCGAACACGACGCCGCCCATCGCTCCCCCGAAACCGACCAGGCCGGCCACCGCGCCGACGGCGTGGCGCGGATACATGTCGGCGGGCAAGGTCATCACGAGGGTCGACCACGACTGCTGGCCGAAGTACGCCAGGCTGAAGATCGCCAGAGCCCAGCCCACCGGCACACCCGGCACGAGGACGATCGCCGGCATCACCACGGCACTGGCGCCGAGGGCGATCTTGCGGGCCCGGTTCAGCGGCACGTGCCGGGTCAGCAACCAACTCGACAGCCAGCCCCCGGCCAGGCAGCCCACGCCGGCGGCCGCGTACGGAATCCACGCGAACGCGCCGACCGCCTTGATGTCGAATCCGCGGGCGTCGTAGAGATACTTGGGGAGCCAGAAGAGGTAGAAGTACCAGGCGGCGTCACTGAAGAACTTCGCGACGACCACTCCCCACGTCTGCCGCACCCGGAGGAGGCTCAGCCAGCTCGGCGTGCCCTCGTCGGCGCCGCTCACGTCGATGACCGGGGCCAGCACCTGCCTCTCGGCGGCATGGAGCCGTGGATGCGCGGCGGGCACAAAATAGTCGTGCCACCACCAGAGCCGTCCAGACCACGCCGATGAGCCCGGTCAGGTAGAACACCGTCCGCCAGTCGCTCCAGTTCAACACGAGCGCTATCAGCGGGGGCGCGACGACCCCGCCAACCGCCGTCCCGGCGTTGATGATGCCCATGGCCGTCGATCGCTCGTGCGCGGGAAACCACTCCGCGACGGCGCGCGTGGCCGCCGGAAAGCCACCGCCTTCGCCGATGCCGAGCAGCAAACGGCTCACGGCCAGCATCGCCACGCTCGTCGCCAGGCCATGGCTCGCGCACGCCAGCGACCAGAACAGCATGATCGTCAGGAAACCCGCACGGGTCCCGACGACATCCATCAGCCTGCCGCCACCGGCGTACATCAGCGCGTACGCGACCAGGAAGCTCGATTGCAGGAACGAGAACTGCTCGTTGGTGACGGGGATGTCCTGCTCGATGGCCTTGATCGCCACCGGCAGCGTCTGCCGATCGAGATAGCTGACGGCGATGGCCGCGCTGACCAGGCAGGCGATGCGCCAGCGCAGCATCAGGTCCCCGTGTCGCTCGACCGGTCCGCAGTCACGACGTGGCGATGTGCGCCACGCTGTACGACCGGGCCGGCAGCTTGAAGGTCATGCGGGAACCCGCCGCGGGCGGGTCGAGGGCGCGCGGCACGACACGCTGCGGCTGCTCGAACGTGTTGAACGCCTTCAGATCGGGACCCGTCAGGGTCTCGCAGGCCAGCACGCGCGTCGGCGTCGGATCTCTCCACTCCAGTACAAGCTCCCGCTCCGACTCGAGATCCCGGTTGAGCATCAGCACCGACGCCTGCCCGTTCTGCGGATCGATCGTCGCGACGACGTCCAGGAAGGGCACCTGATCGTCGCGGGCGAAATCGGCCTGCAAACCGTCGGCCTTGATTGGATACGTCTCCGATTCCACCTGCAGGTCGAGGACCCTGCCGTGGGCGTATTGCAGCGCCCAGGCGTAGGGGAAATAGATGCTCTGACGCAGCACGGACGTCGAATTGGTCACCAGCGGGGCGATGACGTTGAGGATCTGCGCAAGGCAGCCAAGGCGGACGCGGTCAGACGTCCGCAGCAGCGAGTTGACGAAGCCGCCAACGAGCAACGCGTCCTCGAGGTTGTAGACCTCCTCGAGGAGCTTCGGTGCGAATCCCCGCTGTCCATCCATGTCGGTTCCGCTGCGCGCGCGATACCAGACGTTCCACTCGTCAAACGACAGCCACAGCCGCTTGGGCGATTTCTGCAGGCCCTGCACGTAGTCGCAGACCGCCGAAATCTCGTGAATCTGAAGCTCCATGTCCAGATTCATCGCCAGGAACCGGGCGCTGCTGTTGCCGCTGAGCTCTTTGGTGTTGCCGTAGTAGCAGTGCAGGGAAATCGCGTCCACCTGGTCATAACACTCTTCGAGCACCTCGCGATCCCACACGAGATAGGTGGGCATGATTCGGTTGCTGGAGCCGCAGGCGATCAGCTTCAGCCCGGGATCGATGACGCGCATCTGCTGGGCCGTGTCGCGCGCTTTCCGGCCGTATTCGCGGGCCGGCATGTGGCCTATCTGCCACGGACCATCCATCTCGTTGCCCAGGCACCAGTAGCGCACGTTGTGCGGCTGTTCGTACCCGTGCGACCGCCGCAGATCGCTCCACCTGGTGCCCTTGTCGACGTTGCAGTACTCGACGTAGGCGACCGCCATCTCCGCGGTGCCGGTGCCGTAGTTCATGCCCAGCAGCGGCTCGGTGCCCACCAGCTTGCACCAGTCGATGAACTCGTTGGTCCCGAACTGGTTCGTCTCGAGCGAATTCCATGCGCGCTCCAGCACCGTTGGCCGCTTGTCCTTCGGGCCGACACCATCGAGCCAGTTGTACCCGGACACGAAATTCCCTCCCGGATACCGCATGATGGGCACGCCGAGCTCCTTGATTTGCGCGATCACGTCGGTGCGAAATCCGTTCTTGTCGGCCAGCGGTGAGTCCGGCTCGTAGACGCCCGTGTAGATCGCCCTGCCGAGATGCTCCAGGAATGCGCCGAGCAGGCGCCGGTCCAATTCCGACCGATAGCGCGCCTGATTGATGACGGCGCGCGCGGGACCGGCTGCCGCGGCATACCCGATGCTGCCCAGCCAGGAACCAGCCGCCAGCGCGGCCCCCGACTTGCCAAGGTCTTCCAGGAATCCGCGACGACTGCGTGTGGGGATCATGGCGTCTTCTCGAATCGACCAGCGGCCGGACGACGCGAAACCGAGCGCCGAATATCACCTCGGCTGACACGTTGTCAACAACAGCGTCCAGCTCACCACTCGACGACCAGCAGCGACACCGCCTGCCGCGGCAGCGTGAACCGCAGCGTGGCGCGTCGGTCGGCGACGTCGATCGTCGCCGGCCCCGGCATCGCCTCGAGCTGCCCGGCCTTCTCGAGTTGCGCGTACTGCGCGGGTGTCGGCGCCTGCGGCGAGCCCATGCGCTGCCACGCGGTGTAGGCGTTGCTGTGATCGGCGTCGATGCGGAAGTGCTGAAGTCGTGCGCGTCCCTGCTTCATCGCCAGCCCGTCGATCGACAGCGTGACGTCCGCCGCCGGGCCCGCGACATCGTCGTCGTGGTAGTGCCAGGCCACGATGGTCACGCGCCTGCCGTCGCGGCTGGCGAGTGCCGCGACGTCGGGCCGGTCGCGCACGCCGTCCTTGACGATCGCGTCGAGCGGCACGGCGCCGTCGCTGGTCACGGCCAGCCGCTCGGCGCCCATCCGGCTGAACATGCGAAACACGTTCATCACCGGCTGGTCGATGCCGTTGGTCGCCAGGACGCGGAAGCCGGCGAAGTACGGCTGGTCCTCGAACTCGAACGCCCAGGTGAGCGCGCCTTCCAGGTTGACCCCGTGCCGGTCGGCGAGGTCGTGGGTGCGCGCGAAGGCGGCCGCGGTGTAGCTCGAGTACATCGTCGTGTTGCGGTAGCCGAGCTGCGAGCCCTGGCACGCGGCGCAGCCGTCCGGGTCGGACTCGCCGATCACGATGGGCGTGCGCTTCAGCTCCGGATAGGACGCGATGATACGGAAGCCCTCGTCGATGGTCGCGAGCTGATTGGCGATCCCCATGCGCACGTGGCCGTCGGCAAACGTCGGACGGCCCTTGGCGTGGAACGAGACGAAGTCGAGCGGCGTCCCGACGCGACCGGTGGCGTGGTTCACACCTCGCAGGGCATGCTCGAAGAAATCGCGCGTGAACTGCCCGCCGTGGCCGGCCGTGTCCGGGCCGCCCACGCGCGCCGTCGGCAGGGCGCGGCGCACGCCGTCGATCGCGTAGTCGTGCAGCTTGCGGAACTCCTCCGGCGTGCCGCGCCAGTAGCCGATGTTGGCCTCGTTCCACACTTGCCAGTACCACTGTCTCCACTTCGGCGCGGCCGTACTTCTCGACGCAGTGCTTCGCCCACTGCGTACGCGAGGTCGCCCCACTTCGTGTAGTCCCTGGGCGGGTAGGCCCAGCCGCGGTAGATCTCCTCGTACTTCGCCGTGGGCGTCCAGGTGTGCTGGTATGGCTCGGGCGAAATCGACAGGTCCTTCGGCATGAACCCGATCTGGACGTACGGCTTGACGCCTCGCTGCAGATACGTGTCGAAGATGCGATCGACGATCGTCCAGTCGTAGATCGGCGTGCCCTGGGCGTCCTCGCGGTAGGCGTTGGTGGACCCCCACTTGAGCGCGGGCGTGCCGTCGCCGGAGGTGAGCAGGTTGTGCGTGCGGAAGAAGACCTGCTCGCGGCGCAAGGCGACCGAGCTCGGCGATCAGCTTCTGGCCGTCCTTCATGTAGGCGTAGTTGGGCTCGTCGGCGCCGAAGAACCGCCAGATCGGCTTCAACGGCCCGTCCGACCTGCCGGCATCGACGCGCATCGCCACGGGAAACGGCGGCGCAGACGACGGCTGCCGCTCGGCAGCTCCGATGCAGCACGCCAACCGATACGAGGACGCCGATGGCGCCGAAGAGTGGGATGCGGTGCGGGAGTATCATGGGCGAACCAATCATGAACCGCGCCAAGCGGCAGTTCATCGCGCGGTGCGCGGCGATCCTCGGCGGGTCAACCATGGCACACATGTTTGGTCGCACGCCGGCCGGCGCGACCCAGGACCCGCTCACCAACTGGGCCGGCAACTACCGATACAGCACGGACCGCCTGCACCGGGCGACGTCGCTCGAAGACGTCCGGGCGTTCGTCAAGCAGCACGACCGCCTCAGGGTGCTCGGCACGCGCCATTGCTTCAACGGGATCGCCGACAGCACCCACAATCTCCTCTCCGTTCGGGACATGGCGCGCGTGGTCGCGGTGGATCCGGACCGCCCGGACGGTGACCGTCGAAGCAGGCATGAGCTACGGCCAGTTGTGTCCCGACCTCGATCGGCAGGGCTTCGCGCTGCACAACCTCGCCTCGCTGCCCCACATCTCCATCGCCGGCGCATGCGCGACCGCCACGCACGGGTCTGGCGTCACGCAACGGCAACCTGGCGACGGCGGTTTCCGCACTCGAGATCGTCACGGCCAACGGCGAGGTGCTGACGCTGTCCCGCGAGAAGGACGGCGGGACGTTTCAGGCGAGCGTCGTCAATCTCGGCGCGCTGGGCGTGGTCACCAAGGTCACGCTCGACGTGCAACCCGCCTTCGCGATGCGCCAGGACGTGTACCTGAATCTGCCGATGGCGCAGGTGAGAGATCACTTCGAGGACATCGTCGCGGCCGGTTACAGCGTGAGCCTGTTCACCGCCTGGCAACACGGCCGGATCGACGAAGTGTGGATCAAGCGCCGCATCGAGAAGGGCGCGACGCTCACCGCGACGCCCGAGTTCTACGGGGCGCCGATGGCCACCGCCAATGTCCATCCGATCGTCGAGCTCTCCGCCGAGCACTGCACCGAGCAGATGGGGGTGCCTGGCCCCTGGTACGAGCGACTGCCCCACTTCCGCATGGGCTTCACGCCCAGCAGCGGCAAGGAGCTGCAGTCGGAATATTTCGTCCCTCGTCGCAACGCCGTGGACGCGATTGCTGCCGTCGAGCGCCTGCGCGATCACGTGAGCCCGCACCTGATGATCTCGGAGTTGCGGACGATCGATGCGGACCAGCTGTGGATGAGCCCCTGCTACAGGCAACCGAGCCTGGCCATTCACTTCACGTGGAAGCAGGACTGGGAGTCGGTCAGGAAGGTGCTGCCGATGATCGAGCGCGAGCTGGCGCCGTTTGGCGTCAGGCCGCACTGGGGCAAGCTGTTCACGCTGGCGCCGGCGCAACTGCAACGACGCTACGAGAAGTTGACGAGTTCAAGCAGCTGCTGGCGCAGCATGACCCCCAGGGTAAGTTCCGCAACGAGTTCCTGACCGCGAATCTGTACAGCTGACGCTGCCGTCAGCGACGTTTCTTCAAGAGAGCGAGATAGCGCAGACCAGAAGCGCTGTCGACCCGGCGTGCGAGTACAAACTCTTCCCACAGTTTCTCTTCTGCGAGCTGGACCTTGGTCTCGTCGGCGCCGTCGATGTGAGCCATCTCATGCCAGATCACCGTAGCAAGGGCATAGTCGAACACCCCGGCTCCCTTCAGCGCCTGCTGCAGCGTGACGCCCTGTCTCACGAGATACACGACGCGTTCGCCGTGCGTGACGAAGGCCTCGACATGCCTCCCGGACAGCAAGCCGGGACTCGCGTGAGCGTCCACCAGGGTGACCTTTTCGGGCTGTCTCGGCAGTAGCTTCAGCGCGCGTGCGATGACTGCGTCGTACGCGGCGGCGTCGTCGGCGACGGCGGGCCAGGATGCCAGCAAGCTCAGGACGATGACGGCTGCGACGAGGCGCCAGTGATTGAGTCGTACCTGCATGAACGCACCTCCGAAGTGGCGGATGTGCGTTGACGCTGGGGGTTGGAGACGGCTACCTCAATGACCTGGACGTCACACGCAGGTCGGACGTATCTCGCGCGCCAAGTCTCAATCCGACAGGAGGTTGGCTGGGATCCTCACAAGGCGCGCGACCCCAATTCTCAGGAGTTGTGCTCAGGCGAGATTGGACTGGGGTAGGATCCGCCGGTACTTCCTCAGAGCCTTCTGCAGAGAGTCCATGGCAGAGCCCTCATCAACGCCGCCTGAGCTGGTCCGGTTCGGAGTCTTCGAGCTGGATTTACGGTCCGGCGAGCTGCGGAAGGCTGGTGTCCGCCTCGGGCTTCAGGAGCAACCGCTACAGGTCCTCACGCTGCTGCTGGAGCGACCTGGTGACGTCGTCACACGTGAACAGCTGCGCCAACGGCTCTGGCCGGGTGGCACGTTCGTCGATTTCGACCACGGCCTGAACGCCGTGATCAACCGGCTGCGCGACACGTTGGGCGATTCGGCCGAAACGCCGCGGTTTGTCGAGACGGTCCCGCGTCGTGGCTACCGGTTCATTGCGCCCGTCGACAAGGGGCTACAGGATGGTTATGCCGCCCATCCGCTTCCGACGTGGAGGCACGTCGTCGCTTGATGTGGCCGGCTGTCGTGATGGCACTGGCGATTGGCGCGGCCGTTCGCTCTACGTGTTTCGGCTCAAGCCAGTCTCAAGTGCGTCGATGCGAGCCTCGCCCTCACCAGTCTTCCTGGCCAGGAACGCTACCCAAGTTTTTCACCCGATGGCAACCAGATCGCATTTGCCTGGGATGGTGGAAACGGAGACAACCAGGATATCTATATCAAGGTCGTCGGTGCGGGTATCCCTCTTCGCTTGACGACCCATCCTGCTGCCGACCAGAAGCCGGTCTGGTCGTCGGACGGACGCCACATTGCGTTTGTCCGCTCCTCCGAGGAGGGAAGCGGCATCTTCGTGATCCCAGCGCTCGGTGGTCCCGAGCGCAAAATCGCATCGTTCATCCCTGAGCATGAGTGGGCGGCGGGACCGAGTTGGTCTCCAGACGGAAGAACGCTGGCGCTTTCTGAAAGCCAGCCGCAGGGCCCCTCCAGCATCGTCCTGGTGTCCATGGACAGTCTGGAAAAGCGGAAGCTGACGTCTCCGCCTTTGGGATTTTGGTGACTGTGCTCCCGTCATCTCTCCCGACAGTCGAACTGTGGCCTTCAACCGGGTCAGCCCCGCGGCGGGTATCTACCTCGTCCCGATTATCGGAGGGGAGCCTAGCGTTTGACCCACGAGCAGGTGCAGTTTTGTGAACGCCTGGCCTGGACTGCCGACGGGCGCGAGCTGCTGTTTTCTTCCAGCGGCGGCGCTCCTGAATCGAGTAGCAGTCTCTGGAGAGTCTCGGCTTCGGGCGGCAACCCAGTGCGGGTGTCCGTCGGTGGCGAGAACGCGGCGAATCCGGCTATTTCGAGCCGGGGAAACAGGCTCGCGTATGAGCAACGATCGCAGGACATCAATATTTGGCAGATCGAGGTAGGGACGGCGACACAACCACGCCGCCCCGCGACGACGTTGATTGCGTCCACGCGAGTCGAGGCTGGCCCCCAATTCTCACCCGATGGCACGAGAATCGCCTTTGCTTCCGACCGTTCAGGGGGCTCTGAGATCTGGGTGTGCGACACGGCGGGTTCCAACCTGGTTCAGTTGACTCGTCTGGCGGCTCGTCGGGAACGCCGCGGTGGTCGCCGGATGGCCGCCGCATCGCGTTCGATGGGCAGTGGGGCATCCACGTCATCGACGTCGATGGAGGCCCATCGCGGCGCGTCACCAGCGACATACCCGACGGTGTGGTCCCGAGCTGGTCGAGGGATGGACAATGGATCTACTTCGCGTCCGCTCGCACGGGACGTTCGGAGGTCTGGAAAGTGCCTGCCGCAGGCGGACAGGCGGTCCAGATTACGAAGCGGGGCGGATTTGCCGCGTTCGAGTCGCAGGATGGCAAATCCCTGTACTACGCGAAGGGCATAAGAACCGACGGTCTGTGGAGCGTTGCGGTGAACGGCGGCGAAGAAGCACCTGTGCTGGATTTTCCCAAAGCTAGCTTTTGGGGTTACTGGGCTCTGGTGGAGACCGGCATCTACTTCGTGAACACCGAGGTCGGCCTCAGCCCGCTCTGCAATTTCTGAGCTTTGCTGAGCGCCGGGTAGTCCACGTTGCCACGCTGGATAGAAAGCCGGTTCCGTTTGTGTCTGGGATTGCGTTGTCTCCCGATGGGAAGTGGATTCTGTATACCCAGGAGGATCATCGCAGCAGTGACATCATGCTCGTGGAGAATTTCCATTGACGCGAGAGCTTCGCCTGAGCCATCGATCAATTCGTCAGCGTCGCCTTCAACAGCCGGTCCATGGCAACACCCTCCTCAACACCACCTGAGCTGGTCCGGTTCGGAGTCTTCGAGCTGGATTTACGGTCAGGCGAGCTGCGGAAGGCTGGCGTCCGCGTCGGGCTTCAGGAGCAACCGCTACAGGTCCTCGACGCTGCTGCTGGAGCGGCCCGGCGACGTCGTCACGCGTGAACAGCTCCGCCAGCGGCTCTGGCCGGGTGGCACGTTCGTCGACTTCGAGCACGGCCTGAACGCCGTGATCAACCGCCTGCGGGACACGCTGGGCGATTCGGCCGAGTCGCCGCGCTTCATCCAGACCGCTGCCGCGGCGGGGCTATCGCTTCATCGGCCTGTCGACGGCCCGCCGGTGGAAGCGCGTACGAGCATCCCGCGTCAGTCGGCTGTTCTCGGACAGCGCTACCTGGACGGCCGGTCCCGCGCTGGTTGCAGGTTGGACGGCGATCGCTTTGAGCCTCCTGCTCGTTGTCGTGGCGGCAACGTGGCTGCTCCTGCCGAAGACCCGCCCGGCAATGGACCGCCGCCCCGGGTCGTGCCGCTCACGAGGTTGGCCGGCAAAGAGGCATTGGCCTGCATTGCTCCCGACGGCGAACAGGTCGCCTTCGCGTGGTCGGGCGAGAAGTTCGACAACACCGACATCTACGTCACCTTGGTCGGCTCCACCGACGTCCGGCGGCTGACGACCGATCCGGCCGACGACTACGCGCCGAGCTGGTCGCCCGACGGGCGACGCATCGCCTTCCTCCGTCGGGTCGGGAATGCCGCTCGTATTCATGTCATTTCGGCGTTGGGTGGGCCCGATCAACGGTGAGCGATTTTCCAGTGGGCGCTACCGATCCGACTCGCTTATCGCCCTGCAGATCACCTGGTCGCCCGACGGACGCTATATTGTCGCAGGCCGCGATCCGCGATGCCGCAGACGATTCCTGCTGGCCTCTATCTGATCCCCGATGGAGGGCGGCCCGAGCCTCGCGCGATCACGCGGCCGAAGCCTCCCGCGTTTCATTTCTCTCCTGTGTTTTCCCCGGACGGCCGCCGCCTGGCGTACGCGTCGTGCGACACGCCCGGCTTGATCCTGCCGTGCTGACGCCGGGCAACTGCGCTGTGGCCATGTTGTCGACGTCGACGCCGACTCTTGCTCCGGCCGGTGCGGCGCGAACATTGACGCGCAGCCGGTGGACCCTGCCGGGATGGCGTGGAGTCGTGATGGCAAGTCGATCCTGTTCGTCGGAGCAAGGCCCGAGTTCCGTGGACCTCTGGCGGCTCTGGATTGACGGGACGCGCCCACCGGAGACTGTCGAACTTGCAGGCAGGGCCACGCGGAACATCCGGCAACGGCGGCCTCGCGAGACCGTCTCGTGTTTTCGCGATATGACTGGGACATGCATCTCTATCGCTTCGCGCCGGGAAAGCCAGCTCGAGCGGGTCGCGGCGTCCTCATCCCTCGAAGGCGATCCGCACTTCTCGCCGGACGGCCGCCGTATTGCGTTTTCCTCGCGCCGGTCTGGCAAGGTCGCGATCTGGGTGGCCGCGGCCGACGGCATCCGAGCGCGCGTCAGCTCACCCTCGACATCGATGGATATGGCAGGGATCACCCAACTGGTCGCCGGATGGCCGCACGATCGCGTTTGATGCTCACGATCCCGACGGCCACGTCCACGTGTGGACCATCCCCGCAGAAGGCGGCACGCCACGGCGGATCACGAAGGCGACGGGCGATCAAACCGCGCCGACATGGTCGCGCGACGGCCAGTGGATCTACTTCTCCGAGCCGCGGGAAGGCGGCCGGGACATCTGGCGCGTGCCCGCCACCGGCGGACCGGCCGAGCAACTGACGCGAACCGGCACCGGATTTCTCGCCTATGAGTCCGCTGACGGAGCCAGCCTGCTCTATCAGCCGAAAAACGGCGACTCGCCGTTGCTGATAGCACCCATCAGGGGAGGTGGTGCACCCCGGCAACTCGTCGGCTGCGTCAGAACTGCGGCCTTTGCCCTCGCTGGAAGCGCGGTCTTCTATGCAGCGTGCGAGCCGGGCTCGAATCCGTCACTCCACGCGCTCGACATGGTCAGCGGCACGGATCGGCTGCTTGGGACGCTCGAGCACTTCCCGCCCGATCCGCACCTGTCAACTTCGCTGTGTCACCAGACGGAAAGACGTCCTTTTCATGGGCTGGTCCGTCGAGGTGGCGACCTGATGCTGATCGAGAACTTCCGGTAGGGGGTCAACGCCCCAGCAAGATCAGGACGCCGGCCAGAAGCGCCAGCACTGCCGTCACTTGCAGTGGCACGGCGAGCGCCACAAGACCTGCCAGTCCTATGACAATGAGATAGATGGCCAGCACGATCATGCCCGCACTCCGCGTCGCCAGGATAGCCATGGTTTTCCTCACCTCTGGTGAACGACGAGCCCTTACCGCAGCGCGTTCAACGCCCAACCCGCGCCCATTATCAGTCCTTTGATGGCAAAGGCGAGCGGGATGAAGATGACGAGGATGTCAAGCGGAAATGCTCAATTCAGCACACCTGCCACGAAAGACCTGCCTTCCCTATTCCTCAGCGCGCCTCCAGCACCAGCACCCAGTCGTTTACCCCGGCGCCGTTGTCACCGGGCGTCTGAAGGCGCTGACAATCGCGGTTTGTCGACACTGAGCCCTCGTCTCGCGGCGGCTCGTCACGCGCGGGGTTGAACCACTGCGCCCGCAGCGTCGGGGCAAGCGCGTGCAGGTTCACGGTCAGCCCGGTCGGTCCGTCGCCGCTGGCGGGCACATAGACAACGGCCAGGCGGCCATCCGCCGAGCGCGCTGCGCTGGCGCCTGGCGCGCTGGTCAAATCGTCGCGCGCCGGCATGAGGTCCCACCATGTGCGACTCGAGAAGAAGGCGCCCAGCCGGCTCATGTCGCGCGAGCCGATGCTGTCGAGCGCCTGGCGCCAGTCTCCGGCGTAGGGAAACAGCGTCGGCCCGTCGAAGTGCCACATCGGGTTGTTGCCGAAGAACTGCCCGGCCGCGCCGTACAGCATCGCGGCCCACGCCTGCCAGCGGATTCGCTCTGGCTTCGCGTCGTGCTCGCCTTCGTAGGTCGATTCGATCAGCACAAACGGCCGCGGCGGCTGCCGCTCGATGCGCGGTGCCGAGCAGGCAGCGGCCGCAGATCTTTCAGAGTAGCTGTAGACGGTGTCGACGGCAAGCCACTCCCGATCGCCGAACGTCTCGACCGCCGGAGGTCTGGCCCCCGTGGGCCGTCATCAGCTGCCTCGCCCCGCCATCGCGCAGACCGCGCACGAGCTCTCGGCCACCCAACGCTCGGACGGCGGCAACGCGTAATCGCCGCCCGGCATCCAGACGAGGTTGGGCAGATCGCTGAAGCGTTTGCCGACAAACTCGCCATAGCTCCTGAGCGCATCCGGGCCTGCCGCGTTGATCTCCCTGAAGAAGCCCTCGTCGCCGCCGCCCCACCCCAGGTACGCCGGGCACAGCCACACCGACACCCCGCGCCGCGCGGCGTGTGCTATCGCGCGGTGGGCGAAATCGAATACCGCGGGATTGGGCCGCTTGAATGTGCGCCTGGCGACAGGAAGGGCCGCATCGCCGTGCCGATTCGCGGGCGCGCGTGACGCGAACTTGTGCTCGATCAGGTTGACGATGACGGCGTTGAACCCGCGACGGGCTCGATCGTCGAGGTAGCGCTCGATGTCGTCGGCGGAGAGTTGGGCGACGAGCGACCACGCGGTGTCGCCGACGACCATGAACGGCCGGCCGGCCTGATCTTCCAGATGCCGATGGTCCGCGCTCACGCGCAGCGGGAACCTCACCGCCCCCGTAGCCCTGCCATCGACACCGGGCTGAGGCGCTGCCGAAAGCAGCAGCGCGACGAGCAGACTCAGGCGCGACGCCATTTGCGGCGCGAGTATACGGCCAGGCGGCCGCCGCGCGAAAAACGCATACACCCTGCACGGCCACGCCGGCCACGCTCGCCCACGCTCGACGACGGGGCGAGGACGACGACCGATCAGATCCTGATGCAGATGCTGAGCGCCTGCGTGTTGCAGGAGCGCTTCGGTATGTCAAGCTGAAGGCATGCCTCCGCCTGCCCGCCGCCACATGTCCATGCTGCGGTCGTACACGCCCGCAGATGTGCTGACGATCGGCAACGCCAGCTGCGGCACCATCGCGATCTTCCTGTGCCTCGAGCACCTTGCGTCCGGCGATACGCGGCTGCTGTGGGTGGCCTGCCTGCTGATGGTGCTTGCGCTGGTGTGCGACGTGCTCGACGGCTACGTCGCGCGGCTCCACACCCGCCGCCAGTCGAGGATCGGCGCCGATCTCGACTCGCTGGCTGACGTCATCTCGTTCGGGGTCGCTCCGGCCGTGTTCGGTTACACCGCTGGGCCTGCGGGGCGGCTGGGACATGCTCTGCCTGACGTTTTTCGTCGTGTGCGGCGTGAGCCGACTGGCGCGCTTCAACGTCACGGCCGCCGATCTCGCCGACAGCGCCACGGGCAAGGTGAAGTACTTCGAGGGCACACCCATCCCCTCCAGCATCCTCATCGTCGCGCTGCTGGCCGTCGCGCTGGCGCTCGGCCGAATCGAAGGACAACTCTGGCTTGGCGCCTACCGGATCGGGCCGGCGTGGCTGCATCCGCTGGCGCTCCTCTACGCCGCCAGCGGAAGCGCGATGATCAGCGCGACGCTCCGGATTCCAAAGCCGTAGCACGCGCTCTTAGGTCTTCACCTTGACTTTGACGTTCTGCAACCTCACCGGCTCGCTCGAGTAGTTCTCGATCTCGATCTGATTCTTCTTCTTGTCGAAGCTGATCTTGGTCGCCACGGCCATCTTGCCCTTGGCCGTTGCCATCCTTGTCCACGCGAATCTCCATCAGCGTGATCGGGTAGTCGATGGTGCGGGGCTGGGAACGCGCTTCCTGGAATCCGATGTAGCGATCGGTGGCGATCACGATGCGCCGCCCGCCGTCGTCGAGCGGCAGTCTGCCATGCGTAGTGCAGGTCGAGGCCGAGGGCCAGGTGATGCGGATCGGGCTGCCGCGCGGTCGGGATCCGGAAGCGTCCCTTGACAGGCGTCTTCTGCAGCTCGCGCAGCAGCGCGTCCGAGCCCTTTTCGAGCACGGTCGTGATCAGGCGTTCACGCTCTTCAGCCGTCGACCACCAGTTGACCGTAATCTGCACCTGGGCGTTCGAGCCCGTCGCGATGTTGCTCATGTTCACCGCGAACGCCTCGATCTCGAGCTTCTCCTGGTTGGTTTGCGCCTGCGGCGTCGCCGTCCAGAGCACGCCGGCCGCGACAATTCCCGCAATCAACGTCCACGTTGTCTTCCGCATGAAATCTCCCTCTTGGTATTACGCCCAGATGCCTGCGACCGTTTGCTCCTGCCCTGAAATTACTCCAGACCGGCCGTTCCGTTCCACCGACCGTCCCGGCCAGGATCGCGTTCGCGCAATCTCATGGCTTCAGACCGGTCACGGCGAGCGATGCCCACGGGATCTCGGCGTAGAGCAACACGACGCAAAAGGTGGCTACGTAGGCGGCCCGCAGCGCGCGCTGATCCACTGCTGAGTTGGCCAGCCCCATGATGAGCAGCAGCCAGCCGAACCCCGCCACGGGCGCAACCGCGTAAGTCGCCAGGCAGAACAGCAGTATCGCGCCGTGCCGCGCCAGCAGGAGCGCGCGGCCGCGGATCGGCGCCAGCCAGAGTATGGCGACGACCGACTCGAGCGCCAGTCCGCCCCACGTCGTCGCCTGAACGAGCCTCTGGAAGCGAGGTGTGGCGTGAAGCTGCGGCGGGTGCAACAGCTCAGCGCCCTCCGGCAACGGCTTCAGGTACTCGCGGCTTTCGTCGAGTTGCGCTTCGCTCAATCCCGCAAGCAGCTGCACCGAATCGACGAAGCGCTCGTCGGTCAGCAGCGTCACGGCAAAGAATCGACCGTCGCGATAGTCCGGCGACAGCACGGCCTTCCACAACACCGCAAACACAAATGCAAGGGCCAGCAGCTGACGTCCCGTTTGCGCGATCGCCCGCGACGGCTCGGTGAGCCGGAGGCCGATCCCGATGCCCAGACACCAGTAGGCCAGCAGATACACGTGGTTGTCCGGCAGCGGCCAGTCGACGACGAGGCGTGTCGCAATCAGGGCTGCCAGCGCGAGCCAGGTCGCCGGCGCACGCAGGCCGGCGCCCAGGAGCCCGACGAGCGCAAGCAGGAGCACGAAGGCGCCGACGAACCACGGCCCCATCGGCCGCAGGAGCAGCACGATGAGTGTGAGCCTGAGGGCGATGTCGATGGGTTCGGTGGGCCCGCCGGGTACGAGCCAGCTACGGGGCCGCATGGAAGGTGTAGGTGCGCACCAGGCGATCGCGCGGCGCCAGCGACCCGGGCGCAAACTCCACCCGCCACACTTCCAGGCGCCCGTCGACGATCGGGCGCTGCTTGCGTCGTTCCCGGGCCACGACCCCCTGCGCGAGCTGCTCGAGCTGATGATCGTCGGGCAGGTTCTCCGCCGAAGCGGCAAGCGCCTCGAGCGAGGGCGGGACGGTCAGCTCTTCCGATCGTTCCGGCGCCTCGACGAAGATGCGCACGTAGCGGAACGGGCGCGCGTCGAGGCTGGCGAACATCCCGAAGCCCCCGCCTTTCCACGAACTGAGTCCCACCGTGTGGGCGAGCCCGAGCTGCCCGATACCCACCAGCACCAGGAGCGCCGCGGGCACCGTGGCCCAGCAGCGCTCGACGGTCTCCGGTTTCACTTCGGCACCACGACCTGGTACCCCGCGGACACCTTCTGATAGTGCGTCGTCCCGCACTTGGAATACGCAACCCCACCCACGTTTGTCGGCGTGCAGCCGGCCGGCAGCGTCGCGATGATCGCACCTGGAGGCGGCTCCACGACCTGGTAGACGACCTCGCCGCCGCTCATCACCTTCGAGTAGTACGTTCCGTTGTCGTAGTGATAGGTCGTGTCGCTGACGACGACAGGCGTGGCCTGCGCCGGAGGCTTCCGCAGCATCGTCCCGATGGCGATACCCGCGGCGACCCCGGCCGCCACGCCGGCCGCCGTCTTCCACGCGTCGTTGTCCTCGTAGACGACGGCGCCGCCGCGATAGCCGCCGCGGCCGACGGCCGCCGCGCCTTCCTCGCCGACGACAACTGCCCCACGGCGACCGACCGCGACGTTGGCCTCCTCACCGTCGATACTGCCGCCGTGGCGCGACACCGTCTTCACGCCTTCTTCGGTCTTCACCGCGGCGCCGTGACGTCTCGACGGCCGCGGCGCCCTCATCGGTCTTCACGGCGGCACCCGCGGCGCCCGGCGGCCGCGCCGCCTTCCTCGGTCTTCACGGAGCCCCCGCGGCGTGCGGTGCGGGCCTGCGCCAGCACGATCGGCCGCGCCGTGCAGGACGAGCGCGCCAATCAGCGCGGCTGCCACGCTGTTGTTGGTCTTCGAGATCGAATTCATGTCGTGCCTTTCGTGTGCCTGGCGGCCAAGGACGGTTACGGCGTGGCTGGGGCCGCAGCGGGGGCAGGCTCCTCGGCCTGGACCGCAAGCGGTATGCGCTCGTAGCCGGCTGGCACCACCGGCGCAAACGACGCGTCGGCCACCGCGGCGCCCAATTGCCATTTGTTGAAGACGACCTCCACCGTGCGCGGCGGCGTGAGGGTCTTGTCGGTGACGCGGTACTTCTTCGGCAGCGGATCGCCTTGTTCGTTCAGCCAGAGGTCCCAGTCCACGCTGGGATGCTGGTAGGCGACGTGGATGGTGGCCACGCCGTCCAGGGTCTCGCGCCCCACGTAGCCGCCCGTGGATGCGGTGCCGATGAGCGCATCGTAGGGCGAGCTGTACATGAAGTCGGCTACCGGCATCGGCATGGCCAGACGCTCGGCCAACCGATCGAGGGTCGCGTCGATGTTCGCCTCGGCCCTGACCCGGACCCAGACCTTGTGAGAGTCCGAAACGAGCGTGAGCTTCTGACCGTCATACCAGCCACTGAGGTCGGTATCGCCGGTCATCCGCACCGCGATGCGATCGGGTCGACGCACCGTGAACTGTCGCGTGGTCCGCACGAGCGACCTTCCGGCCGCCGCGGCTGCGTTCGCGGGAATCGGTGGTTTCGACCGTGAACGTCGTCGCCTGTGCCAGGCGATCGCTCATCGCGCGGACGATCTCATCTCCTCGCTGCCGTTTGGCTTCAGGTGTGCTGGGCTCGCGGGAGCAGCCGCCCGTCGCAACTGCAGTGGCGCAAACGATCAGCGCGAGGCGTGACAGAGCGCGGGCAGCGATCATTGATGTCCTCCAGAACAACGGCATGTTAGTCGAGGACGCGCTGCTGACGAAGCTGAGCAATGAGCGGATCGCCGGGAGCGGCGGCGGCCAGCTCGAGCGCCCATCGCCGCGCCCGCGCGAGGTCGCGGGCCTCGAGCGCGTACGAAATCAAGGCGCGGAGGATGTCGAGATCGGCCGGGTGACGCTGATGCGCACGCTCGAGCGTCGAGATGCTTGTCGCCTTCGCGCCCGTGTCGTACTGCGCCACGGCCAGCACGTACGCGAAGCGCGGCTCGCCTGGCTCCAGGGCGGCGGCGCGTGCCAACGCGTCGAGCGCCTCGGGCATCCGGCGCTGGCGCGCCAGCGAAAGCCCGAGCGCGTTGTACGCGCCGGCTGCGGTCGGCACCGCCGCGATGGCGTCACGAAGCACGCGCTCGGCTTCCGCCTCCCGGCCGCCCGTGCGGAGGATCTCGGCCAGGGTCACGTACCCGGGCACGAACTGGGGCTGGCGGGCAATCGCCGTACGCACGGCGGCCTCGGCCTCCGGCATTCGGCCGAGCTGCGCTTCGAACGTGCCGAGATTCACGAGGGCCTCGGCGCGATCGGCGTTGCCGCGTTGCACCTCGCGAAACTCCGTGACGGCCTTGTCGAACGCCGCCTGGTCGGCGGCGGCGAAATACGTCTTCGGCACGCCGACGAGCGCCGAAATCGCCTCGACGCGGACCACGCGCACCGGGTCGGCCAGCAGGCGGCCGCCAATCCGCGCGCGCGCAACCCCATCGCCGATCGCGTTCAAGCTCTCGGCGGCGGCGCGCCGCACGAGCGGATCCGGATCCTGCGCGGCGCTGTCGATGGCGCCGATGGTATCGGCGCCCGCGTAGCGGCTCAGGAGGGTCAGCGCGGTCGCGCGGACGATGGGCGGTTGCGCGCGATCGGCAACGAGCGAGGAGAGCTGCGACGCTCCTTCCGGTTGCTGCATGCGCCCTGCGTGAAACGCAGCCGCAAACGACGGCCGCGCCGCGGCGGCAGGTCCGTACCACTTCGCCACCGCGGCGGCCGCCCACGCGTTCGAGCGCTTCGTGTGGCACGACGTGCAGGTATTCGGAGTGCCAAGGCGCACCGACTCGTCGGGCCGCGGGATCCGGAACGAATGATCGCGCCGGTCGTCGACGACCATGTACCGCCGCTCCGGCATGTGACAGGACACGCACTGCGCGCCGGAGGTGCCGGCCGCGTGGAAATGATGCGACGGCTGATCGTACTTGGTCGGCAGGTGACATTGCGCGCAGAGCGCGTTGCCCGGAAGCCGCAGCGCGTCGCTGTGCGGGTCGTGGCAATTCGAACACGTGACGCCGGCCATGTACATCTTGCTCTGCAGGAACGACCCGTACTCGTAGACCTCATCGCGGATCTGGCCGTCGGCTTCGTACAGGCCTTCATCGAGCAGCGCGACGCGGTGCGTGTCGGCCAGCGGCCGTCCGTGCTCGTACGTCTGCCACACACGCGCGGCCCTCGCATGGCAGCGGGCGCACGTCTCGACCTCGAGCCGCGACGAAAGCGGCGCGGTTCGCTCGGCGATGGACGCGCCGGCCGGCAGCATCCAGTGCCCCCCCGACGTGTCCTTCATCGAGAAGACGAGGCCCTTCAGCGCGGCGTCGGCTCTCCGAGCGCCGGCGGGCTTGCGTGCCCACTCCACGTGTCGCGACCCGGGCCCGTGGCACGCCTCGCACGACACGTTGATCTCGGACCATGTCGTGTCGTAGCGATCGGAGGCCGCGTCGTACCGCTTCTGCAGGTTCGTCGAGTGGCAGTCGGCGCACATGAAATTCCAGTTCTGCGCGGGGCCGGTCCAGTGCAGCACGTCGCGGTGATCCACCTTCTCGCCGGGGTACAGGTGGAACCAGCGTTGTCCCCCGGCAGCTTTCGGCCGCGTATCCCAGGCCACGTTCAACGCCTGGTAGCGGCCACCGGGGAACGCGACGAGATATTGCTGTAATGGCGTGATCCCGAAGGTGTAGGCGACCTGGTAGTCGCGCATCTGGCCGCCGGGTCCGTCGGTGCGCGCCATCAGCCGATTGCCGTTGGTCGTGAAGGTCGACCTGATGCCGTTGTAGAGCAACGACGCGTTCTTGAAGTCGCCGACCGCCCGGTCGGCCGGCTCCATCGCGCGCTGGTGATCGGAATTCATCCACAGCGCGCTTTCCCTCTCATGACACTCGGCGCACACGCGCTGCCCGACATGCGTCGATGGAGTCGCGGGCTGCGCCGTCGCCTGCGGAGCGGCGGGTTCACGACCGCAGCCGACGACGAGCGCGAGCAGAAGGCCGAGCGTCAGGGCACGCGACGACGACGGCGGATTGGAGCGCGGAGGCGCGCGGTGAACCGGCATGTGACAAGCGATGGCGCCAGCTCGACCAGAAGAGTGGGCTGCGTCGGATATTATCCCAGCCTGTCTGTCGAGACTGTCGAGCGGTTACCACGTACAGGAGCAACACTTAGGGAACATCAGGTGAACTACCGGAGGCTGGCGCCGATTGCGGCGCTAGTTGGATTGAGCATCGCAGCGCCGCCGCTTGCGGCGCAGACGCAAGCGAAGAAACCGAACATCCTCGTGATGTTCGGCGACGACATCGGCTACTGGAACGTCAGCGCCTACAACCGCGGGATGATGGGGTACCGCACGCCCAACATCGACCGCATCGCAAAGGAAGGCGCGCTCTTCACCGACGCCTACGCCCAGCAGAGCTGCACCGCCGGGCGCGCGGCGTTCATCACCGGCCAGTCGCCGATCCGCACCGGCCTGCTCAAGGTCGGCCTGCCCGCGGCTCCCGAGGGCCTTCACGCAGCGGACCCCACAATCGCGACCTTCTCAAGGCGCAGGGGTACGCCACCGGCCAGTTCGGCAAGAACCACCTGGGCGACCGCAACGACTTCCTCCCGACGGTCCACGGCTTCGACGAGTTCTTCGGCAACTTCTACCACCTGAATGCCGAAGAAGAGCCCGAGAACCCTGACTACCCGAAGAGCCCGGAGTTCAAGGACGAGGTTCGGCCCCCGGGGCGTATTCCATTGCTACGCGACCGACAGCGACAGCACTCTCCCAGACGACGCACGCTTCGGCAAGTGGGGCAAGCAGCGCTGCGAGGACACCGGCCCGCTGACGAGAAAGCGGATGGAGACGGTGGACGAAGAAGTGCTCGCCGATGACGAACAAGTTCATCGACAAGAACCATCAGGAGGGCAAGCCCTGGTTCGTCTGGTTCAACACGACCCGCATGCACATCTTCACTCACCTCAAGCCCGAGTCGCAGGGCAAGACGGGCCTGGGAATCTATCCCGATGGCATGGTCGAGCACGACGGCCACATCGGCCAGATGCTGAAGAAACTCGACGACCTCAAGATCGCCGAGAACACGATCGTGATCTGGACGACCGACAACGGCGCCGAAGTAATGAGCTGGCCCGACGGCGGAGCGACGCCGTTCCGCGGCGAGAAGAACACGAACTGGGAGGGCGGCTATCGCGTGCCGCTGGCCGTGCGCTGGCCCGGCGTCATCAAGCCGGGCACCGAGATCAACGAGATCATCTCGCACGAGGACTGGCTGCCGACGCTGCTGGCTGCCGCCGGCCAGCCCGACGTGAAGGAATCGGCTCTCAAGGGCCTGTCGGCAGGCGGGGTGACCTATAAGGTTCACCTCGATGGGTACAACCTGCTGCCCTACTTCAAAGGCGAGGCGAAGGAGTGGCCGCGAAAGGACTTCATCTACTGGACCGACGACGGTGCTCCCGCCGGTCTGCGCTTCGAGCAGTGGAAGATGGTCTTCCTCGAGCAACGCGCCGAGGGGCTCGACGTCTGGCAGGACCCGCTGGTCGAGCTACGTTTTCCAAAACTGTTCACGCTGCGCGGCGATCCGTTCGAGCGCGGCGACCTCGATGGCGCCGAGTACAAACGCTGGCGGCTCGATCGTGCCTTTCTGCTGGGTCCCGCCACGGTGTACGTCGCCCGGTGGATGCAGAGCTTCAAGGAATTTCCTGTTCGCTCGAAGCCTGGGAGCTTCAACCTCACTCGCGTGATGGAGAAGCTGAACAGTCCGCCGCAGTAGAAGACGACACGTCACACTTCCGTTGGGGCGGCGGAGAGGTTCCTCCGCCGCCCCCTCTTTTTTCGCCTCTCCACATTGCTAGACTGACCGTCGCCCATGTCGCGACGCGCACGACGGCAGAAGCTCCGGACACGCGCCGGCGCCGCCGGCCTCCGCGCCCGCTGGCGCGACCACAGGCCCTCCCCATCGCGACGCTGCTCTTCATGTCCGGCGCCGTCGCGCTGGTGTACGAGACGCTCTGGGTGCGGCAGCTCGGGCGCGTCGTGGGCGTCGAAGTACACGCCGTCTCGATCGCGCTCAGCGCCTTCTTCGCCGGGCTCGCGCTGGGAAGCGCGTCGCTGGGCCGGCTCGCCGATCGCGTCGTGCGCCCCGTGAGGCTGTACGCGTGGCTCGAGGCAGGCGTCGCGGTGCTCGGCGTTCTCTCCACGCTGGCGCTTGCCCGCTCTGCGGCGCTCTTTGTCGCACTGCAGGAGGCTGCTGGCCCGCTCGCGTGGGCGCTTCCATTCGGTCTGGTCGGTCGTGCCGGCCGTTCTTGATGGGCGGCACGTTGCCTGTCCTGCTGCGCTCGCTGCATCCAGACGCCGGCGCCGTCGCGCCTGCCACGGGGTCCTCTATGCCGCCAACACCGCCGGCGCGGTCGTCGGCACGCTGGCGACGCCGTTTGTTCTGGTGCCCGCCTTCGGCATCGAGGGCACGGGCTATTTCGCCGCGGCGCTCGGCATCGCCGTCGCGGCAGCGGCGATGGTGCTCGATCGGCGCGTTCATTCGCGCACGCAGCCGTCGCAGCCGCCACCGCAGATGCCAGCTGCCGCCGGTCCGCGGAACGCACGCCTCGCCCTCGCGCATCTACGCAATCGCCGGTGGCGTCGCGCTGGGCTACGAGGTCGTCTGGTCCGAGCTGCTGGTGCAGTTCATGAGCACGCGCAGCTACGCCTTTGCGGTGATGCTCGCGACATACCTCTCCGGCCTCGCGCTGGGCAGCTGCCTGTTCTCGCGACTCGGCCTGCGCGATCGCGATCCGTGGCGTCTGCTCGGCGTGCTGCTGGCCGGCGCCGGCCTGAGCGCCGTCGCCATCGTCGCGCTGCTGGGTCCCTGGCTGCCAGATGCGCAAACGGCTGCAGGGATGTGGGCGATGCGCGCCACGGGACGCGAGACCATCGAGATGGCCGCGCGCTTCGCGGTGGTTGCCGTCGTCGTGCTGCTCGTGCCCACGACGCTGCTTGGCGCGGCGTTGCCGGCCGCCGCCAGGGTGATCGCCAGCGCGCCTCGCGTCGGACGCGACATCGGCGCCATCCTCGCGTGGAACACCGCCGGCGGGATCGCGGGCACCCTGCTCACCGGATTCGTGCTGGTGCCATGGCTCGGCCTCGTGCGCGCGCTCGGCTGCCTGGCCATCGCCGGAGCGTTGCTCGGAGCGGTGGCGATGCGGCGAGGCGGTCGCAGCGCCCATGAGCGCGTTCGCCGCTGCGCTCATGGCCATCGCGATCGTGACGCTGACGCCGCACGACAAGCTGGCCAGGCTGCTGGCCGACGCACGCGGCGGCACGATCGTCTTCTACGCGGAAGACACCGGCGGCACCGTGACCGTGCTCGAGCAGCGAGCGACCGTCGGGAGCTTCCGGCGGCTCTACATCCAGGGCGTCTCCAACTCGGGGGACGCCCTGACGTCCCAGCGCTACATGCGGCTGCAGTCGCTGCTGCCGCTCGTGATTCACCGTGGCCAGCCGCAAGCGGCGCTGGTCGTCGGCTACGGCACCGGCATCACCGCAGGCGCCCTGCTGGCCGATCCGGGACTGCAGACACGGGTCGTCGCGGAGCTGCTCCCGTCGGTCGTGCGTGCAGGCGGCCTGTTCTCGGGCAACCTGGGCGCGGCAACCGACCCCCGGCTCGACATCCGCATCGGTGACGGCAGGCAGGAATTGCAGCGCCGGTCGCAACGCTACGACCTCATCACCCTCGAGCCGCCGCCGCCGTCGGCCGCCGGCGTCGTGAACCTCTACTCCAGCGACTTCTACGAGCTGTGCAAGGCCCGGCTGCAGCCCAACGGGCTGATGGCGCAGTGGTGGCCGCTGCCGACGCAGAACGACGAGGACTCGCGCTCGCTCGTGCGCAGCTTCCTCGACGTGTTCCCGCACGCCACCGCCTGGAGCACGGAGCTGCACGAGGTGCTGTTGATTGGCTCGGCAGATCCCATCGAGCTGGATGGCGCGCGGATCGCGGCACGGTTCGCCCAGCCGACGATCCGCTCCGCGCTCGGAGAGGTCGGCATCGAGTCGCCGGAGGCGCTGCTGGCTACGTGGTTGACCGGTCGCGCCGGGCTCGAGCGCTTCGCCGGCGACGCCTTGCCAGTGACCGACGATCGCCCTCGCATCGAACATGCGCCGTGGGTGCGGCGGGGCGAGTTCCAGAGAGTCCTCCCGCGGCTGCTCGCGCTGTCAACCGAGCGTGCCCGCTGCCCGACGCCGATCCGCTGCGGACAGGCATCGAGGCGGAGCGGGAGGAGCTCTTCGGGTTTTACCGTTCCGCGCTTCACGCGCTCGCGGGCGAGCGGGAAGCAGCCACCAGCGCCCTGCAGGCAGTCCTGGCCCGCGACGCGAGCAATCCGTATTACCGCTGGGTCGCGTACGGCAGGTAGCAGGTTTCTGTTATGGATGAGTTGGCTGTATCGACAGCTTGAGACAGAATCGACGACTCACGATGAAGGCCGTGCCGAACAGGAGACCACCCATGTATCAGACAATTCGCCTGGCAGTCGCTGTCGCCGCGCTCGCGGTGGCGTGCTCGGGTAGCGCGCAGGCGCAGCAGGCGACACCGGCGCCACAGGCGCCGCCCGCCAATCTCGACGAGTACGTGAAGCTCGTGCGGTCGGACGTACAGAACCAGAAGTCGCAGGTGATCGGCGCGGCACTCGAGCTGAGCGCGTCGGAGTCGGCGGCCTTCTGGCCGGTCTACAAGCAGTACGAGGGGGAACTCACGAAGATCGGCGAGGAGCGGTATCGCCGCCATCAAGGACTACGCGGCCAACTACGCGACGCTCACGCCCGCAAAGGCAAGCGAGCTGACGGACCGTGCGCTGGCCCTCGAGGAAAAGCGCCTCGCACTCGTCAAGCGCGCGCTTGGACAGATCCGCGGCGTGCTGCCCGCGGCAAAGGCCGCCCGCTGGTATCAGGTGGAGATGGCGCTGAACAAGGCGGTGGACCTGCGTCTGGCGGCCGAGATCCCGCTGGCAAGGTAAGCTATCTGGCCAACTGCGAGCCGGATAGTTCCGGCCATCGGCCAGTGAGCCAATGAACCACCCAAGGAGAGACCAAATGAGAGAGTCGATTGTCTTTGCAGGGGTCACCTGCGTGTTATTGATGAGCTTGCCAGCGGCCGCGCAGGTCAGTAAGACGCTCACGGGAGAAGCAGAGGTTGTCACCGCGACGATAGAAGCCATCGACCAGGCGACGCGTGCGGTGACGCTGAAGGAACCCGACGGCACCTACACCGTGGTGACGGCGGCCCCGGAGATGAAGCGGTTCAACGAGCTCAAGGTCGGCGACAAGGTCACGGCGCGGTACTACGAGAACATCGTCATCCGCCTGAAGGCGCCGGGCGAGAAGGACGTCGACACAGGCACGATCGGCACCACCAGAGGAACGGGCGAAAGGCCCGCGGCCACGGTCGCCGGGCAGCGCACCATCACCGCGACCATCACCAAGCTCGACGCGAAGGCGCCCTCGATCACGTTCACGGGACCTAACGGGTGGTCGTACAGCTCCCGGGTCGAGGACAAGGCCATGCTGTCCAAGGTCAAGGTCGGCGACAAGGTCGACATCACGTGGACGGCCGCGGCACTGGTTTCGATCGAGGACCCGGCGAAGAAGTAGAGCACGCCGGGCGGGCGATACTTTCATATGCGCATCCTGAGTTCATGCCGCCATCGCGCACTCGCGGTGGCGGTGTGCCTGGCCCCTGCGGTCCTGACGCCTCGGCTGGCGGCGCAGGACCTGGCGACGACGAGCCGTACGGCGGCGATCGAGCAGGCCAAGGCCGAGAAGTCAGCCGTGGTCAAGCCGTACGAACCCAATAAGGTCGAGGCCGCCATCGACAAAGCCGAAGACATCCTCATCAGCGGGGGGTTGCACTGGCACCCGTTCTTCGAGAGCGCCTACGCCGGCGGCGGCTTCACGCTCGGCGCGGGCTACAGGCGCTTTGTCAGTCCCTACAACACCATCGACGTGCGGGGCAGCATCACCTTCTCGGGGTACAAGCGAATCGAGGCCGAGTTCCGGGCGCCGCGCCTGTTCGACAGGCGGGGCGTGTTGTCGGTTATCGGCGGGTGGCGCGAGGCCACCTCGGTGGGCTTCTACGGGATCGGCACGGGACCCACCTCGGACGAGGCCCGCGCCAACTACTCGTTCACGCAGCCGTACGCCTCGGCCACGCTCGACTTCTGGCCGACGCGGCGCCTGTTCCTGCTGCGGGGTGGACTGGAGCTCTCGGAGTGGACGCAGGAAGGCGGCGGCGGGTCCGCACCCTCGGTTGACGAGGTCTACACGCCCGAGACGCTTCCAGGCCTTGGCGCCTCGCCGACCTACGTCCACGTGCAGGGCACCGCCGGGGTCGACTCGCGCATCGCCCCGGACTACGCACGGCGAGGCGGGTTCTACGGCGTCACCGCGCACCGGTTCGTCGACACCGACGACACCTACAGCTTCACGAAGATGGAGTACGAGGCGATCCACCATATCCCGGTGCTCCGCGATGCCTGGGTGCTCTCGTTGCGCGCGCGCGTCGAGACCACCCATATCGGCGATGACGAAGTGATTCCGTTCTTCATGCTGCCCGCCCTTGGCGGCGGATCGTCGATGCGCGGGTTCGCGAGCTGGCGGTTCCGCGATCGCAACAGCGTGATGTGGCAGGCGGAATGGCGCGTGCTGGCCAACCGGTTCCTCGACATGGCGGTGTTTGTCGACGCCGGCAAGGTCACCGCCCGCGCCGGCGACCTCAACGACTTCCACGATATGAAGAAGGATTACGGCCTGGGCTTCCGGCTGCATGGCCCGATTTCCACACCACTGCGAATCGAGTTCGCGAAGAGCAACGAAGGGCTCGCGCTGGTGTTCTCGTCAAAGGCCTCGTTTTGACGCGCGCGACCATGCGCTTGTCGTCGGCCATTGGCGCCCTGGTCTGCGCTCTGGCGGTCGCCGCCGTCGGCACGCAGTCGCCGCGGTTCTACGACGACGACCCCATCAGCCGCGAGCCCGATCCCAGGGACGCTTCCGGCGTGGCGCCGTGGGACATCGGCCTGCTGTACGACCTGTCGTACCAGCTGTTTGCAACCTCCAGGCGCAAGCCGTCGAACACCCGCGCCGGCAACATCAACACCATCGACGAGGTGCCGGACTCCAGCTGGTTCACCAACCGCATCGGCGCACAGAAGTTGTCGGTCGAGGAACTGCTGCGCGGCACCAACCTGGGCCCGCCGCCTGCCGCAGAGCGCTGGACCGTCATCCGGGAGAAGTCATCGGGGTTTGCTCCCGGGTTCACCGCGCGAAGCGCCAACGGCGAGACGTGGTTCCTCTCGTTCGATCCGCCATCGAACCCCGAGGGCGCCACCGGCGCGCTGGCGATCGCCAACCGGATCTTCTGGGCACTGGGCTACAACCAGGTGGAGACGTTCCTCACCTCGGTCGACCCGCAGGCACATCGAAATCGACCCGGCGGCCACGACCCGGCGGCCCTCGGGTGAACGCACGCCCCTCACCCGTCGCGATCTGGACGAGGTGCTGGAACGCGCGGCACGGAACCCGGACGGCACGTATCGCGCCGCCGCGGCGCGTCTGCTGCCGGGCAAGATCCTCGGCGGCTTCCGCTACGAGGGCACACGTCCCGACGACCCCAACGACATCGTCCCGCACGAGCATCGGCGCGAGCTGCGCGCGCTGCGCGTGTTCGGCGCGTGGACGAATCTGACGGACATGAAGGCCGGCAACACGCTCGATGCGCTCGTGACCGAAAACGGCCGAGGCATCGTGAAGCACTATCTGCAGGACGTCGGCTCGACCTTCGGCATCGGCGCCAACGGCCCGCACGACTGGGACGAAGGCTACGAGTACTTCTACGAGGGCGGTGCGACGCGCAAGCGGCTGTTCACGTTCGGCTTTGGCCTGAGCCCGTGGCAGAAGGCGGATTACACCGATACCCCGCGATCGGGCGCTTCGAGGGCGACACGTTCGATCCCACGACATGGAAGCCCCACACGCCGACGGCCGCCTACCTGGAAATGCGGGCCGACGACGCGTTCTGGGCCGCGCGGCGGGTGATGGCTTTCAGCGACGACATGATTCGGGCGGTCGTCAAGACCGGTGAGTTCGGCGATCCGGCCGCCGAACAGTACCTCGGCGACGTGCTGATCAAGCGCCGCGACAAGATCGGCCGCGCGTATCTGGCCGGCATCAACCCGATCGTCGATCCGGCGCTGGATGGCACGGGCACGTTGACGTTCGGCAATGCCGCGGTCCAGTTCGGCCTGGCGGCAGCGCCAGAGTCGTACACGGCCGTGTGGCACGTGTTCGACAACGCCACTGGCGCGTCGCGACGGTTCGCCGAAACGGCGAGCCGCGAACATGAAAATGCAGGCACCGCCGGAACTGCCCCTCATCCAGGGGACGTTCATCAGAGTGGACCTTCACGCCGCCAGCGCCGATCAGCCGTCATGGGCGAAACCGATCCAGGCCTACTTCAGGAAACTCGCCAGCGGCTGGAAGCTCGTCGGGCTCGAACGGATGCCCGAACCGGCCGTCCAGACGCCATAGGCTCGACAGCGGAGGGTTGACACAAAGGCACTTCCAGCCAGATCCAGCCGGCTGGACGTTCAGGTTCTGAAACCGCAAAGTGGTGACCCGCCCGGGTCACGACTTGCTCCACTCTCCCCAGGGACTAAGCTCTGCTGTTGGCTCGTTGCCAACGGGTGACAGTTGCAAGCCCCGCGTCCTTTCAGAGGAGACGACAGTCATGTCCCATCGCTCCCTCGGCGTTTCGGCTCGTGCTCGGATTCCTGTGTCTCGCCGCGCTTGCGGCACTCCCTCTGTCGGCCCAGATGGCGCCGGCGGCCTCACGGCTGCTGTCGCTGAGCGTTGTGACAATCAAGCCCGGCATGATGCAGGCGTACATCGACTACCAGAAGAGCGATGTGATCCCCGCGCTGCAAAAGGGCGGACAGACGTGGCGCGAGTCGTGGCGCACGGCCGTCTTCGGCGACCCGTTCGAAGTCGCCCACGTCACCGAGATCAAGGGCTTCGACCAGTACCGACTCGCCCTCGCCCGTCCGCAAGGCACTCGGCGAGGCTGGCTACGCCGCCTATCTGGCCAAGGTCGGGCCGATGATCAGCGCGCAGCGGGTTTACGCCATTCGCACGCGACCGGATCTGGGCTACGTGGCCGACGGATCGGCACCACCGAAAATGGCGATTCTCACGCTGGTCGACGTGCAGGCCACCAAGCTGTCGGAGTTCGAGGCGTTCGTGAAAGGCGAGTGGCTCGCCGCGCTCAAGAAGGGCGGCGGCAAGTTCTACGCGGTGTCGCAGGTGGTGTATGGCGGCTCGACGACGCAGTACCACACCTTGGTCGGCATCGACAACTTCGCCGATCTCGGCAAAGGACATCCCGTCACAAGGGCGCTTGGCGAGGACGGCGTCGTGAAGATGATGACCAGGTCGGGCAACTTTACCCAGCACATCGAGCGGCGGATCATCCGTCTCGACCCCGATCTGAGCTTCGAGGTCAAGGCGACAGCTCAGCGGTAAGTCATGTGGCGCAGGGCTTCAGGCGCTGCCAATCTCCGGCAGGCCTGAAGGCCTGCGCTACATCTTCAGGGAGAACCGGAAGCACCTTACAATCGACCGAATGTCCGTCACCGAGCACCGGCAGCAGGCTCCGGCATCGGTGTCCGTGCATGTCATCACGGTCAGCGACACGCGCACGCTCGAGACGGATTCGAGCGGGCGGGCCATCGTCGAACTGCTCGAAGCCGCCGGGCACCGGGTGGCGGGCCGCACGCTGCTCGGCGACGAGGCCGACGAGGTCCGCGCGGCGGTCCAACATCTGGCGTCCGGCGCGCTCGTCGATGTCGTCATCACGACGGGCGGCACGGGCATCACCGCTCGTGATGGCACGTTTGAAGCGGTGGACGGACTGCTCACCAGGCGCCTGCCGGGTTTCGGCGAGCTGTTCCGGTCGCTCAGCTACCAGCAGATAGGCGCCGCGGCGATGCTGTCGCGAGCGACGGCTGGCCTGGTGGGTCAGATGGTCGTCATCGTCCTGCCGGGTTCGCAGCACGCGGTGCGGCTGGCCCTCGAGGAACTCGTGCTGCCGGAACTCGGGCACCTCGTGCGCGAGGCGCGCCGCTGATGCCGTATCGCCCCGGCCGCCAACTCGCCAGCGTCGAAGAAGCGCGCGCGATGCTCAGCGTCCACGGCGAGCCGGTGATGCGCGTCGAGCGCGTGGCGATCGAATCAGCAGACCAGCGAGTGCTGGCGCGAGACCTGGTTGCCAGCCACGACGTGCCGCCATTCGCGCGGTCGATGATGGACGGTTACGCGGTGCGCGCGGCCGACACGGCCGGCGCCACTCGCGAGCAGCCAGTGCGGCTTCGTCTGGTCGAGACGATCTACACCGGCCGCACGCCGACGACGCCGGTCGTCGCGGGAACCTGCGCGGGCATCGCAACCGGCGCCCCCCTGCCCCACGGCGCCGACGCCGTCGTCATGGTCGAGCACTCGGCATCCGAGGGACGCTCAGTGCTCGTGTTGCAGCCCGTGGCGCCGCGCCAGCACGTCGGACGCGCCGGAAGCGATCTGGTGGCCGGCGAGATCGCCGTCGCCGAGGGCACGATGCTGTCGCCTGCCCGGCTTGGCGTCGTCGCCGCGCTCGGGCTCGACGCGGTGGACGTCTACCAGCGACCCAGGGTGGCGATTCTCTCGACCGGCGACGAGATCGTCGCGCCGGGCGGCTCGCTGGGGCCGGCGCAGATCTTCGACTCCAACACGGCTGCGCTTGCGGCCGCGATTCGACTGCACGGCGGCGAGCCGGTGGTCGCTCCGCGCGTGGGCGATGACCGCGAGGCGTTGACGCAGGCGTTCACACGCTGCCTGAGCGAGGACATGGTGCTGTTTTCAGGCGGCACGTCGGTGGGCGACCGCGACTTCCTGCTGGAGATCATCGCGGCGGCCGGCATCGTGCACTTCGAGGGGCTGCGGCTCAAGCCCGGCAAGCCCACCGTGTTTGCGACGGTCGCGGGCCGGCCCGTATTCGGCATGCCGGGCAATCCCGTGTCGTGCCTCACCAACGCCTACCTGCTGGTGGCGCCGCTCCTCCGCCGCATGGCGCACCTGCCACCGGCGACCGAGCGCGTCGTGCTGGCGAGGCTGGCGAGCGAGGTCGAGTCGCCGGCCGGCCGGCATCAGATCTATCCCGGTCCGCCTCGAAGGCGCCGCGGCGATTCCAGTCTTCAAGGGGTCGGGCGAGATCACCAGCCTGGCGCACGCCGACGGCTACTTCGAGATTCCGGCGGACGTCGAGAGGGTGGGCGCAGAAACAGTGGTAGAAGTGACGTTGTTCTGATGCTCAAACATTCCACGACCCTGAAGCCGGGCGCCACGGCTCCCGATTTCTCGCTGCCGACCAATCGGGGCGACCAGCGCACGCTGGCGGAGTACCTGGCCAGCGGGCCGGTGCTGCTGGCGTTTCATCGCGGCACCTGGTGACCGAACTGTCGCCGCCGGTTCGGTGAACTGGCAGAACGGTCGGCGCGAGTACACCGCGCGCGGTGTTTCTGTCGTCGCGGTGGTCGCGCAGAACTCGGCCGTGGTGCGACGCTACGTCGAGGATGCGGGGCTGCCCTTCAACATCCTCGTGGACGAGTCGCGCGAGGTGACAAAACTCTATGGAGTGTGGCACCGGCTGGGGCTGGACGCGTGGAACATCTCGCGACCGGCGCTGTTCGTGATCGACAGGACCGGAGTCATCCGAGCGGTCTTCGTGGGAGAGACGCAGGAGGAGTTTCCAGGGCCCGACGAGATCGCGCGGGCCCTGGATCTCCTGTAGGGGCGCGTTGCGCGCCCCGCCCGGGTCCCGCCGGATGATGGTTGGATCTATTTCCCGTAGGCCTTCGCGACTTCCGCCCAGTTCACCACGTTCCACCACGCGCCGATGTAGTCGGGGCGCCGGTTCTGGTACTTCAGGTAGTAAGCGTGCTCCCACACGTCGAGGCCCAGGATCGCCTTCTTGCCGTCCATCATCGGGCTGTCCTGATTCGGAGTGCTCTCGATCGACAGCTTCCCGCCGGTATCCACCAGCCACGCCCAGCCGCTGCCGAACCGCCCGACGCCGGCCTTGCCAAACGCGTCCTTGAAGGCATCGAAGCTGCCAAACGCGCTCGAGATCGCATCGCCCAACGCGCCCGAGGGCGCGCCGCCGGCGCCAGGAGCCATCCATTTCCAGAACAGCGAGTGGTTCAGGTGACCGCCGCCGTTGTTGCGGACTGCCGTGCGGATGTCTTCAGGAACGGCACTCAGGTTCTTGACGAGGTCCTCGACCGACTTGCTCCCGAGCTCGGGATGCTTCTCGATTGCGGCGTTGAGGTTGTTGACGTACGCCTGATGGTGCTTGCCGTGATGAATCTGCATCGTCTGCGCGTCGATGTGGGGTTCGAGCGCGCCGAAGTCGTAGGGCAACGAAGGCAACTGATGAGCCATCTGTGGTCTCCTGACGTTCGATCGATAACCCGCCGATCCTAGACCACTTCCAGCACGCAATCCAGTTCTAGGCGACGGCGAGCATCCGATCCAGCGCGACGCGCACCCAGTGCTGCTGCGACTCCGGGACCTCGATCTGGTTGTGGACGCGCCCCTCGATCAGCTCCTCGAGGATCCACAGCAAGTGGTTCGGCGACACCCGGAACATCGTCGAGCACAGGCATCCGAGCTGGTCGAGCGAGATGACCGTCTTCTCCGGCGCGACCTCGTGCGCGAGCCGGTTCACGAGGTGGACCTCGGTGCCCACGGCCCAGGTGCTGCCCGGTGCGCTCTGGCGAACCTGCTTCAGGATGTACTCGGTGGAGCCGCTGTCGTCGGCCGCCTGCACGACGTCCCACGGCACTTCGGGGTGCACGATCACGCGCACGCCGGGATGCTGCTCGCGAACCATCGCGATCTGCTGCGCGGTGAAGCGCTCGTGGACCGAGCAGTGGCCCTTCCACAGCAACAGCTTCGCCGCGAGCGCCTCGTCGGCGGCCAACCCGCCGTCAAACTCGTAGGGATCCCACACGACCATCCGATCGAGCGGCACGCCCATCTTGTAGGCGGTGTTGCGGCCCAGGTGCTGGTCCGGCAGAAACAGGATGCGCTCGCCCTGCTCCCACGCCCACTTCAGCACGCCAGCCGCGTTGCCCGACGTGCAGACGATGCCGCCGTGCTCGCCGACGAAGGCTTTGATCGCGGCCGAGGAGTTGATGTAGGTGACCGGAATGACCGAGGTCACGCCCATGGCCTCGAGGTCGCGCCAGCAGTTTTCGAGCTGGTCGATCTCGGCCATGTCCGACATCGAGCAGCCGGCAGCCAGGTCCGGCAGGATCACCTGCTGGTGCGGCGCGCAGAGCACGTCGGCGCTTTCGGCCATGAAGTGCACGCCGCAGAAGACGACGAACTCCGCGTCGGGGCGCGTGCGGCAATAGCGCGACAGCTTGAACGAGTCGCCGACGTAGTCGGCAAACTTGATCACTTCGTCGCGCTGATAGTGGTGGCCGAGGATGAGGAGCCGCGAGCCAAGCGTCGCGCGCGCCGCCGCGATGCGGCGGTCCATCTCCGTGTCGTCGAGGCCGCGGTAGCGGTCGGGCAACGGCTGACGTTCGTCAATCGAGGCCTTCTCGACCTCGTTCAACATCGGCAGATAGGTAGGCATCTCAACCCCCATGATTGTGAAACATTGCACAATCTGGAGAGACAAAAAAGGCCAACTCCCGTTGCGGCTATCGCCGTCGGGGCTGACTGAATCGGAGTATAGCAGATTCACGGGTGTCACGGGTGCTCAGTGCCGGGTGCTGCAGTGGGTTCTGAACCTGTCGAGCCCTGTGAACCTGAACCGTGACCGGCGAACCTGTGACGCGTGCGTGCTGAACTTGGTTCGTCAGCACGACGTTGTAGAGCGTGTCCCGCTCGACCGGATCCCGGCCCGCGGCACGGATGAGCCGCTGCAGGTCGGCGGTGGTCATCGACTCGGGCGCCTCGGTGCCGGCCATGTGGTAGATCTTCTCTTCCTGCACGGTGCCGTCGAGGTCGTCGACGCCAAACCACAGCGCCGTCTGCGCCACACCGACGCCGGTCGCGATCCAGAACGCCTTGACGTGCGGGATGTTGTCCAGCATCAACCGCGCGACGGCGTGCACGCGCAGCGTGTCGTTGGCCGACGGCGCCGGGAGCTTCCGCATCTGGTTGTTGTCGGGATGAAACGCCAGCGGGATGAACGCCTGGAAGCCCCCGGTCTCGTCCTGCAGCGCACGCGCGCGCAGCATGTGATCGACGCGCTCTTCGAGCGTCTCGATGTGGCCGTAGAGCATCGTGACGTTCGATCGCATCCCCAGCCGGTGGGCCGTGCGATGGATGCTGAGCCAGCGATCGGCGTCGGCCTTGTCGTGGCAGATCTTTCGCCGCACGCGCTCGGAGAACACCTCGGCGCCGCCGCCGGGCAGCGAGTCCAGACCGGCGGCCATCAACTCGCGCAACACCTGCTCGTCGCTCATCGCGTACAGGTCGCTGAAAAACGCGATCTCGACGGCGGTGAAGCACTTCAGGTGGATCTCGGGCCGGATGCGCTTGAACCCCGACAGCAGGTCCGTGTAGTAGGAAAACGGCAGGTCCGGATGCAGGCCGTTGACGACGTGGACCTCGGTGAGCGGCTGGTGGGCACGCTGCCGCAGCTTGTCCCAGGCCTGCTCCTGCGACAGCGTGTAGGAGCCGGGATCGCCGGGCCGCAGCCGCGAGAACGAACAGAACAGGCACGTGGCCACGCAGACGTTGGTGGCCTCGATGCGGATGTTGTAGTTGTAGAACGTCTTGCCGGCGTGGCGCCGCTCGCGCTCGCGATTGGCCAGCCAGCCGAGGGCCAGCAGATCGGGCGTCTCGAACAGTCTCACGCCGTCGGCCAGCGTGAGCCGCTCGTTTGCGCTCAGCTTGTCGGAGAGGTCGAGCAGGCCCGCCTGGCGGAGGCGGCTGCTCGAAAGACTCGTCGTTGCCGCATTGCCGCATTGCAGCATTGGCACTTAGCACCGCACTGCAGCACCCGGCACGCAGCACCCGGCACATCAGGAGATTCCGAAGATCTGTATCCGCAGCGTCCGTGCCCGCGGGCCGTCGAGTTCGGCCATCAGGATCCGCTGCCACTGCCCCAGCACCACTTCCCCGCCGCTGATCTGGAGCGTGAGGCTGTGACCCAGCAGCAGCGCGCGCAGGTGCGCGTCGGCGTTCATGCGATCGCAGTCGGAGTGATCGGGGTTGTTGTGCAGCCATTCCTCGTCGCGCGCGACCATCTTCTCGAGGAACGCCTTGATGTCGGTCAGCAGCGCCGTCTGGAACTCGTTGATGAACACGGCGCACGTCGTGTGCATGGACCAGAGGCTGACCAGACCCTCGCGGATGTTGAACTTCCGGGCGAAGTCCATGATCCGGTTGGTCAGGTCCACCAGCTCCACGCGCTGGTCGGTTTCGATCAGGAACGTCTCGCCATGGATCGTCAGACTGCCGACCGACGCGGTGGCCACCGGCGCAACGGGGGTCTCGCGGACGGTGACGGTCGAAGACTTGCTCATGCTCTCCTCGTACGCTGCAGGTCCGCGGGCGAAAAAATCCCGTGGCTCGAGCACAAACGCTGATCTTACGCCAAGCCCGACGGGGCCCGCAAATATGGGCTCCGACTTCGGGCTCGGCGCTCGGGACGTGCGAGACGTCAGGCTACTGGAATACGCGAATTCTGGCCGGAAGTCCAGAGTCCGCAGCCCGGAATCGCCGCCGGAGCGCGCCCGGGCCGCCTTATCCTGCCATGCTATACTCCGCGGTTACAACCGACGCTTGCCCGGCGCACTGAGCGAAGTTGGGTGAAAGACCCACACGGTGCCGCCACTGTAAGCGGGGAGCGCACGCCTTTACTCTGACCCTTCGGGGTCCGCCACTGTGCCACACGGCATGGGAAGGCGCGGGCGCTGCGCGACGATCCGCAAGTCAGGAGACCTGGTTCGCTGGGCCGTCACGTTCCATCGGCGCGATCGCACGCCGAAAGGAGTGAAGATGGCTTTGCCCTGTTTTCCTTGCCCTCGTTCTCTCTGCTCTGGCTCCGCCTGCTGACGCCGGCATCGCTGACCGGCCGCGTCCTCGACCCGTCCGGGCGACCCGTCCCCGGCGCCACGGTCCTGGTCGACGGCCCCATGGGCGTGCGCACGACGACCACCGATGCCGAGGGCCGATTCACCGTGGTCGACCTGGCCGACGCCAGCTACCGCGTCCTGGTCGAGTCGCCCGGGTTTGCCGCGCCGGCGCGGACCGTCCGCACCGGTGCCGGCACGGCGCCGCTCGACCTGCAGCTGCACGTCGCGCCGTACTCCGAAGCGGTGGTCGTCTCCGCCGCTCCGGTGCCACGTCCCCGCTCTGAATCGCCCGCGTCGACCACGGTGGTGGCCTCCGACGAGCTCGAGGCACGGCAACTGGAAAACGTCGCCGACGCGCTGCGGACGACGCCCGGGTTTGCCGTGGGCCGCAACGGCGGCCGCGGCGCGCTGACGTCGGTCTTCCCGCGCGGCGGCGAATCGGACTACACGCTGGTGATGGTCGATGGCATTCGCGTCAACAGCTTCGGCGGCGGCTTCGACTTCAGCCTGCTGCCGCTGGGCGACGTCGACCAGGTGGAGATCGTCCGCGGCCCGCAAAGCGCGGTCTTCGGCGCCGACGCGATCGGCGGCGTCGTGCACCTGACGACCAGGCAGGGCGGCCGGCCCACGGTGTCGGGGCAGATCGAAGGCGGCGGAGAGGCGACGCTCGGCGCGATAGGCGCGACTCGTGGCGCTGTCGGCACGTGGTCGTTTGGCGCCAGCGGCGAGCGGAACCAGAGCGACGGCTTCACGGGCATCGCCCCAGCCACCGGCGAGACAGTGTCCAACGACGACTGGGAGCAGTCGCTGGCACAGGGACACCTCGAGTGGACCAGGAGCGCGACGACGGCAGTGCGCGCGGACTTCCGGTGGATTGACGCCGAGCGCGGCAATCCCGGGCCCTACGGCAGCAACCCGATCGGCGCCTACACGGCGGTCGATCGCGTGTCGCGCGGCGAAGACACGCAGCGGCAGCTTGGCGTGCACGGACGCCTGCCGTGGGGATCGCTGCTCGCCGGCCGCATTCAGCAGCGCTGGCAGGTCACGGTGGCCGATCTGGACAACCGGTATCACAGCGGCTTCGGCGACTCGTTCTTCGAGACCCGCCGCGTCACGTTCCGCACGCAGACCGACGTCGTGCTGACGCCGACGACGGGGCTCACCGCAGGCGTCGAAGGCCTGGGCGAGCGCGCGCGCAGCACGTACATCACCGGCGAGCAGTTTCAGGAAGTGCCGATCGAGCGCCGCACCTTTGGCGGCTTCGCGGAGGTCCGCCAGGATCTGGGCGCGCGTGCCAGCTTCAGCGCCGGGCTGCGCGCCGACGCCATCCGCCGCAACGCGCTCGAGGGCGACCCGAATCGACTTCGCTCCGCGACCGGCGTTTGACGACGAGTCGGTGACCTCGGTGAACCCGCGCCTGGCTGGACGCTTGGTCGCGTGGCAGGACGGCGGCGGTGTCGCGCGCACGACCGTGCGTGCCAGCTTTGGCACGGGCATCCGGCCGCCCGACGCCTTCGAGCTCGCGTTCACCGACAACCCGAGCCTGGAACCTGAACGCAGCCGCAGCGCGGACATCGGCGTCAGCCACGTCCTGCTGCCGCAGCTGACCGTGGAGGCCACGGCCTTCTTCAACCGCTACGACGACCTCATCGTCGCCGTCGGCGGATCCTTTGCGGGCGCCAGCCGCTACCGCACCGACAACATCTCCAACGCGCGCGCGCGCGGGCTCGAGCTCGAAAGCGCCTGGCGCGGACCCGCACGGCGTGCATGCGCGGCTCGCCTACACGTGGATGTCGACGGAGATTCTCGCGGTGGACCAATCCGGCGTCGCGCCGCCGCCGTTCACGGTGGGCGATCCGCTGATTCGCCGTCCCCGCAACCAGGGGGCCGTCGACCTGGGATGGACCCGATCGGCGTTTTCCGCCTTCACGACGGTTCGCGCCCGGGGCGAGGTGCTCGACATCGAGCCTTCCTTCGGCGCCTTCGGGGGCCTGTTCACCGCCGCGGGCTTCACGGTGGTCGATGCCGGCGCCAGCTGGCGCGTCACGCCACACGTGGAGATCTTCGGCCGCGGCCTGAACCTGCTCGATCGCCAGTACGAGGAAGCCTTCGGCTACCCGGCACCGGGCCGCCTGGGCATGGTCGGCCTCCGTGTTGATCTCCGCCCGTAACCTCTCGTTTGCATACGCGCCACGGGCCTGGTCGCCTCCGGGCCGGCCCGTGGTGCGCGACGTCTCGCTCGACGTCGCCTCAGGCGCCCGCCTCGGCGTCCTCGGGCCAAACGGGTCCGGAAAGACCACGCTGCTCAAGCTGCTCGCGGGCGTGCTTGCGCCAACCGGCGGATCGGTGACGCTCGACGGCACTCGCGCTTTCGCAGATGCCGCGGCGCGCGGTGGCCCGGCGGATCGCGATGGTCCCGCAGAACACGCATCCGGCGTTCGACTACACCGTGCTCGAACTGGCGCTCATGGGCCGCTACCCGCACCTGGGCGCGTTCGAGGTGGAAAGCCACGCCGACCTCGCCATCGCGCACGAGGCCCTGGCGGCGACGGGCACCGACGCGTTTGCGACGCGGCTGTTCTCGACGCTGAGCGGCGGCGAGCAGCAGCGCGTCGTCATCGCGTCGGCCCTGGCACAGCAAGCCGAGCTGCTGCTGCTCGACGAGCCGACGGCGTCGCTCGATCCCGGCTACCAGCTGGAGATCGCGGAGCTGCTCCGGGCGCTGCATCGGCAACGCGGGATCGGCCTGGTGCTGTCGACACACGACCTCAACCTGGCGGCCTCGGTGTGCGACACGCTCGTGTTGCTGCACGACGGCGAGGTCGTGGCGGCCGGCGCCACCGCCGACGTCCTCACGCCCGACGCCGTCGCGGCAGCTGTACGGCATCCACGCCGACGTGCGGTTTCACGACGCAGCCGGCCATCTCGTGGTGGTGCCGGTCGGCAGGGGTCGGCCATGACCCCGCGCAGGGCGGGTTCACCGCCCGCGCGCTCCGACCGTTCGCGCCCGCGTGGTCGCGGTGTCCATCGGCGCGCTCGTCGTCGCGATCGCGTCGTGCGTGCTTGCGCCGCTGTTCGGCAGCACGTCGATCAGCCTCACGCGCGCCTTCGACTGGTCGCAGCCCTGGGCCACCAACGTCGACGCCCAGGTCTTCTTCATCGCGCGCCTGCCCCGCGTGCTGGCGGCGGCGCTGGTCGGCAGCGCGCTGGCTTCGGCCGGCGTCGTCTTTCAGGCGTTGCTCCGCAATCCGCTGGCGACGCCCTTCACGCTGGGCATCTCTGCCGGCGCCGCGCTCGGCGCGATGCTCGTGCTGACCTTCGGCGGCGCGCTGGCGGCCGCGGCGTGGGCCACGGTCCCGCTGGCCAGCTTCCTGGGCGCCGTTGGCGCGGTCGTGGTCGTGTACCTGCTCGCGGCGGCCCGTCATCGCGGCTTTTCGACGACGGTGCTGCTGCTGGCCGGGGTGACGCTCAACTCGTTGCTCTCCGCGCTGATTCTGCTGGTGCAGTACTTCGCCGACATGACGCGCGCGATGCAGACGTTGCGGTGGCTGCTGGGCGACCTGGACGTCGCCAGCTACGAGCCGCTGATCGCGGCGTTGCCGATGCTGGTCGTGGCCTGCGGCATTTTCCTGTGGTTGCCGCGGGCGCTGAACGTGCTGGCGCTTGGCGACGACCATGCCGCCAGCCGAGGCGTGGACGTGCTGCGCGTGCAGCGCCTCGCGTTTTTCAGCGCGTCGCTTGCCACAGGCGCCGCGGTGTCCATCGGAGGGCCCATCGGCTTTGTCGGCATCGTCGTGCCGCACCTGGTGCGGCTGCTCGTCGGCGCCGATCACCGGCTCGTCGTCCCCGCCTCGCTTGGCTTCGGCGCGGCGTTTCTCGTGGCCTGCGACCTGGTGTCGCGCACCGTGCTTGCGCCCATCGAGCTGCCGGTCGGCATCGTCACGGCGCTCATCGGGGGGCCGTTCTTCCTGTGGTTGCTGATTCGGAGTGCGTGAGCGTGGACATGACGACACGAAGCTCACGATGGCACGATGGCACGATGGCACGAAGGACGCTTTTGGTCGCGTCGTCTCCATCATCGCGCTGCGATGGCTGCGTCCGTCATGGCACAGACGCCGCCCTCTCGCATCATCTCGCTCGTGCCGGCGGCGACCGAGATGCTCTATGCCATTGGCGCCGGGCCCCGCGTGGTCGCCGTGAGCAGCTACGACCACGAGCCTCCGGAAGTCGACCGGCTGCCGCGCGTGGGCGCGCTGCTCGATCCCGACCTCGAGCGCATTCTGGGCCTGCGGCCCGATCTGGTCGTGGTGTACGGCACGCAGCACGATCTGCAGCAGCAGCTTTCGCGGGCGGCGATTCCGGCGTTCTCGTACAAGCACGGCGGGTTGGCCGAAGTGACGTCGACGATTCGCGCGCTGGGCGACCGCACGGGAGCCGCGGCGCGTGCCAATGACGTGGCAGGGGCGATCGAGCGCGACCTGGCGGACATCCGCGCGCGCGTCAACGGACGCAGCCGGCCGAGAACGCTGCTCGTGTTCGGCCGCGAGCCGGGAACGCTTCGCAACCTGTATGCGAGCGGCGGTGTGGGGTTCCTGCACGACATGCTCGACGTCGCGGGAGCGGTCAACGTCTTCGCCGCCGAGAAGCGCGAGTCCGTGCAAGCCAGCAGCGAGACACTGCTCGCCGTCGCGCCGGAGGTCATCATCGAGCTGCACGTCGAGGCCGACGGCCCCGTCGACCTGACCGCCTGGCAGGCGTTGCCGGCGCTGCCTGCCGTGCGTGCCAACCGCGTGGTCGTGCTGACCGGCACCGATCTGGTGACGGCCGGTCCCCGCGTCGCTGCCGCCACGCGCCGTCTCGCGAAGGCGCTGCATCCGGAGGCGTTCTGAAGCGACGCCTCGGACACAATCACGAAGGCACGATGACGCGAAGGCACGAAGCAGAATTTGAAGTCGGTGAACTGATTCGATCATCGTGCCTTCGCGCCATCGTGCCATCGTGGTTGTAGAGTTTCGATGTATCCCGGCGGATCATCTGCCTCACCGAAGAAACCACCGAGACGCTCTACCTGCTCGGCGAGGGCGACCGCGTGGTCGGCGTCTCGGGTTACACGGTCCGGCCGCCCGAGGCGCGGAAGAAGCCGCGCGTGTCGGCCTTCATCAACGCCAACTTCGACAAGATCGAGGCCCTGCGGCCCGATCTGATCTTCGCGTTCTCCGACCTGCAGGCCGACATCGCCGCCGAGCTGGTCCGCCGCGGCTATCCGGTGTTCACGTTCAACCAGCGGTCGGTGGACGAGATCCTGCAGATGATTCTCGTCGTCGGCGGCATCGTCGGCCGCGCCGACCGCGCGCAGACAGCTGGTCGACCAACTGCGATTCGGCCTCGAGACGATTCGCACGGCGTCGGCGGCATGGCCGCGGCGACCACGCGTCTACTTCGAGGAATGGGACGACCCGCTGATCTCCGGGATCCGGTGGGTCGAGGAACTCGCCGAGATTGCCGGCGGCGCGCCCATCTTCCCGGAGCTTTCAGGCGCGGCGCTCGCGAAAGACCGCATCGTCGATCCCGCCGAGGTCATCAGGCGCGATCCGGAGGTCATCGTCGCGTCGTGGTGTGGCAAGGCCGTCAAGACCGCGCGGATCGTCAGCAGGGCCGGATGGGACGCGGTATCGGCGCGTGCGCCATGGGCACGTCTACGAGATCAAGTCCGTCTACATCCTGCAGCCCGGTCCGGCGTCGTTGACCGAGGGGGTCGGCGTCTGCACGAGTGCATCGGGAGAGCGGTGTAGGTAGATTGCGGCGCGAAGGCCGTGAAGTTTCTCTAATCCGCGAACACCACGTCCACCGGCGGAATCAGGCCCTTTTCAGACGCCTCCCCCAGCAGCCGCAGCACGGCGGTCCGTCCACGCTCACCGTAGTCGAGCGTGAGCTCGTTGACGTACATCCCGACAAACGTGTCGGTCTCCTTGCGGTCCAGCCCGCGGCCGTACTGCATGGCGTGGGTCACGGCGTCGGATCGGTGCGTGAGGCCGTACGCGATGCTGTCGTGGAGCAGACGCGACAGGCGCGTGATGAGCTCGGGACCGAGGTCGCGGCGGATGATGTTGCCGCCAAGCGGCAGCGGCAACCCGTCGGTGCGCTGGGCCCACCACTCGCCGAAGTCGACCAGCTTGCGCAGGCCTTCCTGCTCGTAGGTGAGCTGGCCTTCGTGGATCAGCAGCCCGGCCTCGGCCTTGCCGTCGCGCACCGCCTCGAGGATCTCGTCAAACGGCATCACGACGATACTTCACGTCGGGCTTGTACAAGCGCAGCGCGAGAAAAGCCGTCGTCAGCGTGCCTGGAATCGCCACGGTGACGCCATCGAGCGAGGTCGGGCCGTCCTTGCGGACCACCACCATCGGCCCGTAGTTGTCGCCCATGCTGGCGCCATGCGGCAGCAGGATGTACTTGTCGGTCAGGTGCGCGTAGGCGTGGAACGACACGGCCGAGATCTCGTACTTGCCCTCGAAGGCCGCGCGATTGAGCGTCTCGATGTCCGACAGCACATGCACGAGCTCGAGGTCGCCGCTGGGCACTTTGCCGCTGGCGAGGCCGTAGAACATGAACGCGTCGTCGGAATCGGGACTGTGTGCGATGTGAATCTTCATTGAACAGGTTCGGCCGGGTTGCGGTTAGTCAGGTTGGCGGGGTTCAGCCCGATTGGGCGGCTCAGGTCTGTTCGTTCCGCCGTCATCTGCCTCAGCTGGTGCACGACGTCGGCGACCTTGCCGGCGGCGTAGTCCACTTCTTCTTCCGTGGTGTAGCGGCCGAGGCCAAAGCGAATCGAGGCGCGGGCCAGATCGGGGTCGAGCGCAAGCGCCTTGAGCACGTAGGGCGGCTCTTCGCTGCCCGACGAACAGGCCGACCCGGCCGACACGCAGATGTCGTCGATGCCGACCAGCAACGCTTCGCCCGCGACGTTGGGGAAGCTCACGTTCAGGTTGTTGGGCAGGCGATGCTCGAGCGAGCCGTTGATGTGCAGGTCAGGCACGCGCGCCCGCAGCCGCTGGAGCAACCGGTCGCGCAGCTCCCGCAGGCGCTCCGATTCGCTCTCGAGATCCGACTTGGCAATCTGCGCGGCGCGGCCGAAGCCGACGATGCCGGGGACGTTCAATGTGCCCGCACGCAAGCCGCGCTCGTGTCCGCCGCCGTCGATGAGCGGCTCGAGTTCGAGCTTCCGGTTCTGCTTGCGCACGTACAGCGCGCCCACGCCCTTTGGCCCGTACATCTTGTGCGCGGTGATCGAGACCAGGTCGACGGCGATCTCGTTGACGTCAAACGGCACCTTGCCCAGCGCCTGCACGGCGTCGCAGTGAAACACCACGCCGCGGTCCCGTGCCATCAGCCCGATCTCGCGCACTGGCTGCAGCACGCCGATCTCGTTGTTGGCGGCCATCACCGAGATGAGGACCGTCTTGTCGGAAATGGCCGCGCGCAGCGCGGCGAGATCCACGAGGCCGTCGGGGCGCACGCCCAGCGTCGTGACGACGAAGCCGTCCTTCTGCATGTGCTTGCAGCTGTCGAGGACGGCCTTGTGCTCGGTTTCCAGGGTGATGATGTGGTTGCCCTTGGGCCGCAGCGCGCTGGCGACGCCCTTGATCGCCAGGTTGTTCGACTCGGTCGCGCCGCTGGTGAAGATGATCTCTTTCGCGCTCGCGCCGATGAGCGCCGCCACCTGGCGACGCGCCGCCTCCACCGCATCGTCGGCCTTCCAGCCGAAGGCGTGCGTGCGGCTTGCCGCATTGCCGAAATGCACCGAGAAGTACGGCAGCATGGCCTCCAGGGCACGCGGGTCCACCGGCGTGCTGGCGTGGTAGTCCATGTAGATCGGAAACTTCAGGGGCATGAACCTCAGTGCATAGGTCTCAGGTGCAAGTCACAGGTGCACAGGTGCACGGTGCACAGGTTCACGCGCGAACCCACTGACCCGAACCCGTGAACCTGTGAACCCCGTGAACCAGTGAACCTGTGAACCTTAGTATTTTGGCTGAGACGGGTCAACTTGGTCGACCCAGGCGAGGACGCCGCCCTTCAGGTTCTTCACGTTCTTGAACCCGTGTTCGCGCAGGAGGCTTGCGGCGCGCGCGCTGCGCATGCCGGACTTGCACTGCGTGATGATCTCGCGGTTGGCGTCGAGCTCGCCGAATCGCTCGGCCAGGTCGCCCAGCGGGATCAGCGTCGAGCCGGGGATGCGGTTGATCTCGGTACTCGTGCGGCTCGCGGACGTCGAGCACGAACACGTCCTCGCCTCGATCCATGCGGGCCTTGAGGTCCGTGACGCTGATCTCGGTCGCGCTGCCGCCGGCAGGCTCTGCCGCCGTCTGCTGCGCCGGAGACACGCCGCAGAACTGCTCGTAGTCGATGAGCGCGGTGACGGTGGGGTGAGTGCCGCACACCGGGCAATCCGGATCCTTGCGCAGTTTCAGCTCGCGGAACTTCATCCGCAGGGCGTCGAACACCAGGAACCGGCCCACCAGCGGCTCGCCGACGCCGAGAATCAGCTTCAGCGTCTCGTTGGCCTGGATGCAGCCGACGATCCCGGGCAGAACGCCAAGAACGCCGCCTTCGGCGCAGCTTGGCACCAGCCCCGGCGGCGGCGGCTCCGGATAGAGGCAGCGGTAGCACGGCCCCTCCTTGGTGCCAAACACCGATGCCTGGCCCTCGAAGCGGAAGATGCTGCCGTAAGCGTTCGGCTTGCCGAGGATCACGCACGCGTCGTTGACCAGGTACCGCGTCGGGAAGTTGTCGGTGCCGTCGACGATGACGTCGTAGTCCTTGAAAAGCTGAAGCGCGTTCTCCGATGTCAGCGCCGTCTCGTACAGCTCGACCTTCACGTTCGGGTTGAGCGCCTGCAGCCGGTCGGAGGCCGACTGGAGCTTCGGGCGCCCGACGTCGGGCGTGCCGTGCAGGATCTGGCGCTGCAGGTTGCTGAAGTCGACGACGTCGAAATCGACGATGCCGATGGTGCCAACGCCCGCCGCCGCCAGATACATCGCCACGGGCGAGCCCAGACCGCCGGCGCCGATGCAGAGCACTCGCGCGGCCTTCAGCTTCTTCTGCCCTTCCATGCCCACTTCAGGGAGGATCAGGTGGCGGCTGTAGCGCTTGATCTCGTCGGCGTTCAGCGTCACCGGAGGCGCCTCGGCCGCCCCGATGCCGCCGGCGACCGACGGGATGATGCTCAGCGTGTCGCCCGGCTTCACCGCGGTCTTCTCCCGATCGAGGTACCGGATGTCCTCGTCGTTCAAGTAGATGTTGACGAAGCTGCGGAGCTTGCCCTCGTCGTTGTAGAGGTGCTTCTTCAGCCCCTCGTGTCTCGACGTCAGGTGTCCGAGCAACTCGCCGACCGTGGCGCCATCGACTTCGACGACGTCCTGTTTGCCGGTGAAGGGCCGAAGGGGCGTGGGGATATTGATCTTGGTGGCCATGGTCAGATTGACGATTGAAGATTGACGATTGACGATTGAACGGTCAGCGACTCTTCATCAAACGCTGATCGATCTTCTCTGAGCGTCCAGGAGCGCAAGTCGCCGGGCTCGCCGGCCATTACAGAGACGATGACGTAAGAGAACGACGGCCAGGCGTGGTCGAGGTCGTATTGCGATGGCCGGGCCGGATGGTCGGGATGCGAGTGGTAGAAGCCCGAGCAACTCGCGACCGGCGCCCGTGGCGGCCTGTTCGGCCTGCTGGTAGTCGCCCGGACGCACGAGGAAGCGGCGCCTGGGCCCCTCTTCGGTGGTGTTCGGGAGAGCCACGGTCGCGCCGACGACGCCGTCGGCGCCGAGCAGCGCACCGCAGCATTCGTGCGGGTACGTCTCGCGGCCGTGCGCACGAATCGCGTCGGCCACGCCGGCGTCGAGCCTCAGCGCGCGCGCCATCAGTTCACGCCTCCGACGAAGGATCCCTCGGGCGGCTCTTCCCAGAAGCGCTCCGAGAGGTACTTCTCGCCGCCGTCGCAGAAGATCATCACCACGACGCCCGCGTCGAGGCGTGCGGCGACCCTGAGGCCGACCGACAGCGCTGCGCCGCTGGAAATCCCCACCAGCAGTCCCTCTTCCGTCGCCAGGCGCCGCGTGAGCGTAAACGCGTCCTCGGTGCCGGCGCGTTCGTCCTCGTCGGCCAGCGCCGGATCGTAGATGGGCGGGACGATGGCCGATTCCATGTGCTTGAGGCCTTCAAGACCGTGGAGCGCCGTTTCCGGCTGCACCGAGATCAGGCGCACGTGCGGCGCGTGATCGCGGAAATAGCGTCCGATGCCCATGAACGTGCCGCTGGTGCCCAGGCCCGCCACGAAGTGCGTGATGGCGCCCTCGGTTTGCGCGAGCAGCTCCGGACCGGTCGTGTCGTAGTGCGCGCGCCAGTTGACCGGGTTGCTGTACCTGATCCGGATAGTAGTACGGCTCCGGATCGTCGGCGAAGAGCTGACGCACCGTGCGGATGGCGCCGTCGGAGCCCTCCATCGGATCGGTGAGCACGAGCTCGGCGCCGTACGCGCGCAGGATGCGCTTGCGCTCCGGCGTGACGTTGCTCGGCATGCACAGCTTCACCGCGTAGCCGCGCGCGGCGCCCATCATCGCGTAGGCGATCCCGGTGTTGCCCGATGTGGCGTCGAGGATGGTCTTGCCCGGCGTGAGCAGCCCCTGCCGCTCTCCATCGAGGATCATGGCCGCGGCCGCCCGGTCCTTCACCGACCCGCCCGGGTTCCGCCACTCGGCCTTGGCGTACAGACGAACCCGGCCGTCAGCGCGCTCGAAGCGGCGCAGGCGCAGAAGGGGGGTATTCCCTACCAGGTCGAGAAGGGTCCGTGGCCGGGATTGGTCCACGGCCCCGGCAACAGGCAACGTCATCGCGCATGGTCCAAAATCCGATTCTACTTCGCGGTCGGCACGCCGGTCCAAGGTCCGGGCCCCAGGGCCCACTCCCCCCGCCATGGCCTCGATCGCATCGACGAGCCGCTCGAACGGGTCGAACCCGACCACCCGGGGGGCGTCGGTGACGAAGTTCGAAAGCGCGTTCACATCGTAGAAATAGGGCCGCCCGTCGCGCAGGTCGACAAGGAATTCGATGCCGCAGACGTCCAGACCGGCGGCCCGGGAGATGTCCAGGGCCTGGGCCACCACCTCGGCCGGGGCCGTGGTGGCCTCAATCTGCATGGCGGGCTTGACGGGACAGGCCTCGAACTCGCTTCGTGCTTCGGACTGGGGGCCCGTGGTCCGATTGCGGGGCTGAAGCCCCGCCGCCACTGATTCCGTCGACCTGGCAGATGTCGGCCGGGCACAAGTTGAAGCCGTGGTCCCTGGGCGGCGTGATCCGGATGGCGTAGAGCAGCTCGTGCTGCAGGATTTCGAGCCTGGTGATGTGGCCGCCCTCGGCCGGCAGAAACTCCTGCACCAGCGCGGTGTCGTCCATCCCCAGCGCCACCGTGCCGGCCTCGACCGCGCGATGGAGCTCGTCGAGCGCATCGAATCGCTGGATGCCCGCTCCGCTGCCCCCGATGTTGGGCTTCACGACGATCGGGAACCGCAGGCCTGCCGCCGCCGCCGGAGCCTGTGAGGCGTGGTTGATGACCCGCGCACGGGGATAGGGCACGCCGAGCCGTTCGAACAGGTCCAGCTGCGCGGACTTCGAGATCTCGAGCCGCCAGGCGTCCAGCCCGTTGACGATGGGGATGCCCCAGCGCTCGACGTAGTGGAGATAGGCCAGCGTGGATTGAATGGCATGCGCATGGCCGCGCGTCCACGCCGACGGGCTCATGCGGTTGACCAGCAGGTCGAAGCCAGGGCGGACGGTGGGATCCCACGCAAGCGCGGCGGCGTCGACGGGCAGCCAGGCCAGACCCCGCCGCTCGAGGGTCGCAAAGAGCGGCTTGAACCACTCGGGATGTTCGTAGAGAACGGCGATGGCCATCAGGTCCTCATCTCAGGCGAACGGCCATTGTCGGCCCAAGTCCACGCCGGGCGCCAATAGAGAAAGCCTCTGGCCGCGATGCCTGGGCGATATGGGTTGGATGCCGCCGGCGCGCCTCGTCGACACCCGCAATCACGAAGGCACGAAGGCGCGAAGACAGCACTGGGAATCGCCGTGCGGGGATAAAGTGGCTCTCCAATGACCGACGCTCGTCCCAACCCGGCCGAGGTCTACCAGAGGCGGCTGACCGACCGCCGTGCCGCGGCCTCGGTGCTGGAACGTCGCCACGACCGGCTGGCCTTCGGCCGGCTCGGCATGGCGGCGCTGGCGACGGTCATCGGATGGGGCGCGTTCTGGGCAGGCTTCTGGTCGGGCTGGTGGCTCGCGGTCCCGGCCGCCGGGTTCCTGTCGCTCGCCGTCGTCCACGACCGGGTCCTGACGGCGCTCGACCGCGCGCGGCGCGCGGTGAGCGTCTACGAGGGCGGGCTCGCGCGCATCGAGGACCGCTGGAGTGGCACTGGCGCGACCGGCGAGGCGTACGCGCCCTCCGACCACCCCTATGCCGCCGACCTCGATCTGTTCGGCGCAGGGGTCGATCTTCCAGCTCCTGTCTGCGGCCCGGCTGCACGCCGGGGAACAGACGCTGGCCAACTGGCTGCTGGCGCCGGCCGACCCGGCGACGATCGGCGCGCGCCAGGCTGCCGTGGACGACTTGCGCGGCCGCGTGGATCTGCGCGAGCAGCTCGCGCTGACCGGCGACAGCATCTCGGCGTGGCTCGACACGGAGGGCCTGGCGAGCTGGGGCGCGCAACCGCCGTTGCTATCCGGAAGCTGGCCGCGCGTCGTGGCCGGGGGCCTGGCGGTCGCCAACGTGGCGGCGCTCGTCGGCCGGCTTTGCGTTCGATGCGCAGCCCGGCGTGGGTGGCGCTCAGCGTCGCCATCTCGGTGAGCTTCGCGATGATCTGGCGCACACGGGTGCACCAGGTGATCGCGTCGGTGAACGCGCCCGCCCGGCACCTGCGCCTGCTGTCCGACGTGCTGGCGCTCGTCGAGTCCGAGCGCGTGTCGGCGCCGCATCTGACGGCTCTCCACGCGCGGCTTGCGGCCACCGGCGACACGGCGTCGCATCGGATTGCGCAGCTCACACGGCTGGTCGATCTGCTCGAGTCGCGGCAGAACCAGATCTTCGCGCCCATCGCGTTGCTCCTGTTGTGGGGCACGCAACTGGCGTGGGCGATCGAGTCGTGGCGCCGGCAAAGCGGCGCGTCGCTGTCTGAATGGGTGGCGGTCGCCGGCGAGTTCGAGGCGCTGAGCTCGCTTTCCGGCTATGCCTTCGAGCACCCGGCCGATCCGTTCCCGGACATCGCCGGCAGCGGACCGATCGTGGACGGCGTCGCGCTCGCGCACCCGCTGCTGCCGGCGCTTCGCGTCGTCGCCAACGACGTCGCCCTCGGCACGGACGTGCGCGTGCTGGTCGTATCGGGGTCGAACATGTCGGGGAAGAGCACGCTGCTCCGCACGGTCGGCGTCAACGTCGTGCTGGCGCTGGCAGGCGCGCCCGTCCGGGCCGGGCGGCTCTCCGTCTCGCCGGTCGCGCTGGGCGCGACGCTGCGAATCCAGGATTCCCTTCAAGCCGGCAAGTCGCGTTTCTTCGCCGAGATCACGCGACTCAAACAAATCGTCGATCTGGCCAACGGTCCGATCCCGGTCCTGTTCCTGCTCGACGAGCTGCTGGCGGGCACCAACTCGCACGACCGCCGGCTCGGCGCGGCCGGCATCGTCTCAGGACTGGTGGACAAAGGCGCGATCGGGCTGGTGACGACGCACGACCTCGCGCTGGCTGAAGTGGTCTCGGATCTGGGCGTGCACGCGCGCAACGTGCACTTCAGCGACACGTTCGAGGAGGGCCAGTTGCGGTTCGACTACCGCATGCGGGAAGGCGTCGTCCGCACCAGCAACGCGCTGGCGCTGATGCGGTCGATCGGACTGGATGGTGGATCACACAGGACACGGAAACACAAGACGCACGGAGATCTTGGATCGATCCAAGAACTCTGTGCGTCTCTGTGTCTTTGTGTCTCTGTGGTTAACGGTCGTCATCAAGCGTCTACTTCGGCATCGCGAATTCGCTGTCGTCGACAGGAAGGTTGAACTCGACGGTCGCGAACTTGACCGCCGCGACCTGCTGGCCGCCCATGAGCGAGCGAAGGCTTCGCGCGACCATCACGCCGTCGGTGGGTTGATAGTCCGATATCAAAGTGTCGATCTCCATCGTCATGCCGTTCTGGTCCATCGTGGCCGTCCACTGCTTCTCGAGACCGGTCGCCGCGTCGATGAAGATGTGCATCGACTTGCCGTCCTGGCGCGTCAGCTTGAGCTTCCAGGTCTTGGCGCCCTCGATATCAGCCGGACCGACGACTTCCAGCGTGTCGCCGCGATCCTTGTAGCCGACGAGCGGGCCGTCGAAGAGCGACTGGGTCTTCAGGGCGTCGGCGGCCGGACCCTCGACGACACGAGGGGTGGGGCTGCCCATCATCGGGTTGATGCCCCAGACGGTCGCGCCGTCGAACGCCTGCACGAGCTTCTGCCCCTGCATCGTCATTTCCTGCTTCATCTTGTTCGGGCGCTTGGTCAGCACCGTCACGGGCATGTCCATGCCCTGCACGTTGACGCTGCCGGTCAATTTCATCGAGTTGAGCGACTTGAGCTTCGCTTCCCCGCCGCGAGCGGCAAGATTCCTGGAAACGAGTTCGTCGACCGACGGGGTCTGCGCCGCGGCGTACCCGGCGATGAAGAGAGCGGCGAGGGCGAAGGCCGCCGACGCGAAGCTGACGTGTCATCAGATTACTCCGGTACAGACGGGGCCAGGCCCCGTTAAGACATGGTAACGCCCTTAACGGGGCCTGGCCCCTTATACCTGGCACCTAGCTCAGCGGGGTTCGATGATGGCCGTGAGCCGGACGTTGGCCTGAATCTCGATTTCGCCGGCGGCGACGGGCGTCTGCGGCGCATCGGCGGCCATCGCCGCTTCCATCCGCATCATCGGAATCGGGCGCGGGATCTCCGGAGACCCCTGCTCGTCGATCGTCTGCACGCGCACGATGCGGACGCCGGCGCCGGATGCCGCCGCCTCGGCACGCGCGCGCGCGTCGGCCACCGCCAGACGCAAGGCCTCGCGCTCGGCGTTATCGCGGTCCTTGAGGTCGAACCGGATGCCGCCAACCGAGGTCGCGCCGGCCTGGACGACCTCGTCGAGCAGTCCGCCGAGACTGTCGAGCGCGTCGACGCGGACCTCGATGACGTTGCTCACCACGTAGCCGCGCGGCACGCGTTTGCCGTTCACCCAGTCCACGTCCTCTCGCAGGTTGAAACTGGTCGTGCGAATCGCCTCGTCCGGGATCTTCTGGTCGCCGAGCTCCGCTCTGACCTTCTCCATCGCGCGGGCGTTGTCCTTCTGTGCCTGGTCAGGCTTGGATGCGCGGGTCTCGGTGGAGAACGACACGAAGGCGCGGTCGGGCGCGCGCTTGACGATCGCCCGGCCGTTGGTCACGACGGTTGGCGGCTCGGGGCCTCGAGGCGGCTGAGCCCATGCCGAAGAGGCAGCGAGCAGGACAGCGGCAACCGACGTCGCAATGGCACGCATCAGGATTCTTCCTTTCCGTTCTCGCGCTCGGCCTGCAGCGCGTCGCGAAGCGCCACCGGGTCGAAGCCCCTGATGGCGCGATCGCCGATGACGGTGACCGGCACGGCACGCCAGCCCCGGCTCACCAACTCGTCGTACGCCCCGTCGTCTTCATCGACGTCCCGCACGACAAACGGCACCTCTGCTCGTGAAAGAAACTCCTTCACCAGGTCGCAGGCGCGTCAACCGGTGCCGGTATACAGGAGAACTCTGTTCATTGACGATTGCAGATTGACGATTGACGATTACGTACGATTGACGGCTACGATTGACGTCCCATGGTAGCTGAGAAGACCGGCGGGCCGCTTTCAGGCGTCACCGTGCTGGACCTGACCCGCGTGCTGTCCGGGCCGTACTGCACCATGCTGCTCGGCGACATGGGCGCGCGCGTCATCAAGGTCGAGCAACCGGGGCGCGGCGACGACACTCGCTCGTGGGGTCCCCCGTTTCTGGCCGGTGAGAGCAGCTATTTCCTCAGCATCAACAGGAACAAGCAGAGCATCACACTCGACTTCAAGGCGCCGGCCGGCCGCGCCGTGCTCAACACGCTCGTCGGCCGCGCGGATGTGCTCGTCGAGAACTTCCGTCCTGGGACGCTCGCCCGCCAGGGGCTGGATTACCCGACACTGGCCCAAGCCCATCCGCGGCTCATCTACGCGTCGCTGTCCGGCTACGGCCACACGGGACCTCGTGCGTCCGAGCCTGGTTACGACGCAGTGCTGCAGGGTGAAGGCGGGCTGATGAGCATCACCGGACCCGCCGATGGCCCCGCCTATCGGCTGGGCGTCGCCGTCGCCGACATCGTGACGGGCATGTTCGCGGCGCAAGGCGTGCTGCTGGCTCTGCTGTCTCGACACCAGACGGGCCGCGGACAGCACGTCGACGTCGCGATGCTCGACTCGGTGGCGGCGCTGCTGACCTATCAGGCAGGGATTGTCTTTGCCACCGGCGCCTCGCCCGGCCGCCTCGGCAATCGGCATCCGTCGATTGCGCCATACGACACGTTTGAAACCGCGGACGGCCCTTTGGTGCTTGCCGTCGGCAACGACGAGCAGTGGGTGCGCTTCTGCCGGGTGGCCGGACTCGCTGCGCTCGAAGCCGACGCACGCTTTGCGACCAATGCCGGTCGCGTGCACGACTATCACGCGTTAGAACCGTCGATCCGGCAGGCCCTGGCCGCAGATACCCGCGCGGGCTGGACGGCACGCCTCGTCGCGGCCGGCGTGCCGTGTGGACCAGTCCGCACGGTCGACGAGACACTGGCCGATGCGCAACTGGCCGCTCGTGGCATGATCGAGCGCCTGGTACACGCAACCGCCGGCGAGATCGCGGTGCTCGGCGTGCCGGTCAAGCTTTCCGCAACGCCTGGCGGCGTGCGCGAGGCGCCGCCGACTGCTGGGCGAGGACACCGACGCGGTGCTGAAAGAGTTTGGGCTGACCGACGCTGAAATTGAGAGCGGTTGAGACGCAATCGCGCGTCGTGTAGGCGGCAGCGCCCGAAAACATGGAAACTTCCGACGTTCGCAGGCGCATCAAGGACAGCCTCGAGCGCGCCAGGAAACTGGCCGCCGACCGGCGGGCGCGCAATACCGAGATGAGCGCCGCCTACGGGGTGTTCCTGCAGAACGCGGCCGTGCCGGTGTTCCAGCAGGCGGCCGGCGCCCTCAAGGCCGAAGGCTACCCCTTTACCGTGAACACCCCCGCTGGCAGCGTGCGGCTGGTTTCGGACCGCTCCAGCCACGACTTCCTCGACCTGCGGCTGGACACGACCGGCGCGCGCCCGCAGGTGCTGGTCCGAGTCGAACGTCTGAAGGGGCGCGAGACAACGAGCGAGGAACGTCCGTTGAAGCCGGACTCGACGGTCAGCGACCTCACGGAGCAGGATGTGCTCGACGCCATTGCGGAGGCGATCGAGGTTCTCGTCGAACGCTAGCTACAGGCGAGCCGTTCCGTAAACGACGTGTCGATGCCTTCGCGCTTCAGCTGCTTCAGCAGGCTGGCGCGGTCGCTGGCACGGCGCCAGGCCTCCTTCACGTCCACGACCCCGCTTTGCACGAAGGCCACCAGCGCGTCGGTCAGCGGCACCATTCCGTGACGCCGGCCGTTGTCGAGCGCGAGCGTCAGTTGCGCGATCTTGCCCTCGGCAATCAGGCCGCCCACACCTGGCGTGCCCAGCAGCAGCTCGCGCGCCGCGACGCGCCCGCCGCCGCTCTTGCGCAGCAGCACTTGCGCGACGACGCCGCGAAGCGTCTCGGCGACCAGCGCCTGAAGCTGCACGCGCCGCTCCGGCGGACACAGGTCGAGCAGGCGTTCAACGGCTTCCGGCGCGCTCTGCGCCGGCAGGCCGCAGATCACCAGATGGCCCGAGCCGGCCGCCTCGATGGCTTCCGCCACGACCTCTGGCGAGCGCAGTTCCTCGATCACGAGAACGTCCGGGCTCTCGCGAAGCGCGCCGCGCAAGGTCGCCAGCAGCTCGTCGGTGTTCCCGCGGACTTCCCGCTGGCTGATGAGACCGGTGCGGCTGTCGTGCAGCACCTTCACGCGCGTCTCGAGCGTGATCACGTACTCGCCGCGCGTGCGGTTGACCAGATCCACGAACGCGGCCAGCAGGGTTGACTTGCCGCTGGCGCGCGGACCGGTAACCAGGATCAGCCCTTCCGGTTCGGCGCACAGCGCCTGAATCTCGCGCGACAGCCCGAGCTGGTCGGCCGAGGCCACGCGCGCGGGAATTATCCGGAAGATGCCGCCGGGCCCGCGGTGGTCCCTGAACGACAGGCAACGCACTCGGCCGACGTCCTTGACGTCGCAGATCCATTCGCTGCCTGACGGCAGGAGCTCGTCGGGCCGCTCGGGAAGCACTTCGAACATCAGGCCTTCGACGTCCAGCGGCCCGAGCACAGGCTCGCCCTCGAGCGCGTGAATTTCGCCGTCGACCCTGATCGAGGGCCGCGACTGCGAGAACAGGAACAGCGCTTCGGCGCCCCGAGCCGCGGCCAGCTTCAGCAACCGGTCCAGCCCGGTGAGCCGCGCAGCCGGGCGCGCAGGCACGCCGCCACGCGCGGGGTTGCGCGACAACGGCAGCACGACCGCCGGTTCGGACTGGTGAGACGGTACGTCGGAGTTGCGTCCGGCTGGCATGGGGGCCTCGCTCGGGCGCTGGGGAGCCGCGCCGGCGGTGGGGCGTCGCCGGCGGATTTCAATCCATATGTCGTCGCCGCCACGGGCGGCCACGACGGTGAATCGCTCGTCAGGCACGAGCGAGGACGGCGCCACATCAGCCTCGACGGCGCCAAATTCGGCCAGGGCCTGGCGTGCCTCGGACTTCAGCAGGTCCGCCAGCAACCCGTCCATGGACTCGAGCGTCATGGCGCTCGAGGCGATCTCGGACGGCCCACGTGAGGAGACGACCACGGGCCGCTCGCCGACGTGCAACACCAGCGACTCCCCGTCTTCTCGAACGATTGCTGCCAACAGGGAGTCAACGAGATGCACGGACGGCTCCGGAGGCATTTTTCGGGCGATCGGCGGTTGGACTTTAGGCTGAAGGGCAAAAACATGCAAGGGCTGGCGCATCGCTGCACACTGCGTCACGCCCGCTCGGCCTCGTGAATCGCCAGCAGCCCTCCCAGCACGCGATGCCACCGGGCCGTGCCAAAGCCGGCATTCCGAAAGCGATCGACCACCGCCGGCGCCCCCGGGTGGAGGCGAATGGACTCGGGGATGTAGCGGTAGGTGTCCGGGTCGCCATGCAACACCAGGCCGAGCGCGCTGCCGACGACGGTGAGGTAGGCGTGGTAGGCGAGACGGAGGGGCGGCCACGACGGGCGATTGAAGTCGAGCGACAACACACGCCCCCCGGGCTTGAGGACCCGGTAGATCTCACGAAGGGCCGCGTCGAGGTCGGGGACGTTGCGAAGGCCATATCCGGTCGTCACCAGATCCACGCAGCCATCGGGCAGCGGCAGGGCCGTCATGTCGCCGACCAGGAATCGCGTGCGCGCCCCGCGCGCCTGCGCCTTCACCCGGGCCAGCGCGATCATCCGCGGCGTGATATCGAGCGCCGTGACGTCGGCGCCCGCAGCCGCCGCCAGCAGCGCGATGTCACCGGTCCCGCACGCCAGGTCGAGCACGCGGCGGCACTGGAGGGGACCGGCCAATCCGACAAGTCGCCGCTTCCACCGGCCGTCCTGTCCGTAGGAGAGCAGGACCGTGATGAGGTCGTAGCGATCGGCGATGGCGGAGAACAGGCGGCGGACGTAGGGAGACTTGCCAGCCGGGGTGCTGATGTCCGAACGGAGTGGACGACTTGACTGAAGGCTCGAGACTGCATCGAATCTCCGACGACGCCCCTTCATCATGACCGCATGGGGACGGCAGGCGTACCCGTGTCGTCCCGGCAGGTCGGGCACTTCGAGGTCGAACGCCGCGACCTGCCCCCGGCGATGGGCGTCAGGCCGACACCAAACGACGCGATCGCGAGGTCGTGAATCGATGCCGGGCGTCTCGTTGCGGAGGACGAAGCGCACGCGCTCGCCGCGCTGCACGGCGATGGTGGGGTTGGGCGTGGCTGGATCGGAGTCGAGATAGAACGCCATGCCCCTGGCGGCAAGGTGAATCTCACGCACCTCCTCGCGGGCGCCGGCGATGCCCACGACGGCCGCGACCGCCAGGGCCACCGCCGCCGCAATCATCGTCACACCTGTCCACGTCCTTGCTCGCATCGTCAAGTTCGGTTCACCCAATCAACATGCCGGTGACATACATCACCGCAAATCCGGCCGTCAGCCCGGCCAGCACCGGCCCCGTCCCGAGATATCGGAGGATCGGACGGTCCGAAGCGACCTGCGTGAGAATCTGGACCGTGACCTGCGCGATCGCGCCTACGCCCAGGGCCAGGAAAATCACCGACCAGACCGGCGAATACACGAAGCCGCCGAGCCAGGCGCCGGCAATCGTCGGCGCGCCGCCGATGAGCCCGAGCAGCAGCAGCGTCGGGATCGGCGGCCGGGCGCCGTCGCGGTAGTCACGCGAGAGCGGCGCGACGATCGCAAGCCCCTCGGTCGTGTTGTGCAGCGTGAAGCCGATGATCAGCAGGCTGCCCAGCGCCGCTTCGCCCAGGGCGAAGGCCGCGCCAATGGCCAGGCCCTCACCGAAGTTGTGCAGGCCGATGCCAACGGCGATGAGCAGCGCCAGCACCGAGCCTGCGCCGCCGGCTGCGCGGGCCGACGCCCGCCGATCGCGGAGCCAGTTGCCAAACGCCTCGAGGCCAAGAAAGGCCGCCGCGGCGGCAAATACGGCCAGCACCACGCCCTGAAACGAGCCCGGCACGGCGGCCGACGACTCGAGCGACTCGGCTGCGGCATCGACGAGCAGGAACATCAGGAGGCCAATCGTCAGCGCGAGCACGAAATCAAGGCCGCGGCGGCCCAGCCGCCCCATCAGCGGGAACCACAACAGCCCGATCGCCACCGGAATCACGCCGACGTACAACCCGATCAGCGCAAACGTCCAGAACGTCGACGACGAAGGAGTGGGCGTGGGCACGGCGACGGCAATCGTGTGATCGAAGGTCAGGCCCGTCGCGGTGACGAGGCGCACGACATGCGTCTCGCCGTGCACCCACGGGTACGGAATCTTCAATCGCGTCTCTTCCAAGATGCGCCAGCGTGGTCGACGACTCCGACGTGAACGCCCAGAAGGCGTCGTCGACGACGACCTGCGCGATGGTCGAGGGGTCGGGCCCGTCGTTGAGCACGTCGACTGTGATCCCGTCGGCGGCGAGCGAGACGCGCTGGAACGACAGCTTCTCAACCGGCGGATAGCCCGCGCCGCGAACGGCGTCGGCCGGACCGCTGCGCACGATCCACAGGAGCAGCCCGCCCAGCAACAGAAGCGGCACCAGGGCCAGCACCCACGTCGTCAGCGAGCCGCGCGACGCGACCGACACGGTCGTCGTGGCCGGCGTGCTCGAGGCGTCAGGTGTCACGGCCAGCCTCCACGGCGCGGAAGAGGCCCATCCAGCCGAGTTCCGCAAACTCGCTCTGGTGCGCGTGGAACATGAAGTCGCCTGCGTAGCGGAACGTGGTCTCGAGCACCGCGCGTTCGCCCTGGCAGAGCGTCAGGGTGTCGGTGAGCTCGCTGGTCGTCGCGGCAGTGCCCGTCCGGTTCACCGTGAAGAACATGCCGTGCACGTGCATGCTGTTGATCAGATCGAACTCGGTGATGTTCACCAGGTAGATCCGGACAGGCTTGCCCACGGTCACCCGGATCGGGTGGTGCATGTGGTAGTGCGCGACCGTGTTGACCGCGTAGATCTCGTTCTCGTTGTCGAAGTTGGTGTCAAACCCGTTCATCATCATCACGAACTCGTCGCGCGGCGTCTGGTCCGCGCCCTTCGGGTCGATGATGAACGTGCCGTACAGCCCCTTGTGAATGTGCCGCTTCAGCGGGACCGCGTGGCAGTGATACAGGTGCAGCCCGGCGGGGTCCGCTTCGAACTCGTAAGTGAAGTCCTTGCCTGGCATCACCTGGTGATGCGAGAGCGAGCCATCCATCTCCGGATGGTGCCAGCCGTGAAAGTGAATCGTGTGCGGGTGCGCGCCCTGGTTGACGAAGTGCACGCGAACCAGGTCGCCGTGCGTGGCGCGAATCGTCGGGCCCGGCACCTGGCCGTTGTAGGTCCAGGCCGGGAACTTCACGCCCGGCGCGATCTCAATCTCGCGATCGACCGCGAAAATTTCGTACTCGCGCAGGAGCGAGCCATCGGGTCGCGGTGACTCGCGATAGAACCGCGCCCGCTGATCCTCAGGCAGGTGCGAGAAATTGAACGACCGCAGGTATGCGTCCGGGTCGAACAGCGACGTATCGACCGAGCCCACGGTGCCCAGCGCGTGACCGGCATGCCCGAGCACGTGACCGCTGTGCGGATCGGCAGCCTGACCGGCGATGCGGCGCACCGCGCCCATCGGTGCCGATGAGAGACCCCAGCCCGGCGGCCTGAAGCCAGGATCGGCGAGAAAGTGACCAGCGCATTTTTTGACTGACCAAAATATCTACTAGACCGCTGCCAAAAGTCAAGCTACGATACTTCAAACTTCAAGGGATTGCCCTGAATGCTGCCGTCAAGCACTGTCGAGAACTACCTAAAAGTCATTCATCTGCAACAACTTACGCTTTCCGATCCGACCCACCTGGTCGGGATGGGGCAGCTCGCCTCGGCCATGGGGGTCACGCCGGGCACCGCGACCACGATGGTCAAGGCGCTCAACGAGGCAGGGCTGGTGCACTACGAGCCCTATGTCGGCGTCCGGTTGCTGCCGGCGGGGGAGCGTCTGGCTGGGTTGGTGATTCGCCGGCACCGGCTGGTGGAGCTTTTCCTGGTGCGCGTGATGGGGATGAGCTGGGACGAGGTGCACGACGAGGCGGAGAAGCTCGAGCACGTGGTCTCCGAACGGCTGATCGAGCGGATGGACGAGATGTTGGGACACCCCGAAGTCGATCCGCACGGCGATCCGATTCCCAACGCCGAGGGCGTCGTCACCGAGCGCGAGCTGCACAGCCTGCTCACCTGCCCGCTGGGCGTGCCGTTGTCGGTCACGCGCGTGGCCGATCAGGACGCGGCGTTCCTCCGCTTCCTGGAGCAGAGCCACCTGAAGCCGGGACAAGAGTTGCGCGTCGAGTCGCGCGACGAAGCGGCCGACAGCGTGCGCGTGCGGTGCAAGGACGCAGAGCCGCTCACCATCGGCGCCCGTGCCGCGTCGAAGCTGCTCGTGGAAGTCCTGTCGGTGGCGGTATTCGTCCTGGCCCTGATGACGTCGGCCTGGGCGCAGGCGCCGCCTTCGCCTGCTGCGCAGGCTTCGGCGGCAAGCCGCGCTGAGCCCTTCGCGATCACCGACAACTCGTTTCTCGTCGAAGAGGCCTTCAACCAGGAACCGCGTGTGTTCCAGAACATCGTCGGCATCCTGCGAGGCGAAGAAGGCGGCGCGTGGGGGATCGCGTTCACCCAGGAATGGCCCGCTCCGTCGATGAAGCACCAGTTGTCGTACACGGCAACGCTGGTCAACGTCGAGGACGAGACCGGGGTGGGCGACACACTGGTGAACTATCGCTACCAGCTGCTCGAGGAGGGCCCGGGCCGCCCGGCGATGTCGCCGCGGGTGTCGCTCGTCATCCCATCGGGCGATGAAGAGCGCGGTCTCGGATTCGGGGGCTGGGGCTGGCAGTTCAACCTGCCGGTCAGCAAGCAGGCTGGCGACTTCTACCTGCACGGCAATGCCGGGCTGACCTGGTGGCCGAGCCTGCCGACCGATCAGTTTCCAAGCGCGGGCTTCGCCCCGGCGGAAGATGTCAGCGTCATGAACCCGTTTGTGGCCGGGAGCGCCATCTACCGGCTGCGTCCGATGTTCAATCTGATGCTCGAGAGCGTGGTGACCTGGCGCGAGAGGGTCGTGGGCCCGGGCGCAACTGACCGCAACACGTCGTTCACCATCTCGCCGGGCGTGCGTGGAGGGTGGAACATCGGCGAGAAGCAGATCGTCGTCGGCCTGGCGGTGCCCGTCTTCCTGGCCAATGACGAGACCTTCACGGGACTGTTCGGATACTTCTCGTACGAGTTGCCGTTCTAGCGCGCTCGCCCGAGCCGCGCTCCAGCCCTCGCCTCGACTATATTCGTGCACGATGGTGCTCGACTGCCTGCCTCAAAGCGCGCAGAGACTGACATGAAACGTGGACGACATCGTTCCGCCGGGCTTTGCGCGGTCGCGATCCTGCTGACGAGCGCGGGCATGATGTGGGCGCAGCGGGCTGCGACCATCCGCGCAGTCGGCGCCAGATACCACGCGGTTCTTCCCTGTCGCGGTCTGGTACGGCGGCGGCAAGGCTCGCGCGCCGATGATCGAGCGCCAGGCGCGCTCAAAAAGGAGAGCTGGCGAAAGGACGTCAAGCAGATCAAGGCGCTCGGCTTCAACACGATTCGCGCGTGGATCGACTGGGCGTCAGGCGAACCGGCCCGAGGTCAGTACGACTTCGAGACGTTCGACGTGCTCCTGGAGCTCGCTGAAGAAGAGGGGCTCAAGCTGGTCCTGCAGGTCTACATGGACTCGGCGCCGCAGTGGGTGGGCGAGCAGTTCCCCGATTCGCATGTTCGTCTCGTCGAATGGGCAGGTCATTCGTCCCGAGTCCTCTCCAGGCTACTGCCGCGATCACGCGGGCGTGCGCACAGCCGACAACGCCTTCTACGCGGCGTTGGCCAACCGCGCGCGGCGCAGCCCTGCCTTTCTTGGGTGGGACCTCTGGAGCGAGCCCCACGTCATCAACTGGGCGAACCCGACGTGGATCCCGAACCCCGAGTTCTGCTTCTGCCCGCACACGATTCGCCGCTTTCGTGGCTGGCTGCAGGCGAAGTACGGCTCGCTCGAGAAACTGAACGAGGCGTGGTACCGGCGGTTCAGCAACTGGGACCAGGTCGAGCCGGGCCGCATGAGCACGATCCTTTCCTACACCGACTACATCGACTGGAAGACGTTCATCGCCGACAAGCTGGGCGAGGACTTGCGCGATCGCTATCAGGCCGTCAAACAGCTGGCGCCGTCGACGATCGTCACGAGCCACGCGGCAGGCGTCGGACTGTTCGCGTCGCCGCATCACTGGGAAGGACAGGCCGACGACTGGACGATGGCCGGGAAGGTGGACTTCTACGGGACGTCGTTCTATCCGAAGCACTCGGCGTTTGTCGATCGAGACGCGTCATGGCGGGCGGCACTCTTCGACTTCACGCGATCGTTCGGCTACGACGGGGGCCGGCAGGGCTTCTGGGTGGGCGAGCTGCAGAGCGGCTTCGGCACGATCGCGGTGAATGTCAGTCCAACCGTGACGCCATCGGATCTCAACGTCTGGACGTGGACGGCGCTGTCGCGCGGGGCCAAGGCCATCAACTACTACGCCTGGTATCCGATGAGCTCGGGGTACGAGTCGGGCGGGTTCGGCCTCAACGAGCTCGATGGCTCAGTCACGGAACGCGCGAAGCTTGCCGGCTCGATTGCGCAGGGTCGTGGACAGGCATCAATCGCTCTTCCTCGACGCCAGGCCTCCGCGCGCCGACGTGGCCGTGATCTACAACCCGCTCGCGCATTTTGTCGGGGGCCGCCAGCGTGACGCAGCCTACGGCGGGCCACAGGGCGAGGTGATCGGCATCGAACGCGACTCGCTGCTCGGCGTACATCGCGCGCTGCTGGCCCGCAACGTGCCGATCGACTACGTGCACATCGATCACCTTTCGGCCGCCACGCTCCGCCCGTACAAGCTCGTGCTACTTCCCCTACCCGCTGATGCTGCCCGAAGCGGCCGTGCCGGCCCTCACCGATTACGTCAGCGGCGGGGGCGCGCTGGTCGCCGAGGCGCGGCTTGGCTGGAACAACGAGCGTGGGTACGCGTCGGATCGCATCCCGGGGCTTGGGTTGTGGCAGGTGATGGGCGCCCGCGAGAGCGCGATCGAGACCGCGCCCAGGGAAGGCGCGGCGATCCGCTGGACCAGCTCCGATCTGCCGGGCCTCGACAAAGGCCAGCTGCTGCCAGGCCGCTGGTACAAGGAGACACTCGAACCGGTGTCATCGCAGGCCCGTGTGGTCGCCGAGTTCGACGACGGGTCTGCGGCGGCGGTGATGTCCACCTACGGCAAGGGGCGCACGCTGCTGTTGGGGTCGTACGTCAGCGCCGCCGCCCAATCCACGCCGTCGGCCGACGCGGAACGATTCTTCGCGGCGCTCGTCGGCTGGGCCGGTGCGACGCCGCCCGTGGTCGTGACGGGCAGTCCCGTCGAAGCGCGGCACCTCGAGTCGGGACCAGCGACACTGCTGTTCCTCTTCAATCACGACAGGGTCGCGGCGCGCTCGGTGGTGACACTCCGGCGGCCCGAAGGCGGCTACGCGGCGACCGACCTGGTCAGCGGGTTGGCGGTGGAGCTGAAACGCACGGCCGAGGGCGTCGCCGTGCCCGTAGCGCTGCCGCCATCGGGCGTCCAGGTGCTCGAGACTCGAGCGCAGGTGACTCACTCGCGCAGTCGCGAGTGACTATCCGCGTCAGTTGACCGGCACGAGGTCGATGAGCTCCTCGGGGGCGTCGATGGTGTGCGCCGCACGCAGGCGATCGGCTTCCGCTATCAGCTGATAGCCGAACCCGTAGCGTGCCAGGCACATGGGAATGCACGCGGCTTCGGCCACCAGCAGGTCGTTCATCGAATCGCCGACCATCAGAGCGTTCTCGGTGGCGACATCAGCGCGCGCGAGCAGGGCAAACAGCCCGCGGGGATCGGGCTTGCGGCCGTACGGCGAGTCGCCGCCGATCACGTCGCTGAAGTAGTGCCGCAGTTCGAGTCCCTCGAGCAGCCGATGCGTGGCCGCCTCGGGCTTATTGGTCAGCACGGCAAGGCGCGCCACCGGCGCCAGCGCCTCGAGTGCCGTGAACACTCCGTCGTACGGCCGCGTCGTCGCCAGCAGACGCTGGTCGTAGCACTCCAGGAACTGCGCGAGCGCCTCGTCGAGCGGCGTGTCGATGCCCGCGGCCGCGATCAGGCGGCGGACCAGCTCGCGCGCGCCATCGCCGACCATGGCGACAATCTGTTGGCGCGGCAGCGTCGGGCGCCCGTAGATCTCGAGCACGGCGTTGCCGGCGTCGGCCAGGTCCTGCGACGAGTCGACGAGCGTGCCGTCGAGGTCGAAGACGAAAAGTGCCGGCATCAGTCGCCGGAGAATGTCGCAAACGACGTCGGCGTCTCCCACACCGTGACGCGCACGACGTTGAAGCCTGCGTGCCTGGTCTGGTCGTAGATCGTCTTTGCGATCAGCTCGACGGTCGGATTCGAGTCGACAAGGAAGATCGGCTCGCCAAGCTCCTGAAGCGGCTTCACCAGCGGGTCGTCCTTGCGCAGGATCATCTGGTGGTCGAGCTTGGCGTCGATCCACCCCTTCACGACACGCTTGATGTCGCTGAAGTCGCAGACCATGTTGCGGCCGTCGAGCGTGTCGGTGCGGACTTCGATCTCCGCCACGGCGTTGTGGCCGTGGGGGTGCTTGCAGATGCCGTCGTAGTCGAGCAGGCGATGGCCGTAGCAGAATTCGATTTTCTTGGTAACGGAGTACATTTGAAACATTCTACAGGTTGGATAGGTCTGATCGGGTTGAAGGTTGCGCAGGTTGGACCGGGTTGACGCCGGTTGATTGGCCGGAGCGACATGACGGAACAGCAACGGCTGTGCTGTTCTCGGCGGGGCTGGATAGCGCCGTGCTGGTGGCCGACGAGGCAAGGCGCGGGCGTGTGCATCCGCTCTATGTCAGCGTCGGTCTGGCCTGGGAAGCCGCCGAAGTCGCGATGGCCGAACGGCTTCTTTCAACGCCGGCGTACGACGGGCGCGTCGGTGGCCTGCAGCGGCTGCACTTCACGATGCGCGACGTGTACCCGCAGACTCACTGGGCCATTCGCGGCACGCCGCCGGCCTACGACACGCCTGACGAAGACGTCTACCTGACGGGCAGAAATCTGGTCCTGCTCGCCAAAGCCGGCACGTGGTGCGCCCAGCACCGGGTGACACGCGTTGTCCTGGGGCCGCTGTCGGGCAACCCGTTTCCCGATGCGCGGCCGGAGTTTTTTGCCGCGATGGCCGAAGCCCTGTCGCTGGGGTTGGATTGGTCGGTGGAAATCGCCGCGCCGTATCGCGACCTGCACAAGGAGCAGGTGATTCAGCGCGGCGTCGAACTGGGCGTGCCCTTCGAGCTCACGCTGTCGTGCATGAATCCGATTGAGCGGGGTTCTTCAGGCTCGAGTGCGCCGTTCCTGCACTGCGGCGCGTGCAGCAAGTGCAGGGAACGGCGCGATGCCTTCGAGGCGGCCGGCGTCGTCGATCCGACCTCCTACGCCACTACTTCTTCGCGATCGTGATGCCGCCGTCGCCGGTGCGCACCTTCAACGTCGGGCCGCCCGAGCCGATGCGGCCGCGAAGCTCGTGCCTGCTGTCGTTGTCGGTCTTGAGGCCGAAATCGCCGGCGTGGATGGTGCCATCGCCGGTGCTCGCGTCGAGCTCGGCGTTGACGGTGGCGGGCAACTCGACGCTGACGCCGCCATCGCCAGTGGTGATCTCCCAGTTCTCGTTGATCGCGGTGCCGGCCTCGAGATTGAGGGCCACCGATCCGTCGCCGGTGTGCGCCTTGAGCGCGCTCGGCGCGCCGGCGATGCGCACGCTGCCGTCGCCGGTGTTGACGTCGACTTTGCCCTTGACGCCGTCGAGCGCGACCGATCCGTCACCGGTATTGGCCACGACTTCGCCGTCAAGGCCAGTGCCCGTCACGCTGCCGTCTCCCGACCTCAACTCGAGCTTGCCGTGCACGCCCGTCACGGCAATCGAGCCATCGCCGGTGCGAGCGACCAGGTCGGTGTTCCTGGGCACCGACACGACGAACCTCACCGAGCGGCCGACGTGGATGCCGACCTGCACACTTCGCTCGGGCTGCACCGCCTCGACGACGATGCGGTTGCCGTCCTGAGAGGTCGTGACCTTCAGCGCCTCCGCCTCGGCCTGGCTTCCCGCCCGGCGCTCGATGGTGACGCCGACAACGGACTTGTCCCAGGTCGTGACCTCGATGGAGCCGTCAAACGTCTTGAGCAGCAACTCGGGCTTGCCGGTGACGGCAAACGTCTTCTCTTCCTTGCCGATGTAGTGCTCGGCGCTCAGATTGATCGAGCATCCGGACCCGAGGATGGCAGCAGCCACCAGCGCGGGCGCCACGGCGCGAAACTTCACCATTGCAGGTCTCCCTTCCACAGATCAGGTGATACGAGCCCGGCTCGCCCGGAGTTTCCTCGGCCGGCCGGGATTCCAGGGATTCATGTCCTCATTTCATCCGCAGATTTCGCAGATTTCGCAGATTTGTTCAGCACTTCCGTCTTGCGCGATTGGCCCGCGGCGACTTCGCACGCGCCGGTCGGGCGCTGCGCCAGGAACTGTTTCCGCTAGGAATCTGTGTAATCTGCGTCATCTGCGGATAAAGCCGCTCCGCATAACCTCCCATCAGCCTCCTGACTTCACCCCGTCGATATAGGTCGCCACGACCTTGAAATCGCCGGTCAGCACGGCGAGATCGGCCGACATGCCCACCGCGATCTCGCCCGTCCTGGTCAGCCCCAGTTGCCTGGCGGGAGTGGTCGCACAGATGTAGGCGGCGTCGACCAGGGAGAGGCCCGTCCGCGAAATCAACACCCGGAAGGCGCCGTCCATCGTGAGACGGCTGCCGGCCAGCGTGCCGTCGGCGAGAAAACACGCGTCCTCTGTCACCGTGATCGTGTGGCTTCCAAGCGGCACGACCGACCCCACCGGCAGTCCCGCCCCCGCGGTGCCGTCGGTGATCGCCATCGCGCGCTCGCGGCCGAGGGCCGCAATCGCCGTCCGGGCGACGACCGGATGCACGTGATAGCCATCGCACACAATCTCGGCGCGCACTTCGGGCCGCGACAGCACGGCGCCGATGAGGCCGGGCGCGCGATGCGACAGAGGGGGCATGCGATTGAACAGATGCGTGGCGTGCCGGCCACCGGCCTCGACACCGGCCAGGCCCTGATCGAAGGTGGCTCCCGAATGTCCAAGGGAGACGATATGACCGTGGCCGACCAGGTCGCGGATCAAGTCGAGGTGGCCGTCCAGTTCAGGCGCGATTGTCAGGATGCCCACCTGCTGGCGGGCGCTTGCGATCACGGCGAGGATGTCGGCCCCGGAAAAGGGCTCGGCCTCGGAGTTCGGCCCCGGCCGCACCTCGGGCGTCGGCCGGCGGAGACACGCCAGCGGCTGCGCGCCGCGGAAGTCCGGCGCGATGAAGTTGCTCTCGAGGTGCGCCGGCAGCACGTGCGCGCTGCCCTCGACCGGCGTCGCCCGTGCCGCGCGAATGCCGTCGAGCAGATGCCGCAGCTCAGCCGGCCCGCACGCGACCGTCGTGGGACAGAATCCCGTGACGCCGTAGCGCGGCAGCCGGCGCGCGATCTCGGCCACGGCGTTGGCCGTGCTCAGCGTGTCCTGCCCCTCGACCCCATGAACGTGCACGTCGATGAAGCCGGGCACGATCACGTGGCCGGTCACGTCGACGACGCCGTCGCCAGCCGGCGCACGGCCCGGCCGGACCTCGACGATGCGCCCGCTCTCGAGGACGAGCGTGCCGGGCTCCAGCACGCGATCGGCGAGCACAACGGCGCCGCCAGACAGTATCGTGGTCATGCGTCAACCCACTCCGGATCGGCCACGAGCTTTCGACCCCGCAAGGGCAGCGGAAATCCCGATGCGGGTGGCGGCGTGGCCTTGAAGATGCGTTCGTCGATCTGCTGCAGGGTTCTGGTCAACAGCTGTTCGGTCGGCGCGTAGAGCACGATGAGCCCGCTTGTCTCACCCGGCGGATACATGTGGTCGTCAAGATAGTCGCGGTCGAGTGTCACCAGCGTTCGCCCGAGTTGTCTCGACAACACGAAGTGGCGCCGGTCCGGGGCGCGCCGCAAGTCGTCGTGTTCGATGACGAACAGCACGTCCCACTGCAGGGCCTCCCGCATGTACGCGATGACACCCGCCGGCACGTTGGCATCGGCATAGATACGGGGCCCGGTCGGGGGACCGGCGCGCGCGGCCAGCTCCGCAAAGAGGGTTCCCACCGCACTTCCCCTCGACTACGTCTTCCTGTCCAGATCGCCGATGGTCTCGATCTCGCCCACGGCCGGCCGCGACACGGCCGCCGCCCTGGCCTCGGCACGCAAGGTTGCCAGCAGCTCGCTGCGCCTGGCAATGAGGTTGCGCCGCTCTCGCCGGCCGAAGCGCGCGCCGACCGCGTACTCGCAGAAAATCGGGAACGCAATGGTCGAATCCACGTAGGCCACCACCGTGTCGGGCAGCACGCCAGGGTTGACCTTGCCCCAGCTGACGGCCTCCGATGGCGTGGCGCCCGACAGTCCGCCCCAGACCACTTGATCGGTGGTGAACTGGATGAAGTACTCGTTGCCGCCCTTCTGGATTCCGTACACCTCCCAGAGCGTGGGCTGCGCCTGCAGGTAGAAATTCTTCGGCGAGCCGCCGCCCAGGATCACGCAGCCGTTCTTGTGCCCGGAGAGGACGATGGCGCAGATCTCGTTGACGTCCTTGTTCGGGTCGATCATCAGGCGGCTGTTGTTCATGAACTCGTGGTAGGCGATGTTCATCCCGATGGAGCTGTCGCCGGGAGACGACGTGTAGATGGGCACGCCGTACTTGGCGGCAGCGGCAAGCACCGAGTAGTTCTCGCAGCCTTCGCGGCGCGACAGCAAGTCCTGTCCGAGCCGCACGTGCAGCTCGGAGGTCGAGATGGGCTCGTCGATCCCGCAGCGCACGAGGAAGTCGCGCACGTACGCGTCGGTCTCGAGCAGCACCGTGGCGGGAAAGAGAACGTCGTAGATCCGGATCACGCCCTCGTCGTACAGATCCCGATCGTCGAGAAATGGCGACCCGCGGTGCAGGGTGAAGTTCAGCGCGTAGTGCAGGTCGTGATAGAGGTTTGCGCCGGTGCTGATGACGAAGTCCACCAGCCCTCGCTCCATCAACTCGATCAGGCAGCCGCCGAGCCCGGCCGGCGTCAGCGCGCCGGCCACGGTGATGCCGATGGTGGTGTCGTTGTCGGGGTCCAGCATCTTCTCGGAGAAGATGTGGCACGCCTCGGACAGCCGCGCCCCGTTGAACGCCTGGAAGCCATCGTCGACCAGCGCGCGGACGTCCTGGCTGCCGCGCGGGCGGTAGTACTTGATGGGCTTGCCGGAGAGGTAATGGCCCTTGCGGCCGTCTGACGCGCCTGGCGCACGATGGGGCACTGATGCGGCTCCTTGAGATCGACTCGTGAGCGATAGTGTACACCCAAGGCTCGGGCGCTTGACACGCTGGCAGCGGCGTGTGCAGTGTTACGCCCCATGGATCCTTTGACGATCGGCCTCGGGCTCGTCCTGCTGGCGTTTGTGGCGGTCGCGTGGTGGCTGCTGCGCAAGTCCGGACGCATCAGCGGCGATCACGTCTTTCTCGCCAGCCGCTTGAGCCGAGGCAACCGGCTGTTCCCCACCCAGGTGAAGATCACGCCGACCAGCGTCGTGCACTACACCCCGCAGTGGTTCGGCCAGCTCGAGCAGACGATCAACATCGCGCACGTTGCATCCGTGAAGGTCGACACCGACATGCTGTTCGCCCACGTGTGCATCGAGACCACCGGAGGCCACAACGCCATCCACTGCCGCGGCCATCACAAGGGGGACGCGATGGAGATGAAGGAGCTCATCGAGCGGTTCCAGACTGACTACTACAAGGCCGGCAGGGGGGATTGACGATTGCATTGCAATCCAACTGTCCCGTTACTGGACACGATCCGATAACCCTGATCGTGCAGCCCGCCGTCCAGCCCGATTCGCCTTCCGACCTCGAGGGCCGGTTCAAGACCCTCGTGCAGTCCCCGCTTCGGGCGGGATTGCTGAGGTTCCTGGCGGCGCGGCCCGACGACACCCCCGACCTCGAGGCCCTGATGGCCGCCTTCGGACGCCTGCGGCTCGACGTCGCCAACTGCGTCCGCGAGCTCGTCGATTTCGGCGTCATCCGGCGCCTGTCGGGCGATCCCGTCCGGTATCAGTTCCACCGGCAGGGCGGACCGATTGCCCCGCTGGTCGAGGCATTCCTCGAACGCCGCGCCACCGTCTCCACCGAGGACCAGTCCCCGGCGGTTCAGCGCTTCCGCGAGATGATCGGCCGCGACGAGAAGATGCTGATTGTCTTCGAGTGGATTCGGACGGCCGCCAAGTCCGACATCTCCGTGCTGATTCTGGGCCCCACCGGGTCGGGCAAGGAACTGGTCGCACGGATGATTCACGACCTGTCCCGGCGATCCGAGGCGAAATTCCAGGCGGTCAACTGCGCGGCGCTGCCAGACACGCTGTTTGAGTCCGAGATCTTCGGCTACGAAAAGGGCGCCTTCACCGGCGCGCACGATCGCAAGCCAGGCCGCCTCGAACTGGCCAATGACGGCACGCTCTTCCTCGACGAGATCGGCGACCTGTCCATCGTCGCCCAGGCCAAACTGCTGCGGGTGCTCGAAGAACGCCGGTTCGAGCGTCTGGGCGGCAACCGCTCGATCTCGGTGGATTTCCGCCTGATCTCGGCCACCAACCGGCCGCTGGATCTGTTTGTCCGCGACGGGCGATTCCGCGAGGACCTCTTACTACCGGGTCAACGCGTTTGCCATCCGGCTGCCTTCGCTGCGGGAACGCCCGGCCGACATTCCGGTGCTTGCGCAACGCTTTCTCGCGCGCTACTGTGCGACCAACGGCCTGCCGCTGGACGCCAAGAGCTTCGGCAAGGACGCGGCGGACCAGCTGGTCGCCTATCCGTGGCCGGGCAACATCCGCGAGCTCGAAAGCACGGTGTCGCGCGCGGCGCTGTCGTCGCCGGGAACGGTCATCCGCGCCAGCGACATCGAGTTCCTGCACGCTTCTGCCGTGACCCCCAGCGGCGCCGAGCGACAGGTTGCCGTCGCTGCGAGAGGCCGAGCGTGGGCACGTCCTGCGCGTGCTCGAGTCGGTGGGCTGGAACAAGAAGGAGGCGGCCCGCGTGCTCGACATCAGTCGCGGCACCCTCTACCGGAAGATCGAAGAATACGAGCTCGAGCCCCCACGAGCGTCTCGAAACGGCACACGGCAAAACGGGGAATAATCGGCCTACAGCCCCCATCCTCCGCTCGAGCTGTTCCGTTTCAAGACATCGAGAGTCGGCGAAATGCTGTGTAACTGGCGAGATTTGTCAGCCTGATCACAAACCTGCGTGCTATTTCGAGACACGACAAGGTTGGACAAGGGGCCGGCAGGCGCGGGTCGGCGCTGCAAATATTGGCGTTAAATGACTGTAACGATGTGGTTTACTGGTAGTTCACCAGATGGGCGCCGGGCTTGGCAGTCCCATTGCTTTGTCAGTTCGACTGGACGAAGGTTTCAGGTAACCCTCGTCCGCGATTTCATGAGCCTTGCGCTGACAGGCCCTCTCACGGGGTCACGACTCGTCCCGGGGCAACCGGAGCTGCCGGCGACCTTCGTCGACCTGCCTTTTGCCGCGCGGGCATTTTTCGCGCTCGTGATGGCGGCCGGCGGCGGGGCGCTGTTGCTGCAGACCTCGGCGAGTTACTCGCACTGGCCCGTCTTCCTGGCCCTGCTGGCGGGGGCGTCGGGCGCGGCGCTGTTCCGGGTCGATCTGCCGTTCTCGTTGCAGGGCGCGACGATGTCGCTGTCGTTTGCCTTTGCCTTTGCCGGGCTCCTCCTGCTTGGCCCGCATCCGACGCTCATCATCGCCGCGGTGGCCGCCTGGGTCCAGAGCACGGTCAACGTGTCCGCCCGCACGCCGCTCCACCGCACGGCCTTCAGCATGGCCGCCGCTGGCGGTAACCGCCAAGGCGTCGGGGTTGGTGTTTCTCGGTCTGGGCGGCGAGGTGGCGTTCTCGGTGCCGGGGTTGATCGGGCAGGAGAAGGCCATCCTCGGCGCGGCGCTCACCTACTTCGTGTTGAACACGCTCACTCACCGCCGTCGCGGTGTCCCTCACCAGCGGCGAGCCGCTGGCCAAGGTGTGGAACGAACACGCCGTGTGGAGTGCGCTCAGCTACATCGTCGGCGGCGGCGTTGCGGCGACCGCCGCGGTGCTGCTGGCGGGCGACGGCGCCTGGCTCACTCCGCTTGCTGGTGGGCCCGTTGTACCTGACGCACCGGACCTACCGCGTCTACTCCGATCGCGTGGAACACGAGCGGCGGCGCGCAGGCGAGATGTCGCGACGTGCACCTGGCGACGATCGAAGCGCTGGCGCTCGCCATTGACGCCAAGGATCAGACGGCGACCTCGCGGATCCGGCGCGTCCAGGTGCATGCCGCCGGCCTGGCGCGCGTGGTGGGCATGTCGCCGGCCGAAGTGCAGGGCATCCGGACGGCGGCGCTGCTCCACGACATCGGCAAGCTCGCGGTGCCCGAGCACATCCTGTCGAAGCCCGGGCCGCTGACCAACGAAGAGTTCCAGCGGATGAAAGTGCATCCGCAGGTAGGCGCCGAGATCATCGCGACGGTGCCGTTTCCCTATCCGGTCGCACCGGTCATCCACGGCCACCACGAGCGGTGGGACGGCAAGGGGTATCCGGCCGGGCTCAAGGGCGACGAGATTCCGCTGGGCGCGCGGATCCTGGCCGTCGTCGATCATTTCGACGCGTTGACGTCGGAGCGGCCGTCGCATCGCGCGCTCACCACCGAGGAAGCGCTGGACGTCCTGCAGACCGAGGCGGGTCTCGCATTCGACCCGCACCTGGTCGATCTGTTCGTCGAGCACCTGCCGTCGCTCGACGACGAGGCGCGGCAGCAGATCGAACCGGCGCGACGGCTGTCGTTTGCGGCCCTCAGCGGCGTGCCCGTAGTCGCCGCGCCTGTCGACCAGGCGCCCAAGCGCGTGTTCCAGGACATCGCGCTGGCGCATCGCGAGATCTACGCGCTCTACGAAATCGCGCAGTCGATGGGCACCAGCCTCGGCGTCGCCGACACGATGGCGCTCATCTCGTCGAAGTTGAGCAGCCTCGTGCCGTTTACGACCTGCGCGCTCTTCCTGCACGAGGAATCCGGCGACCTGCTGCGGTGCCGGTTTGCCACCGGCGTCGACGCCGAGATCCTGCAGCCGCTGGCCGTGAAAAACGGGCAGGGCCTGGTCGGCTGGGTGGGTCGCAACCTGCGCCCGCTCGTGAACGCGCGGCCGAGCGCCGACCTGGAGGCCGGCGGCGCCAGCGGCGAGACGACGCTGCAGTCGGCGCTGGTGTGCCCGCTGGTGTTCAACGATCGGCTGATCGGCGCGATTGCGGTGTATGACACCGAGCCGGGACGCTTCACCGACGACCATCGGCGCCTGCTGGATCGCGTGGCCGAACAGGCGGCCGGCGTGGTCAACAACTCGATCGTCTTCGAGGAGACCAAGCGCGACTCGCTCACCGACCCGCTCACCGGCCTTCCCAACACGCGCTTCATGTTCGTGCACCTCACGCGCGAGCTGGCGCGCGCCGAGCGTTTGAAGACCGAGGTCTCCCTGCTGGTGATGGACCTTGACGGGTTCAAGGAGATCAACGACATGCATGGCCATCACGTGGGGGACAAGGCCCTGCGCGAGGTGGCGCGTGTCCTGCGCTCGGGGATCCGGCCGTACGACATCTGCGTTCGCTACGCGGGCGATGAGTTCGTCGTCGTGCTGTCGGGTTGTGGCGCCGAGGAGGCCCAGCAGAAGCAGCGCGAGCTGCAACAGTCGATCGCGGACATCCCGTTTGAGGTCCGGCCCGGCCGCTACGTCCAGCTCGGAAGCTCGTTTGGCAACGCCGTGTTCCCGCGCGACGGCGAGGCGTACGAGACGCTGCTGGCGACGGCCGACAAGCGGATGTATCAGGACAAGGCGCAGCGCAAAGCACAGCGACTGGGCCAGGCGACCGAGCCCGTCGAGGACTCCGAGAACGGCAAGCCGCGGTCGGTGTTTGCTAAGATCCCCACGCAGCCGTCGGTGAACCGGCCGCACTGAGGCGCCGAGGCTCCAGCCCAGGGCCGGCGCCTGGCGCGGCCACGTGGCCGGCCTGCCTCACATGCTGCCTGCCGTCATCGACCGCGTTTCGCGCGCCACGCCGCGCAGCGTCCTGCTGCAGATTGCGCTGTCACGCCCATTCGCTTTCAGTGCCGGCCAGGCCGTGCTCATCGGCGCGACCGGCACCGGCCTCAAGCGGCCGTACTCCATCGCGGTTGGGCCGCACGAAGCCGCGCGTTCAGGCAACCTCGAACTGCTGATGGGCCTTGGTGAGGACGGCTCGCCAGGGCCGCACCTGCCGTCGCTCTCCGTGGGAACCTCGGTCGAGCTCGACGGCCCCGTCGGCACATTTCTCTATCCAGACAGGCTGACCGAGCCCGCGGTGCTGTTTGTCGCGGGCGGCTCGGGCATCGCACCCCTGCGCGCGATGCTGCACGAGGCGCTCGGCGCGCCGGAAGCGCCGGAGGTGAGCGTGCTCTACAGCGCGCGCACCGCCGAAGAGTTCGCGTTCGACGACGAGTTGACGACGCTTGCGGGTGAGGGGCGGATTCGCTACGAGAAGACCGCGACCCGGGAAACCCGCGGGATGTGGCAGGGGAGCCGCGGCCGGATCAGCCGCGCGCAGCTGGAAGCCGTGGTGGCGAGACCCGACGAGACGCTCTGCTTCGTGTGTGGCCCGGCAGCGCTCGTCCACGAAGTGCCCCGGATGCTCGGCGAAATCGGCGTGCCTGCCGACCGGATTCGCGTCGAGGAGTGGGCCGCGTCCCGCATGACCTGGCCACGCTATGACCTGGCGTCCTGCCGCAGGACACCTGTTCGACTGAGCCTGACATGTCCGACGATGCTGTAACCGCCGTCGACGAGCAGGATCTCGCCGGTGACTCCCCGCCCGGCGGGCCCCAGCAGAAACGCCGCCGTGTCGGCAACCTCGCTGGTCTCGGTGTTGCGCCGCAGCGGCGCCTTGTCCCGGTACACCTGCAGGATGCTCGAGAAGCCGCCGATGCCGGATGCGGCCAGCGTCTTGATCGGGCCGGCCGAGATCGCATTCACCCGAATCGCCTTTGGCCCCAGCTCCGCGGCGAGATACCGGACCGACGACTCGAGCGCGGCCTTGGCGACACCCATGACGTTGTAGTTCGGGAACACCCGGGTGCTGCCCAGATAGGTCAGCGTCAGCAGGCTGCCGCCGCCTTTTTTCTCCATCAGCGGCGCGGTCGCCCGCGCAAGCGCGACCAGCGAGTACGCGCTGACGTCGAGCGCGACGCGAAAGCCCTCGCGCGAGGTCTCCAGAAACGGCCGCGTCACCGCCTCGCGCGGCGCGAAGGCCGCGCCGTGCACGACGAAGTCGAGCCCGCCGAAAGTCGCGTCGCACCTGGCGGCGACTTCGGCGATCTGTTCGTCGCTGGTCACGTCGAGCGGAAGGATCAGCGGGTCCGCCAGGTCGGCCGACAACTCGCGCACGTTCTCTTCCAGGCGTTCGCCCTGATAGGTCACCGCCAGCCGCGCACCCCTGGCCGGCCACGGCCTTCGCGATGGACCAGGCGATTGACCGCTTGTTGGCCACCCCGACGATCAACCCGTGCTTGCCCGCAAAGTCGTTCATCCCCTGATCCTACCGCGAGCGGGGAGCCAGGCCCGCGCCGAGAGGTCCGCGGCCGCCTTAACGGGGCCTGGCCCTACCTGTACGCGCCGGCAGGTATCTCTTCGGAAACTTCGCGACGACGGTGAAATTCGGATCGACGACGTTGGCCACGCGCGTGACGCCAGCTTGCGAGACGACCTGGTAGGCGTCGAGCTTGTCGAAGCCGTAGTCCTCGACCAGCCATTCGATCAGCTCGACCTGCGCGATGCGGAACGCGTCCACCAGCGGCCGTCCGCTGCCGGCGACCATGAGGTGCTCCGCGTCCTCGAATCGGGGCCAGTCGATCTTGCGGCCCTTGATCAGTTCGAAGCGCAACGCGACGTCCATCGTCGTCTCGAGGCCCGAGCCGCAGATCTCGCCGTCGCCCTGGAGCGCATGGCCGTCGCCGAAGTAGAAGTAGGCGCCCTCGTGGAAGATCGGGCAGGTAGACGGTGGTCCCCTCGCGCACGTCCGACGCGTCCATGTTGCCGCCGAAGTTGCCGGGCCACAGTCCCCCGAAGGCCTCTTCGCCGCTGGGCGCCACCGCGACGCGGCCCAGCATCGGCACCAGCGGCAGCTCGATTTGCCGGCTCGCCGAATTGGGGATGTCGAGGATCCCGACCATCCGCTGGCGATCGAGCCGCCAGAGATAGCGCTTGGACGGAATCGGCTCGTTGAGGATCTTCAGCCGCGAGTCGCCGGCGACGGCACTCAGTGACGGACCGATGGTCGAGACCGCCGAGTCGCGATTCGGCTGCACCTTGAGGACGCGCACGACCAGCGTGTCGCCTGGCGTGGCGCCTTCGATGTAGAAGGGGCCCACCTCGCCCGGCCACGGGCCGCCCTCTGGCGTGTAGTAGTCACCGGGCTTGGAGAAGGTGCGCGATTCCACCGTGGTGCCCGGCGTGATGCGCAGAACCGGCGGGCGCACGGCAAACGTCGGCACTCCTGCGGTGGGCTCGTACCGAACCGTCGGACCCGACGGTGCCGCCGGCTGTTGCGCGTTGACCTGCGGCTGCGGCGCGACCAGACACACGAGGCACGTAATGGCCGCGCCAACCTTTGACGTCAGTCGCATAGGAATGTCGGGGCGATCGAGCGCGGAATCGCGCTATCGCGAACGCTTCTTGTCGCCGCGCCCCTGGCGCTGTCCCCCGGGACCGCGGCCGCCTGAGCCTGGCTGACCCGAGCGGTTCCAGGCACCATCGCCCCCCGGGCGGCCGTGCCGCTTGCCCCGGTTGCCGTGGGCGTTGCCCTGCCCCTGCCCTTGACCCTGGCCCACCGGCGCGCTGCATGCCGCCGCCCCGGAAGCCGTTTTTCGGCTTTCCCGACCGGCCATGAGCCGGCGTGCGCATGGTGAATTCGGGCTCGCGCCGCACGGGCGGCTCGGCGCCGGGCAGCCTGGGCAACGTCGCACGTATCAGGCGGCGATGAACAGGCCCCTCGTGCTCGCCGGCGGGCGCGGCGTCGGCTGCCAACGGCGCAGCGTCGCCTTCGACGTCGGCCTCGCTTTCTGCCTGCACGATGGCGGCCTCCGCCTCCGGCTCGTCGTCAGGCGCCTGGTCCGGCGGGACGACTCGCGGAATCCCGTCGAGCACCTGCTGATACAGCGCCCCCGGTACGTCTTTCTTCTTCCGCTGGGGCGGCACCTTGGCGTGCTTGTAGTCGTGCTCGGCGTCGCACGTCGTGCACCGCGTCTGTTTGACCTCGTCGCCCACCATGGCGACGACGGCGTGGTTCGTGACCCGGCGCTCGCGCGGACAGTAATCGTCCACGACATCGCCGAGTCGAGGCTGGCGCTGCTGCATCAAGCCCCCTGACAGGCTCGTTTTATGGGTAGGGCCGCGTCTGCCGCGGCCACAGGAGTCTAGCACAACCGGGGCCGCCGGCTACGGGCTACGGACGTCGGGCTTCAGAGGCCTGCGCCAGCCAATCCTTGATTTCCCGGAGCGAGGCCTGAACTGCCTCGGGATGGGTGGATTGAGGTGTCCGGCGGGCCGCCACCGACGCCCTGGTCGTCACCCGGTCGATGACATCGGCGTCGAACAACTCCGAGTAGCCACGCCATTCCGCCAGCGGCAGCGATTCGAAGTCGCGTCCTTCAGCCAGCAGCCGCCTGGTCATCGCGGCCACCAGTTCGTGCGCGCGCCGAAACGGCAGGCCCTTGCCGACCAGATAGTCGGCGACGTCGGTCGCCAGCAGCAATCCGGCCGCGGCACGCTCCGCCCGCTCGGTCTGCACCGTCAGGCCCTCGACGACGATCGCCACGGCTTCAAGCGATCCGGTCGACGGTCTGATCGGCGTCGAAGACGGCTTCCTTGTCTTCCTGCAGGTCCTTGTTGTAACCGCTCGGCAGGCCCTTCATGGTGGCGAGCCACCCGGCGAGATGGCCGATGGCCCGGCCCGACTTGCCGCGCACCAGTTCCAGCGGATCGGGGTTCTTCTTCTGCGGCATCATGCTGCTGCCGGTGGACGAGGCGTCCGACAACTCGAAGAACCCGTATTCCTCGCCGCTGAAGATCACCATGTCTTCGGCAAAGCGGCTCAGATGCACCATCGTCAGCGCGCACGCATGGAGGAACGCCGACACGAAATCGCGGTCGGCCGACGCGTCGATGCTGTTGGCGACGACGCGCGAAAAGCCCAGGGTCCGGGCGAGCGTCGCGGTGTCGATCTCGTAGTTGGTGCCGGCCACCGCGCCCGAGCCCAGCGGCAGCGCATCGGCCTCGGACGCCGCCGCCGCAAACCGCGAGTGGTCGCGACGCATCGCGGCGGCGTGCGCGAGCAGGAAGTGCGCGATCAGCACGGGCTGCGCGCGGCGCAAGTGGGTGTAGGCCGGCATGCGGGCATCGCCGCAGCGCTCCGCAAGCGACACGAAGGCCGCAATCAACCGGCGCACCGACGCCTGAAGCGAGGTCGACCGGCGCCGAAGAAACAGGCGCAGATCGAGCGAGACCTGTTCGTTTCGCGATCGACCGGTGTGCAGCCGGCGGCCCGTGTCGCCAATGCGCTCCACCAGTTGCCGTTCGACAAACGAGTGCACGTCTTCGTCCGGACCGGCCACCCAGGACGGGTCGGCCTGGCCTTTGGCGAGGATCTCGGTGAGCGCGGCCGTCGTGGCTGCCGCTTCGTCCCCGGAGAGCACGCCGGCGGTCGCCAGGGCCTGCGCCCAGGCGAGGCTGCCGATCACGTCGTCTTCAAACAAGCGGCGATCGAAACGAAACGAGGCGCCGAAGTCGAAGACCGCGGCGTTCGGCTCGCTGTCGAAGCGGCCGGACCAGAGCGTGGACATAATTCGTGAACTTTCGCGATAGCCTCGGGCCTCAGGCCTGGGCCGCGCGACAACGGATCTTCGTAGGCGCCGGCGGCGATCGACTCGGTGGCCGCGGCGCCGACGCGGCGGCCGACGACGCGGCACGCGCCGCGCAACAGCAGCAGGCGGACGGCGCCAGACATCGAGCCCGACGAGGCCGCGGTGAACGCGTCGAGCGCGGCGCGCGCGGGCGTGTGCCAACGGCCCTCATCGATCAGCCTCGCGTAAGCCTGCGCCATCTGGCCCCGAAGCGCCAGCATATCGCGGTCGAAGCTGGCCGAGGCCAGCTCGGCGATCGCGGCCGACAGGACGGCGGCCGCCGGCGCTTCCACCAGCGCCCGGGCGGACCGAGACGCCTGGTCGAACCGTCCTACGCCGTGGTCGCCGGCAATGGTGTCGACCACCTCGACGAGCTCGTCGATGTCGAGCGGCACGCCGTTGACCGCCACCGGCACTCCGCGCTCAATCGCGATCTCGACGATGGCCGGCTGGGCTGCGCAGCTGTGCGGCTCGCTCGTGCGGGTGAAGGCGTCTGAGGGCGCCAGCTCCCACTGGTCGGCCGGCCCGCCCATCGTCACCGTGCGGCCCCAGAGGTTCTGGTCGATGCGAGGGGCGGCATCCTCGCGATTGGTGTCCGCCATGGCATGGATGGTCAACTCCGGCGCCAGGTCCGCGATCAGACTGCTCGATCCTGACGCGGTCCGCGCCCGAGGCGCCGTGGGCCACCTCGGTGGCGCCTTCCATGCGTGCGACCGCGACCAGATGCGCGGCGATGACCGGCCGCGTGACGGCGATGGCCCGGGGGCCCGCCTCGAAGGCGCCCGCGGTCAACGCCGGCCGCAGAATCTGCCCGGCCAGCTCGCGCCGGGCATCGACGACGTGCGCGCGGCGCGCGCCGGCCGCCCGCGCCTGGTCGCGCACCTGCTCGAGGTCCATCCCCTGGCCCAGATCGAGCGTGAGCGTGGCCACATCCGCTTCGTCGTGTGCCAGCGACGAGACGGCGGCGGCGCCGTCAAGGCTGCCTCCGTAGGCGACGACAAGACGCTTTCTCATTTATCGAATCAGTCCGTTCAACCGCAGCTCGAGATCACGGGCCCCGGTGCCATCTCGAGCGATGACAAGAATCGTGTCGTCGCCGGCAATCGTGCCGACGACTTCCCCAAGCTGGGCGCGGTCGAACGCAACCGCGGCCGCATGCGCCTGACCGGGTCCCGTGCGCAGCACGATCAGGTTCTGAACCCGGTCCACTCGCGTCACAAACTCGGTGACCGCCCGACTCAGCCCGGTCACCGCCGAGCCCCCGGGTGGGGCTGGAGCCGTTGGCCGCTGATACGCCCCGTCGGAGGCGCGCTTCATCAGGCCCAGTTCCTTGATGTCGCGCGACAGCGTCGCCTGGGTGGCCGCAACGCCCAGGGCCTTCAACCCGTTTCGCAACTGCTCCTGGTTACGAATTGGCTCCTTGCCGAGCAGTTCGAGGATGAGAGCTTGCCTTCGCGCCTTCATGTTTATGCAGCCAGACGCATGAGTATACAAGGGTGCCAGGCCGAGCGCAAGAGGCTAGCTTAGGTATTTTGAAGAAGTGGCTTGATCTGGCATGCCCACTTCCGTATACTTATCCGCTCCGCTGGATAAATCGGCGGGGGCAGGAGTCAAGCAGGGTGCACACGGTCGGGATTGCCGGGGCGACGGGGTATTCGGGGCAGGAGTTGGTCCGCCTGCTGGCCCGCCACCCGCACGTCTCGCTGCAGACCGCGATGGGCTCGCAGAAAGCTGCGGGCGGCAGAACGTTGCCTGCCCTGTCGGGCCTCTGGAACGGCGAGGTCGAGCCCTACGATTTCGAACGGCTGGCGGCCAACGAGGTCGTGTTTCTCGCCCTGCCCGAAGATGCCTCGGCCGACATCGCGCCGAACCTTGTCGCGCGAGGCCGGCGCGTCTTCGACCTGTCGGGCGCCTTTCGGCTGCGCGCCGATGGCGACCGGGCCCGCTGGTATCACGCGGTCACGTCGCTCCCAGAGGGCACCGCTTATGGGATGACCGAGCGCACACGCGCGGCGCTGCCCACCGCGCGGCTGATCGCATGCGCAGGCTGTTACCCCACCGCGGCGGTGCTGGCGCTGGCGCCGCTGGTGACCGCCGGCCTGGTGGCCGGCGACGTCATCATCGACGCCAAGTCGGGGGTGTCCGGCGCCGGCAAGGCGCCCAGCGAGCGCACGCACTTCTGCGAGGTCGACGAAAGCCTGTCGGCGTACGGCGTCTTCGCGCACCGCCACGCCGCCGAGATCGAGCAGGAGCTCGGCGTCCCGGTGACTTTCGTGCCGCACCTGGTGCCGATTGACCGCGGCATCCTCGAGACGATCTACGTGCGCGTGGCAGCCGGGCACGACCGACGGCCACATTGCCGACGCGTACGCGTCGGCCTACAGCCAGTCGCCGTTTGTCCGGCTGCGCGGCGGCGATCTGCCGGTCATCAAGCACGTCGCGCACACCAACTTCTGCGACATCGGCTGGAAGCTCGATGCCGCCACTGGCCGGCTCGTCGTCGTGTCGTGCCTCGACAACCTGTTGAAGGGCGCCGCCGGTCAGGCGGTGCAGAACTTCAACGTCGCCTTCGGGTACGACGAGCGGCTGGGCCTGCTGTGAAGGCTGTTTCCGTACTCAAGTTTGGCGGCGAGCTGCTCGAGCCGCCCGAGCGGCTCGCGGCGCTGGCGTCGATGCTGGCCCGCGTCGCCGAGCGGACGCGCCTTGCGGTCGTCCATGGCGGCGGCCGCGAGATCGACGCCGCGCTTGCGCGCATCGGCGTGCCGAAGCGGCAGGTGGATGGCCTCCGCGTCACCGACGAACCGACGATGGGCGTGGTGGTGGAGGTGCTGGCGGGGACGGTCAACACGCGGTTTGTCGCCGCCATCACGGCGGCTGGCGGCCGGGCCGTTGGCCTGACGGGCGCCGACGCGGGACTGGCCGTCGTCGAGAAAGCGGCGCCGCACGTGGCCGTCGACGGCCAGACGGTCGACCTCGGCCTGGTCGGCCAGCCGATCGGAGACGGGACGCCGGCGCTGCTGCGCGACCTGGTTGCCGCCGGCTATCTGCCGGTTGTCTGCAGCATCGGCGTCGGGCGCGACGGCACGCTGTTCAACGTCAACGCCGATACGTTGGCTGGCCACCTGGCCGGGCGCCTGCAGGTGCGACAACTGGTGATTGCCGGCGCGACGCCGGGGGTGCTCGACAGCAGCGGCCACACGGTGGCGCATCTCGATCGCGCGGGGGCCGAGGCCATGGTGCAAGTCCGGCGTCGCCAGCGCCGGCATGATCGCCAAGCTGAGGGCGGCGATGGCGGCGCTTGCCGCCGGGGTCGAGGAAGTCGTGCTGGTGGACGGACGCGAGCCGCAGACGCTCGCGTCGCTTCTTGAAGCGCCGTCCGGCGACAACAGGTCGTTGCCGGGCACGCGCATGGTGGCGTGACCGTGACATCCATTGAAATGACCAAGAGCTTTGCCGATCAGGTTCGTGACACCGAGGCGCGGCACGTGCTGCAGACCTACAAGCGCGCGCCGGTCGTGCTGGTGCGCGGCCAGGGCGCCTCGGTGTGGGACACCGAGGGCAAGGACTACCTCGACTTCACGTCGGGCGTCGGCGTGGCCAGCCTGGGCCACGCAAATCCAGGACTGGCTCGCGTGATCGCCGAGCAGGCCTCGACCCTGGTCCACACGTCGAACCTGTTCTTCCACCCGTTCCAGGCCGAGCTGTCCGAGAAGCTCGCGCGGCTGTCGGGGCTCGACCGCGCGTTTTTCTGCAACAGCGGCACCGAGGCGATGGAGGCGTGCCTGAAGTTCGCGCGCCGCTACTGGTATACGAAGGGCGACCGGCAGCGGACCAGGTTCGTGGCGTTGACGCGTGCGTTCCACGGTCGCACGTTCGGGTCCTTGTCGATCACGGCGGACCCGCACTACCGCGAGCCGTTCGAGCCGCTGGTCCCGGGTGTGACGTTTGTGGATCCCGCCGACCTGGCGGCGCTCGATGCGGCCGTCACCGACCAGACGGCGGCCATCGTCGTGGAGCCGATTCAAGGCGAAGGCGGCGTACGCCCGCTGCCGGCGGCGTTTGTGACGGCCATCCGGGCCGCGGTAGCGCGGACCGGAGCGCTCGTCATCGCCGACGAAGTGCAGAGCGGCCTTGGACGGACGGGACACGCGTTCTACTCGACGGTGCTCGGCCTCGATCCCGATCTGATCTCGATTGGCAAGGCGCTCGGCGGTGGCATACCCATCGGCGCGGCGCTTCTGCGCGAGTCCGTCAGCCGCGCCGTCGCGCCGGGCGATCACGGCAGCACGTATGGCGGCAACCTGCTGGCCTGCCGTGCCGGGTTGTACTTCGTGGACCAGTTGCTGGATGGCGGCCTGCTGGCGCACGTCACCTCCGCCGGCGCGCACTTCGAGCGTCGCCTGCAGGCCATTGCCGCCTCGCATCCGATGGTGTCGGAGATCCGTGGCGCCGGCCTCATCCGCGGCCTCGAGATCGACAGGCCTGCCTCCGAGATCGTCGACGCGGCGCGGCCGCTCGGGCTGCTCGATCAACGCCACCGCAAAGACGGTCGTCCGCCTCTTGCCGCCGTTGACGATCACGACCGCCGAGATCGACGAAGCGATGGACCGTCTCGACCGTGCGTTCGGCGTGGTCGAAGGGAGGCGTGCAGTGACCGCCCGGGCAGTGCTGACAGCGGCATTTCCGGGACGACCGGGAGTGACTGGAGGCGCGCTGCCGCACGCGTGGCTGCCTGAAAAGATCGCGCACGACTGCGCGGGCTGCACGCTGTTCCGGCAGTGCGGGCAGGATGCGGTGCGGCTGCAGCTGGCCGAGCGAGGGCCGCGCGCATGAGCGTGTCCGAGATTGCCGGCGGCATCACCGCCCCTCGAGGGTTCACGGCCGCCGGGGTGTCGGCGGGCATCAAGGCGTCCGGGGCGCTCGACATCACGCTCATCGTCGCGGATCGACCAGCGTCGGTCGCGGCGGTCTTCACGACCAACCAGGTGCAGGCCGCCCCGGTCCTGGTCTCGCGCGAGCACGTCGCCAGGAGCGGCGGCTGGGCACGCGCCATCGTCGTGAACAGCGGCTGCGCGAACGCCTGCACCGGCGCCCAGGGCCTGGCGACGACGCGCGCGACGGTGATGTCGGTCGCCGGTCTGGTCGGCTGCCCCGTCGAGCAGGTGCTGGTCTCGTCGACCGGCGTCATCGGCGTGCACCTGCCGGTCGACAAGGTGGTCAACGGCGCGACGGCCGCCTTTGCGGCGCTGAGCCGCGACGGGCACAACGCCGCGCGCGGCATCATGACCACCGACATGGGCCCCAAGGAGTTTGCCGTGCAGGTGGACACGCCGGCTGGCACATTCCGTGTGGGCGGCATCGCCAAGGGCGCGGGCATGATCGAGCCGATGATGGCGACCATGCTGGCGTTTGTGACGACGGATGCGGCCGTGACGCCGGCGCTGCTCGACCGCGCGCTGCGCGAGGTGACCGACCGCACGTTCAACGCGATCACGGTGGACGGCGAGTGCTCCACCAACGACACGTTTGTCGCGCTGGCCAGCGGCAGCAGCAGCGTTGCCATCGACGAGCAGCAGCTACGGCGCGTTGGTGGAGGGCCTCGAGGCCGTCGCGCGCGCCCTGGCGCTGGCGATTGTGCGCGGCGGCGAAGGCGCCACCAAGCTGGTCGCGGTCCACGTCACGGGCGCCGAATCGACGGCTGACGCGATGCGCGCCGCCAAGACCATCGCCAACTCGCCGCTGGTGAAAACCGCGGTTCACGGCGCGGATCCGAACTGGGGCCGGCTGGTGTCGGCGTCGGGCCGTTCGGGCGCGCGCTTCGTGCTCGAGCACGCACGCGTGCAGGTGGGGCCGATCGTGCTCTTCAAGGACGGCCAGCCGTTTGACGATCAGGCGCCGGAGGCGGCGGAGTACCTGCGGCAGGCCGAGCTCGACGTCCACGTGGACCTGGGAACCGGCGGGGCCGGACACGCTGTCGTCTGGACGTGCGACCTGAGCGCCGAGTACGTGCGGATCAACGGGGAGTACAGAACATGAGTCGAACGACCACTGCCAGAACGGGCGCGCGCGTGCAGCCGCTCAAAGCGGCGCGCCCCACACGGGCCGGCCATTCGCAGCCGCCCCGCACGCGCTCGTTCCTGTCGCTGGCCGACGTGACGCCGGAGGAACTGGCCGCGTGCCTCACCGAGGCCGCGCGACTCAAGCAGGCCCGCGCCGCCGGACGTCGACGGGTCGAGACGCCGCTGTCGGGACGGCACGTCGCGCTGCTGTTCGACAAGCCGTCGCTGCGCACGCGCGTGACCTTCGAGGTCGCGGTACGGGAGCTCGGCGGCGATCCGATCCTCATTCCGTCCGACGTGGCGCTCGGCGGGCGCGAGTCGGCGGCCGATGTCGCGCGCAACCTCGAGCGCTGGGTCGACGCGGTCGTCATCCGCACCTTCGCGCAGCAGATCCTCGAGGAGTTCGCCACCGCCGCGCCGCGTCTGCGCGTGGTCAATGCGCTCACCGACGAGGAGCACCCGTGCCAGGCCGTGGCCGACCTGCTCACGCTGCAGGAGCGGCTCGGCAGGCTGGCTGGGCGCACCATCGCATACGTCGGCGACGGCAACAACGTCGCGACGTCGCTTGCGCAGGCGGCGGCGATGGCCGGCATGCACGTGCACCTGGCCTCGCCCGACGGCTACGTCCTGCCGGAGCGCGTGCAGGCGCAGGTGGCCTGGCTGTCCCGTCACGGCGCGGCGCTTCGGCTGTTCACCGACCCGAAGGAGGCCGTGAAGGGGGCGTGCGCGGTCTACACCGACGTGTGGACCTCGATGGGCCAGGAACACGAGTCGCGCGAACGCGACCGTGCCTTTGCCGGCTACCAGGTCAACGAAGGGTTGATGGCGCGCGCCGAGCCGGGCGCGCTCTTCATGCACTGCCTGCCGGCGCACCGTGGCGAGGAGGTCTCGTCCGGTGTGCTGGATAGCCCGACCTCAGTGGTGTTCGACCAGGCGGAGAATCGCCTGCACGCGCAGAAGGCGATTCTGTCGATGCTGTTCACGTGATGTGTTGATCCCGCGACGCGTCGCGCCGTACAGTGGGCCGACATGTCGTCGCCCCGCCCATGGCTGGCCCACTACGACACGGGCGTGCCCACCACCCTGGCGCCGTATCCAGGTGGCACGCTCGTCGACTTTCTCGACCGGCACGTGAAAGAACGCCCCGACGGGGCGGCCCTGCTCTTCAAGGGGCAGCGTATCAGCTGGCGCCAGTTCGACGCGCTCAGTGACAGTTGCGCCGCCGGGTTCGCGTCGCTCGGCGTGGCCCGCGGCGACCGTGTCGCGCTGCTGCTGCCCAACTGCCCGCAGTTTGCGATCGCGCAGTTCGCCTTGTGGAAGCTCGGCGCGGTCGTCGTCGCGCTCAATCCCATCTACACCGATCACGAGCTGGTGCCGCCGCTTGTCAACACCCGCGCGCGCGTCGTCGTCGCGCTCACGAAGTTCTACGACCGCATCAAGGCCGCGCAGCCCCACACCGGCGTCGAGATTGTCGTGGCGACCAGCATCAAGGAATACCTGCCCCCGGTGATGTCGCTGCTCTTCACGCTCTTCAAGGAGAAGAAGGAAGGCCATCGCATCACGCTCTCGGCGGGCGACCGCTGGTTGCGCGACCTGATGAGCACGCACAAGGGCCAGCAGCCGATCCGCGCGGCCGTAGGCGCCGATGACGACGCGGTGATCCTGGCAAGCGGCGGGACGACGGGCACTCCCAAGGGCGTGGTCGGCCAGCACAAGGCCTACGTGTACACGGGGCTGCAGCTGTACACCTGGAACAAGGCCGAGTTCGATGCCGGCAAAGACGTGATTCTCGTGCCGCTGCCGGTGTTTCACGTGTACGCCAACGTCGGCGCCTTCGGGCTCGGCCTGGCCAGCGGCAGCCCGCTGGCGCTCGTGCCAAACCCGCGCGATCTCGCCGACGTGCTGAAGACCATCAAGGCGACACGCCCGGCCTTCATGCTCAGCGTGCCGACGCTGTTCCAGGCCATGCTCAACAGCCCCGTCGTCCGGGCGGGCAAGGTCGACTTCTCGTCGATCAAGATCTCGTTCTCCGGCGCGATGGCGTTGATGAAGGCGACCAAGGAGCAGTTCGAGACGCTCACCGGCGGCCGGATCATCGAGGGCTACTCGCTCACCGAGGGCATGATGGCGTGCCTGGTGAACCCGCTGCGCGGCCGCGCCAAGATCGGCTCGATCGGAGTGCCCCTGCCCGATGTCGAAGCGCGGATCGTCGACGTCGAGACCGGTCTGCGCTCGCTCGGGCCCGGTGAAGAGGGCGAATTGCTGCTGCGGGCGCCGCAACTGATGCGCGGGTACTGGAACAACGCCGTCGGAGACCGCGCAGGCGCTTCGAGCCGATGCCGAGGGCGACGTCTGGCTGCACACGGGCGACATCGGCTACATGGACGAGGACGGCTACGTCTTCCTGACCGATCGGAAGAAGGACCTGATCAAGCCGGGCGGCTACCAGGTCTGGCCGCGCGAGGTCGAAGAAGTGATCGCCAGCCACCCCGCGATTGCCGAAGTCGGCGTCGCCGGCGTGCCCGATGCGACCCGGGGCGAATCGGTGAAGGCCTGGGTGGTCCTGCGAGCGGGGCACTCCGCCACCGCCGAGGACCTCCAGCGGCTCTGCAAGGAGAAGCTGGCGCCCTACAAGGTCCCGTCGGCGATCGAGTTCCGCACCGAGCTGCCCAAGACGATGGTCGGCAAGATCCTGCGCCGCGAACTGGTGCGGCAGCACATCAGCGCGGCGTAGGGCTGGCAGCGGCGGCCTTGCGCCGCAGCGTCGTCGGCACCGCAAACAGGCCCTCGTCGGCCGCATGCGCCACCAGCCATCGGCGGAGTTCCGACGTGCTGGCGGTGATCACCACGTTTTTGCGCGCGTCGACGACCATCGGCAGGCCAGAGGTGCCCTCCTTCACGATCCGTTCGAAATGCTCGTAGTTCAGGTCCGACAGCAAGAGCTCGTCGCCGCCGAGCTCGATGCGATACAGGCCGTGGACCGGCAGCAGCAGCGGCGCGACATCGGCGCCATCAAGCGGCGACACGTCCAGATACAACTGCTCGCCCACGCGGGTGAGCCGCGCCGACAGGCGCGTGCGGTCGTCGCGCTCCTCGATGGTCACGTGATAGGAGTGCCACTCGGCCCGTTCAAACGACACGGTGGTGCCGTCGTCGCTGGCGATCCATGGACCGAGCAGGGCCGGATCGAACGCGATGGTGTCTGGCTCGTAGACCGGCTGCAGCGAGACGACCAGGCAGGCGGACGACAGCAGGGCGGCGATGGCCGCAATCGTCAAGCGCAGGACGGATTGGCTTGGATTACGCAGAGGAATCATCCGCAGATTACACAGATTACACGGATTTTTGGGGAGCCCGAGGCTTGGTTCGTCAGTTCCAGAGGCCTGAGGCATACGCGCTAGATCCCGACGCCGGAGGCCTTGTCTTGCGAACCGTTAGGCTACACTCCGGTTCGTCATGAACCCGGGAGACGAAGTGCTCCTCATCCTGATCGGCTTTGGCAGTCTCCTGGTTGCCGCGGGGCTCTGGCTGATTCTGCCGGTTGTCTCGTGGATGCGAGTGTCCCGGGTCAAGCGCGAGCTCGCCGACGTGCAGGCCAGGCTGGCCGCCCTGGAGTCGGCGGAGGCCTCGAGGCTCGGAGCCGCACCGGAACGTGCCGCCGCGCCGCCGATTGTCACGCCGCCAATCGCGCCGCCAATCGTGCCGCCACGTGTCCGACCCGGCGCCGCCGGTCGTGACGCCGCCACTACCTTCGCCAGGTGTCGTCGGCGAGCCGGCTGGTCCGGCCGCAGCACGAGACGACGAGTCCACGTCGCTCGAGGACGCGATCGGCGGGCGGTTGATGTTGTGGGTCGGCGCGATCGTGCTGGTGCTGGGCGTCGCCTTTTTCCTGAAGTACGCATTCGACAACGAGTGGATTACCGAATCGATGCGCGTGGCGCTGGGCGTGGTGGCCGGCGCCGTGCTGATCGGTGCCGGCCAGCGATTCAGCCAGCGCGGCTACAGCGCGTACGGCCAGATCGTCACCGGCGGCGGCCTCGCCGTGCTGTTTCTGGCGATCTATGCGGCGTTCAGCTTCTACGACCTGATCGGACGCACGACGACCTTTGCGCTGCTCGTGATGCTGACGGGGGGTGCCGCCGCGCTGGCCGACCGGCAGCGGGCGCTTGGCCTGGCGCTGATGGCCGTCGGCGGCGGATTTGCGACGCCGTTTCTCGTCGGGGGCGGTCGAGGACGCGCAGCTGACGCTGTTCAGCTACGACGCGCTGCTTGTCGTCGGCACGCTCTATCTGGCGAACCGGCAGGGCTGGCCCAGCCTGAACGCGCTGAGTTACTGCTTCACGGTCTTCACGATTGCCGCCTGGATGATCGAGTACTCGGCGCCCGCCAAGTGGCTGCGCACGGAGCTCTTCCTGACGCTCTTCTGCGTGCTGTTCCTGCTGATCCTGCGCGCCCAACTCGCGCGGCACGGCTGGCGCCACCTCTCGTCGATCGTCCTGGCGACCGGACCGCTGCTCTACCACGTGACCTCGCTCGGCATCCTCGAACCCCACGGCGTGGCCGTCTGGGTCTACCTGATCGCCGTGGCGATGGTCTCGGTAGGCCTTGCGGTGCGGGCCGATTCGACCGCATGGCGCTGGGCCGCCTGGATTGCGGTTGCGCTGCCGTTGATGGCCTGGGTCGACTCGCACCAGACGTCGCGGTGGTTGACGGCCAACGTCGTGACGGCGATTGCCGTCTTTGCGCTGCATGCGCTGGCGCAACTCGACCGGGTGTTCCGCCAGCAACGCGTGTTGGACCGCGGCGACAACGTGTTGCAGCACGCCAACGGGTACGCACTGCTCGCGTCGATGTACGCGGCGGTCGAGGACGTCTGGCTGGCGAGCGCGCCGACCTTGTGCCTGGCAATCGCTGCCGCGCATGGCGCAATGGCGTGGCGGCTCTGGCATCAGGACCGGCGCGCGGGGCTCAACGCGTTCGCGGTCGCCCTTGGCGCCGTCACCGTGGCCCTGGCCGTGCAGTTTGACGGCCCGTGGCTGACGGTGGGGATTGGGGTCGAAGGCGCGCTGGTGGTGGCTATCGGCCTGCTGATGCGCGAGCGGTGGTTCCGCGTGGGCGGCAGCGGACTGCTCGCCTGGGCCGTCGTGCGATACCTGGCGCTCTCGTTACCGGAAACGCCGGCTGTATTCCATCCCATCGCTCACGAGGCCTTCGTGATGGGGTTGGTCCTGGCCGGGCTGCTTTACGCGGTCGCGTGGTACTGGCGCCGAATCGAGGGGGCGGACGCGGAGCGCGCGCTGTCGGGCACAACGCTTGCGGTCGTCGTCGCCAGCGTGCTGGTGGTCGTCGCCTGCTCGGCGCACAACGACGCGTATTGGTCCCTCAAAGGCTATCAGTCGGCTGACGCGCGGTTTGCCTCGAGCCTGGCGCTGTCGGTGATCTGGACCGTGCTGGCGTCAGCGTTCATCGGCGTCGGCCTCGTGCGCGATTTCGCGCCGCTGCGATATCTGGCGATGGCGCTGTTTGGCTTGACCGTGCTGAAGGTGTTCCTGGTGGACTTGTCGTCGCTTGGCGGGATCTATCGAATTCTTGGCTTCATCGGCGTAGGCCTGGTGCTGCTCGCCGTGTCGTTCCTGTATCAGCGCGGACGCGGGAAGCGATCAGCCACAGAGACCGAGAGATCGCAGGACTGACGCATCGCGGCGCGCTCGCTCGGCCATCAGGAGAGCGCGCGCCCGCGCGTTTCAGGGATCCAGATCCACAGCGTGGCCGCCACGAGGAACGCGAGACTCGTCACGAGCAGCGCCGCCCCGAGACCGTAGACCGCCGCCAGCGCGCCGACGGTGAACGGCGCCGCAGCGCTGATGCCTCGTCCGAGGTTGTAGGTCAGGCCTTGAGCCGTCGCACGGATCCGCGTGGGGAAGATCTCTGCCGTCACCGCGCCAAACCCGCTGAAATAGCCCGTCCCGAAGAAGGCCACCACCGGCCCCAGCGCCAGCAGCACCGCGGGATGCCGCGAGGTCGCGTAGATGGGAACCAGGCAGGCCGCGGCAATGAGGTACGTCACGTAGGCGCGCTTGCGTCCCACGCGGTCGGCGATGAAGCCGAAGCTGACGTAGCCGAGCCACATGCCGACCTGCATCAGCACGATCCACGTGGACGAGCGCAACAGCGACAAGCCGGCCCCGCCCTGGTCGACCGGCCGCGCGAGAAACGACGGGATCCACGAAAACAGTCCCCACCACGCAAACATCGTCGCGGCGTTCATCGCGACGATCGTCCACGTCAGCCGCGCGCCACGACCGGTGAGGACATCAGAGAGCGCCGAGGGCTCCGCCTTTCGGGCACCGTCCAGCCACAACGGCGACTCTTCGACGGATCGGCGAATCCACAACGTGACAATCGCGGGCAGCAGGCCGGCCAGGAAAACCGCACGCCAGCCAAACGCGGGCAGCACGACGGCATTGAGCCCGGCGGCCGCCGCGTAGCCCACCGCCCAGGCGCTTTGCATCAGACCAAGCGCCTTGCCGCGGTGCTGCGCCGGCCATGTCTCTGCGACCAGGGCCGCACCGGTTGCCCACTCGCCGCCCATCCCCACGCCGACCAGCAGGCGCGCAGCCGCCAACTGCCAGACGCTGCTGACCAGGCCGCAGGCCGCGGTGGCCACCGAATAGACAAGGATGGACGCCATCAGCGCGCGCGTGCGGCCGAGCCTGTCTGCGACCCAGCCGAAGAACACGCCGCCAACGGCCGAGGCCAGCAGCGGCAGCGCCAGCAGCAGGCCGCTCATGCGATCGTCGATGCCGAACTCCGCGCGCACGTGGTCGAGGACAAACGCGTACAGCAGCACGTCCATCGCGTCGAGCATCCAGCCCGCCGCGGCCGCCAGAAGGGCTCGTCGCGCCTGTGGGGTCGCCTCTGTCCAGAACACTGCGGTGCGACTGGTGGGTTAGGGGTTGCGCGTCAGCGGTTGCGCGGACACGGCGCCGCGGCGCCGACGGGAGACGACGCCGCTGCCAACGCCGATGCCTTTTTCCGTGAGCGCACTGCGCAGCCGCCGGGCCAGCACCACGGCACCGGGAGTATCGGCGTGGATGCAGAGCGTGTCGGGCTGCACCGGGACGCGCGTGACCCCGTCGATGGCGCGCACGAAGCCGGTGAGCAGCAGCGTGAGCGCCTGCGTCACGGCCAGACCGGGATCAGTGTGGACGGCTCCTGCCTGGTTGCGCGGCACCAGCGATCCGTCGGGTCGGTAGGCGCGGTCGACAAACGCTTCACCCCACACCGGCAGACCCGCGGCAATGCCCGCTTCGAGCAACTGTGAGCGGCACAACCCCACCAGTCGCAGCGTCGGATCGACATCTCTCACGCCAAACGCGATGGCATGAGCGAGTGTGGAGTCTGAAACCGCCTGGTTGTACAGCGCGCCGTGTGGTTTGACGTGCGTGAGGCGCGCGCCGCGTTCGGCGGCAACGGCGGCAAGCGAGGCGACCTGGTCCCGGACGAGCTGTCGCACTTCTTCGGGCGGCAGGTCGAGCGCGCGGCGACCGCGATGCTCGGGATCGGGATAGCCCGGGTGCGCGCCGATGTTGAGCCCGTGGGCCGCCGCAACCGAGACCAGCCGTCGCATCGCGCCGCGGTCGCCCGCATGAACGCCACACGCGACGTTGGCCGACGAGACGAGATCGAGCAGTGCCAGCTCGACCAGTTCTTCGAGCGGGTTGGTGGCCTCACCGACATCGGCGTTCAGATCGATGTGCACGAAGAAGTCGCCCCGCCCGGAGCAGAAGTCTGACCGCAAAAAGAAAAGGGCACCGCGTTAACACGCGATGCCCTTTTGCCGGCGGCCCGGCTCCCCAGCACAATCACGGCGCCCTTGCCGTAATATCGGACCGCTGACGCCCTCCTATTTAGCAAGGAGCGTGCCGCGTCCGACTGCTGAGAAATCACACGCACATTGCGGTTGTGCGTCGCAGGACTGTTCGCGGTCTTACACTCGTGTCGAACTTACATTCGAAATCTACACACTAGAGCCCAGCGCCTTCGGGATACTGCAGGGCTAGCCGCAGCTCTTTTGCCAACTGCTCCACTGACGAGCCATTGCGCTTCCATGCGCCCTCGGTCTCGAAGCGCAGATCGCCGATTCGTCGACCCCACGGCGCGATGACGCGGCCGATGGCGCGATAGTCCGAGCGGTCCGCGCGCTCCTGGTCGAGCCGGCGAATCACATCGGGCGCCACGCGAATGAACGCGCGCAGAGCCGGCGCGCTGCGGATGCTGTACTTGCGGCCGTTCCAGGCCGCGCCGAACACCTGCGCCACCTGCTTGAGGTAGTTCACGAAGAACTTCTTCGAGTCCTCGCGGAACTCGTCGGCCTTCCGACCGGTGCCAAACGCGTCGGCCGAGAACAGCTTCTTGAGTTCCTGGGCCAACGGCGCCTGCGCGACCTTGCCCTTGCCCACGCCAAGCAGCTTGATCTGCTGGTAGAGCGGCGAGTCTTCTCGATCGCTCAACGCACGGACGATGTCGTGCGCGGCGGCCAGGTTGTCGTCGCGATAGAGCTGGCGGCCCGAGAGCGACACCAGGTGCGAGGCATTGAGCCGCGTGTGCTTGGCGTTGATCGTCACGAACATCTGCACGATGTGATCCTCGGGCAGCTGGTCGAAGATGATGGCCGGCACCGTGAACGACTCTCCGCCGATCTGCTCGAGCGCGGCGTGCAACGCCAGCAGGCGGTGCTGGCCGTCGATCGCGCGCAGGATGCCTTCGCGTTCGGGCACCTTCAGCGTGCCCACCGAAGCGCCATCCTGCGCCGGCTCGAACTTCAGCTTCTCGTCGCACGAGATGATGACCGCGCCAGGGATCGACGGCAGATCTCGCGCCTGCCGGCACTGCTCGTAGTACTGCACCAGCTCGTCGATCTTCCGGCGGATGATGTGGCGCTGGTACGCGCGGTCGCTCGACGCGATGCGCTGTTCGAGCAGATCCCAGTTGATCTTGGGCCCGGCCCCTCGACGTCCGCCTCTGACCGGCGGGTGAGCCTGATCCGCGTAACTGAGGACCTCGAAGCGGACGAGCTTGTCGATATCCTTGGCCGTCAGCGAGGCCTGATAGAACTGGACCCCGAACTGCTGCATCCGAATGGCCGCGACGTTGATCATGGCTCTCTGGGTTCCTGGTGCGCCTTTTGGCCTCAAAAGACCGGGATTGTATCGACGCCTTCAGCCGATCTCAACCGGGCATGACCCTCGGGTCGTGCAACCGACGGGGCTTCGGGGCCTATCCAAGCGAGCTTATCTGGACTAAGCCCTTGACAGCAACGGGTTTAGAAATGATTCACGAAATTTGGCGCGGGCAGGGCCCAGATGGTTCCACCCCAGCAATAACAAATACATGCCTCCGGTGAAGAGCACCCAGGCGACCGCGGCCTGCTCGAGGGTGAGCTGGCGCCGAAGGGGAAGCGTGGCCCCCCCATAGACAAGCTCGACATGGACCCAGTAGACAAACAGCGACCCGACGCCCAGCACCTCCAGCGGTCGGGAGTCGATGAGTCGCGGCCATGGCCTGACCGACCAGAGCCACGCCACGGCGACCAGAACGACCAGCAGCCCGACGCGCAAGCCGAAGAACGCCGGTGAGGTGGTCCAGAACCGCGCGCGTCGGGAACAGCGCAGGCTGCCACGAAGCCCAATAGGACGCCGCCCCGAGGGCGATGCCTGCAGCGGCGATGGCCGCCTGAAGCCGCCAGGGCGCCCAGGCACGCCCACCGTCCAGGGCCAGCCCCAGGACCGCTCCCGCCAGGACGAAACCCGCCCACGGAAACAGGGTGAAAGTGCCCTTGCCGGGGTCGGGCCTGAAATACCACTCGAGCGGGTCCGGCCACGCCGACAGCCATCCGGCGTCGCGGATAGCAGGCGTCGACATCGAGATGAGCGCCGCGGCGGCTGTCAGGACCAGGGCACGGCGCAAGCGGGTGCCAGGCAGACGCCAGACGCAGGCCGCCGCGACAATGGCCGGCCCCATGATGTTCAGGATGTCGACCTTGAGCAGGCCAGCGGCGTTCGAGAACCCTCCGAGCGCGTAGGACTGGAGGCGGAAGAGAAACGCGTAGAGAAAAATCTGCCAGCCGCGACGTTCGACGAGCCTGGCCGCCTCAACCGGCGAGCGGCCCCGCCGCATCTGCGCAGCGGCTCCCAGCGCGACGGCGATACCGGCCATGAACAGGAAGGCTGGCGCGGCCATGCCGCCCAGGACCATCAGCCAGCCATACGCGGCGCGCGCCTTCTCGTGCGGCAAGGTCCAGGCATCGAAGGCGTGCGCTTCGATCATCACGAGCACGGTGAGGCCCCGCAGCCAGTCCAGATACCCGAGACGGCCTTGGGCAGGCGACGCGCTCACGGGTTCAGGCAGCCGGGTCGATGCTCGTCGTGGCGTCGAGCGTGATGTCCTCACGCATCGAGTGCCAGACCGAGCAATATTTTTCGCGCGAGAGCTGGACGGCGCGGTCGAGCTGCGCCGGGTTGACGTCGCCGCCGACGGCGAAATGCAGCTGGACACCAAGAACGCGGTGAGGGTCGTGATCGGCGCGACGCGCCGACAGCGAGACGACGAGGTTCTTGAGGGGCTGGCGCCCGCGCGTCAGGATGAGCGCGACGTCGGTGGCCATGCACCCGGCCAGCGCGGCGCCCAGCAACTGCACCGGCGAGAGCCCCTGCGCCGAGTCGCCGTCGGTGACAATCGCGTGGTCGCCGGCGCGAATCGTGAACGCCAGCTCGCCCGTCCACTCGGCGGTGACGACGGTCGGAGGCTTGACCGGCATGGGGGTATCCTATTGCAGATTGCAGATTGCAGATTGCAGATTGAGAAATTTCGCGGATTCGATCGGATTCCACCGCGCCAACGAGGATTGCCATCGTGCCATCGTGCCTTCGTGCCTTCGTGATTGTGATCGGACTGGCGTGTGCCGGTGCTGACGCGGTGACGCTCAGCACAGGGCCCCTCCCCCATCCTCCTCGAACAACGACAGCGCGAGGTCGCCCTTGTGCGCCATCTGCGCCAGCATGTCGCCGACCCGGCCGATGGGCTCGCGCTTGCGGCCGATCGGCGCGACCTGCAGCGGCTCCGCTCGGGAACTCCCCAGGTCGCCTCGCGCCGCGCTCGGACCGTCGGCGACCGATGACGAGCTGGTCGACTCGCTGCGAGTCCTCGTGGACGTGTGGTACGCCCGGCTGGTCGACCGCACGCCGTTTGGCCTGATGCCGCGAGAGCGCCTGGCTGGCCTGACCGAGGCGCAACGGGCGCTCGGGCAGCTTCAGTCGCGAGGGGGACGCTCGGGGCTCGAGCGTCTGGCTGCCGGAAGTGCAGGACGAGCTGAACGCGCTCGTCCGCGCCGCCAGCGGACAAGGCGAGGTCAGCGACGCGTCGATTGACATGGCGCTGCGCGTGGCCGACGCGGCCGCGCCGGGCCGTCCCGTGATCGGGCCGAGCCTGGAGTCCTGGTCCGCACCAGGTACGGGGGCCAGACCCCCCGAGACCGTATCCAGGGTCGGGCCCTGGTGGCCCGCCGCCCGGGGCGTCGTATCCCGGCAGCAGCGCCCCGCTGCCGCCCAGCGGAGGCCCGACGCCCTACGCCCTGCCACCCGCGTATGAGGCCTACAGCGGGGCGGCCGCCGCCGGTGCCGGAGGAATCGCCGCCTGCCAGACCTTGCGGACGGCGGCAGGCGTCTCCCAAAGCATCAGCGACATGGTCCGCGCGGCGGAATGCTGGACGCGCACGCCCACATGGCCCGGGTTGGGGCGCCCAGTCCCTTGAAGCCCTGGACTGGGCCACGAGCCTGGCGGCCATCGAGCGCAACTGCGCCGCCCTTGCCACCGCGATCGACTCGTTCGAAGGATCTGGGCCCCGGCTGTCGGTGGGAGGTCCCACGTCGGCGGCGACGGTGGTGGCCCGCCGCGCCGAGTCGGACCATCGCCGACTGCGCGGTCAGTCTCTCTGCAGGTAGTCGAGCACCGTCGTGCTCATCGCCCGGACGCCGAGCTGGAGCGTGTCCTCGTCGAGATCGAAGTACTCGGTGTGCACCATCGCGGTGATCTTCTTGGCGTCGTTGCGCACGCCGAGGAAGAAGAACACGCCCGGCATCTCCTTCTGGTAGTACGAGAAGTCCTCGGCCCCCATTTGCGGCGGCGGCTCGATCACCTTGGTCTCGCCCGCGACGGCGGCCAGGACGCCGCGCGTCTGCCGGGCCAGCGCCGGCTCGTTGAACGTCACGGCGGTGCCCTCGACGTAGTTCGAGCGTGTAGGTGGCGCCGTACGCGCCGGTGACCCCCTTGGCGATCGCCTCCATCTTCGCGCGCACCGTCGCCGGCCCGTCCTTGCTCAACGTGCGCACGGTCCCGGTGAGCTCGACTCTGTCCGCGATGATGTTGTAGCGGTTGCCGCCCTTGATCTCGCCGACCGAGACCACGGTCGGCGAGACCGCGTTGATCTGCCGGCTGGGGATGGTCTGCAGCGCCGTGACGATCTGCGCGGCTATCGGGACCGGATCGATGCCCGTGTGCGGGTAGGCGCCGTGCGTTTTCTGGCCGATGACCGTCAGCGTGAAGCGATCGGCGCTGGCCATCGCCGGCCCGATGTTCAGGCCGATCGTGCCGGCGTCGATCGTCGGCATCACGTGCATTCCGAAGATCGCGCTCGGCCTCGGATTGGCAAACAGCCCGTCGTCGAGCATCCGCAGCGCGCCGGTGCGGCCGCCGTCGGGATCGCCTTCCTCGGCTGGCTGGAACAGCATCAGCACCGTGCCCGGCACCTGCGCCCGCATACGCGACAGCAGTTCGGCGACGCCAAGCGCGATGGCGACATGGGCGTCGTGTCCGCAGGCGTGCTTCACGCTCATCCACGGTGGACTTGTACGGCACGTCGATCAGCTCGGGAATGGGCAGCGCGTCCATGTCGGCGCGCACGGCAACCACCTTGCCCGGGCGCCCGCCCTTGAGGATGCCGACCACGCCGGTCTTGCCGATGCCTGTCCTGACCTCGTCGAACCCGAGCGCGCGCAGCCGATCGGCGATGAGCGTCGGCGGTCCGCGTCTCCCGGTAGCCGAGCTCGGGATGCACGTGGATGTCGCGCCGCGTCTCGACGACCTTCGGGTGCAGATCCGCGGCGATGCCGGTCGACCTCGGCACGCTGGGCGGCGAGATCGGACAGCGTCTGTGCCGCCGACGTATCGGCAGCGGCCAGCAACAACGAGACGATGACGGCGTGTCGGCGCATTCGAAGACTCTAGCAGGACCGCGAGCTGCCGGCGAGGTGCCGGGCGAAAGGTGAAGCCAGGGAGCGGCGACACCGGTCAAGCAGGCCGTAGAATGTGCGCCATGACCTTTCGCCGAGCGTCGCACTCTTCTCGCCGTCGTCGCCGCGGCCGTCGCCGGCCTGTCCGGCACAGTCCGCCTCGAGCCTGGCCGATCGTGCCGCGGCCCTGCACAAGGCCGCCCCCGTCATCGACGGCCACAACGACTACCCGTGGGCGCTCCGCGAGAAGAGCCCCGGCCGCGATCTGAACGTCCTGGACATCCGGCAGCCGCAGCCGTCGCTGATGACCGACATCGCGCGCCTGCGCGCCGGCGGCGTCGGCGGGCAGTTCTGGTCGGTCTACGTCCCCGCCACGATGCAGGGGAAGGAGGCCGTGCGCGCGACCCTCGAGCAGATCGACATCGTCCACCGCATGGTCGCGAAGTACCCGGACACGCTGGCGCTGGCACGAACGGCAGACGACGTGGAGCGGGCCTTCAAGGCCGGCAAGATCGCGTCGATGATCGGGATGGAAGGCGGGCACTCCATCGACTCGTCGCTGGCGGCGCTGCGCATGATGCACGCCCTCGGCGCGGGCTACATGACGCTCACGCACAGCAAGAACGTGCCGTGGGCCGATGCGGCCACCGACAAGCCGGTCCTTGGCGGGCTGTCGCCGTTTGGCGAGCAGGTCGTGCGCGAGATGAACCGGCTGGGGATGCTCGTCGACCTCAGCCACGTCTCGGCCGACACGATGGCCGACGCCATTCGCGTCACGCGCGCGCCGGTGATCTTCTCGCACTCGTCGGCGCGGGGCGTCTGCCCGTCATCCGCGCAACGTGCCCGACGAGATCCTGAAGCAGCTGCCGGCCAACGGCGGCGTCGTCATGGTGACCTTCGTGCCGAGCTTCATCGCGCCGGCTGGCGGCGCCAACTACCTGGAAGAATACGCGATGTTCGACGAAGCTGCAGGAGCAGTACGCCGGCGAGCCGGAGAAGCTGCGGGCCGCCGTGGCCGAGTACCGGAAGACGCATCCGGCGCCGAAGGCGACGCTGTCGATGGTGGCCGACCACATCGACCACATCCGCAAGGTCGCCGGCATCGATCACATCGGCGCTCGGCGGCGACTTCGACGGCATCGACACCGTCGTCGAGGGGTTGGAGGACGTGTCGAAGTATCCGGCCCTGACGGCGGAACTTCTCCGCCGCGGCTATGGCGACGAGGACATCAAGAAGATTCTGAGCCTCAACATCCTGCGCGTCATGCGGAAGGCCGAGGCGGTGGCGGCGTCGTTGAAGAGCGAGCCGCCGTCGGTGGCGGTGACATGGTCGCGGACTCGCACGGGGAGGACGCGGCCTCGATGCGGCCGGTTCGCCCAGGAGCGCTCGCGCACGCATCGCACGGTCAGCCGGCTGCCAGTACGCCACCCCCAGCAACACCGCATTGGCAAACAGCAGCTGCGTCGCTTCGGTGAACGCGCGGTAGTTCGGCTCCTCGGCAAACGCGATGATGTGGCCCTGGCCGACGGCCTGGTGCATCAGGAACGCCTTCTGCGCCAGCTGTGACTGCGCCTCGTCCCACGCCAGTCCGCCGACCACGAGCTTGTCCTTGGCGGCGTAGGTGCCGACGTTGGTGCCCTTGTCGAGCTTGAGCGGCGTGAACACGCGCTGGCCCTCGACGATGGCCTGGATCTCGCCGTCGGTGCCGGATGCGAGCCAGTGCTCGAGGTCGAGCCGCACGCGGACCACCGCGCCGGGGATGTTCTCGGGGCGCTCGCGTTCCGGCTGCACGGCCTTGTCGTAGTCGAAAGGCTGCGGCGGGTCGGTCGGCTTCTTGTCCTTCTCTTCGACGTCAGGCTTGCCGCCGCGCAAGTTCAGGCCGGGTGTCGAGCAGGCCCACCTTCTCGCCCGCCGCCCACCGCGAGGCCTCGCCGAGCGTCACCAGCGTGCCGCCGCCGCGCATCCACTCGCGCAACCTCCGCACCGCGTCGTCGTTGAACGCGTTGGCGTAGGAGCCCTTGCGGCAGCACCAGCACGTCGACCTTGTCGAGGTCGAGCCGCCCGAGCGAGGACACGCGCACCGCGCTGACCGTGAACCCGAACCGGCGCTCGAGCACGTAGCGCGTCCACCCGGCAGACAGACTCGACGTCGGCGCGTCCCACGCCAGCACGACGCGCGGGGCCTTCAGCGCGGCGACGTCGCCCGAGCCGAGCGACACGCCGCGATCGACCCATCCGCTGTCGAGCGCGACGACGGGCACGCCGTGCCGCGCGACGATGGCAGCCAGCGTCTCGCGATGGCCCGCGCCGAGCTCCGCCACGCGAACGATCGCGGTGCCCGCCGCATAGGTCCTGGCGCCGATCGTGAGGCTGCGGCTGGCCTGGTGCACCTTCACGCCCGCCCGGAGCAGCGCGTTCACGGCGCCCGGCGTCTCGCTGCCCCACGGCAGGAGGTAGGCGACCTTGGCCGGCGGCAGCGCGGCCGCGACTGGCGCGGGCGTCGCGCTGACGGGCGTTGACGCGGGCGTCAGCGCCTGCGCGCTCGTGATGACGTCCACGTCGAAGAGGGCCGGCAGGCTCCAGCCCGTGACGTCGTAGATCTGATCGCCGAGCCGCTTCTTGCGGCGGCGATCCTGTTCCTTCACGAACGCCTCGGGCTGCGGCACGTGCGTGTCGAGCAGGTTGCGGACGAGCCGGCCGGAGGGCTGCGCCGCCGAGACGAGGTACGCGCCGGCGGGAACCTCGCGCGTGCCGACCTTGAACGCCTCGCTCGCCATCCGCACGTCGATGCCCTGCCCTGCCAGGTTCCGCGCCAGCCGCGCTGCCATTCCCGGGTCGTTGCCCGGCAGCAGCACGTACTCGCGCGCCGGCGTTTTCTCGCCCTCGGCGATAGCCGAGCGGCGGTACTCGAGGAAGTCGCGCAGCAGGCGCTCGCGATTGCCGGCCGCGGTGTAAGCGGTCGTGATGGCGGCGTTGAAGTGATGGACGACGCCCTGGCGATACGTCAGGGTCGTGTCGTCGTCGCGCGTGAAGACCAGGCCGCGCGCCGACGCCTGCTCGTACGTCATGCCGATGGCGCCGTTGAAGATCGGCCACGACTCGCCGTAGCCGGGATAGAAGGAGTCGTAGACCTCGCGGATGAAGTACGCGAAGCCGCGATCGTCGAAGCGCGCGGCGTTGGCGCGGCCGAACGTCTCGAGCCAGCGGATCTGGTCGGGCGTGATGAAGGGGTTGAGCGGATCGGCCGGCGGCGCGAAGTAGTACGACGAGTCGCCGCCCATTTCGTGCAGGTCCACGACGACGTGCGGGAAGTAGTCGAGCGCGACCGTCAGCCGGCCACGCGTCTCGGGCTGCGTCTGCGCGAACCAGTCGCGGTTCATGTCGAACAGGTAGTGGTTCGACCGGCCGCCGGGCCACGGCTCGTCGTGCTCCGCGCTCAGGCGCTCGCCATCCGGCGTGGCCGCGCGTCCCAGCTTGTTCTGGAAGAGAAAGCGCGAGCGGCCGTCCGGGTTCTCGAGCGGATCGATGAGCACGATCGACTCGCGAAGGATCGTGTCGACCATCGCGTCGCCGCGCGCGGCCAGCAGGTGGTAGGCCTCGGCCAGCGCGGCATCGGACGACGAGATCTCGTTGCCGTGGACGGCGTGCATCAGCCATGTCACCACGGGCAGTTCGCCGAGCAGCCGCGACTCGTCGGCGGCCGACAACGTGCGCGGGTCGGCCAGGCGCTTGAGGTCGGCCTTGATCTGGTCGAGCCGGCCGATGCGGGCGGGCGAGGCGATGGCCAGCACGTGCAGCGGCCGGCCTTCCCAGGTGCGGGCGTATTCGACCAGGCGCGTGCGATCGGGCGCCGCGGCGGCCAGCGCCCTGAGGTAGATGGCGATCTCTTCGGGCGAGCTGATTTCCTCCCCGAAGTCGTGTCCCAGCACGGACTTGATGGTGGGAATCGCCGGCGTCGTAGGTCGCGCCTGGCCAGAGTTCCTGGGCCGCGCCGCTGCCCGTCGTCAGCAGCAGCGCCACCACCACACCGGTCGCCAGCCTCATGCACCCTCCGCAAAAAGTGACGGAGTATAGCCGAACTGTCGTGGTGGGCCGGGCGTCCTAACTGTGCGATAGTGACCGTGGAGTTGTGATGCGAATGTCCCGCCGGCTCGTGTTTGTCTTCGCCGCCGCTGCGGCCCTGCCCGCTCGCGCTTGCCGCCCAGCAGCCCACGTTCAAGGCCGGCACGCAGGTGGTGCCGCTCTATGTCACCGTCGTCGACGCCGACAAGCGCCTGGTCGCCCGACCTGGGACGCGACGACTTCGAGGTGTTCGACAACGGCAAGCCGGTGACGCTGTCGCTGTTCAGCAACGAGCCCGAGCCGTTCTCGGTCGTCGCGATGCTCGACACCAGCGGGAGCATGACGCTGGCGCTCGACCTGCTGAAGGACGCCGCCGAGCAGTTCGTGATCCGTCTGCTGCCAGAAGACCGCGGCATGCTGGGCGCGTTCAGCGACAAGATCCAGTTTCCGATCTCGACCTTCACGTCGGACCGCGACGAGCTGGCCGCCGCGATCAAGGAGCTGGGGTTCGGCAACTCCACGCGCCTCTACGATGCGATCGAGGCGGGCATCCAGCAGTTGCAGGAAGTGCAGGGACGCCGCGTCGTCCTGGTGTTCACCGACGGCGACGACACGGCGAGCAAGATCGGCATGGGCAAAGTGCTCGATCAGGCCCGCGCCGACGAGGTGATGATCTACACGATCGGCCTGGAGAGCGAGTACTTCAACGGGCAGTACCAGCGTGCGCACGAAACCGGATCGCGGACTCAGGAAGCTTGTCGGACGAAACCGGCGGCGGCTACTTCGAGCTGAAGAAGACCGACGACCTCGGACCGACCTTCACCCGCGTCGCGCAGGAGCTTCACAGCCAGTACGTGCTGGGATTCCCGCCGGCGACCGACGGCAAGCTGCACAAGCTCGAAGTGCGCGTGAAGAAGCTCGGGATGGCTGCGCGGGCGCGCAAGAGCTACCTGGCGCCGACCAGCGGCACCCAGTAGCCACATACGGGCTACTGGCTACCGCAGTCGGGTCTTCACGCTCCGCACGCGGCTTACGCGAACGCCGCGACGATGATGATGGCCGCCAGCAGCAAGCCGGTGACCAATTCCGCGCTGCCAGAGAACGTCCATTCGAACCGATTCATGATTGCCTTCCTGTCGTGATGTTCACTTATTGATACGGTGCGGTCTCCGGGCAAGTTCGCCTGGAGGCGCAACGGCCGTCCGCCAATGATGGGATGAAGGGACGGCTCGCCACGTCTTCTAGATGCGAAGGGCAGGGCCAACTGCCAGCACTGTCATGCAGTTGCGCGCCATTGCACGATGTTGCGCGCGAGTGGTCCGACCACCTGTGCGCGCCACGTATCGGCTGGCCGACACGTCGATGACGAGCCTGGTCGGCCAGCTAGAATCTGCCATGCCCTCCCCGACCCGCAGCAAGGCCGACGTCCTCGACCAGCTCACGTCCGAGGGCCTGGTGCCCGTCATCCGCGCGGAATCGGCGGCCATCGCCCTGCGCATCGTCGAGGCGCTGGTCGACGGCGGGCATCCGCACGCTCGAGATCACGATGACCGTGCCCGACGCGCTGGGCGCGATTCGGCAGTGTCGCCGATCGGTTCGGCACATCGGTGCTGCTCGGGGCCGGCACCGTGACGAGCCGGGCGCTGGCCGAAGGCGCCATCGACGCAGGCGCCGAGTTCCTGGTGACGCCGTGCGTCGTGCCCGATGTGATCGCCGTGGCCAAGGCGCGCGGCGTCGCGGTCCTGCCTGGCGCCATCACGCCGACCGAAGTCTTCACGGCGTGGTCGCTGGGCGGCGACATCATCAAGATCTTCCCGGCCAGCAACGTCGGCGGCGCGTCGTACCTGAAAGCGTTGAAGGGTCCGTTCCCGCAGATTCCGCTCTGCCCGACCGGCGGCGTGAACCTGCAGACGATCGGCGACTTCGTGAAGGCCGGCGCCGTCGGCGGTCGGCGTCGGCGGCGAGCTGGTGTCGAAGGCCGCGATCGACTCGGGCGACTTCGCGCAGATCACGGCGCTCGCGCGCCAGTACGTCGCCGCCCTGAAAGCCGCGCGGGCGTGACGCTCGAAGATGACGTACGTCAACCACGGAGACACGGAGACACGGAGACGCACAGAGTTTCTTGGGCTGCCCAAGAAGCTCTGTGCGTCCTCGTGTCTTCGTGCCTCCGTGGTTAGCGTCGTAGACGCTACTTGAATTCGATCGTCACCTCGCGATCGAGGTTCACCTTGAACCCCTTCACGTTCTTGAGCATCTGCTTGGCTTCCTCGACCGAGCCGGGTTCGCCAATCTGCGCCAGCAGCTGGTCGTTGGCCAGCAGCTGGCTGAAGTCCATTTCGAGCAGCGTCACGCGCGAGCCCTGCACGTAGGGGCTGTTGGTCTTGACGATGGTGCCCAGCACGTCGACGTCGATGGCGACCTTGAGGCCGTCGAAGAGCTTCTTCATCATCTCGAGCTGACCGGGCTCGAGCGACTTCTTCTTGCCGTCCTTGTCGGTCGTCGCGTCCTTGCGTGCCTTTTCGAGCTTGCCTTCCGGGAAGACGACGGTGAGCTGCGACGTGCCGGAGGGCTGCTTGTCGAACCGGAAGAGGACGTCTTCCTTGGCCTTGCTGTCTCGACGTGCCCGGCATGTCGCCGGTCTGCGGCTTCTGGTCGATCCGCAGCGTCCTGATGTCGGCAAACTGATACGTCGCGATGCGGCCGACGCGGTCGGCCGTCTTGATTGGCTTGGACGACACGAAGACGACGCCCTCGCCGTACTTCGCGGCGGCCTCCTTCATGTCCTTCTCGGAGAAGAGCTCGGGCGGCTCGCCCTTCTTGGCGCCTGGCGCGGCGTCGCTGAACCCGCCGGCCATCTCGGCAAACTGGCCGGCGGCGGCGGCGTTCATGCTGAGGGTCTGTTCGATGGTGCCGCTGCCGTCGGGCCGCAGCTTGATGCTGGTGAGCGCGGTGATGCAGCCGGAGGTGATCGCTGCCAGCAGCAGGACGCTCGAGAGACGGACGATTGCACGCATGGAGTGACTCCGTGAGAGACGCGACGATGTCGCGCCGTTCACGATACCCGAAACGCGCGCGCGTCAGTCGCGAATCCTGCGGATGGCCCGCACGGCGCTTTCGCGCACCGCTTCGTCGGGATCGCGAATCAGCCGCCAGAGGGGCTGGAGGGCGAGCCGGGCGGGTTGGCCGATTTGCCCGAGCGCCTCGGCGGCCGCCTGCCGCACCTGCGCGTCGCCGTCGGCCAGCGCCGAGATGAGCGGCGCCACGGCGGCGGCATGGGCCGGCGCGACCTTGGCGAGCAGCCCGGCGGCTTCGGCGCGCACCGCGGGGTCCTCGTGCGTCAGGCCGGCCAGCAGCACCGGCAGGGCGGCGCTGGTCTCGCCGAGCTGACCCACGGCGGCGGCGGCAAACACGCGCACGAGTGGCGTCGCCGTCGCGCATCGCGCCGTGCAGCGCCGGCCCGACGGCCTGGCGGCCGGCCCCGCCTGCACGAGCGAGGCGGCGGCGGCCTGGCGCACGTGCGCGTCGGCGTCTCGACCGAGCACCCGGCCGCACGCCTCCACCACGGCGGTATCGGCCGGGGCCACCTGCGAAAGGGCCAGTCCGGCGTGCGCACGAACGCCGGCATCGGGATCCTGTTCGAACAGCTCGAGCAACGTCGGAACGGCCGGCCGCGGCGAGCGGACCCGCCTGCTGGAGCGCGGTGGTCGCCGCCACGCGCAGTGGCGGGGCATCGGCGTGAAGCGCGTCGATGAGGTGAGGCAAGCGCCGGGACGATTGCGGACGCGCCGTGGGCGATGGCAATCTCGGTGAGGCCCCGCGCGGCTTCGGTCCTGGCGTCGAGATCGCCGGCCTGCAGGACGCCGACCCAGTGGCTCAGCGGGCGGGAGTTCCAGAACGGCTCGTCGGCCCGTGCCGGCGTGCCCCCAAACAGGACCAGACATGCCAGCCCTGCCGCTGCCCGCGCGTTGTTGCCCATCGGTCTACCCCCGCGCCGCGATCGGTGGGCCGAATATAGGCACCGCGTTTTCAGCCTGTCAAGGAAATCGCGTCGTTCGTCACAGTAATCTGCCGTTGGTCACAGCCACAGCACGCCGCGCGTCAGCGGGTCGCCGGTTTCGACGACGAACTCGTGCGAGCCGGTCGCATGCACCTCGGCCGTAACGGCGACCGTCATCGAGCGCCGGAGGTCGCTGCGGACTCGGCGTCGCCTCGGCGGTCCACGACGTCCCGGAGAGGCTCTCGTGCCGGCACACGGCGCCAGGCGTAAGCAGACCCATCGCGGCAAGCACCACCGACACCGCGGCGGTGCCGCTGGCCGAGGGCGACCGGCCGACGCTGCCGTCACTGCGCACGAGCACCGATCGCACGTCGGCGTGCAGGTCGGTGGCCGGCCCGACAAAGGCGCAGGCGGTGACGGGCACCGCCGCGCTGTGACCCGGCGGCGTAAGCGTCAGCATCTCGTCGAGCGTCGTGATGAGCTCGAGCGCCGATGCGTCGAAGCTCCAGCGTGTGCGCTCGACGACAGCGGCACGCCGGCCGCTTCGCCTTCGACGATGGCGACGACTTCGCTGCCTGACCACGCGACGTCCACACGCACGGTGCGCCGGCTCGTCGTCACGCGCACGTTGCCACGCAACACCGCGGCCGGCGGCCCCTCGAACCGCACGGCCCGGACACGTCGCTGGGAGTCGCGCGTCGGCCACGCGCAACACTGACTGCGCCAGACTCGCTGTCGATCTGCAGCAGGTCCGGCAGTGCGGGGCGTGACCAGGCCGTGGTTGAGGGCCAGCGCGGCAGCCGCCATCGCCGCGTGACCCGAAAGCGGACGACCGCCGGCGCCGGTGAAAAACAGCATGCCGGCGTCCGCGTCGGGGCGGTCGGCCTCGGTCAGGACCACGCCCACCACGCCGGCGTGGCCGCGGGGCTCGCGCGTGAGCAGCAGGCTCACATCGCCCGCGGCGTCCTCGAAGCTGAGCCGGCGCTCGGCCATCGACGCGCCCGTCGATTCGCGGCAGGCCGGAGGTCACCAGGCGAACAGCCGCGCCGCCGACGTGGGCGTCGAGAGTCGTGACACGCATGGCATGATCATACGCACGTGCCGTCGAGCCATTCATTTCCGATCGCGTTGAGCGCTCTGCTGATGACGGGGCTCGCTCGACGCCCAGCGCGCAGGCGCCGACCGCGGCCCAACTCCGATCGCAGGCGTTCGCCCAGGCCTACAACCTCGACTACGCCGAGGCCGTCGCGAGTTTCGACAAGGCGCTGGCGCTCGAGCCCAACGACTCGGCGACGCACCGCGCGCGGGCGACCGCGACGTGGCTGCACATCATCTTCAGGCGCGGGTCCATCACGGTCGACCAGTACCTGGGCGGCGCTTCGCGCAGCGACCTCAAGCTGGAGAAGCCGCCCGCCGCCGATGCCGAGCTGTTTCGGCGGCACCTGACGCGCGCCCTCGAACTGGCCGAGCGTCGACTGGCGGCAAACCCGAAGGACGTGAACGCGCTCTACGACGTCGGCGCCGCCGTCGGGCTGCAAGCGTCGTACGCCGCGACGGTCGAGGGCCGCGTCGGCGGCGCGTTCCGCGCGGCGCGCCGCGCCTACGACACGCACGAGCGCGTGATGGCGCTCGACCCGTCGCGCAAGGATGCGGGACTGACCGTCGGGACCTATCGCTACGTCGTGGCGACGCTGGTCGCTGCCGGCGCGCTGGGTCGCCTACATGGTGGGCTTTGGCGGCGACAAGTCCAGGGGCCTGCACATGATCGAAGAGGCCGCGCGCTATCCGGGCGACACGCAGGTCGACGCGAAGTTCGCGCTGATGCTCCTCTACAACCGCGAGGGTCGATTCGACGAGGCGCTGGCCGTCATCCGCGAACTGATGACGCGGCTTCCCGCGCAACCGCGTGCTGCGGCTCGAGGCCGGCGCCACGGCGATCCGCGCGCGCCAGTACTCCGAGGCCGATCGCCTGCTCACGGCGGGCATCGACGGCCTGCCGGCCGATCCGCGCCCGAGGGCCTTTGGCGAAGAGGCGATGTGGTTCTACAAGCGGGGCATGGCGCGCCTGGCGCTGCGCCGGCTCGAGCCGGCGCGCGCCGATCTGACGCGCGCCTCCGGCCTGCCCATGCGCGACTGGGTCAAGGCGCGCGTGCAGCTGGAGGTCGGCAAGCTGGCGGATCTCGAAGCACGACGGGCCGACGCGCGGGCCGCCTACGCGCGAGGCGATCCGCCTGGGCGAGGCGGGCAACGATCCCGAGACGGCCGACGAGGCGCGCCGCTGGATGAAGACGGCCTACAAGTAGGCTTCGGGTTCGACGGGCTGTCCTGATCGACGCCCGCGTTGTCCTCTGCGCGCGGCGTGTAAGTCCTTCGCCGACCGCGCGAATTCCCCAACAATCTCGCGATTCGCGAGTTGGCACCCCGCTTGATCTGTCCTGCCGGCAGGTGCCACACCTGCCTCGGGAGACGAAGACGATGATCGCAAGGCGACGCTTGATTCCGGCCCTCGTCGTCGTGGCCGGCCTCGCGTGCTCGGCGACGGCGATTGCCCAGCCGAACGGCCGGGCCTGGGGATGGGGACAAAACCGCGGGGGATCCCAGGCGGCCTACGACAACGGCTATCGCGCCGGCTACGACCAGGGGCAGGCTGACGCACGCGGGCGCGACCGCTACGGCTACGACCGCCACGGCCGCTATCGTGACGGCTACTACGGCTACGACTCGCGCTACGGCAACCGCAACGACTATCGCCAGTCGTTCCGGCAGGGGTTTGCTGCCGGCTACGAGCAGGGCTACAACGGCTACAGCGGCATACGGCAACGGCCGGGCCACGCCGCGGCGTGACCCCGGTTACGGCAACCGATATCCGACCTATCCCAACTCGGGTCGCGGCGGCTATGGCGGTTATGGCGGCTACGGCGGCTACTACAACGAAGCCTACGACCGCGGCCTGCGCGAGGGCGACACAGAAGGGCCGCGAGGACGCCAAAGACGGCGACCGCTACGACCCGCGGCGCCACAACTGGTATCGCGACGGCGACCGCGGCTACAACAATCGCTACGGCTCGCGTGACCAGTACAAGGCGGCGTATCGCGACGCCTTCGAGCGCGGCTACGCCCAGGGCTACCGGGAGTACGGCGGACGCGGCGGGTACGGCAACGGCGGGTTGCGGTGGCCGTGGTGACAGGTGCGGCGACCCGGCACGTGGCGCGCGCACGCGCCCCTACAGGTGAAAGAACCGTTTGACCCGGGCCACCAGGCTCGAGGCCGACTCGGGCGGCGGGACATTGGCGACCGTCGCCCGAGCGCGGGCAATGCCGGCGCGCCGCTCGGCGATGACGGCGCCGATGCGTTCCACCAGCGCCGGCTGGTTCAGCACGAAGGCGCGAAACGCGTCTGACGTGATCTCGACGACGGTGCAGTCGCCGACCGCGCGCACCCACGCGGTGCGCGGATCGCCGGTGAGCAGCGACATCTCGCCGAAGTACGCGCCACGTTCCAGCACGGCCAGTTCGACGTCGCCCGGGTCGAGGCTCACACGGACCCGCCCGTCACAGACCACGAACGCCGAGTGCCCGGCATCGCCCTGCCTGACGATCGCTTCGCCGGCGCCGAACAGGCGCAGCGGCGAGGCCGACGCCAGCGCCTGGCGATCCCCGACCGACAGCAGCCCGAACAGGTCGGTGCCGGCCAGCAGCTCCTCGGCCGTCTTGATCGCCGCCGGGTCCGGTCCCGGCGCCTGCAGCTCGGCGCCGTACTCGACGTCGATCGGATACGGGAATGTCGATGCCCTGCGCGCTTGAAGGCGTAGTAGATCCCGGTGCGAACGCGATCGGTGATCAGCTCGTCCATCGGGAAGTGCTGAATCCAGAACCGCGCGCGATGCAGGATCGACGAGGCGTCGAAGCTGATGAGGTGCACCACCGGCGCGGGCGACTTCAGCACGAGCGGCTCGCGGTCGAGCACGTCCAGGATCACCGCCTTCACGGTGTTCGGCGGGTTGTTGTAGCGCGGTGCCGACCTCGACCTCGATGCGGGTCGGCGAGGCCGGCTCCGAGTAGTTGACGATCGCCGCCTTGGCCAGCTCGCCGTTGGGCACGATCACCTGGTTGCCGTGCCGCGTGCGCAACTTCGTCGCGCGCCAGGTGATCTCGACGACCTCGCCTTCCCAGCTTCCCGAGCTGATCCAGTGCCCGACGTGGAACGGCTTCTCGACCTGGATCGCCAGGCCCGGACACGAGGTTGCCCAGCGTGTCCTGCAGCGCGAGCCCCGCCACGACGGCGCCGACCGCCGACGTCGTGAGGAACTTCTCCTCCATCACGAGCGTCGCCACCATCGCAAACAGGACGAACACCAGGACGTCCTGCACGATGGTCGGGAAGTAGTCCGGCACGCGGTCCGCGCGCAGCGGATTGACCAGCACCAGGACGACGAAGTGAATCAGCGCGTAGGCGAACAGCAGCTGGCTGATCGAGACGACCAGCGGGCGCATCTCGGGCCGCACGATGTCGGAGGCCGCCAGCACGGCGTTGATGCCGACAAACAGCACCCCGAGCACCATCGTGAGGCGCACGCGGCCGCGAACGACGCGGTTGGTCGTGAAGGCACGGACGGCGCCCGCGAGCCCGACGAGGACCAGGCCCGCGACGACTTGTGCGGGGAGCGACGAGAGCAGGGCAGATCACTAGTTCAGCTTGCCGTCCTTCTTGAACGCGGTGAGATCGGCGGCAGTCACGGTGACCGGCACCAGGTTCGGATTGCCGCCGCCCTTGGCGTTGCGCTCGGTGTCGACGCCGCGCGCGGCCGACGAGCCCGTGGTCTCGCTGGCCTGTTTCTCGCCGCCACTGGACGGCGCCATCAGGCGGCCGAGCCCGAACCCCCTCTTCTTCTTCGGCTCCTCGGGCTTGCCGTCGCCCTTGTCGCCGGTCTTGGCCGTGTCGTCCGTCTTGGCAGACCCGCCACCGGCAAGTCCGGCCGAGCCCTTCTCGACGGTCGCAATCGCGGTGATGGCCACCGGCTCGTAGGTGACGTGGCTCTTGTAGCGCGCCTCGACGGTGGCGGTGGCGGTCAGCTTGCTGGTCTTGACGTCGCGTCGAGCTTGTCGAAGCGCTCCTTCATCTCGGGATGCGAGGCAAACAGCCCCTGCTTTTCCGTCGACGCCTTGTTGCGATCCGCGAGCGTCGTCAGGAAGTCTTTCAGGCCGTTGGGGTTGTAGCCCACGGTGTTGGCGATCGACAATCCCCTTCCGGTCGGCCTCGAGTTCTTCTTCGCGGCCGAACCCGGCCATCACGACACCGGTGGCCTTGTCCACGAGCTTGTTGAAGACGCCGGCGCTGCCGACGCGTCTCGTCGGCGCCCATCTGCACCATCTTGCCCTTCTGGATCGCCTTGATCGTGTGCTTCTCGGTGACGTGGATGATCTCGTGACCGAGCACGCCGGCCAGCTCCGCCTCGCTCTTGATGAGCGACAGCGCGCCGCGCGTGATGTGCACGAGGCCCCCGGGCGCGGCCAGCGCGTTGACGCCGTCGGTGTCGAGCACGATGAACCGCCACGGCAGGTTCGGCCGGGTGCTGGCCTGCGCCAGCACGCGCGCCGACCAGCGTGACGTATTTGTGGATGGCCGGGTCCTGCACGACGCCGTACCGCTGCCGAATCCGCTCGCTGACCGCCTCGCCCAGCTTGGTCTCTTCCTCGTCGGTCATCTGAATGTCGCGCACCTGCTGCGCGCGCTTCAGCACCGACCCCAGCTGGCCGGCCGTCGCGCTCGCCGGCGCTGCGAGCCCGCGCCGGGCCCGAGCAAGGCCAGCGTCGCGGCGCCAATCGTGGCGATGACCGAGGACTTCATGACGATCTTGCGCCTAGTGTACCTCAAGGTCCTGAGCTTCCGCGTGCCACGTCCCGCCTTCCCGGGTTATCGGTCGAGAGGGCGTCCGCGTTGAGGCCTTCGAGGACGGCCTCGGGCGGCACGACCGAGAAGATCTTGACGGGCACGGACTTGCCCTTCACCACGACTTCGCCGAGGGCGCGGATATCATAGCGCCCCTTCAGCGCGGCTCTGTGGCGTCGCTGATGATCACGCGCGTGTGGAAGTCCTTGTTCAGCGATTCCAGCCTGGCGCCGAGGTTCACCTGGTCGCCGATCACCGTGTAGCTCATGATGTCTTCGGACCCGAGGTTGCCGGCCACCATGTCGCCGGTGTTGATGCCGATGCCGATGTCGAGCGTTGGACGGCCGCGGCGGCCCACTCGCGGTTGAGCCGCGCCAGTCCGGCCGACATCGCCAGCGCCGTCTGCACCGCGTGGTCCGCGTGGTCGGGGTCGTCGAGCGGCGCGCAGAACAGCGCCATGATCATGTCGCCGACGAACTTGTCGATGGTGCCCTTGTGCGCGAAGACGATGGGCACCATCGGCGAGAAGTACTCGTTGAGCTGCGCGACGATCGCTTCCGGCTCGCCTTGCTCGGACACCGCCGTGAACCCGCGGATGTCGGAGAAGAGCACGGTCATGCGCCGGCGCTGGCCGCCCAGCCGCGCGCCGGCCGGGTCTCGATCAGCTGCTCGTAGACGTCCTTCGAGACGTAGCGCGAGAACAGTCGCTTGACCCGCCGTTTCTCCCGGCCCTCGACGAAGTACTCGTAGGCGACATCGCCGAACGTCGCCAGCACCAGCGCCAGCAGCGGCACCACGAGCGGGTACCATGGCCCGCGGCGAACTGCCAGGTCGCAAACGCCGTGATGGCGCCCCACAGCGCCAGCGCGACGACGGTCGTGATCCACGGCCCGACGAACGCACCGATGACGCCAAGGGTGACAGCGGCGGCAAGCGTCAACGCGACGCGCGAGACGCGCGACACCGGCGACAGCGCCCGTCCGGCGAGGATCGCGTCCACCACCGCGGCGTGCACTTCGAGACCGCCGACCTTCCCCGCCGCCACCGGCACGGTGAAGACATCGTCGAGCGCGGCGGCGGTCGCGCCGACGATGACGATCTTGTCGCGGAACGCCTCGGGACGCTCGACGGCGCCTGGCCCTCGAGCAGCTGCTGTTCGGCGTAGAACAGCTTGTAGAACGACACGCGCCGGTACGGCGACGAGCCGTCGGGCCGCCGGCTGCGATAGTCGATCAGCAGGCGTCCGGCCGTGCGTGGCGAACCTGCGGATCGCGTACCGCGCTGGCGTCAAGGGGCAGAAGCCGGCTGCCCACAGAGACACCGTCGTCCGCCGGGCTGGCCTGGTCGATGCCCAGCGCCACGGCGCCGCGGCGAAGGCGAGCGACGGGATCGCTCTTCCCTGATTACGCACGAAGGGCACGTACCGGCGCCATGGGCCGTCGGGGTCGAGCACCGCGAAGTTGTGCGCCACGACACGGCTGGCGGCGGCCAGCGGCGCGATCGGCGGCACGAAGACCGGCCGCTCCTCGGCGCGCTTGCGATGCCGCCATCAGGCCCGGCAGGCACCGCGGTGCGGCTGGGCGCTGCGCCGCCTTCGAGCGCCTCGGTACCGCGTCGCCCGGCAACACCAGCGGCACGCGCGCGCGCCGAGGCCGCCAGCGCCGTCGTCCGACTCCGCGCCGCTCCATTCCTGGTCCTGGACGAAGAACTTGTCCGGTCGGCTCGGTGAACAGCACGTCGTAGAGCACGACGCTTGGCCTGGCCCGCGCCAGGTAGTTGAGCAGTCGGCGTGGACCAGGCGCGGCCACGGCCAGCGGCCGACCAGGGGCTCGAGGCCGCGGATGCTTTCCTCGTCGATGGTGACCAGGACGATGTCGTCGCTCGCGCGCGCCGAGCCGGCGGTCGCTCGCATGCGCCAGTCGTACGTCTTGAGCTCGACGACGTCGATGAAGGGGAGGCGGCCCAGGAGCAGGGCAAACAGGGCGGCGGCCAGGCCGATGCCGGCCCCAATCAGGGCTTTGCGCACGAGCCGCGAGAGTAGCAGAAATGGAGCCGATACTCGGCCCTCAGTTCGGACAGCGATGGTTCACGATCGCATCGCGCTTGGCCTTGAACGCCGCCACCCACTCGCCGACCGAGTCGCCCTCGGGCTGCTCGGCGGCCCGCGCGCGCGCCGGCATGCGCGCGACCTTGAACAGGTCCGTCAGCTGCCGGTCGGTGAGCTGCACCAGCAGGTCGGCGAGGAACCGGCGGCCCGCCTCGCTGATGACCGGGTTCTTCAACGTGCTGGTGAGCCCGCCGGACAGGTTGGCCTCGCACTCCTCGGCCTTCCGCCAGACCGGCTCCTCCGACCACTTCTCGAAGTTGGCGCTGCCCTGGGAGTTGCGATTCAAGAGATTCGAGTGGCCGAAGGTGAGCCCCAGGTCGTTGATCATCAGGAACGGCCGCTCGCAGGTCGTCGGGTTCTTCTTCGAGGGCTCGTCCAGGCAGAGCAGGCGCTGCTGCTGCGACTTGGAGTCGGTGTGCTGCAGCATCGCCGCCAGCAGCTTCAACGCGTCGCGCTGCGCCTGCTGCTTCGAGGCGTTCGCGTCGGACACCAGATCGAGCTCGGACCACGACCAGCCCATCCGTGTCGTCCCACTCGAGCTCGGTGCCCTTCATCTTGCGCTCGATCGCCGCGGGATCGAACAGCGCCTGCCGCCGGTTCGCCGTCGGCGCGCCCTCGAGATCGGCCGGGCATCCGCGACAGATGACGCGGACCGGATACATGTGGTCCGCGCCAAATCCCAACGCCCACAACAGCCGCGTCGCCGCGACCTCGGCGTAGACCTCGCCGTTGGTCTTGCCGTACTTGACCTTGACCTTGTCGCCCCGGCCAACGGCGCAGCTGAACTTCGGCGAGCGGCCGCTCATCTTTTCGTCGACGTAGTTGCACCGCACCGTCGCCTGCGGCGCAAACCCCCGGGAGACGTCCGGGCCCTTTTCGAGATCGAGGCTCGCCACCCGGGTGGGCCGCCACACCTCGGCACGGCGGATGGCGTCGATGCGCAGGCGCTTCTCGGCCTCGTTGCCGCCGCCGGGCATCTTGACCTTGAAGGGTCCGGCGCAGGAGACCGCGCTTGTCAGCAGGCCCAGCGCGACCAGCGCCTTCGTGCGTGACGCCAACGAGCGGGTGCGGGCGCGAGTCTGCATGGCCTGGACGCAGGGCAGAAGGCGTGCCAAGCCGAATCTCAACGATTGATTCGGGTTTGGGGAGCCGCGCACGAGCCTGGCCGTGCAATTCATGCCGGGCTGTAGTCCGGTCAGGCCGTCCGCGGACCGTGCCACGGGTCAGCGGCTCGACGCGGTCCGCGGCCGAGGTGCCTGGGAGTCGGGATCCGCCCCCGGCCGAGCATCGCCTCCCGCGTTGCTGCTATCTTGCGAAGATGGCAGCTTAGCGAGCGCTTTCTCTCCTGCTCTGGAGAATCATTTTGAACCGAGTGACGTCAGCGTTGTGCTGGTTGATTGTCGCCGCTGGGTTTGTTCCCCTTCTCGCGCAGCGGAGCGAGGACGGCGGATTGAGATTGCAGCGATCCTGGACCGCCATTAGGGCGGAACGCGACGGCAAAATCATTGACGACGTCGTGGGACATCAACTCTCGTTTGACGGCGGCCGTTTCCAGATCCAGACCAAGGTCGGCAAGTCCCTCTACGCCGGAACCGTTCGGGTGACTCCGAGTGCCCGGCCGGCGGCCATTGACTTCGAGCATATGGAAGGTGCTGACAAGCGAAAGACCTGGAAAGGTATCTTTGCCCTGGTCGGCGACCGGCTCACGATCTGCGACAGCGCGCCGAACGTGGAGATTTCCCGGCCCTTCTCGTTCGAAGCAAAGAGTGCGTCGAGGTATACGCTGATCACCTTCGTGCGCGCTAAAGGGTGAGCGGCGCTGGCGCAGCTGCTCGAACCCCGTCGCTCGAGCTGATAGTTCGATACGCCTTCGGCCGGCGCAGTGTAGCGCGCCGGCTCAGCCGCGCTCAATTCGTCCTGACTGACGCGCCCACTTCAGTCGACCGTGGTGTCATCCTGACGCACGGAATACCGGAGGCGCTCCGTCAACCCGTGGGAGTCGCCAGGTTCCCGGGCCGCAAGACACCGTGCAAACGGCCAATATCCTCGATCGGCCGTTCTGGTACGCGACATGCGTTGAGCGCCGGACGTCCTCGCGAAACTGGCTCGATATCCGCCCAGCAGCGCGGCAGGAGGTCGTCGCGAGTGGAGCGTCCCCGGCGCAGCTCGACATTGGAGACCAATCGCTACGAGCGGGCCTGGCTGCTGGCCGAACACGCGGTTTGGACTTTTGGCCTTGTCAGCCTGGTGACCTGGGGCGCCCTGCGCATCGATGGTGCGACCGGCGCCCGGCACGAGCTCGAGCGCTTCGCGGACCTTCAAGCTGCCCGGGCCGGCACGTCACAGCCGACCGCTGCGCCGGACCTGAGCCTCTGGGACCCCAAGCGCATCAGCGCCTGGCGAAGCTCGCTGGAGGAGCCGGCCCCGCCGCCGCTGGCCGTCCTGCGCGTCCCCAAGATCGGGCTCGAAGTGGCGGTGCTGCCGGGCACCGACGACTTCACGCTCAATCGCGCGGTCGGCCATATCGAGGACACGGCGCTCCCCGGCACCGACGGCAACTCCGGAATCGCCGGGCACCGCGACGGGTTCTTCCGAGGCCTGAAGGACGTCGGCCCCGGCGATGCCATCGAGATCGAGACGCTTCAAGGCGAGGAGGTGTACCGCGTTGAACGCGTGTGGGTCGTGTATCCGGAAGACGTGACGGTGCTCGAGGCGACGCCCACGCGATCCCTGACGCTGGTCACGTGCTACCCGTTCTACCACGTGGGCCCGGCGCCGCAGCGGTACATCGTTCGTGCAGTTCGTGCCGGAGGCCCGGCAACCGCCGCTCGTTCGCAACCCTGAACTGGTGCGACGTTCTGGGCGATCTCCTGTTCCAGAGGCCGTTGAATCGTTCCGCGTGTGGTTCAGGCACGTGGGTACTCGCAGACGGAAGTCAGAGGAGGCTTTGTGACTCGAACACTGATTCGGCTGATGTTGGGTGGCGTGCTCGTCGGCGTGACCGCCGCCGCGACGCTGGCGCAATCAACGACGGAGACCAAGAAGTTCCAGGTCATCGCGGTGGAGGGCAACAAGCTCGTCGTCAAGTTGCCCGAGGGCACGAAAGAACTGACCGTGCCCGACGACTTCCGGTTCACCGTCGACGGGCAGTCGCTGTCGGTGCACCAGCTGAAGCCTGGCATGGCAGGCACCGCGACGATCACCACCACGACCACCATGGTCCCGGTCACCGTCACCGAGGTGAAGAACGGGACCGTCATGCAGGCGATGGGCACGAGCATCATCGTTCGCACCAGTGACAATCAGATCAAGATGTTCTCGCAGGGCGACATCGACAAGCGGGGCGTCAAGATCATGCGCGGCGGCCAGCCGGCGCAAATCTCGGACTTCCGCGCCAACGACAAGCTGTCGGCGACCATCGTCACGACGATGCCGCCCAAGGTGCTGACGGAGAAGGAAGTGCAGGCGACTCTCGCCAAGGCCGCACCCGCGGGCGCACCCGCGGCGCCGCACCGGCGCCTGCGGCCGCGCCAGCGGCCCAGAGCGCGGCTGCCGAGCCGAGGACGCTGCCACGGACGGCCAGCAAACTGCCGCTGCTCGGCCTGCTGGGCTTTGCATCGCTCGTGGCCGGGGTGAGCCTCACTGTGAGGCGGCGTCTCGCCACTCGCTAGGCGGATTGGCTCCTCGACGGGCGGGCCGCGCTGGTCTCTGGCGCGGCCCGCTGTCTTGTTCTGCGGCCTGAAACCCAATCCGTGTTCCACGGAGGCCAACACACATGAAACACGCGCGCGAACTCGTTACGAGCACCGTCATCGGTGGCGTGTTCATCGTGGTTCCGCTCTACCTGGCGGTGTTGCTGCTGCTGAAGGGCATGAAGTCAGCCGCCGGCCTGGTACGGCCGATCGCCGTGCTGCTCCCCGACTGGCTACCGGCTGAGCAGTTCTTCTCGCTGGTGCTGGTGCTGGTCGCCTGTTTCTTCGTCGGTGCAGCGGTCCGTACTCAGGCCGGACAGATCGCTCGCGAAAAGCTGGAGAGAGTGTTTTTCGAACGGCTCCCGGGGTACGGGCTCCTGCGCAGTCTGACGCAGCGATTGGCGGAAGACGGCGACGACACGGCGTGGAAGCCTGCACTCGTGGAGCTCGAGGACGCGCTCGTCCCGTGTTTCATCATCGAAGAGCTCGACGACGGCCGGCTCACGGTGTTCGTGCCGTCGGTGCCGACACCGCTGGCCGGGGCTGTGTACATCCTCGCTCGCGAGCGTGTGCACCCGCTCGATGTCCCCTTCACTCAGGCAATCCGATCCGTCTCGCGCTGGGGCTCGGGGTCGAAAGAGCTCGTCGCGGCGATGCGGCAAGGCTGACAGGCCCGCTCGCCGGACATCTCAGGAATCGATTCCGGAGGTCGGCTCGATCATCACGTGGAGGAGTACGACAATGAGAACATCGCTGGTCGCAGGCATCGCAGTCGCGTGCATTTGTGCCGCTCACCCTTCGGCCGCGCAGGACAAGGGCAAGACCGCGGCGGCCGAGCTCACCTCTGAATCGAAGGCATCGTTGCAGCAGCTGTACGCCAGCGTGCCGGTGGCCAAGGCAATCGGGCCCAAGGCCCAGGCCATCCTGGTGTTCCCGAAAGTCACGAAGGCCGGCCTCGGCATCGGCGGTCAGTACGGCGAAGGCACGCTGTTGCAGAAGGGGGCCGCGGTTGCCTACTACAAGACGACCGGCGCGTCCTTCGGGCTGCAGGCAGGCGGCCAGACGTACGGCTACGCCATGTTCTTCATGAACGCGAAGGCCCTCGGCGAGTTTCAGAACGCGAGCGGTTTCGAGGTCGGTGTCGGCCCAAGCGTCGTCCTCGTCGACGAGGGCATGGCGAAGTCCACCACGACGACCACGATGAAGGACGACATCTACGCGATCATCTTCGGGCAGAAGGGGCTGATGGCGGGCCTCGGCATCCAGGGCAACAAGATCACCAAGATCACGCCGAAGTAGGAAAGCGGCCGACCGCTCAGCAGCTTGCATTCGAGAACCGCGAGGACGCCCGGTGGGCATCAGTCCGGGCGTATACTCCGTCCCGTCGGCGTCAGTCGCGCCCCGGCGGTAGTTGAGTGTCACCCTGGGAGGCTCGCCATGGAGGACCAGCATCCACCTGCCCCCACCAACGCGCCCACGATCACAGGATTCCCCTCCTCGGCCCAGCCCGGCGCGACTGTAGGTCCCTATTACCTCCTCCAGCGGCTCGGCGAAGGCGGCATGGGCGAGGTGTGGCTGGCTGAGCAGACCCGGCCGGTCCATCGATCCGTCGCGCTGAAGATCATCAAGGCCGGGATGGACACCGCGCAGGTGATCGCTCGCTTTGAGGCGGAGCGACAGGCCCTGGCCGTGATGGACCATCCGGGCATCGCCACGGTCTTCGATGGCGGCAGCACGCCGGAGGGGCGCCCATATTTCGCCATGGAATATGTCAAGGGCGAGCCCATCACGGTGTACGCCGACCGGTACCGCCTGAGCATTGCGGCGCGGCTCGAACTGTTCATCCGCGTCTGCGAAGCCGTGCAGCACGCGCACCAAAAGGGGGTCATCCATCGCGACCTCAAGCCCTCGAATGTGCTCGTCACGCTCCAAGACGACCACCCGGTGCCAAAGATCATCGACTTCGGGATCGCGAAGGCGACGACGCAGCCCCTGACCGAACGCAGCCTGTTCACCGAACTGGGCGTGCTGATCGGCACGCCCGAGTACATGAGCCCAGAGCAGGCAGAGCTGACGGGACTCGACATCGACACGCGCACGGACGTGTACGCCCTCGGCGTGCTCCTGTACGAATTGCTGACGGGGGCACTGCCCTTCGATCGGAAGCTGCTGCGGGAGAAGGGTCTCGACGAGCTTCGCCGCACAATCCGTGAGGTGGAGCCGACGCGCCCCAGCACGCGCATCACGCAGCAGGGACCGGCATCGACCGAGGCCGCGAAGAACCGTCACACCGAGCCTGCGCGACTCGCCAGCCAGCTTCGCGGAGACCTCGACTGGATCACGATGAAGGCGCTGGAGAAGGACCGCACGCGACGCTACGATACGGCGCTAGGACTGGCGAACGACGTGCGGCGCCACCTGCGGAACGAGCCGGTTTTGGCCGGGCCGCCCAGCGCGGCGTACCGGACCAAGAAGTTCGTGCGACGGCACCGGTTCGGCGTCGGCGCGGCGGCCACTTTCGTTCTGCTCCTCGTCGCTCTGGCCGTGACGATGACCATACAAGCGCAGCGGATCGCCCGCGAACGCGATCGCGCCAATCGTGAGGCCACGGTTGCGCGGCAGGTCTCGGAGTTTCTGGTTGGCATGTTCAAGGGCTCTGATCCATTCGAGGGGCGAGGGCGGGAGCTCACCGCACGCGAGGTACTCGACCGGGGGTCGCAGCGAATGCGCACGGAGCTACGCGACCAACCTGAGGTACGAGCGACGCTGATGGACACAATGGGGCGCGTGTACTTTAAACTCGGCAAGTATGACACGGCCGCACAGCTTGCCGAAGAGGCGCTCCGTTATCGGGAGGGCGCCTTCGGCCGAGACAGTCTTGAGGTAGCTTCAACGCTGAATAGTATTGGCGCAATCAAGGGGCAACAGGGCGCGTTTGTTGAAGCCGAGCGAATGCTCCTTGAAGCCCTCGACATTCAACGGAGGCGTCTCGGACAAGAAAATCCTCGCGTCGCAGAAACACTGCTCACACTCGGCGAGGTTCGATACGCGTCGGGCGACTGGGCGGGTGCCGAGCGAACACTGCGCGAATCGCTGGGCATGTATCGGAAGGTGGTCGGCAGTGACGATCTGTGGCTGGCGACCGCGCTTAACGACTTGGCGGCTGTGTTGGAGCGGCTGTCGAAACGAGAGGAGTGCGAGGCTTTGTATCGCGAGTCTCTTGCCATCCGCCGCAAGCGGCTCGGGAACGACCATCCGTACGTTGCCCAAAGCCTCAATAACATCGGCTTGCTCTACAGCGGCCAAGGGAAAGCGCCTCAAGCGGAGCCGCTGCTTCAAGAGGCCCTCGTAATTAATCGCAAGGCATTCGGCGATATCCATCCCGTCGTAGCTACTAATCTGAGTAACCTCGCGTTGGTTTATCGGGACATGGACAACCTGCTGAAGGCTGAAAAGGTACCGCCGGAAGGTCGTTGAATTGGACACCCGGATTTTCGGTGAGAACAACCCGAATATCGCCGGGGACCTACAGATATTGGGCGGTGTGCTGAAGCGGCAGAAGAAGCTCAAGGAAGCCGAGTCAGCTTTCCGCAAAGCCTTACTGATCAAACTCTAGCACTTTCCCTCGGATCACTGGCAAGTCGCCATGACCAAGAACCTCCTCGGCGACTGCCTGACGGATGAAAAGGTGTACACGGCCGCCGAACCGCTCTTAATCGAAAGCGCCGGCATTATTACGAAGCAGTTCGGCGCAAGCCACGAGCGGACACAGGCGGCGACCACCCGAGTTGTTACTTTGTACGAACGCTGGGGCAAGGCCGCCCAGGCCGCTGAGTGGCGGGCGAAGCTGGCGAAGGAAGGAGGAGAAAAATAGACGACAGCGACAGTGGATGCTGCAAGAACAAAGGAGTTGCAGTTCGGTGACGACAGACCACTCGCGGCCTCGACCTACCGCCTCTCCTACAGCCCCGGCTAGATGAACTTCGATGAACTTATTTGGTACCGGTACGGGGATTCGAACCCCGGTCCCGTGGCTGAGAACCACGTGTCCTGACCCCTAGACGATACCGGCACGCTCGGTCTGGAACCATCGATTGTATCGGCCCCGGCTGGAGCGAGTCAAACCGGGCTGAGTCATGCCGGTGCCATGCAGGTGCCGCAGCGTCGGCACTCGTGCAGCAGTGCACTCGTGCACGAGTGCCGGGCACCGGGCACGAGTTAGAATCAATCCCCGCATGCGTAAATTCCTGCTCATCCTGGTTCTGCTGGCAATTGCCGGCGGCGGCGGCGCGTACTGGTGGTCGGGCCGCGGCGGTGGGCCGGCGATCGCAGTCGAGAAGCCAAAGGCGCTCATGGGGCAGGGAGCCGTGGTCGAGGTCACGGTCGGCGCGCCGGGCGGCCGGCTGTCGAAGCTCGACGTGACGTTCGAACAAGGCGGCAAACAGACGCCCTCTGTTCACGCTGGGCCAGGGCGGGGCCGCAGGCCTGACTCAGGACGGCCCGGATCGCGTGCGCGTGACCGTGCCGGCGACCCGGAAGGAGATCGCCGATCTCAAGACCGGCGACGCCCGCGTCCTGGTGGCCGCCGAGCGCCAGGTGCTCTACGGCGTGCGCACGCTGGCGTCCTCGGTCGCGCATCCCGTGCGCGTCCGACTGGAGCCCCCGCGCGTCGCGGTGCTCTCGATGCACCACTACATCAACCACGGCGGCAGCGAGTTCGTGGTGTTCCGCGCGACCCCCAATGACGTCACGGCCGGCGTTCGCGTGGGCGACCGCGTCTATGCCGCGTACCCGGGAACCGCGGTGGGCATCGCCGACCCGGCCGCGCGCGTCGCGGTCTATGCCCTGCTCCACGATCAGGACCTGGCGACGCCGATGAAGGTGTTTGCCACCGACGAGGCCGGCAACACCGCATCGGCCGACATCGACTCGCGCGTGTTCCCCAAAGTGTTCCGGAGGAGCCGCATCGAGGTCGCCGACACGTTCCTCCAGCGCGTCGTCCCGGCAATCCTCGAAAACACTCCTGACTTCGCGCGTGAGGTTGCCGACCCGAACGATCTGGTCGCGGCGTTTCTGAAGATCAACGGAGACCTGCGCCGCAAGAACGCCGAGACGATCGCCGGGCTCGCTTCCAAGTCTGCGCCCGGGATGCTGTGGCAGGGCGCGTTCCAGCAGCTGGGCAACTCCCAGGTCGAGGCCGCGTTTGCCGATCACCGCACGTACTTTCATGACGGCAAGGAGATCGACCGGCAGGTGCACCTGGGCTTCGATCTCGCGGTCACGGCGGCCGTGCCCATCGTCGCGGCGGCTCGCGGCAAGGTCGCCTTCGCGGACTACCTCGGCATCTACGGCAACTGCGTGATCGTGGACCACGGCCTGGGCGTGCAGTCGCTCTACGCGCACCTGTCGGCCATCGACGTCAAGCCGGGCGACGACGTGGACAAGGGCCAGGGACTGGGCCGCAGCGGGATGACCGGCCTTGCCGGCGGCGACCACCTGCACTTCACGATGCTGGTCGGGGGGTACCCCGTCAGCCCCGTGGACTGGTGGTCCACGCAGTGGATGGAAGACCGGGTGCTGCGAAAGATTCGAGAAGCCGGGCGGGCAAGCAGTAGCCCGATATAATTGACCTCTTTCGCATGTCCACCAAGTCCGACCAGACCGCCGTGCTCCCGACGAGTGCGTGGGCCGATTACGTCACGCTGATCAAGCCGCGGGTGAACCTGCTGGTGCTGGTCACGACGGTGATTGGCTTCCACCTGGGCAACCTTGGCGGCACCGACCTGGCGTTGTTGTTCAACACGGTCGTCGGCACCTTCCTGGTCGCCAGCGGCGCCGCGGCGTTCAACCAGGTGCTCGAACGCGACGTCGACGCGGCGCATGCGCCGGACGATGCAGCGGCCGCTGCCGGATGGCCGCATCGGCAGCGCCGAGGCGTTCTGGTTCGCGACGGCGCTTTCGGCGATCGGGCTGGCGCAGTTGTGGTTCGGCGCGAACCGGCTGGCGGCGCTGGTCGCCGTGGCGACGCTCGTCAGCTACGCGCTGATCTACACGCCGCTCAAGAAGGTGACCTCGCTGGCCACGGTCGTCGGCGCAGTGCCTGGCGCGCTGCCGCCGGTGATCGGCTGGGCGGCGGCGCGCAACACGCTGTCGATCGAGGCGTGGGTGCTGTTTGCGATCGTCTTCTTCTGGCAGATGCCGCACGTCCTGGCCATCTCGTGGCTCTACCGCGACGACTACGAGCGTGGCGGCATCCGTGTGCTGCCGGTCGAGGATCCCGACGGCCGCAGCACCGCGTTCGCAGATGGTGAGCTACGCCGCGGCGCTGGTGCCGGTGAGCCTGCTGCCGACGGCGATTGGCATCGCGGGCCGCATCTACTTTGCCGGCGCCGTGGTGCTTGGCCTCGCGTGCTGCTCGCGCTGGCCATCCGGTTTGCGCAGCAGCGCACCCCGGAACGCGCGCGGCAGCTGTTCTACGCGCTCGCTGATCTACCTGCCCGTTCTCTGGGTACTGATGCTCGCCAATCGGGCGTAAGGTGGCCACCCTGCGCTCGCAGTAAGCCACCTCACCCACCGCTACGGCAGCCGCGTCGCGCTCGACGACGTGTCGCTGACGGTGGCGCCAGGCACGTTTGTCGCGCTGCTCGGGCCCAACGGCGGCGGCAAGTCCACGCTGTTTCGCATCTGCGCGACGCTGCAGCGCGCCTCGGAAGGCTCGGTGCTGGTCTTCGGCGCCGATGTGCGGACCGATGCGGCCGCCGTGCGGCGGCGGCTCGGCGTCGTCTTCCAGTCGCCGGCGCTCGACCAGCGGCTCACGGTGCGCGAGAACCTCCTGCACCACGGACGCCTGTACGGGCTGCAGGGGCGGCCGCTGCGCGCAGGAATCGACGAGGCCCTTGCGCGTGTCGGCCTGGCCGATCGGTCGCGCGAGGTCGTGTCGCGCCTGTCCGGCGGCCTCAAGCGGCGCGCCGAGATCGCCAAGGTGCTGATGACGCGCCCGTCGCTGCTGCTGCTCGACGAGCCGACGACGGGCCTGGACCCGGGCGTGCGACGGGATCTCGTGGCGCGACCTGGCGGGCGATTCGCGCCAGCGACGGCACGACCATCGTGCTCACCACGCACCTGCTCGACGAAGCCGCCGCCGCCGATCACGTGTTCGTCCTCGACCATGGCCGCCTGGTCGTCGACGGCGCGCCCGACACGTTGACGCGGATGGTGGGCGGCGACGTGATTCGCCTGCAGACGGCGGACTCCCGCCGATCTGGCGTCGCGAATCACGGCGCGGTTCCAGGCCAAGGCCGCGGTCGTCGATGACGAGGTCCGCGTCGAGCACGACCACGCGCACACGTTCGTGGCCGAACTGGTGGATGCGTTTCCCGGTGAGATTCGGTCGGTGCACTTCGGCCGGCCGACGCTCGAGGACGTGTTCGTCCACTTCACGGGGCGCCGATTCGAATGACGCCGGCCGCCTTCACCCTCTGGCAGCGCGAGCTGGTGCGGTTCTTCCGGCAGCCGAGCCGCGTGATCGGCGCGATCGGATCGCCGGCGATCTTCTGGCTGCTGCTGGGCTCGGGTTTCGGCCAGTCGTTCCGGCCGGCCGCCTCGCCGCTCATCAACGGGTACCTCGAGTACTTCTACCCGGGCACGCTGGCGCTCATCGTGCTGTTCACCGCGATCTTCTCGACGGTCTCGATCATCGAGGACCGCCACGAGGGATTCCTCCAGGGCGTGCTGGCCGCGCCGGTCTCCCGCATCGACATCGTCACCGGCAAACTGCTCGGGGCGGCGACGCTGGCGACGATGCAGGCGACGATCTTTCTCGTGGCCGCGCCGTTTGCCGTGCGCCCGCTGACGCCGGAGGTCGTGGTGCAGGCCTTTGGCGTGCTGATCCTGCTGTCGGTCGCGCTGAGCGGGCTCGGGTTCATCGTCGCCTGGCAGTTCGATTCGATTCAGGGCTTCCACGCGATCATGAATCTCGGGCTGGTGCCGCTCTGGATCCTGTCGGGCGCGGCCTTTCCGGCCGCCGGCGCGGCGCCGTGGGTGCGGGTGCTGATGACGCGCCAACCCGCTCACCTACGGCGTGGCCGCCCTTCGCCACGTGTTGAGCCCGACGCCGCTTGCCGGCGAGCCCTCGCTCAGCCTGTGCCTGCTGGTGGTGGCGCTGTTTGGCATCGTCACGATGTGCCTGAGCATCGTGCTCGTGCGCCGCGACGCGCGCTAGCGTGCCGCCATGCCCACTCTCTCCGACCTCCCCGCGCTCAACGCCACGCTCAACGGCATCGCAGGGCTGTTTCTGCTCGCGGGCTACTACTTCATCAGGCGGCGCCAGATTGCCAGGCACCGCGCGTCGATGATCGGCGCGTTCGCGATGTCCACGCTGTTCCTGATCTCGTACCTGATCTACCACGCCAACGTGGGCTCGAGGCCGTTTCAGGGAGTAGGGCCGATCAGGGTCGTCTACTTCACGATCCTGATCTCGCACATCATCCTCGCGGCCGCGGTCGTGCCGCTGGCGCTGGTCACGCTCTTCCGGGGGCTCAAGCGCGACGACGCGCGGCATCGGCGCATCGCGAAGATCACGTGGCCGATCTGGATGTACGTCTCGGTGACGGGCGTGGTGGTGTATCTGATGCTGTATCAGATGTAGCTGGAACTGAAGTTCCGGCCTATGTACGGTCAGTACAACAGATACTTCGCCCGCAGCGTTCGCCATCGCGACTCGGCGACGGCCCAGGACGCGGCGACGTCGGCCGGATCCTCTCCCGTCCTGACGCGCGCGAGCGCGTCGCTCGAGCCCAGCAGTATCGCCGTGCGGCCGGGATCGAACGCGCCCGGGTGCAGGGTGAACAGCGCGGCCGCCACTTCCAGGCCAAGCCGCACGGGCTTGAGCGCTTCCCGATCGGTGACGACGAAGAACACGCCCTGACAGCGCTCTCCGGCGAACTTGCTCGAGGTCGGCGTGAAGAACACCGGGTAGGCGCGAATGCCCGGCAGCCGGCGCGCGTTGAGATGCGCCGCCAGGCGCCGGCCGTCGATCCACGGCGCGCCGATCTGCTCGAAGGGCGTGTCGGTGCCGCGCCCCACCGAGAGGTTGCCGTACTCGATGCTGCCGATGCCGGGATACAGCGTGGCCTGAAGCAGGTTCCGCATGTTCGGCGACGGGTTGATCCACTCGAGGCCGAGCTCGTCGAACCACCGGTCGCGAGACCAGTGCCGCATCGCGACCACGTCCAGGTCGCAGCCGATCTTGGCCTCGACGTTGAACAGCTTCGCCAGCTCGCCCAGCGTCATGCCGTGCCGCGTCGGCATCGACGGGATGTAGCCCGTGAACCCGATGGCCGCCTTGTCGAGCGCGGGGCCTTCGATCTGCCAGCCGCCGGTCGGGTTCGGACGGTCCAGCACGACGACGCGAATCTTCCGCTTCGCCGCCTCCTCCATCACGTACGCCATCGTCGTGCCGTAGGTGTAGAAGCGGACGCCCACGTCCTGCAGATCGATCACGAGCGTGTCGATGCCCTGCAGCATCTCGTCGGTGGGACGCCGCGTCGCGCCGTAGAGCGAGTGGATGACCAGGCCCGTCTTCTCGTCCTTCGACGACGGGACGTCCTCGTCGACGATGCCGCGAATGCCGTGCTCGGGGCTGAAGAGCGAGACGAGCGGTGAGATCCTGCTGCCCGAAGAGCAGGTCGATGGTGGGCGTGCCGTCGGCGGCGCGGCCGGTGTGGTTGGTCACCAGGCCCGATGCGCCGGCCCTTCAGCCGCGCGAACCCCTCGGCGCGCAGGACGTCGATGCCGGTTTGAACCGGCGCCGGCAGCGGCGGCCGGCCCGGCGACGGGCCCGGCGCCGAAGTCGGTTCCGGTCAGGGCCACGTGCGGCGGCACCACCGCATCGGGGATGGCCGAGGCCACGACGCTGGCCACGCGCGCGCGCAGCGGCGTCGCGTCCCCCTTGCCGGCGGGATGCACGCGATTGGTGAGGACGATCACGAAGGTGCGCGTGAGCGGGTCGATCCAGATCGACGTGCCGGTGAACCCGGTGTGGCCGAACGACCCGATCGGCAACAGCTCGCCGCGGTTGGCCGAGTAGCTGGTGTCGATGTCCCAGCCCAGGCCGCGCACCGGCTGCATGCCTGCCGGCGTCGCCGGCCGCATCATCTCGGCGACGGTGAGCGGCGACAGCACGCGTGCGCCTTTCCAGCTGCCGCCGGCCAGGATCATGCGCGCGAAGATCGCCAGGTCGTCGCCGGTGCTGAACAGACCCGCGTGCCCCGCAACGCCGCCCATCCGGCGGGCCGTCGGATCGTGCACGACGCCTCGCAGCATCGGCCGACACCGGCGCCGTGCAGGGCCAGGCCAGCGGCTCGCACGGCATCGGTGGGCGCGATGCGCTCCTGTAACGAGGCGGGCGGCAGAAACGTCGTGTCGGCCATCCCGAGTGGGCCAAAGGCGCGCGCCTGCAGGAACGCCGGCAGCGTCTGCTTCGACACGACCTCGACGATGTGGCCGAGCAGGAAGAAGCCGATGTCGGAGTAGATGAAGCGCTCGCCGGGCGGCGCCACCGGCACCTCTTCACGCGCCAGGCGGATCGCCTCGGCAGCCCCGCCCTCGAACTCCACGCCGAGGTCGAGGTCCGGGCCGCAGGCCCGAGACGTGCGTCAGCAGGTGACGGATGGTGATCTTGTCCTTGCCGTAGCGCTCGAAGCCCGGGACGTAGACGCTGACGCGATCGGCTGAGCCGGATGCGGCCGTCCTCGACCAGCGCCATCACGGCCGTGGTCGTCGCCACGACCTTGGTGAGCGAGGCGACGTCGAAGATCGTGTCGATCGTCATCGGCTCCGGCGAGGGCTGCACCGCGCGGTTGCCGAAGGCGCGCCGATAGAGCACCTGGTCTCCGCGGCCGGCGACGACGACGGCGCCGGGAATCTGTCCGGCGGCGATCGCCTCCTCGACCAGCGGCTCGATCAGCGCGAGGCGCGCCGGGTCGAGTGTCGGAGCGGCGGAGACTCAGGCGCCTGCGCCAGCGCGGCGACAGGCATCGACAAGAGGCCGGCCAGGATGACGAGGACGCGTCGCATGACGCGTCCATCCTAATCCGCAATTCGCGTAATTCGTAATCGGCAATCGTCAATCGTGCAATCTGCAATTCAGCGCAGTCTCGTCTCGAGCGTCATGCGGTTGCTGGTGGCGGTCCGAAACGCAGCTGGTCCACTCGCGTCGAATGCGATCGAGCTTGTCCACCTGCGCCTGGTCGAGCGTGCGGCCGTTGGAGACCACGTAGATGAAGGCCTGGCGGTGGGTCCTGGGGCTCGAACCCGACGAGGGCTCGCGGCGGCCCATCGTCGTCGATCACGTCCTCGATCCGCACCTCGCGCTTCGTGCCGTTGAACGTCACGCCGGTGTCCGGCGAGTCTTCGCGGTCGCGCTCGGGGACGATGTTGGTGGGCGCTTCGACGTAGAAAAACGGCGGCACCTGGGAGGGGCCGACCAGCCCCATCGCGTACTGGTCCAGCAGGCTGTAGCGGCTGACGGCGGCCACCGTGCGGAACGCGCCGCCGCCGAGATCCTCGATGTCGTTGCCCTCCATGAACGAGGCGTCCGAGTCGAAGAAGAAGCTCCAGTGCGCCTGGTCGCGGCCGAGCAGTTCGTCCGAGCGCCTGCCGTCGGCGTCTCGAAAGCGGAGGAACGCCAGCCAGCGGTGGCCGCTTTCCTGCCCGAGCAGGCTGATCGTCGAGTCCTCGCCGAGGAAACGCTGCGTCGGGCTCGACGGGTACTTCGTGAGGGCATCCATCAGCACGAGGCTGCGCAGGCGGCCGGCGCTGCCGAAGTCCCGCGCCGAGTCGAAGATGTTCGATGCCGATGCCCCGAATCTCGTTCGCGACCGTCGACTCGAACGCGAAGGTGTTGCCGCTCACGACGCGCGTGTCGGTCCACGTGACGAGCTGGTCGTAGCTGTCCGGATGCGTCTGATAGAACTTGCGCGCGACGGCGACCAGGTCGATGTCGGTGTCCTGCGAGAAGCGCTCGCCCAGGGCCGTCGCCGCCGCGGCGCTGCCGGTGGCGCGCGCTCAGGTCGGCCGTCGGTGAACTGCCCCGTACGGCCGGGCGACAGGCCGACGACCGCGTCGTTCGAGACCCACGGCGCCGCAAACCGCACTTCGACCACGCCCGTGGGCAGCATCGTCGTCTGCACCGTCACCGTGTCGGTGAGGTCGAAGCCGCGCACGTTGCACCACGTCACGGTCACCGCATCGGGCCCGGTCGCCAGGAAGACGCGCCCGCTGCCGGTGGTCGGATCGAGATCGGCGAAGAACGGCGAGATGCGCGGCGCGCCGGCGAGGAATCGCGTGACGCTGCGATCCGTGCTGGCCGAGTCGCCCTCGCCGAACGTGATGTTGCCGTCCGAGTTGACGAAGCCGCGCGGTTGCGCGGTGCCGTAGAAGGCGAACGTGAACGGCACGTCGAACGCCGACGAGTCGTCGTCTTCGAGCACGAGCCGCGTGCCGAGCGGCGACCGGAAGGCGCCGTCGGCGCGGGTCAGGTCGTAGCCGCCGCCGTTGGGGGTGAAGCGGAGCGCGACGTCACTGAGATCGAACAGGTTGGCGCGCGCGATGAGATCGCCGCTGTCCTGGAGCACCGCAATCTCGCCGACGTCCTCGTTGTCGACGGGCAGGCTCGGCGTCGAGCGCCTGGGTGAGCCCCTGGGCCCGGGCCGCCTGGTGCGTCCAGAACAGCTGCGGGACGGCGACGCGCGGGTCGCGGTTGAGCCGGTCCGCGCTTCCGGCCGGCCGTCGGGTTCAGCTCGCAGCGCGCTGACGTCGCCCTCTTCAACCGAGGCCGCGGCGCACGGGTTGGTGACCGGAGGAGGTTGGCGGAGGATTGCCCGGCGGGTTGTTCGAGGGAGGACTGTCCCCTCCGCCGCCGCAGGCAAGCAGCACAACGAACCCCAGAGAGGACAGCAGGACGCCAACGCTGCGCATTCGACTCGACTCCGGGGATCACTCTAGCAGGATCGATGCCGACGCCTCAGGTGGCGGCGGCGCGGCATGCTGCAGACCGCTGCGCGACTACGGATCCTACGATTCGGTCGGCGTCGCGATGATCGCGCGCTCGATCCGGGTGAGCGCCACGCCCGCACAGGATCGCCGCAGCGCCCGCCAGCTTCGTCGCCGTCAAGCGGCTCGCCGAGCACGATGGCGGCAACCGCCATCGCCACCATCGGCACGATGTTCGAGTACATCGACGTGCGGCCGCCGCCGAGCTTCTGGACGGCGGTGTACCAAATCACGTACGCCGCCACCAGCGAGAAGAGCGCCGAGTAGACGATGCCCAGCCACGCGGGCGTCGACAACCGGCCCAGGTCGACCCCGCGCAGCCACAGCAGCGCGACGGGCGCGTAGACGGCGGTGCCAATCGCCATCGTCAGGCCGGTGATGAACAGCGGCGAGTAGCGCGACAGCAGCGGCTTGGTGCCGACCGTGTAGCCGGCCCAGCACAGCATGGCGCAGAAGATCATCGCGTCGCCGATCAGCGACGATGTGCCCTGGCGGGCGCCCTGGCCAACGACAAGATAGATCCCGGTCAGCGACACGGCCGCGCCAGCCCACCGCGTCCAGCCGGGGCGCTCGTGCCCCAGCCACGCCGACAGCAGGCTCACGGTGATCGGGGTGCACCCGAAGATCAGCGCGCTGTTGCTGGCCGACGTGCGGGCGACGCCGCCCATGAACAAGTACTGGTAGAGGCCGTGGCCGAGCACCGAGAGGCCCAGTATCGGGAGCCAGTCGCGCGCGGGATGGCGCGCACTGAGCGCGCGAGACCGTCGCGCCAGGCGATGAGGCCGAGAAACACCACCGAGGCGAGCACCATCCGCAGGCCGTTGAAGGCCGGGCCGGGCATCTCGCGGAGCGCCGCCTTGATGACGGTGAAGTTGCTGCCCCAGAAAAAGGCCATCAGGAGCAGCCAGGCGTCGAGACGGGTCAGTCCGAGTGCCACGTGCTGAGTGCCGGGTGCCTGGTGCGGTGCCAAGTGCGGGGTGCCATGTGCCGGGTGCGGCCCAGAAAAGCGAACACCGCGGCGGCCCGACACGGACCGACGCGGTGTCTTGATCGACCCAGCCAAAGCTGGAGGGCCTGAGCTGAAAATCCGAGGCCCGCTCAGCCGACCTTTGGCGCGCCAAACGGCGCCAGGAACAGCAGGATCAGCGAGATGAGCAGCACGTAGATGACGAGCGACTCGATCAGCACGAGGCCCAGCAGCAGGTTCGCGCGGATGTCGTTGCTCGCGCTCGGGTTGCGCGCGATGGCCTCGACCGCGGCGGCGACGGCCTTGCCCTGTCCGAGGGCGCCGCCCAGCGCCGCAATGCCCAGCGCAAAGCCGGCGGTGATGATCGACCACTGGATCAGAACGCCGGCGGCGCCGCCCGACGCGGCGGTTTCCTGCGCGTAGACCGGCGAGACCAAACCCATCGTCACGAGGACGAGAGCGGTAGTGACAAAGGACCGTGTGCTCACGTGAAAAGCCTCCTCCAAAAACCAGTTTGCGAACGACTCGAGCTGCTTAGTGGTGCGCCTCGTCGTGGTGTTCGACCGCGACAGCGCCCCCCAGATACACCATCGTCAGGATGGCGAAGATCAGCGCCTGCAGCGTGGCGGTCAGCAGGCCCAGGAACATCATCGGCAGCGGCACGATGAACGGCACCAGGCTGGCGAGGATGATGATGACGAGCTCCTCGCCGAAGATGTTGCCGAACAGGCGCAGCGACAGCGACAGCACGCGCGCGCCATGGGCGATGAGCTCGATGAGGAGCATCAGCGGCGCCATCGCGACCGGCGATCCTGGCGGCACCGCGAAGTGCTTCAGGTACGCCACGACGCCCTGCTCCTTGAAGCCCTGATAGTGGTAGTACACCCACACCGTCACCGCGCATCCCAGCGTGACGTTCAAGTTCGTGGTCGGCGCCATCAGGCCAGGGACGAGGCCCGACAGGTTCGACAACAGGATGACGACGAACACCGAGGCGACCAGGGGCAGGTAGTTGGGACCCTTGGGTCCGACAAAATCGGCGAGCAGGCCCTGGAACGCGGTGACGAAGTCCTCGAGGGCGATCTGCAGCGCAGCCCGGATGCTCGACGCTGAGCCGCGAACGCACGACGAGCGACAACGCGGTGAGCGCCATCGCGATCACGATCAGCATCGCGATGTAGTCGGGGATGACCTGCGCGCCGGCGGGCACGTCGCGCCCGAACGCGCGAAGTATCGCCGCCGCGATGGGTCCGAAGACCACATTGACGGCGTGGGTGATCCAGAGTTCGTGGTGCAGCTTCTCCATCGACGTGCTATTTGGGATTCCCGCGACCAGAAGTCGAGCTGAACGCCCGCGCGGCGGCACTGACAACAGCCACCATCAGCGAGGACGCCCCTGCGGCGACGGCCCACGCGGGCAGGCGCAAACGCGCCAGCATAACGTACGCCGCGACCGCCAGCATAGCATACCTTGTGAAAAACTTCACCAGCGCCGCGCCGCGCCCGGAACCCGCCCCAGTCGACCCGAACACCCCCGCCTTCAGCCCCCGGTAACTGACCCCCGCCAGGGCCCCGCCCCCCAGGACGCCGAGCGCCGCCCACAGGCCGCCAAACGGCGCCAGAAGCGCTGCCAGGGCCATGGCGACGCAGGCAATGAGAGCGTCCCGTTCGAACTGACGCAGAAATCATTGCAGATTGCAGATTGCAGATTGGAAATCGGGATTGCAGGATTAAGAGGACGGACGATTCACGCGGCATTGACCGCCGAGTAAGTGGTCGGCAGTCGCAATCGTCAATTCCGCTTACCCCACAGCCCTGCGGCGCGGAACACGTTCAGGACGCCGGCGACCAGACCGAGCAGGAATCCCGCCAGGAATCCGAAAGGCGACGATGCCGAAGAGGCGGTCTGCGCCGTAGCCCAGGGCAGCTCCCAGGATGACGGCCATGCCGAAGGCGAGCCCCGCCGAGCTCAGGTTGGCCAGGGAGGTCACGTCCTGGCCACGCTCACGGCCGAGACGCCAGGCCATCAGTGACTGCCCGTGCCCGCTGCCGGAGCCGCCGGCGTCGCGCCCTGGCCGGCGGGCGCGGCCGCGAGCATCGCACTCGGCCGCCAGGGCGAATTCGTCCTTGGGCTTGGGCTTGTCCTCGCAGTCCTCGGCCGCGGCAAGGGTCTTCGACGTCGAATTGATATAGACCAGCGCGCCAGCCGCCACCAGCAGCACCAGAGCCAGGACCATGATGAGCATCCGCTTCGACATGACCGCGATCCTACGTCCACAAGTCTCACTGTTGCAACAAGTTCTGGGAGTAGCCGGGCTTGACCGTCCAGTCCCCTCCCCCTATACTCGCTCAAGCCGGCACTTCCCCCCGCGGACGCCTGCCACGTCCCTCACGAGGTCTCGCTGTATGCGTACGACCGTCTGGCTGCTCGCCGCGATGGCGGGTGCAGTCCTCGTTCACCCCGCCAACGCTCAGACGACGGAGCAGACCGCGTACGTCAGCGTGCTCGACAAGTCGGGCCATCCGGTTGGCGGCCTCGACGTCGCCGATTTCAGCGTGAAGGAGGACGGGCAGTCGCGCGAGGTCCTGCGCGCCGGTCGCACCAGCGACCCGATCGACCTCGCGGTTGTCGTCGACAACTCGTTTGCCAGCCAACCAGGCATCCTCGACATCCGCAAGGCGCTTGACGCGTTCTTCGGGAAGATGGCCGAGCAGCAGGCCGTCATCGCGCTCGTCGGGATGGCCGATCGGCCCACGGTGCTGATGGACTATCAGTCCGGCGCCGCCGAGACCAGGAAGGGCGTCGAGAAGATCTTCGCGCAGCCGGGCAGCGGCATGGTCTTCCAGGACACGCTCGTCCAGACGCTGCGAGGGCTCAGCCGGCGCGAGAATCCCCGCCGGGCGGTGGTGGTGATTACGGGCGAAGGCACCGACTTCAGCAACACGCCGTACCAGAACACGCTCGACGCCATCCGCGACAGCGGCGCGGCCGTGCACGTGCTGGTGCTCACCAGCCGGGGGAACGCGGCGATCCGCGACGACAACGCGCGAGATCGGGCCCTGGTCGTCGACGAGGGCACGCGCATGAGCGGCGGACGCCGGCAGGACCTGCTGTCGAGCATGGCCTACGGCGACGCGCTGGCGAAGGTCGCCGAGGACCTCGGCAACCAGTACAAGGTCGTCTACGGTCGGCCTGGTGTGCTGGTGCCGCCCAAGTCGTTCGAGGTCGGCGTCAAGAAGCCGGAGCTCACCGCGCGAGGCACGCTGGTTCGAGAGAAACAGACCGGGGCGAAGAAGTGACGCGGCGTGTCGCGACCCTGTGTGCGGCGCTGCTGCTGGCGCTGGCGGCGCCGTCAACCCGCGCGCGCGTGGCCGCCCAGCAGCCGTCGTTTCGCACCGGCGTCGATCTGGTGTCGCTCAACATCACGGTCGCCGATCAGACCGGCCGGTTCGTCACGGATCTCGAGCCGGCCGCCTTCCAGGTATTCGAGGACGGCGTGAAGCAGGAGGTGACTTTCTTCAACCGATCGAACCTGCCCATCGCGTTGTCGCTGCTGCTCGACACCAGCGCGAGCATGGAAGACAAGCTGACCACGGCGCAGGAAGCGGCGGTCGGCTTTGCGCGCAAGCTCCGCGCGCTGGACCTGGCGCAGGTCGTGGACTTCGACAGCCGCGTGTCGATCGCGCAGGCGTTCACCAGCAATGTGGCGGATCTCGAGACCGCCATCCGAAAGACATCGCCTGGCGGTTCGACGTCGCTGCACAACGCGATCTACATCGCGCTGAAGGAACTGAAGAAAGTGCAGGCGCGCAGCAGCGAGGACATTCGCCGACAGGCCATCGTCGTGCTGTCCGACGGCGAAGACACGTCGAGCCTCGTGAGCTTCGACGAGGTGCTCGAGCTGGCCAAGCGGTCGGAGACCGCGATCTACTCGATCGGGCTGCGCAGCCGCGGACCGGAACGAGCGCGGGGCTCGTTCAACGAATCGGACTTCGTCCTGCGCCAGCTGGCGCAGGAGACGGGCGGGAAGGCCTACTTCGCGCGCACGGCGACGGAGCTCACGGGCATCTACGAGCAGATTTCCGACGAGCTCTCGAGCCAGTACATGGTCGGCTACAGCTCGAAGAACCCCAAACGCGACGGCGCATGGCGCCGCATCGTCGTGCGTGTCCAGTCAGCGGGCGCAACCGCGCGCACCAAGCAGGGGTACTACGGGCCCACCTCGTAGATCACGTACGTCAACCACAAAAGACATAGAGGGCACGGGGGACGCAGAGTTCTGAAGGGGTTTCCAAAGCCCCAGTGCGTTCTTCGTGTCCTCCGTGTCTCCGTGGTTAGCGTACGTCATCTGTCGTATGATGCCCGCCTATGGCACGCGGCAAGGTGTACTTGATCGGGGCAGGGCCAGGTGATCCCGGGCTGATCACCGTGCGCGGCCTGGCGTGCCTGGCGATGGCCGACGTCGTGCTCTACGACAACCTCGTCCATCACCGGCTGGTGGCGCAAGCGCCCGCGCATGCCGAGCGCATCGATGTCGGCACCGCCGCGCCGGCAGCGATGGCGCAGGAAGCCATCAGCTACCTGCTGGTGGAGAAGGCCCGCGAAGGCCGCGTCGTCGCGCGCCTCAAGTGGGGCGACCCGTTCGTCTTCGATCGCGGCGGCGAGGAAGCGCTGTTCCTCCACGAACACGGCGTGCCGTTCGAGGTCGTGCCCGGTATCCCTGCGGCGATCGGCTTTCCCGCGTACGGCGGCGTGCCGGTCACCTATCCAGGTGCCGGCGACACGCTCACGCTGGTGCGCGGCCACGAAGACGAGAGCCAGACCCCGCCGCAGGTGGACTGGGCAGCGCTCGCCAAGCTCAAGGGCACCATCGTGTGCTACGCCGGCACCAAGCAGCTGCCGGCGATCCTCGACGCGTTGCTGTCGCACGGGCGGCCCAAGAGCGACGCCGCCGCGGTCATCTACGATGGCACGCTCCCCGGCCAGCAGACGGTGGACGGCACTCTCGAGCAACTCGCGGAGCTCACGAAGGCGTCGCGGCCGAAGCGCCCCGCGATCCTCGTCGTCGGAAAGGTCGCGGCGCTGCGGCAGCACCTGCGCTGGTTCGACGATCGGCCGCTGTTTGGCAAGCGGATAGCCGTCACCCGGCCCCGCGAGGACGCTCCTGATCTGTCGGACCGCCTCGCGGCGCTCGGCGCAGAGCCGATCGTCGCGCCGATGATCCGGATGGCAGCGCCAGAGGACTGGGCGCCGCTTGACAACGCCATCGACGCCGTCGAGACCGCGGACTGGATCGTCTTCACCAGCGTGAACGCCGTCGATCAGTTCATGCAGCGGCTGTATCGCGGCGGCCGCGATGTGCGCGAGCTCAAGGGCGTGAAGTTGTGCGCGGTCGGGCCGTCAGCGCGGGATCGGCTGCTGCGTTACGCCGTGACAGTGGATCTGATCCCGCCGGACTTCCAGGCGGAAGGCGTCGTCGCTGCACTCGATGCGTTCGAGAAAGTGGCCGGCAAGCACTTCCTGCTGCCGCGCGCCGATGTGGGACGCGAACGCCTGGCGGAGGCGCTCAAGGCCGCCGGCGCCGAGGTCACCGACGTGATCGCCTATCGCGCACTGCCGGCGGATCTCGATCCCGAGCGCGATCCCGATCTCTACCGGATGCTGCTGGATCGCGAGGTGGACGTCGTGACCTTCACCAGCGCGGCCAGCGTGCGCAACTTCGCCGCGACCTTCGGGGCCGAGCAGTCGGCCGACCTGCTGCAACAGACTGTCGTCGCCGTGTGCGGCCCGGTGACGGCCGAGGCCGCCAGCCGGCTGGGCATCGGCGTCTCGATCATGCCGGCCGAGTACACGCTCGACGCGCTGGTCGATTCGATCGCTGCGCACTACAGAAGAATTGCAGATTGAGACTTCGAAATTGCGGTGATTCGAAAATCTGCAATCTGCAATCTGCAATTAGATGACGGGTGGCTTACCGCCAGAACATCAGGTTCTCGACCCACTGGACGCGCGTGAGGTCGTTGTAGATGACGGTCACCATCAGCAGCATCAGGACGACGAAGCCGGCAAAGAGCATCCGCTCCTTGATTCGCATGCTGAAGTCCCGGCGTGCGATCCCCTCGAGCAGGAGGATGAGGATGTGGCCGCCGTCGAGGACGGGAATCGGCATCAGGTTGAGCAGCCCGAGGTTCAGGCTGATGGAGGCCAGCAAGCCGAGCAGCGGGATGATGCCGGCCTGTGCCGACTCGCCCGACAGCGAGGCAATCCCTACGGGGCCCATCAGCTGGCGCGGCGAGGTCTCGCCGGTGAACAACCCGCCCAACGTACGGAAGATCAGGCCGGCGGTCTCCCAGTTCTCAACCACGCTCAAGCGCAGCGCCTCGAACACGCCCGGTTCCACCCGCACGAACTGATCGCGCGGCGCGACGCCGATGGCATAGAGGTTCGGTTCGCGTTGGACCGGCGTGATTCGAACTTCGCGCGTTTGCCCGTCGCGCAGGAACCCGAACGGTGATCTCGCGCCCTTCGTGTTTGCTGATCAGCTTCGGGAGCTGGTGCGCGAAGCTCACCGTCTCGCCGTTGATGGCCAGGATGACGTCGCCGCCCTGCAGACCGGCCTTCTCGGCCGGGTCGCCCGACATCACGTATCGGATGTGCGGATGAGTCGCCGGAAACACTCCGACGTCGCCGACCTCGTACTTGCCTTCCGCCGTCGGCACGACGCGCCTGGTCAACTGCTGCCCGTCGCGTTCGATGAGCAGCGCGACCTCGCGCCGCGCCTTGCCGGCGATCGCGAACAGGAATTCGTCCCACGTATCGACTTGCCGGTCGTCAACACGAAGGATGCGGTCGCCAACCCGCACATCCGCCTTCAAGGCGGGCGCGTCGGCCGCGATGGCCCCGACAACCGGCGACATGTCCCGATACGCGGGGACGTCGGTGCCCTGAAGGAGCACGACCCACAGGACCAGCACCGCCAGGATGATGTTCATGGCCGGACCGGCGATGAGCACCTGAAAGCGCTCCCACTTGCTCTTCGACAGGAACTCGTCGGGCGCGCCGCTGCGCTGATCCTCGACCGTCTCGCCGGCCATCTTCACGAAGCCGCCAAGCGGAATGGCCGCGATCTTGTACTCGGTGCCGCCGCGCGTGAAGCCCAGCAGCCGGGGACCGAAGCCGACAGAAAAGGCAAGAACCCGCACACCGACGCGCCGGGCCGCCAGGAAATGGCCCAGCTCGTGGACGAAAACCAGCACGCCGATCACAAAAGCGAAAGAAAGCAGCGTCGTCAACACAACCGTCGGCCCCCTACACAGGCAATTCTAAGCTGCCGGTCAGTGCCCGGGAATACTCGCGCGCCAGCCGATCCGCTTCGCGGACGCTGGCAAGCGAGTCGGTCCGTTGCACATCATGTGCCGACAGCGTCCGTTCGATGATCTGAGCAATGGCAGGAAACGGCAGCCGCCCGGCCAGAAAAGCGTCCACGGCCACTTCGTTGGCCGCATTGAGCGCCACGGGCATGGTCCCGCCGGCGACCAGCGCGTCGTAGGCGAGCCGCAGACACGGAAATCTGGCCGTGTCCGGCGCCTCGAATTCGAGCGCGCCACACCTGGTGAGGTCCAGCGCGGGCAGCAGCGCCCCCCACCGATCCGGATACGAGAACGCGTACTGAATCGGCAGCCGCATGTCGGTGACGCCCAGTTGCGCGATGGTCGAGCCGTCGGTGAGCTCCACCATCGAGTGCACGATTGACTGCGGGTGCACGACGACGTCGATTCGGCTTGCGGGCACGTCAAACAGCCAGTGCGCCTCGATGACCTCGAGGCCCTTGTTCATCAGCGTCGCCGAGTCGATGGTGATCTTGCGCCCCATCTGCCACGTCGGATGGCGCAGCGCGTCCTCCGGACGCACGGCCTGCAGGCGCTCGGCCGGCCACGCGCGAAACGGCCCGCCCGATGCGGTCAGCACCAGCTTGCGCACCTCGCCGGCGCCTCGCCCGTGCAGGCACTGGTGAATGGCGTTGTGCTCGCTGTCCACGGGCAGCAGCGCGACGCCGCGGGCCCTGGCCGCCCTGGTGACCAGCTCTCCCGCCATCACGAGCACTTCCTTGTTGGCGAGCGCGATGGTCTTGCCGGCATCGATGGCCGCCAGCACGGCCTCGAGCGCCGTCGTCCCCGACGACGCGCACAGGAGGATGTCGACGTCGGGATGCGTGGCCACCTCGATCAGGCCGTCGGCTCCGCCGACGACCCGTGTTCCGGCTGGCGCCGCACCCGCCAGCGACTGGACCGCCGATGGCTCGCCGATGGCCGCGATCGCCGGCCGGTATCGCTGAATCTGCGCCGACAGGGCATCGGCGCTGCGCCCTGCGGCAAGGCCCACGACTCGCAGGCGATCGGGATAGGCGTCGATGACCGCGAGCGCGCTGGTGCCGATGGAGCCGGTCGATCCGAGAATCGCGATGCGCTTCACAACACGCCCTTCGACGCGACGCGAAGCGCGACGTAGTAGACCGGAATCACCAGCAGCAGGGCGTCGATGCGATCGAGCACGCCGCCGTGGCCGGGGATGACATGCGAGCTGTCCTTCACTTGCGCCGCACGTTTCAGCACCGACTCGAGCAGGTCGCCGACGATGCCGAGGGTCACCAGCACGAGCGACAGCACGAGCCGGGTCCCGAGCGGCATCGCCGGCAGCCACAAGCCTCCCAGCCACGCCATGGCCACCGCGCCACCTACGTATCCGCCGATAGCGCCCTCGACGGTCTTCTTCGGGCTGATAGCCGGCGCCAGCAGGGTTCGCCCGAACAGTCGCCCCGCGTAGTACTGCGTGCTGTCGCTGGCGACGACGGTGAGCACGACCAGGAACGCCGCTTCGCGACTGTGCGTCCAGCCGATGTTGATGAGCGCGCCGAGCGGCAGGCCGATGTAGAGCGGGCCTGCAACCGTCAGCGCGATGCCGCCGACCCCGGCGCGATCGGGAGAGCCGCTGGTGACGGCGACCACGCCAGCTCCGACCAGCAGCGCGACCATTGCGGGCGCAAGCGAGAGGGTTGGCCAGGCGGCGCAGACACACACCAGCGCCGTCAGAAACAGCCCCGGTGCCCGCGGCACGCGGGCGCCAAGGGCGTCGCCCAGCCGCGCGAGCTCGATGAACCCCAGGCTCGCGATGGCAACTGCCATGATTACCAGGCCTTCGGGCGGCGCAAACGCGGCCGCGCCGCCGATCACCACCAGCAGCGCCAGCGCGCTCAGAACGCGGGTCACCGGAGGGTCGCGACTCGCGACGGCTTCAGGCCGCCATACCGCCGGTCGCGCTTCTGGAACTCGAGGATCCCGTCGAGCAGATGGCGGGCGCGGAAGTCGGGCCAGAACGTATCGGTGACCCAGATCTCGGCATACGCGATCTGCCAGAGCAGGAAGTTGCTGACGCGCATCTCGCCGCTCGTGCGGATCAGCAGATCGGGATCGGGTTGTCCAGCGGTGTACAGGAAATCGCTCACGCGCTGCTCGGTCACGTCGCGTGGCGAGACGCCCGATTCGATCATCCGCCGCACGGCATCGGTGATCTCGGCGCGGCCGCTGTAGTTGAGCGCGATGTTGAAGAGCAGCCCCGTGTTGGCGGCCGTGCGGGCCTCGGCGTCGGCCAGTTCCTGCTGGATGTCCGGCGACAGGTCCTGCACGCGCCCGATCACCCGAAACCGGATGTTGTTCTGCAGCAGCGTGCCCAGCTCGATTCGCAGATAGCGCTTGAGCAGCGCCATCAGCATGCTGACCTCGGCCTCGGGACGCTTCCAGTTCTCGGTCGAAAACGCGTAGAGCGTGAGGACCTCGACGCCCAACCTGGCGGAGGTCTCGACGACGTCGCGGACGGCGTTGATGCCGGCCCGGTGGCCCTCGACGCGCGGCAGGTGCCGGCGCGCGGCCCAGCGGCCGTTGCCGTCCATGATGATGGCGATGTGCGCGGGAAGTTGTTCGAAGTTGACCTGACGAGCGAGCGCCTCCTCGGGAGACCCCGGCGGCAGCCACGCCAGCAATTCGTCAAGCGCCATCACGACCCCTCGAGAAAGCCAAACGCTGAGTTTATCAGTAGTCGACCTCAACCAACCAGAGCCCGTGCGCCGGCGCGGTGGGGCCCGCCAGCGCCCTGTTTTCCGAGGCCAGCAGGGCACGCAGATCGGGATCTCGGCGTCCCTGGCCGACCTCGACCAGCGTGCCCATCAGCGCGCGCACCATGTGGCGCAGGAAGCCGTTGGCGGCGACCTCGAAGGCCAGCAGTCGCCCGCCGGGGACGGCCCCTGACGGCAACGGCGATGGAGGCTGCTCGGTGAGGTCGCCGACCTCGGCGAGGGTGACGGTGCGGCTGGCGTGGGCCACATCGGCGCCCGTGGACTGGAACGCCGAGAAGTCGTGTGTGCCAACGAGGTGGGCCGCGGCCTGCTGCATCGTAGCCAGATCGAGCCATCCGGTCAGATGCCACGCGCTGCGGGCCGCGAAGGGGCTGACGATGGGGCCGTTGGCCACCACGTACCGGTATCGCTTGCCTGTCGCCGAGAACCGGGCGTGAAACGCGGCCGGCACGTCCTCGACCATGAGCACGCGCACCTCGGCAGGCAACTGCGCGTTCAACGCGCGGCGCAGCGTGTCGGCGTCGAGAGTGCTGGCGATCGCGCAACTGGCGACCTGCGCCAGCGCGTGCACGCCGGCATCCGTGCGCCCGGCGCCGGCCACCGACACCGGCGCGCCGTCGATGGCGGTGAGGATGGTTTCGAGCAGGCCCTGGATGGACGTGCCCGCCGCCTGCCGTTGCCAGCCGACAAACGACGTGCCCTCGTAGGCAACCGTTAGCTTGAGGTTCCGCACTCGGGCACTCGCGTCATCGGTCACGCGCGACTCCCTGGCTTCACCACCGGCACGCCCTCGGCGCACAACGGGCATGCCGCAGGTTCGTAGGTCGGAACCGCCATCGGCAAGAGCGCGTGATAGGGCACGCCGAGATCGGTGTTGCCGCCGCTTCGGTCCACGATCGACGCCGCGCCAACCACCGTCGGCCCCCGCCTCGCGAGCCGCTTCCATGGTCTCGCGCGTCGAGCCGCCGGTGGTGACGACGTCTTCAACCACCAGCACCCGGTCGTCGGGAGCCAACGTGAAGCCGCGCCGCAACGTCAACCTGCCGTCCTGGCGCTCGGCGAAGATCGCGCGGATGCCCAGCGCGCGCCCCATTTCGTGGCCGATCACGATGCCGCCCAGCGCGGGCGACAGGACCACCGTCGCGCCAAGCGAGGCGACCTGGGGCGCCAGCGCCCCGGCCAGGGCGGCGGCGTTGGATGGGTCGGAAAGGACCAGGGCACACTGCAGATAGCGGGGGCTGTGCAGGCCCGAGGTGAGGCGGAAATGGCCCTCGAGCAGGGCGCCCGAGCGGCGGAAAAGGGAAAGCAGCTCGTCGTGAGTCACGTAAACGTTCCGTCGGAGTGCGTGGTATTGGAACAGACAGTGCCCGCCTGTGGGATTCTGGCGGGCCGCCCAACGCGGTAGTATACAATCCCGCGGTTTCGGGAAACTCCGGTCCGGGGTCATCCGTCTATAACCTCCGTGGCCATCCGTCCCTAAGGGCGAAGCTATCTTCTGACTTACCTAGTGGAGCACTGTCCCATGTCCTTTCGTCTCTGCCCCGGCGCGCGCCTGATACTGGCCTGCGCGCTCGTCGCTGGCGCCTCGTCGTCCGCTTTCGGACAGGCCGCGCCGGCGCCGGCCCAGCCGCCCGTGCAGGTGCCGCCGTCCACGACGCCCTCGGCCAGGGGTCTCGAGCCGACCGGTCCCGTGCGGCAGTTGTCGATGGAAGAGGCCGTGAAGCTGGCGCTCGCAGCAGAACCTCGGGATTCAGATCGAGCGGTTCAATCCCGAGCTGCAGGACCTGAACACCGCACAGATCCTGTCCAACTACGTGCCTCGTTTCGGGGCCGGCGTCTTCACGCAGAGCCAGGACCAGCCGCCCAGCAGCTTCCTCTCGGGAGGCGACACGACTGTGGCCTCCGACAACTTCGGGTTCACCACGAACATCGCGAAGCTGTTCCCGTGGGGCACCGAGGCGACAGTGGCATTCGACAGCGGGCGACAGACGACGACCAACTCGTTTTCGAGCTTCAACCCGACGCTGACGGGCAATCTGGATGTCGTCGTCACGCAGCCGCTGCTGCGCAACTTCAAGTTCGACACCGTGCGGCAGCAGTTGTTCGCGTCGCGCATGAACCGCGAGATCGCCGACGTCGATCTGCGGCAGACCGTCGCGCTGACCGACGCGGACCGTGAGGAACACCTACTGGGACTACGTCTACGCGATCAACGCGCTGAAGGTGGCGCGCCAGACGCTGGACCTGGCGCAGGAATCGCTGCGCAACACGCGGTCGCGCGTCGAAATCGGCACGCTGGCGCCCATCGACATCGTGCAGGCGGAGTCTGAAGTCGCCAGCCGCGAAGAAGCCGTGATTCTGGCCGAGGCGTCCATCGGCCAGTCCGAGGATCAGTTGCGCTCGCTGATCTTCGACCCGAAGACGCCGGGCTTCTTCGACATGCGCCTCGAGCCGACCGACGTGCCGGAGTTGATCGTGCAGGAAGTGGATGTCACGGCGGCCGTCGAGCGTGCGCTAAAGGAGCGCACGGACCTGATCGCGACGCGCAAGCGGCTCGAGGTCACCGACTACAACGTCAAGTATTTCAAGAACCAGACGCTGCCGGGCCTGGACGCGCGGTTCGACTACAACTCCACGGGCCTGGGCGGCACGCAGCTGATTCGCGATCCGGACAGCCCGCTGTTTCCGCCGCCCGTGATCGGCGAAGTGGTCCGGTCGTATGGCGACGTGCTGGGCAACGTCTTCAGCAGCGACTTCCCGACCTGGCGCCTGTCGCTCAATGTCACGTATCCGATCGGCAACGAGCAACGCCGACGCGAGCCTGGCACGGACGCAGGATCGAGAAGAGCCAGAGCGAGACGAGCCTGCGGCAGCTTGAGCTGAACGTGGCCACGCAGGTGCGCGACTCGGGGCGTCAGCTCGTCGCCAACTCGAAGCGTGTCGAGGCCACCCGCGCTGCGCGCGTGCTGGCCGAGCGCCGGCTGGAAGCCGAGGAGAAGAAGTTCGCCGCGGGCATGTCCACCAGCTTCGAGGTCTTCCAGGCGCAGCGCGACCTGGCGCAGGCCAGAAGCACGGCGCTGCGCGCGGTGCTCGACTACGCGCAGTCGCAGGTCGACTTCGAGACCGTGCAGATCGCCCCGGTCGGCGGCGGCGCCAACTTCGCGGCCGGGACCGGCGTCGTCGGCACCGCCGTGGGCGGCGCCGCCGGCGCGGTGACGGCAGGCGCGGCAACCGGACCGCAGTAAGAAGGGCGCAGGGGTGTGGGGCGCCGGGCCCCACACCCTACACCCTTACAGCCCCCACCACCCTCCCTCTGCTACAGTGTCGCGGTGCCGAAAGTCTCGGTCACCGTCATTACCCGGAACGAAGCACACCGGCTGGCCGAGGCGCTGCAATCGGTCGCCTGGGCCGACGAGCGCATCGTCGTGGACTCGGGGAGCACCGACGACACGCTGGCGGTCGCCCGCAGGCACGCCGACAGGGTCGAGACCCGCGCCTGGGACGGCTACGCCAGCCAGAAGAACTACGCTGCCTCGCTGGCGTCGCACGACTGGATCCTGTCGCTTGACGCCGACGAGCGCGTCGGCGTGGCGCTGGGCGACGAGATCCGCGAGCTGCTGAAGTCCGAGCCAGCCGCCCGCGGCTATCGCGTGCCGCGCGTGACCAACTATCTCGGGCAGTGGATCCGCTCCACCGACTGGTGGCCCGACTGGCAGCTGCGGCTGTACGACCGGCGCGCCGGGCAGTGGACGCGCGTCCACGTCCACGAGTCCGTGCGGGTCGTCGGGCCCGGTCGAAAAGCTGCGCGGCGAGCTGCTCCATCACCCTTACGCCGACATCGCCGACCACCTCGACACGATCGATCGCTACACGACGATCGCGGCCAACGAGCTCTACGACCGCGGACGCCGGTCTGGGCCCTTTGCGGATTCTCGGCCACGCCAAGATGGCGTTCCTGCGCAACTACGTTCTGCGCGGCGGCTTTCGTCAGGGCACGACCGGGCTGGTGGTGTCGCTGCTGAACTGGTACTACGTCATGCTCAAGTTTGCGAAGCTCTGGGAGCGTCAGCGCAGACCCTAGCCGGAAGTCCGCAGCCCGTAGCCCGCCATGTTCAGCCTTCACATCGACACCGCCCGCACGTGGAGAGGCGGCCAGAACCAGGCACTGCTGACGATCCTCGGCCTGCGCGCCGCCGGGCATCGGACGATGCTCGTGGCGCATCCCAACGGCGAGCTGCGGCGCCGCGCGGCCGAGGGCCTCGAGCTGTTGCCGCTGGCGCCCGATCACGAGCTCGACCTGAAGGCGGGCTGGAAGCTGTCGCGTGCCCTGTCGCGGCTGAAGCCCGACGTCGTCCACGCACACGATCCCCACGGCGTCGCGATGGCGTCGGTGGCGCTGTCGATGCTCACGAGCACACCCGCGCCGCCCCTGGTCGTGTCGCGGCGCGTGGATTTCCGCCTGAAGCGAAACTCGTTCTCGCGCTGGAAGTACCGGCAGGTGAATCTCTTCATCGCCTCGTCGGACGCGATTCGCGACCTGCTGGTCCACGACGGCGTCGCCGCCGGCCAGATCGTGACGGTGCATGAAGGCATCGATGTCGATCGGATGGCGGGGATCGACGCCGCCAACGTTCACGAGGCGTTCTGGCTGCCGCACGGCGCGCCGGTTGTCGGCAACGTCGCCGCGCTGGTGGCGCACAAGGGGCAGCGGCATCTCATCGACGCGATGCCGCTGGTGATTCGCGAGGTCCCCGACGCGCGGCTGGTGATCCTGGGCGAAGGCGAACTGCGCCCGCAGCTCGAGCATCAGGTGAAGCACCTGCATCTGGAAAAGCACGTCGTGCTGCCGGGGTTTCGCGCCGACGTCCTGCCCCTCATCAAGGGCTTCGACATGTTCGTGATGAGCTCGGAGACCGAGGGGCTCGGCACCTCGCTGCTCGACGCGATGGCCGCGGCGAAGGCGTGCATTGGCACGCGCGTGGGCGGGATTCCCGAAGTGATCGACGATGGCGTTACCGGGATACTCGTGCCGCCACACGACCCGCCGGCACTGGCCGGCGCCATCGTGCGGCTGCTGAACGACGGCGATCTCAGAAGGCGGATGGGCGAGGCTGGACTCGCGCGGGTCAGGACGCAGTTCAGCGTCGAGAGGATGGTCGAGGCAACGCTCGCCGCGTACTCGAGGGTCGCTCCACGAGCTGATTGAATCATGACAATGGCGACTCGACGCCATCCGGACGCGCTGGCGTCCATCGACATCATCCGCGGCGGCGTCATGGTCCTGATGGCCATCGACCACGTGCGCGTGTACTCGGGCCTGCCTGCGGGCGGCCCGACGGCAGGCATTTTCTTCACCCGGTGGGTCACGCATTTCTGCGCGCCGGCGTTCGTCTTCCTCGCCGGCACCAGCGCGTTTCTCTACGGGCAGCGGCACGGCGACCTGCCGCGATTCCTGCTGACACGCGGCATCTGGCTCGTGCTGCTGGAACTGACCGTCATCCGCGTGATGTGGACGTTCAACTTCGAGTTCAGCCAATACATGCTGGCCGGCGTCATCTGGGTCATCGGCTGGAGCATGATCCTGCTGGCGGGTCTCGTGCGGCTTCCCGTGCCGGTCGTCGGGGCACTCGGGCTGGCGATCATCGCGGGCCACAACGTCCTCGATTCGCGCTTCTGGCAGCTGGCCGAGTCGCTCGGCGAAAGGCCGTGGGCGGGACTCTGGAAGATCCTGTATTTCAGCTTCTTCGCGGGGCCCGTCACGCTTGGCGCCGACGGCCCGCACCTGATGGTGCTCTACTCGATTGTTCCGTGGGTCGGCGTCATCGCGGCTGGCTACGCGTTTGGGGCGGTCGTGGCGGCAGATTCGGCGCGCAGGCGGCGGCTCTGTCTCGGCATCGGCTTGTCGGCCATCGCGCTCTTTCTCGTGCTTCGAGGGTTCAACCTGTACGGCGATCCCAGCCGCTGGGGAGTGCCGGGCGAGGACGGCCGCCCGCGGATGCCCGCCCTGTTCTCCTTCCTGAACACCACCAAGTATCCGGCGTCGCTCGCCTTTCTGCTGATGACCCTCGGCCCGACAATCGTGCTGATCCCGTGGCTGGAAACAGCCCGTGGAGCTCTTGCGCGATGGCTCACGGCATTTGGCCGCGTGCCCTTCTTCTTCTACCTGCTCCACATCCCCCTGATTCACCTCCTGGCGATCGTCGTGTCGCTCGTCACGATGGGGTCGGTGAGCCCCTGGCTCTTCGCGAATCATCCGATGGGCAATCCGCCGGCGCCAGACGGTTACACCTGGAGCCTGGGACTGCTCTACCTGGTCTGGGTCAGCGGCCGTCGTGCTGTTGTACTTCCCGTGCCGATGGTTCGCAGACCTGAAGGCCAGGCGCCACGACTGGTGGCTCAGCTACCTGTGAGGCCGTGCCGTGGACACTGCGTCGATCACGGATGACCTTCGCGGCTGTGAGGATGCGACGCGTGTCGGTCTGCACACTCCCTTGAGCGGGCACCGCCCACTCCCCCGCTTCTCGCCAAACCCGCAACTGCCCATCATCCCGACGTGGCAGAGCGAGAAGTCGAACCGGATGGGATCGCCAGGGTCGAGCAGTCGAAGCGTGCGCGTGATGTCGGCGGCCATTCGCCAGCCGGCGCTCGTGTAGGTCGTCAGCCGCAGGCAGCGGCCAAGCCGGATGACGTGGGTGTCGAGCGGGACGATCGAGCCGGGCCGCGTCGACTCGCGTCCACACGCCGAGATCCACTGCGTCGCGGCGCACCATCCATCGCAGGAACAGGTTCAACCGCTTGCAGGCGCTGCCTTGCGAGGGTCTGGTGAAAAAATACGCGACGCCGGGCCGCGCGGGCACGCGTCCATAGGCACGCTGCAGGTCCAGCGCGAGCGCGCGCGTCGTGAACGACTCCAGCCCCGCGCTGATGTCGGCGGTCGACGGGTCGTCGCCCTCGGCGAAGAACCCCTCGATCGATCCCGAGCGGTCGAGCATCTGCCGAAGCACCCACAACAACGCGACGACGTCCACGCCGCGCGTCCAGCGATGGACGAATGTCGCAAACGCGGCGGCGTCGGTCCGAGGATCGAACTGCCGTACGTAGGCGGCGGGCGAGGGGCCCATCCGCGCGAGCACCGCCCCCACCGACTGCATCACGCTGACGACGTTGCCAAAGGCCAGGCCGGCGGCGATGAAGCCGGCGATCTCGCGGTCGCGCGGATCCGCGTACGGCCGGACGAGCTCGATCGGATCGGTGGCGGATCGCTCGTGGTTGAACGAGGAGTAGAGCGGCTTCGAGCTGGCGCGCGGAGCCGTGACAGTGCCGGGTGCCGGGTGCCGGCGTGCTCAGTGCGTGCGGTGCCATGTGCCGGGTGCCGTGCAGTGCCAGGTGCCGGTACCCGGCACTGCTAGAAGGCCGTGATCCCCACCCCGGCCTTGCAAAGAGGACAATTCTCGGCCGCGTAGTTCGGCGGCGCGGGGTATTCGACCAGCGGATACACGGGCACGCCCGGATCGGCGATCGACTTCGAGCCGGTCGCAGATGCACACGACGGCGAGCACCGTGCCGCCGGCCTCGCGGATCCGGTCGGCGCACTCGGCCACCATCTGCCCCGTGTTGCGCACGTCGTCGGCCAGCAGCACGCGACGGCCCTTGACCAGGTGCTGGTAGAACGGCCGAAGCGACGGCGTCTTGCCCTTCTTTTCAAACGGCGCAAACGAGCACGGCGGGTGCGTCAGGCTGCGACGGCTGTCGAGCAACCCCGCGATCGTGTGCGCCAGCAGCGCGCCGCCGGTCGGCGGCCCGGCCACCACGTCGGCGGCGGCCGTGACTTCGTCCGGCACCAGGTCCAGCAGGTCCTGCGCCAGCCGCCAGATGGTCGACGGGTAGCGCAGCAACTGGTGCGGGTTCAGGTAGGCCGGCCCGTGATAGCCGTTGCCGTAGTCGAAGTGCCCGTCGAGCATCAGCACCTCGTACCGCCGCAGTTCGCCCAGCGCGCGCTGGCGGATGTCGTCCTTTCTGGCCACGTTCGACTCGCCTCACGCAAACGTCGCCGCGCCGGCGACGTCGGGGTTGGTGTACACGGTTCGCCCGCCGACGATCGTGGCGGCCGCTGCGCCCCGCAGCGTCCATCCGTCAAACGGCGTGTTCTTGGACTTCGACTTCAACTGTGACGCGACCACGGTGACCGTCGCATCCGGCGCCAGCACGGTGATGTCGGCGACCTGGCCTTCTGCCAGCGACCCGCCGGGCCGCCTGATGATCCTTGCCGGATTCACCGACAGCAGCTCGATGGCACGCGCCAGGGAGATGTGGCCGGCGTGCACCAGCCGGTCGAGCACCAGCGGCACGCACGTCTCGAGCCCGACGATGCCAAACGGCGCGCGGTCGAACTCCTGGCGTTTCTCGTCGGAGTGGTGCGGCGCGTGATCGGTGGAGATGACATCCACGCTGCCGTCGACGATGCCCTCGATCATCGCGTCGACGTCGGACTGCTCGCGCAGCGGCGGGTTCATCTTGCAGTTGGTGTCGTACTGGATCGGCGACTCCAGGTACTTGTCGGTGAGCACGAAGTGATGCGGCGCGACTTCGCACGTGACCGGGAATCCCTGGGCCTTGCCTTCGCGCACGGCCCGCAACGCCCCGCGCACGCTCATGTGTGCGAGGTGGAAGTGGCCGCCGGTGAGCCCGGCCAGCGTCACGTCGCGCTGCACCATCACGGTCTCGGCGGCCGCCGGCAGGCCCCGCAGCCCGAGGGTCGAGGCGACGAAGCCCTCGTGTGCCACGCCATCGCCTTTCAGCGAGACGTCCTCGCAGTGGTCGATGACCGGCATGTCGAACATGGAGGCGTACTCCAGCGCGCGGCGCATCAGCAGCGCCGTCGCCACGGGCTTGCCGTCATCGGAGATCGCGCAGCAGCCCGCCTGGTGCAGCTCGGCGATGTCGGCGAGCAGCTCGCCCTGGCTGCCGCGTGAGACGGCGCCAATCGGATAGACCCGCGCGAGGTTGGCCTCGGCGGCCTTCTTGAGCATCAACTCGGTGATGCTCGCGCTGTCGTTCACCGGCGTGGTGTTGGGCATGCAGGCCATGGCCGTGAATCCGCCGGCCACGGCCGATCGGGCGCCGGTGGCGATCGTCTCCTTGTGCTCCTGTCCCGGCTCGCGCAGGTGCACGTGCATGTCGATGAGACCGGGCACCACGACAAACCCCGTCGGCACCTCGATCACCTGCGCGCCGTCGTCCACCGGCAGGTCGCGGCCGACGCGACCGATGCGATCGCCGTCGATCAGGACGTCGAAGGCGCCGTCGACGCCGTTGGCGGGGTCCACGACCCGCCCTCCCCTAAGCAGCCGTTTCATGCTCCACTCCGCCTGCCAGCAGGTACAGCACGGCCATTCGCACCGCCACCCCGTTGGCCACCTGTTCGAGAATCACCGACGACGAGCCGTCGGCCACCTCGGAGGCGATCTCCACGCCGCGGTTCATCGGACCGGGGTGCATGATGATGGCGTCGGGCCTGGCCAGCCGCACGCGCTCCTCGGTCATGCCGAAGACCTGGAAGTACTCGCGCAGCGACGGGAAAAAGGCGCCCTGCATGCGCTCGAGCTGAATCCGCAGCATCATGATCACGTCGGCGTCGGCCACCGCGGCCTCGACGCTGGAGGTCACCGTCACGCCAAGCCGATCGATGCCCGGCGGCACCAGCGTCGGCGGCCCGCACAACCACACGTCCGCGCCCAGCTTGGTCAGCAGCAGCACGTTCGACCGCAGCACCCGGCTGTGGAGCAGGTCGCCGACGATGGCGACCTTGAGGCCGCGCAAGCGACCCTTGTGACTGCGAATCGTGAAGGCATCGAGCAGCGCCTGCGTGGGGTGCTCGTGCATGCCGTCGCCGGCGTTGATGATCTTCGACTTGCAAATCCGCGACAGCAGGTGGCAGGCGCCCGAGCTGGCGTGCCGCATCACGATCATGTCCGGCGACATCGCCTCGAGATTGAGCGCCGTGTCGACCAGCGTCTCGCCCTTGACCACGCTCGAGGTCGCAATCGCGACGTTCAACGTGTCGGCGCTCAGCCGCTTCTCGGCCACCTCGAACGACGTGCGGGTCCGCGTGCTCGGCTCGAAGAACAGGTTGACGACGGTGCGGCCGCGCAGCGTCGGAACCTTCTTGATCGGCCGATGCGCGATCTCCTGCATCGCCGTCGCCGTGTCGAGGATGAGGACGATCTCTTCCGGCGACAGGTCCGCGATGCCGAGCAGGTGCTTGTGCTTCAGCCGCGTCGTCGGCGCGTCGGTCCGGGCAACGACGTCCGCCACGGCGTCATTCTCCCGCGGTCTGGATGAGGACATCGTCATGACCATCTACCTCCTCGAGCCGCACCTGGACGCTTTCGCGTCGCGAGGTGGGGACGTTCTTGCCGACGTAGTCCGCCTTGATGGGCAGCTCGCGGTGGCCCCGGTCGATGAGGACGGCGAGCTGAATGGCTTTCGGGCGGCCGAAATCGATCAGCGCGTCGAGCGCGGCGCGGATCGTCCGCCCGGTATAGAGGACGTCGTCGACCAGCAGGATCAGCCGGTCGTCGATGTCGAAGAGGATGTCGGTGCTCCGCACGAGCGGCTGCGGCCCGACGGCGTGACGCATCAGGTCGTCGCGGTAGAGCGTGATGTCGAGCGCGCCGGTCGGCACCTCGTGTCCGGTGATCTCGTGCAGGCGCCTGGCGAGACGCCGCGCCAGCGGCACCCCCCGCTCGCGGATGCCGACGATGGCGACCTGTTCGATCGCGCCATTGCGCTCGACGATCTCGTGGGCGATGCGCGTCAGCGACCGCTGCATGCGGTCGGCGTCCATGACTACAGGCATGGATGCCTCTGGGCAATTGCAGATTGCAGATTGCAGATTGCAGATTGAAAATTACGCGGATTTGGCGGGATTGCGCGGGCGTGCAGGGGCGTGCGTCATGGCTGACCTCTTTGCGATCTCTCGGGACCGCGATTAAAGAGCCCGACAGTATAGCACGGTCTGTAGGGGCGCACCGCGTGCGCCCGCGGCGTCAGCGTGCGGGCCCACAGATGCAGCATCCGGCTGCACCCGCGCGTGGGCGCACGCCGTGCGCCCCTACAGCTGTCATCTCTCGTACGTCGGTATGAACGCTATCGGCCGTTCGGCCGAGAAGGCCGTCGTGAAGATGTCGGTGCGCGCGTAGCCGTCCATGTCGCGGCCAATTGGCAGGCCGTAGTAGTAGAGCAAGGTCGGCGTGACATCGACCACCGACCCGCGCGGGTAGCGGCCCGGCTTCACCGCCGTGCCGTACGCCAGCAGGAACCCGTCGGGCGCGCGTTCGTGGGTTCCGCTGATGTTGGGGTTGCCAATCGTCCGCTCCAGCAGTCGCTTGGGCAGCGACAGCGGCTCGAGTCCGAAGGGCGACACCACCAGCAGCAGGTCGCCGGGCTGCAACCGGTCGAGCAGCCGGCCCAGCTCGGCATCGACGTACGCGTAGTACTGCTCGAAGACGCGCCCGAAGCGGCCGCGCTCCTCTTCCGAGACGTCGCCAAAGGCCTGCGGCATTGCATACCGCAGGAAGTAGTGCCCGACGATATCGAGACCCTGGAGCCGGAGGGCCGTGAACCGCACCGGCGTCTCGGCGGCAAGGGCGTCGGCCAGCGCCACGTAGAACCGATCGAGCGCCAGCGGCGTCGCGCCCACCGCGGCGTGCTCGGGCTCGAGGGCCTGTGGCGAGCTGTTCACCGATGGGTGGCCGACGCGCGCCAGGCGCGAGGCCAGCTCGGGTGGATAGGTGAGGCCCGGTTCGTCGAGCGCCAGCGCGATGTCCGACGCGCGATGAAACTCGTCGCTGATGAGCGTGCCGGGCAGCGGTTGCGCCGGCCAGGTGAGCGGCCATCGCACGATGGTCGACGGCAGCCCCGCGCGACCAAGAATCGTCCAGACGGGCTGCGCCAGAAGCGCGGCAGAGGTCTGAAGCGTCTCGGTCAGCAGGCCGAACGACACCAGCGCGTGCGCGAAGCAGAAGTCGGGCAGAAGGTCCGCGGCGGCGCCGCCGGCGACGGCGCGATAGGTGGCCGCCGAACGCACGCCGTTTCGCCAGGGCAGCTTGCCGGTCGCCACCGCCGTCCACACCGGGCCGGGCTGGGTCGGCCGCAGCGTGGCCAGGTGCATCGACGCGCCGGCATCGAGCAGGCGCCCGAAGTTCGGGAGCCTCCCGTCGGCGACAGCCGGCGAGATGAAATCGAGCGACGCCGCGTCCACCGCGAGCAGCACGACGCGGCGGGCGCCGGTATCGGGCGCAACGACCGGCGATGTCTCGAGGCGTCGCGCGCCGAGCCGGGACGAATCGCCCACGCCGCGCGCGGCCAGCGGCAAGGCGATCGAGGCCAGCATGACCAGCCCGAACGCGGCGGCCGCCAGTCGGCCCGGACGATCCGCCCACAGCCTGAACACGCCCAGCACGACGCACGCGGCGGCACACGTGGTCATCGTCACCGCCGCCACGAAGAAATGGCGCGTCGCGACCGGGTCGAGCGCGGCGCTGAAGCCCCAGAGGTTCTGCCACATCAACGCCGCGGCGGCCGTCGAGGCGGCAGCGCAGAACCAGGCCAGCACGCGATAGCTGAGCCACCCGGGCGAGACGCCCTCGGTCGACAGCACCTGGCGCGCGACGATGACCGCGTAGAAGACGACGGCAAGGTGGACGCCGTAGACGAGCAGCACGGCGCCGACCAGCGGCCATGCCGCCGGGTCGTCCAGTCGAATGGCGGGGTTCAGATGCAACACGAGCGCGGCGACGTAGGCCGCGGCGACGGCCCCGGCCAACACCGCGTTCGAGAGCATCCGGAGAAAGCGCACAGGGGAATCTTAGCTGCTGCTGACGTGCCGGTGCGGAGTGCGAGTGCCAGCCTGGGTGCGACGTGCCGGCACGCACGCCGCACCGGCACCCGGCACACAGGCACGCGGCACCCGGCACCCGGCACCCGGCACCTCGGCACTTGTTATACTTTCCCCGTGCCCTTCGACGTCGACGCGCGGGTGATCGAGAACCGCCGTCTCTCCTCCGATTACAACGTGCTCAGCCTCGAGGCCCCCGACATTGCCGGCGCCACCGAGCCCGGCCAGTTCGTGATGGTGAAGCCCGATCGCAGCATCGACCCGCTGCTGCGCCGGCCGTTTTCGGTGTTCGAGATCCTCCGTGACGGCAACCGCCCCATCGGCGTCTCGATTCTCAGCAAGCGCGTCGGGATGACGACCTCGCAGATCTTCGACGCCGAAGCCGGACAGCGCGTCCAGTGCCTCGGTCCGCTGGGGCGCGCCTTCACCCTGCCGGATCCGACCACCGATGTCTGGATGGTCGCCGGCGGTGTCGGCCTGGCCCCGTTCTGGACGGTTGCCGAGACGTTGGCCGGACGCGGTGTGAGGCTCACGCTCTTTTACGGCGGGCGGCGCGACGCCGACTTGTTCTATCTGGACTACTTCGAGCAGCGCGGCGTCACGCTCGTGTTGTGCACCGAAGACGGATCGCGCGGCGAGCGCGGCCGCGTGACCATTCCGCTCGAGCGCGCGCTGGCCGCGCGTCCTGCCGGCACCGAGGTCTTGCTCCATGCCTGCGGCCCCGAACCGATGCTGGCGGCTGTCGCGCGGCTGGCTGCGCGGTACGGCTGCCGATGCGAGGTGTCGGTGGAACGCGTCATGGGCTGCGGGCTGGGCGGCTGTTACAGCTGCGTCGTTCCGGTCAAGGCCGCCCACGGCTTCCACCACGTCCGGTCGTGCATCGGCGGGCCCATCTTCGATGCCGCCACCCTGGTCTGGGACTGACGCCATGGATTTGTCCGTTCGCCTCGGACCACTCACCCTCAAGAACCCGCTCATCGCGGCCAGCGGCTGCTTTGGCTACGGGCTCGAGTACGGCGAGGTCGTCGATCTCAGCTCGCTCGGCGGCGTCTGCGTGAAGGGCCTGTTCCTCAGCGAGCGCGAAGGACATCCGCCCCCTCGCATCGTCGAGACGCCGGGCGGGATGTTGAATGCCATTGGCCTGCAGGGCATCGGCGTGCACCGCTTCGTCGCGGAGCGGCTGCCCGAACTTCGCGAGCGCGGCGCGACGGTGTTCGTCAACATCTGCGGCGTCACGCTCGACGAGTACGTCGAGGTGGCGCGCGTCCTGAGCGACGCCGAGGGCGTGGCCGCGATCGAGCTCAACATCTCGTGCCCCAACATCAAGGAAGGCGGCATCCAGTTCGGGTGCAGCCTCGACGGCACCTACGCTGTCGTCAACGCCGTGAAGAAGGCCACGCACCTGCCGGTGATTCCCAAGCTCACGCCGAACGTCACCAGCCCGGCGGCATTTGCGCGCGCGGCCGAAGACGCCGGCGCCGATGCGATCTCGCTCGTCAACACGTTCCTCGCGATGGCCATCGACGTCGAGACCAGGCGGCCGAAGCTCTCCAACATCCTGGGCGGCCTCAGCGGGCCGGCCATCCGCCCCATCGCCGTGCGGATGGTCTACGAGTGCCGGCGCGAGGTGAAGATCCCGATCATCGGGATGGGCGGCATCATGGATGCGCGCGATGCGCTGGAGTTTTTCATCGCCGGCGCGGACGCCGTCCAGGTCGGCACCGCCAACTTCGTGGATCCGTTCGTCTGGGGGAAGATCCTCGCCGGCATCGGCGACTACATGACCCGGCACGGCATCGCCCGCATCGCCGACCTGGTCGGGACCATGGACACTTCGCCGGCCCACTCGCACGCATGAACCCGATTCTGGTCGCGCTCGACGTGGACACGACCGCGCAGGCCCTGGCGGCGGCGCACACCGTGCGCGGCCACGTGGGCGGACTCAAGATCGGCAAGCAGTTGTTCACGTCGGAAGGCCCGACGCTGGTGCGCGAGCTGGCGGCGCGGGGCGATCGCGTCTTCCTCGACCTGAAGTACCACGACATCCCGAACACGGTGGCGGGCGCCGTGCGGGCCGCGACGGCGCTCGGCGTCTGGATGGTGAACGTCCACGCCAGCGGCGGGCTGAAGATGATGCAGGCCGCCCGGCAGGCCGCCGAGGAGGCGGCCGGTCGTCAGGACCAGCGGCCGCTGGTCATCGCGGTCACGGTGCTCACGAGCATGGACGACGAGGCGCTGGCGTCGGTGGGCGTGTCGCGCCCGCTGTCCGAGCAGGTAGGCGCGCTGGCCGCGATGGCGCAGGACGCGGGCCTCGATGGCGTGGTCGCCTCTCCGCACGAGATCGGCGTGATCCGCGCGCGGTGCGGGCCGGGTTTTCAGATCGTCACGCCCGGCATCCGCAGCGGGCCAGCCATCGCCGGCGACGATCAGGCGCGCACGCTGTCGGCCGCCGAGGCCATGGCCGCAGGCGCGAACTATCTGGTGATTGGGCGGCCGATTCTACGGGCGTCGGACCCGGGACGGGCCGCGGAGGACATCGCTGCGGACATTGACAGAATGGACAGATGGACGATGGCAGACTGAGAGACGACGCGGATCGGCAGTGAGCCATCTGCGAGTCCTTCGACTCGTCCTTCGTCCATCTCGTCCTTCGTCACTTTACTTGGCCGTTATCACGAAGTGCCCGCGCCGGTTCTGTGACCAGCACGACTCGGCCTCTTCCGTGCAGAAGGGCGATTCCTTGCCCTTGCTGATCGTCAGGATGCGGTCCGCGCCGATGCCAAGGCTGACCAGGTAGTCCTTGGCCGCCTGCGCGCGCCGTTCCCCGAGCGCCAGGTTGTACTCCGTCGTGCCGCGGCTGTCGCAGTGGCCCTCGAGCGTGATCTTGGTCGAGCCCCACTTGCGCATCCAGTCCGCGTTCTTCTGCAGCGCCGCACGCCCCTCGTCCTGCAACGTCGACTGATCGAGGGCGAAGAACACGTCGGTCAGCGGCTTCTCCGCGTTGAGATCGGACAGCGACTTGCGCGCGAACAACTCCTCTTCGGTGAGGGGTGCCGGCGGCGCTGGCGGCGGCGGTGGTGGCGGCGGCGGCGGTGGCGGCTGGCACCACCGGTGCGGGCGCTGGCGGCGGGGGCGTGGGGGCCGGCGCCGGAGCTTTCTTGGCGCAGCCGGCTGCGCTCAGTGCGATCGCGACGACGAGGGCCGCAGCGAGGGACAGTCGGGAACCGGACATATGGGCAACTCCAAGACGATGCGTCGGGCAGGATGTTTAGGGAACCCGCACAAGTATTGATTCAGGAATTACGCTTGTCAACGCGCGATCGCGACCTCGAAGAGCCGCAGTCCCACTCGCGGCGGTCGGCGCTGCGCGGCCGCCCAGGCACGAGAGATCCGTGGCTCGTCAGCCGTAGGCGTCCGCGTGCCAGGACCGTCGAACCGACGCGCAGTCGGACGACGGCGCTCGCTCGAGACCGGCGCCGTCGCGCCGCGCCAGACCGGCCAGTTCCGGGGACCATCGGCCGGCCGCCAGACAGGACCAGCGCCAACAGGATCAGACGCGTCGGGAAGCGGGCACGCGTCAGACAGGTCGGAGGCGAAGCACTTCGTTGAGGCTGCCGGTTCGATAGCCCTGCAGATCGAGACTGACGTACTTGTAGCCGATGGCCTTCAGCCCGCTGACCAGCGCCTGGCTGATCTCCGGCTCGAGGGCGCGCGCCATTTCGTCGCGGCCGATCTCGAGCCGCGCGAGCGTGTCGTGATGGCGGACGCGGAACACGCGGAAACCGAGCGCGCGAACGATCTCCTCGGCCTGCTCGATCGTCGCAAGCTTGGCCTCGGTCACTTCGCTCTGGTACGGGATGCGCGAGGACAGGCACGCCGATGCCGGCTCATCCCAGATTGGCAGGCCGGCCTCCCGGGCCAGGGCACGAATTTCTTCCTTGGTCAGCTCGGCCTCGTCGAGCGGGCTGCGCACGCCGAACTCGCGGGCTGCCTGCCGTCCCGGCCGGTAGTCGCCGCGGTCGTCGGCGTTGCTGCCATCGACGATCACGCTGAAGCCGCGGTCGTGGGCCAGCTGCGACAGATGCTCGTACAGCTCGGTCTTGCAGTGATAGCAGCGGTTGGACGGGTTGGCGCGGTACTCGGGCCGCTCGAGCTCGCTGGTGTGCACGAACTCGTGGGGCAGGTGAAACTGGCGCGCGATCGCCTCGGCGATGTCGCGATGGCGCCGCGGATAACTGGGACTGTCGGCGGTCACGCACAGCACCTGCCCGGGCCGGGCGCGGTTGGCCGCCCAGGCGAGGTAGGCGCTGTCGACACCACCGCTGTAGGCGACGAGGATCGACTCGTAGTCCGCCAGCACCGCATACAAGCGGGCCTCACGCGTGGAGGTGACCCCACCCGGTGCGCTCACTCGTCGAAGCCCTCCTCGTCGTCGGCGTCCTCGTCGTCTTCGTCGTCATCGTCGAGCGTCGTCGTCGTCTTCGTCGTCGTCGTCGTCGTCGTCGTCGTCTTCGTCGTCGAGAACCTCGAGTTCGAGCGGGCTCGTGCTGGCCACCCGCAGGCTGGCATTGCACTCGCCGCAGCTAATGATCTCGTCTTCGTCGACCTCGAACTCGTCGAAGTCCAAATCGGCGTCGCAGCTGGGGCAGGTGGCCATCGTGAGCGTCCTCAGGGGTCTGGTAACTGTCTGATAATGCGTGACTAATAACAGAAAATCGGCCGAGACAAGCTCAAATTATAGCGAGAAGCCGCGGCGGCGTGCAACGCGAGGCTATCGGTTTGGCGACAGCTCTCCGATACTAGAGAGGATGACGAGTGGCCCCACGTCCGCCAAGACCGTCGTCATTGCCGACGACACCGGTTTTGTGCGCGACCGCTTCAAGACGGCGCTCGAGCAAGCCGGTCATCGGGCGATCACCGTGCGCAGCGCCGTCGAACTGCTCGCCAAGGTGCGCGCCGACCTGGACCATATCGATCTCGTCGTCGTCGATCTGCGGCTTCCCAACGCGCCCGGCGTCGATCTGGTGCGCGGCCTGCGCAAGATCGACGAGGGCCGGCTGACGTTGCTGGTCTTCAGCGGCACCATCAGCAGCGCCGACGAAGTCCGCGAACTCGCCTCCCTCGGCGTCGCCGGCTACATCAACGAATATAGCGCGGTTCAGCACATCCTGCCGTCGCTGGCGCCGCACCTGTTTCCCGACAGCTTCAATCGTCGCGGCAGCCCGCGGGTCGTGCTTGGCATTCCCATCGCCTACCGTTTCGGCAACACCATTGCCACGGCGCTCACGCTGAACCTGAGTCGGGGCGGCATCGCGGTGCGAACGACCAGCCCGCTCGAGATCGGCGGGCGGGCGCGTCTGCGCTTCCGCCTGCCCGGCGGCAAGCGCGAGCTCGACGTCGAGGCTCGCGTGGCGTGGTGCGACCGCCGGACGGGAATGGGGCTCCAGTTCGAGCGGGTCGAGGGCCCGGACCAGGAGGCCATCGACGAGTTCGTGGACGCGCATTTCTTCAACAATCGCCGCGCCTAGCCCGGTCGCAATCTGCGCAATCTGCAATCTGCAATCGTGCAATCTGGTACAGTCCCCGCATGGACACGACAGGCATCGCCTTCGGCCTGATCGCCGTACTGGCGCTCGTCTTCGCCAACGGTTTCTTCGTCGCCGCCGAGTTCTCGCTGGTCACGGTGCGCAAGACACGCATCGACCAGCTGATCGCGGAGGGACATCGCGGCGCGCGCACGGTTCGGCGGGCGCTGAACGACCCGGACAGCTACATCGCGGCGACGCAGCTGGGCATCACGATGGCAAGTCTGGCGCTGGGCTGGATCGGGGAGCCCGCGCTGGCCAAGGTGTTCGAGCCGGTGTTTGCGCTGTTTGGCGACTACCTGGCCGTCGGCATGGCGCACACCGTCAGCGTCGTGCTGTCGTTTGCGATCATCACCGCCCTTCACATCGTGCTCGGCGAGCTGGCGCCCAAGACGGTGGCGCTCCAGCAGTCCGAGATGGTGTCGCTGCTGGTGGCCAGGCCCACGGAGCTGTTCATGCGGGCCTTCTGGGTTCCCATCCTGATGCTCAACGGCCTTGGCGCCATCGTGGTGCGGTCGTTCGGGCTCAAGCCGCCAAGCGGCCACTCACTCGTGCACTCGGAAGAAGAGCTGAAGATGCTGGTGACGGCCTCGCAGGAAGCCGGGGTGCTCGAGGAAGAAGAGGAGCAGATGCTGCACCGCGTCTTCGCGTTCTCCGATCTGACCGCGGGACAGATCATGGTGCCGCGCACCGAGATGGTGGCGCTGGCGGTGGACACGCCGGCCGCCGAGGTCGCCGAGATCGCCGCGCGCGGCGGGCACGCGCGGCTGCCCGTCTACCGCAAGGGCATCGACGACATCATCGGCATCCTCAGCATCACGGACCTCTTCCACCTGGTCGCCAGCGGCCAGCCGCCGGCCGATCTGTCCAGCGTCGTGCGCGAGGCGTTCACGGTGCCGGAGACGCTGACCGCCGACGATCTGCTGTCCGAGATGCACCGCCGCGGACTCGGGCATCGCGATTGTGATCGACGAGTTCGGCGGCACGGCGGGCCTGGTGACGTTTGCCGGCCTGATGGAACGCATCGTCGGCGGACCCGGCGGCGGCGAGCGCATCACGGTGCTGGCCGATGGCTCGGCGCTCATCGACGGGCTGGCGCTGGTCGCCGACGTCAACGCGCAGTTCGGGCTGCACATCGACGAGGAGTCGTACAACACGCTGGGCGGGTACGTGCTCGGGCCGCCTGGGTCGCCGCGCGCGCGTGGGCGATCGGTTCGATGTCGAGGGCCGCACGCTGCGCGTCGAGGCGCTCGACGGGCTGCGCGTCGCGCGCGTTTACCTGTCGAAGGGGAAGGCGGACCGCGGTCTGCTGCCTACGTCGTCCTGAGGAGTCGCAACCCGTTTGCGACGACGACCAGCGACGTGCCGGTGTCGGCCAGGATCGCAAGCCACAGCGACGTGTGGCCGCTCACCGCCAGCGCGAGGAAGATCACCTTCACGACCAGCGCAATCGCGATGTTGGCGCGGATGGTGCGCATGGCGGCGCGGCTCAGGCGCAACGCGAACGGCAGCTTCGGCAGGTCGTCGCCCATCAGCGCGACGTCGGCCGTTTCGAGGGCGGCGTCGCTGCCGATGGCGCCCATCACGATGCCCACATCGGCGGCGGCCAGCGCCGGCGCGTCATTGATGCCGTCGCCGACCATCGCGACGCTGCCCCACGTGGCGCGCATCGCCTTGACCGCCTCGACCTTGTCGTGCGGCAGCAGCTCGGCTCGCACGGCGTCGACGCCCACCTCTGCCGCCACTCGCGTCGCGGCGCCGATCCCATCGCCCGTCAGCATCTCGATCCGCGCGACGCCGCCCTTTCTCAGCAGGTCGATGACGTCGCGCGCCGACTCGCGCGGTGAGTCGGCAAGCGTGACGTAGCCAATCAGCCGGCCCTGCCGGGCCACCAGCGCAGTCGTGGCGCCACTCTCGCGCGCGAGTTGCAACGGTTGCTCGAGGGCCGCCACGTCGACACCGCGGTCAGCGAGCAGCCGCTGGCTGCCCACGAGCACGGCCGCGCCGTCCACGTCGCCTTCCGCGCCCTGTCCGGGCACAGCCCTGAACGAGGTGACCGTGGGCGCACTCAGGCCGCGCGCGCGTGGCCTGCTGCGCGATCACGCGGCCGATGGGATGCTCGCTGTGCCGGTTCACCGCCGCCGCCAGTCGCAGCACCTCGTCGGCCGGCACGCCGTCGACGGCGACCACGTCGGCCACCATCGGCGTCCCGCGCGTCAGCGTGCCTGTCTTGTCAAACGCGAGGCTGCGCACCGACGCCAGCCGCTCCATGTGCGCGCCGCCCTTGATGAGCACGCCGCGCCGGGCGCCGGCGGCCAGCGCCGATACGACGGCCACGGGCGTGGCGATCACGAGCGCACACGGGCACGCGATCACGAGCAGCACGAGCGCGCGGTAGAACCATGGGCCGGCCTCGCCCCATCCAGCCAGCGGCGGCACGACGGCGACCAGCGCGGCAAGCGCCATCACGGCCGGCGTGTAGATGCGCGCGAATCGATCGACGAAGGTCTGCGCCGGCGCGCGTTCGGCCTGGGCGGCCTCGACCAGATGGATGATGCGCGCGAGGGTCGTGTCGCGCCGCAGCGTCGTCGTGACGATCTCGAGCGCGCCGTGCCCGTTGATCGACCCGGCAAACACCTCGTCGCCGTGCCGCTTGTCGACCGGCAGCGACTCGCCCGTGATGGGCGCCTGGTTGACGTCGCTTTCGCCGGACACGACGCGGCCGTCGAGCGGCAGCTTCTCGCCGGGTCTCACGCGCACGTGATCGCCGACCCGGACGTCGTCGGCCGGCACGCGCCGCTCCAGCGCCCTCTCGCACGACGGTGGCCTCCGGCGGCGACAGATCCATCAGCGCGCGGATGGCGTGGCGCGCGCGTTCCATGCTGTCGCGATTCGAGGTACTGCGCGAGGCCGAACAGAAAGACGACGCGTCGCGCCCTCCATCCATTCGCCGATGGCGATGGCGCCGGCCACGGCCACCGTCATCAGCACGTGCATGTCGAAGGTGCGAAGGCGCAGCGCGCTCCACGCGCGGCGAACCGACGGCCCGCCGCCGGAGACGATGGTCAGCAGCGCGGCGATCTGCGCGAGGGCCGTCGCGCCGGCGGCGTTGGCGGCCAGGCTCACGGCCAGCAACGCGCCGCTGGCGGCCAGCATCCATTGGCGTCGATCGCCGCGTGCCGCTGCCGCGAGGCTCTTCGTGCTCGAGCCACGCGCGCATCCCCGTGTCGGCCACGGCGCCGACGATGGCGCCGGTCGACAGCCGCGCGGCGTCGTATTGCACGCGCAGCCGGCCGGCCACGACGTCCGCGCTGAAGGTCTCGAGGCCGGCCAGGTGCTTGAACCGGCGCTCGATGCAGCGCGACTTCCTCGTGGCAGTCGAGCCCCTCGACCTTGAAGACCGACTCGGCGTGGACCTCGCACACGGTGCAGGCGGTGGTCGACCGCGCGCACGGTCAACGCTCCCGGCCCTTGCCGGCCTCGCTCACGTGGTCGAGGCCCTGGGCCAGCAGACCGACGATGTGGTCGTCGTCGAGGCGGTAGTGGACCATCCGGCCGTCTCGCCGCGAGCGGACCAGGCGCAGCGTGCGAAGCAGGCGGAGCTGGTGGGAGGCCGCAGACTCGCTGATGCCCACCAGGGTGGCCAGGTCGCAGACGCACAGCTCGGCCTCGGCCAGCGCCGTCAGCATGCGCAGGCGCGTCGGGTCGCCCGAGGGCCTTGAAGGTCTCGGCGAGCGCCTCCAGCGTGGCTCCGGTGGGCAGCCCGGCCCGAATGACGGCCACGCGCGCCGGATCGGCGTGGAACGTGTCGCAGAGGTCGGGGTTGGCGGCGGTTGTGTCAGTAGCCATGAATATATGAACAGACGGTCATATATTAGCACGGACCGGGCTTGGGGCTGGGTCGAAGGGCGTAGGGCGACAGGATGCACCCCTACGCCCATACGGCCCTACAACCTTACGACCCTAGATCGCCGCCAGCGCCTCGTGGATCTTCTGGTAGTTCGGCTCGTCGCCCGGGCTCGCCGTCACTTCGCGGTGGCGGATCACGCCGCTGCCGTCGATGACGAACACGGCGCGCCGCGAGATGCCCTTCAACCCGAGCATGTCGGGGTTGACGACGTCGAACTTGGTGATGGCGTCCTTGTTGAAGTCGCTCAACAGGTCGAACGTCAGCGCGTTCTGCTTGGCAAATTCCTTGAGCGTGAACGGCGTGTCGACGCTGATGCCGTAGACGGTCGCGTTGGCGCTGTTGAAATTCGCGAGCTGATCGCGGAAGTAGCACAGCTCCTTCTGACACACCGACGTGAACGCCGCCGGGAAAAACGCGAGCACGACGTTCTTGCCCGCCGCCGCACTGAGCGTGACGGGCTGGCGATCCTGGTTGGGAAGGGTGAAATCGGGAGCGTTCGTACCGACAGTTGCAGACATCAAGGCCTCCGGAAACCTTGATTGTATTCAGGGGTGAGAGTCAGCATTGGGATCAGGTACCCGGGGTTGCACCCTAAGCCTCGCGCTCGGCCTAGCTCTCTACGGCGTCAGCAACATCCGGCTCACACGCGCCTTCTCCACCGCGGCACGCGAGAAGGGCACCGTGCGGTAGCGGCCGGTGCTCCAGAGGGCGTTCTGATCGAAGTAGTGCGGGCTCAGCGGGTGCCCCGATTGGCCGGTCGTGTTGACCGCCAGCGACTGATCCCAGTTGCCGACGTCGAGCACCTGGCGGTACGAGGCCAGGTCGACGACGCCGTACGGCTCGCGGTCGTTCACCGACGCCTTGCGCACGGTCCACGAGTCGCCGGGCTGCGGCACCGGGTCCGCGGCTGAAGAACCAGTCCAGCGCGAACCCGCCGGCCCCGAGCGCGTGACGAAACTTCACCGCGTGGATCCGGTCCCACGCCCAGTTGGCCTCCGGGCCGAACGTCGTGCGCAGCTGGATCACCGCGTCGGCGGCCGCGAGCAGCACGATGTCGTCCCGGCTCTCGCGCCGGTCGACCGTCGCGATGTCGTTCCACCACCGCGCGGCCGGGTCGTCGATGATGGCGTAGAGCCCGACGTAGCGCTCGGAGGAGCCGTACTCGAACAGCTCCTTGAAGACGGCCGCGTTGAGCTCGTCGGCAAATGTCCGGCGCCACAACGCGCGCACGAACGCCTCGTAGAGCGTCACGACGGGCGGCCGTCGACTTGCCGGTCCCACAGCCGAAGCCGATCGATGCCCACGCGCGCGTCGCCATCGGCCTTCGCAAACTGCGGCGAGGTAGCTGCCGCCTCGACGGCGGCAAGGATGGGATCGGCCGCCGCCGACCGGACGTCCATCTGAATCGCCGCGAGCGCCGCCTGATCGAGCGCTGGTCTGCCCGGCCAGCCGTGCGGCTATCCGCGTGGTGCGAAACGGCGCCGTCCAGTCGCGCGTCATCACGCCGGGCCAGCGCGGGTCGATCTCCGCGTTGGCCGTCACCACCTGCCCGCTGGGGGGATCCAGGACGGCCGGCAGCCGTTCGACCGGCGCCGTGCCGATCCAGTCCTGCTCCCCGGTCCAGCCCCTCGACGGCGTGCCGCCGTCGCCGCCCGTGCGCAGGGGCACGCGTCCCGACGTCGCGTAGCCGATGTGCCCGGCCACGTCGGCGTAGACGAAGTTCTGCGACGGCGCCGAGAAACGGCGCACGCCGGCGAGAAACTCCGTCCAGTTGCGCCGCGCGGTTGATGGCGTCGAAGCCACCGGCCGTCTCGCCGCGCGTTTCCCACCGCAGCGCAAGGGGCCTGGGGGTCACTCGACCCTTGAGCGCGGCCAGGTCGGGCGGCGTCTCCCACTCGGCTTCGGTGTAGAGCAACGGGCCGTGGCGCGTGCTGAAGTACTCGTACGGCGTCGGCCGCGCCTGCCCCCGCACGCGCGATCTCGACCGTCGTCGATCGCAGCGGCAGCCACTGACCGCGGTACTGGTACTGCCGCCGGGTCATGTCCACGTCTTCGACGTAGAAGTCCTGCACGTCGATGCCGGTGTTGGTCAGCCCCCACGCCAGCCTTGCGTTGTGGCCGATGATCACAAACGGCGTCGAGGGGAGGGTGACGCCGGTGACGTCGAGCCCGGCGGCGACGAGTGCGCCTCGTACCAGATCGACGGCATCTCGACGGCCAGATGGGGGTCGTTGGCGAGCAACGGACGGCCAGTCGCGCTTCGCGACGGCGCTGACGACCCAGCTGTTGCTGCCGCCGGCGCGGGCCCCGACGTCCAGCCATCCCAGCCCCGGCGGCAAGGGCGGCTCGTCGAGCGCGCGCGAGGCAAACGGCCGCTCGGCCCTCGGGTCGGCGATCTCTCGACTGCGACGGTCGTCGTCGGACGCGGCTGTCGGCGAAACCGGCGCGGTCGTCTCGACAATCGTCGGTGCGCCCGAGGGCCATACGCCCATCAGACGACTCGCTTCGGCGGCGCCGATGGCGCCGGTCAGCCGTCCGCGCACGAGCTCGCCCCAACGGTTCTCCGCCAGCCGCCATGAGAGCAGCCGCGCAACCGACAAGGAATCGACCGGCGTCCACGGCTCCGGCTCGATACCCAGCGCCAGGAATTCCGGCGGACGCCGCCAGCGCCCCATCTGGGCCACCGCCGCGTTCACGCCCCGGCTGTACTTTTCGAGCGCGGTCCGGACCAGCGGCGTCGACGTCTGCCATTCCTCGTTGGCCGCACGGCGCAGCCCCAGGCCGACGAACCGCTTGTCCACTCGGAGCGTCGTCGGTCCAAGCACCTCCGAGAGCCGCCCGCCCGAGGCGCGTCGATAGAGCTCCATCTGCCAGAGCCGCTCGCGTCCGTGCAGGAATCCGAGGGCGAACCACGCATCGTCGACGTCGCGGGCGTAGACGTGCGGCATGCCGTACGCGTCAAACAGGATCTCGACCGGCGCGGTCAGGCCGGCCAGGCGCAGCTGCCCGTCCAGGCGAGGGACCGACCGTCGCAGCCCGAACCAGGCAAACCCGGCAAGCCCAATCAGGACAATCGCCGTCAGAACGAGCAGTCGAGGGGCCCACCGGGGGCGCGGCGGTCACGCGAACGCGGTTCACGCGGGTTCGAGCTGGGCGGCGGAAGAGAGGTCCGCTTGCCGGCTGGAAAACCGTTCGCATAGGATCGGGTGTTGGCGTGGACATCTGACGCCCGGGTCTTGTGCGAGCCATTTGCGGCTCGAAGGCCTAGAGGTTACACCAGCGCCAAGCGTCTGTTGTCCGTTAATGCCGGTTTCCGTCATCAAATGGAGCACACACTGTGATCGAGGTTGAACACCTCACGAAGCGGTACGGGCCAGTCACGGCCGTCCAGGACGTCAGCTTTCAGGTGCACAAGGGCGAGATCCTGGGCTTTCTCGGACCCAATGGCGCCGGCAAGACGACGACGATGCGGGTGCTGACGGGCTACATGCCTGCCACCGACGGCCGTGTCGTGGTCGCGGGTCACGATGTCTTCGAGCAGCCCGTGCAGGCCAAGCGCCGCATCGGCTATCTGCCGGAGACGCCGCCGCTCTATCCCGACATGACCGTGCGGGAGTACCTGCAGTTTGTCGCAAAGATCAAGGGCGTGCCAGCCGCCGATCGCAAGTCGCGGGTCGAACAGGTCATGGCGCGCACCTGGGTCACCGACATGGCGGGACGTGCGTGCGGCAAGCTGTCGAAGGGCTACCGGCAGCGTGTCGGCCTGGCGCAGGCGCTGATCCACAACCCCGACGTGCTGATCCTCGACGAGCCGACGGCGGGGCTCGATCCCAAGCAGATCATCGAGACTCGCCGGCTGATCAAGGAACTGGCGGGCGACCACACGATCATCCTGAGCACGCACATCCTTCCGGAAGTGAGCCAGACCTGCGATCGCGTGGTCATCATCAACAAGGGGCGCGTGGTCGCCGTCGACACGCCCGACAACCTCACCCGCCGGCTGCGCGGCGCCGCGACGATGTTCGTCCAGGTGGATGGAGCGCGGGCGGGCGAAGCGGCCGCGGTGCTGGCGAAAGTGCCGGGCGTGCGTGCGCGTCGAGCCGGTCGAGAACTCGGCCGCGGGCACCTTCGAGGTGGAAAGCGAAACGGGACGCGATGTGCGGCGGGAACTGGCCAGGGCGGTGGTACTCGGCGGACACGACCTGCTCGAGCTGCGGCCGACACGCGTGAGCCTCGAAGACATCTTCCTCACGCTCACCACCGAGGAACAGCCCGAGGAGGCCGCGTCATGAACAACGTCCTGGCCATCGCGCACAAGGAACTGCGCTCGTACTTCGCCTCGCCCATCGCCTATATCGTCATCGGCTTCTTCGCGCTGCTGTTTGGCTGGTTCTACATCGGCATCCTCGACTGGTTCGTCCGTCAGGGCATGCAGATGGGCCCGATGGGCATGGGCCAGTCGAACATGAACGTCAACCAGCAGATGGTGCGGCCGCTGCTGCTGAACATGACGGTGGTGTTCCTGTTCCTCCTGCCGCTCATCACGATGCGCACGTATGCGGAGGAGAAGCGCTCGGGCACCATCGAGCTGCTGCTCACCTCGCCGCTCACCGACGTGGAGATCGTCGCCGGGAAGTTTCTGGGCGCGATGGGCCTCTACGCCTCGATGCTGGCCGTGTCGCTGCTGCACTTCGGGCTGCTCTTCGCCTTCGGCACGCCGGAGTGGAAGCCGCTGGTCACGTCCTACGTCGGGTTGTTGCTGTTTGGCGGGTGTTTCGTCAGCGTGGGCCTGTTCATCTCGAGCCTCACGAAGAACCAGATCGTTGCCGGCGCCGCGACCTTCGGCGTCTTCCTGCTGCTCTGGGTGATCGACTGGATCGGGCAGGGCATGGGCCCGCGGGCCGAGGCGGTGTTGAAGTACCTGTCGATGACCGAGCACCTCGACGACTTCGTCAAGGGCGTCGTCGACACCAAGCACCTGGTCTACTACCTCAGTTTCATCACGTTCGGGCTGTTCCTGACGGTCAAGTCCGTCGACTCCGAACGTTGGCGTGGATAAGCGATGCTGAACCGTATTGCGTCCGTCATTGGCTGGATTGGCACGGCCTCTGGTGTTTGGCTCCGTGGCCGTGCGGACTGTTCAGGCCCGAGTGGAACCAGTACGCCTACTACGGCGCGTGGGCCGGGCCTGGCCTGCGTGCTGCTCTACATGGCGTCCCAGTGGCGGGACGTCGCCGACTCGTTCTCCAGGCGCCAGACGCGCCTGGGGACGATTGCCGGCACGACCGTCATCGTCGTGCTGGCGCTGCTGATTGCCGTGAACTACCTGGCGTCGCGCCGCAACAAGCGCTGGGACCTCACCGCCAACCAGCAGTTCAGCCTGTCGGATCAGACGCGCCAGATCCTGCAGAAGCTGGACGCGCCGATCAAGGTGCGCGTGTTCGACCAGCCGGCGCAGTTCGACCGCTTCCGCGATCGGCTCAACGAGTACGCCTACGTGTCCAAGCAGGTGTCGGTCGAGTACATCGACCTGGACAAGCAGAACGTCGAAGCGACCAAGAGCCAGGTGCAGGCCTACGGCACGGTGGTCTTCGACTACAAGGGCCGCACCGAACGGGTCGTCTCGTCCGACGAGCAGCAGCTGACCAACGGCCTCATCAAGGTGATCACCGGCCAGCAGCGGAAGGTGTACTTCGTGCAAGGCCACGGCGAGAAGGACACGACCAGCAGCGAGCGAACCGGCTACAGCACCATCGCTGACCGGCCTGCAGTCGGACAACTTCGCCACCGAAGCTCTCGTGCTGGCGCAGAAGGGCGCCGTGCCGGCCGATGCCTCGGTGGTGGTGATTGCCGGGCCGACGGTGGATCTGCTGCCGCCGGAGATCGAGGCCCTCAAGAAATACCTCGAGGCGGGCGGCAAGCTCGTCGCGCTGGTCGATCCGCCGGCGAAGGTCACCGACGCGCCGCTCACCAACCTCACCGCGTTCCTGCACGAGTGGGCGATGGATCTGGGCACCAACGTCGTCGTCGACGTCAGCGGCGTCGGGCAGTTGATTGGCACCGACGAATCGGTGCCGGTGGTGGCCCGCTACCCGTCTCATCCCATCGTCGAGGGCTTCCGGCTGCTCACGGCGTACCCGCTGGCGCGGTCGGTGACGCCGGTGAGCGGAGGCGTCAACAACCGGACCGCGCAGACATTCATCGAGAGCTCGGCCAACAGTTGGGGCGAGACCGATCTTGCCGGCATGTTCTCGTCGGGGAAGGTCGAAAACGACAAGGCCAAGGACACGCAGGGCCCGGTGCCGATTGGCGCCGCGCTTTCGATTCCCGCCCCGGCCGCGCCGGCCCCGCCGGCGGCCCCGGCGGGTCAGCCCAAGCCCGAAGAACCGCCGAAGCCGGAGACGCGCCTGGTCGTGGTGGGCGACTCTGACTTCGCGGCCAACTTCGCGCTCGGCATTCAGGGCAACCGCGATCTGTTCCTGAACATCGTGAACTGGGCCGCCAAGCAGGAGAACCTGATCTCGATCCGGCCGAAGGATCCCGACGACCGCCGGCTGACGCTCACTGCCTCGCAGCAGTTGGCGGTTCGCTGGCTCGCGCTGCTGGTCGTGCCGGCGCTCATCTGGGGCGCGGGCATCCTCAACTGGTCGCGGAGGCGCGGATGAAGGGCCTGCGCACGCTCGGCGTGCTCGTCGCCCTGCTCGGCGGCCTTGGCGGCGTACCTCTACTACGTCGACGCGGAAAAGCCGGTCGGCGAGACCGAGGAGAAGCCCAAGGTCTTCGCCGTCGAGGCCGACCAGATCGAGGAGCTGAAGGTCTCGACGATCGCCGGCGGCGTCGCCGAGTTGAAGAAGTCCGCTGACGGCTGGTATCTCACCGGCCCGCAGCAGATTCGCGCCGACGACTCGGAGGTCACCGGCATCACCAGCAACCTGGCGTCGGTCGCGATTCAGCGCGTCGTCGAAGAGAACCCGTCGAACCTGGGCGACTACGGCCTGCGCGAGCCGGTGGCGGAGGTGAGCTTCAAGGCGAAGGGCGCCAAGGAGTTCACGACGCTGCAGATCGGGACCAAGACACCGACCGGCAGCGACTTGTACGCGAAGACGGCGAAGGACAAGAAGGTGTTCCTCGTCTCCGGCTACCTGGAGTCGACGTTCAACCGCACGCCGTTCGATCTGCGAGACAAGAAGATCGTCAGCTTCGATCGCGACAAGGTGGATCGCATCGAGATCCGGCACGGCACCTCGCTTGTCGGCCTCGTCAAGGCCAAGGGCGAGTGGCGGATGAACGCGCCGGTTGACGCCCGCGGCGACTTTGGCGCCATCGAAGGCCTGATCTCGAAGCTGCAGTCCGCGCAGATGAAGGCCATCGTCACCGAAGACCCGGCCGAGTTTTCCAAGTACGGCATCGACTCGCCGACGGCGGAAGTCACCCTCGTCAGCGGCAGCGCGAAGGCAGTCGTGGCCTTTGGCACCAAGACGGCGGACAACTTCATTCACGTGCGCGATCAGTCCAAGCCCATGGTCGTCACCGCGCCAGCCGACCTGTTCGACGAGATCGAGAAGGGCCCGACCGAGTATCGGCGGAAGGACCTGTTCGAGTTTCGCGCGTTCAATCTCGATCGACTCGAGATCACTCGCGACACGGCGACGGTGGTCTTCGAGCGCCTGAAGGGCAAGGGAAAGGACGGGGCCGATGCGTGGCAGAACGCCGCGACCAAGAAGGCGGTCGATGCGGCCAAGTTCGAGGCGTTCCTCACCAAGCTGTCGGGCACACGCGCGCAGTCGTTTGCCGACGACAAGACCAAGACGGGCCTGGACGCCCCTGCCGTCAGGCTGAAGGCGACGTTTGACGAGGGCAAGAAGAACGAGACGGTGACGATCGGCCGCGTGGCGGCCGAGGTCTTCGCCGGGCGCACCGACGAGCCGGGCGCCGCCAAGCTCGATGCGACGGAGTTCGACGAGACGCTCAAGGCGCTCGATGAGTTCAAGTAGACGCCGCTTTCTTTCAGAATCGCTGATCCTTCTGGCCCTGTGGGGTCCGGCCTGCGCGACGCGCACGGCCGGGCCCACCGGACCGCCGACTCCCCCTCCATCCCCCGCCCACGAGCTCGCCCGGAGCCTCGACACGCTGTTTGCCACCCCGCCTGCCGATCGCGTCGTGTGGGGCGTGAGCGTGCGGGTGCCCGGCGGCGAGTCGCTCTACCAGCGCAACGCCAGCCTGCTGCTGCATCCCGCATCCAACATGAAGCTGGTGACGCTGGCCGCGGCGGCCGAGCGGCTTGGGTGGGACTTCCGGTTCGAGACGACGATCCGTACGACGACCTCTGTCGCAGCCGACGGCACGCGTCAGCGGCGATCTCGTGGTGATTGGCGGCGGCGACCCGACGATCTCCAGGCGACAGCGACGGCCGCGCGACGCTGGCGCACCTGGCAGATCTCGTGTGGCAGCAAGGCGTGCGGCGCATCGAAGGCCGCATCATCGGCGACGGGTCGGCATTTGGCGGCACGTCGTACGGCGAAGGCTGGCAGTGGGACGACCTGGCCTTCAGCTATGCGGCGCCCGTGAGTGCGCTCACCTACAACGAGAACACCGCCGAGTTCGCCGTCGCGCCCGGGCCGTCGGCAGGCGCGCGTGGCGCAGATGACGCTGGTCGATGACGTGGCGGATCTGGAGGTCGTCAACCGGATCACGACCGTCGCATCGGGGACGGCGCGCCGGTTGTCGATCGAGCGCAGGCCTGACGACCGGCGCGTGACGATTCGCGGAGAGATTCCGCTCGGCCACGCGCCCTTCAAGCAATACCTGGCGATCGCCGATCCGCCGACCTACTTCGCGCGAGCCTTTCGGCAGGCACTCGTCGCGCGCGGCATCACGGTGATCGGCGCGGCGACGTCGTCGGTGACCGATCCGCCCGGGCGGCTCGACGACGAGCGAGGGCTGTCGATCCGGCATCAATCGCCGCCGCTGCGGCGAGATGGCGGCGACGTTGATGAAGGCCAGCCAGAACCTGTACGCGGAACTGCTGTTCCACGCGCTGGGCAGGTCGGTGGGCGACAAGGCGACCGGTGCTGAAGCGATCGCATTGGCGGTGCCCTCCTGGGGAGCCGATCCCGCAGAGGTCGTGGCGGCCGACGGGTCCGGGCTCTCGCGCTACGATCTGACGTCGGCTGCAGCGCTCGACGCGCTGCTGTCGCGCATGTTCACCGCGCCGGCGCACCGCGAGCCCTGGGTGGCCGCCCTGCCCATCGCCGGCGTGGACGGCACGCTCGAGCGCCGCATGAAGGGGACGCCGGCCGAAGGCCGCGTCCACGCCAAGACCGGATCGATCGCTTACGTCAGGGCGCTGTCAGGCTACGCGCAGACGGTGGACGGCAACTGGATTCAGTTCGTGATCCTGGCCAACAACTTCGCCGGCAAGGTCACGACGGCGGACGTCGATCGGATCACCGAGCAGGCGGTGAACCTGCTGGTACAGTACAGTACTGGGGCCAGGCCCCGTTAAGATGAGAAAGCGGCCTTAACAGAGCCTGGCCCCTGATGGACTGACTGGTACCTATGTGGTATTTCGTGGTCGGCGCGGCGATCGGTCTGGGGCTCTTCCTGCTCGACCGATTTCTCTGCTGGTGCGAGCTGCGCGGGTGGATCTACTACCGGCTCACGCCACGACAGCAGCGCGCGTTCGGGGCGGCGGCATTCCAGGTGGAATCGCTGCTGCAGCCCGAAAAGCGGCACGTCTACGAGCTGAAGCAGGCCGCCGAGATCTATCGCGAAGCCGACGACGACGGCGGCGATCCGCCGCCTGACAAGATCTCGTAGGCCGCGACCCGGACGGCTTCGGGCTCCGCATCGAACCCGCCGCCCTGCGCCCCTTCAGGGCGTCCTCCGCCCTTGCCACCAAAGCGCGCAATCAGCGCCTTCACGACCTGCGCGCAATCCGCGGTGGCGTCGGCCGACCTGGCCACGACAACAACCGCCGGCCGGCTGTCGCCAACCAGCACGGCGACGTGTCCTGGGCGCGTGACGATGGCCTGTGCGAGCGACTTGAGCCCGGCAGCGTCGCGCCCTTCGACGACGCGACACACCACGCGCGTGCCGCCGACATCTTCAGCGCCGCGTGCGAGCCCCTCAGCCTCATACGTGGCGAGCTGCTCGGCCAGCGCGCGCGCCTGCTGACGAAGCTCGCGGGACTCGCCCTGTAACCGTGCGACGGCGTCGGGCAGTTCGGATGGCTGGATCGAGAGCTGGCGGACCGCGCTGGCAACGACATCGCGGGAGGCTCGGAACTGTGCGAGGGCACGGCCGCCACAGACAAACGACACGCGCGTGCCGCCCTTGTAGCGCTCCCAGCGCCTGGACCGCGATGATGCCGATGGCGCCGGTGCGGGTGACGTGCGTGCCGCCGCAGGCGGACAGGTCGAAGTCCTCGACCTCGATCAGGCGCAGCGTGCCGCCGCGGACCGGCTCCTTGCGCAGCGGCAGCGTTCGCGGCCTCCTCGGCGCCGACGAACCGAATCGACACGGGCCGGTTCTCCCACACGACCCGATTGGCCTCGTCTTCCGCCCGAGCGATGACCTCGGCGCCGGGCGTGCCGGTCAAGTCGATCGTCGACAGTTCCGTGCCCAGGTGGAAACTGACCGTCGGGATCTCGAACAGCCGCACGAACGACGCCGACAACACGTGCTGCCCGGTGTGCTGCTGCATGTGATCCAGCCGCCGCGCCCAGTCCACGCGCCCCGACACCTGCGCGCCGGCGGCAAGCGGCGCGTCCAGCACGTGAAGGACCGCCCCGTCGGACTCGCGCTCGATGACGTCCACGACCCGCCGATCGCTCAGCGTGCCCGTGTCGTGAGGCTGGCCGCCGGTGGTGGGATAGAACGCGGACTGGTCGAGCACGACGAAGGGACGGCCGTTCAGCCCGCCGGACTCGATGACGCTGAGCCTCGAACGTCGGTCAGATGGCTGTCGGTGTAATAGAGGCGGTTGGACACGGGTTGATCGGGTTGGGTCAGGTTGGGTCGGGTTGGTCGGGTTGGTCTGGTTGCTCTGTTCACGCCAGCGCCGGGTCGGCGAGACCGGCTTCGGCGAAGCCTTTTGCCCTGAGCACGCAGCTGTCGCAGTGGCCGCAGGGCCGGCCGGACTGAATCGGGATCGTAGCAGCTGTGCGTGAGGCGGTAGTCCACGCCGAGTTCGAGGCCCCGCCGGATGATCTCGGCCTTCGTCATCGCCAGAAGCGGCGCGTGGATGCGCAGGCGCTGCCCTTCCACACCGGCCTTCGTCGCCAGATTCGCCATCGTCTCGAAGGCACGCAGGTATTCCGGCCGGCAGTCGGGATAGCCGGAATAGTCGAGCGCATTGGCGCCGATGCCGATGTCGGCGGCGCCAAGCGCCTCGGCCCATGCCAGCGCCAGCGACAGGAAGACAGTGTTTCGCGCGGGCACGTAGGTGACGGGAATCGACGCGTCGAGCGCGCGGTCCTTGGGCACGTCGATGTCGGCGGTCAGCGCCGAACCGCCGACCTTCGACAAGTCGATCGCCAGCTCGAGATGACGCTTGACGCCCAGGGCGCCGGCAACCGCACGGGCGGCGTCGAGCTCGACGACGTGCCGCTGGCCGTAGCGGACGCTGAGCGCGTACAGGTCGAAGCCCTCGGCCTTCAGGACCGCCGCCGCCGTGTACGAATCGAGGCCGCCGGACAGGAGCATGACGCGACTCGACGTACGCCCGTGCTCTGGTGTCATCAGTGCCAGTCGTCACTCGTCAGCCGCGTCACTCGTCGCCTCTACACGCCCCTGCGTCTCCGGGCTCCAGATGTACTTGTGCACCTGGAGCTGCACGCGGACCGGCAGCCGGTCGGCCAGCACCCATTCGCTCAACGTCTTCGGGTCGAGCACGCCGTGCACCGGAGAAAACAGCACGGCGGCGACCTTGTCGTGCAGGGCATGCCGGCGCAGGACGTCGCACGCGTAGTCGTAGTCGGCGCGGTCCTTGATGACGAACTTCACTTCGTCGTTGGCGTCGAGCCGGTCCAGGTTCTCCCAGTCTGTCGTGTGTGCCTCGCCGCTGCCCGGGCACTTCACGTCCATGATGGTGTGCACCGCCGGAGGAACCTGCTCGAGGCTGACGTGTCCGCCGGTTTCGATGAGCACGGTCTGGCCACGGTCGAGCAGGTGCTGCATCAGGGGGTAGACCTCCTTCTGCAGCAGCGGCTCGCCTCCGGTGAGCTCGACGATATCGCAGTCGTGACGTTCGACTTCGGCCAGGATGTCGTCGAGCGACATCTTGCGCCCCTCATGGAACGCGTACGGCGTGTCGCACCACGAACAGCGCAAGTCGCAGGCGGTGAGCCGGACAAAGACGCAGCGGCGTCCGGCGTACGTGGACTCGCCCTGGATGGAGTGGAAGATCTCGTTGACGGTCAACACGGCTCGGTTCGGCTCGCGACCGACTGACGAATCTGTCTACCGTGAGCCTGCGAATCGGCACGTCAGGCTGGAGCTATCCGTCCGGCAAGGGCACCTGGAACGGCGTGTTCTACCCGCCGCGCAAGGGGCGCGCGTCGTCGATGCCCGGCTTCGACGAGCTGACCTGGTATGCCGAGCACTTCGATACGGTTGAAGTGAACTCGAGCTTCTACGGGCCGCCGACCCCGGAGACCACCCGCAAGTGGGCCGAGCGCACGCCGGCCGGCTTCGAGTTCTGCCTGAAGCTGCACCAGCAGTTCACCCATCCCGGAGATGTACAAGAAGGCGGCGCTGGCGGATCTGCCCGACCAGTCCGCCGACGTGCTGGCGGCGCTGGCCAGGGTGACCGCGGCCGACGTCGGCCGCTTCAAGGATGGCCTCGAGCCGCTGGCCGTGCCGGGACCGTCTCGGCGCGCTGCTGGCGCAGTTTCCGCCCAGCTTTCACGACACGCCCGCCAACCGCGAGTATCTGGACTGGCTGCTGGCGACGTTTGCCGAGTACCCGGTCGCGGTGGAGCTGCGGCACAAGACCTGGAGCGACCGCCACGGCGAGACGCTGACGCTGCTCGAACGTCATCGCGCCGCGTGGACCCAGATCGACGAGCCGAAGTTCCGGTTCTCGATTCGGCAAAACGGCCTGCCCAACCAGGAGGCCATCGCCTACCTGCGGCTGCACGGCCGCAACGCCGCGCAGTGGTGGCACCACGACGTGGCCGAAGACCGCTACAACTACCTGTACTCGGCCGACGAGCTCAAGCCGATTGCCGAGACCGCCGTCGCCACCAAGGCGATCGTCAGGAAGGCCTATCTGTTCCTGAACAACCACTTCGCATCCAAGGCGGTGGTCAACGCCGTCGTGCTCAAGCACCTGACCGGCGAGCCGATCACGGGCACGTATCCACCGGAGATGCTGGAGCGCTATCCCGAACTGGAGGGGCTGGTGGAGGTGGCGCCGTTTACGGCTTCACGGACATTTTTCGAATGATGTCGCCCACGCGAATCTGCGTGGTGACGTCGAGCCCGTTGATGACGCGGCCGAACACGACGTACTTGCCGTCGAGCCGTGGCACGGCATTGAGCGTCACGTACCACTGCGCGTCGGCCTTGGCGGGGTTGCCCGAGTGGGCCATCGCCACCGCGCCCTTCACGTGCAGACGCTTGCGCGACAGTTCCGACAGGCCCACGGGCGTGCCGCTGCCGCCGGTGCCCCACAGGGCCTTCTTCGTGTAGTCGCGCGTGTTGGGGTCGCCGACCTGAATCACGAACCCGGGCTCGACGCGGTGAAAGCGCAGGCCGTTGTAGAAGTTCTTCTTCACCAGCGCGAGGATGTGCTCCACCGTCCGCGGCGCCTCGTTCGGATAGGTCTCGAACTCGAAGGTCCCCTTCGTCGTCTCGACGACGATCACGGGACCGGCGCCAGGCGTCGGCTGCGCCGGCGCGGGCGTCGCCGACCGTGGCCTTGGGCTTGGGTGCGGCAGGTTGGGCTTCGCCGTCGGCGCCTGCGCCATGGTTCCCAGTGGGAGCGGCGACGAGGGCGACGACAACGGCGAACGAGTAGCCAGTCATGAGCGGCTCTTCCCTACCTTCTCCACGCCAATTCTAGGACAGACCGCCGAGATCGTGCAGTCGCCACAGCGCGGGTACACGGGCCTGCACACGTTCTGCCCCCACGTCACCAGGTACAGGTTGATGTAGGGCCACCAGCGCGCGTCGGTGGACTCGTACAGCGCCAGCTCCGTCTCCTCCGGCAGCCGTCGTCTTCACCCAGCCGAAGCGGTTGGCGATGCGGTGCACGTGCGTGTCCACGCAGATGTTCCGCTGGCTGCGATACGCGAGGATCATCACGAGGTTGGCCGTCTTGCGGCCCACGCCGGGCAGCGTCACCATCTCGTCGAGGCTGGTCGGCACCTGGCCGCCGTGGTCGCGCACGAGCGCCTCGCAGGTGCCCTTCACGAAGCGCGCCTTGTTGCGGTAGAAGCTCACCGGGTAGATCAGCTGCTCGATCTCTTTCACCGACAACTTCGCCATGGTCCTTGGCGTCCGAGCGCGACGGAACAAGCGCGTCGAAGCCGCCAGCGTCGTGGCATCCTGCGTGCGCGCAGACAGCAGCGTCGCGATCAGGACCTGAAACGGATCCTCGGCCTGGGACTCCGAGATCTTCTCGATCGCCGGCAGCTCCATGCCGTCGATGGCCAGGGAGAGCCCGCGCATCACGGGCTCGACGGGGGCTTGTCGATTGACGATTGACGATTGACGATTGACGAGTGGGATTCGCGGATTGCGGCGGACTTCGTGCGTCTTGGCCATGGCTACTTGATCGGCGTCAGCGGCGGCTGGCCGCCGAGCACTGCCAGCACGTTGTCGATGGCCAGGTCGGCCATGGCCTTTCGCGTCTCGCGTGTGGCGCTGCCCAGGTGCGGCGACAGCAGGACGTTCTCCAGCCCGAGCAGGTCGGGATGCACTTCGGGCTCGCGCTCGTAGACGTCGAGCGCGGCGCCGGCAATGAGGTGCTCGCCGAGCGCCCACGCCAGCGCCGCCTCGTCGACGACCTGGCCACGGGTCGTGTTGATGAAATACGCCGACCGCTTCATCCGCGTCAGGGCCTTGCGGTCGATCAGGTGACGCGTCTCAGGCGTCAACGGGACGTGCAGCGAGATGACGTCGGCGCTTGAAATCAGCCGGTCGAACCCCATGAACTCGACGCCGGGCCACTGCGGGTCGCGGCGGCTGCTCACGGCGACGCGCATCCCGAAGGCTGCCGCGCGGGTGGCCACGGCACCGTCCGATGCGCCCGCCGCCGACGATGCCCAGCAGCTTGCCGGCAAGGCTGCCGCCGAGCATGAAGTCGAAGCCCCAGCCCTTCCACGCGCCCGCTCGCAACATGTCGCTCGCCTTCGCCGAGCCGGCGCGTGATGCCCAGGATCAGCGCCCAGGTGAGATCGGCCGTCGCGTCGGTGAGCACGTCCGGGGTGTTCGTGCAGACGATGCCCTTCGAGACGGCGTACGCCACGTCGAGGTTGTCGTAGCCGACGGCGACGTTGGCGATGACCTTCAACGAGGGCCCGGCGGCATCGATGGCCGCGCGGTCGATGCGGCCCCCCAGCAGGACGACGACGCCCGCCTTGCCTTCGAGCCGCTCGTGCAGCTCTTCGGCAGACAGCGGCAACTCGCCTGCGTGCAGGTCCACCTCGTGGTGGGCCGCCAGGCGGGCAACGGAAGCGCCAGGGAGACGGCGGGTGATGAGGACAGAAGACATCGTCAATTGCAGATTTTAGATTGCAGATTGCAGATTACGAAATTCTCGAGATTCCAAATCTGCAATCTGCAATCTGCAATCTGCAATTCTGGTCAGTGCCCGTGAGACAGGCAGTAGCCGCAGTTGTTGCAGGTGACGGCGGGCTCGATGACGCATGGGCTGCCGGGCTCGGTGGGGACCACCATGTGCAGGCGCACGAAGCTTGCGTGGGGGACGCGTGCGGGTGCCCCGGCGGGCATCGGTGCGGCCGCCTCGCGCAGCGAGCACCTGCCGGACGATGGTCCGGATTTCCTCGTCGGTCATGACGGGATGTCGACGTAGTCGATGATGCCCACGATCGCCGCGTCGACGGGCGCGGCCTTCTTCTGCATCGCATCGCCGGCGGCCCTGCCGTCCAGCACGAGCAGCACTTTCTCGTGGACGCCGGCGCCGACGGTATCCACCGCCAGCAAGCGCCGGCCCGCGAGGCGTCATCGCCCTCGCCGAGCGGCTGCACCAGCAACAACTTGCTGCCTTCGAACTTCCGGTGCTTCTGGGTGGCGACCAGCGGGCCGACCACGCGGCCGACGATCACGCCTGGCTCGCCGGCGCCGGGGCGCCTTCGGCCGACCAGTGATCCACGATGCCGACGATGGCGGCGTCGACCGGCGCCTCGACCGGGTAGAACGGAAAGGCGGCCTCGCGGCCACGGACGAAGAACACCTGCTCGCCGACCCCGGCGCCAGCCGCATCCGCCGCGACCAGCGTCCGGCCCACCGGCTGCCCCGCCGCGTCGAGCGGCTGCAGCACCAGCAGCGTCATGCCCGACAGCGCCGCGTCCTTGCGTGTCGCCACGACGTCGCCGATGACGAGGGCCACCTGCATGACTAGCCGCTGACTTCGACCTGATCGACGATGCCGACGATGGCCGCGTCGACCGGGCAGTCCTTCATGCCCGACGCCATGCGCGCCGAGCTGCCGCTGACGATCAACACGGTCTCGCCGACCCCGGCATCGACGGTGTCCACGGCCACGAGAAAGCCGCCGTCGATCTTGCCGGACGGGTCCACGGGCCTGGCCAGCAGCAGTTTCTGGCTCTCGAGGCGCGGGTCCTTCCGCGTCGCGACGACGGTCCCGATGATCTTGGCAAGGAGCATGAGGAGCTCGACGTGGACAGGCCCGAACATGAACGTTCGGCCCTCCGCACGGTCGCTACTTCGTGCTCTTGCCGATCGGCAGCGCGTCTTCGAGGTTGGCGTGCGGACGCGGGATGACGTGCACCGAGACCAGCTCGCCGACGCGACGCGCGGCGGCCGCGCCGGCGTCGGTGGCCGCCTTCACGGCGGCCACGTCGCCGCGCACGATGGCGGTCACGTAGCCTGCGCCGATCTTCTCCCAGCCAACCAGCGTGACCTTGGCGGCCTTCACCATGGCGTCTGCCGCCTCGATCATGGCGACCAGCCCCTTGGTTTCGACCATTCCCAGCGCCTCACCCATGAGTTCCTCCTGCTTACCGCAGCTTCTGCACGGCGTCCTCGATGAGGGCCGCCAGCTCGCGGTATGTTAACCGAATTTCCTCGTCGTCTCCCGGCGCGCGATCGCGGCTGCCAAAGGCCACGCCGCTGGCCGGATCGGGCACCAGACGCGAGCCAGGCGCATCCGGCGACCGCACCACCTGACAGGTCGCATCGACCACACCGCCACCACCCCCGCTCACGTCGTCGTCGAGGCAGATGGGCGCCGGTGCGGCGATGCCGTACAGGCCGCGCAGGCTCTGAAGCCTCAGCACTTCTTCCTGCGAGATCAGCCGTTCGCCGCCGAGCAGGCGAGCCGTCAGGCTGATCTTGGCGAAGTGCTCGATGGTCTCCATCTTGTAGTACGCGGCAAAGACGTCGGCGCCGACGGTCAGCGCGCCGTGATTGGCCAGCAGCAGGCCGTCGTGCGCCTTGATGTACTGACGCACCGCGTTGGGCAGCTCCTGCGTCGACGGCGTCGCGTACTCGGCGATGGGGATGCTGCCCAGGGTGCAGATGACCTCCGCCAGCACGGCGCGATCGAGCGGGATGCCTGCCACGGCAAACCCGGTCGCCAGCGCCGGGTGGGCGTGCACGACGGCCCTGACATCCGAGCGCTGGCGATAGACCTCGAGGTGCATCTTCAGCTCGCTCGACGCGTCGCGCGAGCCGGCGACTTTCCTGCCGTCCAGATCGACGATCACCATCATCTCCGGGGTCATGAACCCCTTCGAGACGCTCTTGGGTGTCGTGAGAAGGCGATCGTCGGCGATGCGGATCGTGATGTTGCCGTCGTTGCTGGCGACGAACCCGCGCGCGTACAGACGACGGCCGACTTCGACGATGTCGGCCTTGAGCTGGTCGAGCGAGACGTCAGCCATGTCTGGCGCCTCAGCGGCGCTGCCAGGCCTGCTGGCATTCGGGCGAGCAGAACCAGGCGGTCTGGTTGTCCCGCGAGGCGGTCAACGCCTTGCTGGGCACGACGTAGGTGCCGCACACCGGGTCCTTCACCATCCTGGTCGGGGCCGGGCTCGCGCTGCGAGCGCCGCCGCCTGATGCGCCCTCGACGATGCCGGCAAAGAAGCGAAGGGCGGCGCGGACGACCAGCGCGATGAGCAGCGAGAAGAGGATGAAGCGGACGATCCAGTTCATGACCGTCTCAGCCCTAGGTGCCAGGCGCCTGACCCGCCACGGCGGGGTGCGCGTTCTTCATCGCGTCGAGCGCGCGTTTGGCGGCCTGGCCTTCGGGGCTGGCCGGGGCGATCTCGACGACCTGCTGCCAGGCCTTGGAGGCGCCCTCCAGGTCCTGCTTGCCAAAAGCCCGGACAATGCCCAGGTTCAGCATCGTCTTGGTGTGTTTGGGATTGACCGCCAGGGAGTGCGCGAACTGCTGCAACGCGCGATCGGGCTGGTTCAAGTAGTAGTAGCTGACGCCCAGGTCCGTGCTGACGTCGGCGTTGCGTGCGTCGAGCTTCATCGCGTCCTCGTACCACTTCACGGCGTCGCTGTAGCGCTCGGCGTCGAAGTACAGGTTGGCCAGCGCCACGCGCGGGGCCACGCTGGTCGGGTCGGCCTCGGCGAGCTTGCGGTACTTTTCGACGTCGGCCTCGTTCAGGGGCGGCGGCGCTGGCGGCTGCGCCTGCTGGACGGCGGCCGGGGCGGCCGGCGCCACGCTGGCAAGCGGCACGGCTCGCGTGGTCGCATATTGCGCGCCGATGACCCACCCGGCCAGCAGGCCGAAGACCATGCCGGCCAGGGCGAACGCGATGGAATCGGGCTTCATGTCGAACCGGAAATTCCGATCATAGCAGCGACCTTCGGAACCAGTCCACAAGGCTGGTGACCAGGTCCGGCCGCACGCTCAGCAGCGCGGTCCCATGGGCGTTGGTGCCGTCGACGACGCGCAGATCGCGTGGTCCGGTCGCCATCGCCTCGAAGTTGTGCGCGGAGCGCAACGCATAGGGATCGCCGGTCGAGGCGACCAGCATCACCGCGCCTGCGCGTTCGGCATACCGGCGCATGGCGGCGTCGCAGCGCAGGCTGCGGTACTCGGCGGCCGGCGACAGCAGCGCGATTGAACGAACCGTCGGATCGGCGGCGGCGGCCAGCACCGCGAGCGACGCGCCCAGCGACGCGCCGGCGATGCCGAGCCGGCCGGCGAGGACGTCCTGACGCGTCTTGAGCCAGTCGAGGCCCGCCTGGACGTCCTGCTGCATCGATCCCAGGGCGCCGCTGTTGCCTTCCGAGGCGCCATGGCCGCGCAGGTCGAGCGCCAGCACGCCAAATCCGGAGACGCTGAGCGCCTGGGCAGTCGAGATCCCACTCGGCGTGGCTGCGGCTGAGCATGTGCACGAGCAGCACCGCGGGCGCCGTGCGGGCCGGCGCATGCCAGACGGCCGACAGGGCCGTGCCGTCCGACGTGCGGAGGGCAATGGTCTCGGCAGCCTCGAGCCCGGCGGCACCGCAGGCGAACCACGCGAACGCGACGGCCAGGAGGAGAGCGACGCCTCACGCCTGCTCTCCGCGCAGCACGGCGAGGTACTCGCGCACGGTGCGCGCGAGCCCGACAAACAGCGCGCGGCTGATGATCGCGTGCCCGATGGACACCTCGGCCAGGTGCGGCAGCGTGCGAAACAGCGCGAGGTTGTTCAAGTCGAGATCGTGGCCTGCGTTGACGCCAAGGCCCCGGTCGTGTGCGTGCCGGGCGGCCTCCGCGAAGCGATGGAAGCTGGCGGTGGCGGCGGCTTCGCCATGCGCGAAGGCCTTCGCAAAGGGCTCGGTGTAGAGCTCGACGCGATCGCCGCCCATCTCGGCGGCCCAGTCGATCGCCGACGGCTCGGCGTCGACAAACAGGCTCACGCGGACGCCGTGCGCCTTCAGGTCGTCCACGACCGCGCGAAACGCGTCGCGCGGCGTCGTGGAGGGCCATCCTGCCTGACTGGTCACTTCGCCCGGCACCACGGGCACCAGCGTGCACTGGTCGGGCCTGATGCGACGGACCAGGTCCAGCAGATCGGGCCGCGGATCGCCTTCGATGTTGAACTCGACGCGCCCGCGCATCGGCGCCAGGACGTCGGCCAGCGCTTCGACATCGCTTGAAGGTGATGTGGCGCGCGTCGGCCCGCGGGTGCACGGTGATGCCGTGCGCGCCAGCGTCCACGGCGACGCCGGCGGCGTCGAGCACCGATGGCACCGACCCGCCGCGCGAGTTGCGGATCGTGGCGACCTTGTTGACGTTGACCGACAGCTTGGTCACGCCAGTTCCCGTGTCACCACCTGCGGCGATCTCCTCGGCCCACGCCGCGATCTCCTCGCTGTCGCGGCCTTCGAGCATGATGCGCAGCAGCGGCTCGGTGCCCGAGTAGCGGACCAGCAGGCGGCCGTGGCCGACCAGTCCCGATTCCACGCGCGCCATGACCTCGGCGATCGCCGGCACCGAGGCCAGATCGTGCCGCTCGCGCACGCGGACGTTCACCAGCACCTGCGGATAGGTCACCAGCTCGCTGGCCAGCGACGAAAGCGACCTGCCGGTGGTGGCCATCACACGCAGGACGCTCAACGCCGTCGCAAGCCCGTCGCCGGTGAACAGGTAGTCGGAGAAGATCACGTGGCCGGACTGCTCGCCGCCGAGCGAGAAGCCCTCGCGCACGATCTCCTCCATCACGTACTTGTCGCCGACCTGCGTTCGACGAAGCGCGATGCCGGATTCCGACAGCGCCAGCTCGAGCCCGATGTTGCTCATGACGGTGGCGACCACCGTGTTCCCGCGCAGACGCCCTTCCGCCTTCATCTGCCGCGCGCACATCAGCATCACGCCGTCGCCATCGACCAGCCGGCCGTGCTCGTCGGCCAGGATCGCGCGGTCGCCGTCGCCGTCGAACGCCACACCGGCAATCGCGCCGCGTTCGACCACGCGCGCCGCCATCGCCTCGGGATGCGTCGAGCCGCAGCCCAGGTTGATGTTGCGTCCGTCGGGCGAGGCGCCGATCAGGTCGACGTCGAATCCCAGGTCGGCGAAGACCTGCGGGGCCACGCTGGTGGTCGCGCCGTTGGCGCAGTCGACGACGACCCTCGCCCCACGCAAGGCCCCGACGTCGGCCAGGACCTCGCGCAGGTGACCGCGGTAGCGGCCCGTCAGGTCCGTGGCCGCAAGCCTCGGGGCGTCGCCGGCCTCGACAGACCAGCTGCTGTCGGCAATCGCCTCCTCCACGCGGCGTTCGAGCTCCTCGGTGAACTTCTGGCCGCCGCCGGAGAAGACCTTGATGCCGTTGTCTTCGAACGGGTTGTGCGACGCCGAGATGACGGCGCCCAGCGTGACCTCGCTCGCGCGCGTGAGGTACGCCACGGCCGGCGTCGGCAGCACGCCGGCGGCGACGACGGTGGCGCCGGACAGCTGGGCGCCATGCGCGAGCTCGCGTTCGATCCAGGCACCGGACTCGCGCGTGTCGCGTCCGATGAGCAGGCGGGCGGGTCCGGCCGACGGGTCGAGCACACGCACGATTGAAGCGCCGAGGCGGCGCACGGTCGCCGGGTCGAGGGGCCACTGTGCCGGCGTGCCCCCGCACACCGTCAGTGCCGAACAGGCGAGGCGCCATCAGCGGATCGTGACGTCGAGGTTTGCGGGCTCGACGCGCGTGATGGTCACATCGCCGAGAGGACTGGTAGCGCACGGGAAGATTGTAGCGCCCGCGATTGAGCCCCGACAGGTCTGCGTAGAGCTCGACTCCGGCGGCCGTGAGGCCAGCACACCGCCGAGTTTGCGCCTCGCACGGTCGCGCTGACTTTGTCCGGCCTCAGCGTCGCCCGACGCCCTGGCGCCAGCCCGCGCAGGCCGACGGGCACGCGGTCGAGCGTCCGCTCCACTGGCGCAGGAGCGATTTCGATCGTCACCAGGCCGCTTTGCGGATTGCGCAGGCGCGCGATCGTATCGGGCAGCCCGATCGTCACCGTGTCGCGGACGGGACTGGTGGCGCCAGTGATGTCCACTGGCTCGGTCGTCGCTTCGGTGACCTTCTGGACGGCGGAGGCGGGGCCGATCACCTCGACGGTGGCCGGCACCGTGGTGACGCGCCCCACGATGAAGCCCGGTCCGGGCTCGCCGTCGAGATCCGGCACAACGGGCACCGTCCGAACGGCCGAGGCCTCGAAGGTGAGCGACAAGGTGGACGGCGTGGCCTGCAACACCTTCACGCCGGCAGGCACGGCGATGTCGCCGGGCAGCAAGTGGAACAGGCGGCGGCCCGGACGAGCGCTTCGCAGGTCGAGCACCGCCACCAGGTCGGCGCCGCGCAGCTCGCCCAGCACGCCGCTGCTGCCGCGGACGCGAACGTCGACCAGCGACTCCGGCTCGCCGAGCATCTCGAGCTCCGGCGGGATGTTGCGATACTCGAGCGGCACCCGCAAGGAGCGCTCGGCTTCGCGCTGCCCCGCCACGACGCCCCACAGCAACGCGGCCAGCCCGATGGACAGCACCTTGGTGCCGAAGTTCCGGAAGATGCGAGGCCGCATGTCAGGCGCCCTCGAGGCCGGAGGGCGACGGCTCGCCACGGCGACGCGGCCGCAGCAGTTGACGCAGGCGCGCGCGCAACCGGTCCGGCGTCAGGTTGCGCTCGATACGGCCCTCGAGCACGACCGAGACCCACCCGGTCTCCTCGGATACCACGACCGCGACGGCGTCGTTTTCTTCGGTGAGGCCGATGGCTGCGCGATGGCGCGTGCCAAGGTCCTTGCTGAGCCGAGGATTCACGGTCAGCGGCAGGAAGCAGGCGGCCGCCGCGACGCGATTCTCCTGGATGATCACGGCGCCGTCGTGGAGCGGCGTGCCGTTTTGAAAGATCGTCACCAGCAGGTCGTAGCTGATCTGCGCGTCCAGGGGGATGCCGCCCTCGGCGTAGTTGCGCAGGCCAATCTGACGCTCGATGGCGATGATGGCGCCGGTGCGCTGGCTCGACAGCATCTGCGCGGCCACGGCTATCTCTTCGACCGTCTCGTCCACCGTCTCGCCCTTGGCGAGATAGCGGAAGAATGGCGCGCGGCCCAGGTGCGCCAGGGCGCGGCGGATGTCGGACTGAAACAGCACGATCGCCGCAAAGACGACGTAGCCGATCAGGTTGCGGATTACCCAGTTCACGGTCTCGAGCTCGGCCAGTCGCGACACGTAGAACAGCCCGACCGCCAGTGCGCCACCGACGGCCATCTGCGCGGCACGCGTGCCGCGGATGAGCGTGAGCACCTCGTAGATGATGATCGAGACGATCGCGATGTCGACCACATCGCGCCAGCCAATCGGGGGCCGGCCCAGCGCCTCGGAGATCCAGGAGAAGTTCATCGCAGCGGTTCGGTCGGCTTCAGTCAGGTTGTCGGTTCGTCAGGTTCGGTCAGGTTGGGTCTGGTTGCCGTTGGTCGATCAGGTTGCTCGTCCGGCGTCGCGTATTGCGTCGACCGTGCGCACGACGTCCGCCATCTCTTTCACGGCGTGGACGCGCACGATGTGCGCGCCGCCCATCACGGCGGCGGCAACGGCCGCCGCAGTGCCCCACTCGCGGTCTCCCGGCGCGCGATCGCCGAGTCCGATCTTCAGAAACGACTTGCGCGACGGCCCTGCCAGCAGCGGCCGATCGAGTCTGGCGAGCTCCGGCAGGCGCGCCAGCACCTCGAGACTGTGCTCGGCCAGCTTGGCGAACCCGAGGCCAGGGTCGACGATGATGCGGTCGCGGGCCACGCCGGCCGCCACGGCCGCCTCAACCCGTTCGGCCAGTTCGGCGGCGACCTCGTCGACGACCGAACGGTAGCGCGCGTCCTGGTACATCTGCCGCGACCGGCCGCGGTTGTGCATCAACACCAGCGCGGCGCCGGTCTCGGCGACCACGGGCGCCAGCGCCGAATCATACCTTAGCGCGCTGACGTCATTGACGAGGGCCGCGCCGGCCGCGAGGGCGCGGCTGGCGACTTCCGCCTTGTAGGTGTCGATCGAGATCGGCACGCGAAGGCGCGGCGCCAGCGCCTCGACGACCGGCATCACCCGCGCCAGCTCCACGTCGAGCGGCAGCGCCTCGGCGCCGGGCCGCGTGGACTCGCCGCCGATGTCGATGAGGTCGGCGCCGTCGGCCTCCATCTGAAGCGCCGCGTCCACCGCCCGCGCCGGGTCGGTCCACAGACCTCCGTCGGCGAACGAATCGGGGGTGACGTTCAAGATGCCCATCACGAGCGTTCGCTCGCCGAGGCGCAGCGATCGCTCGCCGGGAAGGGGAACGAGGTAGGAACGGCGGGGAGCGAACCCGGAACTCACCTTGAACAGGTTCTCGGAACTCGGGTTCACAGGTTCACGGGTTCACAGGTTCGACGGGTTCCAAGGTTCCTGGGTTCCGAACCCGTGAACCAGAACCTGTGAACCCGTGAACCCGATGAACCCGTGAACCGTTATTCCTGGGGTATCGGATTGCCGAGCGGCGGCACGAAGCCGGGGCGCGTTTCCTTGCGCGTGCGGTCGTCGACGACCGATGGCGGCGCCGGCGGCGTGGAGGTCGGCGGCTCGTCGAGCGACTGGCCGGCGATGATGCGATGCACCTGGTCGGCGTCGAGCACCTCGCGCTGCAGCAGCGCGTCGGCCAGCCCCTGCAGGCCGCTGCGGTGTTCCTGCAGCACCTGCAGCGCGCGCTGGTAGCTCTCGGTGACGATGCGCCTGACCTCCTGGTCGATGCGAAGCGCCGTGTCCTCGCTGTAGTCCGACCGCTGCGCGATCTCGCGGCCGAGGAAGATCTGCTCTTCCTTCTTGCCGAAGGTGAGCGGCCCCATCGCGTCGCTCATGCCCCACTCGCACACCATGCTGTGGGCCATCTCGGTGGCGCGCTCGAGATCGTTGCCGGCGCCGGTCGTGATCTGACCGATCATGATCTCTTCGGCGATGCGACCTCCCAGGAGGATCGCGATCCGGTCGTTCAGGTAGTCGCGCGAGTAGTTGTGCTTCTCGTCCACCGGCACCTGCATCGTCAGGCCCAGCGCCATCCCGCGCGGGATGATCGTGACCTTGTGGATCGGGTCGGCGTGCGGCAGCTTCACGGCGAGCACGGCGTGGCCGGCCTCGTGAATGGCGGTGACGCGCTTCTCCTCGTCGCTGATGATCATCGAGCGCCGCTCGGCGCCCATCAGCACCTTGTCCTTGGCGAACTCGAAGTCCACCATGCGGACGACCTTCTGGTTGTAGCGCGCGGCGTTGAGCGCCGCTTCGTTCACCAGGTTGGCCAGGTCCGCACCCGAGAAGCCCGAGGTCGCGCGGGACAGAATGGTGATGTCCACGTCGTCGCTGAGCGGGATCTTCTTGGTGTGCACCCCGAGAATGCCCTCGCGGCCCTTCACGTCCGGACGGTTGACCACGATGCGGCGGTCGAAACGGCCGGGACGCAGCAGCGCCGGATCGAGGACATCCGGGCGGTTGGTGGCGGCCACCAGGATGACGCCTTCGTTGCTCTCGAAGCCGTCCATCTCGACCAGCAGCTGGTTCAGCGTCTGCTCCCGCTCGTCGTGCCCCCCGCCCAGGCCGGCGCCACGGTGACGGCCCGACGGCGTCGATCTCGTCGATGAAGACGATGCACGGCGCGTTCTTCTTGCCCTGCTCGAACAGGTCGCGGACGCGGCTGGCGCCGACGCCGACGAACATCTCGACGAAGTCAGAGCCGCTGATCGAGAAAAACGGGCACGTTGGCTTCGCCTGCCACGGCGCGGGCGAGCAGTGTCTTGCCGGTGCCTGGAGAGCCCATCAGCAGCACGCCCTTGGGAATGCGGCCGCCGAGCTTCTGGAACTTCTGAGGCTCGCGCAGGAACTCGATGATCTCCTGCAGTTCGTCCTTCGCCTCGTCGACGCCCGCGACGTCCTTGAACGTCACCTTCTTCTGCGAGCTGCTCGACAGCTTCGCCTTGCTCTTGCCGAAGGAGAGGGCCTTGTTTCCGCCGCTCTGCATCTGGCGCATGAAGAAGATCCAGAAGCCGATGAGCAGCAGGATGGGCGCCCACGAGTAGAGCAAGGTCGCCCACGGGCTGGTCGTCGGGTCCTTGGCCACGACGACGACGCCGCCCTCGATCAGCTTGTTGGCGAGGCCTTCGTACTGGGTCGGCGCGTGGGTCCGGAAGGAGTCGTTCGTCTTCAGGACGCCGTTAATCTCGTTGCCGGTGATCGTGACGCTGGAGACCTGGCCGGACTGGACCTGGGTCATGAAGGTGCTGAAGCTGATGGCCTGGTCGCTGCGCTGGAACCGCGTCGAGAAGTTCCAGACGAGGACCCCAATCACGACCAGCACCATCCAGAACAGCAGGCTCTTCAAGGTCGAGTTCACTAATTGCCTCCCAACGGCTCGAAACTCAAGACTACCACGGACTTGGTGGCGTCGGTGACGCCGAATCCCCCGGCCAGCGCGTGCCCGAGGACCCAGATGATGCTGCCGTCGGAGGAGGTCACGATCGGCACCTTGTGGCGGTCGGCTCGGGGCGACCTTCCTGTCGACGAATACGTCCTGTACCTTCTTTCGGCCTGAACCACCCGGAAGACGCATCCTGTCGCCCGCCTGCCAGGCCCGGACGACCAGGCCTTCCGCAGGCGCCGGCAGGTCCAGAATCGCGGCCCGCGTGCCAGGGGACCCTGCCATCTCGGCCAGCGTCTGGAGGGCCCGGAGCCTGATTCCGGCCTCGGGCACCACCAATTCCCCTGGAATGCACAAGCGATACCGCCAGGATCCAAAGGAAGTTGGGCCGCTTGGGGGACGGGGCCTACTTGATAAGACCCCCTGCCCGCCGGAAAGTTCCAATTGCCCCCCGGGGAGAGCAAGAACACCGGGCCGGCCGCGCTCGAGAAACCGGAGTGCGGCATCGACATGAGCAAACGCGGGCGCGCGGTCCGACAGCTGCGCCAGCGCCCACTGCACCACCCGCCGCCGCAGCGCCAGCGGCTCCTCGGCAAGCGCGGCCACCTTCAGCCGCAGCCCGGGGCCATCGTCGGCCAGCACCCTGGCCCGCGCATCACGCGCCAGCGCGGCCAATAGCGCCTCGTCGGCGCCGGCAATCTCGGCCGTGCGCGCGAGCACGTTGACCACCGAGTCGCCTTCCGAAGCCACGAGGGCCGGCAGCACGTCATGCCGCAGGCGATTGCGCCGCCGCGCACGATCCTGGTTGCTGCCATCCACCCTCCAGGTGCGCCCGTGCGATTCCAGGTACGCCATCAGGTCGGCACGGCGCAGATCGATGAGCGGCCGGATGACGTGCTGACGGCGTGGATGAATCGCGGTCAGACCGCGCGACCCCGCGCCTCGCACGAGGCGGAGCAGGACGGTCTCTGCCTGGTCGTCGCGCGTATGCCCGACAGCGACGACGTCGGCCTGGCGCCGCTGCCTGACGCGCTCGAGAAACGCGTAGCGCACCTCGCGCGCCGCCTCTTCCAGCGAGCGGCCTCTCCCCGAGGCGACTTCGGCGACGTCACAGCGCTCGACGTCGAGGCCCACCCCGCAGTCTTCCGCCAGGCGGGCGCAGAACTCGGCGTCGCGATCCGAGTCGGCGCCGCGCAGGCCGTGGTTCAAATGAGCCAGCCCTGCGAGGTGAACGACGCCGGTCGACGACAGCTCCGCCATCAACAGCGCCAGCGCGACCGAGTCGGATCCGCCGGAGACGGCGACGACCACGCGCGCGCCGTCGCGACAGAGCGCCCGGCGCCGGATGGTCGCCAGCATGTGTCCGGCAAGCGAGGTCATGACAGGCGTCGGGCTCCAGGCCTCGGGCTTCGGGACGCGGCTTCAGTACTTCAGGAAGTGGCCCGAAGGAGAGTGCGCTCCTTCGGGGTCCATGACAATGGTGCCGGTGCAGGGACTTGAACCCCGGACTCCGCGGATATGAGCCGCGTGCTCTAACCAACTGAGCTACACCGGCGGAATTGGCAATTGTACCACGGGCCCTCGCGTCGCGCCCAGGCGCGAGCCCGCTGACCCTAATCTGATGCCCCCGTGATCTTCCCCTACGAGGAATTCGACCTGTCGGGCGTCCGGACCTACCCGCTTTCCACGCGTCAGAGCAAGGCCCGGGCCGAGGATTTCGCCAGGCCCTATCGCCGCGGCGACGGCGTGAGCGGCTGGCTGGACAGCCTGCCGCGCATCCTCGCGGCGGGGGACTTCCGCGCCGTCGTCGAACGGCTCGTGGAGGCCAGGCGCTCCGGCGGGGGAATCATCTGGGGATTCGGCGCGCACGTGCTCAAGACCGGCTTGTCGCCGGCTCCTCATAGACCTGATGCGCCGCGGTTTCGTGTCGGCCCTCGCCACAAACGGCGCCGGGATCATCCACGATTTCGAGATAGCTCTTGCCGGCTCGACCTCCGAGGATGTCGACGAGGCGCTTCGGCCGGGCGGGTCAGAATTTCGTGACGGCGACGAGCGAGAACCCGGACCGATGCCGCGAGTCGCACTAGCGACGACGTCGGCTGCGGCCGGCACGCCGCACTTAGTCGACGCTCACCGTCGTGCCCCCGCTCAACGTGTCCCTGTTTTCCGCCAGCGCCACCTCTCAGAAACACCTCCGTCAGACTACCTCCTACCCTCAATTCACGCCGTGAGCCGTTCGGCATTGGCGGAGGAAACCGGGACCCTGCTGAATCGCGCGATCCGACGCCGCCGGACGTGGGTCGGCGCCGCGGCCAGGGCATCGGACAGGCCGTTCGGCGCGTACCTCCGCCAGTCGCGTGCGCCCCATGCGGACCTCAGCGTGGCGGCCACCGCCGCCGAGCTCGGCATCCCCCTGACCGTGCACGTCGCAATCGGCACCGACATCATCCACATGCACCCTGCCGCCTCGGGCGCGGCGCTTGGCGAAGGCAGCCTGCGCGATTTCCGGTACTTCGTGTCCAACGTCGCGCGACTCGACGGCGGCGTCTATCTGAATTGCGGCTCTGCCGTCGTGCTTCCCGAAGTCTTCCTGAAGGCCGTGGCGCTCGCCCGCAACCAGGGCAGACCGCCTTACCGGCCTGACGACCGTGAACATCGACTTCGTCCGGCTCTATCGCCCTCAGACCAACGTCGTGTCTCGCCCCACCGCCGGCATCGGCCGCGGCTACTCCCTCGTCGGCCACCACGAGCTGCTGATCCCGCTACTGGCCGCGGCGCTGATCGAATCCGAGGAATCCGCGTAATCCCGCAATCTGCAATCTGCAATCTGCAATCTGCAATCTGCAATTACAGGATTAGCATCGCATCCCCGTAGCTGTAGAACCTGTACTCCTCGGCAATGGCGTGCCGATAGGCCGCCAGCGTCAGCTCGGTTCCCGCAAACGCGCACACCAGCAGCAGCAACGACGACTTCGGCAGGTGGAAGTTGGTCAGCAGGCCCCCAGCCACCTGAAAGCGAAATCCTGGATAGATGTACAGCGACGCCTCGCCCGAGGCCTGGCAGACCATCCCGCCATGCTCGGCGGCCACGGCTTCAAGCGTCCGCGTCGTGGTGGTGCCGACCCTGACGATGCGCCGGCCCTCGCGTTGAGCCATCGCGATGGTGCCGGCGGCTGTGGCTCGATCGCGAACGGCTCCGGATGGAGCCGATGCTCCTCAACGACGTCGGTTCGCACGGGCTGGAAAGTGCCGTAACCGACATGCAACGTCACCTCTGACCGGCCAACCCCGCGCAGCTCCAGCCGCTCGAGCAGCGCCGTCGGTGAGGTGAAGCCCCGCCGTGGGCGCGGCCACCGATCCACGCCGGCTGGCGTACACCGTCTGGTATCGCTCGCGATCCGCCAGGCTGTCGTCGCGCTTGATGTACGGCGGCAACGGCATGTGGCCGATGGCGTCGACGACCTCGGCGACGGTGCCGTCGTGCGACGACCAGAGTCGAACCGTCCGGCGGCCGAACGTGTGCTGCGCGAGGACTTCGGCTTCGAGTCGGGCAGGTGGCTCGCCAAACCGGGCGCGCGTGCCCGGTTTCATCTTCTGCCCGGGATGCATCAGCACGTCCCATCGCTCGTCGTCGATCTGATGCAGCAGCAGGCACTCGACCTGACCCCCGCTGGGCTCGCGTCGGCCGAGCAGGCGCGCAGGCACGACGCGCGAGTTGTTGACGACGAGCAGGTCGGAGGGAGCCAGCAGGTCGGGAAGGTCCGCGATGACGCGATCGGTCCACGTGCCGCTGGCCCGATCGACGACGAGAAGACGCGAGGCGCCGCGCTCGGGCGACGGCTGTTGCGCGATCAGCTGTTCGGGGAGGGAGAAGTCGAAATCGGAGAGGCGCACTCGGATCGTAACAAGGACGAAGGACGAGGGACGAGACGGAGAGCTTCGTCCTTCATCCTTCATCCTTAGTCACGCCGCGCCCGTCCGCGCGCCAGTCGTCGGCGATGAGCGTCCAGAGCGCCTGGTCCGCCCAACCTTCCTCCTGTTGCAGCGACGGCGCAGCACACCCTCTTGTACTGCGCCGATCTTCCGCAGGGCGCCGTTGCCACGCCGTTGTGCACGGCCGCGCGGGCTTCGAGACGATGGACCCCCAGCACGTCGAACGAAAAATCCACGACCGCCGGCGCCGCCGCGAAGAACAGTCCGTCACCCCAGTGTTCCGGAGACAGCACGAACTCCCACTCCGCAGACCCGAAGCCGCGTTCGAGCTCGCGCACGCGGAACAGCCCGACCGGCTCCGAGCGCCGCTCGGGCAGAACCGAGAAGCAGATGCCGCGGCCCTCGAGCCGCTCGACCCGCGCGGCGTCGATGCGCGTTCGCTTCAGCCTCGCAGTCGGGGCCGACTGCGGCGGCGGCGCAATCACCTGCGCGATCTCGTCACGTGACAGCAGGGCCAGCAGTGCGCCTGCATCGCCGGGCTCCACTTCGCGAAGAACGACGCCGAGCCCCTTGAGGATCGGCGGCAGGTTGCGCCAGTTTCGCAGCAGCAGCGCCGGCGGCAGGCCGGGCCACCGGTCGGTCGACTCGTTGCCGGAGTTCGCGGGGAAGTCGCTCATGGCTAAAGTCCCGCGGCGCCGGCCGCACCCAACGCGCCGGCGAGCCCACCGTGTTCACCGGCGAGGCGGTTGCCAAGGACAAGCGACGAGCCCCAGATGATGTTGTCGCCGCCGGAACCCCAGATGATGTTGTCGCCGCCCGAGCCCCAGATGATGTTGTCGCCGGAGCCCCAGATGATGTTGTCGCGCCGGAGCCCCAGATGATGTTGTCGCCGCCGGAGCCCCAGATGATGTTGTCGCCCGGGTCGACCGATCCCCAGATGATGTTCTCGCAATCACGCCCGCCGCAGGCCGAACCCCAGATGATGTTGCTGCCCCAGATGATGTTGTCTCCGCCCGAGCCCCAGATGATGTTGTCCTTCGACGAACCCCAGATGATGTTGTCCTTCGACGAACCCCAGATGATGTTGTCCTTCGACGAACCCCAGATGATGTTGTCGCAATCGCGCGCCGGGCAGCCGCTGCCCCAGATGATGTTGTCGCCGCCCGAGCCCCAGATGATGTTGGCGCCCCAGGCCGAACCCCACGGCTGCAGGACGCCTCCGCTCACGCGGCGATTGCCCCAGATGATGTGCCGCGACCAGCCGCCGCCAATGGCGTAGCTGGCGCCCTCGCTGCGAGGTCGCATAGAAGCGCGCCAGCGAAACCGCGGCTTCAGTGTTGAGGAACCCGGCGCCCTGACTGAGAAAGTCGACCTCGGGCGAAACCGTGGCCGTGTATTGAAGGATCGCCTTGACGGCGTTGGGCGTCAGCGCGGGGTTGGCCTGCAACATCCGCGCGACCACGCCGCTGACCACCGGGGCGGCCATGCTGGTGCCGCTCAGCGTCAGGTACGGATACGCCCCGCCGCTGGTGCCGGCCACGAGATCTTCCGGGTTGCGGAGCGCCAGCGCGCTGCCGTCGTCGTTGAGCGAGACGATGCGCGTGCCCGGCGCCACCAGGTCCGGCTTGGCCGCAAAGTCGAAGGCGGTCGGTCCGCGCGAGCTGTAGCCGGCGACACGGTCGTCGCTCGGGTCCGACGTGCCCATGTGACTGTAAGCGCCAACCGTCAGCACCCACGGCGCGTTGCCCGGCGCCGTGACGCCGCCATATTGAATCTGGTCGTCCAGGTTCTTGCCGAAGTTGCCGGCGGAGGCGACGACGACCAGACCGGCTTCCACGGCGCGCCGGGCGGCCAGCGTGAGCGGGTCGGTCTCGAACGACTCGAGCACGGGCGCGCCAATCGACAGGTTGATCACGCGCAGGTTGAACCGCGCGCGGCTGGTGACGGCGAAGTCGAGCGCGCGGATGACGTCGCTCACATAGCCACGCCCCTCCCCGTCGAGCACCTTCAGCACCAGCAGGTGCGCACCGGGCGCAACGCCCGCGTAGGCGCCCTCGCTGTCGTGACCGGATCCCGCGACGATTCCGGCGACGTGGGTGCCGTGGCCGTAGCTGTCGGCGACCTGATTGGTCGAGCCCGTGAAGTCGGCAAAGCCCACGACGCGCTGGCCGACCAGTGCGCGGCCCGCGTCGACGCGCGCCAGGTCGTCGTGCCAGGACGTGAGCCCCGAATCGATCACCGCGACACCGACGCCCGCGCCCGTGAAGTCGCGCGCGCTCGATGAAACGCCCTGGGAGTTGCCGGCGCCGTTTCCAGCACCAGGCGTCAGCAGCGCGCCAACCGGCCGATCCAGATGCACGCCGGCGACACCGTCAGCGGCGGCGAGCGCCGCCAGGGCGTCGTTGGGAACTTCTGCGACGTAAGCGTCGACCAGCGCGAGCCGTTGACCGGCCTGCCCCCGGTGCGCGCGAATCTTCGCCGTCACGTCGGTCGCGCCCGTGGAGCGCACGATCACGCGCGAGACGCCGGGCTGTCCTGCGCGTGTCGCCAGGGTGGCGTCGAGCCGCGACTGCGGCCGTCCGGCCGCAAGCGCCGGCCACGACAGCAGCGTGAGCAGCAGCAGCGTGGCGGCGATGCCGATCGCCTGGCGGAGGCCTGGCGCGCCGAAGCCTTGGCGAAGGCGGCTCAGTGCACCCATACGAGCTCCTCGGCAAGGCGCCTGGCCTCATCACGCCGCCACTCATCGTCGAGCCACGCCCAGAGAATCTGGTCGTGCGTTGTGCCATCGGCGGTGCGCAACGCGCGTCGCAGCATGCCTTCGGCGGTCGCACCGAGCTTGCCCACCGCGGCGTTGCCGCGGGCGTTCTGCGTGGCGACCCGGGCTTCGAGGCGGTGGACGCCAAGCGTCTCGAAGGCAAACCGGAGAACCAGACGCCCCGTGTCTTCGAACAGCCCCTTGCCCCACCACTGCGACCCGACGGCAATGCCCCACTCGGCGGTGCTGAACCCGGGCTCGAGCTGCCGGATCTGCACGAGGCCAACCGGCTCGTCCTGGCCGTGCGGCACGATGGCAAAGCCCGCGTACCGGCCAGCCTGTCGTTCACGAGCGGTCGCTGAGATGAAGGCCGCAAACCAGTTCGGCGTCTCCGGAGGAGGCGACATGAATCGCGTGACCTCCGGTGCGGTGATGAGCGGCAGCAGGGACGCGCCGTCCTCGATGCGCAACTCGCGCAATGTCAGGCGCCGGCCTCGCAGCAGAGGCAGGCCCTGTCGCCAGGGGACCGTTGGAATGGGAGCGGGCGCGGAGGCAGGCGGCACCAGCGAGGGCGTCCGGAGCACGCGCGAGAGGGCGATGGTCGAATCGTGCATGGCCGAGGGGTCCCGTGCATCGACGTGTCATTCCAGGCGGCGCGCGCAGATGCGCGCCTGTCGCGGGAAGACACGGGTTGCACCGGGTCGCAGAGCAAGGGCGCGGCCATCGGGACGAGGCCGCGGCTCTCAGCAGCTAACTTGTTTTGGAGTAGTGGTTTGCGAGCGAACTGCAGCGGTGTGAAGCGGTGAACCGGCAGCGAGTCTGGCAGAAAATGAAACTCGGGCGCGCAAGCTCATCCGATAATTGCCAGTTAACCTCTTTATTATCAGCTAGTTGAAGCGCGTGGACAGTTTTGTAACAGCCGTGTTCCGATATGACACAGCCTGACAGATTGTGTCGGGAAGGCGCCAGAGTTGTCGGAACGCCGACGGGGCGCGATTGCAGAATCTGCGTACCCGGACCCGACGACGTCGCGCCCACGAAGAGTCGTGGCTTCCCCTGGCTGAAGGGATCAGGTCACGACGCTGGTGTTGGGGTCGGGCACGTAGTCTTTTGTCCGCACGATCTCCGCCATGGCCGTCATCGCCGCTTCGACCTCCCCGGCGGTGTTGTAGACGTGCGGCGCGAGCCGGATGCCAACGCCAGGACGGTAGTCCACGACGATGTCGTTGGCGTTGAGCGTGCGGGCAACGTCGCGGGCGTCGGGCACGTCGACGGCGACGGTGCCTGCCAGGCGCGCCGGGTCGCGCGAGGCCACCGTGCGGAACCCGTGCTGGTCCACCAGCGCGAGAAGACGGCGCGTCAGTTCGAGAGACGTCGAACGAACCGTGCCGATGCCGACTGACGCGAGCAGCCCGAGCCCGGGCAGCGCGGCGTAGTAGGCCGGGATCGAAGGCGTCCCCGTCTGCATGCGCCGTTGGTCGGCCGGCGGCGGATAGTCGTCGATGTCGAAGGCGAACGGCTGTGGGTGCGATGCCCAGCCGGTAAAGCGCGGGCGGACGGCGGCGAGCCGATCGGGGCGCGTGTAGAGAAACGCGTTGCCTGGCCCTCCGCACAGCCACTTGAGACACCCGCCGGCGGCAAAGTCCACGCCGAGCGCGGTGACGTCGACGGGGATGATGCCCGCCGCCTGGTAGAGATCGAGCACGACCGGGGCGCCGACGCGCCTGGCGCGCTCGACGATCGGCGCGGGGTCGAGGATGAACGACGATCGGAACAACACGTGCGAGACGGCGACCAGGGCGGTGCGATCGTCGATGGCCTCGGCGATGCGCGTCGGGATCCGCGCTGCCGTCGTCGTTGGCGTCGACGACCACCAGGCGATAGCCGAGCGCGGCCTGCGCGCGGAAGAGATAGATCATCGACGGAAAATCGGCCGCCGAACACACGATCGTGTCGCGCGTGGCTGGTGGCGGCAGCGTCGACAACACCGACATGTGCGCGGCGGTGACGTTCTCGCACATGCTGATGCTGCCTGCGGGCGCACCGATGAGCGGCGCGATCGCGTCACCGACTTCCCGCGCCATCGTCCACCACCGCTCTGCCCACGCGCGCACGCCGCGGGTCGCCCACGTCGCCGCGTACTCGCGCAGCGACGCATCGACCCCGCGCGGCATCGCGCCGAGCGAGTTGGAGATCATGTAGGTGGAGGTGGAGAGGATGGGGAACTCGGCGCGCAGAGCCGTGAGGTCAAACGCCATTCGCGGATCCTGACACATCCATCGCACTGTAGAGGCGCGCGGCGCGCGCCCTGCGCGGTGCAGCCGGAGGCCGTGATCCGGTTCGCGCAACTCGCGGAACTGCGGCGCCACGCAGTTGCGCTCCACATAAGAAAAGGGCGGGCGCCCCGAAGAGCGCCCGCCCCTGTGTCGCTCGCGCTGAACTCCCTAGAACAGGAACCGCAGGCTCAACTGCGCCGAACGCTCACCGTTCTTTGCGATCACCCGCCCGAAGGCGGCGTTGCTCGGGTCGGCATAGCCCTGACCCTGCAGCGCATTGGTTTGAACGCCCGACTGGTTGCCCGTACCGCCCCAGTTCGGGTGATTCGGGAAGTTGAAGAACTCCGCCCGGAACTGCGCCCGGCGGGTGCCGCCCAGGTTGAAGTTCTTGAAGAGCGCGATGTCCCACTGTTGTTCGCCCGGATTGCGCAGGAGGTTTCGAGGCGCGTTGCCGAATGTGCCGGGCGCCGGGTTGGCGAAGGCTGCCGGGTTGAACCAGTTGTTTCCGTCACCCACGGCCGTGGAGAACTCCTTGTTCGCGTTCGCGTTGGGGTCGCCCACCAGGTCCACCGGCTGCAGGAAGCCGCCGTCGCCCACACCCGCGATGTCGTTGGTTCGAAGGATGGAGAACGGCGTTCCCGTGCGGAAGAACGTCGCACCCGACACCTGCCAGCCGCCGAGCAGGTTGCGCATCAGCGTGCTCTGGTCGCGCCAGAACGGCAGGTCGTAGATGTAGTAGACGCTGGCCACGTGGCGCCTGTCATAGTCCGACGCCCCCCAGTAAATGGAGTCGTCGTAGGTGTTCCAGAGAACATTGCGCTTGTTGCTCGCGTTGTCCTCGGACTTGCCCAGGGTGTACGCGAAGCCCAGCTTCAGCCCGTTGCGATAGCGGCGATCGGCGCTGATCTGCAGGCTGTTGTAGCGCGACTTGCCGGCGTTCTCTGACACGCGGATGACGTTGTAGCCCGTGTAGGGCCGCAGCGCCGCGATGTTCACGCCCGGATTGGCCTGCACCTCGCCCGGCTGCAGCTGATTGATGTTGCGCTCGCGCTGCAGGTAGAGGCCGCGGCGTCCCAGGTAGGTGATGTCCACCGTGATGCCGAACGGAATCTCCCGCTGGATGCCGAAGCCCCACATGTACGACGTCGGATGCTTGAACACCGGGTCCTGGCCGTTGATGCTGAAGACCAGGTCTCCGCTCGGGCTGCCGCCGGACGGGTCCGCCACATTGCCGTTGGAGACCGAGGCCAGCGGCTGAAACGGCGGGTTGCCGCCGAGCAGCGTCGAGTCGTTCAGCGTCACGCGGTTGTGGAAGATGCCGCCGCTGGCGCGGAGGACCGTCTTCTCGTTGAGCTGATACGACAGGCCCAGCCGGGGCTCGAAGACGTTGTAGTGCGTCTCCGAGAACCCGCGCGGCTCGCCGCGGAACAAGGCATCGACCGGGACCGCCGGATCGAGGCCCGTCGCCGCCGTCCCCCTCGAAGCCGTCGCCCGGCAGCACGATGCCGTTGTAGCGGCCCTGCTCTCCGACGCGCCGGCCCGTGGCGGGGTTGATGATCGCCGCTTGCGCCGGGTCGTAGAAATTCGGATCGAAGTTGGCGATGTTGTTGGTCGTCGAATACCACGGCGGCCACAGCACCCACCGGAACCCGCCCTCGATCGTCATCTGGCTGGTCGGCTTCCACGAGTCCTGCACGAAGACGTCGGTTGCCAGCGAGCGCCACTTCGTGAAGTTGCGCTGGCCGAGCTCGCCGTAGTTGCTGAACAGCCCGAGCGCCGCGTTGGCGATGGCGGCGCCGCCGACGCAGCTGGTCCCGGTGACCTGGCACGTCCCGCCGGCGCGGTTGTCGAAAAACTCGAACCGGCCGTTCTGGTTGTTCGTGCCGCCCGGGACAGGGCTGACGTTGATCTGGTCGAAGTCGTCCTCGCCCGAGTACTCGACCTGGACGCCGGCTTTGAACGTATGGCGGCCCTTGACCCAGGTCGTGGTGTTCGAGACGGTCGTGATCGGACCCGAGGAGGAGGCTGGATACGGACCGCCGTCCATCGTCTGGAAACCGCCGCTGCCGAACGTGACGGTCGGAATCTTGTCGAAGATTTCCTTCTCCTGGAAGATGTACGGGTAGTCGATGTCCTTGTTGCTGCGCTTGTAGAGGTCGCCTTCCTGGAAGACGTTGATGAACACGTCGTCACGCGAGTACGTGTAGGTCAACTCGTTGATCAGATTCGACGTCAACGTGCTCGTCCAGCTCGCCGTGTTCGTGTAGTTCGGGCGCTCCCAATCCGTGCGTGCAAACGGGAGGTTGTCGCGGAACGCGTCCACGGCCACCCAGTTGTAACGGCCGAAGCGGTAGCTGATGTTGTTCTTCTCGTTGAGCCGGTAGTCGAACCGGATGTTGTCCTTGCGCTGATCCTGCGGGTTGGGGCTGTTGATGAGCGCGTTGTTGGTGCCCTGCCGGAAGCCCGGCGTCGGATCCGGGTAGGCGTTGAGCATCGCCATGCCGTTCTCCGACAGCCGATCGGCGGGGATCACGTTGCCCGGGAATGGCTGGTTCGTGCGGGGATCGTAGATGACCCGCGCGCCGGTGAAGAAGCCGTTGCCCGGGTCGAGCAGCTCGCCGAAATCACCGTTGCGCATCCGCGCGGTGGGCACGGTGATGATCGCCGTCTGGTCGCGATAGAAGTTCACCCATTCCTGGGCGCCGAAGAAGAACAGCTTGTCCTTCAACCCGCCGAGCGGAATCGGCCCGCCGAAGGAGTAGCCGTACTGCTTCTGGTCGAAGGGCGCCGGCCCGCTGTTTTCGACCGGGTTGGTGCTGCGGTTGCGCGACCAGCTGTTGGCGTTGAGCGAGTCGTCCTGGTAGAAGAACGACGCGCTGCCGCTGAAGCGGTTGCTGCCGCTCTTGGTGACGAAGCGGATCTGGCCGCCGCTGCTGCGGCCGAACTCCGGCATGTAGTTCGCCGTCAGGACCTGGACTTCCTGGATGCGCGTCGACGTTCTGGATGCCGATGATCGCGCCCGACGAGCGGGTGCGGATCGCGGTGGCGCCGTCAACCGTGATGTTGTTCTCGTCGCTGCGGCTGCCGTTGATGTTGAAGCCGCCATTGCCCAGGTCGGCGAAGCCGCGCGTGTTGAACGAGCCGCCGACGACGCCTGCCTTGAGGCTGGCCACGCCGATGGGGTTGCGGCCCGAGAACGACAACTGCTCGATGTCCTTCGACGTCGACCACCTTGCGAATGGCCACGTCGGACTGCAGCAGCGGGGTCTCGGCGGTGACCGTCACCTGCTCGGTGATGGCGCCGGTCTCGAGCGCGAAGTCGATGTACGAGCGCGCCGCCTGCGTCGAGTTGCAGGTTCTCGCGCACGATCTTCTTGAAGCCTTCCAGCTCGGCGTTGACGACGTACTGGCCAGGCCGAAGGTTCGGGAAGGTGTAGAAACCAGTCGCGTCGGTGACCGCCACCGTCGGCGCTTGCGTCTGCACGCTGGTCGCAGTCACCGTCACGCCGGGGACCACACCGCCAGACGCGTCCTTGATGGTTCCAGAAATCGAGCCTCGATCGAACTGCGCAGTCGCGGTCGATGCGAACCCGAGCATCGACACCACGAGCAGCGCACCGAGGACCCACCCTTTACGAAGGGGGGAAATACACCGGGGCATGCCTGACCTCCTCAATACAACTGTGGCTATGGTTGAACCACTTGTAAGACCGCGCGAAAGCCTAGTCCTGCGGCGGACCGGGTGTCAAGGGATTAGTAACAGTTACATCATTGTTTCAGATTGCAATAATCTGAAACTGATATAATCACGTTCGCGGCCGGTTTCATTGGCCCTGTAGCGTCACTGTAACGGGCGGCCGCGTGGGACACAACGACGCGGGGCGGGGATTTCCGGGGCGCTTTCTGCTGCGATCCGCACCTGTCACAGCCGCGTCGCTGAAAGGTCTAGTGGTCAGACCAAAACGGACCTCCAGCTGGAGAGTGGCCTCGGCCCTTGCCCCGCTGGCCCAGGTGCCGATAGAGGAGTCATGGCTCGTCACGTCGATGCCCTCACGTCCGCCACACTGAAGAACCTGCGCGAACAATGGTGGGACAGCGAGTTTTCCGGCTTCCTTCAGGAAACACTGCGCCCGCGCCCCGGCAATCGCATCCTCGACGTCGGCTGCGGCGAGGGCACCGCCGAGATGAGCCTGGGGCGCTTGCGCGTGTCCCAGCTGGTCTTGTTTGCCATCGACCGCAACCTGCAGCGCGTCGCCCGCACGGCGGCGGAAGGCCGGTCGCACAACTATCGCCTGCAGCTTGCCGGAGCCGACGTCTCGCGCCTGCCCTTCAGGGCCGGGGCGTTTGACGCGACGTTCTGCGTGGCGGTGCTCCAGCACGTCAACGACGTGCCCAGAGCCGTCCGCGAGCTGGCGCGCGTGACTCGAACCGGCGGTCGGGTGCTGGCCGTCGAACCCGACAACGCGGCGCGATACTTTTACAGCTCTTCGCCGGCCGGCGCACGCGCCTTTGCGCAGGCGCAGCGTTTCTTCGGCGCGGTGCGCGAGGTGCGGGGCGACAGCACCGAGCCGGCCGTCGGGCCACGCATCTCGGCGATCTTCGCGACGTGTGGCATCGAGCCGGTGTCCGTGCAGTTGTTTCCGGTCTCCGTCACGCACATCGGGCAGCCACCGGCGACGCTTTGGCAGGCGCGAGAGCAGGCGGTAGAGCACGCACTCGGCGACGTCGTCGATCGCGCAGTCATCGCGCAGGGCCGCGAGTACCTGCAGACACTGGCGCAGTACCAGCAGGACGCGTCGGCGGCCGGCGCCAACTTCGTCGAGATTCAGAACACGATGTTGTTTGCGACGCTCGGACAGCGGACCGACGTGCCGGTGGAGGAGTCGAGTGCGAGTGCCGAGGTGATCAGCGCTGCAGTGCTGAGTGCCGGCGTGCTCAGGCACGAGGCACTATCAGCGCTCTCAGCAATCAGCGATCGCACGTCTCCGACCTCTTCGTCCACGGGTCCCCGTCGTAGCTGCCCAGACGGGCGGTCACATGCAGCCCGGCGCGTTCGAGCCGCCCCGCCATCTGCGCCACCGACAACGTGCGGAACGCGAGCGTGAAGCGTCGCGATGACCGCGCACGGCCGCGGCGTTCGACAAACTCCTGCTCGAACAGCGTCAGCCCCTTCTTCCTGTCCTGCCGCACGGACTCGATGAGCGTGACGTGCGACCTGCCGCCGGCGCGCCACCCGCGCAGTTTGGTCTCGTTGGAGTACTCATGCCACGCGGGCAGATCGGCCACCAGCTCGAGCACGAGGCGACCGCCGGGTCGAAGCGCGGCGGCCACCGCAGCAAGTGTCGCGCGCAAGTCTGATTCGGCCACCAGCGACTGCAGGATGCCGTACGGCGCCATCACCAGGCCGAAGTGGGCATTCGGGAAACGGAAGGTGGCGGATGTCGCCCCGCACGAGGCGGACCCGGCGGCCCAGACGCGCGCGCCGCACGCGGGTCCTCGCTCGTGCGAGCATCCGCGCCGACAAGTCGATGCCCACCATCGGGGTTCCGCCGCGGCCGACCGGCAGCGCGATTCGCCCCGTGCCACAGCCCAGCTCCAGCACCGGCCCCCCTGCGGCCGCCGCCAGCCGCGTCCAGAACGGCACATCCCGACGCGCCATCGTCTGCGCGTTCTCCCAGTCGTAGAAGTCGGCGTAGTCGTCCCAGCCCTGCGGAGCCTGACGTTGACCGTGCCTTGTGCCGGGTGCCGGGTGCCGGGTGCGGTGCCGGTGCCGCGTGCCGGGTGCGCGGGTGCCTGACAGTGCCGGGTGCCTGGTGCGTGCTGGCCTCGTGCCACGGTGAGCAGTGTAATCGCGTGCACGCGGCACACGGCACGCGCACGTCAGCACCGCACTTCGGCACCGGGCACGTCGGCACCAGGCACTGGTGCCGCCTCATCGCCCAGTCCCTGTGCTAGAATTTCTGGTCCTGTTTTCAGTAGCTTTTCTTGGAGTTTCGACCATGTCCGGGCATTCCAAGTGGCACACCATCAAGCACAAGAAGGGTGCCCTCGACGCCAAGCGCGGGAAGATGTTCACCCGCATCATCAAGGAACTCACCGTCGCCGCCCGCAATGGCGGCGGAGACCCTGATACGAACCCGCGGCTGCGCACGGTCATCGCCGAAGCCAAGTCGGTGAACATGCCTTCGGACAACATCAAGAAGGCGATCCAGCGCGGCACCGGCGAGCTGCCGGGCGTCAGCTACGAAGAAGTCGTCTACGAGGGCTACGGCCCGGGCGGCGCGGCCGTGATCATCGAGACGCTCACCGACAACCGGAACCGCACCGTCGGCGAGCTGCGCCACATGCTCACCAAGCACAACGGCAACCTCGCCGAGAGCAACTCGGTGGCCTGGATGTTCTCCAAGAAGGGCTACATCGTCGTCGACAAGGCAGCCGCCAACGAAGAGGCGCTGCTCAACGCCGTGCTCGAGGCCGGCGGCGACGACCTGCGCGACGACGGCGACTCGTGGGAGATCCTGAGCGAGCCCTCGGCGTTTGAAGCGGTGCGCGACGCGGTGAAGGCGCTTGGCGTCGAGCCGGCCTCCGCGCAGGTCGCGATGCTGCCGCAGAACTACGTGAAGCTCGAGGGCAAGGACGCCAACCACATGGTGAAGCTGATGGATGCCCTCGACGACCACGACGACGTCAAGCAGGTCTGGTCGAACTTCGACATCGAAGAGAAGGAGATCGAGGCTTCTCTCGCGTGAGGCACGCGTGAGGGTCTTCGGCATCGATCCCGGTTCCGAGTGCACCGGCTACGGGTGCGTCGAAACCGACGGCCGGCGACACCGCCTGGTCGTCTGCGGGGGACTCAAACTGCCGCAGGGCGCGACCTTCCCCGAGCGCCTCCGGCTGATTCACGAGGGTCTCACCGCGCTCATCGGCGACAGCCGCCCCGATCTGGTCGCCATCGAGAACCTGTTCCACTCGGTCAACGTGCGCAGCGCGCTCAAACTCGGGCACGCGCGCGGCGTCGCGATGCTGGCGGCGGTCCAGGCCGGCGTGCAGGTGGTGGAGTACACGCCGGCCGAGATCAAGCGCGCGGTGGTCGGCTACGGCCGTGCGGAAAAAAAGCAGGTGCAGGACATGGTGCGGCTGCTGCTCGGGCTCGACGTCGCGCCGTCCCCGCACGACGCTGCCGACGCCCTCGCCGTCGCGCTCTGCCACGTGCACAGCTCGGGCGGCGTCAGAGAGCGCATCGTCGACGAGGGGCGCAGGCTGCCGCGCAGCTGGCGGAACTGGCGGCCACCCACCGGCTCGCGTCCGTCATGATCGCGAGGCTCTCGGGCACGGTCCTCGAAAAACATCCGATGCGTGTGGTGATCGACGTCGGCGGCGTCGGCTACGACGTGCACGTGCCGCTGTCCTCGTTTGCCGCCGTCGGGGATGCGGGCAGCCGGTTGACGCTTCGCGTGCATACGCACGTTCGCGAAGACGCGCTGGTGCTCTACGGCTTCGGATCCGCGCTCGAGCAACTCGTCTTCGAGCGGCTGATCGCGGTCAGCGGGATCGGCCCGAAGCTGGCGCTGTCGGTGCTGTCGGGTCTGGCGCCCGAAGAACTCGTGCAGGCCATCGCCACGGCCAACGTCGCGCGGCTCACGTCGATTCCCGGCATCGGCCGAAAGACCGCCGAGCGCATCGTGCTCGAACTGAAGGACAAACTCGCCGCGATGACCCCCGCGGGCGCGATCACGGCGCCGGCCGGGCCGCGCGAAGATCTGGTGTCGGCCCTGTTGAACCTCGGTTACCATCGGCCGTCGGCGGAAAAGGCGGTCGATCGCGCACTGCAGGAGGGACCGGATCTCGGCTTCGAGCAGGCGCTGCGCGCGGCGCTGAAGCTGCTGTCGCGGTGAATCGGTATCCGCTCAATCTGCGTCGTCCTTCGTCCTCGTCATTCGTCCCTCGTCACCCGTCCCGATGAGTGACCCCCGCCTCGTCTCTGCCGCACGCGTCGACGACGACGTCCAGTACCGAGGCGGGCCTGCGGCCGCGCACGCTGAACGACTACATCGGCCAGGACAAGGTGCGCGAGAACCTGCAGGTCTCCATTGCCGCGGCGCGCGGCCGTGGCGAAGCGCTCGATCACGTGCTGCTCTACGGCCCCCCGGGACTGGGCAAGACGACGCTGGCGACGGTGATCGCCAACGAGATGGGCGTGCCGGTGCGATCGACGGCTGGACCGGTGATCGAACGGGCGGGCGATCTGGCGGCGATGCTCACCAACCTCGAGGAGCGCGAGGTGCTGTTCATCGACGAGATCCACCGCATGGCGCCGGCCATCGAAGAGATCCTCTATCCGGCGATGGAGGACTTCGAGCTCGACATCATGATCGGCCAGGGTCCCAGCGCGCGCTCGGTGAAGGTGCCGGTCAAGCCCTTCACGCTCATCGGCGCGACGACCCGGGCGGGGTTGCTGACCTCGCCCCTGCGTGCGCGATTCGGGATCGTGCAGCGACTCGACTTCTACACCGCCGCGGACCTCGAGGAGATCGTGCGTCGATCGGCGCGGATCCTGGACGTGGACCTGGAGCCGGACGCCGCGCGCGAGCTGGCGGGGCGCGCCCGCGGCACGCCGCGAGTGGCAAACCGGCTGTTGCGCCGGGTCCGTGACTTCGCCGCAGGTCCGCGCCGACGGGCGGATCACGCTCGACGTCGCGCACGCGGCGCTGCGGCTGCTTGAAGTCGACGCGCGCGGCTTCGACGATCTCGACCGCCGGCTGCTCCGCACGATCATCGACAAGTACGGCGGAGGCCCGGTGGGGCTCAGCAGCCTGGCGGCGTCGATCGGCGAGGACGCCGAGGCCCTCGAGGACATCTACGAGCCGTATCTGATGCAGATCGGCTTTCTCGATCGCACGCCCCGCGGACGGGTGGCGACGGCGCGCGCGTACCAGTACTTTGGCCTGGATCAACCGGGCAGAGACGGCAGGCTATGGTGATGGGAGACGGCGACGTGAGAACGAGGGCTGTGGAAACGGGGCGGCTGTCAAAGCCGGGCCTGCGGCGGGTGACGGTGGCGGGCCTGGCGACCTACGTGCCGCCGCGCGTGCTGACCAACGCCGACCTCGAGAAGATGGTCGAGACCAGCGACGAGTGGATCCAGCAGCGCACCGGAATCCGCGAGCGGCACATCGTCGACCCGGGCGTCGCCACCTCCGACCTGGCCAGGGAAGCGGCGCTGCAGGCGATCGCCCAGGCCGGCATCACACCCGCTGACATCGACTTCATCGTCGTCGGCACCACGACGCCGGACATGATGTTTCCGAGCACGGCCTGCCTGCTGCAGCACAAGATTGGCGCGACCAAGGCGTGGGGATTCGATCTCGGCGCGGCCTGCTCGGGCTTCACGTACGCGCTCACGACCGCCTCGCACATGGTCGCCGCCGGCACCGCCGAGCACGCCCTGGTCGTCGGCGCCGACGTGATGTCGAGCATCCTCGACTACACGGACCGCACGACCTGCGTGCTGTTTGGCGACGGGGCCGGCGCGGTGGTCATCTCGCCGTCGACGGACCGCGAGATCGGGATCCTCGATTTCGAGGCCGAGATCGACGGCAGCGGCGGTCCCGCGCTGCAGATGCCGGCCGGCGGCAGCCTGCGGCCCGCGTCGAAAGAGACCGTCGAGCAGCGCCTCCATTTCGTGAAGCAGGACGGGCAGGCGGTGTTCCGCTTTGCCGTGCGCAAGACCGAAGAGATGTGCCGCCGCCTGCTGGTGCGCAACGGCCTGCAGTCGACCGATATCGACCTGATGGTCTCGCACCAGGCCAACCGCCGCATCATCCTCTCGGCCGCGGAGCGGCTTGGTTTTCCACCAGAGAAGGTCGTCATCAACATCGACCGCTACGGCAACACGACCGCGGCCACGATTCCGCTGGCTCTCAACGACGCCGTCAACGACGGCCGGCTGAAGAAGGGCAGCCTCGTGCTGGTCACCTCCGTCGGTGCGGGTTTCACCGTCGGGGCCCTGTTGCTGCGCTGGGGTCTCTAAGGACACAGTGACGAGTGACGAGAGGACGAGGGTCGGGGAGCGTGGGATCGCGGCACCGTTCGTCCTCGTCCCTCGCCACTTCGTCCACGGCCTTAGCGTGTTGTTGACATTCGACAAGACTCGCCCATCCTGTTGTCGACATCCGACAACAGCCTATGACCCAGTCACGCCTCGACCTGCTGCAGGGCACGCTCGACCTGCTGATCCTCCGCACGCTTCTGGCCGGCCCGATGCACGGGTGGGCCATCTCGCAACGTATCCAGCAGATTTCCGAGGACGTGCTGCGCGTGAACCAGGGCTCGCTCTACCCGGCGCTGCATCGGCTCGAAGGGGCCGGGTGGATCGACGCCGAGTGGGGGCGGAGCGTCGAGCACAACCGCCAGGCGAAGTTCTACCGGCTGACGAAGGCCGGCCAGCGCCAGCTGCGCGACGAGACCGCGCAGTGGGAGCGAATGGCCGCCGCGGTCCAGCGCATTCTCACAGAAGGGGTCTGACCGTGCTGCAGCGGATTCGACGGCAGGTGCGCGCGTGGCGTCAGCGCGGGCAGCTCGACGAGCAGCTCGACACCGAGCTGCAGTTTCATCTCGACCTCGAGGCCAGGCACCTGGTGAACCAGGGCGTGTCGCCCGACGAGGCGCGCCGCAGCGCCCGAACGCGGTTTGGAGGCGTCGAGCGTGTGAGCGAGGAGTGCCGCGAGCAGCGCGGGCTGCTGTGGCTCGACCGGACCGCACGCACGGTGCGCTATGCGGCGCGAACGCTCCGGCGTCAGCCGGGGTTCGCGCTGGTCGCCATCCTGGTGCTGGGCCTGGGCATCGGGGCCAACACCGCGATGTTCAGCGTCATCTACGGCGTGCTGCTCAAGCCGCTGCCGTACGTGGAAGGCGATCGGCTGGTGCTGCTCCAGGAATCGGCGCCGCTGGCCGGCCAGGACTCGCATCGGCATCTCGATTGCCGAGCTGTACGACTACCGTCAGCAGCTCACCGGCTTCAGCGGGCTGGTGGAGTTCCACCAGATGTCGTTCGACCTGCTGAATCGCGGAGAGCCCGACCGCGTCGACACCGGCGTGGTCTCGGCCAATTTCTTCGACGTGCTCGGCGTGCGCCCGAAGCTCGGTCGCACCTTCGTCGACGGCGACGACGATGCGGGCGCCCCGGCGGTGCTGGTCCTGAGCCACGAGTACTGGCGCACGCGGTTTGGCGGCGACCCCGACATCGTCGGCCAGACCTTCCAGATGAACGACCGGCCGCACACGGTCGTCGGCGTGCTGCCGCCGATTCCGCAGTACCCGGCCGACTGCGACGTCTACATGCCGACGTCGGCCTGTCCGTTCCGCGCCGCCGCCGAGCGGCGCATCGCCGAGCAGCGCCGCATCTTCGCGGCGCTGCAGGTCTTCGGACGGCTTGAAGCCCGGCGTCCCGCTGGCGGAGGCCGCCGCTTCGGTGGCCACGGTCGGCAGACCGGTTCCGCCGCGATCACCCCGACGTGTACCGCGCGGGCCAGGGGTTTCAGGCCACGGCCGTCGACCTGCTCGGCGAGTTGACCCGCAACGCGCGTCCGATGCTGTTCGTGCTGATCGGCGCGACGCTGCTGGTGCTGCTCATCGCCTGCGCCAACGTCGCCAGCCTGTCGATGGCCCGCGCGCTGGCGCGCGAGCGCGAGCTGGCGCTGCGCACCGCCCTTGGCGCCAGCCGCTGGCAGATCGGCGGCCAGCTGCTCGCCGAAAGCGTGCTGCTCTCGCTGGCCGGCGGCGCGGTGGGCCTGGTCGTCGCGTGGAGCACCATCGACGCGCTGACGACGTTTGCCGGGCGGTTCACCTCGCGCATCCACGACGTGTCGCTCGACCAGGGCGTGCTGGGCTTTGCGCTGGGCCTGTCGCTGCTGACCGGCGTGATCTTCGGCGCGTTCCCCGCCCTGACGTCGCGCCCGGCGCCGGCCGGCGCGCTCAAGCAGGCCGGAGCCGGCGGCCAGGGTCCTCGACGCCGGCGCCTGCAGCAAGGGCTCGTGGTCGCGCAGGTGGCCGTGTCGGTCGTGCTGCTGGCGGGCGCCGGGCTGCTGCTGTCCAGCCTCCATCGTCTGCAGAGCGTCCCGACGGGTTATCGGGCCGAGCGCGTGCTGTCGGCCGAGGTGTTCGGCAACTTCTCGCGGTACCGGACCGCCGAGGACTTCCTGCGGCTCTACGAGCCGCTCATCGAGCGGCTGTCCGCACGAGCCGGGCGTGACCTCGGTGGCCATCACCAGTGCCGTGCCGCTGGCCGCGACGCAGCCGTTCGCCAACCCGTTCCAGATCGAGGGGCGCGCCGTCGACGATCCCGACAAGCGCCCGATCGCCGACTACTTCACCGTCAGCCCGGGCTACTTCGACACGCTGGCCGTGCGGGTGCTGCAGGGCCGGACGTTCCAGTCCACCGACACGCGCGACAAGACGCGGGTCGCCGTCATCAACCGACGATGGCCGAGGCAGTGGGATGGCGCCAGTCCCGTCGGCTCGCGTGTGTCGTTCGATCGCGGCGAGACGTGGCTCGACGTCATCGGCGTGGTCGAGGACGTCAAGCAGCGCGGACTGAGTTCAGAGACCGAGGCGCAGGTGTACACGGCGCTGAGCCAGACGCCAAACGGCCTGCCCGGCCGCGTGCTCGTGCGGACCACCGGCGACCCGCTGGCCATGGCCGAGGTCGTCCGCGGCGCCGTGCGCTCGATCGACCCGAATCAGCCGGTCGAGAACATCCGCACGCTCGACGAGGTGCGCAGCCGCCACCTGGCCACGCCTCGACTGACGGCGATGCTGCTGGCGCTGTTTGCCGGGCTCGCGCTGCTGGTCACGCTGGCCGGCGTCGGCGGGGTGATCGCCACCTCGGTTGCGCAGCGGACGCAGGAGTTCGGCCTCCGGATGGCGCTCGGCGCCAGCCAGTCGGCGGTGCTCGGCGGCGTGCTGCGGCAAGGGCTCACGCTGGTCGTGCTGGGACTGTGCGCCGGGTTGGCGGGCGCGTTTGCGTTCGGCCGGCTGCTGCAGGCCTACCTGTTTGAAACCGAGCCTGGCGATCCGGTGACGCTGCTGGTCGTGGCGGTCGCGTGCCTGCTGGCTGGGACGCTCGCCTGCCTCGGGCCGGCGCGGCGCGCGACGAAGGTCGATCCGCTGGTGGCGCTGCGCGCGGAATGACCGGGTTGGTCGGGTTCGGTCAGGTTCGTCGGGTTCGCGAGTCAGGCTGAAGGCTGCGGCTGCAGCCGTTCAGTCCGACACCGCCAACTCGCCCGGCACGATCGGCCGCGTCCGCGGCAGCAGGCCCCGACGCGCAAGGTTGCCGACGTAGGCGAGGATGCCGATGAAGATCGCGAGCTTCAGAAGATCGAAGGCGCGGCCGCGCGGCAGCACGGACCACAGCAGCCACAGCGTCGGCTGCGCGATGCACACCGCCCACACCGACCCGTAGAAGTAGCGCCGCTCGTGTCCTTCGTTCTTCGTCGAGCGCCTCACGCGCGGGAGCACACCGGCGGCGCCGAGCAGCCAGATCGTGCCGGCCATCGGGAAAGTAGCGCGGCGTCGTAGAACTGGCGGAGGCGCCATTCCCCGCTCGCGACGGCCCAGGCCAGACCCGGCGATGTTCAGCAGCGCGAAGGTGACGACCGCGCTCCACGCAAACGTGTAGCAGATGCGCCGATAGAGCGGATTGGGCCGGTCTTCGGTGAAGCGGATGATGTAGGGCGCCGGCTCCACGCCAGGCAGCTTGCCGAGGTAGCCGGCAAGCCCGGTCCCTGCCAGCACGACGCCCAGCCACGTCGCCATGCGCCAGTCAAACCCGTGCGCGAACAGGTCGAAGGTGAGGGGCCCGGGCGCGAGGAAGAACGTCCAGATCCAGATCGGCCAGTGGTTCAGCCGATAGCTGACCTTGTTCCTGGTGCGAATGGCGCGGTCGGTATCGAGCTCGACCCGCTCGGCGTGTCCCAGCTTCACCGCGCGGCTGGGCGGCATCAGCGTGCCGAGCACGTCGCGCAGCGCGTCGCGATTCTCACTCGTCATTCGTCAGTCCTCGTCGCTTCGTCCTTCGTCCTGTCACTTCTTCTGGGCGGCGAGCGCGGCGATGGCCGGCGGCAACTCGAACGCCTTCGGGTCAATCGGGTCGAAGCTCACCGAGATCACCGTCGTCAGCTGCTCGAGCCCCATCATGCGCTGGCGTGTGACCGTCGGCACGAGCACGCCGCCGAATGGCTTGTAGTCGGACACCATGGAGGTGACGGGCACCGATCCCATCTGGGAGCTCGCATTGAGCTTGCCGCCGACGATCAGACCTGAAGCGACGCTGAAGAACTCGGTGTACTCGAAGCCGGTCTCCTTCACCAGCTTGAGCTCGTAGCACTCCTGCCCCTCGAACGTGGTCTTGCCGACGACCGTGATCGACTTGAACTTCTTGGGGTCGTGCAGGTCGTCGTAGAAATCCGCGGAGTGCTTGAACTCGGCGAGCTCGTTGCCCTCGAGCAGCCGCGGTCCGATCGCCGGATCGATCGACCATCCCAGCTTGCCGTCGTAGCCTCGCTGCAACTCGCCCAGTCCGGGCAACGTCACCATCACGCGGATCATGTCAGGGGCCGCCGCCATGATGGACAGATCGCCCTTCATGCCCTGCGCCGGAATCTCGAAGGTGCCCTTCACCGAGCGCGTCGTGTGCTTTCTGATCGCCTCTTCGCCGCCGATGCGCCGCGCGATACTTCTTGCAGCACCTCCTCGGCCGTGCGGCAGCGCCGTTGCAACCGCGGCCGGTGCGGGCGTCTGCGCGCGCAGATCGACGGTCCGACCGGCAACCAGCGCGGCCACCAGGCCACTGCAGACAATCAACAGGCGTGCCCGGGTCATCGGACCACCGATCCTTTCACAATCCAGTCGAGGGCCGCGTCAAGAATCGGATCGCGGCCACCCAGAAGGTCCTCACGCGTCGGCGTGACGGCCTGGTCGGGGACAACGCCACGTCCTTCGATGCGTTGTCCGGTGGCGGTGACGAAGTCGCCGATCGCATATTGCAGGACGTCGCCGCCCGGCAGCCGCTCGAGCACGGCCGGCAGGGCGCCTCCGGCGGTCTGCGTGCCGAAAATGCGGGCGCGACCGATGGCCTGCATGCCGCCGGAGAAGATCTCCGACGCCGAGTACGACCCCTCGTCGACGAGGATCGCGACCGGGCCGCCAAAGGGCTTGACGGGCTGGCCCGCCGCGCCGACCAGCCGCGGGTTGGCGACCAGCTTGAGCGACGAGTCGCGCGTCGTGATCGTGCCCAGGTCCTCGCCCTCGGACACGAAGTGGCCCGACAGCCCCATGATCATCGTCAGGATGCCCCCGGGATTGCCGCGCAGGTCGATGACGATGCCGCTGGTGTCGCGCAGACGGTCCATCGCCTCGTCGAACTGGCGGGAGACCGGCGTCATCCAGACGTTGAACGCGATGAGGCCGATGGCCCGGCCCTCGCGCTCGACGCGACGGTCCTCGAGGCGCGCAAAGAGAGTCGGCAGGTGCCCGAGCTTGACGGGCTGGCCCCGCTCGGGCGCGCGCACCAGCAGGCGCGAGACGGGCTTGCCCGAGGCGTCGAGGAACCCGAGGTCCGCGTCCACACCCGCCTGGCCCCGCAAGAGCGCCGTGCCCAGCGCCCAGGCCCGGAAGCCACGGACGTTGGGCGGCGCATCGCCGAGCGAGGCCAGGGCGCCGTCGAGGGCGCGCGCGCCGACGCGTGTGAGCGTCCAGCCGGCTCGCACGCCCGCCTTGGCGGCTGGCCCCTGGGGGTCGACGCTGGAGACGACCAGCGCCTGATCCAGCAATCGCACGTCGAATCCGAGCGTGCCGACGTCTTCGGGCCGCACGGCGCTGCTCGAGATCGCCGAGGCCACCGGCGCGGGCAGGATCGCAAAGTGCGACTGGCCGACGCGGTCGAGCATCTCGCGCACGATCCCCCGCACCTCGTCGTCGTCGGCTGCGTGCTCGGCGCGCGGCCGCAGCTCCGCGCGAAGGGCGTCCCAGTCGACCCGCGCGGCGGTTTGGGCGACGTAGTTGTCGCGCAGGACCCGCCAGGCCGCGTCGAAGGTGTCAAGCGGCGTGGCCGGCGTGGCCGGCGCCGCAGCCGCCACCGGAGGGACGGTCTGCGCCGGCACCGGCGTCGCCGTCAGCGAAAACGCCAGCCCCAAGAACAGGCCCCGCAGCATGCCAGTCATCCTATCCATCGTACTGGGGATTTGCCAGCTGATTTCCACGCTGACGAGATTACGCAGCGACGAGATCGACGAGTTACGGGCGACGAGATACCGCGAGATGTAGCGCGGATTCAGCGCGGATTCGTGGGATGCCGCGTGTCCAGTCGCTCACCGCACTGATCCGCCGAAATTCTGCGTCATCGGCGTAATCTGCGGATCGACTCGTCGCTCGTAATCTCGCTCAGGCGCCTCGCAGCATTTCCAGCACGCGCGTGTGAAGCGCTTCGTTGGTGCTCACGGCGTCGCCGCCGTCGATTCGCGCGACGCCGGTCCAATCCGAGAATCGTCCGCCGGCTTCGCGCACGATCGGCAGCAGCGCCGCGCAGTCCCACGCGTTCATCACCGGGTCGAGCATCACGTCGGCACGCCCGGTCGCCACCAGGCAATGGCCGTAGCAGTCGCCCCAGCTTCGCAACAGGCCGGCCTCCGATTCCAGCCGCACCCAGCGATGGCCCAGCCGACGCGCCAGCATGCGGCCATCGGAGAACACGACGGTCGCATCGCTCGAGGCGCTCGACGGTCGAGGCGCGAGCGGTCTGCCCGTTCCACGTGCAGCCCAGCCCGGTGGCGGCGGCGACGGTTTCGCCAAGGGCGGGCATGTGGCACACGCCGACCTCGGCCCGGCCGTCGATCTCGAGGGCGATCAACACGCCAAACAGCGGCACGCCCCGGATGAAGCTCTTGGTGCCGTCGATGGGATCGACGATCCAGCGAAACGCCGACGGGCGGCCGTCGGCGCCGTACTCTTCGCCGACCACCGCGTGGTCCGGGAACCGCGCGGCGATGGCCTGCCGAATCAGCTGCTCCGCGCCACGATCGGCGCGGGTGACGGGCGACGCGTCGGCCTTGAGCTCGACGGCGACGCCGGTTTGATAGTGCTCGAGCGCGACACGGCCCGCGTCGAGCGCGACCTGAAGGGCAAAGGCAAGGTACTCGTCGAGGTGAACGCTCATCGTGGTGGCGTGAAGACCGCGGGCGCCTCGGGAATGGCCGCGCCGTCGTGGCGTGGGTCGGAGGCCCCGATGTGCACGCCGTCGGGACGGGAGAGCGGTGGCCTGGCCGTACCCGAACTCCGAGGAGCGCGGCGGCACCACCTCGATCTCGTGCCCGAGCGCCGTCAGCACCCCGCGCACGGGTTCGGGGATCAGGGCTTCCACCTGCACGTCACAGCCCTCGAACGTGGCCTTCGTGAAACGTCCGGCTTCGAGCGCTTCCTGCGGCGTGAAGCCGTAGTCGGCGATGTCGGCGACAAACTGCGCGTGGGCCTGCGCCTGGTTCCAGCCGCCCATGATGCCGAAAGAAATCCGCGTGCCGTCCTTCTCCATGAAGCCGGGGATGATCGTGTGCAGCGGGCGCTTGCGGCCCGCAAGCGTGTTGGGCTGATTCGGCGCCAGCGTGAACAGCGCGCCGCGGTTGTGGAGCATGAAGCCGGCGCCGTCGGGAACCAGCCCGGACCCGAAGCCCAAGATAGTTGCTCTGGATCAGCGACACCATGTTGCCGTCGCGATCGACGACCGACAGGTAGATCGTGTCGTGCCCCTGCATGTCGGTGACGCGATCGAGTTGCGAGGGCTCGACGCGGCACTGCGCACGCGCCGGGTCGATCCGTCCCGCCCGCGTCCGGGCCCGGCCCTTGTCGAGCATCGCGCCGACTGGCACCTCGCCGAATCGCTGATCGCCGACGTACCGGATCAGATCGGCATAGGCGAGCTTCTTGGCCTCGATCATCGTGTGCAGCGCGCGCGGCGAGTGAAAGCCGAAGTCGCCCATCGGGAACGGCTCCATCAGGTTGAGCATGATGAGCGCGGCGATGCCCTGGCCGTTGGGCGGGATCTCGCTGACCTTCCAGCCCCGATACGTCGTCGAGATGGGCTGCACCCATTCGACGTCGAACTCTGCCAGGTCCTGCGCGTCCATCGGGCTGCCGCGCGACTTGAGCAGGGCCACGATGGCTTCCGCCGTCGGGCCCTTGTAGTAGCCGTCACGTCCGCGCTCGGCGATGCGCGCGCAGCGACCGGGCGAGGTCCGGGTTGCGGAAGATCGCGCCGGCGGCCGGCACGCGCCCGTCGACCAGGAACGTGCGGGCCGCGTTGGGCTCGGCCTCGAGCAGCGCCAGCGAACGTGCCCAGAGCCCGGCCGTGACCTCGGCGACCGGGAATCCTTCCTTGGCATAGTGGATGGCCGGCGCCAGCAGATCGGCCATCGGCAGCCGCCCGAACTTCTCGCGCATCGAATGCCAGCCGGCGACCACGCCAGGCACGGTGACCGTGTACGGGCCGCGTGATGGCAGTTCGGTGACGCCGGCGGCCGTCAGATACTCGGGGGTCAGCGCGCGCGGAGCCCAGCCGCTCGCGTTGAGGCCGTGGAGCGTGCCCGTCTTGGCCTCGTAGACGAGGGCAAACAGATCGCCGCCGATGCCGTTGCTCGTGGGCTCCATCAGGCCCATCACCGCGTTGGTCGCGATGGCGGCGTCGACGGCGTTGCCGCCGCGCTCGAGCACCTGCACGCCGGCGCGCGCGGCCAGCACCTGGCTGGCCGCGACGATGCCCAGGCGCGTGGCCACCTGCGATCGGCCGGTGAGCGGACGCTGCGGTGTCGAGTCGGCCGTCATCGACGCACCGGCAAGCACAGCGGCGACGCCGACAAACACGAGCGGTCTGCGCATGAGATCCTCCCGGAGTCCATTGCGAAGCCCGACCATTATGCGCGCTTCGGCAACGCGACGTCACGCTCACGGCGCCAACGCGAGGGCTGCGACGTTGGTTCAGATGCGTCCTCGTCGCGTGACCGCTGGCCTGCGAGCCCAGCTGTAGACTCTCCCCCGTATGCGACTGTCATTCCCTGTTCGGCTGCGTGGCGCTCGCTGCTGCTCGGCGCCTGTCAACGTCCACCGCAATCCGTCGACTGGCCGGCCCACGGCGGCGATGCCGGCCACACGCAGTCGTCGTCGATTGCGCAAATCACGACCGGCCAACGTCGTCACGCCTCCAGGTGGCATGGACGTACCGCAGCGGCGACGCGCGGCCCGAGGGGCGGTCGCAGATTCAGTGCAACCCGATCGTCGATCCGCGGCGTGCTGTACGGCACCTCGCCGCAGCTCAAGGTGTTTGCGCTCGACGCGGCCACCGGAGTCGGCACGCTGGACCTTCGATCCGTTTGCGCGGCGAGGCCGAACCCGAACGCGCTCGGCGTCAATCGAGGCGTCGTGTTCTGGGAAAGCGGCGAGGACCAGCGCATCCTCGTAGCCGCCGGACAGCGGCTGTACGCGCTGGACGCCAGGACGGGAAAGCCCGTGCGCGTCGTTCGGCCAGAACGGCAGCGCGAGCCTGAAGGAGGGGCTGGGCGAGCGCGCGCAGCAACTCTACGTGCTGTCCAACACCCCGGGCGCGATCTACCAGGACCTCCTCATCATCGGCACGCGGCTGTCGGAAGGCCCGGGGCCGTCGGCGCCGGGCCACATCCGCGCGTTCGATGTCCGCACGGGTCGCGCTGCGCTGGGTGTTCAAGACGATTCCCGCAGCCGGGCGAATTCGGCTACGACACCTGGCCGGCCGACGCCTGGACGCACATCGGCGGCGCCAATGCGTGGAGCGGCATCTCCGTCGATACGACGCGGGGCCTGGTGTTCCTGCCGACCGGCTCGGCGGCCTTCGACTTCTGGGGCGGCAACCGCCACGGCCAGAACCTGTTTGCCAACTCGCTGCTCGTGCTCAAGGCGGCCACGGGCGAACGCGTCTGGCACTACCAGTTCGTGCACCACGATTTGTGGGATCGCGACCTGCCATCGGCGCCCGTGCTGGTCACCGTGACCCACGACGGCCGGTCGCGTCGATGCCGTCGCGCAGACGACCAAGTCCGGCCACGTGTTCCTGTTCAACCGCGAGACGGGCGTGCCGCTGTTTCCGATCGAAGAGCACCCCGTGCCTGCGTCGGATCTCAAGGGCGAGTCGGCCTGGCCGACGCAGCCGTTGCCGGTCAAGCCGCCGGCGTTCTCCCGCCAGGCGTTCACCGAGGCCGACGTCACCGACGTCTCGGAGGCGTCGCGCGCTGCCGTCCTGGCGCAGTTGGCGAAGGTGCGGACCGGCCGGCAGTTCATCCCGCCAAGCGCCCAGGGCACCGTGATCTTTCCGGGGTTCGATGGCGGCGCCGAGTGGGGCGGCGCGGCTTTCGACGCCGACAGCGGACTTCTCTACGTCAACGGAAACGAGATGCCCTGGATTCTCTCCATGGTCGAGATCGACCACACGAAAGAGAGCACCGACTTCGCTCGCGGGCCGCCGCACCTATCAACTCAACTGCACGGCCTGCCACGGGGTAGACAGGCAGGGCGACCCGGCAAAGGTGTTCCCCTCGCTCGTGACTCTTCCGAAGAAGATGCCGAGGGCCGAGGCCGACAAGATCATCGCCGGCGGCAAAGGCCGTCATGCCGGCCTTTCCGGCGCTCTCCGCCCAGGGAGCGCCGGGAGCTGCTGGCGTTTCTCTACAACGACAAACCTGCAGTCTCGACCGACGACGATGAACCGATGGCGCCGGGCGTCCCGTACACGCACACCGGCTACAACCGGTTCCTCGATCCCGAAGGGTATCCAGCGGTCAAACCGCCCTGGGGCACGATGAACGCCATCGACCTCAACAAGGGCGAGATCGCGTGGCAGGTCCCGCTTGGCGAGGAACCCGCGCTGGTCAAGCGGGGCCGCCGCCACACGGGCACGGAGAACTACGGCGGGCCCATCATCACCGCCGGCGGGCTGATCTTCATCGGCGCGACGAAGGACGAGAAGTTCCGCGCGCTCGACAAGCGAACCGGGCAGGTGCTGTGGGAAGCCCAGTTGCCGGCCGGCGGCTACGCGACGCCAAGCACCTACGTCGTCAACGGCAAGCAATACGTCGTGATTGCCGCCGGCGGCGGCAAGATGGGCACCAAGTCCGGCGACGCGTACGTCGCGTACGCGCTGCCGGACTGATCGAATGACAAACGACGAATGACGAGCGACGATCGCGACGGTCGCGATTGCGCGCGATCGCCCGTCCGCATCGCCGTCGCATCGTCCTCGTCATGTCGTCCTTCGCCATCGCACGGCCTGACCGTCCGTTCGACCGCCTCGTCGCTGGTGAGCGCGCCCTTAGAAAGTCACCGTCAGCGTTGTTCGAGCACACCGTCGTGCCCGACGTTGACACACCTCTGTAGGTGAAGCGTGCCGCCCGCCTTGCCGGGAATCGGTAGTCCGTGATAAGGCGACGCGGCGTCGGTGGTCGACAAACGAGGCGTTGTTGCGATAGATGTCCGACGGCACCCGATGCCCCGCTCCACGTCAGAGGTCGGCCTTCCGGACGCCCTTCTCCTTGAAGCCCTGGGCCGTGAGCGTGATCGCCGCCGGCGGCGAGCGGTGACAATGACCGTGACCTGCGCCGACCCGGTCAGCCCGCCGCTGTCGGTGACGCTCGCGCGTGATCGACGTGCGTGCCGATCGACCAGATCGCTGCGGCTGAAGCTGCCGCCAGTGCCGATCTGTGCCGCCTGAACGTTCGACGTCCACACGAGTGACGACGGTCATCGTGCCATCCTGCGTGTCGGTCGCCGTGCCCGCGAAGTTCACCGGCGTGCCGCTGCAGCACTGTCACGCTGGCCGGAGACGTGATCGTCACAGTCGGCGGCGTGTTCGCCGGCGGGGTCGTGCATTCAGCCGGCTTGGCGAACGACTCGGTGATCGACAACGGCAGCCTCGACGCCGTTGGCGCCGACGCCGATCCCGAACTGCGCGAAGCGTCCCACACCGTGCAGCGCGCGTGCCAGTGGATCGAGGCCGTGTGCAGGTTCGTGATCGACAGCGAGGATGCCGTCGCGCATGTCCTCGAACGCGGGCCGCGGCGACGGTGTAGTTCATGCCGTCGACGATGTAGCGGAGCAGAATCTCGGTGTTCCAGCCCTTGGCGATCCACAGCTGACGAAGGCGCCACATCGTCGCCGCGTAGATCTCGCCGTTGAAATGCACGCCGGTGCCGCTGTAGTCGCCGTACGTCCGCGGGTAGTTCGGTGTACGGGCGCACTGCCGGATGCCGCTTGGCGTTGTTCGTCGAGTACTCGCCGACCCGGTCGTCGCCGTTGAAGTAGATCGCCAGCGTGTCGCTCATCCCTTCGCCGATCGCGCCGGCAATGGCACCCGACATGTCGCCGATCATCCGCCACGTCAGGCCGTGGCCGTACTCGTGGTACACGATGTCCGAGTCGAGGTCGCCGTCGCGATCGGGGTTGGGAGCGTTCCACAGGTACATCTGCATGCGCGGCCGGCTGCCGTCGGCTGGCGTCGCGAAGTTCGCGTTGTTGATGCCGCCGCCGTCCTGGGCTTCGGCATTGACCGGGTCGTTGCCGAACCCGCCGACGACCGAAGTTGTTGGTCTGGAAGTTGCCCGCGCTCTCGGTGAATCCGTACCTGTAAAGCTGATCGTGCACGATGTTGTTCAGGTAGAACAGGTTGGTCACCGCGACCTTCTGGTTGGTGGGGTCGGTTGGAGCGATGGCGCCGTTCCAGTAAGTTGAAGACACTGCTGCGTCGCCGAGACCGGCCGGCCGTTGGCGTCGGCGACGTTGTCGTTGTTGCGGTCGAGGTAGGCGTCGACGTTGTTGCCGATGGTCGTGTTCGTGCCGGTGACCCAGCCACTGGGCGAGGCCGTCGCATTGGCCGGGATCGCTGACCAGCGTCTGCCCTAAGGCGCCGACGCTGCGGGTTGATTCGGGAAAGATGTGGTAGCTGTCGGTGTTGGTGCGCAGTTCCTCGTCACGATCTGCCCGCGCCCGGACACGAGCGGTGTGGCGAAGCACGTTGTCCCGGTCCCAGGTCACCACGAGATAGCCGCTGTCGAGCACCGCGCCCCGGGTGGGGACGCGCGACGCGCGTCACCGTCGGCGCCTCGGAGAACGGGTCGCGCCGCTCGAACGTGAGACGTTGCCGACCGTCTCGACCTCGCGCAGGTCGGCGGCCGCGCCGGGGTAGTAGCGCGCGAGCACGGCGCGCAAGCGCGGCGTCGGGACCGACCTGCGACGGGCGCAAGGCGCGCGACGTGGACACGAGATTCTCGACGACGGAGACGAGATCGCCGAGGCGGCAAAGCTCGCCTTCACGTACGTGCCATACACGTCGAGGCCCGCGACGCGCTGGCCGAAGCTGGCGTGGCCGACGCCGCCGAAGTCGTGGTCCCTGGTCTGCGACCAGTTCGGCCAGCGTGGTGTCGTCGTGCCTGGCCGCGCAGGAACGACCGCACGGCATCCGCGCGCGTGGTCGCCGGCGGCGCCAGGCGGGCGCCGCGCTCGGCGCGCGTCTTTCGAGCGCCCTTGCCACTGAGGTCGATGAGTGCATCCTGCGCCGCCACGGTGGACGCCGCTGCCACGAGCAGGCAGGCCAACAGGGCGACGGTTGAATTCTGGCGTCGCAGCATGAAATACCTCGTCTTCAGGTCAGCCTCGAGCACGCAGACGCCGGACACGGGACAAGAGCGTCTGAGGATGTGACGAAGGCTAGACCAACGGGGATGGCGAGTCAAAGGGAGGCGAAATTTCGTGTCTCAGAAGTGCCACAAGTGCGTGCCAGCCCGGTACGCTACCGTTAGGGCGTGGACCTCGAGACAGACGCTGACCGGCGCCGTCGTCATGGCGCCGATGACCAAGGGCTCGAACCTGCCATACCGGCGCCTGGCCGTTGAACTCGGCGCGCGGGTGCTCGTGAGCGAGATGGCAGTCGCCCGCCGGCTCAAACAGCGGCGAATCGGCGAGTTCGCGCTGATCCGGCGCTTCGAGGGCGAGCCCTGCTTCGGCGTGCAGCTGGCCGGCACCAACGCCGAGGAGATGGCCTGGGCTGCCGCGCTGGTCGAGTCGCGGGGCGCCGACTTCGTGGACATCAACCTTGGCTGTCCCATCGACCACTTCACCCGGAAGGGCATGGGCGCGGCGCTCGGCCGCCAGCCCTCGCGGGTTCGCCGCATCGTCGAGGCCATGGCAAAGGCGGTCTCCAGGGTGCCGGTGACCGTGAAGATCCGGCTTGGATGGAACGACGAGATGCGCAACGCCGTGGATCTGGCGCGCGCGGCGGTCGATGGCGGTGCGCAGGCGATTTTCGTCCACGGGCGCACGCGCGACGCGCGGTATCGCCGCGCGGCAGACTGGGACGCCATCGGCGAGGTCGCCGCCGCCGTGCCCGTGCCGGTCGTCGGCAACGGCGACCTGCTGTTTCCGCATGAGATCGAGGCGGCGCGCGCGCGGGCGGGATGTGCGGGCGTGATGGTGGCCCGCGGCGCGCTCATCAAGCCGTGGATCTTCCGCGAGGCGGCCGAGGGCTATCGCGAGCTGTCCGCGGACGAGCGTCTCGCGCTCTATCGGCGATACGTGGCTCTGGCGCTCGAGCACTGGCGCGACGACGAGCGCGGCCGGGCGAACGTGCGCGACTTCACGATCTGGCACATGAACTTCTGGTGCCGCTACGCTCCGCGCCATGCCGACGGCTCGTGGCCGACGCATGCAGGCGCGCGAGAGATGGCAGCGTGGGCCGAGACCCCTCTTGACCGGCTGCTGGCGCGGACCGACGTGGCGACGCACTCGTGGATAGCCGAGCAGCTGGTCGCCGGCGAGGCCCGTGCGAGCCAGACCAGGCCCCGACGGGTGAACAGGACGAGCGGGAGTTCGCTGAAGGAGGCTGACCTAGGCGCTGACTGTCCCCGTCGGTCCTGCAGGTCGTCCTCTCGCTCAATCCAGGCGGCACCGAGCGGCTCGTGCTTGAACTGGTCAATCGACTGGCGGGCCAGTCGCGGCAGGCCGTCTGTTGCCTGGACGAGGCTGGGGCGTGGGGCGAGGCGCTCGAGGCCGACGGCACGCCGGTCATCGTCCCTCGGGCGCCAGCCCGGTTTCCACCCGTCGCTGGCGAGGCGTCTGGCGGCGGCAGCGCGAGACGTGGAGGCCGACGTCCTCCACTGTCACCAGGTACTCGCCGTTTGTGTACGGCGCGCTGGCGCGCCTCGCGCGGCCGGGCCTCCGCATCGTCTTCACCGAGCACGGACGGCTCTCCGATGCGCCGCCCTCGCAAAAGCGACGCCTGCTGAACCCCGTCATCGCGCATGCCGCGGGCCGCATCGCGTCGGTGTCCCACGACCTCAAGCGGCACATGGTCGCAGAAGGGCTGCCCGAAGGCCGGATCGAGGTCGTCCACAACGGCATTGAACTGGGACCTGAGCCTGCAAGCCGACGCCGCCGCAGATCTGCGCCGACGGCTCGAGCGTGCCTGCCGACGCGCTGGTTGTCGGCACGGTCGCCCGCCTCGATCCGGTCAAACATCTTCAGACGCTCGTCGAGGCGGTGGCGCAGCTGGCCCACCGCGGTCGACAGGTCCATGTCCTGGTCATCGGCGACGGTCCGGAGCGCGACAGTCTCGAACGCGAAACGCGGGCTCGGAGGCTGGAACACGCGGTACACTTCCTTGGGCACCGCGACGACGCGCGGGCCTGGCTGCCAGGCATGGATGTGTACGTGAACAGCTCGATCAGCGAAGGGATCTCGCTCACGATTCTCGAAGCGATGGCGGCCGGCGTGCCGGTTGTGGCCACGGCGGTGGGCGGCACGCCGGAGATCGTGACCGACGAGGTGGGCCGGCTCGTGCCGGCGCGCGATCCGTCCGCGCTTGCCGACGGCCCTTGACACGCTGGCGGATCAGCCGTCGCTTCGCGCGACGCTTGGCCGCGCCGCACGTGCCCGCGTGGCCGAACACTTCACAATCGAGACCATGACCGCCCGTTACCTGCGATGTATCGAGGAGACGCCTGACATGTGCGGTATGGCCGGCGCGTTCGCCCTCGATGGTGTCCTGCCGCCCGAGATGCCTCGCGCCGTGCGCGCGATGACCGCCCGGCTGGCCCATCGGGGCCCTGACGGCGACGGCTACATCGATCGCCGGCACGCCAGCTTCGGCCACCGCCGCCTGGCCATCATCGACGTCGCCGGCGGCGCGCAGCCGCTGGCCAACGAGGACGACACGTGCTGGTGCATGTTCAACGGGGAGATCTACAACCACCGAACGCTTCGGCCGGAGCTCGAGGCAGCGGGGCATCGCTTCCGGACGTCGTCTGACACCGAGACGATCGTGCATGCCTGGGAACAGTACGGCCCGGCGTGCGTGGAGCGGCTCGAGGGCATGTTCGCTCTCGCGATCCTCGACGAGCGTCGGCGCGAGCTGTTCATCGCGCGCGATCGGCTGGGCAAAAAGCCCCTGTACTACGCGGTGCTCGACGGGGTCCTGCACTTTGCCAGCGAGCTGCCGGCCCTTGCCGCGAGTCCTTCGTGGAAGGGGGACCTCGACCTGAACGGCCTGGAAGGCTACCTGTCGCTCGGGTACTGGCTCGCGCCGAGCACGCCGTTTACCGGCGTCTTCAAGCTGCCTCCCGCCCACACGCTGCACGTCAAGGACGGCCGCGCTGACGACGAGACGCTACTGGGACGTCACCCGGTTCGACTCCGATCAGCGCGACGAGAACGCCTTGCTCGACGCGGTGGACGAGACGCTCGGCGCGGCTGTCAGGGATCGCCTCGAGAGCGAGGTGCCGCTTGGCGCGTTCCTGTCCGGCGGCATCGACTCGGGCTTGATCGTGTCCTACATGGCCGAGGCGCTCGGGGATCGGCTTGTCACGACGACGGTCGGATTTGCCGAAGCCGCGCACAACGAACTGGCCGCCGCCCGTCTGACGGCCGCACATGTCAAGGCACTCCATCATGAGCATCTCATCGAGCCGTCGCTCGACGAGGTGCTCGACCCTGCGACCATCGGCTGCGGCGAGCCGATGGCCGACTCGTCGGCGATCCCGACGTGGTACGTGTCGCGTGCGGCGCGCTCTCACGTCACCGTCGCGCTCAGCGGCGACGGCGGCGACGAGACGTTTGCGGGGTACGACTTCCGGTACGTGCCGCACGTGCTCGAGTCGCGCGCGCGGCGGCTGGTGCCAGGCGCGGCCGGGCGGCGGCTGGCCCGGTGGACCGGCCGCGCATGGCCGCGCGGCCAGCGCGTGCCCAGGGCGCTGCGCGCAGGCACCCTGCTGGACAACCTGTCCCGGGACGCGGCGTCGGCCTTCTATGTCGACCTGTGCTTCCTCAAGCCGGCGCCAACCAGGGCGCTGATGGGGCTCGACGCCGGCCGACGAACGCGACAGCGCCGCGTACGCAGCGGTCACCGATGTCTACCGCCGCTGCCCGTCCAGGCGAGCCGCTGACGCGCGCGCAGTACACGGACCTGCACGTCTACATGCCGAACGACCCGCTGGTGAAGGTGGATCGCATGAGCATGGCGCACGGGCTGGAAGTGCGCAGCCCCCTGCTCGATCGCCGCGTCGTGGAGTTGGCATTCGCGCATGCCGCCCCGGCTGAGGCAACGCGGCAGGACGGGCAAGTGGATCCTGCGCGAGCTGGCGAAGCGGCGGCTGCCGGCGGCCCTGGCGACGATGCCGAAACGGGGCTTCACTGCGCCGGTCGGAGCCTGGATTGCCGGCCCTTATGCCGGTCGATACGAGGACGAGGTGCTGACGTCGTCGACGCGCATCGGAACCCTCTCGATCGCTCGGTCTTGCGCGGTTGGTTCGACGAGCATCGCGCCGGCCGCGCCGACCACAGTTACGTGCTCTGGGCCACGTGGGTCCTCGAGCGCTGGCTGCGGAACGTCGCCGCGACAGACGCGACGCCGGCCGATGTGGTGGCGACGCGGTGATTCCTGTGTCGGACGCGGCTATGTCTGGCTGGCGTCGGGCTCGGCTGGCAGGTCGGCGTGATGCACCAGGGGCAGCCGCACGACGAACTGGCCGGCTTCCACACCCCACGTCAGCGTCCGTCCCGAAAACAGCCGCACACGTTCCGCAAGATTGCTCAGTCCAACGCCTGTCGAAGTCGACCGCCGTGCGCGGGGCCTGACGGCGTTGGCGACGATGAGCAAATCCCCCTGAAGTGAAACCTGCAGCACCAGCGGGTGAGCGCGGGTGACTTCGTTGTGCTTCAGCGCGTTCTGCAGCAGCTCGCCGAGGCTCACCGGAGGCAGAAACAAGTGGCGCGCTTCCGAGGGGTCGACGGAGATCTCGGTGCGTGTCAGGCCGCCATACCGGGTCGCCGCCAGCAGATGGTGATGCTCGAGCGCCCGCAGCTCCTCGACGAGCGAGACCAACCGGCCATTGCGCGATGCGAGCATGTAGCGGTAGGTATCGGTCAGCGCCTCGATGAAGGGCACAGCCCGCTGGTCCCGGGTCTCGACCAGGTGTTGCAGGGCGTGGAGATTGTTGAAAAGGAAGTGCGGGTCGACCTCACGCGTCAGCCGATCCAGTTCGGCGGAGAGCCGCTCGGACTCCGCGCGCGCCGATCGCATCCGGGCGCTTTCCCAACCGCGGACAAGGAACACCGTCTCGTACACGTTCGTGATGACGGCGGCGATTGCGACGATGCCGACGACAGCTGTAGGGACGGCATACGGCCGAAGGCCCGGATCGCCGGTCAGCTGTTGCCAGGCCAGCAGCAACGCCGCCGATACCGGAATCGTGAAGACCACAATCACCGTCATCAGCAGGCCGGCGCGGTACCACGGGCGCTCGAGCCAATCCTCTCGCCGTGACAGCTTGTAGTACAGACGCCGGTTGCCCTCCCACACCACGAAGGCCAGCGACCGAGAAGTACGCGTAGCTGGCGGCAGGCCGATCGCAGCTGTGTCGGCGGTGATCCAGCAGGCCGCTGACCGCGGGGACGACGACGCCCAGGACCGGGCTCAACAGCAGGCGCAACCGCAGATCCTGGAGCTGAGTCGCGGTGCGCCTGTCGGGCAGTGTGGCAGGGATCGTGGGCACGACAGGGCCAGTCTGCACGAACCACCGCTCGACTGCCAGTCGCCATGTCACAATGCCGCCGGCAATGCCTGTCCCGACAGATCACCTCAGGTTCCGCGCCATCGACGCCGGACCGGGCATTGCGTTCACCCTGCTCTACCTGATGACGCTGAGCCGAACCCTCAGCGTCACACACGACAGCGCGCTGTTCCTCAGGTCGATAGAAACACTTCGCCCCGAACTCGTCCCCAATCACCTCTGGTTCGAACCCATCATGGCGTCTGCGTACCAACTCATGATGTTGGTATGGCCGGACATCGGCGCGCAGAGGGCCGTCGAAGCGGTGAATGCTGTTGCCGGAGCCATGGCGCTGCAGGCGGCGTACGCGATCGCGGTCTGGAGGATCGGCCTTGAACGACGTCGAGCCGCGCTCGCGGTGGCGTGCGCCGGATTCACCTACGGTGTCTGGTACGACAGCATCGCGATCGAGGCATATGCCCTGCCTCTGGCATTGACGGCGTGGGCGTTTTTCCGGCTCACGGCGCACACGACGCGGTGGGGAGCCGTCATCGTCTGCGCCATCGCGCACGCGGCGGCGATCCTGTGCCACCAGAGCGCGCTGCTGTTTGGCGTCGTGGCGGTTGGAGCCCTGCTGTCGACCAGAAGCCCGTTGCGCGCTCGCCTGCGTCACCTGGCCGCCTATGTCGTGATTGTCGTGACGCTTGTCGGGAGCGCCTACGTCGCGGCCGCCGTCAGCACCGGACAGTCGCAGCGCGTCGGGCAGGCGGTGCGATGGTCGCTTGGGTTTCTGCCACGCCGCAGCTTCTGGGCGCGTCCACCCCGGGCGTTCGTGTACGCGGCGGTGGGTGCCACGCGTGCGCTGGTGGGCGGCCAATTCGTGCACTCCATCCCCGAATGGACACCGACGGTCGATCGGTGGTTCCCGCGCAACGATCCCGTCGACGAGCGGTTCTTCGTGCGCACGGTGACGCGGCCGATGGCCTGGCTCTATGCGGGGTTCACGTTGCTCGCGTTAGTGTCGCTCGGTGCGCTGCTGGCACTGTGCGCACGCATACTCCTCACGTCGGGATTGCGCAGTGTCGAGCGCAACGCAGCCTTGCTGGCCGCGTGGTTGGCGATATATTGCGGGTTCTTCACGTTCTGGGATCCGTCGAATCCTGATTTCTGGGTGGTCCAGGTATTCCTGACGCCGCTGCTCGTGGCGGCAGTCCTGGCGCGCGTTCCGCCGAGCTGGCTCGAGACATCACTCCTCCTGGTCCTCGCAGTCAGCCTCCTCGTCGTCAACGGCCTTGGCACCGTCCGGTTGGCCCGCGACCCGGCCAACGACTACTACACGGTCTATCTTCGATCGGTGGCCCGAGAGTTACGGGCAGGTGACGTGCTCATCCTCGGGGATCACTGGCCCATCCACACACACCTCGAGCGCCACCCGATAACCACGCTCTTCTTGTCGGTGGAGATTCGGCGTACGCCGCCAGGGGCCCTGGCTCGGCGAGTTCGGTCGCTTATGGAGAGGTGGCACTCGGGTCTTCGTGGCGCCAGACGTCATGGAGGTGTCGCGCGTGAGTCGGGCGTCGTGACGGTCCGCGGTGACGTGCGCGTATGTGCAGGAATTGCGTGGACACTTGTGCGGACTGCGGCAGCTCGCCGGCGGTCCCGACGAGATGACGCTGCGTGAAGTGACGTGTTTCGACGGTATGGCCGCATCAAACGCGAAGGCCGATGATTCGTCCTCATCGTCGCTTCAGCTCTTCGAGTTCCTCCAGCGATCGCGGCCAGTCCTTTCCAAGCAGCCGCGACAGCCCCCGGTCGGCGAGCAGCCTTCCACCCGTCTGGCACGGCGCGCAGTAGTTGCATTCGTTGGCCGCGTACTGAATTCGCTGCACGGGCGCGCCGCACCTGGGGCACGGCTGACCGAACTTCCCGTGGACGGCCATTCCCGCGCGAAACGCGGTGACCTTTTCCGGGAACCGGTCGCCAGTCTCCTCAATCAGGCGGGCGGCCCATGTCCGCAGCACGACTTTGACGCTCTCGAACACCCGTTCGGTCTGCCGATCGGTGAGGTTCGAGGTCAACTGCGTCGGCGACAGCCTGGCCTCGTGCAGGATCTCGTCCGAATAGGCGTTGCCGATCCCGCTGAACAGGCGAGGATCGGTCAACGCCCGCTTCAGCGTTCGGTTCTCCAGTTTCAGCCGCGCGGCGAACTCGTCGCGAGTCGTCGTGAGGACATCAATCCCGCCAGGATCGTGTTCCTCGAGTGCGGCCTCGCCGTGTACGAGGTAGAGCGACGCGCGCTTTTTCGGACTGGCCTCGGTGAGGGTCAGCGTGCCGCTGGAGAAGTCGAAGAAGGCAAGCGTGGTCTTGGGGGCCTGGCCCCCTTGCATCGTACGGGGGCCAGGCCCCACCGCCCAGCGAAACCTTCCCGCAATCATCAGGTGGATGACGACGAACAGATCCTCGTCGAGGGCCCAGACGACGCGCTTGCCGAGGCGGCGCAGGCCGACAACGCGCCGGCCTTCGGCGCGACCGATCGGGGGCGTCACCGATCGGAGCAGGAAGGGGCTGACAATCCGTACCCGCTCGAGCGTCTGCCCCACGATCCGGGGACCAAGCGCGTGAAGGTAGAGCTCGATATCCGGGAAGCTCGGGCACCGAGACATTATCGGGCTTCGGGCTCCGGGCCAGGGGCAGTGGGCGTAGAATCACTGGATGATTCGTTCAAGGCGCTCACCGTGGGCTGCGGCCATTGCCGCGATTGCTCTTCTCGCCGGCACCGCCGTGCTCGTGGCCGCAAAAATCGACATCGAGGTCCATCGCGCCAAGGACGCGAACTTCGAGGTCATCAAGACGTACACCTGGCTGCCCAGCCCGCCGCCCACGACCGACGTGGCGCCGGGGCTGATGCGCGATCCCAAGGTCGTGCAACAGGAGCTCGATCCGATCATCGTCGGAGCGGTCGACGCGCAGTTCACAAAGCGCGGGCTGCGGCGAGTCGCCGACGGCGGCGACGTGCAGGTCGTCTACTACCTCGCCCACGGGACCGACATGGTCACCTCGACGATGGGCAGCTACTACCAGTACGCGACCGACTTCTACGTCGGCGGGATCTACGGCGGGCAGACGACGTACTCCAGGGTCGTCGAGCAGGGCTCGCTGGTGGTCGACGTCGTCGACGACCGGCGCGCGATCTGGCGTGCGCAAGCCAGCGCGAAGATCAACCGCGAGAACGACGCCGCGAAGCGCCGGAAGGTGATCGAAGAGGCCATCCAGAAGATGTTCGCGAAGTACCCGAAGAAATAACCTTCGGCCTTCGTCCTTCGTCCTTCGTCCCTACCGATAGCTCTCCCCCGGGTGCAGCAGCGCAAGCACCAGGGCAAACAGCGGCCCGCTGATGAGCGGAAAGGCCTTCCACGCGATCGCGAGGCCGAGAATCTGGATCCACGGCTGCGACGTGAACTGCTGGAGCTGGATCGCCTGTGACTGCGGCAGCACGAGGCCGAGCACGGCGGAGCCGTCAAGCGGCGGCAGCGGCAGCAGGTTGAAGGCGAACAGCAGCACGTTCAGCATCAGGAAGATCGACAGCAGCGCCGCGACAAATTCCGGTGCGCCCCCGGCGGTAGATTCGACGACGCCGCTGAACGACACGCTGGACGGCGCGACGAACCAGCCGGCGTTGAGCCCCACCTTCAGCAACGTGAACGCGATGGCGGCGAGGATCAGGTTGCCGATGGGCCCCGCGGCAGCCATCACCGCGGCGCGCTTCGGATACCTGGCCGCCCAGTAGGGATCGTACGGCGCGCTGGCCCAGCCGATGGCCCAGCCCTGCGTCATCGCCGTCAGCAGCGGCAGCACCAGCATGCCGATGGGCTCGCGCTGGATGTGGGGAATCGGCGACAGCGACACCTGGCCGCCGTGATAGGCCGTCAGGTCTCCGCCCTTCATCGCCGCCCAGGCGTGCATCGCCTCGTGCACGGTGGTCGAGAAGAGGAAGGCCAGGAACCAGAGGAAGCCGGTGGCGGGGTCGGTCATTGACGAGTTGACGATTACGCGTAGGGGTGGCGTGCCTCATCGAGGGTGAGGCCGCGCACGTCGATGCGCCGCAGGTCTGCGGTGCCGAGTCCCTTCTGTTCGGCCAGCAGGAGATGGTTCTCGCATCGGGCAAAGGCGCCAGCGCCGCGGGCCGCTCGCGGATCGAATCCCATGACTGACGTGCCGACGGCGTCGACGGCGACCGGATTTCGGCCCACAATCAGCACGCCCGGTCGTACGATCCGCGTTCTCGGACCGGACGAGTAGAGGTTCTCGCCGCCCGTCATCGCCGATGATGCCGTCGATGATGGCGAGATCGACGGGCCTGGCGGCGCAGAGGTCGGCGATCGTACATGGCACCCGCACGCCGGCTTCCGTGGACTGGAACTCGGGCTTGAGGCCGGGCAGCTCGAGGTCGACATAGCGGCGCGGATCGTGAATCGGGCCGCGGCCAGCGATCGAGTCCTCATCGCCGGGCGTACCGCCATACATCGAATTCGGCGTGATGCCGAACATGTTTTTCATCGTCAGGGTGACACCGGTCGTTCCATGCTGCTTCAACCGGGCCAGCGACACGAGCAAGTCGGTGTCCTCGTAGGCCCTGTTCACCTCGAAGGACGAGAACATGTGCCCGCCGGGCACCTTGAGGTGGGCGTACACGACTCGAACGACCCGCGATTGCGTGTGTTCTCGTAGGCCATCGTGCCGAGCGCTCCAAGCGCGGTCAGAATCCCATCCCGCCTCGACCGGTCTCTGGCTCGAGGGGAGTGCGCCTGCCGATGGACTCGACAAAGCGCACGCCGTCGAGCCCCGGAGGCAAACAGGAGCGAGGCCAGGTGGTACGCGGTGCTGAAGTGCGTCATGTAGGTCTCGCCTGGCGGCAGCCCACGGAAACGCGAGAAGTTATGGCCGGTGAGGTTCACCTTGACCGTCACCGTTTTGCCGCGCACCAACGGCGCGATGCCGCCAAGCAGCGTGAAGCAAGTCTCGAGCGCGCGACGGACATCGCCGTCCTGATAGCTCTGGCACCTGGCCAGTGTCACTCAGCGGCGCGGGACCAGGGACGGCGGCGAGCCGAAGGATCGTCAGGAAAGGCGAGTGTCTTTGGGATCGTCGACCACCGCGACTCTGGTTAGCTGAGCCAAGATTAGTAAAAAAAGCCCGCGCTGCTAGAAGCAACGCGGGCTTGTCGAATAATCCCCGGCAGCGACCTACTCTCCCACACCCCTGCGGATGCAGTGACCATCGGCGGTGGCAGGCTTAACTTCCGTGTTCGGAATGGGAACGGGTGTGACCCTGCCCCTGTGACCACCGGGAAACCGATTTGACCTGATGCGGCGCACATGCGGCGCCGCATCGTCTGAACACTCTGCAACGATAGTTATCCGACCACACACTCACAGCTGTAGATGTGAATAAATGGTCAAGCCTCACGGCTGATTAGTACCAGTAAGCTCAAGCTATCGCTAGCCTTACACACCTGGCCTATCACCTGGTCGTCTACCAGGAGCCTTTAGAGGGCTTATGCCCTGGGAGATCTCATCTCGTGGAGGGTTTCACGCTTAGATGCTTTCAGCGTTTCTCCCGTCCGCACTTAGCTACCGAGCGGTGCCCCTGGCGGGACAACTCGTACACTAGAGGTGCGTTCAACCCGGTCCTCTCGTACTAAGGTCAACCCCACTCAAATCTCCTGCGCCCATCACAGATAGAGACCGAACTGTCTCGCGACGTTCTAAACCCAGCTCACGTACCGCTTTAACCGGCGAACAGCCGGACCCTTGGAACCTGCTACAGCTCCAGGATGCGATGAGCCGACATCGAGGTGCCAAACCTGAGCGTCGATGTGGACTCTTGGCTCAGATCAGCCTGTTATCCCCGGCGTACCTTTTATCCGTTGAGCGATGGCCCTTCCATGCGGAACCACCGGATCACTAAAACCTGGTTTCCCACCTGCTCGACTTGTAAGTCTCGCAGTCAAGCTCGCTTATGCTTTTGCACTCTAGGGCTGATTTCCAAACAGCCTGAGCGAACCTTCGTGCGCCTCCGTTACACTTTAGGAGGCGACCGCCCCAGTCAAACTACCCGCCTAGCAGTGTCCCGGACCTGGATGACAGGTCGCGGTTAGAACGCCGAAGCGCTAAGGGTGGTATCTCACCGTTGACTCCCCCAAGCCCGAGAGCCTGGGTTCAAAGTCTCCCACCTATCCTGCGCATAACGCGTCAGCATTCACTACTAGGGTGTAGTAAAGGTGCACGGGGTCTTTTCGTCTTGTGACGGGCAACCGGCGTCTTCACCGGTACCACAAATTCGCAGTGTCCCTCGTTGAGACAGCGCCCAAATCGTTACGCCATTCGTGCAGGTCGGAACTTACCCGACAAGGAATTTCGCTACCTTAGGACCGTTATAGTTACGGCCGCCGTTTACCGGGGCTTCAGCTCGAAGCGTCGCCTTGCGGCTAACCTCTCCCTTTAACCTTCCGGCACCGGGCAGGCGTCAGACCCTATACGTCGTATTCGACTTCGCAGAGCCCTGTGTTTTTAGTAAACAGTCGCTTGGGCCTCTTTATTGCAACTCCATCCCGCTTCGTGGCGCGAGGCCACTGACGGTACTGGAGCACCCCTTCTCCCGAAGTTACGGGGTCATTTTGCCGAGTTCCTAAACGAGGGTTCTCACTTGCACCTGAGGATTTTCTCCTCGCCTACCTGTGTCGGTTTGCGGTACGGGTACCTGCTCCACTCCTTAGAGGCTTTTCTCGGCAGCGTGGCGTCATCAGCTTTGCGCGCCTTGCGGCGCTCGCTTCGAGCCCTCAGGATAATGACCCACCGGATTTGCCTGGCGGATCTCCCTACAGCCCTCAACCCGGACATCCAATCCCGGGCCTGACTAGCCTCCTGCGTCCCCCCATCGTGATAACGTGGAACAGGTAGTTCTGGAATATTAACCAGATGTCCATCGGCTACGCCTTTCGGCCTCACCTTAGGTCCCGACTAACCCTGCGCGGACGAACCTTCCGCAGGAATCCTTAGGCTTACGGTGGAAAGGATTCTCACCTTTCTTATCGCTACTTATGCCGGCAGGGTCACTTCTCTGCCCTCCACCAGTCCTTTCGGTCTGGCTTCGCGGAGCAGAGAACGCTCCTCTACCATTGTTGGCGCCCGCAGGCGCCATTCCAATTTACGGCTTCGGTCCTATGCTTAAGCCCCGTTGTATTGTCGGCCCAAAGACCCTTGACCAGTGAGCTATTACGCTTTCTTTAAAGGATGGCTGCTTCTAAGCCAACCTCCTGGTTGTCTGTGCGTCTTCAGATCCTTTACCACTTAGCATAGAGTTTGGGACCTTAGCCGGTAATCTGGGCTGTTTCCCTTTCGACGATGAAGCTTAGCCCCCACCGTCTCACTCCCGGGATACGTGTCGTTGGCATTCGCAGTTTGGTTGGATTCAGTAAGCTGGTAAGCCCCCTAGTCCATCCAGTTCTCTACCACCAACGCCGACCTCCCGAGGCTGCTCCTAAAAGCATTTCGAGGAGAACGGGCAATCACGAGGTTTGATTAGCCTTTCACCCCTACCCTCAGCTCATCCAAGCTGTTTTCAACCAACACTGGTTCGGGCCTCCACGCGGTGTTACCCGCGCTTCACCCTGGCCAAGGGTAGATCACCTCGCTTCGCGTCTATTCCCAGCGACTGAACGCCCATTTAGGACTCGCTTTCGCTGCGGCTCGCTTACGCTTAACCTTGCCACTGAGAATAACTAGCCGGCTCATTATGCAAAAGGCACGCGGTCAGGCATTCCCGTCCGAAGACAGGCATAGCCCTCCCACTGCTTGTAAGCACACGGTTTCAGGTACTATTTCACTCCCCTCACAGGGGTGCTTTTCACCTTTCCCTCACGGTACTGGTTCACTATCGGTCGCTAGAGAGTACTTAGCCTTACGAGATGGTCCTCGTGGATTCTCGCGGGATTTCACGTGTCCCGCGATACTCAGGAACCTGTCCAACGAGCCTGTCGCATCTTTCACCTACGGGGCTTTCACCCTCTATGGCCGCCCATTCCGGAGCGTTCGATTAATTGGCAGGTTTGTAACTCGTCGGCCTTGCGGCCAAACAGGCCCTACAACCCCAACCAGCAAGCTGGTTGGTTTGGGCTATTCCGCGTTCGCTCGCCGCTACTAGCGGAGTCACTGACTTGTTTTCTTTTCCTGCAGGTACCTGAGATGGTTCACTTCCCTGCGTTCGCTTCCATGGCCTATGTATTCAGCCAGGGATAACCCGGGATGAGCCGGGTTGGGTTGCCCCATTCGGAAATCGACGGGTCAAAGCCTGTTTGCGGCTTACCGTCGCTTATCGCAGCTTACCACGTCCTTCATCGCCTTCTAGCGCCAAGGCATCCACCGTGTGCCCTTAGTAGCTTGACCATAAGAACCCGGAACTGTCACGTGCTGACCTCAACCCTCAACCCGAAGGTCAAAGGCTGCGGCCAACCCGCGGCAATTTCGGTAAATACACACTGCGAGTGTGTGGTCGGAAAACTACCGTTGCAGAGTATTCAGTTGTCAAAGAGCCTTGGAAACCAATTGCCGTTTCCAAACTTGCCTGGCCGGCTCAATCTCTCGAGAGCCGACCTCAAACTCACTAGCCTTCGCCTGCATCGCCCCGCGCACGAGAGCGCCGTGGCGACACCCGGCGACCGTCAGGTCGCCGGCCGCCGAGCGCGTGAGCGCTCGGCCAGCCAACAAAGTGGAGAATACCGGGCTCGAACCGGTGACCTCCTGGTTGCAAACCAGGCGCTCTCCCAGCTGAGCTAATTCCCCGAACGTTCGGTTGTGCGGACGGTCTGAAAACCTGGCGGGGACGATGTCGTGCGGTGGTGACTGCGCGGTTTCACGTCTGCCAGGGGTTCACGGTCTACGCAACAAGAACTCCTTGGTTCATGGTGGGCCTGAGTAGATTTGAACTACTGACCCCACGCTTATCAAGCGTGTGCTCTAACCAGCTGAGCTACAGGCCCTCAAGCCCACG
>CAWFRL010000021.1:0-230000 GCA_963818215.1 Vicinamibacteria bacterium | reverse complement strand
GTGCACGTGATGCACCAAGTGTATGGCGGGACCGGGTGGGGTGTCAAGGACGAGGGACAAAGGACGAAGGACGAAGGCTCGTCGAACGGTTGCCACGTTCACGCCGTTCTGGGAATACCTGTTGCTCCTAGAGATTGCCACAAGCTGCTCGAGAAAGGACCGTCAGCGGCATCTCTTTGATTCACCATCTGCCGGGTCAGCGGCTGACCCTCAAAGTTGCTGGTGACAAATCGCGAAGCTGCACTACAATATGTGCCGAACTAACGAGCAGGCCCAACATCTTGTGGCGGCATCCCCAGCCTGCGTCGCGAGCGTAAACCGCGATGGTTCAAGGAGGCGAACTTGGCGAAGAAAGCAGTCAAGAGAGCGGTGGCAAGACGCGCCGTGAAGAGGCGCGCCGTGAGGAAAGCCGTGAAGAGGCGCGCCGTGAAGAAAGCCGTGAAGAGGCGCGTCGTCAAGAAAGCCGTGAAGAGGCGCGTCGTCAAGAAGGCCCTGAAGCGTCGTGCCGTCAAGCGTGCCGTCGTGAAGCGTGCTGTCGTGAAGCGCGCGGTCCGGCGCGCCCTCATCACCCGCCTGCTCACCGAGTCGGGCGCTTTCAAGGAGTAAGCAACGGCGGTTATCACGCCCCGCCAGAACTGACGGGGCGTGATACAACGACTGGGAGACCCCGCAGGGTTTCAGGCATCGCGCGCCGCTGCTAGCGGCGCGACTTGGCACGAATCCCAGCTGTTCGGCCGGTCTTCAGACACGCCGCGGCTTCATGCGTCGTCGCCCCGCCTAGCGCGCTATCGCCCATTCCTCCTGCGTTCTTCGTCTGTCGTCCCTTGTCCTTTGTCCCACGTCCTTCGTGTGGCTACCGGCGTTAGACTTCACGCATGTCCAAGGCCGTCGTTGGCGCCGTCGTCCTCATCGCGGTCGGTGTGTCGGTGGCCGTTGTGCAACGGCGCGCACAGCCACGGTTCATGCGCGAAATTCCATGGGCAACCGGCGGCGTGTGGTTGAAGGCCGAGACGCACGTGCACTCGAAGTTCTCCGATGGCGGCCACACCATCGAGGCAGCTGGCCGAACGGGCGGCCGCAAACGGGTGCGATGTCCTCGCAATCACGGACCACACCGACGGTCGCTTGAAGGCAGCGACACCGGAATATCACGCGGCGATCGCGGCTGCGCGGGCGCGCGTCCCGCACATGACGATTCTGAGCGGCATCGAGTGGAACGTCCCGCCCGGCAAGGGGCAGGACCACGCCGTCGTGCTGCTGCCGCCCGAACTGGACAACGCGACGTCGATGGGCGAATTCAAGGAGAGGTTCGACGACGAGAACAAGGAGGGCGAGAACCCCGAGCTGGCAGAAGCGGCGTTTGCGTGGCTGCAAAGCCGCACGACCGGATCGGTCCTGCCGGTGATGTTCCTGAACCATCCGGGCCGCCGCGCCCCGACATCGCCGCCGTCGGAATCAAGCTCACGTGGCTGTCGGAGATCGGCGGCGGTGTGTTCGTGGGCGCTGAAGGCGCGCCGGGACATCAGAAGGCACGGCCGCTTGGCGCGTATGCCAGCGTGCTCAAACCGGATGACCGCTGGGATCCCGCGATTGCCCCGCCGGGAGCCGCGTGGGATCGGCAGCTGCAAGCTGGAAAATCGATGTGGGGTGCCCTGGCCACCTCGGATTTTCACGGCGAGCCCAACGGCGACTACTGGCCGTGCCAGTTCTCGGCGACCTGGCTCTACGCGCGGGAGCGCTCGGCCGGCGCCGCGCTCGAGGCGCTCCGCGCCGGGTCGTTCTTTGGAGTCCATGGCGACGTCGCGCGCGAGGTTCAGCTCACATTGACCGCCGAGGGTCTGCCCAGGCCCGCGATGGCCGGCGAGACGGTCCGCCTGCCGTCTGGAGCCGAATTGACCGTGGAGGTCCGTGCGACCGTCCCTCCCGCGGACTGGGCGGGCCAGCCAAACCGGATCGATCGGGTAGAGCTCATTGCCGTCACCGAGGACCGCGCGGAGGTGGTCCACTCGGGGCCGCTGTCAAACGGTGGATTGCGCTATCAAATGACGGTGCCGGCAGGAGAGCTCGTCATCAGGGCGCGGGGCCGCCGGGTCGTTGAGGCCGGGCCAGACCTGCAGTTCTACACGAATCCAATCTTCGTCCAGTGAAACAGTGACAAAGCGACGGCCTCACGTCGGGCTGATCTGCAGCAGCACCGGCTTGTACCGGATCATCCCCGCGACATAGAAACGGCCCCGCGTGTCGCGTGTCATCGAGCCGTACAGCGAGGTGGGGTGGGGCAGTTCGGGCGCATCGCCAAACGGGAGCGCGGAGATCGTGGCGTCCCCGGCGGGATTTCGGGCGATCCACTCCAGCCGGCGGGATCCGCGCTGCGATGCGAGCGTGACCCCGTAAAGGGTGCCGGTCCCGTCATCACGGAACATCGTGGCGACGTACCGGGGCCCGGCGGGATGGTACCAGCCCAGATCCGTCAGCGTGGACAATCCGGTTCCCGTCTTCACGTGATACAAGCGCCCCTTTCCGGTCGCGAAGTGCCACCCGCCGCTTCCGTCCGGATGAACCGCGACGATTCCGTGTGAGTCAGTCGGTCTCTGCTCGAGGTATTCGGTCAGGGGAAAGCTGGTGACCTGCCGCAGATCCGTCCCGAACTCCACCAGCGACACGTCGATGCGCTGGCCGGGTTCAGTCGGCCCGCGCGAGAGGCGAGGCACGAAGACGTGACCGCGGCCATCGGCGAAGAAGTTACGGCTGATGTGCCCACCCACCGACCCAACCCTGATCGAGTCAATGGCCCTGGTTCGAGTGTTGAACTGGTAGAGCACGTGGTCGAAATACCCGAGCGCATAGACAAAGTGCCCGCCCCCGGCTACCGCAATCAACGCCTCAGGCGTGGTTGCCAGGTGCTCCCAGCGGCCGTTGGGGCCTATGCGCCACAAGTGCCCGCCCCAATCTGGCAGCTTCGAGCCGTCTGACTTCTCGCCCGACTCGTCCATCGAACTGAAGTACAGGTATCCATCAGGCATCTGGACGATGCGCGAGTGGATCTTCATCTGCCGCTCGCCCGGGCGTCGCAGCCGGAGACGTTCGAGCTCGGCGACGACGTTGCCTCGATCGACGACGACCTCAGTTGACGGATCGAACTCGAGCAGGTGGGCAGAGCCGTCTTCTCGTCGTTGCTGGTGATGCCGAACCAGACGTGGCCTCGACGGTCGTGGCCCGTGGCGCCCCAGATGGCGCTGGCGCCCCAGAAATCGGGCAAGGCAATCACCCGTGTCGCCGGGGAGCGATTCGCGGGTGCGGTTTGTCGAGCGCTGCCGTGGAGTTGCAGGGCTAGAACGACGGCGAACAACGAAAGGAAGGCCTTCGGTCCCCGGCCGCGAGCCTTCATCGGCCGGCGCCGGTATGCGAGTCGGCCGCGACGAGCCGCACGGCGCGACGGCCGGCCTGAAGGACCGGGGGAGCTGCCCAGGCTCCACCCGGTGCTTCAGGTCCTCGACCTTCAACCCGCTCAACCGGACGCCGCCCTGCTGAATCTTCCGGCCCGCGTCGCTGGTGGAAGCCGCCAGTCCCGCATCCACCAGCACACGCGTGAGCGCCCGTGACGGCTCGCCGTCGAAGGTCGACGACAATCGCGGGATGTCCGACGGCAGCTCGCCTCTGGCGTGGACGCGATCGAACTCCGCGACGGCGGCTTCGGCGGCCTCGGCGCCATGGAACTCGCTGACGATGCGCCTGGCCAGATCCACCTTGGCCTGTTTCGGATGGAGCGCGCCGCCTGCGACCTGTGCCTTCATGCGCCTCGACTTCTGCTGCGGTCAGGTCGGTGAGCAGCAGGTAGTACCGCCACATCAGCGGTCGCTGATCGACATCAGCTTGCCGAACATCTCGCCGAGGCGCATCGGTGACGCCGACGTAGTTGCCGAGGCTCTTGGACATCTTCTCGACGCCGTCGAGCCCCTCGAGCAGCGGCGTCGTCATGACGATCTGCGGCGGCAGGTCGAAGGCCGGCATGATGTCGCGGCCGACGTTGAGGTTGAAGAGCTGGTCGGTGCCGCCGAGCTCCACGTCGGCACGCAGCGCCACCGAGTCGAATGCCTGCACCAGCGAATACAGGAACTCGTGGATGGCAATGGGCTGGCCGGCCTCGTAGCGTTGCTTGAAATCGCGCCGCTCGAGCATCTGCGCGACGTTGTAGTTCGACGCCAGCTTGATCAGCCCGTCGCTGCCAAGAGGGATCAGCCAGCGGCTGTTGAACTCCACGACGGTCTTCTGCGGATCGAGCAGCTTGAAGACCTGCGTCTTGTACGTCTCGGCGTTGCGCTCGATTTCGGCCGTCGTCAGCGGCGGGCGCGTCTTCGACCGCCCGGTGGGGTCGCCGATCATCCCGGTGAAGTCGCCGACGACGAAGACCACCGTATGCCCCAGATCCTGAAAGTGCTTCATCTTGCGGATGAGCACGGTGTGCCCCAGGTGCAGATCGGGCGCCGTCGGGTCGAAGCCGACCTTCACGACGAGCGGCCGCCCGAGCGCGAGCCGGCTCGCGAGGTCGTCCAACCGGACGACGTCGACGCAGCCCTGAGTCAGGCGGTCGATCTGCTGCTCGATAGTCATTGCCTGAATCCGTGCGAATGCTGACGTGCGCAGGTGCTCAGGCGCTACAGCGCGCCGAGGGACTGTACTATACGGACAGCGTGATCGAAATCTCGCGGAGGCGACCTGCTGAAGGGCGCGCTGGCGCTGGCGACCGGCGCCGCCGCCGGCACGCTGGCACACGGCTACGGATGGGGGCGCTACGCGCTGGGCGTCACGCGCGTGGACCTGCCCCTGTCGGGGTTGCCGCCGGCGCTCGAGGGTCTGCGGATTGGCTTTCTTACCGACCTGCATCACAGCGCGATCGTGCCGGCCGATCTGGTCTCGGAAGCGGTCGCGCTGCTCAATGCCGAGCACCCGGACCTCATCGTGCTGGGCGGCGACTACGTGTCGTTCGCCGACCGCCGAGTACATGGCGCCGGTGGCTGAACGGCTCGGCGCGCTGGTCGCACCGCATGGCGTCTTCGGCATCATCGGCAACCACGACGACGAGCGCGTCATGCCCGCCGAGCTCCGCCGCCGGGGCATCGAGATGCTGCTTGACGACCGCACGACCGTCGCGATCCGAGGGGCACGCAGCTGGAACTGGCGGGCGTGAAGTTCTGGACCAAGATCGCTGCGCCGAGATCGGGCGCGTATTGTCAACGGCGCGACGTCTCCAGTCCTGCTGCTGGCGCACGATCCCCGGCGCATCGTCGAGGCCGCGGCGCTCGCCGTGGCTGGCGTGCTGGCCGGCCATACGCATGGAGGCCAGGTCGTGCTGCCGTTGGTGGGCGCCCTTGCCGCGAGGAAGTTTCCCGTCGCGGAAGGGCGGCTGACGCGCGACGGCACGGAGATGTTCGTCAGCCGCGGCGTGGGCACGGTGATCGTGCCCGTTCGCGTCAACTGCCCCCCGGAAGTGGCGGTGGTGACGCTGCGACGGAAGTCGCAGCCGGCGCCAGGCCAGACCCGTACAGCGCAAACGGCCGCCGGCGTGAAGCCCGGCGGCCGTTGTCTTACCTGAGCGCGTTTGTCTCTAGCGTCTGCCGAAACGCTTGCGCGCACCGGCGGCCACCCCAGCGAGGCCACTGCCCAGCAGCAGGAGCGACGCCGGCTCGGGAACGGGCGTGTCATTAGGTGTGGGCTCGCAGTCCTCGCACGGAGAGGCGCTTCGATTGAGTCCGGAACGAGTGCGAAACCGGCGCACGTCGCGAAGTCATTGAAGCAGGCCCTTGTAGCAGCTCGGAGTGGTGCCGAAGCCCGTGTTGTAGGTGTAAACCGAAGGACTTTGGGCCGCCGCCGAGCTTGCCGTCCTTCGCGTAGAAGTTGCCCCACATCGGCGCGCGCAGCGTCTCGATCACCCACGAGTAATCCAGGTCCTCGTCGTCGCCAGGGGTGAACTTGAGCGAATTAATCGTGTGTGGGATGACCGGGTTGGAATTACCTTCGTCACCGAACTCGTCCAGCTCGTTGGCCGTCGCGCCGCCCCGGATGTCGTCCTCTTCGAAATTGTCAGACACCTGCACGAGCACGTGGCTGATCTCCTTGGCCGGGACCAGACCGGAGAGGTTGTAGTAGTAGAAGTACGACTCCGTGACGTCGTTGTAGTCGATCTCGTAGGTGAGGGTCGCGGAGGTCCAACCTCCCTGGCCCTGGACGAGGCCACCGTTGGCGACCGACAGGGTGCCGGACGCAATATCGATGGTCGACGCCGAAGCCGAGACTGTTGCTGTCGCGACGACAGCAGCCGCGAGAATAAGGGAGCGCATAAGCATAGTTGAGCTTGTGAATGCAACAGCAATGCCAGGCAGAATCGACTGCGTCGAGCGACGATAAATTGTTGAAGGCTATAGCTCAAGGCCCCTGTGGCGCGAGTCGAATCCGCGAGATTTAGTCAGTTGTTAGAAGGACTTTAGGCGCGACAGCCGAGGTAATATGGCTGAGCTGCCGGCGGAACCTCAACCGTGAGTGTGAGATGCCCCCTTCAAGCCCGCGCCATGTCGAGCCTCCAGGCCTGCCCTGCCTACGAGCGGCCCTGACGGTTAACCAGCCTCACGAGCGCCAGGCCAATCGCTGCGCCCAGGGTCCCGACGTAAACATCGGTCTGGTCGGGCACGCGGGAAGGCAACATCAATTGTCCCAGCTCGAGGGCGAGAAAGAGCGCGCCGGACAAGGCGACGATCCCGAGCGCCATCGTCCAGCGCAGAAGCCGCGTGCGCGGCTGAAACACCAGCTGCAGGAACGCGCCGACGGGGACGGCCATCAGGAGCTTCGTGGTGACGTCCATCAGGACGTAGGGCGCAAAGCCCCAGTAGTAGTTGTAGAACGGCACGCGCATCATGCCGGGAATCCGGCCCCTGATGTACGACGTGTCGGTCACGAAATCAAACGGGCTCCAGTGCCTGACGACCAGGGTGACGCACCACACCATCAGGGCAGCGATGGGCCAGAGTCGCACGCCTGGCGCGCCGTGAACGACCGCCGACAACGACAACGCCCCGCGCGCGACCAGCAGCACGCCGAGGGCCACACCCGTGGCGTTCATGAGCAGGTCGGTCACGTCGGCCGTGCGCGTGAACGAGAACATCTGCGCGACTTCTATCGCCAGCGTCATGGCGAGGCCGAGGCCGAGCCCGACAAGTGTCGGCTGCGCGAGCCGCCACGTGCGTGCCGCTACGACACCAAAGACGCCCAACGGAACAGCCATCAGCAGCGTGCCGCCCGCGTCGCGAAGCGTCAACCCCTCTGGGAAATGGCTCGAAGACGATGCGCCCGGCCCGGAACTTCTGCGCCAGCTCCTCGGGCCGAACCGTGAAATCAAATGGAAGCAGACCCAGGATTGCCCAGATACCGACATAGGCTCCGAGGATTCGGTAAACGCGATCGCTTTGTGACTCCGTGCGGAAGATCTCGGCGAGCCATTCCACGACGGGGCTCCCCACTGCCAGCCACAGCATTGCGCCGATGAAGCAGCCGAGACTCTCCGCTACGACGTCGTTCCACGATGGCGTCCGGCCCTGCACGAAGATCTGCCCGAACTCTATCGCGACACTCACCCCGACGCCGGCCGCCACCACGGGCAACGCCAGGGCCGTCGCGGCACGGCGAGACCGGTCGGCCAGCGCCCCCAGCAGGAAAAACCCTATTGGAACGAAGAGCAGGACGTTGGTCACGAAGTCGCTCTTCGATGCCCGCCATAGCGGAGATCAACGGCGTGGTGGCAAAACGCTGGACCGCGTCGGTCAACGTGACCGGCCGAAGACGCAGAGGCACGAAACTGCCGTAGGCCGCGAAGGCGACAAAGAGCATCGCGAACGTGAGCAGCGAAAGACGCCGGGTCACGTGGCCATCCCCTCAGTCACTGATGGCTCGACCAGCGAGGGGGATGGCGCCCGCGCGCCAGTTGGCGACCGCCGCACCGGCGACGCAGCCCACGACGTTCATCACCGAATCGGTTGCCGAAGGGAACCGAACGTGGCTCCACACCTGGGTGAGCTCCAGCAGACCCGAGAAAACGAAGGCCGATCCGGCGACCGCGACCAGACCGCGACGGCGAAAGCGGGCGGGCACGAGGTAGCCAAGCGGCAGATAGAGGGCCGCGTTCAGGAGCAGGTCGAAGGGCCTCACGATGCCGGTCACAAACGGCAGCCAGGCGACCTTGTTCCAGTGCGAGTGATCCTGGAAGTCCCAGGGAAACGTGGCGGCGAGGATGATGGCCAGGACCGCGAGATTGGGCCGGATCGACGTCGTGTTCATGTTCCTGGGCCGCTCTGGCCTGCGAGGCGATCCTGCGTTCGAGAACGGGCGGAACGCCTGTGCAGTAATTACAGAACCGTAACCGGCCTGGTGTAAATCCGTAACCGCGTGCGGGCTACCGACCAGCAGGAATCGCCCTAACTCGTTGAATCTACAGGAAGCCGGACTGTGGCCTCAGAGCTGCTACAGGCGGACGCAACTCCGCTCCCCCTCTCGAGGTCACCATCGATGTCCACGTCGTTCCGAGTGTCGATTTCCGCTCTGATTGTCGCACTCTTCGCGTTCACTCTCAGCGGTCATTGGTCAGCTCTCGAAGCACAGGCGCCTGCGCGTCTGTTCGAGAACGCCAAGCCAGGCGCGAAACCGACCCAGAAGCCAGTCCCTGCCGCGCGCGCTCGAAAGGCGCGGCCGCGGCTCGACAAGCTGAACTCTTCAGCAATCTCGGTCAACCTGTTCGACAACGTCGAGCAAGTCGTGACGCGGACCAAAGTGGATCGGCCAGCCGCAGACCGCTTCGTGTGGCACGGCCGCACCGAAGACGGCGGTGACGCGACGTTTGCCGTCGTGAACGGCGTGCTGACTGGCACGGTGTTCGCGGATGGCCGGTCTTTCGAGATCACGTCCGATCCCGACGGCGACTACACCATCGCCGAGCTCGACCCGGCGGCCTTCCCGACCGAGGATCCCCCGCTTGACCGCTCCCGATTCGGCTGGCGATGAAGCCGGGACGGGCACCGCGACGGAGGCGGCCGCGACCATTGCCGCCGACGGGAAGGTGGAAATCGACGTCATGGTCCTGTGGACGCCGAATGCGCGAATTGCCGTCGGCGGCGCCAGTGCCATCCAGAGTCTCGTGCTTTCGGCGGTGGCGAATGCCAACCTGACTTACACGAACAGTCTTGTCGGGGCGCGCTTGAGGCTGGTCCACAGCGCCGAGGTCGCATTCACCGAGACGGCAACGAACATCTCCGGCGATCTGGGTTCCTTGCGGAACAACGGCGACGGCAAGCTCGATGATCGTGCACAGCCTTCGCCAGCAGTACGGGGCCGATGTCGTGACGCTGCTCGGCAACGGCTACGCGGCCAAGGGCGCCTGTGGTGTCGGGTACCTGATGTCGTCGCCAAGCACTTTGTTTGCGAGTAATGCGTTCAATGTCGTGGACCGCACGTGCGCGGCCGGCAACCTGTCCTATGCGCACGAGGTCGGACACAACCAGGGTCTGCAGCACGATCCCGGCAGCGCCGGCAGCAAGCCGTCGTATCCGTACGCCTATGGCTACCAGGACCCCGGCGGGGCGTTCCGGACGGTCATGTCGTACGGCGGCGCGCCGCGGATTACCTATTTGTCGAGCCCGGCCGTCTCGTATGTCGGGCGGGTCACCGGCACATCGACACAGGACAACGCCCGGGCGCTTCGTAACACGGCCGCGATCGTCGCGGCGTTCCGAAAGTGCCGCAGTCACGCCCACGTGCAGCTACACCGTCACCCCCACGGCCTTGAGCTTCCAGAACGGTTCCGGCAGCGGGACGGTGTCGGTCACGACGACGTCTGGATGCTCATGGACGTCGGCGTCCGGATCGACCTGGGCTTCGGTGAGTGGCGCGAAGACAGGCTCCGGCACGGCCACGGTCACGGTTCCGGCCAACGCCGGCGCCAGCCGCAGCGCGACCATCGTGGTCGCAGGGCGGAACGTCACCGTGAGCCAGGCTGCTGGTTCAACCTGCACCTACACGGTGTCCCCGACAGCACTCAGCTTCACTTCCGCTGCCAGCTCGAAGAGCGTCACGGTCACGACGTCGAGCGGCTGCGCATGGACAGCATCCGGCTCGTCCTGGGCGTCGGCGAGCGGGGCAAAGACCGGTTCGGGCACGGCGACGGTAACGGTGACCGCAAATGCCGGCGCCAGCAGAAGCGCGACGGTCGTCGTGGCAGGCAAGAACGTCACGGTGAGCCAGGCCGCGAAAGCGACCACCTGCACATACTCCGTCTCCCCGACCTCGTTGAGTTTTGCGTCGGGCGCAGGTTCGAAGACCGTGACGGTGACCACCTCGAGCGGCTGCAGCTGGTACTCCTCGTCGGGAGCAGCATGGGCAAAGATGAGCGGCGCGAAGACGGGCCCCGCTTCCGCAACCGTCACCGTAACGGCCAACGCCGGTGCCGGTCGCAGTGCGACGACTCTCGTGGCAGGCAAGTACGTCAGCATTGCCCAGGCGGCAAGCGCCGGCGGAACGCAGTAAGTCGAGCCTTGCTCCGGTCCGCTGAACGTAAGCGACCACCCGGATTCCTGCCGGGTGGGCTCGCCTTCCCCGCATCACGACGACTCCGTCGTGTGCCTGGCCGATTCGAGCTATTGGGACGTGCTAACTGGAGGTGGGGAAGTCAACTCTGACGGCGACTAAGGCCCTCGCGGAGGGGCATCCACAGCTTCCTGAGCAGGTGGGGGACCAGCATTCGAAGCGGCATTTTCAGCCAATGGGATCGCAGGTAGAGCATCCACGCAGCCAGGCCCACGGTGTCCGCCATTGAATGGCTCACCAGGCCATCCATCACAGTGAGGAGGATCCTTGGCGGAGCACTCGGTCCAGACAACCCCGCCGTGAACCCTGGCCGGCCGCCGACCAGCTCGACGTACCGCGCCGCGTAGAACAGCGGGCGGCCGAGTGAAATCGCCTCGGCCTCGCTGACCAGCTCACGTTCAAATGCTGGCGACTGAGCGAACGTCTCGAGCAGATCCCGTAAGTCGACCAGGTCCCTCAACGCGCCGGCGATTTCTCCGTCCTGAAACAGGTGGGCCGCTGAGTGCAGCACCATGTGCTCAGGCGACAGCACGCGTGTGCCTCCGACCTCGATGGCCTTCTGCAGGAGCCGATCGGTCGGCGGATGAGCCCTCCCGGTCCGCGGCAGGATCCTGTGATGCACATCCACCATCGTCCCGCGATCGCGGTGACGCATTGGGGGCAGCTCATGCATCCATTCGCGGTAGTAGCGCTCGTCGTAGGGGTCCAGCGGCTCGAATTCCCAGCCGTGTTGTCTCAAGGCGGCCTCCACGCGCGGAAGCTCGAGCTCAGCCACCAGAATGTCCACGTCGGCGACGACACGCCCGACGCCGCAGGGGAGGCCGGCGGCGATGTAGGCCGCGCCTTTCAGAAAGACGGGCCGCACGCCAATCGGAAGCAGGGCGCGGTGGATCCGTGCAATCTCCCATTTCACGGCGCGCTGGAATTCCTCGCCCCGGACGCGGGCTGATGTGAGACGGTCGCGCGCCCATCCGGGCGCCGGGATATTCAGCCTCAACCGCTCGGCGTCGGTTGCCAGACGCGGCAGCACCCGGGCCCCCTCGGCGGCCGGTATGAGCGCTTGCCATTCTGAGGGGGTCAATCGAGCCAGCCGTTCAGGGTCCCGCACGACCGACAGCAGGAGCTCGAAGCCGAGCCTCCGCCTTTGGCGCTCCGTCACGGTCCCCATTGGGCGAGCCGATCCACCGCACTGACCCCTTCGTCCAGCCTCGAGTACCGAAGGGTCACTGCTGGCGCCTGGTCGGCGATGGCGGCAAGGCGCTCGAACCCCAGCCGACCGTGAAGGTTGTAGTTGAAAGAGTTGTCCGCCAGGTGGAGCACGGCCCGCGCGCGCGTCATCGGAGTGACCGTCGTGTTGGCGCCGGCGACGTACTGCGGGACGACGACCAGTCCCGCGGGACATGGTCGAGGCGAGGCCTGCACGCTTTCGGCGGGAGGCCGCATGTAGGCTACCAGTTCGCCTTCGTTGTTCACGAGCGCGGGGCCAAGGTACGCGCCTGGAGCCCAGTCTGAAATCAGGGCGATCGATGCTGCCTTCAGAGCCACGGGGCGGGGCACTGGCGTGAGAAGTCCCGTCGCCGGATCGACCAGCGCGAACTCGTCCGACAGCAATCTCCAGCCTCGCGCCACCAGCGCCGCGCACAGCGTGCTCTTGCCCGAGCCCGGCGGTGCCGGCATCAAGACCGCCCGGCCGTTTCGCTCGAGCGTCGCCGAGTGGATCACCAGAAACTGGTGGGCATGGGAGCCGATGCACCAGTTGAGGCCAGCCTCGAGCATCGGCGCCGCCATCGAGGCCGGCAGGGGGATGAAGGGCTGGCGATGGTCTACCGTGAACTGGGCCTGCGGCCGGAAGAAGCGCCTGGTAAGACCTGGCGCGTCAACACGGACGGCAAAGTGAGCGCCTCCGCCGGCCTCGACGTCATGCGAGGCATACAGCGTCGTCACCGCCACCTGAATCTGTGGCATTGCGGATCGCAGCCGCACGAGAAACGGGCCAATCCGGAGGCACAACGTCCCGGCGCGGAGCTGTCCACGCACCTGGTCTGCGGTGAGATCGCCTGCGGTCACGACAGCAGCGGACCGATCAAGCCCAGACGGTCGAGCGATTGGATGAGACGTGCTCAAGGCCTCCACGTCGATGTTCAGTGCCGCAGAGAGCTCATCAAGTGACGCAGGACCCTGGGAGAGACGATCGAGAACCGCCATGGCCGCCGGATTGAGGAGGTGCAGATCGCCCGAGGCGGCGTGGAACACGACGTGCTCGTCCTCGCCCGGCCAGTGGCGGGCCAGAAGGGCCGAAGGATCGACGATGTGCCAGCGTGTGAAACTGAAGGGCATCAACAGCCGCGGCGCCCCAGTGTAGCCCGGCCGCTGCGGCTATTTCTTCTTCGTGCCGCCCGTGCCCTGGCACGTGTCCGCCGGGTGTTCGGGCGTCAGCGTCAGTGGGTCGGCCGGCAGCGCCGATGGGTCGAGCGGCGGCGCATATGGGTCGGCGGCAGCGATGGATCGGGCGTCAACCTCGAAGAGCCGCTCGTCCTGTCGGAGTCGCTCTTCCTGCAAGTGGGTCACCCGTCGATCGAGCGTCTCGAGTTGGCCGCACGCAAATTTGCTCGACGAGACCTCGTGCGTCTTCTCCGATGCAGCCATCCAGACGGGTGCATCGACGCACAGCCGGAAACGTGGCGGCGTGGGTCCTGCGCCAGCACCGACCGGCCCTGCACGGTCGCCAGCACGACAGGCACACCGACAGCCACCGCGCGGCGCAGAAACGCCCGGCGCTGGTCCAGCTTGAGTGCTGATGCCCCGGAAAGACCTTCCGGAGGCAGAGTGTTGTCTGCCATTCAGGTACCGATACCTGTCAGCCGTTCGCGCACAGACCCTTGATTTCAGTGGGATCTGGCAGGCTGCACACCTTTTCGGCGCGTGACTCGAACGCCGCTCGAGTCCTAACCCAGCAAAGCCAGCGCCAACTTTCGTGCCTCAGCGCGGCTTCGTGTCGTCTTTCACGAAACGTTGCAGAGTGCGGCGGCTGTTGTCGTCCAGATTGGCGAAGCCAGGACCCGACATGGCTCCGGCGCTCCAGCCCGTTTCGGGTGCCCTCTTCCACCCGCAGGACCTCGACGATGGCCGTAAAGGGCTCTCGGTCGAGAAGGTGCGGAGCTGGCAGCGCTGACCTGGCCGGAGGCTGGCCGGCGTCGACACCATCGCCCCGCCGGCGCTGATGTCGACGACCTCGGCGTCCGACGACCGCGGGAATCGCCGAGCGCCAGATCCAGGCCGGCGCGGACGGCGCGGGTAGCGGCGCCGCTCGACAGAGCCCGGCGTGCCGGGTGGACGTTCGTGCCGTCGGGCGGGTTGGCCATCGCACGTATGACCCGGCTAGGCGCTTCCCGATCGGCGAATGGCGCCCGCCAGCGCCTCTTGCGAGCACCTGGTCGGGCGTCGTGAACTCCAGACCGACCAGGTAGCGGCCCGATCTCGAAGGAAGGACGGCACGTGGCGCACCCGCGCCTCGAGCGTCGAGACGTGATGGTCGAGCGCACCTGCACCGCGTGCTGCGAATCGACCGCGAGCGGAAACGCCATCTCGACCAGCGCCCCGGCCGGACTGATGTCGTGAAGACGGACGGGCTGGCTGGTGGCCAGCGAGCCCCTGAGCCGCCCGACTATCTCGAAACGAAGGGAAGTGCGACGGTCGGTCACTCGTGTCGTTGCAGGAGTCATCAGTGACAATTCTGTACGACGTGCAAGCTGACCGCCACGCCAGGCGTGATCGACTCAGAACGGATATTCAACGATTCCGCGTCAGTTGTCTACACAGATCGTGCACAAACTTCACGAATTGCCAGCGAATCCGGCGACTAAAGTCGCCGACGCAGAGGTCTACTACATCGCCGCCAACGCCTTGCGCGCGCCGTCGGCCTGCGGCCCGTTCGGACTGTTCTCTCACGACCTGCTCGAGCGCCACACGCGCCTTCTGCCTCTCGCCGTTTTTCAGCAGGGCCAGCCCGAGGTGGTACTGGTAGATCGGGTTGCCCGGGTCCTTCCGCGCCGCCTGCTCGAACATCGGGATGGCCATCGAAGGCAGCTCTTTCTTGTAGTACACCCAGCCGACAGTGTCGGTGATCTCCGGCGACTCGGGCAGCTTCTGCTTGGCCGTCTGCGCAAGCTGCAGATGCGACGTCCAGGTTGCCGCCCTGTCTCCGCGTACGAGTAGGCGAGGTTGTTGGCGGCCACGGCGGCTTCCGGGTCGATCTTCAGAATGCTCTCGTACCGCTGGCGCGCCTCGGTCGCCTTGCCCTGCATTTCCGCGATGATCGCCAGGATGGTGTGCGCCGGCACGGATTCCGGCTGTCGCTTGACCACCTCCTCGAAGGTGGCCTTTGCGGCGTCCAGCTTGTTGCGTGAGGCGTAGAGGCGGCCCAACATCCCGTACGCCTGCAACGACGTCGGATGCTTCTGAATAGTCTGCCTCAACAGTTCTTCCGCCTCGTCTGGCTTGCCCGTGGACGCCGCGCACCTGGGCCGCCAGGAGCAAAACCGCGATGTTGTCCGGGGACCGCTTCAGGCGCGCCTCCACCCGGGACCATGCGGCATCCGGCGTCTTGGCAATCAGGTCAAGTGTCGCCAGCCCTCTCAGCGGCTCGAGGTCGTCAGGCTCGAGTTCGAGCGCACGCGAATAGGTGTCCGCGCGCTCGCAAAGTCGCGCTTCTGCGCGGCGACGGCGCCGGCCAGCGAGTGGACTGCCGCTGATTTTGGGTACCTCGTGACCAATGCCCGCGCGATGCCTTCCGCCTGTGCCGTCTGTCGCTTCATCAGAAGCCCGCGCGCCAGAGTCAACTGGACGGCGGGGTTACCGGGAGCGGCCTTGGCCGCGTCCCGTGCGAGCGCCAACGCCGTGTCGACCTCGCCCCGAGCCAGGTTCAACTGCGCCAGCTGAAACTGCGCGGCCGAGGCCTGCGGGTTGATCTTCAGCACCTCCGTGAACGAAGCCATCGCCTTGTCGCGCTCGTTCTTGAGCCGATAGATCGTGCCCGACGAGATAGTGCGCCTGAATCGACGCGCGATCGGCGGCCGTGGCGGCCTGCGCCTTCTCGAGCGCCTCGTCGACCTTCCGCTCCGCGAGCAGGAACCTCGCCTTCACCAGCAGCGCGGGCACATACTTCGGATCCCGCTGGAGTACCTCGTCGATGACCTTGTTGGCTTGAGGAATCTGTTTGCGCGCGTAGTCGATGGCGGCAATTCGGGTCTGCGCGGCCGAAGCCGATCCCTTCTTTGCCGCCAGTTCCTCCAGCACCTTCATCGCCTCGTCAGGACGATTCATCGCCAGGTAGTAGTCGGCAAGGCCGAGCCTGGCCGTCCCCGATGCGCTGACGTCGGCCTCGGCCAGGCTTTTCAGGTGCGGCTCGGCCTCTGCGGGCCGGCGGGTGCCGATGTAGAACGTCGCCAGCGCACGATGTGCCAGCGAGTTCTTCGGGTCCAGTTCCACCGCCTTGAGCAGCGACGACTCGGCCTCTTTCGCGCGACCGGACGACCAGAGGAAATTGGCCAGCGCGAGGTGTGCGCGCTGACAGGTTCGGGTTGGTCTCGACCGCCTTCCGGAACGCCGCCTCGGCTTCCTGCTTGCTGCCGCTCGAAGCCTGAGCGGCGCCAAGCGAGGCGTACGCCACGGCCGAGTTGCGGGTCCAGCCGGACCGCTTCTTCGAGCTCGTTAACCGCGTCCGTCGAAGTTCTTCAGACCTGCGAGCGCGTTGCCCAGAATGACCTGGGCGTCGACGTTCTTCGGGTCCTTCGCGAGCGCCTTTGACGGCACGCGCCTTGGCGTCCTCGAACTGCCGCGCAGCCAGCAGAAACGTCGCCGCCTTGACTTGCGCCTCGACGTTATCGGGCAGCAGGTCGGCCGCGCGGACGTACTCGCGGAACGCGTTCCGGGGATCGTTGAGCTTCTCGTAGGTCTGCGCCAGCTTCAGCCGTGCCTCGCCGAACCTGGCGTCCTGTTGCATCGCGTTGCGGTACTGGACCACCGCTTCGTTGTATTTCTGCTCGGCGACGTAGCGGTCGCCGCTCTTCAGGTATTCCTGCTTGGCGAACTCCGGGTCCGTGCTGCACGCGGCGGCGGCAATCACGAGCGCCAGCGCGAGAGCGGCTGCGGGGAGCTGTATTCGGTTCATTGACGTGACTCTCATGTAGCGCAGGCCTTCCGCGTTCGCGTGAAGAGGCCGCGTACAGGTATCGGCCTCATGACGGCAGATGGTTACGAAGCAACGGAAACAGCGCCTTCACGAACTCGGCGGCCGCCTGCTGCGCGTCGCGAGTGGACTCCTCGGTGCGCTCGCGGGCGCGGACAGTCACGCGGACCAGCGCGGCGTCGGTGCGATTGTGCCGGATGGCGTCCACGACGGTAAATATCTTGCCCCAGTACTCGCTGGCGACGACGCGCCGGTGGCTCTGGTACCAGTAGTAGACGACCTGACGATCGAGCCCCTTCTCGATGATGACGTCGTTGATCTCGATCGTCTGATCGGGGCCATCGGGTGAGGTTCGGACCGGGAGCACCACGCGTGTCTGCCTCACGGGGATCCACCCCGCGCCCGGCAGGCAGTTCAGCGGCGAGTGAATCGTGTCGCCCTGACGCTGGCTGACGAGTAGTACCCGATGTACAGTCCCACGGCCGGCGAGGCCGGCTTGAAGTAGGTTCGGCTGGTGTAGTCGTCCACGCCCAGCACGGCCAGAATCTTGGGTTCGAATTCCGGCTCGACGCGCCCGCGCCAATCCTGAATCGTCAGCGGCAGCTCGGTCAAGCGGCGCCCGAATCGGCGTCGGCTCGGCCTTGGCGGCCCGCGCCAGGAACCCCCAGGTGGCCAGGAACAGCCCGAGCAGGACGAGCACTCGACGGGTCACGCTGCGGCCTCCCGACAAGTTCGTGGGCACGGCCGGGGGCGGCGACATTCGCCGGAGCACCTGTGCACGTGAGGAACATCATGACGAAAGCCACGACGAAGACCAGCCAGCCCGAAAACGTATGGAAGAAGCCGTCAGCCGCCTCGCGCCGTAGTAGTGCGCCAGCAATCCCGTGCCGGCGACTCGCAGTGCCGTTGGCGAGAATCGCGATCGGAATCGTCGACAGTCGCGATCGCCGCTCGGACCGCATCCTGCGGGTCAGTGAAGTAGCCGTACACGATACCCAGCGTCAGCAAGCGAGATGAGCGAGCGGATGCCGCTGCAGGCTTCGGCGACCTCCAGCGTGGTGTTCGCGAGGACGATGACGTTGCCTTCCCGCAGCACCGGGACACCGACAACGCCTCCATGACGGCCGTCGCCGAACTGCGAGGCGAAGAGCTGCAGCGGAAACGCGATCTGATTGAAGACGATTGCGGGAATCGGAATCATCAGCAGCAGGAACGCGAGCGGGAACGCCAGGACTGCCAGGTGCTGCCAGCCGAACAGGAAAAGCACGGCGCCGGCCAGCAGTGCCGATGATCGAGATCCGCGTCAGGAAGAGCTCCGCGCCAGCGTGCCCGCGACCAGGAGTCGCGAGGCTTCCGGCGACGACGACGCAGACCGAGCACAGTCGGCCGAGGCGTCAGCGCGGCAAGCCTGTGCCGGCGCTCCCACGACGAAGTAAGCGGCGAGCGGAACGATCAGGAGACCGTGCGAGTAGTTGTCGTCGTTGAGCCAGTCGCGCAGCAGCCCCGCCCCAACGCCCCAATAGAGCACTCCCATCGCCACCAGACAGGCGGCCAAGGCGCTGGGGAGCCATCCTCGGAAACTCATATCAGGGTTGTATTACCAACTGGGCCGGTTAGCAAGTCGACGGCGCTGAAAAGCAAAGCCCCGGCGCGGATTTCCCACGCCGGGGCAGCAAGCCGAGAGAACCACGGTTCGAGAGACCTTAGCTTGCTCGAGCGGCGACGGCGCAGCCGACGACGTCAACCCGGCGCTGAACCAAGCAGCGCCCCGGCGACCGAAGGCCGGAGCATCGAGGCAGGCAATCGAACTCGGCGTACTTGCGACGAGGCGGCGACGAGCCGACGCTGCCAGGCCCAGTCTGGCCGTGCCCAGCGATTATCGAGCCGGGTTCAGGAACCGGTGCTGACGGGAGCCCGATGTTGCCCAAATCACCGTTGTTCACTGCGCAGTTGAAGCCAGCAGTGGCGCCTGGGATACAAGCTGAGGTTGTGAAGGTGGTGTTGACGAACTGGATATCAGGGTTGACGCGACGAAGTCCCAGATCCGTAGACGACGTTGTTCACCGGGTCCAGGTTCTTCGTGTCAGCTCCTACACCCAGTCAGGGTGACGAGTTGTTTGGCGAAAGTCGACGACGCCGCCATTGATCGGGTCCGGCAAACGCACCGCGCAGCAATGCTCCACAAAGCCGCTAGAGCCAGCGACAGCGTCAACGCGAAAGTTTCGCCCAGGGCGTTCGCAAGGAGCCCCACGTTGCCCCATGTATACACCGGGCCTTCGGAGGTGTTCGCCCCGTCGTGAAGCCCAGCGTGCAGTTCACGCACGTGGACGTGGCCTCGAGGCACACCGGCCGCGTCGCAGATGATGCTGACATTGTCGCAATGGATCGTGGTCCAAGTCAGCAAGGCCCCGCCCATTGCAACAGTAGAGGTTCCTGCCGCGGTGCCGGGCACCGCCTGGTCGAAGTTGATGGCGATGACGGCCGAGAGCGAGCCTGAGAGCTGGCGGCTACGAAGGTTATTCGCCGCGATGGACCGAGCGACTGTCTGACATCTATCGCCGCCAGCGCCTGCAGTCGAAGCAAACGCCCGGCCACATCATCGAAATCGTTGAATTTCATGGTGAATGGGCCAGATTGGACGCGGATTGCAAGGAGTCCCGAGAACAAGTCACCCTTGAGGGCGAACTTGTTGCCGAATCGGCCCTGCGCGTGGCGACGGCTCACTGCAGTTTCTTACCCAACGCCTTGGCCGCTTCCGTGGCGACCGCGTCGGGGCTGGCGGCCCCGGCCGCGGCAAACTGCTTCCGCGCGTCCTCGATGCGGCCGGCCGCCAGCAACGCTTCGGCCAGATGCAGCCGGATCTCGGCGCTCCGCGGGGCGCCCTGCGCGGCCTGCCCGAGGTAGCGCACGGCCTGCTGGTGGTCGCCCAGCAGGAAGTACACCCACCCGAGGGTGTCGGCGATCGCCGGGTTCTTCGGCTCGATGGCCTGAGCCTTCTGGGCAAGCGGAAGCGCCTCGCGAGGCGCGTTTTTCCTCACCGCCAGTCCATAGGCCAGGTTGTTCAAGGCAACGGCATTCTGCTTGTCCACCGCCAGTTGCTTCCGGTAGCGCTCGTGGGCGAGGTCGTGCTGCCCGTCCAACTCGTACAAGCTCGCCAGAGACCCCTGCGCCTTGGCGTAGCCCTCGTCGAGGGCGGTTGCCCGCTCGAGGTCCTGGCGGGCGCCGGCGCGATCGCCTTTGACGATCCTGGTGTCGCCGCGGATATAGGCGCGAACCGCGGCTTCCGGCACACCGCCCGCGGATTCGGACCTGACGCGGCTCTGCGACAGCCAGCCAGGTAAGTCCGTCGTCGGGTCGACCGGCGGGGCGGTCAACGTCGTCAACCCCTTTGAAAACGGCGCGCACAACGGGTCCCCGATCACGACCGTCTGCCAGCTCACGTACCGCATGGCCAGGTAGAACGCCTCGGCCAGCGTGCGGCCGGATGCGTAGGCCGGAAAGAGGATGTCGGGACGGATGGTGCCGTCGAGAAACGGCTCGGCCACGTGGCCGGCCGTTCCGGTCACGCCCTCGCGGATGAGGTCGCCTGTCAGCGATTGCGGCGAGCCGGCGTAGTAGCTCCTCTTATTGGCGACCGTACCAATGGTCCAGCCGGCTGGCGGCTCGCGGAACGTCCGCGCGTCGGTGCTGACAAACGTCGCGGCAAGCGCGCCCGGCACGAAGCCGAGGCCAAGCGTCCGCTCCTTGATGTTGGGGTCGTTCGAGCCCCACGAGAAGTAGCCGAGCACGTCCCTCTGATCCTTGAGGACCTGGCTGGTCGGCTCGATCATCGGTTCGATCGCCAAATCCCGCCGCTTTGCAGACGTTCGGCCGCGGCCCTGAGCAGTGTATTGCCCGTCGCGATCGACGGCGCTCGCTCGTCGAACAGAAACCGGCCGGTGTTCGACGCTTTCACCGAGCGGTCCACGAGCGCCAGGGCGTCTTCGACCGAGTACCCGTCCAGACGAGTCACCAGATACAAGTCGACGCCTTCATGCGAGAACGGCCGTGCCTCGGAGATGGGCTGGTCGCCCAGATAGTACGGATTGGGGAGGGACCCGGCCGGCGGCGCCCCCTGGCCGGTCAGCCGGCGGTACAGCAGCGTCAGCTCTGAATCGACGCTCGCCACGGTTCCCGTTCGGCCGACGTTTCCACGGACCCGAAGCGGGATTCCCTTGGTCAGCACGATGAAGTGGATGCGGTCCTGCGCGTCGTTCACGCGTCAGCCAGCGGCCAATCGGCGCCTGGATGAGCCGCTCGAACACGATGCGCTCAATCGTGTCGGGCGCATCGGCTGGCAACCCGTCGAGACGCAGCACCTGCTCGGAGGGCACCGAGCGGGCCCTGGCGTAATGCTCGGCAATGCGGATGGAGCCTTCGCTGGCCGCGTTTGCGACCACCAGGACATTTGCGCCCGTTTGCGCTGCCAGTTCTGGCGCGGCGGTGAATACACCTGCTGCTGCGACGACGAGACCAATCAGCGCGTGCCTTATCGGCTTTTTCACCACCACAACCCTCGTTCCGCGATCATAGCTGCAACCACTCGCTGCGAGATACAGACGAGGTAGCTGCTCAGTTTCCTGTTACTCTCTTCAAACGCTTGGGTTGTGTTGTGCACCCCCCGCGCGTGACGCGTGAACAGGACCATGGAGCTCGACGAGGACCTGCATCGGCTTCAAGCCTCGGCCATTGCGTTTGCCCGCCAGGCGCTGACGTATGACGTCGTCGCTGCAGACGCCGCCGAGTCGTTCAATCTCGACGCCTGGCGCCAGTGCGCGGAGTTCGGCGTGCTGGCCATGCCGATCCCCAAGGAGTACGGCGGTCTGGGGCTGGGGCTGTCGTCGCTGCTGGCCGTGATGGAAGGCCTCGGATACGGCACTCGCGACCAGGGCCTGCTCTTCTCGCTGAACGCGCACCTGTGGACCAACTCCATTCCGATTCTGCAGTACGGCACACAAGCTGCAGCGCGAGCGGTACCTGCCCGGGCTGTGCGATGGCAGCCGAATCGGCGCCAACGCGGCCAGCGAGCCCGATGCCGGATCCGACATCTTCAGCATGCGGACGCGCGCGGTACGCGACGGCGACTGCTACGTGCTCAACGGCACGAAGATGTTCGTCACCAACGCGCCGGTCGCCGATCTGTTCGTGGCCTACGCGACCGTCGATCCCGCGCTGGGCGTGACCGGCATCACGGGCTTCATCATCGAGCGCGACACGCCAGGCCTGACCGTCTCACGCAAGCTGCACAAGATGGGCCTGCGTACCTCGCCGATGGCCGAGTTGATCTTCGAGGACTGCCGTGTGCCGGTCGACCGCAGCGGCTGGGACGTGAAGGCCGCGGCGTCGAGGTGTTCGAGTGCTCGATGGAGTGGGAGCGCGGCTGCATCCTCGCCAGCTGCCTGGGCGTGATGCGACGGCAGCTCGAAGAGTGCATCCGCCACGCGCGCGAGCGGAAGCAGTTCGGCCGGCCGATCGGCAAGAACCAGTCGGTGGCCAACCGGATCGTGGACATGAAGCTGCGCCTGGAGACATCGCGCGCGCTCGTCCACCGCATCGGCGAGCTGAAGGATCGGAACCAGCCGGCGATGCTCGAAGCGGCGATGGCCAAGCTGCACGTCTCGCAGTCCTTCGTGCAGTCGAGCCTCGACGCCATGCAGATCTTCGGCGGCTACGGGTACATGACCGAGCAGCAGGTGGAACGAGACCTGCGCGATGCCGTTGGCAGCTTGCTGTACTCGGGCACCTCCGAGATTCAACGCAACATCATCGCCAAGGCGCTGGGACTGTAGCGCTAGTAGTGTCAGGCGGGGCGCTTCAGCCCGCGAGAACACAGTAGTGGCGGCGGGGCTTCAGCCCCGCGAGAACAATAATGGGGATCGATGACAGACGTGAAGGAGACGCTCCGGCAGTACATCCTGACGACGTACCTGCCAGGCGAGTCGGCAGCCAATCTCAGGGACGACACGCCGCTGCGCACCAGCGGCATCCTCGACTCGCTGGCGACGCTTGAGCCTGGTCGTCGTTCGTCGAGAAGGAGTTCGGGATCGAGCTCGAGGCGCACGAGACCGGCATCGACACGCTTCGACCGCATCGAGGACATCGCCGCGATGATCGCGCGGAAGAAACAGGGGTAGGCGAAAGGCATCAGCCATGGCTGTCGCCCACCTGACGGAATATCTCGAGGCCAGCGCATCGCGGTGGCCGGACCGCACGGCCGTCGTGGATCCTGGCGGCTGGAGCCTCACGTATGCCGAGCTCAACCGGCAGGCCGATGCGCTCGCCGGGTTCCTTGCCGCCCGCGGGTCGAGCACGGCGACCGGGTCGGCGTGGTCCTGCCCAAGAGCGTCGCAGCCGTCGTGGCGTTTTTCGGCATCATGAAGGCCGGCGGCGCCTACGTGCCCGTGGACTACACGGCGCCGGCAGAGCGCGGCCGCAGGATCCTCACCGACTGCCAGGTCCGCGCCGTCGTCGTCGACGATCGGCTGCCTCGACGTCGTGCCGGAGTCGTGTGCAGTGACGTTGGGGCCTGGCCCCCACGAGTTGGACGGGGGCCAGGCCCCGTCAATCCCAAGAAGCTTGACCGACCTCGCCTACATCCTCTACACCTCCGGCTCCACGGGCATGCCGAAAGGGGTGATGCTGACGCACGAGAATGCCGTCAGCTTCGTCGACTGGTGCTCGTCGGTGTTCGAGCCCACCGAGCAGGACCGCTTCAGCAGCCACGCGCCGTTCCACTTCGACCTGTCGATCCTCGACATCTACGTCGCGATCAAACACGGCGCCACGCTTTTCCTGATCTCGGAGGACCTGGGCAAGAACCCGAAGGAGCTGGCGAAGTTCATCGCGAAGCACGAGCTCACGGTCTGGTACTCGACGCCCTCGATCCTCACCCTGCTCGTGCAGTTGGGCAGCCTCGAGTCGCACGACGCGTCGAGCCTCCGGCTGGTGCTGTTTGCCGGCGAGGTGTTTCCGGTGAAGCACCTGCGAGCGGTGCAGCAGCGGTGGCCGCATCCCGTCTACTACAACCTCTACGGCCCGACCGAGACCAACGTCTGCACGTTCGCGCGGATTCCAGCGAACGTCCCTGACGAGCGCGACACGCCCTACCCCATTGGATTCGCGTGCGCCCACTGCACGCCGCTGGTGCTCGACGGCGACGGGCAGGAGGTCGCCGCGGGCGACGAGGGCCTGCTGTACATCAGCGGCCCGTCGGTGTTCCAGGGCTACTGGAATCGACCGGAGGTCAACAGCACGCTGTTTCTCGAGCGCGACGGCCTGCGCTGGTACAACACGGGCGACGTCGTCCGATGGGAGGCGGAGGAAGGCTTCATCTACGTCGGTCGCCGCGACCGGATGGTGAAACGCCGGGGCTATCGTATCGAGCTCGGCGAGATCGAGCGCGCGCTCTACGGCCACCCGACGGTGCGAGAGGCCGCGGTCATCGCGGCCTCTGACGAGGAGGCGGCGTGAGAATCGTCGCCTGCCTTTCATGTCAGGCCAGTCCGAACCCGTCGATCATCGAGTTGAAGACGTTCTGCGCCTCTCACCTGCCGGGCTACATGAGCCCCGATCGATTCGTGTTCCTCGAACGGCTTCCAAGAACATCGACCGACAAGGTGGACTATCAGGCTCTGCGCCAGCAGGCTTGCGACGGAGACGTGTGACGACTGCTTCGCGAGCCGTCGGGGAAAGTGCTCAGGATGCACGGCGCAGGGCCGCCGAGTCCGTCAGACCTCTGGAAGCTGCTGTGTCTGTTGTCGTCGCTCGCTCTTTCTCAGCGGGCTCATCTACCACTTCGGCCTGGAGAACAAGGCGTTCCTGTACCTCGCGCTGCTGACGACGTCGGGGTTTGCGGTCCACTACTTCCTGCCGCTTCCCTACCGGCTGCCGTTCTTCCTGGCGCTGTCTCTTGGCGCGATCGCGTTCCTGCTCGGCCCGGTTCCGGCGGCCTGGCTGATCGGCCTCGGCCTTGCGCTCATCGGCATCTGCCACCTGCCGCTGCGATTCGGCGTCCGCGTGGGGGTGCTGGTCGTGGCTGGAGCTGTCCTGCTGCTGTGGCGCGGCGGCTGGATGAGCGGTCCGGTGCCGCCGCCGGTGTGGCCGATCCTCGGATCGATGTTCATGTTCCGGCTGGTCTCGTACCTCTACGACCTGAAGCACGACCCTCAACTGGCCTCGATCCCGCGCTCGCTGTCGTACTTCTTCCTGCTGCCGAACGTCTGCTTCCCGCTGTTTCCGGTCGTGGACTTCAAGACGTTCTGCCGCCAGTACTACGACGACGACCGTCATCGCATCTACATGGTCGGCGTCCAGTGGATCTTCCGCGGCGTCGTCCAGTTGATTCTCTACCGGCTCGTCTATCACGTGCTGGTGCTGGAGCCGGCCTCGGTCGAGACCATCGCGGACCTCGGGCAGTATCTGCTCTGGCCGTATCTGCTCTACCTCCGCGTGTCGGGGATGTTCCACATCGTCGTGGGCATCCTCCACCTGTTCGGCTTCAACCTTCCGGAGACCCACCACTCCTATTTTCTCGCGTCGAGCTTCACGGACTTCTGGCGCCGGATCAACATCTACTGGAAGGACTTCATGATGAAGGTCTTCTACTATCCGGCGTACTTTGCGCTCAGGAAGCGCGGCGAGAGCATGGCGCTGATCCTGTCCACGCTGGTCGTATTCGGCGTGACCTGGGCGCTGCACTCGTACCAGACTTTCTGGATCCAGGGCAGCTTTCTCCTTGCCTGGAACGACGTGCTGTTCTGGACGCTGCTGGCCGCGCTGGTCGTCGTCAACGCGCTGTACGAGTGGCGCCGAGGGCGGAGGAGGCGTCTGACCGACCGCGCGCTGCCGTGGCGCGACACGCTGCAGTCGGCCGCCGCCACGATCGCGATGTTCTGCACGATCTCGGTGCTGTGGTCGCTGTGGAGCACCGAGTCGCTGGCGACGTGGATTTCATTGTGGTCGTCGGCGGCGACGCCGCCGGCGGATGGCCAGGGCTGGATCGTCGCGCTTCTGATTGCGGTGCCTGTCACCCTCGCCCTTTGCGTGGTGGCGAAATCCCGCGCCTGGTTCGTAAACGCCTGGCCGCGCAGCTATCACGGACAGGCCGCGCTCATTGCTGGCGTCGCGACGTGCCTGGCGCTGGTGACCTCGTCGCGTGTCTCCCGGCATCTCGGCACGGCGAGCACGCTGATTGCCGCGGTCCGGTACGGAGGGCTGAATCAGGCCGACCACGCGGGCCTCGAGCGCGGCTACTACGAGAACCTGATGGGCGTCGACCGCTTCAACGGCGAGCTCTGGGCGCTCTACATGAACCGTCCCGCCGACTGGGAGCGAGGCCTGGCCGACTCGGGCCTGTCGCAAGAGACGGGAGGGTTCCCGCCATACGAGCTGAAGCCGTCGGCGGAGGGCCGCTTCAAGGGCGTGCCGCTGCGCACCAACAGCTGGGGCCTTCACGACAAGGAGTACTCCAGGATTCCGCCGGCAGGCTGCCGGAGAATGGCGTTGCTCGGGGCCTCGCATGCGATGGGCAGCGGCGTTCGACGCGAGGACACGTTCGAGGCCGTTCTGGAAACCCGCCTGAACCAGAACGGCGGACGGGTGCACCGAGATCCTCAACTTCGCCGTCTACGGCTACAGCCCGCTCTTCCAGATCGGAGTGCTGGAGAAGGCGGCGGCGTTTCAGCCGCGGGCCATTCTTTACGTCGCCCATCCGGAGGACTCGGATCGGGTCGTCCGATTGCTCGTGCAGTCGATCCGCGCCAGAAGGATCCTGCCTTACGCCGAGCTGACGGCACTGGTGCAGGAGGCGGGAGTGAACGCAGAGATGCCCGAACGCCTGTTGACCCAGCGCCTGTCACCGCTTGGCGATCGCATCATGTCGTGGATTTACCGCCGTATCGTGGCCGACAGCCAGCGTGCCGGCATGGCTGCAGGTTACATCTTCCTGCCGATGGTGCCCGAGATGCGGTACTCGGGGGACGTCACCCGCCAGATCGAGGCAGCCAGGGCGTCGGGCTTTGTCGTGTTCGACCTGTCGAACGTCTACGACGGGACCGATCGCACCTCGCTGTGGCTGACGGAATGGGATGCGCATCCCAACGCCGCCGGACACCGCATGATTGCCGACCGGCTCTACACGCTGCTCGAGCAGAACGGCGACTGGCCCGTCGGAGCCGCCGGAGACCCTCGCCTGCGCGCGACACGATAGACTCTCCCTCGTGCCTCGACGGATCCTGTTTCTGGCCTGGGCGCCGTTCTTCAGCGGCGCCGAGCGAGCGATGCTGCTTACCGTCCAGCACCTCGACAAGGCACGGTATCAGCCGTACGTCATCGCAGGAACCGACGGGGATACGGTCGAGGCTCTGCGCAAGGCACGCGTTGAATGCGAGGTGTTGCCGCTGGCACAGCTCGATCGTCGACACCCGGTGAGATCGATCCGGAGCGTCTGGGGCGTGATGCGCACGGCGCGCCGGATCGGCGCGTCGCTCATTCATGCCAACGACGTGCCGAGCTTCCAGCCCGGCGGGTACGCGGCGCGCCTGTTGCGGATTCCCGCCGTGACCCACGTGCGGTTCCCGGACACCAACGCGGGATTCTCGTGGTTCCTTCGGCCAGGCATCGACCAGGCGCTCTTCGTGTCGGAGTCTCTCCGTGACGACGCCACCGCGGCCTGTCCCACGCTGTTCGCCGAGCGCTCGGCCGTGCTCTACGACGGCGTCACTCTGCCAGCGCGGCTCGCCGACGATGCCAGGCTGGCCCTTCGACGGTCGCTGAACCTGCCAGACCACATGCCTGTCGTTGCCCTTACGGGCCAGATCTCGGAGGTGAAGGGGATCTGGGAGTTCGTCGAGGCGGCACGAATCCTCGTCGCGCGCGGCGTCGAGGCCACGTTTGCGGTATTGGGAGACGACCTGAAGGGAAAAGGCGTGCTGCGGCGCGCGATGGAGGAACGCGTCGCCGAGCTCGGCCTGACGCCGCACTTCAGGTTCCTTGGATTCCGCAGCGACGCGCCTCTCCTCATCCAGGCATTCGACATCGTCGCCGTGCCTTCGCACATCGAGCCGCTGGGCAACGCGACGCTGGAAGCCATGGCCGCTGGCGTGCCGGTCGTGGGCAGCCGCGTCGGAGGAATCCCCGAAATGGTCGTCGATTCGCAGACCGGGTGGCTGGCACCGCCACGGGATCCGTTGGCGCTGGCCGGCGCGATTCAGACGTTGGCCGAATCAGCGGCGATGCGAGCGCAGTTCGGTCGAGCGGCCCGCGCTCGCGCGGAATCGCGTTTCAGCCTGCGGGAGCACGCCGAACACCTCCAGGACATCTACGACACGCTCGTCGGCCGTGCGCGATAGATCTCCCGCCCTTCCCACGCAGTGGCGGGCAGCCAGCCGCCCGAAACCCATCGATCCACGTGGTACCCATGGCGCGTGGCCAGCCGCGTGAGCGTGCGCCAGGCGTCGAGGTTGTGAAGCTCCACGGCAATGACCGGCCGGACGTGGGCCCACAGCAACTCGCCGGCCGGCAACGCGAGCACTTCGGCGCCTTCGATATCCATCTTGATCAGCCCGGGCTGAAGCCGGTGCTCCGTCTCGTACGCGTCGAGCGTCGTGGTCGAGACGGTGATTCCCGAGTCGCCCAGCGATGCGGTGCTTTCCTGCCCGCCAAGCCGGGCGGTGCCGACCTGGTCGCTCAGTGCCAATGGTTCCACCGTAATCTGCGTGGCGAGATCGGGGTTCAACGCGAGATTTTCGGCGATTCGCGCGCGGTTGCCGGGATGCGGCTCGAAGACGATCACGCGTCCCGACGGCCCCGACGTGATGCGCGGCGAGCAGGGCCGTATAGCCGATATGTCCTCCGACGTCGAGAACCCGGTCTCCCGGAGACAGCAAGCCATAGAGCGCCGTGATTGCCGGCTCGTGAGTGCCCAGGAAATACGAAACCTCCGTTCTCAGCGAGCAGACAATCGAACGGCCCGCGAGAGGACCCGCCTGGATCTCGACCCGCGACGGAGCGGCTGGAGCGGCCCGCGCGGCGCGCTGGATCAGCCGGTTGCCGGCAGACGGCAGCACGGCGCGCACCAGGCGCTTGAGGTTCCGCGGCATCAGGCGGTCCACTGTCGTCAGGAGCAGGAGGGCGCGCGGCATCGCCATGGCTTCGCGTTCGTTATACCATTTCGAGTTGCCGCTTGATGTCATCCTCCAGTCAGCCAATTTCCGTGCCTTTTCGTGTCGTCGTCGTGGGCTGCGGGGCCGTGACACGCGCCAGCCTCCTTCCGGTACTCGCCGGTCACGATCGGATCCAGGTCGTCGCCCTCGTCGACCGTGACCTGGCCAGGGCGCGAGAGCTGGCCGACGCGTACAACCTGCCCCGCGTGCACGACGATGTCGCAGCCGTCTCGCGCGACGAGGCCGACGGCGTCGTGCTGGCGACGCCTCCAGCACACCATGCGCCGGCAACGCTCGAGCTCATCGCCCGCGGGTTCCATGTGTTCGTCGAAAAGCCCATGGCCATCCGGGCGGCCGACGCCGAGGCGATGGTCCGTGCCGCCGACGAGGCGGGCGTCGTGCTTGGCGTCGGGCTGTATCGCCGTCTGCTGCCGGTGTCGCGTCTGCTGCGTGGCATGCTCGAAAGCGGGATGCTCGGCCGGCCGCTCTGGGTCGACATCGAAGAGGGAGGGGAGTATTCCTGGGAGCTCGCCACGCTGAGCGTGCTCACGCGACAAGGAGGAGGCGGCGGCGTCCTCATCGACCTGGGCACGCACCTGCTCGATCAGCTGTTCTTCCTGCTGCCGGGAGACGCAACGGTTTCGCGCTATGCCGACAACGCGCGCGGAGGCATCGAGACCGACTGCGAGCTCGAGCTTTCGCTGGCCACGCGGTGGGGCGCCGTGCCCGCGCGCATAGAGCTGAGCCGCACGCGCCAGCTCCGCGGGACGATTCAGGTCGCCTGCGAGCACGGGAAGATCGAGCTCGTAAGAGGCGACTTCTGCACGCTGCGGGTCCACGGCTCCTCCGGACCGGGTCACAGACCCGGTCACCGCTCAGTTGCGTCCGATTTCGATCAGCGCCCGCTGGGCGTGACGAAGGCGACATCGTCGGGTACAAGGCGTTTCGTGCCGAGTTCGACGACTGGATCGCGGCCATTGAGGCGCGGCGCGATCCGCAGTTGTCGGGCAGCTCGGTCGTGCCTGTCGTGCGCACGGTCGAAGCGTGTTACGCCTCGCCCACTCCGATGGACGAGCCGTGGGTGGATCGAGGACTCGTCGCGACACCCGCGGCCCGACGCGCGCCCGCAATTGCCTCGGGCGCTCGGCCTCGGGTGCTGGTCACCGGCGCCGGCGGCTTTCTCGGCTGCCGTACGGTGGAGTGCCTGCACCTGGGCGGCGCGTGGGACGTCCGCGCTCTGGTGCGCCGCCCAGCCAGTGCCGCTCGACTGGCGCGGTTCCCCATCGACATCGCGATCGGCGATGTCACATCGGCCTCCGACATGGCCCGCGCCGTGAAGGACTGCGACTCGGTGGTGCACTGTGCCGTCGGCACGGGATGGCCGCCAGAAGCGGCGTTTGCGGCGACGGTGAACGGCACGCGGCGCGCCGCCGAGGCCGCGCTCCGCGCGAGTGTGCGACGCTTCGTCCACATCAGCAGCATGGCGGTGCACGGAGACCGGGTGCCTGCGCGACTCGATGAAAGCGCGCCGCTCGTCGAGGGAAGCGGCGTCGGCTACAGCCGGGCCAAATACCTGGCCGAGCGGGCGGTCGCCGAGGCCGGCCGGCGAGGCCTGGCTGCGGTCATCCTCAGACCAGCGCGGATCTACGGGCCGTTCTCGCGAACCTTCATCGTTCGCCCTCTCGCGGCCCTGCGGAATCACGCGCTCGTGCTGGCTGGAGATGCCGACTCGCCTTCGAACATGGTCTTCGTCGACAACGTCGTCGAGGCGATCGTCTGTGCCCTCGACGCCCCGGCGTCGGAGCTTGGCGAAGCCTTTCTCGTCAGCGAGCCGGACCAGCTCTCCTGGAGGGACTTCTACAATTTCTTCGCCGCCGGCGGCAGCGGCGGGGTGCGTGTGACACCGCCCGTGCAGGCGTCGAGCGCAAACGCGGGAGTCGTCAAGCGAACGATCGCAGCGTCGAAGACGATTGCGACGTCGCCGGAAGTGCGTGCCCTGGCGAAGAAGATCATGTGGACCGATCCCATCGGAAGCCTGCCGCGCGCGCTGTGGGACCGCTCGCCGGCCCTTCAGCGACGGGTGCTTCAGACACTCGGCGTGGATCAGGCCGTCATCTACAGGGAGGCCCCGCCGGCACGCGGCCGAGACGACGACGTTCACGATCGAGCCCACGCTGGTCGTCTTCGACAAGGCGGCCCGACGGCTGGGCTATGTCGCACTGGTGAGCCGCACCGACGGCATGGCATTGACGCTCGAATGGGCACGCCGGGCGCGACTGCTGTGACGGATGTGCAGGAGGCGCCAGCCGGCGTTGGACCGAAGGTCAGCATCATCCTGCCCACGTACAATCGTGCGCGATTCCTGCCCGGGGCGTTTGCGTCGATCTCGTCCCAGACCTTTGAAGACTGGGAGCTGGTCGTCGTCGACGACGGGAGCACCGACGATACCAGGGACGTGGTCGCGGATCTGTCCCGTCGATTGCGCCAGCCTGTGAGGTTCGAGGCCCAGTCGAACCAGGGTGCCTACGGAGCGCGCAACACCGGCCTGGATCTCGCGACGGGCGCGTACGTCGCGTTCTTCGACAGCGACGACCAGTGGCTGCCACACCACCTCGCGCGGTGCGTCGCAGCGCTCGATCGTGTCGCTTCCGTGGATTGGGTCTACGCCGCCTGCCGATCGGTCGACGAGGCGACCGGCACGGTGCTGCATCCACACGACTTTCGAGGTCGATGGACGGCCGCGGCCGTTTCTGAAGCTTCACACGAGGCGCGATGGCGATCTTCTCGTGTTCGACGACCCGGGTGTTCTGGCATGCCAGATCGAGCACGGCTTGTACGCGGGCCTCCAGAACTCGGTCATCCGCCGCGAGGTGTTCGCTGGCCGCCGCTTCTGGGGTGACTACCGAGTCGTCGAAGACGTCCAGTTCCTGATTCGGTCCCTCGTGGGCGGCACGCGGCTGGGTTACTACCCGGACGTGCATGTCGTCTATCGCGTCCATGACGACAACTCGTCGGCATCGGCATCCGGCGGGACCGCGGATCGGCTGATCCCGATCTTCGAGGAGCAGGTACGGGGCTTCGAACGACTGCGCGTGGAGTATGACCTGCCGGGCGCTGCAGGGCGTCTGCTGAGGGCGCAGCTGGCTCACATGTACTTCTGGCGGCTCGGCTACGCGGGTTACTGGCGCGCGGGACGTCACGCCGCGGCGATGAAGGCATTCAAGTCAGCCCTGGCGCTGCGGCCGGCGGATCTCGCCATGTGGAAGACGTATGCCTTCTGCCGGATTCGGACGTCATGGCGGCGATGAGGGTGCTGCTTGCGACAAACAGCTGCGACCGGGGCAGCACGTCGCGCACCCTGGAGGGCTGGACGAGCCATCTGCCCTCGCATGGCATCGAGCCGGTGGTGAGCGTCGGTGGGCGCGGCCCGTTGCTCGACGCGCTGCTGTCGGCGGGCGTGCGCGTGGCGGTGCGGCCAATTCGCGTCTTTCCAAGCAAGCTATGGCCCGCGCCGTTTGCGATCGCGGTCTGGCGGTACGTGCGACTCATTCGGCGCGTCAAACCGGACCTGGTGCACGTCAACGAGCACGAGCACTACCCGGTCGTGGCCTACGCGGCCAGGCTGACCTCGACGCCGGTGGTCGCCCACCTCAGGTTCCGCCCCACGCGCGAGCACTGCGAGTGGCTCTTCAAGCCTCCTTACCAGCCGATCCGCCTCTTTTTCACCAGCGAGACGCAGATGCGCGAAGTGGCGCCCAACGTACGAGGCCTGGTGCCTGAAGACCGGTGGCGGCTGCTGCCGAACGCCGTCGACCTGACGGCGTTCCGGCCCGACGCGGCGGCGCGCGCCCGGCTCCGCGCTCAGTGGGGAATCGACGACACGGTCTGCGCCATCGGAACCGCCTCGTCGATTTCGCCGAGGAAGCGCCTGGACCACGTCGTGCGCGTGGTAGCTGCCGTCGACGCGGCCGGAGTTCCGGTTCGGGGGTTCATCGCCGGAATGCCATATTTTCCAGAAGACCATGAGGAGTTGGCTCGGCTCCGGCGTCTTGTGACCGAGCTGTCGCTCGACGACCGCGTCGGTTTTCTGGGATACGTGGAACCCGTGAAGCCGCTTGTACGACGCGTGGGACATGTGCCTGAGCACCTCGGAGTACGAGTCGTTCGGCATGACCGTGCTGGAGTCGATGGCGGTGGGGTGCCCGGTAGTGGCCTATCCGGGTGGCGCCGTGGAAGAAGTCGTCGATGACGCGGGAGTGATCGTCGAAGACGGCAACGTGAGCGCTCTGTGCCACGCGGTGTCGCGGCTGGCCTGCGACGCCGAGGCCCGCGCGTCGCTTGCCGAACGGGGCCGACGCAGGGCACTGGCCTTCGATCTTGAAATCGCAACCGCCGATCTGGCTCGGGAGTACCGGTTGGCTGCCGCCGAGGGTCGTTTGAAATGCCGGTGACCGTCAGCATCATCACGCCCTGCTACAACGGCGCGGCGTTCCTGCGGTCGACACTTCAGTCGGCGCTGTCGCAGACTCACCCGCCGCTGGAAGTGATCGTCGTCGACGACGGGTCGACCGACGAGTCAGCGAGCATTGCTGAAGGCATTCGGTGACCCGGTACGCGTCATCCGCCAGGCCAATCAGGGCGAGTCGGTCGCGCGCAATCGCGCGCTGGCCGAGGCACGCGGGTCGCACGTGCTCTTCCTCGACGCCGACGACCTGCTGGAAGCCAGCGCCCTTTCGCGTCTGGTCGGTGCCCTCGAGTCTCGACCTGACGCGGTGGCGATCATGGGCTGCGCGTGGTTTTCAGAGGACCCGGGCGCCCCGTATGCGGTGAGGCTGCCAGAAACCGAGACGTTCTATCCGACCATCATCGAGTCCAATCTTGCGCCGCCGCATTGCTGGCTCGCGCCGGCGGCGCTGGTACGCAGCGTCGGCGGGTTCTTCGCCGACCTGCGCTGGTTCGAGGACTGGGACCTCTGGTGGCGGGTGGGACTGGACGCGCCCGCGCTCGATCCGCGTGCCTCACGTCGGCGCGCTCTACCGACGGCATCCGCACTCGCAGCTGGCGACGACGAAGCTGGTCGACCAGGCGCGCGGGCATGCCGTGCTGATCGCGCGAATGGCCGAGGCATTTCTCTTACGTCCTGACCCTGCTGGCCGCGCACGGCGACCAGCTGTTCTGGAGTGCGTTCACCGCGCTGCGGCGAGCACGGGCGCAGCACGTGGCCTGGGACGAGCTCGAGCCGCTCGAACGCGCGCTCGGGCGGCTGGCGGCGACCCCGGCCGGGACATCGAAACTGGCGTGGCGATTCGTGTCGCCGGCGTGAAGCGCGCGGCGTGGCTCTATTCGGCCGCGGAGCCGCTGACGAGGCGTCAACGCCCGAGCAGCGCGTCCACGGCGTCCTTGCAGCGGTGCAGCCATTCGGGAATCCGTCTCTTCCGGCGGATGGCCTGGATGGTCGGCGACGTGATGCCATGCTCGTCCGCAAGTGCAAGCAACCCGTCGACGACGGCCCATTCCCGCTGCCAGAACACGTCCGACAACGTCTTGCCGATGACATCGGCTGGCGCGACACCCATCGTCGACGGGCGGCACGGACGCTGGCGAAGACCTCGAGTGCATGGAGCCTGACTGCGACGCTCTGCAGTCACCTGCCGCACGCGATTGCCGGAGTGCGATCCCGGCCGGATCCGATAGCGGAGCACGAAGTCGGCATCTCGACGCACTCCGCAACCAGGTCCGCAGCGAAGCCAGAAATCGCGGTCCTCGCACGGCGCGAATCGCTGATCGAAGCGCACCTCGCGCGCCAGCGCGCGCGCGGACGATCGCGCAGCCCGGCATGAACGCCGCGCCGCCGAAATGCTGACGCGCCGCCGCCGGCACCGGCCCCGTGCAGTCGCGCGACGGGTGCTCACGCAAGACGTTGTCGTCGGTGTCAACCTGAATCGCGTGGCCGTACACTACGCCGGCGCCCGCCCTCGCGCCGGTCAGCAGCCGTGACAACGCCTCGCCTTCGAGCATGTCGTCCGCGTCGAGAAACATCAGCCACTCGCCGTGCGCGAGGTCCATGCCGCTGATTCCGCGCGACGGCCACTCCGCGGTTCTCCTGTCGGTGCAGCGATGATCCGCGACCAGAACGGCGCAGCACCTCGCCGTCGCGTCCGTGCTGCCGTCGTCGATCACGATCAGCTCGAGCGGCGGCGTCGACTCTGACGGAGGACGCTGTCGATCGTTCTCCCGATGAACGTCGCGCAGTTGTAGGTCGGGACGATGACGCTGACGCTCATCCGCTCGCCTGCTCACGCGAACGCTCCCTGGCCACGTTGAACGACTCCTTCACCGTGCCCAACGACAGGCTGGCGTCGCGCAATGCTGCGAGTGCTCGTCCGCGTCGGCCCAGCGCCGAATGGACGAGATAGGCGAGCCGCCGATGCACCAGTTGCCTGAGGACCCACCGCGGCACGCCAGCGATCTGCGCGCCGCGGGGACGCCCTTCGTCCGCACGACACCCCTGGCGAAGTCCTGATAGTGTCGCTTCAGGTATGCGAGAGTCATCCGCGAGGGATCCACGTAGTGCCGAAGGCGCATGTCGGGGACCCAGATGACCAACCCGCCGGCCTCGCGAAGCGCCGCGATCACCGCAATCTCCTCGTGCGCCATGTATCGGCCGTGCTTGTGGCCGAGGCGTGTGTCGAACGTCATGCCGCCGAGCGCCGACAGGCGAAATCCCATGTTCGCGCCGAACACGCGCCCGCTGTCGATCGGTCCGTCCGCGCCCGGATGGTCCAGGCCGCAGAAGCCGGAACGCAGGGCGGGAAAGGCCTCCATCAGGTCGGGATCCGGCTGGTGCGCAAACCACGGCTCCACCGGTCCGCCAAAGACCGCGGCGAGGGGAAACCGGCGCACGGCTCGATTGAACGCCGCCAGCCATCCGGGCTCGACCAGGACGTCGTCGTCGGTGAACAAGAGGTGCGACGAGCGCGTTTCCGCGAGCGCACGGTTTCTCGCCGCGGAATGGCCGGGAGTCGCTTCGCTCACCCACGTCAGGGGCAGCTTGCCGTGGAAGCTCTCGAGCACGCGCCGCGTGTCGTCTGTCGAGCCGTTGTCGACCACCAGGAGGCAGCTTCCGCCGTCGGCCTCCCACGGCTGCTCGGCCAGCGAGGCCAGGGTCTGGCGCAGCAAGTTGGCGCGGTTCCACGTGCAGATGGCTACGGTGCAAATCATCGAGAAACCGGCCCCGCCAAAGACACACCTGGACTCGACTGGGTGCAGAAAGAAAGTCTATCACCCGCTATGCCGCGGCGCCGTTGACACCGCGCGCATTGCGGCATGCTCCGCCACGAAGCGGCGCCGCGAGGGCAAGTTTCACCAGATGCTAGACTGCTGCAGCGCGCCGGTCCGGAGCCACGGGCCGGCCCGGGAATTGCGAGACACGTTTCCGAATGGTCGTGGGCTTCCTCACAACCGAATACCCGTCGGAGCCGACCTTCGCCGGAGGCCTGGCCAGCTATTTGGGGCGGGTGGCGAGAGCCCTGGTTTCGGCCGGCCACCCGGTCGAGGTCTTCGTCACCGGCGCGACCGACCAGGAGTACGAACAGGATGGCGTGCGGGTGACGAGGGTGCGTCCGCACGATCGGTGGCAACGCCGGGTCGGCAATCGCCCGTACGTCTGGCGGTATCAGGAACTCGCGCGAATCGTGGATCAGGCCTCTGCGCTCGAGCAGGCCGTTTTCCGGCGCTCTGGATCGCGCGGCATCGACGTCGTGCAGGCACCGGACTTCATGGCGCCGGGCCTGACACTCGCGCTGCGCGACCGAATCCCCGTCGTCACGCGACTGTCTCATTACGGCCCCCTCTGGCAGAGCGCATATCGATTCGCGTCCACGCCGAAGCTGCGCCAGCAGAACCTGAGCGAGCGGCATCAGATGCGCGCCAGCCGCGCGGTGTACGCGCCGAGCCGCTTTCTGGCGGAGAAAGTCTCGGCGGCCGAAGGCCTGAACGTCGAGGTGGTGCGCCCGCCGTTTGACGTCGAGTCGGTAAACAGGTTCAAAGACGCGGAGCCTGGCTTTGGCCTTCAGCGCAACGCGTATGCGCTGTTCTTCGGCACCATCGGTCTGATGAAGGGAGCCGACCGCCTGGTCGAGGTCCTGCCTCGCGTACTGGACGAGTGCCCCGACATGCGGTTCGTATTTGCGGGCAACGCGCGGGCCGACGCCTCTGGCGAGCCGTTTGACGCGGTCATACGGCGCCAGTTTGACGAGCGCGTGCTCGTCGTGCCTGCCATCCGGCAGCCGGAACTGCTCCCCGTCGTTGCCGGAGCGCGCTTCGTCGTTCTGCCGTCGCGAGTCGAGAACCTGCCCAATGCCTGCCTCGAGGCCATGGCCCTGGCGCGCCCGGTCATTGCCACTCGCGACGCGAGCTTCGAAGAGCTGATTGTGCCGGGAAGCAGTGGCGAGCTGGTACCCCAGGACGATACGAAAGCGCTGGGGCGGGCGATGATCGACTACTGGCGGCTGGATACCGTCCAGCGAGCGGCGATTGGGGATGCTGCCGCTCGCCGGCTCGAGACTTTTGCGCCGGAGCAGACCGTGGCGGCGCTGCTATCGCTGCTCGATCGTGTCACGCAGAGCCGCGTCAATCGGAATACTTTGCGGCCGCTTTGGCGGGCCGCCACCTTTGCCAATGACGTCAAAGGCGCAAGATAGCTGTGAACAGTCATCAAGGCTTGCGTGGTGCCGTTGGCGTCAACTGGGACAACGTCCATTCTGAGAACAGCAAGTGGTGTCCGGCAACCCTGTAGGCCTGTTGGAAAGAGTGGCGCGGCGCCTGAAGAAGACGCGTATGCGCGAGCTCGCTGCCGGCCGGCTCGTGATAGACGCGCTGCTGTTTCCGTCCGACGTCGCGAAAGTTCGGAACACCTATCGCGAGGCCTTCGGAGTGTACCCACGGCTGTTGAGGCCGCAGACGCTGAACGAGAAGCTTCAGCACTCGAAACTCTTCAATCGGAAGCCCCGCTACACCCGCTTTGCTGACAAGGTGGCCGTTCGCGAGTTCGTCCGGGATCGCGTAGGTCCGGAAGTGCTGACTCGAGTGTTCTGGGTCGGCACCGATCTGGCGGAGGCACGTGGACAGTTCGTGCCCGACCGTTTCGTGATCAAGGCCAACCAGAGTTCTGGCGGCAATCTGTTCGTCAGGGATTTGTCTCAGCTGGATTGGGAACACGCGCGCCAGATCACCAGCCGCTGGCTGGAGCGAGACCACTCGGTCTATTTTGCGGAATGGGAATACCGCTGGATTCCCCCAAGGTTGCTGATCGAGGAGTTCCTCGAGGGACCTGATGGCGATAGTCCAATCGACTATAAGTTCTACTGCTTCCATGGAAGGGTTCGCCTTGTCGACGTCCACTTCAACAGGTTCGCCACTCACACTCGCTTGTTTTTCGACCCTGATTTCAACGTGCTTCCGCTCGGCTCTCACATTCCGACGCACCCGGTAGCCACCATCCCGCGGCCAGGGTGCTTCGCGGCGATGGTCGAGGTTGCCGAGCGGCTGGCGGCCGGCGAACCGTTTCTGCGAGTGGACCTTTATGATGTCGGCAAGCCGGTGTTCAGCGAGCTGACGCTGCATCCGAACGGCGGCAGAGTGCAGTTCGATCCGGCAGAATGGGACATGCGTTTGGGCCAGTTGTGGTGAAGGCACGATATGCCATTGACCAGCTAAGGCCGATCCTGAGTAGGGGTTCAGTGTTCAACCAACCGGCAAGTGCCTTGGAAGCGTTGGCGACACGTCTGAAGCGGACGCGTATGCGGGAACACGCCACCGGCAGACTGTTGATCGACGCGCTGCTCTTCCCTTCGGATGTCGCCAAAGTACGTCGCAGCTATCACGAGATCTTCGGGAAGTATCCCAGGCTGCTCAGAGCGCGGACGCTGAACGAGAAGATGCAGCGGTCAAAACTCGTTAGTCGAAAGGCGCGCTACACCTGCTTTGCCGACAAGGTCGCAGTGCGAGAGTACGTGAGGGAGCGGGTCGGCCCGGACGTGCTGACAAAGTGTTCTGGGTCGGCACCGATCTGGCGAACGCTCGGGGCCAGTCCCTGCCTGAACGATTCGTGATCAAGGCGAACCAAAGTTCCGGCAACAACCTGATTGTCAAGGATTCGTCGCTGCTCGACTGGGACCACGCGCGACTGGTCACTGGTCGATGGCTGGAGCGGGACCATTCCGTCCATTTTGGCGAGTGGGAATATCGTTGGATTCGCCCGATGCTGCTGATCGAGGAGTTCCTCGAGGGACCTGAGGGTGGCACGCCACTCGACTACAAGTTTCACTGCTTTCACGGTCGTGTTCATCTTGTGGACGTCCACATCAACAGGTTCGCCTCTCATACCCGCCTCACCCTCGACCGTGACTTCGCGTTGGTGCCGCTGCGCACTCACATTCCAAAACACCAAGAGGCCATCCGACGGCCGGAGTCCTTCCATGCGATGGTGCAGGTTGCCGAGCGACTGGCAACCGATGAACCATATCTGAGAGTGGACCTCTACGACATCGGCAAGCCGGTGTTCGGCGAGCTGACCCTGCACCCGAACGCCGGCAGAATGCAGTTCGATCCGCCAGACTGGGACGAGCGGCTGGGCCGGTTGTGGTGAGGTCGATGCCCGCGCGGTCGGCCGGAGCGGAAACACGATGACACCGATAGCCCTCGCGCTGGCGACCCTCGTCTGGTGGTCGCCAACGGGATTGCCAGTCGACCCTGTCCCGGCCGGATGGCCCGACAGCGCGCTGCATGTGAAAGACGACGCCAGCGCGGCAGCACTGCGCGCGAGCCTGATCGAGCAGATCTGGAAGTGCGCGGGGATGCCAGGGCGTCATGCAGATGCCGTGGCCACCGACGTCGGCGCCGACTCGTTGCAGTCCCCGGTCGCGCTGCCGAACATCGATCGGGTGGACCGCTACACGATCAAGTCTTATGGCAGCACGGTGCGGCCGTGGTTGATCCGCCCGCGGCTGGGCAATAACGTGCTGGCTCTCATCAGCCTGGGGCATACCCAGAAGGGAACGCTTGAAGGATCTTCCGGCTCACCGCTCCTCGTGCAGGAGGCATTGCGACGCGGCAACACGGTGCTGCTGGTTCCGATGCCGGACGGGGCGGTGACGGGCCACAACTTACTCGGCGCCCATTCATCGGTTGCGTTCTCGCCTCTGGTCTACTTCCTCGACCCAGGCGTGATCGCCTTGAATACGTACCTGGCCGAGAACCCGAAGCCGTCACAAGTCGTGGCCATTGGAATTTCCGGGGGCGGCTGGGCAACGACTCTGCTGGCAGCGCTCGACGTGCGCATCCGGTCGTCGTTCTCGGTTAGCGGTTCACTTCCCCTCGCCGTGCGACGCAAGGACAGGAGCGACTTCGGAGACTGGGAGCAGCGGCTCACCGGGCTTACTTACGACGGCTCGGCACAGCTCGAGTACCTCGATTTGTACCTCATGGGCGCAAGCGACGGGCGCACACAGACCCAAATCAACAACGAGTTCGACACCTGCTGCTTTGCCGGCCGGCGGCATGAGAGCTACGCGCCAGCGCTGACCGAAATCAACGCTCGCTGGACGTTCTACCTGGACTCGTCCCATCGAGATCACACGGTAGGTACGTTCGCGCGGTCGAGCATCATCGGCCCGGCGCTGGGCCCCGAGTTGCCGCTGCCGCCGCCACCGTTCTCCCTGGTGATAGATGACGGCGACCAGGGGTTTGCCAAGACGGGCCCGGACTGGCAGCGTTACGCGCCGTATCCTCGGGCCTACAACAGCAACAAATACTCGCCCTCTCCTACAAATCCTGCGTGTGTTTCCGGAGGGACCGGGCTACATGAGGCAACATGGACGGCCTCCGGTGTGCCGGACGCTCCCGTGGAGGTCAGCGTGAGCTGGGTGGAGCATGCCAACCGCGCAAGCGACGCGCCCTACGAGATACTCGATGGGACTGGCAACGTGCTGTGGTCGGCCAGGCTCAACCAACGTAAGGCCCCTCAAGGCCGGGCCATTCGCGGCGCGACGTTCGAGCCGTTGGCGATCGTGCAGACGGCCACAGGGACGCTGACGGTAAGACTGTCCGACCGGGCGAACGGGTGTGTCGTGGCGGACGCGGTTTCAATCAGTCAAGTGTCACGGCCAGAATGAGCGCCGTTGTCGAATCCACGAGTCGGAGCACGCGTTTTTCAGAGCGCCAAGTGAGTTGAGCCGATGCCGATCGCTTCGAGGATACGTTCCAGGCTTGCGCGCACCCGCGATGAAGTCATCGGCCGTCTTTCGCCCAGGGGATCGGCGCGATGGCTCATCCACCGCGAGGCCAAGTACCGGCGGCCTCACACGAGGGGTCGAGCGGCGCAGAGTTAGTCCCCTTGACCATCGCACACCCGATCAGGTGGCGTCCGGTGGGATGCAGGGGGGCGATCGGATGGCGGCGGGTAAGCAAACGCATGGCTATGCTCCTGCCTACGCCCAGCACCTCCGTTCGTTCGTACGCGACCGGAGGCGTCTGACACTTCTGGAGGTCGGGATTCTGAAGGGTTCTGGCCTGGCCATCTGGTCGGATCTGTTTCCCGACGCGAGAATTCTCGGACTCGACATCGATCTCTCGCACGCCCGCGACCACTGGCCGGTGCTCGAGGCGCGCGGGGCATTTGCTGCCAACAACGTGGAACTGCACGAATTCGACCAGTTGGGTGGCACAGCTGACGACCTCGCGGCACTGTTGAAGGAGGATCGGCTTGATGTGGTCATCGATGACGGCCTGCACTCCGAGCCAGCGATCCTGGGCACTCTCGCCTGCGTCATGCCGTTCCTGGCCTCCGACTTTGTCTACTTTGTGGAAGACAATCGTGACGTCCACCGAGTGATCGCGAGAGAGTACCCGCAATACCTGGTGAAGACGTATGGCGAACTGACGGTCATCTTGCCGCCGCCGGCGCCTCGAATGCGCTAGCGGCTTTCAACCTTCCCGTCAACCTGACTCGACCGCTTGGCCCAGCGGAGGCCCTGTGCGAGACTCTTGTTTGTGCGATCTCTGCTTCCACCTTGGCAAGTGGCGCGAATCCTGGCGCTGAATTCGTAGATGAACTCCGACACTACCGTTCACGTCCGGCCAGGTTTCAGGTGGCAGTCGCTGGGTATGAGCGACGTCTGGCAATACCGCGGTCTCCTGCTCAGTCTGGGGATCCGGGACCTGAAGCTGCGCTACAAGCAGACGCTGTTCGGTGTCGCCTGGGTGGTGCTTCAACCGCTGCTCTCGGCGGGCATCCTGACGGCGGTGTTTGGTTTCATCGCGGCAGTGCCAAGTCCGGCCGGCGTGCCGTATTTCGTGTTCGCCTATCTCGGCCAGATGCCGTGGACCTTGTTCAGCCTGACGCTGGCACGCACCAGCGGGTCGATGGTCGGCAGCATGACACTGGTCATGAAGATCTATTTCCCGCGGCCGATCCTGCCGCTTGCGACGATCCTGTCGGTGTTGCTCGATTTTGCGATCAGCTTCGCGATCGCGATTCCGATGGTGGTGCTCTACGGGCGTGGGACGGTCAACCTCGTGGCCGTCGCCTCGAGCGGAATCGCGCTCGTCCTCTGCGCGGCGGGCATTGGCTTCGTGCTGTCGGCCATGAGCGTGCGCTTCAGGGATGTGCTCTTCGTATTGCCCGTGCTCGTGCAATTGGGTCTGTACGCGAGCCCGGTGGCGTACGGCCTGCAGGTCGCCCGCGACAACCTCAGCAAGTACTCGACCTGCGTACTTCGACGTCTACATGTTGAATCCCCTGGCAAGTCTGATCGAGACGTTCCGCTGGGGGTTGCTGGGCCACGGGTTGTTTCTGCGCGAGTACTTCACTTACGGCATCGTGTTTTCTCTGCTGGTATTCCTCGTGGGGTTCGTGTTCTTCCGCGCCTGCGAGAGAAAGTTCGCCGATGTCATCTAGCGCGCCCGCGATAGACGTCCGCGGCCTTTCGAAGGTGTACCGAATCAAGCACAACGCCCCCAGAGCGACCAACTTCGTCGAGGCCTTGTCGGGAGGCTGGCGGCGCCTCAGAGGCAGGACCGCGGAGCAGTTCTGGGCCCTGAAGGACGCCAGCTTCCAGGTGGCACAGGGGGAGGTCATCGGCATCATCGGGCACAACGGGGCCGGCAAGAGCACGCTGCTGAAGATCCTCAGCCGCATCGTCGAGCCCACCAGCGGCGACGCGTTCCTTCGTGGCAGGCTGGGCAGCCTCCTTGAAGTGGGAACGGGCTTTCACCCCGATCTCACGGGGCGCGAGAACATCTTCCTGAACGGCGCCATGCTCGGGATGTCGCGCGCCGTCGTCCAGCGCCAGTTCGACGACATCGTCGGGTTCTCCGGTGTCGAGCAGTTTCTCGACACGCCAGTCAAGCGCTACTCCTCCGGGATGTACGTCGCGATTGGCGTTCTCGGTCGCCGCACACCTCGACTGCGAGGTCCTCATCGTCGACGAAGTGCTTGCGGTGGGCGACGAGGCGTTTCAGCGGAAGTGCCTCGGTAAGATGAATGAAGTCGTGGGTCAAGGCCGGACGGTGCTGTTTGTCTCCCACAACATGTCTGCCGTCACTGCACTGACAAACCGCACCCTGGTCTTCGAGCATGGTCGAGTTGTCTTCGACGGTCCAACCGATGGCGCCATAGAGCGCTACCTCGGACAAGGACTTGCCGAAGAGCAGGCCTACGTCGCCGAACCACGATCGAGTGGGCCGACGGTGACGCGCGTCGAGATCCAGACGTCCCAGGGCGGCCGTATCCAGCCCCACGGATTGCCGCTGGAGGTAACGGTGGACGTCACGGCCCCGGCGCCGGTCGTCGGGACGCGAGTGCATGTGACGCTCGTCAACCGCCTCGGGCGATTGTGCGCGCAGGCCTGGCTCTACGATGCGGATGTGCCGATGTGCCGGACAGCAGGCCTGCACCGGTTCGTGTGCCGCTTCCCACACATCAGGCTGGCACCAGGGCAGTACGCAGTGCGTGTGCTGTTGGCGGACCGGCCGGGCGGGAAAAGGGATCTCCTGGAGCGCGTCTGCCCATTCGAGGTGGTGATGCTGGGCCAGACGCGGGAAGGCGGCTGGCCGGTAAACGAGGTGGCCTACTTCGAAGACGCGGAGTGGTCGGCAACCGTCGTGTCCGAGCCACCTGTCGGCGTCGCGGCCACCAGCCGCAAACGGAATTGACCAACGGTCCGCGAGTCGCCCATCAGCCTGGAGGCACGATGCTCCTGGGAACGCCTTCGCGCGTGAACCACGCGTTGTATTGTGATGGCAGCGTCGGTTCGCGCGGATCGGTGACCCGCCGGATGCCATTCCAGCCGACCAGGTGCATCTCGTAGCCAGCGGCCAGGAGCATCTCGGGCCATTCCGGGGACGAGACTTCCGCCAGGATGTGCGGCACACCAGCCTGGAGGGTTCGGGCCGCGCCTTTGAGCACGTCGGCCTCGGCCCCTTCGACATCGATCTTGAGGAGACGCACTTGCCGTTCACCCCGCAAGGCCTCGTCAAGCGTCGTGCACTGAACGTCGATGGCTGTCGAATCCGATCGTGGCCGCAGCGACGCCACGCTCGTGTGGTGCCGGGGGCCCAGATAGAAGCGGCTGACGGAGCTTGTCGCAGACACCGCCATCGGGCGGACCTCCACGTTCTCCACGCCGTTGAGTCGCAGGTTTCGCGTCAGCGCCTCGAGCGCGTGCGGCATCGGCTCGAAGGCGATGACCCGTCCGGTCGAGCCGACGGCGGACGAGAACACGAGGCTGTAGTAGCCGATGTTGGCGCCTGCGTCGACGACGACGTCGCCAGGACGGATGAGGCGCTTGACGAGATCGACCGAGGCCTCCTCGTAGGCGCCGGTCACGTAGACGTACTGGCCGATCCAATCGCGCAAGTCGCACGCGATGACGAACCCGTCCTTTGTTCGCACGTTCCGCGGGCGCATCTGGGCGCCAATCTCGCGCACCTCGCTGATGGCGTGGCGGTGAAGGCGCCAGCGTCCAGGAAAGGCGCCCGTGTGCCGTAATCCCATCGCCAGGCCACGAAGACGGGCGTGTCGCAGCATTCCGGCTCTACCTCGCCTCGGCCTGGCGCACGCGCATCGCGGCGCGATCCCAGGTGAACTCGCTGAGGACTCGCGCACGACCTCGTGAACCAGCCATCCGACGCTCGGTCGACGACGTCGCGAAGTGCTGCATCGCCGCGGCAAGCTGGTCGACGTCTTCGCCGTCCACCAGCCGTCCGGTCGTCCCATCGGCCACGGCCTCTGGCACGCCGCCGCTGCGGCCTCCAATCACGGGTAAGCCAGACGCGGCCGCTTCGAGAAAGACGATCCCGAATCCCTCGAAGTCCACACCGTCGCTGCGGTTCGGCAGGACGAACACGTCGGCGGCCGCGTACCACCCGGGCAGATCCGCTTCGGTGGCGGGACCGACGAAGCGAACGAGGTCGGCGACGTTCAGGCTGCGAGCCTCGGCTTCGAGCTGCGCCTGGTGAGGGCCGTCTCCGACGATGACGTACCGGACCCGGGTTGGCTCTGCCGGAGCCGCGCCAGCGCGCGCAGCACCATGTCGTGTCCCTTTCGGCGCTGCAGGCGACCCACCGACAGGAACACCACGTCGTCGTCGGCGGCCACGCGCGCCCGCAGCGCGCGCCCGTCGACGTCGGGCCGGAATCGATCGGTGTCCACACCGGGATAGGCGACGTGCACGCGGGACTCGGGCACATTCCACTCGCGGACCAGCAGCTGTTTCGAGTTTTGTGAGTTCGCAATCACGGCCGCCGCGCCGCGATAGACGCGCCGGGCCAGCCAGGTCAACTCGCGCGAAGTGGACGCAAAGCCCAGCTCTTCGCCGTGCAGCCAGCAGATGTATCCGTGACCGTGACCACGTCCAGCAAGCGCGATGGCCGCGCTCAACCCTTCCGGCAGCGCACGCGCGCAGTGGACCACCGCCGGCTCATCGGCCAGAGCCCCACGGATGGCGCGAGCGACTCGCAGATGGCGTCGCAACGATGAGGGCCGAATGACACCCCAGTCCGGCGCGCGCATCGAGACGCGCTGAACCTCCAGCGGCCCCGCGTAGGGAGGCAATCCCGGTGGCGCCTCGTGCGCCAACACCCGCACTCGCCGGCCCGGCATCCTGCGGTACACGTTCTCGAGCAGCGTGCCGCTGCCGCCGATGGCCGGCGGGAAGACCTCGGAAACCACCAGGATGCCGGGGGTCACGCCTGAGATGGTAGCAAGAAGTCACGAGCCGCGATAAGTCCTCGAATGGCAGACATTTGGTGGAATTTAGCCTGCACTCTTCGCGGCCGGCCTGACCCATCGCGTGCGAGCGGGCTACAATTTCGCTGGACGGCGCGAGGCAGCTGCGACAGTTGGCGGCACTCTTGCTCGAGTGTCCAGTTCACAAGATGTTCGCCCGAGCCGCTTCCGCCCCGAGCCCCCGCCAACGCCTCGGCATCGTCATTCTTGCGGCTCTGGCGATCCGTCTCGTCATCCTCGCGATGACGGCGCAACTTGGGCCTGAAAATCGTAGACGAGCAGCACTACCACGTCCTGGCCACGAGCATGGTCGAGGGGCGGGGCATGGCCAGCGCGAGCGGCCCGACCTCTTTGCGCCCGCCGGTCTACCCGGCGCTGGTCGCCGGCCTCTGGTCGGTCACGCGGTTCTCGAAGCCTGCAGGTCGTGCGCGCTGTTCAGGACCTGCTGGGCCTGGCGACGGCGGTGCTCGGTGTACTGGATCGGGCGCCGGCTCTACGACGAGCGCGCCGCGCTGGTGGCAGCCGGAATCACGGCGTTTTATCCGGCACTGGTGCTCGCCAACTCCCTGTTCCTGACCGAGACGGTCTTCACGTTCCTGCTCACGGCCTTTGTGGCGGCGCTCGTCGCGCTGCTGCAACGCCCGCGACCCGCGGTCGCCCTGTCTGCCGGCGTGCTGCTGGGCCTGGCCGCCCTCACCCGCAGCGTCGTCTGGCCCTTTCCCGTCGTGCTGGCGCCGCTGCTGGCATGGTTGGTCCCCTCGACGCTGGCGCGCCGGCTGGTCTGTTGTGCGCTGCTGCTGGCTGGCTTCGCCGCGGTGGTGGGGCCCTGGGCCGTACGCAACACGCGCCTGCAGGGCGTGCCGGTGGTCGTCGACACGATGGGCGGCATGAACCTGCGCATGGGCAACTACGAGTTCACGCCGCACGACCGCATCTGGGATGCGGTATCGCAGCGAGGCGCGCAGAGCTGGATCGTCGGCATTCCACCGCATCCGCCCGGCGGCGGAGAGTGGACGGAAGGGCAGAAGGAACGCTGGGCACGCGAACAGGCCGTCGCATTCATGCGTGCAGCACCCGGGCCTCACGCTCTGGCGGGCGGTCGATCAAGTTCTCGGATTTCTGGGCGCTCGACCGCGACTACGTCGCGGCGATCCAGCGGGGGCTGTATCACCCGCCAGTGTGGGCCGCCGTCGTGGCCACCGCCGCCATGACGGCGGCGTTTCCGCTGGTGATCGGACTGGCCATCGTCGGCATCTGCCTGCGGCCACCCGCCGACTGGCGCAGCCACTTGCTGCTGATCCTGCTGGTCCTGTTCGTCACGGCGCTTCACAGCGTGGTGTTCGGCCATCCGCGATACCGGCTGCCCCTCATGCCGATGCTGGCGGTGTATGCGGGCGCCGCGGTGTCCGGCCGGGCGTGGCGGCGGCTGTTCGAGGGCTGGCGTGTGGCGCTGCTGCCCGTCGGTGCTGGCGCTTGGGCTGGCGGCCATCTGGACCACGCAGTTCGTCGTGCGCGACTGGCCCCTCGTGAAGCAGCTGCTTGGCGGGGCGCTCGTCGTGATCCGGGCCGTGCTCTTCGACGTGGACGGAACCCTGTACCATCAACCGCCGCTCCGGCTCCTGATGGCCGGCGAGCTGGGCGCGGCGGCGTGGGCTCGCCACGCGCCCTGGAACGTCCCGCGGCTGTGGCGGATGCTGTCGGCGTTCCGGCGTGTTCGCGAGGAGCTCCGGGCCCTGGGGCGGCCCGACGAGCCGCTGGCCAGGCTGCAGTACACCAGGGCGGCAGAGCGGGCGGGTGTGCCGGTGAAGCGACATGGAAGCTGCGGTCGAGGAATGGATTTACAGGCGCCCCCTGAAGTACCTGCCTCGGGTGGTGCGGGCCGGGATGGCCGAGGTGCTGTCGGGCCTGGTCGCCCGCGAGCTGCGGGTCGGCGTGTTCTCGGACTACCCCGTCGTCCGACAAGCTGGAAGCCATGGGATTGCGCGCGGCCGATCACGCTGGAACTGGACGCCACCGCCGAGAGCGTCAACGCGTTCAAGCCGCATCCGCGAGGGCTGGAGGTCGCCTGTCGAGCGTTGGCGGCTGGCGCCGACTGACGTGCTCTACGTCGGCGACCGCGCCGACGTGGATGCTCGCAGGCGCCGCGGCCATCGGCATGCCGTGCGCGATCGTCGGCGGGCGCCGGCGAGCGCGTCGCCGTGGCCGTACACGCCGCTGCGCGACATGCGCGACGCTGCTGACTCACGTCGATCGGGCCGGAGGGCGCGCTGATGGCCGGGGCTGTTGCCGCGGTGGTTCCGTACGTGCGCATCGCGCGGGTGGACCACTGGTTCAAGAACTCGTTCATGCTGCTCGGCGTGGTGCTGGCCGTTCTTCTACCAGCCCGAGCTGATGGGCTGGCCGAGCGTGGCCCCCCTGGCGCTGGCGCTGCTCGCCACCTGCCTGGTCGCGTCGAGCAACTACGTCCTCAACGAGCTGCTCGACGCGCCGCAGGACCGCATGCACCCGGTGAAACGGCACCGGCCGGTGCCCTCGGGCCAGGTGCGGCCGGCAGTCGTGCCTACGCCGAGTGGATCGCGCTGGCGGTGGCCGGGCTGGGCCTGGCCTGGTCGCTCAACGTCGCCTTTTTCCTGTCGGCGCTGTGGCTCTGGGTGATGGGCGTGCTCTACAACGTCCCGCCGATCCGGACCAAGGAATGGCCCTACGTCGACGTGCTGAGCGAGTCGATCAACAACCCGATCCGCCTGTTTCTCGGCTGGTTCGCGCTGATCGGCGATCGCGTGCCGCCGCTGTCGCTGGCCCTGTCCTACTGGATGATCGGCGCGTTCTTCATGGCCATGAAGCGGTATCGCGGAGTACCGCCACATCGGCGACCCGGCGGTCGCCGCGGCGTATCGGCATTCGTTCAAGCACTACACCGAAGAGCGGCTGCTGGTCTCGATCCTCTTCTACGCCACGACGTGCGCGCTGTTTGCCGGCATCTTCATCGTCCGCTACCACCTGGAGCTGCTGCTCTTCGTGCCGCAGGCGGCGGGCCTGTTTGCCTACTACCTGCACCTGGGCATGAAGCCCGACAGCCCGACGCAGAACCCGGAGAAGCTCTACCGGGAACGGGGATTCGTGGCTTACCTTGTCGTCTGCTTTGCGGTGTTCGTGCTGCTGATGTTCACGCGCGTGCCGGTGCTCTATCAGTGGTTCAACGTCGAGCCGGCAGGCACCAGCCCGCTGTGGACCGTGGGGAAGATGATCAGCTTCGTGATTCCGGTCCGCAACGGCGCCGCCGATCTTCCGCGTTGCCTGTCGAGCATCGCGGCGAACCTGCACGCGGCCGGCGAGTGTCGAGATCGTCGTGGTGGACAACGGCTCGTCGGACGAGTCCGCCGAGATCGCGCGGCGCGCCGGAGCGCGCGTCATCGACCGGCCCGGCCTGAGGGTCGGCGCCTGCAGGAACGCCGGCGCGGCGGTCTCGCGAGGCGACGTCGTGGCGTTCGTCGACGCCGACAACGAGATCGCACCCGGATGGCTGCACGCGTGCGCACGCGCGTTTCAACAGCAGGGACTGGGCGCAGCCGGATACCCCTACCACGCACCAATGGACGCGACCTGGGTGCAGCGGATGTACGACGCGCTGCGCGTCAAGGGCACCGATCGGCGCGACGTCGAGTGGCTGGGCGCGGGCAACCTCGCGGTCCGCCGCACCGTCTTCGAGCACGTCGGCGGCTTCGACGAGCGCCTGGAAGCATGCGAAGACGTGCAGCTCTGCCACGTCGGTGCGCCGCGCCGGCTACCGGGTCGTGAGCGAGCCCGGCATGGACAGCGTCCATCACGGCGATCCGCGGACGCTGTCGGAACTGTTCTTCGGCGAGTTGTGGCGCGGGCGCGACAACCTGCGTGTCAGTCTCCGGGGTGCCGTGGACGCTGCGCACCGTGCCGAGCGCGCTGCTCCCGTCGCCGGGCTGGGATGTGTGGCGCTTGCTGGCGGCCGGTTTGCTGGGTGGCCCTGGATTGGCGCCAGCGCTGCAGCGATCGGGCTGCTGGGACTGGCTGACGATCGCGTTGCTCGAAGGCGCTGGTCATCATCGTCCGCGGGCGGTTGGCCAACCCCTTGCAATGGGCGCCAGGCCTTCGTCGTCGCCGCGACCTACGAGACGGCTCGTGCCTGTCGCTGGTGAGCACCGCCACGCATCGCACCAGGGTGCGAGTCGCCCGGCATGCCTGAGCGCGGAAGTTTCGGACCGGGTGGTGCACGTGCTCGAGCTGCGCTCGGTGCGTGGGCACCGGCGGCGGCCCGGAGAAGACCATTCTGCACGGGCGCCGCGCAGGCCGGGCCCAGGCGTCACGGTCACCGTGTGCTACCTGCGCGACGCGCGCGACCCGGTGTTTCGGCATCGATCGCCGCGCCTCGGCTGCCGGCGTGGACTACGTCGAGGTGCGGGAGCGCCATTCGCTGGACCCTTCCATCTGGCGTCCGCTGCGCGATCTGGTGCGCGCACGTGCAGTCGACGTCGTGCACGCGCACGAATACAAGAGCGACCTGCTGGCGTTGCTGCTGTCGCGCTCGACCGGCGCCGTGCCGCTGGCGACGGCTCATGGCTGGACCGGCCACAGCCGGCGCGAGCGTCTCGTGTACTATCCCGCCGACAAGCGCGTGCTGAGCCGCTTCCCCGTCGTCGTCGCGGTCTCGAACGAGGTCAAGGCGGACCTGGTCGCCCACGGCTGCCGTCCCGAGCGGGTGCACGTGCTGCTGAACGGCATCGACCACCACGCGTTCCATCGCGATCCGGCCGAGTGCCGGAGGCGCGCGCCAGATTCGGACTGACGGACGGGCAAATCGCCATCGGCGCCGTCGGCCGGCTCGAGCCGCAGAAGCGGTTCGATCTGCTCATCGAGGCGTTTGCGACGCTTCGGCACGCGCATCCCATGGCTCGGCTCCTGATAGCTGGCGACGGCAGCCGGAAGCAGGCGCTGCAAGCGCAGATCGAGGCGCGTCGCCTCGGCTCGTGCTGCCGCTTGCTTGGCCATGTCGACGACGTGCCGTTGTTCCACCATGCCATCGATCTGTTCGTGCAGTCGTCGACGTACGAGGGCACGCCCAACGCGGTGCTCGAAGCGATGGCGCTCGAGACGCCAGTCGTCGCGACTGACGTCGGCGGGACCGCCGAGCTGGTGGCCCACGGGCGCGATGGGCTCATCGTCGCGCCTGGGGATGCCGGCGCCCTGGCGGCCGCCATGCAGACCGCCCTCGCCGATGGCGAGGCGACGCGGGCACGGGTCGCGGCCGCAAGGCGACGTGTGGAGACGCGACCTGTCGTTCGAGAGCCGCCTGCGCGCACTCGAAGCCATCTACCGGGAGCTCGCGCGAGGCTCGCCGCCAGTCATGAGGGAACTGCTGAAGCGCGCGGCGTTTGCCGCCGCCACCATGGCGGTGGTGCCTTCCCTGCTGTCGTTCCTGCTGCGCGCGCAGGTGGTCGGGCGCGATCGCGCGATCGAAGGCTCGACCCAGGCGCTGGGCCTGGTGCCGGGCCTTGTCGGACAGTACCTGCGGCGCGCATTTCTCGCGCGCACCCTCGCCTCGTTCCACTGGACGGCGACGATCGAGTTCGGGACGCTGTTCTCGTCTGCCGGCGCACGGCTCGACGAGAACGTCTACGTCGGCCCGCGGTGTCATCTCGGCCTGGTGCACCTCGAGCGCGACGTGCTGGTCGGCGCCGGCGTGCACATCACCAGCGGCGTCGGCAACACACGGCACCGAGGAGGTCACGCGGCCCATTCGCGAGCAGGTGCGGCCCAAGACCCTCGTGACGCGTGGGCGCCGGCGCGTGGATCGGCAGCGCCGCGGTGGTCATGGCAGACGTCGGGCACGACAGCGTGGTGGGCGCGGGATCGGTCGTGACCCGACCGGTGCCGCCGCTGGTGATCGCGGCCGGCGTTCCGGCGCGCGTGATTCGCGAACGCGCACCGGCAGGCGCGCCGGGCGCATGAGGCTGCTGTTTCTCACGCACCGGGTGCCGTACGCGCCGAATCGCGGCGACCGGATTCGCGCGTACCACATGCTGCGCTACTTCAAGGCTCAGGCGATCTCCGTGTGCGTCGTGGCGCTTGCCCACGACGACGACGAGATGGCCGAGGCGGCGCGACTTGCCGGAGCTGGCGGATGAGACGGCACGTGGTTCGCGTGACGCGCGCGAGGAACCTGCTGAAGGCAGGCCTGCAGCTGGCCACCGACCGGCCGTTGACGCACGTGCTGCTCGACAGCCCGAAGATGCGCCCGGTGCTCGAGCAGGTCCGCCGCGCACTGGCAGCCCGATGTCGTGCTGGCGTACTGTTCCGGGATGGCGCGGTTCGCCATGGAGCCGCCGCTCGACGACGCTCCCGTTCGTCCTGGACATGGTGGACGTGGACTCGTTCAAGTGGGAGGCGCTGGCCGCGAAGGCCGCGGCCCACGCGCGCTGGGTGTATCGGCGCGAGGCGCGCGTGCTGCGGCGGTTCGAGGCCGACGCGACGCGCTGCGGCGCGCGGCGACGCTGGTCGTGAGCGAGCGCGAAGCCGAGGCGCTGCAGGAGCCTCGACCCGGCGTTCGCGCCCGTGGTCCTGCCCAATGGCGTTGACGTCGAGGGCTTCCGGAACATCGGCGCAGCCGTCCGGCGCGGCCCGAAGTGGTGTTCACCGGCGTGTTCAGCTATCAGCCCAACGAGGACGGCGCGCTTTGGTTGATCGACCATGTCTGGCCGCGCGTGCGCGCGACGGTGCCACAGGCGCACCTGACGCTGGTGGGAATGGGGCCGAGCCCGACGCTCAGACGGCGGGCCGCTGACGCGGGCGTCGAAGTCACCGGCGCGGTGCCGGATGTGCGTCCTTACCTGTGGCGCGCGGCCGTCGCGGTGGCGCCGCTCGAGACCGCACGCGGCGTCCAGAACAAGGTGCTCGAGGCCGTCGCCGCAGGACTGCCGGCTGTCGTGACACCCGCCGTGTTCGAGGGGCTGCCAGACGCCGTGCGCCCGGCATGCCGTGTGGCGGCCGATGCGGCCGACGTTTGCCCGGAGCAATCGTGGATCTGCTGGGTGAATCCGCCGAGGCCCGACGGGCGCTGGCGTCGCAGGCGCGAGTCGACACGCTCGCGTGGGAGGCCTGCCTGCAGCCCCTCGCCGACATCCTCCGCCGCGCAGTGAATACGTCGGTCATGAAGCTGTCGCTCTACACCTTCGTGCGGAACGGCCTGAAGTACGACTTTCACGTCGTCGAGATGCTGAAGCACCACCTCCCCCTGGTCGATGAGCTCGTCGTCAACGAAGGCTATTCGACCGACGGCACGTTCGAAGCGCATCACGAACATCGACCCGAAGATTCGGGTGTTTCAGAGTCGCTGGGGCGAACAGCAGAGCATGGAGTGGTACCGCCAGTTCAAGAACGAGGCGCGCAAGCGCTGCACGGGCGACTGGTGCGTGCTACCTCGACTGCGACGAGTTCATCCCCGAGTGGCAGTTCGAGCCTCTGCGGCAGCGGCTGGCGGAGACGTCCGAGGACCTGATTCCGATCGACGTCATCAACTTCTACGCGAACTACCGCGTGTTTCACGCCCACCCGGAGAAGGTGCACTGGGCCTCGCGCAAGCTCGCCATCCACCGGAATCGCCCGGACATCGAGTTCTGGGGCGACGCATCCAACGTGCGGGTGCAAGGCCAGGACCTGCGTGTGGCCCGAGCGGCCCTACGACTTCTGCTGCCACCACTTCGGCTACGTCCGGCATGCGTCGCGGCTGCGGGAGAAGTGGCGCAGCCAGAACGCCATCTACGGAACCGGCCGCTTCAAGCTGCCGATTCCGGGCTTCGTGTTCGACCTGTTCCCCCATCGCTGGGACGATCCGGGATTCTTCGACGATCTGGAGGTGTACGAGGGCCCGTACATCAAGGCCGTGCTGGAGAACCCGCAGGAATTCGTGCGCGATGGCCTGAAAACGTATGAAGCCGTGCTTCGGCGGTCCAGGGCCGGCCAGGTACGATGAACCGCCGTGCCCTGTTATCGTGGGTGTTGAGTCAACGATGTCGACCAAGCGCCAGACCACCATTCTCGGGATTTCCGCCTTTTACCACGACAGCGCCGCGTGCCTGGTGGTCGATGGCGAGATCGTGGCGGCCGCCCAGGAAGAGCGGTTCACGCGCAAGAAGCACGACCCGGGCTTTCCCGCGCCGTGCGGTGCAGTACTGCCTGAAGCAGGCAGGGATTGGCGTCTCCGACCTCGACTACGTGGTCTTCTATGAGAAGCCGCTGCGCAAGTTCGAGCGGCTGCTCGAGACCTACCTGGCGTTTGCCCCGACGGGCTTCGGCAGCTTCAGCATGGCGATGCCCGTCTGGCTGAAGGAGAAGACGCGGCTGCCGAGCCTGATTCGCGAGGGCCTGGGCGGCGAGCTCAAGGGCCGGCTGGTCTTCACGGACCACCACGAAAGCCACGCGGCCAGCGCGTTCTTCCCGAGCCCGTACGACGAGGCGGCGATTCTCACGCTCGATGGCGTCGGCGAGTGGAGCACGACGACGATGGGCGTCGGGCCGCGGCAATCGGATCGAGCTCACGTCGCAATTGCAGTTCCCTCACTCGCTCGGGCTGCTCTACTCTGCCGTCACGTATTACTGCGGCTTCAAGGTCAACAGCGGCGAGTACAAGCTGATGGGCCTGGCGCCGTATGGCCGTCCCATCTACAAGGACCTCATCACCAGGCACCTGGTCGACCTGCGCGACGACGGCAGCTTCTGGCTGGACATGCGAGTACTTCAACTACTGCCAGGGCCTGACGATGACCAACGGCCGGTTCGACGAGCTGTTTGGCGGGCCACCGCGCAATCCCGAGTCGGACATCGCCCAGCGTCACATGGATCTGGCGGCCAGCATTCAGGCCGTCACCGAAGACGTGATGCTGGCCATGGGCCGCGAGGTCTTCCGCCGGACCGGGATGCGCCGCCTGGTGCTGGCCGGCGGCGTGGCGCTCAACTGCGTCGGCAACGGACGGCTGCTGCGCGAGGGGCCGTTTGACGACATCTGGATTCAGCCCGCAGCCGGCGACGCGGGAGGTGCGCTGGGCGGCGCCATGTTCGTGTGGCACCAGTTGCTGGAAAAGCCGCGGGAGACCCGCACGACGGATCGCCAGAAAGGCAGTTTCCTGGGGCCGCGATTCGCGGCCGGCGACATCCGCGGCATGCTCGATCGGCGCCGGCGCCAAGTACCAGCAGGCCACCGACGAGGAAGACCTGATGCAGGCGGGTCGTGGACATCCTGTCCGATGGCAAGATCGTCGGGTGGTTCCAGGGACGGATGGAGTTCGGCCCACGAGCTCTCGGCGCCCGCAGCATCCTCGGCGATCCACGGTCGGCGAAGATGCAGGCGACGATGAACCTCAAGATCAAGTTTCGCGAGAGCTTCCGTCCGTTTGCGCCGATCGTGCTGCAGGAGGAGGCGCACAAGTGGTTCGCGCTCAAGCCCGGACAGGAAAGCCCGTACATGCTGCTGGTGGCGCCGGTGCTCGACGAGCACCGCGCCCCGGTCACCGAGCGAACAGCGCGCGACCATGGCAGCGGACCCCGACCTGCGCAACCGGGTGAACATCCCGCGCTCGACCATTCCGGCCGTGACCCATGTCGACTACAGCGCCCGGGTCCAGACCGTGGACGAGGCGCGAAACCCCCGCACGTGGCGGCTGCTTCGCGCCTTCTTCGAGCGCACGGGCTGTCCGGTGCTGGTGAACACGAGCTTCAACGTGCGCGGCGAGCCGATTGTGTGCACGCCGGAGGACGCGTATCGATGCTTCCTCGGCACCGAGATGGACGCCCTGGTGCTCGAGGACCTGGTTCTGTTGAAGACCGACGTCGCCGACACGCTGGACCCGGCGGCGCGCGAGAAATACCTGGCGCAGTTCCAGTTGGATTGAGGACAGGCCATGCAGTGGTCTGAAGTCATCAAGCCGCCGCCCCAGAAGATGCTCCGGCAGTTTGCCGGGCTCTTCCTCGTGGTCTTCCTGGGCCTGGCGGGCTGGCGTGTCTGGCGCGGGCACGCCGACCAGTGGGCGGTTGCGCTGGCGGTGCTGGCGATCGGCGTGGGCGTCGTTGGCCTGGTCCGCCCGTCGGCCGTGCGGTTCATCTACACCGGGCTGGATGATCGTCGCGTTTCCGATCGGCTGGACCATCTCGCGCGTCGCGCTGGCGATCGTGTTCTATGCGGTCATCACGCCGGTGGCGCTCTTCTTCAAGGTGACTGGACGGGATGAACTGCGGCTGCGCCGCGACGCAGAGCGGGCATCGTACTGGAAGCCGAAACCCGGTCCTGAAGACGTCCGCGAGTATTTCCGGCAGTCCTAGCTGTAGCGCAGACCTCAGGCCTGCCTGGTGTCATATGTCGAAATTCGAAACCGAAGCCAAGACCACCGACCGAACCGGCATCGTCGCCGAGTTCTGGTATTTCCTCAGCCACACCAAGAAGTGGTGGCTGCTGCCGATCGTCGTGATCCTGCTGGCGTTTGGCGTCCTGGTGTTCCTGTCGGGGACAGCGGCGGCGCCGTTCATCTACACGCTGTTCTAGCGTGCGGGGCCCGTCGCCTGCCGGGGCGCGACCATCCGATGCGCGTCGAGGTACTCGGCGATTGCCTGGCCGATGAGTGCGTGTCCTTCCGCCGAGGGGTGGTTTCTGTCGTAGGGGATGAACAGCTCGGGCTTCCGGTTCTCGCTCATCAGCGGCAACGGGTCGATGACGTGGAAGCCGAGCGGCTCGGTCATGGCGCGAACCCTCGTCTGGTACCTGGCGTTCTGGTACTCGCCCATCACCTGTTCGCGGCACGGAAGGACGACCACGCCCACGGCGAATGCGTTCGCGCGTCGGCCAGTGCCCGCAGCCGCTCGAACTGGGTGCCGACCTTCTGCCAGGCCTGATCGATCTGCGGCGAGTCTCTTCCCCTGGAGCATGTCGATCTCCATCGCAAAGCGCGACATCCCCCACTCGCCGGCGCCTCGGAGACGGTTGAAGGCGCGTCCCGCCACGTAGACGGCCCGGCTCCTCCGGAGCTGGCGATCCCACCAGCCGGTCGGCGTCGGGTTCATGCGCATGCCGCTGCCCGGTCGTTGGGTTGGCCGGGACAATCAGCGCGCCGCCTCCCGAAGCGCCTCCGGTGTCCTCCAGAGTGTCCGGCACGTCGTTCGAGTAGAAGCCGACGAGCACCAGGTCCGGCTGGAGGCGCGACACGTTGTCGCGCCAGCAGCGTGACCTCCTGACGCGTGTTGTAGCCACCCACTCCAAGGTTGACCACGTCGAGATCCCGGTGTGGGAAATCTGCGGCGCAGCTGTTGCTCGAGCCGCGCCGAGTACGTCTCGTCGTCGCCGACGCCCCAGCCAAGCGTCAGCGAGTCGCCGACGACGACCACCCGGAAGCGTCCCGGCGGTTTCGGCGAGGCGACGTCGGGACCGCGGAAGCCAAGGGAGTTGACGGAGACCAGGCCGTCGTCGATCCACCCTCTGTTGCGCGGGAGCCATGACGTACCGGATTTCGGGGTCATAGAGAAAGGAAATCTGCGGCTCGCGACTGGCGAGAGGGGGGCGCGGAAAGATCATCCGCGCGGCCACCTCGCACAGCCCGAACGCCAGGCCGATGGCGACGACCGCCACGGCGGCCCTGGGCAGGAGCCGTCGGAGAGCCGTCATTTCTGCAGGATGAAGCTGCCGATCACAGCCATGTCGAGCCCGGTCCCGTAGAACACGCGAACGGCGTCCCGGGGGGTGCAGACGATCGGCTCGTTGAACCCGTTGAACGACGTGTTGACCAGGATTGGCACGCCCGTCAGGTCGCCGAACGCCTTGATGAGCGTGTGAAACGCGCCCGCCGACGCCGGAACGGTCTGCACGCGCAGCCTTGTCGAATTCAAGGGCAGCAGGGCACGCAGGATCGCGGGGTCGATCACCTCGTACTCATACTCCATGAACATGCGACGTCGCCGGACCGCGGAAGTAACGCGGCAGGTCCTCGGCGCACACCGACACGCTGTACGACCGGTGCGGCTCCCGGTGTTTCAGGAACGCGTTCAGGTTCTCCAGGACAAACGGCGCCAGGGGACTTGCCAGAATGCTGCGATTGCCGAGTGCGCGCGGTCCCCATTCCATGCGGCCCTGAAACCAGCCGACGAACTTTCCCTGTGACAGCACCCTGGCGGTGCGTTCGATGACCAGACCGTCGTGCACGTAGTCGTAGGACAGCTTGCAGTTGTCCAGCGTGGCCTTGATCTCGCCGGGATCGTAGCCGGGGCCGAGAAACGGCGAGAGCGGCGCGCTCCGATGGCATTTGCGCTCCAGACCGCGCGACCTCGAGCGCTGCGCCGATGGCCACGCCCGCATTGCCGGGATTCACCGGAACGAACGTGTCCTCGTAGAGGCCCGACTGTGCCACCACGCGTGTTGAAGTAGCTGTTGTAGAACAGCCCGCCCGCAAGGCACAGGTGACGCCCCCCGAATCGGCGCTGCACCTCTTTCACGAGTGCGAGGAGGCTGTCGCCAATCGCATTCTGCACGCTGCCCGCAGCGCGGGCGCGATGCGCGACTGCGCCGCGGGATCCAGTCGGCGCGCAGGAGACTCGCAATGGACTCGCAGAACTGCGGCGATACCTCGAGACGGTCGCCTTGATAGCTCATCAGAGACGGTGGAGCCTCGAGGCTGCCGTCGGCCACGTGCGCGAGCGCTTCCAGGCGGTGTTCATCGCCGTCGGGCGCCAGGCCAAAGGCCTGCGCGGCCTTTGCGTACAGCGTGGCGAAGGCTGGCCCCGTCCACGGAAACTCCAGGCGCGTGACACCGGCAGCGTCGCCTCGCCACACAGACAACTCGGGGGTCCCGTGACGATCGCAGACGAGCACGACGGCATCTGCAAATGGCGACGTGAAATGCGCGGTCGCGGCGTGGGCGCGATGGTGGTCCACGCGCTCGACCGGCTGATTCGGCGGCAGGTCGATCGCGGTTTCCGCGATGGCGTACGTCGAGACATCACTGGCAGTGCGATTGCCAAGGCGCAGCACCGTCTCGAGCGCTTCGGCGGGGATCTGGCCCGGTCGAAGACGGTCCTGGCGCGTGCGGGTCACGCGCTCCTGCTCGCAGACGGCGACGATGCGGCCGCCGTCACAGAGCGCAACGGCGGCGTTGCGCGCGGCACCGGCAATTCCAACGATGGCTGCCATCGTGTCCCGAGTCGACATGAATGATATCAGGCGCATTGCTGCGGGCGACGAGCGGAAGGTATAGTCTCGCCATGCTTTCCGGTGCGCAGAACCGCGCCGATTCGAGCACGGGCGAGGCGTGGGGACCTCGCCTGTGGCTGCGGCATCGCGGTCGTCGTTGTCGCTGACCGCGTGTCTCTGGTCGTATGGCATCGGCACGTGGCCGATGGCCGACGACGAAGTGCCCGTCGCTGGTCGAGATGGGTCTGTTTCACGTCGACGCCGCTGCGTTTTCGGTCCCGGGTGGGCAGCTCGACCGGTTGCCGAGGGCGATGCCAGTCTGGTACGGCGTGCAGCGCCGGGCTCTGGCGCTGTTGCCGGCCAACGAGCTCGGCTTTCGCATTCCGTCGCTCGTCTGCGCCATTCTGACGTCGGCCCTTGCCTTCCTCCTGGCGGCACGCTGGCGCGGTCTCTGGTTCGCGACGGCTCTGGCCATCATCGTCAACGGCAGCCAGATGTTCGTCTTCCTGGCGCAGATCGATCGCTTCTACAGCATGCCGCTGTTGCTGCTGACGCTGACGATGGCCGCCATGTGGCTGCCGCGCGGTGGCGTCGCGATGATCGTGGTGACCGTGACTGCTGGCGGCGCTCACGGTGCTGTCGCACAACGTCACGGTGGCGGTCTTCGTGTTGGCGGCGATGGCCGCCGTGCCGGGTTACCTGGCTGGAGTGGTCGGGTGGCGCCCGCTGGTCCGTAGCGGCGGAGCGGCCCTGGTGAGCGTCCTGCTGTACTTCCTGTATTTGAGGCCCATCGTGCACGGGTGGTCGAGCACGGGCAACCCGACGCCGGTCCTGGTGTCGTTTGCGGCGCACGCGGGCATCCCGGCGCTCGCGCTTGCTTTTCTGGGTTGCTGGTTGTCCCTGGCGCGTCGGGACCACGTGCCGTCGATGCTGTGGTGGGCGCTGCTCTTTGGCGGCAGCTTGTGCTTCCTTCCCGCTCGCGCCGATCTCGTGGAACCCGCGCTACTTCGTGTTCTTCATGCCGGCGATGTGGGTTCTCGCGGCCCATGCCGTCGAGTTCGTCGCGCGCAGCGTCGGCTCCAGAGCCGTTGCCGCTGCCTGGTATGCCTGCGTCGTCGTCTTGCTGTTGCCGAACCTGCTCAGCCACTTCAAGGACGGATCACGACATGACTATCGCCAGGCGGCCGCCGTGCTGCTGACGCACGCCCGGCAGGGCCAGCCGATCCTGAGTGACGACGCGGAGACGATCTCCTACTATTTGCCGGACGGACTTCGGCAGCACACTGCAGAGTCCGCACGAAGGCCAGCGAGCTGCCGCGCGATGAGTTCTTCCTCGTCGCCCGTTCGAATGCGTGGACGCCGTTGCCGCAGTTTCCGCACCGGCAGGCCGACCTGCTGGCCGAGATCCATCGGCGACGCTACGATCAGTTCTCGCATATCCTCCGCGTCTATCGAGTGTCGGCGAATCGCTGACCCGCTCCCTCCATTGCATGACTGAGCCTTCCCGAGAATCTGCGCAGCGTCCCGCGGTGGCCCGGTCAACGCCGTTGCTGGTTCGCGCGCTGTTCGTCGTCGCGCTGGCATTCACGCTTCTCGGATTCGTCGAGACCGGCTTCCGAGTGGCGAACATCCTGATGCGGCGGGTCGCTGGCCGCCAGGTTGACGCCCGACCTCGAGCTCGGCGTGCGGAGCTGGACCGTGCATCACGCGATGCGGCCGGGCTACGACAATCCCGCGTCGCCGACCAACTCGTTTGGCCTGCGCTCGCCCGAAGTCGCCGTGCCCAAGCCGGCAGGCGACGTTTCGAATCCTGCTGCTGGGCGATTCCTTCACTCTTGGTTTTCGAGCCTCGAATGACGTCGTGTTTGCCAGGCAGCTGGAACGGCGGCTGCGCGACGGAGGATTCCCAGCGGTCGAAGTCGTGAACGCCGGGGTTCTGTCCTACTGCCCGCTGCTCGAGTACCTGCAATACCGGCACAGCCTGCACGTCCTGGAGCCGGACCTGGTCGTCTTGAATTTCGACATGTCCGATGTGCAGGACCACCTGGAGTATTCCAGGAAGCCTCGTGTCGTCCAGCGACGGCGTGCCGCTGTTTGTGACCGAGCCCTCGCTGGGAGCCCCGCCGAGCTGGGTGCCGGGGTTGTTGTCGTTCCAGTGGGTGGCGAAGTACGCCACCGCCGCAAGCGCGACGACGAGAGGCCGCAGCGACCGGCGTGCCGTTTGCCAGAGACCTCGATCGCTACCTGTGGGCGTTGGATGACGGACAGGAGATGAACCAGGAGGTCCAGGCCGCATTGGCGCCGATTGTCCACCTGGCGAGCCTCCTCGCACACAATCGCATCCCGTTGCTGCTGGCGACCTACCCGCAGCCGTGGCAGGTCGCCGCCGACGCCACGCCCCTGCCCCCCATTCGAGACCAGTATGGAATCGGTCAGAACAAGGTCCATCTGAACGATCGGCCGTTCCGGACGCTCGAGGCGTTTGCGGCGGCACACGGCATCGCCTTCGTCAACGCGGCCACGCGCCTTCCGGCAGGATCCGAAGCCGGCCAGCTTGTTTCTCGCCGAGCGACTTCCACTTCACCGCTCGCGGGCATGCGCTGTACGCGGAGGTGCTTGCCAGTACATCTCGGCGCACGTTCTGGGACAGCCGCTGCATGACAGCCTAGTGTGGCTACGCCGAGCGCTGGGAAGTGAGTGGCGCGACGGGTTGAACTGCGTCGGCTGGCCAGCGGCTGTGGCCGACGCCCGGGCCACAACTTCCCGGGTCGTGGTCTTCAACATCGCGGCGCCGAGCATCGTGACGTAATACGGCACTTCGAGGCCAGGCACCGAGACGAACTGGCCCGACACGCAGAAGCCGACGATGGCCAGGATCACACCGGACGCAAGAACCACCTCGTAGCGGTTGGCCTCAGTCTGGGGAGCCCGCGCGACCGGCCACAGCTTCACAGCCGCGGCGCCAAAGAACAGCATCAGAAACAGCCCTCCCGGGATTCCGAGTTCGGCGGCGGTCTCCATCCACACGCTGTGGGCCGACTTGCCTTCAGGCCAGCCATACCGTGCCGAGATGACCCTCCAGTTTGCGGGGCCGACGCCGAGGACCGGGTACTCCTTGATCACCTCCAGGCAGGCTATCCAGAGATCGAGACGGCTTTCCGCCGATCCATCCCGCTCCTCGCCCGACGCAAATGTGCTGGTATAGCGCTCGGCCAATTCGGGTCCGATGAAGCGCGCCGACAGCAGACCGGTCAAGACCAGCGCCGCCAGGTACTTGGGCCGCTTCGGCATCATCACGAACGCGGTGATGGCCACGGCGATGAGGCCGAGCATGGCGCCGCGAGAGAACGTCAGGAACGTGGTGTGCAGGATCAGCGCCGCGGCCGCGCCGGCGAGCAGCGGCAGGACCCATGTCTTGCTCGAGATCATCAGCGCCATCGCAGGCCCAAGCACGGTGACGAGACTGACGGCAAAGCAGTTGTTGTCCATCCCGCCGAACCCGACGCTGGCCGTGTTGTAGCCTTTCACGACGTAGTTGATGTTCTGCTCGAAGCCCACGTACCCCTGAGCAGAGCACGATCGTCCACAGCATCGGACGCCAGTCCTTCTCTCCTTCCATCAGCGTCACGCCCACGAAGAACGGCAGGACCAGCTTCAACAGCTCGTACGCCGAGCTGTACGAGAGCGAGGGCTCCAGGGCCTGCGTCGCCGAGAGCAGGAACCACGCGAGGAACATCACAAAGGCCAGGACCACCGGCCACCCGCGCCCGAAGCGCCACGAGCCAAAACCTCGCAACGCCCAGCCGACGAGCACCGCGACGCCGACCATGAAGCTCAGGTTGCTGAAATCTCCAGCGAATCCGAAGAGTGCCTCGGGTCGGAGAATGGCGAGGCCGACGTAGACCTGCAGGCCGATGAGCGGGTATCGCAGCGCCGCGATGGAGCCGGCAAATGTGACCAGGTAGATGAGGATCAGTCCCTTCATGCGACGACTCTCGAGGTCTCGCCGCTCGCCTCGAACAGCTCCTCGTGTGCGATTTCGAAGATCAGCATCGCCATGATGAGAAACGTGTGATTGTGCGTCCGGGCTTCGTGCTGCGCGACGACCCGGGCCACCGCCTCGGGGACGAAGATGCCGCGCGCCAGGAACCGGTCCGACAGCAGAAGCCGGTGCACCAGCGGCTTCAGATCCGTGGCGAGCCAGAGCCCAAGCCGTTCGTACGGTTGATAGCCCGGCACGCCCAGCTTGGCGTACACCTTCATCTGGAACGAGGCCAGACGTGTCTTGAACGCGCTGGCGCCCATCGGCGCGCCGGTGTTTGCGTTGACCACGCGGAGAAACGCCGGCTTGTGACGCCTCAGGATGTGCGATTGCAGCGTGTCGTCGAGCTTGAGCTCAGGTGGAAGCGCCAGCAGCAGCGACACCAGAGTCCGGATCGAGGTACGGCACCCGCACTTCGGCGAACGACCGGAACATCTGCAGCGACAGCGCGGTTTCCCGCCGGAGCCGTTCGCGCACGAAGAGCTGCCACACGCGCTGAACGGGAGGGCTCGCGTCGGTGGTCGCCGCCAGGCGCTCGCGCAGAGCCGTCCGGGCCTGTTCGAGCATCTCCGGTCCGCCGGCGTCCGGCGGCAAACAACGGCCCTTCGACGGCGCCGACCATGTAGGCGGACAAGTGCCGCCACAGCCAGCCTTCGAGCGCCCGCTCGTCTGGCACCGAGAGAGCCTCGGAGTCCAGCGAGAACGCATAGGCCTTTCGCATGTGCAACAGCTCGCCGGCGTGGCCCCGCAACAACGTCGTGATCCCGAGCTCGCGGTACGCCGGCAAGGTCGTGAGCACGATCCCCTGATCGAGGTACTGGCCGTCGGTCAGGCGCACCATCTGGCGCAGATGCTCCTCGAACCTGCTCAGGAACGAGCCGTCCAGCATCTGTTCGTGATGCGGTCGGCCGGCCAGAGCCGAGAGCAGCCCGGCGGCCCGATGATCGATGCTGCCGGGGATGCCGAGGCTGACGGTCGTGAGCGGGATGTGCCCGGGCACGACAGCCAGGATGGTCCTCGCATCGAGTCCGCCCGAGAGCGACAGCCCGAGCCCGCGCAGTGTCCGACGTCTGGCGCTCGACGGAGGCCACAAACGCCTCAGCCACGGCGTCAAGTGTGGCCTCCCGCGTTGCCGGCAGATCCGGCGCCGGCTCGACGCCGCCGTACGACTGAACCTGCAGCGGCCCGTCGCCAGATCGAACTCGAGGATCGACGCGGCGGGCAACACCGAGATCGCGTCAAACGACGTCCGGTCGCCGAGATACTGGCCAAACGCGAAGAACTGAGCGAGCCCGTCGCGCCGACGTCGTGCGGCTCAGGCCCGGCACGGCGAGCAGCGCCTTGATCTCGGACGCAAAGACCAGGGCGCCATTCACCTGCGCCCAGTAGAGCGGCCGCATGCCAAACCGGTCGCTGATGAGCGTCAGCCGCTGCTGCTGCTGGTCCCACATCGCGGCGGCAAAGCATCCGTGGAGCGATGCCAGAAACGGCGGGCCCTCCCTGGAGAGGCCGTGCATCAGCAGCTCGAGTATCGAGTCGCCGATGAAATGCACCCCGTGCCTGGACCAGGTGGGCGCGGGTCTCCTTGGCGGCGTACAGCTCGCCGTCGAAGGCGAGCGCCACGTCGTAGAGCTCGGCGATGCCGGCGCCGTCCTGCGAATCGAGCGTGACCGTGGCCAGGCCGACATGGCCGTCACCGGACACCCAGGTGTGCGACTTCTGCCAGGGATAGTGCTGCTGGCGGGACGCCATGGCGCCCACCAGCGAGCGCGCCTCGGCGGCTGTGCCCGTGACGATGCCGCAGATGCCAGGCATGCGTCAAACCCTGCCGGTGACTGTCAGGTCTGGAGCGAACGCAGCTGGCCCGCCGACTGCCGGGTTGCCCGACGTGGCCATCGGCAGATTCAGAAAGCGGGACTCCACCGTCAGAAAGAAGAGCCGGCCGAGCAGAAGTGACAGCATCACGCTGCCAGGCGTGACCACAGCAAGAGTGGCAAACCCGGATTTGAGCCCCCAGGCATAAAGCGCAGCGCTCAGCGGCTTTCACCGGAATCTGATGAACCAGGTAGAGGCTGTAGCACATCGTGCCGCACCACGCCCAGACCCGCCACGGCACGGCGACGCCAGCAATCGACGGTCAAACGCGTGAAGCGCCAGCAACAACCCGGCAAAGGCCACCGCGGCACCCAGCCGCACGTCGTACCACAGCCATACCGCCGCGCCACCGGCAGACAGACAAGCGGCTGCAAGCCGGCGTCTCGCGGTGGCGTAGGTGAGGACGTAGTACACGACCATGCCTGCCGCAAACATGAACCAGTTGCCGTCGAAAAAGAAGCCTTGTACAGGCACGCCGAAGGCGGCGTGGAGCGCCAGCATCGCCGTGCACCCGATGGTCACCAGAATCGACCCGAGGAAGAACCGCGATGGCATCAGCCACAAAAGCATCCCGGTGATGGCATAGAACTGCTCTTCATAGCAGAGCGTCCATGCCTGCCCTGGAAAGTGGCCACGCGGCCCGCCGACGAAGTGGTGCCGCCAGGTCTCGGTCAGCGTGAGATTGCCGGCCCACTGCCAGCCGCTGTACCACCAGGGACGCGGCTGCTGCCAGGGGGCAGCTCGAGAGCAGACCGGGCCAGGCCACGTAATCCACGGCCACGAAGAATAGGATGGACGCGGCAATCACCGCCCAGAGCGGCGGATAGATCCGTCGGAACCGGCGTATGAAATACGTGCGGACCGGGTGGTCGTGCCGACGGGCGCGATCGGCAGCAGCGGAAATGCAGTAGCCGCTGATGACGAAGAACAGCGGCACGCCGAGGTCTCCATAACCGGCCAACCAGAGCAACGCCCAAACCAATCCCGTGTCGGCGGCGCGCTTGCCGTTCCCATGTGCACCAGGGTGCTGTGGTAGACGATGACCATGAGGCACGCGACGCCCCGCCACGCGTCGAGCGTCTGGTACCGGGCCGGCACGGCAGCGACCGACCTGGCCGCCTTCACGGGATGTTCCTGACGATGGCCGGTCCAAGCGCGGTCGCCAGTGGAACCGGCAAGTGCTGCCACACGGCAATCGCCGCCCTGAACTTCGGGTTCTTCGGGCTCTGGTCCGGCACATCGCCGGAGAGCCCCAGGTACTCCCACGCCAGCTCCTGCGGCTGGGCGCCCCACTGTTTCTTGAAGTGGAACGTGCCCTCGTCCGGCGTCGAGCGGCCGAAATCGAACGTCCGTGCAGCCCTGCCGCACCGCCCACCGCAGCATCGCCCAGTACAGCAGCATGTTCGGCGACTTGCGCGGCGTGCGCACGAAGCGACGAGGCCCACGGCACCTCGAGCGCGGTCGCGCCAGCCGACGGTGACGGACGCGGCGACGGGCTCGCCGGCCACGCGCACGACGAACACGCGCGTGTCGTCGGGAAACGCGCGCAAGCACCTCGTCGAAGAAGCGGCGGCCGTAGACCGGCGTGCCCAGGTCGCGCATGTTGCGCGCGAACACCTTGTAGAAGTCGCCGAGCAGTTCGGCGCCGCCGTCCTCGGCCGTGCAGCCGCTCTTCTCGGCCTTGCGGACCTGGTTGCGCACCTTGCGGTCGAGCGACGCCCAGAGCGTTTCGGCGATCGCGCTGCGAGCGGCAGCCACATCGCCACCTTGTGGCGCTTGACCGGCCACTCCGGGAACTGCCGCGCGGTGTGCCGCAGCTCGACGTGGCGCCAGCGCCGCTCGCGTGCCAGCGACACCGCGCGCGGCGATCAGCGCTCCGGCCGCCGGACCTCGTCATCGGCGACGCACGCCGCCGTAGTTCACAAACGGCAGCGACACCGCGAAGTGTGCCGAACAGGCGGCTTCGAAACTCCACCAGCGGCAGGACGCCGACGATGCGCGTGCCGTCGCGCGCCACCAGATAGATGCTGTCGTGGCCGAAGGCGCTCGAAAAGACGTCGCGCCAGCGCCCAGCGGTGATACGGCCGTCGCATCGGGATGCCCGTGCGACGAAGCCGTTCCACTGCAGAGGCGTCGGTCGGTCGACGTCGACGCGTCACCACTGGTACGGGAGCGCGACCGATGCGCCGTGCGGCACGGACGTCGTGCGCCGAAGGACGGCAGGATGGACCGCAGGGAGCCCCAGGCGAAGTCCTTCAGCAGCTGCCGAAGCGCGGCTCGGTCTGGTCGAGGTTGCGGTAGTGCCGGACGCGACCGAGCAGCCCGGCCGGCAGCCGCGGCTGGTCCGGGATCGATCTCCCACGGGTGCAGGTAGAAGATCGCCGGCCGGCGTTCCGTGCTGGTTGACGCGGCGGATCCCCCAGCGCGTCCAGGCGTAGGGCAGCAGCCGGAAATAGCCGCCGCCGGCGATCGGCAGGTTGCGTGCCGCCGACCTCGGTCGTGGACGCCGGCGCCTCGACCAGACGGCCCCTTGACGCGATCGATGACGTAGGGGTGCCGCGCCGAGACGGGAATGCCGTACCGATCGTGCCGGATCGGGAAGATGCTGGCGTCGTAGCGTGTAGCCCTTCCTCGATCAGGACGTCGAGCGCCCACAGCGAGCGCGGGACGATGGAATAGCTGGGCGCGCGGTACCCGTCGACGGGCACGCCCGCGGCTTGTTCGAGCAGCCCCTTGGCGCGCCGCACGTCTTCGCGGAACGCGGCGGGCGTCTGGTCGTACACCAGGCGATGGCCGTAGCCGTGCGAGGCGATCTCGTGACCGGCCGCGGCGATGCGCGCGACCAGCGCCGGGATGCCGCTCGGCGACCCATCCCAGCACGAAGAACGTGCCGCGCACGCCGTGCTCGGCCAGCAGCTCCAGCAGCCGGTCGGTGTTGCGCGCACACCCGGCTTTCGAGCGTGTCCCACTGGCTGCGCGGCACGACGCCGTCGAAGACGCTGACGTGGAAGTAGTCCTCCACGTCGATGGTCATCGCGTTGACGATGCGGCGTCGAGTCGGGCTGACGTCATGCGCCCCGCCTCAGCAGGACCGTCTTGACCGTCGAGAACATGATGAACACGTCGAGCGCCAGCGACAGGTTCTTGATGTAGAACAGGTCGTACTGCAGCTTCATCAGCGCGTCTTCGACGCTGGCGCCGTAGGTGTAGCGCACCTGCGCCCAGCCGGTCAGGCCCGGCCGCACCACGTGGCGCTGGCCGTAGTACGGAATCTCCTGCGTCAGCTGGCTGACGAACTCCGGCCGCTCGGGCCGCGGGCCCGACAAAGCTCATGTCGCCCATCAGGATGTTCCACAGCTGCGGCAGCTCGTCCAGCCGGGTGCGGCGCAGGAAACGGCCGACGACGTGATGCGCGGGTCGCCTCGCCCTGGCTCCACACCGCGCCGGTGCGGGCCTCGGCGTCGTCGCTGCATCGACCGGAACTTGTGGACGGTGAAGACGCGGCCGTGCTGCCCCACACGCTGCTGGTGATAGAGCACCGGCCCATCCGACGTCAGCCAGACGACCAGCGCCACCAGTGCCATGATCGGGGCCGCGACGATCAGCGGCCACGACGGCCAGCACGATGTCGATGACCCGCTTGGCCATCGCCAGCCACGCCGAGTGCCGGAACCCGTCGGAGAAGATGAACCAGCTCGGGCGCAGGTTCTCGACGGCGATCTTGCCGGTGTACTCCTCGTAGACCGAGGCGAGGTGCGCGAACGAGACGCCCTCGATCTTCATCTCGAGCAGCTTGTCCATCGGCAGGGTGCCGCGCGCGTCCGACAGGCTGACGACGACGCGGTCGACGCCCCGGGCGCGCACGACGGCCGGGATGTCCTCGACGGTGCCGATCACGCCGGGGTTGAAGACCGGCTGGCCCACGCGTGCGGGATCGGGATCGACGAACCCGACCAGCTCCACGCCGATCTGGCTGCGCATCGCGTGCAGCTCCCGCGCCAGCGCGACGGCGCCGGCGTTGGTGCCGACGATGAGCAGGCGCTCGCGCGGCGCGACGCGTGACACCACCCACTCGAACGCGAGACGCCAGCCGATCACTGGCCACGATCACCAGCACGGCGGCGATCAGCACGACGCCGCGGCCGATGACCAGCGTCGGAAACCAGTAGTAGAGCGCGGCGAGGACGAACGAGGTCGCGCCGAGCGCCTGCACCGTGCGGACGAACAGCTCGCGGCGGTCGGCGATCACGCGCGGGTTGTAGAGGTCGGCGTAGTACAGGCAGATCTGGCAGACCACCGCGATGAGCACCGCCTTCTGCGAGGCCGTCCTCCACAAACAGCAGCAGCCGCGCCTCCGGGCCCAGTCGCAGCCATGCCGCCAGCGCGACGGCGCCGACGATGAGCGCCGTCTCGAAGGCGAGCAGGGCCAGCAGGCGGCCCAGCACGCGGCGGCCCAGGACGTTGCTCATCGGCTCCCCAGCAGGCGTCGAATGAAGCCTGGCTTCCGGCCGTTGGTGCGCTCGCGCGTACCCGTAGTAGCGGTAGTACTGGTACGCGCCCGGCGCGGCGGTCTTCGGGTCCACGCGGTTCAAGACGACGCCGAGGACGCGGTCGCGGCCAAGCGCATCGACCGCACGCTGAATCGCTCCGTGCGGCGTCTTGCCGGCGGCGATCGACGAACACGACGTTGTCCACCATCCGCGCCAGCAGCTTGGCGTCCGGCAGTATGCCCGACGGGCGGCGAGTCGATGATCACCCAGTCGAACATCTCGGTCGCCTCGTCGAGAATCTGCGACATCCGAAGCGACGTCAGCCCGTGCATCGGGTCCTGGTTCGGGTGCCCGGCGGGCAGCACCGCCAGCGTCGGCGACAGCTGGACGACCGACAGCTTTTGCGGTTCCTCGCTGGCCAGCGCCTCGGACAGCCCGGACTGCTTGGCGATGCCGAAGGCGATGTTCACGCCCGGGCGCCGCAGGTCGGCGTCGATCAGCAGGACGCGACTGCGTACGACTCGCTCAACGTCAGCGCCAGGTTGGTGGCGGTCAGGGTCTTGCCCTCTTCGGCCAGCGCGCTCGCCACGAGGACGCGCGAGATGCCACGCTCCTTCTGGGCGTGGTGCAGGATCGCCGCCAGCCGGCGGTACTGCTCCACGGCCACCGGCTGGCAGCTGCGGGTTGGCGACCAGCTTCTCGCTGTGGCCGACCACCGCCTGCGAGCAGCGACTCGTCGACGGCCAGCGCGTCGCTGGCGGCGCCGAGCCTCCGCGATCGCCTCGGACGCCAGCCGGTCGGCGGCTGACGATCGACGCAGTCGGCGGTCACCGCCGGCCGGAGGCTCAACCGGAGACGCAGCTACGCTGGGCATCGAGCGCGAGCTCGCCGAGGCGACTCGCCGCGTCGCCGTCCGCCGCCCGTTTCATCGCATCGCCAATTCGACTCATGCCATCCTCAGAAGAACGAGAACCAGCGCCGCTTCCCGACGTCGGCAAACAAGCGGTCCGGCCGGATCGGCGGTCGGGCTCGGCCGGCGCCGGCGTCGACCGGCGCCGTCGCGCAGCGGCGGGCCGGCGCCCGCGCCGACGGGACGTCGCGCCGTTGGCGCGGATCGCGACGGCACGCGCAGGTCGAAGTCGTCGCAGACCTCGCGGACCAGGTCGGCGCCCGATCGTCGCGGCTCCCGAGGCGAACCCGCCGACGAGCGCGTTGTCGCAGATCACGCTGATGGTGCGCGGCACGCCGCCCGAGCGCTGGTGAATCAGGGCCAGCGCGTCGCGGGTGAAGATCTCCCGGCCGTTGGCGCCGGCGATCTTCAGCCGGCCGGCGACGTACGCCGCGGTCTCCATCGCGTCGAGCAGGCCCGAGCGTGCATCGGAGCGCCACGCGCTGCTTCAGCTGCACGAGCGACGGCAGGTTCAGCTGGTCGGCCAGCTCCGGCTGCCCGGCCAGCACCAGGGGCAGCAGCTTCTGGCCGGGCGTCTCGATGTTCGACAGCAGCCGCACCTCTTCGAGCAGCCCCATCGACAGGCACTGCGCCTCGTCGATCACCAGCGCGGTGGTGACGCCCTGCTCCTGCCGCCGGCGCAGCTCCTGCTCCAGCTCGGCCAGCATCGCCGTCTTCGAACGCCGGGCCTCCGGCGACAGATCGAACGAGCGCGCCAGAAACTCGATGAACTCGTCGCGGCGTCAGCATCGGGTTGGCCAGGTGCACGATGCGGGCGCCCCGGCACGGCTCGGACGCCAGCGCGCTGTTGACCAGCGTCGTCTTGCCGGTGCCGGCCTCGCCAATCAGCAGCGTCAGGCTCTTTCTGGCCGAGATCCCGTACTGCAGGTTCGCCAGCGCCTCGCGGTGACGCGCGGTGAGCAGCAGATACTTCGGGTTCGGGCTCAGCTCGAACGGCAGCTCGGCGAGCCCGTAGAAGGTCGTGTACATGGGCTCCCTTTACGTCCGCGTCACGACCCACCAGGCGACGCCGCCCACCAGACCGATCACGACAACCGCGCTGGCGCCGCCAAGCAGCAACGTGCCGGCGGCGGAGCCGGCGCCGGTCGCAGCTGGTCTGCATCATCGGCACGAGCGCCAGCACCGGCAGGGCCGAGCGACCCGGTGACGTCGTCGTCGGTCTTGAGGCTGCTGTCGCGGTACACGATCAGGAAGATGACGCCGAGGCCGAAGCGCGGCCCCACCAAAGGCGCCCATCGCGTACAGCCTGCCGCGGTTGGGGCTGAACGGGCGTGCCGGGACCCGCGCAGGCTCGAGCACCCTGAACTGCTGGCCCACCTGGCGCGTCTCGAGATTGACGCTGAGCTTCGACTCCTCGCTCTTGCCGAGCAGGCTCGCGTAGAGCCGCTGCAGCGTGTCGTAGTCGCGCGTCAGCTCGATCAACTCGGTCTCGCGGGTGGGCGCGGCGTCCAGTCGCTGCCTGGTACGCCGCCACGCATGGCCGAACGCGGTCCTGCTCGGCCTCCTTGGTCGCGATCGACTTGCGCAGCCGTTCGGCTGTCAACTGCGCTCTCGCGCAGGCGGATCAGCCCGGGCGATCTCGGCCTTGGTCGAGGCCGCGCCGGGCCGTCGGCCGTCAGCGGCACTTCGAGCGCCTCTTTCTCGGCCTTCTGCTCGAGCGTCGCGATCGAGCCGGCGCATCCGGGCGATGTCCGGATGCTCGGGCTTGAGCCGCAGCTCCATGTTGCGCAGCGCGGCTCGGGCGGCTTCCAGCTGCTGCGCGGCGCTGCCCCCCGACACCGAGCCGCTCGGCCGAGTCGAGCACGGGCTCAGCGGCGCCGCTTCGCCAGGCGACGTCGGCGTCGGCGATCTGCCGCTCGAGCAGCTGCAGCCGGTCGCGGTCCCTGGCGACGGCGTCCTGCAGCCGCTGCGCCTGCAGCTGCGCGCTGTTGATCGCCGCCAGGTTCGACTGCACCTGCGACGGCAGCTGCCCGGCATGGGCGCGGCGATAGGCCTCCAGGCGCTTCTCCTGCTCCACCAGGCGCTGACGCGCATCCTCGAGCTGCGACTCCAGGAACTGGCTGGTGCCCTGCGCCGATCTGCTCGCGGTCCTTCAGGTTCTCGTCGATGAACAGGCCCGCCAGCCGTTCGGCCACCCGCATGGCGGTGACCGGCGACTCGGAGACGTACGCGACGCGGAAGGCATCGCCTCGAACCGTCTGCACGCTGACGTCGCGGCGCATTTGCTCGACGACGTCCTCCATGAGCCCCGTGCGGCGCTGCTCCGGGTACAAGTCCAGATCGACGATGATCGCCTCGAGGCGCGTTCGGCTCATGATCTGCTGAGAGATCGTCTGGATTCGTTCGGCTGAGCGTGCTCCGGACGGTGCTGCGGACCAGGTCCTCGCGCACGCGCTGCGGCGTCATCATGATCACCGCCTCCGAACGGTAGATGTCCTTCAGCGTCCGCGCGTAGGCGAACGCGCCCAGCCGCGCCGATCACGCACGGGCAGCACGATCAGCCACTTCCAGCGCCAGAGAATGGCGGCGATATCGTCTGGGGTGTATTTCTTGCCGGGAATCATCGTTGACCTCGTTACAGAAGCGGAAGCCAGTAGCTCACGCCCACCGCCGCACCTTGCCGATCGAGCTGGGGCTGAATCGTGCCGGGCAATGTGACGCCCTGCTCGAAGTCGTAGTGGTAATAGAAATACTGGACGTACGCCGCAAGGTTGCGCAGCAGGGCGAAGCGTAGCTGCGCCGTGCCCGTTGTCGTGGTGAAGCCGTTGTCGGTCGTGTCGAACCCTACGTCGCCGATAATGTGCCTCGCGGTGGCGATGAAATCGACCCTGCGTACCGGAACGCCCCGAACCGAGGCGCTGGCGTTATTCGTGAACACGGGCTCCTGAAAGCCATCGGCAAACCCGGCACCGCGTTCGTAGCGGATGTCTGCTTGCCAGCTGCGTCCCCACCGATGGGCCAGTGCAGCCTGACCGCCCACGAAGAACCGCGCCATGGGATCGAACGATTCGTCGTCAGTGCTCAGCTGGTCGGTGACAAACACGTTCGAATTCGTGTTGAAGGAAAACGTGGTCCGCCGCGCGATCTGAAACTCGCGGCCGTAGCCGCCATCGACGCCGACGTCGATGATGTGCCTCGTGACCGGCTCGCCATCGCTCCCAAAGTCCGAGCGGGAGTAGCCATACCCCGCGCGCGCGGAGACATATCGGTTCATGGAGTAGCGGTACCGGGCGCCAACGGTCTGCGTGAGCTGATCGCTGAACCCATCGTCGCCGCCATCGAAATACGACAGGTTGCGAACCGAGTAGTAGCCATCGAGGGAGGACCGGGACGAAATCGCCCGACTCAGGCTGAGGCTTCCCATCGAATTCAGGCTCGGTTGCGCGGCCACGGTGTCGTCGAGCCCGGGAACCCCTTCGATCCGATCGGGCCCCGAGCCGAAGCCGCCGTTGAAGATGCCCTGGCCAAAACCTGGCGTTCCGAGTCCTCCGATTGCGAAGTTGTAGTAGGGGCGTGTAACCCAATGCGCCGCTCGCCCCAAACGTCGTGCGACGCCCGATTTGATTGTTGTAGCTGCCATTGGCGCCGACGTTCCACCGATTCACCCACGGAGACTCGTCAATGTCCTTCCGTTCCTCCACGTAGGCTGTGCCCCCGGCGGCGTATGCGCCGAGGCTTGCCTGCCGCCATTGGCGCGAGTAGATCAGGCTTGCATTGGCGCCAGGAAAAGTGGCGCTCGGGATGGAGTCCTCGGTCGTCGGTACCCAGGTTCTCCAGCCAGCCCGCAAATGCGGACGCAGAGAGATCGAGCATATGCTCGCGCCCGATCACCGGCTCGGCCGCCGCCAAAGAGGCCCCGAAAGAGCCCCCGCTGCGACTCCTGCGCCTCGGCCGGGCAGAGCACTGCCATCAGCACCAGCGTGGCGACGACGAGGCAGCGCGCGAACATGTTCACGAAAGGCACCTGGGGAGACGCTACGCGCGTCAGGGGACGATCGACCGTGTCGCCTGGCTTCAGCTCGATGTTCTGCTGCAGGTTCTTGCCCTTGCGGACGTCGCTGTAGTTGAACTTCAGCGCGATCTGCCGTGCCGTTCTCGATGCGGTTGATGATGATGTTCTTGTCGTCGGCGAACTCGCTGAGCCCGCCCGCCATCGAGATCAGCTGCAGCACGGTGGTCGGCCCGCTGAGCGGGAAACGCGCCGGACTTTCCGACCATGCCCGTGATGTACACCTTCCGGCTGTTGATCTGCTTGACGACGACCGTGACGGTCGGCTCCTCGACGAACCGTGAGCGGCCTTCGCGTGATCGCCTTCGCGCAGCTGGTCGGGCGTCATTCCCACGGCCATCGATGTCGTTCACCAGCGGCAGCGTGATCTTGCCGTCCGGCCGCACCGACGACGTCGGTGCTCATCTCCTTGTCGCGCCAGAACACGACCGTCAGGATGTCGTCGGGGCCGATGACGTAGCCCGGCGGCAACTCGACGCCGGTGGGCACGGCCTCAGCCGGGGTGGCGCCACCGCTGCCGGCGGCGGCGCGACGGCGGCCGGCGGCGGCTGCGGCGCCGGCTGCGCTGGCGCCGGCTGCGCGGCGACGCCATGCCGAGCTGAAGTCGAGCCTGCGCACGCCACGAGGACGACGAGGACGAAGGACGAAGGACGAAGGACGAAGGCCGTCACTGTCGGTACTCCTTGAACGGGAGCTGGCAGTCGTGCTTGCGCAGGAAATTGAGGAACCGCTTGTAGTCGTTCGGCTCCATGTTGAACAGCTTGGCGACGATCCGGTAGTTGCCGCGGGCCTCTTCAAGGCCCTTGCGCACGAGCTCGCGCACGTGCTCCTTCGTGATCTCGCGCTGCATGTAGAGCGGGTAGACCGACGTCCAGAACGACTCCTGCTCGTCGCGCAGCTTTCGATAGAGGTCGTCGGCGACCGTTCGGCGGCGCTCGCGCTTCGGCCGGATCGAGACGCCGCGCTGCATCCGCACTTCGACGGGCAGGTCGTCGACGCCCGCCTCGGCGGTCCGCGCCTTGACGACCAGCCGCTCCATGGCGTTTTCGAGCTCGCGGACGTTGCCCGGCCAGGGGTACTCGCACAGCGCCGCCATCGCGTCTTTCGAGATGCCCTTGACCACGGCGGTGCCGTTGGCGAATCGCTTGAGGAAGTGATTGACCAGCTCGGGGATGTCCTCGCGTCGCTCGCGAAGCGCCGGCACGATGAGGTGAATGACGTTGAGCCGGTAGAACAGGTCCTCGCGAAACTGGCCGTCGGCAATCATCGTGCGCAGGTCGCGGTGCGTGGCGGCAATCACGCGCACGTTCACGCGCCCGCTGGCGCGATCCGCCCCGACCTTCTGCAGCTCGCCCGGTCTCGAGGAAGCGCAGCAACAGGCCCTGCATGCGCACGCGTCATCTCGCCGATCTCGTCGAGAAACACCGTGCCCCTGTCGGCGTATTCGAGCTTGCCGGGCTTGTCGCGGTAGGCGCCGGTGAAGCTGCCCTTGACGTGGCCGAACAGCTCCGATTCGAGCAGCGTCTCGGGGATGCCGGCGCAGTTGATGGGCACAAACGGCTCGCGCGTGCGTGGGCTGCCGGCGTGAATGGCTCGCGCGACCAGTTCCTTGCCCGCGCCGCTTTCGCCGGTGATCAGCACTTTGGCGTCGGAGCTCGAGACGCGCTCGATCTCCTCGATCAGCTCGCGAAGCTGGGTGACTGGCGCCGATCAGTTGTGCGTTCAGGTGTCTCATACGAATCGTGCCGCACGGTCGCCACGCCGAAACCTCCGTCCGTCCCGGAGGCGAGCCTCCCGCCGCGAGTCGACACGACTCGATCTCGGCTGGGGAGCCTGGCCCGTCAGGCGGGACAGAAACGCGGAGCGCCGTGCAAGGTTGCCGCCGACATGGGCGGCTGCTCGTCGCTGCCGGACGCTGCACGCCTCGATGCGACCGTCGATTGCTCGATCGACGAGTCGCGGGCCGCAGCGGCCAGCACTTGATCTGCCTCCTGGAAGAACGCGCCTCTCGCGAACTCCGGTTGCCCTCGGGTGACCGCCCTAGGGACTCTGCTGGCGCTTTGAGCTAGCTCAGCAGTAATACCTTGGTTGAGGCGCGAAAAGGGAGTCTATCAGGATGACTTTTGTCGCGCAAGGTACCTGTCGCCAGATCGTGTATCAAGATCGATACCGGATCGGACAACTTGGGCACGATCTGCGCGACGATCGTGTAATTTCCACCAAATTGGCATCGCCATTTGGTGTTTGTTCGCTCGATGGAGCGGCGGCTGTCAGAGGCGGATGTCTGCGCGCGATGACATCGAGCGGGGGATTACGCGCATCCTTCTCGGACAGCAGCGGCCAACGCGTTGGCCAGTCGATCCCAATTGCGGGATCGCTCCAGAGCAGACCCGCCTCGCCGCCAGGGTCGTAGTAGTCGCTGCACAGGTACTCGACGTCGGCCATCTTCGCTGGTCACGCAGAACCCGTGCGCGAACCCGGCTGGCACGTAGAGCTGCTGGAAGTTGTCGGCGCTCAACTCGACCCCGCACCACTTGCCAAACGTCGGCGAGTCGCGACGCACGTCGACGACGGCGTCGAAGATCGATCCGGTGACCACGCGAACCAGCTTGGCCTGCGGCCGCCGCCATTGCCAATGCAGGCCGCGCAATGTGTCGCGCACGGACCGCGACTGGTTGGCCTGGACGAAACGGTCGGTGATGCCGACCTCGGCGAGCCGATCCTCCCGATAGGTCTCGAGAAAGAACCCGCGGGCGTCGCGAAAGACGCGAGGCTCGAGCACGAGCACGCCGGGCAGCGGCGTATCGATGACGCGCATCCTCAGAGGGTCCGCTCCATGCCCGTGATCGACGAGCTTCAGCAGGTACTGCCCGTACGGGTTCCGGCTCATCGGCGCGCGCGATGCGGCGCACGTCGTCGTCTGTGACGTAGCCCAGGCGCCAGGCGATCTCTTCGACGCACGCCATCATCTGGCCCTGCCGCTCCTCGATGCTCTGCACGAACGTGGACGCCTGCAGCAACGACTCGAACGTGCCCGTGTCCAGCCAGGCGATGCCGCGGCCCAGCACTTCGACGTTCAGGTCGCCACGCTCGAGGTACGCGCGGTTGACGTCCGTGATTTCGAGCTCGCCGCGTGCCGAGGGCTGCAGCGCGCGAGGCGATCTCCACGACCGCGTTGTCGTAGAAGTAGAGCCCGGTCACGGCGTAGGGCGATCGCGGCTGCGCGGGCTTTTCGGCGAGGGCTGACCGCCTTGCCGGCGCCGTCGAGCTCGACGACGCCGTAACGCTCGGGGTCCTTGACGGTGTAGGCAAACACCGTCGCGCCCCGTTCACGCGCCGGCGGCGCGCCGGAGCACGTCGACCAGGCCCGCGCCGTAGAAGATGTTGTCGCCCAGCGCCAGCGCGACCCGGTCGTCGCCGATGAAGTCGCGGCCGATGACAAGAGCCTGCGCCAGCCCGTCCGGGCGCGGCTGCGAGGCGTACTGGAGCCGGAGGCCGAGCTCGCCGCCGTCTCCGAGCAACTGCCGAAACTGCGGCTGATCGTCGGGCGTCGTGATGATCAGGATGTCCCGGATCCCCGCCAGCATCAGCGTGGACAACGGGTAGTAGATCATCGGCTTGCTGTACACGGGCATCAGCTGCTTCGAGACCGCCCGTGTCAGCGGATAGAGCCGGGTGCCGCTTCCCCCGGCGAGAATGACTCCCTTCAGCGCCATCAGCGGTCGAGACTATCACGCAGCGTCAGGACCGGCCGCAAGTACAGATGCAGCCTCGGCCCCTGAGACGTCTCGAAGGTGGCCCCCGGCTGAAGGTCGGCAAACAGCGGCCAATGGACCAGCACGGCGTCGAATCCGCGCGTCGGGTCCGACAGGCCCGCGCGGAACTCGCGCTCGAGCGTCGGGCACATCAAGGGTCTGAAACCGCCGATCGGAGTGGAACCGATGGACGACAAACGCCGGCGACTGCGGTGCCAGGCGTTCGCGCGCGCACAGGTACGCTTGGAACAACTCGTCGTTGAGGACGGCGCGGTGCATCGGCCGGCCCGAGTCCGGCAGGCACATGTACGCCGTTGGTGAGCCACTTCTCCCGATACGCCGCGTCGGACTCGACGTAGGCCTCGCACTGGGCGAGCTGGCCGGGCGTTCTTGGCAGGAACTGATTGTCTTCCGAGTGGATGACCACCGACACGCTGATCCGGCAGATGCGCGATCATCCACTGGTGCGCCGATGGTACGAATTGAGATGCCGGAACTCGTCCAGAGCCCTCCACCGACTGGTAGAGTCCCGATCGCCAGCAGGCGATCGGCGCAATGCGGCCGAGCCTCCGGTGGCGCTCTGCCGTCCACCGCCACCCGGCGGCGGCTGTGAGGGTGAGGGCGGGCAACATCACCAGGCCGTAGCGCCCGAAGACGATGGGAGACGCGCAGAGAATGGCCGCCGACAGAGCCGTTACGCCGAGCAGGCAGGCCGCCGGCACACCGCATCGGCGCAGGAGGGGACGGCAGCCCAGGATCGCCCCCGCCAGTATCGGCACCCCCAGCCCGCCAAACACCGTCGAGCCGTTCGAAAGGAGGGACGCAGTTCGAGTCGTCCCGCCAGCCCTTGGCCAGCACGACCCCCGTAAACTCCTTCAGCGCCAGCGGCGCGTTGGTCCAGAACCACGGGACAAACGCCACCAGGGTCACCACGAAACCGACGACCAGGGCGAAGGTCGCGGTCAGGCGTCGCCGGGGCCCCGCGATCTCACGCGGGACGCAGATCAAGAAGACGGCCAGCGGGAGAAACAGCCAGATGCCGTAATGAAACTTCGACGCGGCCGCAAGGCCGGCCACTACGCCAAGCCGAAGAGCCTGACGGAAGTTGGCGGCAGCCGCACGGCATCCACGCGAGCAGCAGGGTCGTGAAGCACGCGCCGGCGATGTCTGACAGCACCAGTTGACTGTGTGTCACCGCAACAGGCGCCACGGCGGCGAGGACACCGGCAAACAGCGTGCTCTCCTTGCCGAGCCAGGCACGTGCGGCGAGCATCGCGAGCACGACCTGCAGGAGACCGAAAAGTGCGGTGACCGTCCGGCCAATCGCGTAGAGTGGGGCGCCATCGGGAATCCGGCGACCGATCCACAGGGCCACGGCTGCCATGACCCCTTCGGGGTTGTCGGCGGAGGCAAGAGCGCCTCGCTCCTCGGCCATCAGGCGGCCGGCGTACGCGGCGCTCAACGCAAGCCGTGACGGCGCCGCCGGCCATCCCACCTCGCGAGGCGTCACGCCCTCCCACAGCCCCAGCGCTTCGTACGGAAGGATGTGCTCGTCGAAATGATGGGGCGTCCAGGGGGATTCCCAGGCTCCAGGTATCGCGAATGAGAACCGCAGCGCTGCCGCTAACACGAGGACGGCTGTGAATTGAGACGCCTCTGAGGCAGCACGCACGCGCGAATGATACGGTACGACTGCGGACTGCCGCTCGGCACGAGACTCAAGGGCACTGCCGCGGGCGCGTCGCGCCGCCATCGTCGACAGCCGCTCGTGCGGTCCGCGATACCGATGCTGGTGAAGGCGCCTTACTCGCGGCCCAGCCCTCGGCGGCTATCTGGACGTCTGCGAGGCCTGCAGTCAGGACGCCTGCACACGTCCAGCTTCTCGTAGATCACCGTCACGTAGTTCTTCACGGTCTGGCGGCCGATCCGCATCTGTCTGCTATCTCACGGGTCGTATTGCCTTGGACCAGCGCCTCCAGGATCTGGCGCTCCCCGGGGTGTCAGGATGTTCACGCTTCGAGTGGCCACACGCACCTCATCTATGAGGTATAACGACCAACTCGCGAAAAGCGGTCAGGGGCCGCTCAACCCTGTTGCTTCCGGCGCTTGTCGCGAGCGTCGTCAGGCTCGCGAGAGGCTTTCGTGGAGGGGTGCCCAGCCTCGTCGGATGGCTCACTCAGCCTGTAGAGGAGCGGGTAGCGGGACATTCGGTGCCGACGCCAGCGGCGCCAGAGGCGACGGAGCCACATCCGTCAGACAAGTTCAAGACGCGTGCCTCGGACGGACCCCGCATTGCGGGCACCAACCTCGCACCGACGCGAGATTCCGCGAGAATTCGAGTAAGAATCTACTCCGTCGTCGTGATTAGAACGCGGCGTCCGGCCATCTGCCAGCCACCCGCGGCAAGGCGGCGGATGCCTTCCGGATACAGCCGATGCTCGGCCTCGAGGATTCGCGCGGCAAGGGTCTCGGCGGTGTCGGCGTCCAGCACGGGAACGGCCGCCTGGCAGACGATGGGGCCGGCGTCGAGCTCGGCCGTGACCAGGTGAACTGTCGCGCCGGCGATCTTCACGCCGTGGTCGAAGGCCTGCTGCTGCGCGTCGAGTCCGGGAAAGGCCGGCAGCAGCGACGGGTGGATGTTCAGCACCGCATTGGGGAACTCGTCGATGAACGTCGGGACCCAGCAACCGCATGAACCCGGCCAGGCACACCAGGTCGACGCCCCGCGCCTTGAGCGCCGCGGCCAGTGCGCGGTCGTAGGCGGGCCGGTCGGGGTACGCCTTGTGCGACATCACCAGCGTGGGGATGCCGGCGCGCTCGGCACGCGCCAAGGCCGGCCGCGTCGGCGCGATTGGAGATGACGACGGCGATGGTCGCCGCCAACTCGCCGGTGGCGATTGCGTCGATGATGGCCTGCAGGTTGCTGCCGCGGCCCGAGATCAGGACTGCCGAGTTTCATAGGACGAAGGACGAAGGACGAGACGAGGGTGCTCACGGAGTAAGTCACGGTCCGTCGCCGTCGACAATCGCGCCGATGACGGTTGCGCCCGCTCCGCCGGAGGCCTGCAGCATCGCGAGCACTTCGGACTGATACCGCGCCTCGCACGCCACGATCATCCCCACGCCCATGTTGAACGCGCGCAGCATCTCGTCGTCGCCGACCTGTCCGGTCCGCTGGAGCCACTGGAAGATGGGCGGCACGTCCCAGCCGTTGCGCGCGATGGCGGCGCCGGTTCCTTCGGGCAGGATCCGCGGCAGGTTATCCGTGATGCCGCCGCCGGTGATGTGCGCGAGGCCCTTGACCAGCTGGCGGTCGAGCAGCGGCTGGAGGACGCGCAGGTAGCTGCGGTGCGGGGCGAGCAACGCCTCGCCGATCGAGCCGCCCAGCTCCGGCACGTGGCTGTCGAAGGACAGTCCCGCCACTTCGAACGCGATGCGCCGGGCCAGCGAATAGCCGTTGGTGTGCAGACCTGATGACGGGATGCCGATGAGCACGTCGCCGGGGACCAGCGCGCGGCCGTCGACGATTCGTGCGCGGTCTACCAGGCCGATGACAAAGCCGGCAAGGTCGTACTCGCCGTCGGCGTAGAACCCCGGCATCTCGGCGGTCTCGCCGCCAAGCAGCGCGCACCCGTTCTCGCGGCAGGCCTTCGCCATGCCGCCGACGATCTGCTCGGCCACTGCGGGCGCCAGCCGGCCTGTAGCCAGGTAGTCGAGAAAGAACAGCGGACGGGCGCCCTGCACCAGGATGTCGTTGACGCAGTGATTCACCAGGTCCTGGCCCACGGTGTCGTGACGTCCCGACATGAAGGCGAGCTTCAGCTTGGTGCCAACGCCGTCGGCCGAGGCCACCAGCACCGGCTCGTCGCACTCGCCCTTGGGGACGCGGAACAGCCCGCCGAACGACCCGATGTCGGACAGCACGTCCGGCGTAAACGTGCCCTTGGCGAGCGTGCGTATCCGCCGGACGGTTTCGTTGCCCGCGTCGATGTCGACGCCGGACGTCTTGTAGTCCATCAAAACTCCAGCCCGTTGATCGACCGACTGGATCAGCGGCCGTCCGCGGCCGATCCCTCGGGCTCGGCGAAGTACGCCTGACGCATCGCCACGAAGAACTGCTCTTCGCCGAAGTCGTCCTCGAGCAGGTCGAACCCGTCGCGAAGCAACTGGAGGGCCTGGTCGCGATCCTGGCGTTCTTCGACCAGCGCCACCAGCGCCAACGGCTTGCGCGACGGCCAACCGCGCCAGCGCCAGGGCCACCGGCGGCCGCGACGGGTCGGCGGCTGGCACGCCGATGTCGAACGAGCGCGCGACCGGCCTCGACGTCGCCATTGACGGCCAGGGCGCCCAGGCCCGACGCCGCCGTCCGCAGCAGTTCGAGGAATCCGGCAGGACGGTCGGTGAGGCGCAGCGTGCGCACCAGGAGCCCTCGCTGCGCCTCGCAGTTGCTGCCGAGCAGGCACAGCGCAGCGGCCACGGCGGGCTGCGCCTCCGGCCCGGCGGTCCGCTGCAGGCCTTCCACCAGACCGACCGACGCGGGGTCGCCGATCTTCCCCAGCGCGAGCACCGCATCCTCCCGCAACGGTCCGTCGAGTTCGGCAATCTGCGAAATGGCTCGCACGGCGCTGGCGGCCTTGTGGTCGCCGAGTGCCTCGATCGCCGAAGCGCGGACGTCCTCGGTGGCCGCGCGTGAGGTCCTTCGACGAGCGCGCTCTGCACGCGGGGGTCCCGGGCCTGGGCCGCCAGCGCTCGCGTCAGGGCGGGGCGGACAAACTCGGCCCGCTCCTTCGTCCATCGCCTTCAGAAAGGCCGGAATCAGGCGTCGACTCGGGGTGGCGCTCGAAGTACGCGAAGGCGACCGTGCGCAGCCGGTCGTTGGCTTCGCCAAGCGCCTGTTCCATCTGATCGGGCACGCGCGGGTCGTCGTAGCCCGACAACAGCACCAGCGCGCGGTAGCGCACGAAGCTGTCGGCGTGCCCCGCGGCCGCGTCGACCAGCGCGGGCAGCGCGACCGTGCCCGGCGCGCGCCGCACGACGCGGGCGGCCGACATCCGCTGGTCGTAGTCGAACGCGCCGAGACCGTCGATGGCGAGATCGACGTCTTCGCGGGCTGGGGGTGTCTGAGACGTGACGAAGTGCCGGAGTGACGAGGTGCACGGAGGGCCGAAGTGCACGAAGGCAGCGGCAGATCGCCGGCGAGGTGCCCGTGAGGCCGCCGGCGACGATGATCGCCGGAGACGCGCTAGTAAGGCCGGGCGCCGTAAGTCCGCCGAAGCGTTTCGCGAAGGCGGAGGGGCGGGTCACGGCGTAACCGGGTCGCGCTCCTGTTCGAGCGGCTTCAGCGTGAGCTGCAGGTACGCCGCTTCGTTGCGCGGGAACTCGACCGGATACTGGCCGGTGTAGCACGACGTGCAGTACGACGATCGTCCCTGGCCCACCGACTCGAGCAGGCCGTCGAGGCGTGATGTAGCTCAGGCTCGTGGCGTCGAGATACCGGCGAATCTCCTCGAGCGTGTGCGTGGCGGCAATCAGCTCCGAGCGCCGCGGCGTGTCCACGCCGTAGAAGCACGGCGAGATCGTCGGCGGGCAGCTGATGCGCATGTGCACTTCCTTGGCGCCGGCCGCCTTGACCATGCGCACGATCTTGCGGCTCGTCGTGCCGCGCACGATCGAGTCGTCCACCAGGATGACGCGCTGGCCTTCCAGGATGCTGCGCACCGGGTTCAGCTTCACGCGAACGCCGAAGTGGCGGATCGACTGCTGCGGCTGGATGAAGGTGCGGCCGACGTAGTGGTTGCGGATCAGGCCCATGCGCATGGGGATGCCGCTCTGCTCGGCGAACCCGACGGCGGCGCAAACGCCCGAGTCGGGAATCGGCACGACGACATCGGCCTCGACCGGGGCTTCGCGGGCCAGCGTTCGGCCGAGGTTGGTGCGGATCTCGTTGACGCTCCGGCCGAAGACGTAGCTGTCGGGCCGCGCGAAGTAGACGTGCTCGAACACGCAGTGCGCCAGGCGCTCCTTCAGAAACGGCTTGTACGACTTCAGCCCCGTCTCGCTGATGACGACGACCTCGCCCGGCTCGACGTCGCGGACGTAGGTGGCGCCAATCAGGTCCATCGCGCAGGTCTCCGAGCAGGCCACCCACGCATCGCCCAGCTTGCCGAGGGCGAGCGGACGGAACCCGTGCGGATCGCGAGCGGCGATGAGCCGGCTGGGTGTCAGCATCACCAGCGAGAAGGCGCCGCGGACCTGCGAGATCGACTCGATGATCGCGTCTTCCACCGTCGCCGCCCGCGAGCGCGCGAACAGGTGCAGGATGACTTCGGTGTCGCTCGACGTCTGGAAGATCGAGCCGAGCCGGACGAGGTGGTCCTTCAGCTCCTGCGCGTTGACCAGATTGCCGTTGTGGGCGATGGCGATCTGCCCGTGCGCGCAGTCGATGAGAATCGGCTGCGCGTTGGCCAGACCGCTGTCGCCGGCGGTTGAGTAGCGTGTATGGCCGATGGCGGCGTGCCCGGTGAGCGCGGTCAGGCGCTCGGACGTGAAGATGTCGGCGACATAGCCCATGTCCTTGGTCACGATGACGCGGTGACCGTCGGCGGCGGCGATGCCGGCGCTTTCCTGCCCGCGGTGCTGCATCGCGTAGAGGCCCAGGTACGCCAGGTTGCTCGCCTCGGTGTGTCCCGCACAGGCCGAAGATGGCGCACTCGTCGTTGAACTTATCGAACATCGGGATTCGGCTTCGTCCTGGCCTCAGGCCTCGGAACTGACGCGCTAGCCTCCGGACATCTGACGCTCCGAGCCTCAAAGCCTGGATTACGCCACCGTCTTGTCAAAGTATCGCTCAAGTGCGTGTCCCCAGACCTGCTCGGCGTCGGCCACGCCGACATCCAGCCCGTCAGCGCCTGCCACCGCGATCGCGATCCTCGTGCCGCCGGTGCGCCCGATGAGCTCGGCGGGCACGCCAGACGCCCTGGCCTTTGCGAGGAACGCCTCGAGATCCTCCGGCGACGTGGAGACGACCACGCGCGACGCCGACTCCGAGAAAAGCGCCAGGTCAGGACGAAGGCCGAAGGACGAGGGACCGAGGGCCTCGGCGCCTCGGGCACGTCCGCCACTACTCCGATGCCGCCGGTGTCGAAACAGCACTCCGCAAGGGTCACCGCGAGCCCGCCCTCGGAGCAGTCGTGGGCCGATAACAGGAGGCCCTCAGCGGCGGCATCGACCAGTAAGCGCTGCAGGCGCTTTTCGGCGTCGAGGTCCAGCGCCGGCGCCTGGCCGCGGATCAACCCGTGCACCCGATACAGGTACTCGGACCCGCCCAGCTCGGCGCTGGTGATTCCCAGCAGCACAACAGGTGTGCCGGCCCGCTTGAAGGTGCGCGTGAGCACCTTCGAGGCATCCTCGAGGACGCCGACGATGCCCAGAACAGGCGTCGGCAGGATCGCCGTGCCGTCGGTCTCGTTGTAGAGGCTGACGTTGCCGCCGGTGATTGGCGTCTCGAGCGCGCGGCACGCCTCGCCGATGCCGGCGACGGCCTCGGCAAACTGCCACATGATCTCGGGCTTCTGCGGGTTGCCGAAGTTGAGGTTGTTGGTCGCGGCAATCGGCAGCGCGCCGGCGCAGGCGACGTTACGCGCCGATTCGGCCACGGCGAGCCGGGCGCCCTGACGCGGGTCGAGCAGGCCGAATCGCCCCTGGCCGTCCACCGACATCGCCAGCGCGCGGTTGGTGCCCTTCACGCGCACCACGCCGCACCCCAGCCCGGGCAGCACGATGGTGTTGGTGCGCACCATGTGGTCGTACTGCCGGTAGATCCAGCGCTTGCTCGCGATGGTCGGCGAGGCCAGCAGCGTGCGGAGCGTGTCGGCGGCGCTGCCGGTGGGCGAAAGCGACGCCAGGTCGAGCTGCCGCACCTGCGTCGAGCCAGTCCGGCCGCCTGGTCGGGCGGTGGTAGACGGGCGCCTCGTCGGTGAGCGCTCGATTGGGGATGTCGACGACCAGCGTGCCGCGCTCGCGCACGCGGAGCTGGCTGCCGTCGGTGACCACGCCGACCTTCACGGCGTGCAGGTCCCACTTCTCGAAGATGGCCTCGACCTCGTGCTCGCGTCCGGGCTTGACGACCATCAGCATGCGCTCCTGCGACTCGGAGAGCATGATCTCGTAGGGCGTCATCCCGGTCTCGCGCTGCGGGACGTCCTTGACGTCGATCTCGACACCGACGCCGCCGCGGCTGCCCATCTCGCTGGTGGAACACGTCAGGCCCGCGGCGCCCATGTCCTGGATGCCAATCAGCGCGCCGGACTTCATGACCTCGAGACAGGCCTCGAGCAGGAGCTTCTCCGTGAACGGGTCGCCCACCTGGACGGCCGGGCGCTTCTCTTCCGACTTCTCGTCGAACTCGGCCGAGGCCATCGTCGCGCCGTGGATCCCGTCGCGCCCGGTCTTGGCGCCGACGTAGTACACGGCGTTGCCGGTGCCGCTGGCCGTGCCCTTGATGATGTCCTCGTGCCGGGCGATGCCGAGGCAGAACACGTTGACCAGCGGGTTGCCGTTGTACGACTCGTCGAAGGCGACCTCGCCGCCGACCGTCGGGATGCCGATGCTGTTGCCGTAACCGCCGATGCCGGCGACCACGCCTTCGAGGATGCGCCTGTTCAGCGGCACGTCCGGCGGCCCGAACCGCAGCGAGTTCAGCAGCGCCACGGGCCGCGCGCCCATCGTGAAGATGTCGCGGATGATGCCGCCAACGCCGGTTGCCGCGCCCTGATACGGCTCGATGAACGACGGGTGGTTGTGCGATTCGATCTTGAAGACGGCAGCCAGCCCGTCGCCGATATCGACGGCGCCGGCGTTCTCGCCCGGCCCCTGCAACACGCGGCTGCCCGAGGTGGGCAGCGTCTTCAGGTGGACGCGCGAGCTCTTGTAGCTGCAGTGCTCGGACCACATCACCGAGAAGATGCCGAGCTCGGTAAGGTTGGGCTCGCGGCCCATCAGCTGGCAGATGCGGTCGTACTCGTCGGCGGTGACGCCGTGACGGTCAAGTGTGGCCTGATCGAATGCGGGCATGGCTAAATGACGTAGCCTCAGGGCCTACTGGAAGCTTGACGCTAATCGGCCTCAAGCCTCGGACACGATGAAGTAGATTGCCAGGATGATGTCGAGCACGCCGGCCACTCCCAGCGCGCCGGCGACAATCACCCGCGACTGCTCCGAGACTGCCGAAGGCGCCTGTGTAGATGAGCGCCGCCATCACGACCATCACGACGGCCGATCCCGCCATGGCGAACCCGACGATGCGGCGATTGCCTTGTTTGTCGGTCATGTCTGCAGCCTCGGCCTGATCAGTCTATCGACGCTGCGAGCCTCAGCGCAGCCAACAGAATCTGCGTAATCTGCGTAATCTGCGGATAAACGTCCGCGTAATCCGTTCAAATCACGCGCAATCAGCGCCGACACGACCGACTCCAGCACGATCTTGCCGTCGGCGCTGCCGAGCGCGGACTCGCACGCACGCTCCGGGTGCGGCATCAGGCCGACGACATTGCGCGGCACGTTGCAGATGCCGGCAATGTTGTTGAGCGATCCATTCGGGTTGGACTCCGCCGTCACCTCGCCTTTTGGCGAGACGTAGCGGAAGATCACCTGACGATTCGCTTCAAGGCCGGCGACGGTCTCCGGATCGGCGTAGTAGTTGCCCTCGCCGTGGGCGATGGGGATCTTCAGCACCTGTCCTCTCGAGCAGAGGTTGGTGAACGGCGTGTCGGTCTGCTCCACGCGCGCGTAGACGTACTCGCACTTGTACTTCTCGGTGTTGCGCAGCATCGCGCCAGGCAGCAGTTCCGCTTCGAGCAGGACCTGGAACCCGTTGCAGATGCCGATCACGGGGTTACCCGCCGCGGCAAATGCCCGCACCGCGTCCATGACGGGCGAGAACCGTGCGATGGCGCCCGTCCGCAGGTAGTCGCCGTGCGCGAACCCGCCGGGCAGAATCACCGCGTCGGCGCCCTTCAGGTCGGTTTCCTTGTGCCACACGAACTCGGCGCTCCTGCCCGAGCACGTGCTTGGTCGCGTGATACGCGTCGTGGTCACAGTTGGAGCCGGGAAAGACGACGATGGCGAACTTCATTCGGCTACCTCGATGCGATAGCTCTCGATGACCGGGTTGGCCAGCAGCTTCTGCGCGACCTCGGCTGCCAGCGTCCTGGCCTGGTCGGCCGAGGTGCCCGGCAGGCTCAGCTCGAAATACTTGCCCTGGCGGACGTCGTCGACGCCGCCATAGCCCATCTGGTGCAGGGCCTCGGTGATGGTGTGGCCCTGCGGATCGAACACCGAGGGCTTGAGCGTGACAAACACACGCGCCTTCATCAGGCGGCTACCTCCTGAAAGACTCGTTCGAAAATGGCGTCGACGTGGCGCAGCTGCGTCTCGAGGTCGAACGCGTGCTCGACATCGGCCGGCTTCAGGACGGCCATCACGTCGGTATCGGCCAGCAGCAGGGTCTTGAAATCTGCCTTGTCGTCGAACGACTGCATCGCGTTTCGCTGCACCCACGCGTACGCCTGCTCGCGCGAGATGCCGCGTTGGGCGAGCTCCAGCAGCACCTGTCCCGAGAACACGACGCCGCGGCTGCGCTGCGAGGTTCTCGAGCATCCGCTCCGGGTAGACGACCATGCCCTTCACGATGCGCGTGAAGCGGCGCAGCATGTGGTCGAGTGCGATGAAGGTGTCGGGCAGAATCACGCGCTCGACCGACGAGTGCGAGATGTCGCGCTCGTGCCACAGCGCGACGTTCTCAATGGCCGCCAGGGCGTTGCCGCGCAGCAGCCGCGCCAGGCCGCAGATCTGCTCGCAGCCGATGGGGTTGCGCTTGTGGGGCATCGCCGAGCTGCCCTTCTGCCCCTTGGCAAACGGCTCTTCGACCTCGCCGATCTCGGTCTTCTGCAGGCCGCGAATCTCCAGCGCGAACTTCTCCAGCGAGGCGCCGGTGATGGCCAGCGCCGTCAGCAGTTCGGCATGCCGATCGCGCTGGATGACCTGCGAGGAGACGGGCGCGGGCTCGAGCCCAAGGCGTCGACAGACGTCGGCTTCGATCGCCGGCGGCAGGTGCGCGAAGGTGCCGACGGCGCCGGAGATCTTGCCGACCCGCACCGCCTCCCGCGCGCGGCGGACGCGCGTGATGTCTCGCTGAATCTCCGCGTACCAGAGCGCCAGCTTCAACCCGAACGTCATCGGCTCGGCGTGCACGCCATGCGTGCGCCCGATCATCGGCGTCTTCCGATGCTCGTCGGCCCGCACGCGAATCGCCTCGGCGAGGCCTTCCAGGTTCTTCAGCGTCAGGTCGCACGACTCGACCATCTGCAGCGCCAGCGCCGTGTCGACGACGTCCGAGGAGGTGAGGCCGAAGTGCAGGTACCGGGCGGCCTCGCCGACGTGCTCGGCCACGGCCGTCGTAAACGCGATCACGTCGTGATGCGTCGTCTGCTCGATCTCTTCGATGCGGGCGATGTCGAAGCGCGCCTTCGCGCGCAACTCGCGCGCGGCGTCGCGCGGGAATGATGCCGGCGGCCGCCATCGCGTCGGCGGCGGCCAGTTCGACCTCGAGCCACGCCTCGTAGCGTCGCTGCTCGGTCCAGAGACGGCCCATCTCGGGGTTGGTGTATCTCGGAATCATGAACGACTATCCAAGATCCAACTCCTCGTCTGACAGCTCCAAGCCGGCCTGCTGGCCCAGCACCGTCGCGCCGAGCGAGCCGTTGACGAACAGGTCCCTGGCCACGCGGACGACGTCGCTGGCCGTGACGCGTTCGATGCTCTCGATGGTCTCGTCGAGCCCGAACTGGCGATCGAAGTACATCTCCTGGCGCGCCAGGTTCGACATCCGGCTCGAGGTGCTCTCGAGGCTCAGCATCAGGCTGCCCTTCAGGTGGTCCTTCGCGCGGCGCAGCTCGGTCTCCGGCGGCGGCTGCTTCATGCCCCGCAACTCGTCGACCACAACCGACACCAGTTCGCGGACGGCCCCGTTGGCGCAACCGGCGTAGACCGTGAGCTGGCCGGCGTCGCGGTAGGCCACCAGGTTGCTGAAGACGGCATACGCCAACCCGCGCTTCTCGCGCACGTTCTGGAACAGCCGTGAGCTCATCGAGCCGCCCAGCATCGTGTTGAGCACGTAGGCGGCATACCGATCGTCGTGATTCTGCGGGTAGGAACTGGTGCCGAGCAGCACGTGGCTCTGCTCCAGATCCTTGGTCCGCACCTGCGCGTGCGCGCACGACGGCGGGCGGCTGTTCCGTCGCCGCGCTCGCCCACGCCGTCGAGCGTGCCGAAGGTCGGCTCCACCAGCGCCTTCATCTGCTGGTGCGTGATGTTGCCGACGGCGACGATCACGAAGTTGCGCGCGGTATAGGTGTTGGCGAAATACGACCGGAGGACCGCGGGCGTCAGCGCCTGCACGCTCTCGGCGGTGCCCAGGATGGGCTGGCCCAGCGGATGATCGCGCCAGAAGCTCTGCGTGAACAGCTCGTGGACCAGATCGTCGGGCGTGTCCTCCACCATCTTGATCTCTTCGAGGATCACCTTCTTCTCGCGCTCGATGTCGTCGGCGTCGAAGGCCGGGTTCAGCACGAGGTCCGACAGCACGTCGAGCGCCGTGGGCAGATGCTCGTCGAGCACCTTGATGTAGTAGCCCGCGTACTCCTTCGAGGTGAAGGCGTCCAGGTGGCCGCCGAGGCTGTCGACCTGCTGCGCGATGTCCTCGGCGCTGCGCGAGGTGGTGCCTTTGAAGAGCATGTGCTCGACAAAGTGCGCGATGCCGCCGTGCTCCTGGGGTTCGTGCCGCGAACCGCGCGTCAGCCACACCCCGACCGAGACCGACCGCACGTGGTCCATCTGCTCGGTGATGAGACGGACCCCGTTCGGGAAGACCTCTCGGACAATCATGTGGGCGGCGCTGTGCTGTAACTTGTTGAGGGAACTACACTTACAGAAAGGTGAATTATATCACAGCGGCCATTTGCAGGTCTAGCCTCGCAGCCAAACCGGTCGCCTACGGGGGCCTCGCCAAAATCGGGGAGCGTCCTAGAACTGGAAGTAGAGGAACGGCGAGCTTCTGCTGCCGCCAATGAGCGACAAACAAACGCCGAACGCGACGGCCCAGGCAAGACCGATGAGCGGTCGCCATCGGAAGTTCGCATGAACGTCATTGGCGTTGGGACCGGCCATTGCCCAGTAAGTGGCGATGGCCAGAGCGATGGCCCATGCAGTCAGGTCGCCCACGACCACGCCTGGCCGCGGGAGAAACATCCGTCCGAGGATTTCGGTCGCCATCGTCAGGTCCGTCGCGCGAAAGAAGACCCAGCCAATGATCACCAGACCGAACGTGCCGAGCTGCCTCAGCAAGCGCGGAAATCGCTGCCAGTGGGCGGAGGACCAGTGAAACAGAATCAGCAGCGCGCCGTGGTAGGCGCCCCAGACGACGAAGGTCCAGTTCGCCCCGTGCCACAGGCCGCCGATCAGCATCGTCAGCATCAGGTTGCGGTAGGTTTCGCGGCCTCGCCGTGCCGGTTGCCGCCCAGCGGGATGTACAGGTAGTCGCGCAGGCAGGTCGACAGCGAGATGTGCCAGCGGCGCCAGAAGTCCGACGGGTCGAGGGCCTTGTACGGCGAGTTGAAGTTCTTCGGGATGCGGAGGCCGAACAGAAAGCCCAGGCCGACGGCCATGTCGCTGTAGCCGCAGAAGTCGAAGTACAGCTGGAACGCTGTAGCCGAGCATGGCCAGCCACGCGCCCACGGTCGACAGGCGACTCGTAGCGGGCCAGCGCCGGGTCGACGAAGGCCGCCAGGCGTGTCGGCCACCACGACCTTCTCGACCAGCCCGAAGACGAAGAACGAGACGCCGATGGACAGCCAGCGCGTCCGGTCGGCCGTGCCGAGGTTCTCGAGGTCCTCCTCGATCTGCCGGAAGCGGACGATCGGGCCCGCGACCAGCTGCGAGAACAGCGAGACGTATGCGGCGAACTCGAAGAGGTTGCGCGTCGGCCGGATCACGCCGCGGTAGCCGTCGACGATGTAGGTGATGGTGTGGAAGGTGTAGAAGGAGATGCCGATCGGCAGGATGATGTCGGATGTCGGCAGGCTGAGCTCGCAGCCGAACCAGCGCAGCGACGTCGTTCGCGCTGCGACTGCGTGAAGTTGGCGTACTTGAAGAAGCCCAGCAGCAGGCAGGTCGACGACGATCGGCACGACCAGGAGCACAGCTTGCCGGGCCCGCGGGTCCTGCTAGCGGAGGAAGCCCCAGGCCCGCCAGGTAGCTCACCAGCGTGGAGAACGCCATCAGGAGGCAGAAGCGCCAGTCCCAGTAGCCGTAGAAGACGTAGCCGGTGAGCGCCAGCCAGACGTAGCGCGCCGCGGCACTGCGGAATGTCCAGAAGATCACGTACGTGACCGGGAGGAAGGCGAACAGGAAGACGAAGCTGTTGAAGAGCATGCGCCGACGGCAGCTCCTGAGGCACGCCAAATGGACCGGTGGGACAAAAGCTCGCTTGTCGGAGCCCGGTGCGCGCGCCGTGAGAATCGTCGTCGCAATGAGCTGAGCCATCTTCGCCGCGCCCTCGTCGTTGAAGTGGACTAGGTCGCCGAAGAGCTCCGACCGGCCACTCAACCTGGCGTCGGCGTCCACCAGCGCCCACCGTGTTTGAGCGCTCAGCTGTCGAATCCTCTCGTTGGCCAAGAAATGGAACCTGGCGGCGACCTCCGAGGGCGCTCTTGGAATATGGACTCTTCCGCCGTCCCAAGCCGCCAGCTCGTCTCGTGAAGTGACCGGTCCAGTGAGGGTCGCGTGCGTGGAGATAACCACTTGCGATCCCCTGAGGACTATCGCGTCGCCCAGCTGCCGTAAATGGGCGATGTACGCGTCCAGTCGATCCGCGGGAGGCTCGGTGAACTCCCAGTTGGCAGGTCTGTCGTCAACGGCCGCCGCAATCCTGCGACGATCGCGCCAATCCTGGAGCATCGTGGGCACGGTAATCAGATCCGTCAGTCGATCGAGGTAGCGAGACGTAGGTGCTGTCCGACGGTCGGGCTGGATGGTGAAAGGGCCCCGCCGGATTTCGGGGATCCGTTCGCCGAGGTAAAACAGCGGCGACGCATAAACGAAAACGAGGCTCGGCTGGAATCTGGATCCCCAGTTCTCCCAGTACCGGAGTCATCGTCGCCAGCGTCATTCCGGCCACCGCGGCGTTGACGACCTCGTAGTCGCCGCGATCACGCAATCGTGAAGCCAACTGCGCCGGGAATTCGAGTCCGGGACTTTCGTACAGGCCGAACGACTCGGACGAACCCAGGATCAACACGCGAATCTCACCGGGTCGGGGGTCCTGGGGAATCGACGGTCCCCGAAATCCCCACTCGTTGAGCCGCCATTTCTTATAGCGCCCCGAAGGCCTTCCTCGAGGCCCGAGTTCATCCGAGATCTTGAGATCGCGCTCCGAACTCGGCGAGGACGTGAGGGGAGTGCCGTCTCGAATGCGATCCTCAACGCGCGCCGCCAGCTCGGCGGAGGCGAGTGTGACGCCGGCCAGTGCAAAGGCATAGAGTAACTGTCGAAGCGTCTGCATCAGCAAGTTGCCGAAAACATCAGGTGAAACCCGTAGCCGGTTAGCGTACAGTTCGCCCGATTATCGTCACCCCGGGGATCGTGTCAACGATTGGTCGTGTCGGTCGGCCGCCAGTCCTATGAGGCGGTAAGATGTGCCAAATGTCGACGACGACAGGTCGCTTGGCTATGGCACTGGCGCTGGGGATGGGTGTCGCCGCGCAGGCGCGCGCTGACACGCGGCTCGAGTTCCGCGCACTCCTCCTCGCTGCTCGTCTCGTTGCCTTTGTATAGCATGTGCTCCACTAAGTGCGCGATGCCGCCGTGCTCCTGCGGTTCGTGCCGCGAACCGCGCGTCAGCCACACCCCGACCGAGACCGACCGCACGTGGTCCATCTGCTCGGTGATGAGACGGACCCCGTTCGGGAAGACCTCTCGGACTATCATGTTGGAGGCGCGGCTGCTAACTCGTTGAGGGTGAGACACTTACTGAAACTCAGAGTATATCACGAGCGCCGCGCGGAGCGGTCGTAGAGCGGCCTGCGCCGAGCGCGAAGCGCTGACGCGCCCCGGCCCGAGAGCGCTATCATGGGCGGCCATGTGCAACCGGCTGGGTAGCTGCGCTGGCGGTTGCAGCCGACGCTGTCGCTGGGCCTGGCGACCGGCGGCGCCGCGTCGGCGCAGGGCCGCCCGCTGACGCTCAAGCCACGCGACCGCATCGTGCTCGTCGGCAACACGCTCGCCGAGCGGATGCAGCTGTTCAATCACTTCGAGACACTGCTCTACACGCGCTTCCCGGATCTGCAGCTGACGGTGCGGAACCTGGGCTGGAGCGGCGACACCGTGGCCCTGCAGCCGCGCCCGCTCAACTTCGGGACCACGCCCACGCATCTTTACCGCCAGAAAGCTGACGTCATCCTCGCCTTCTTCGGCCTCAACGAGTCGTTCGACGGACAGGCCGGGCTCGAACAGTTCGAGCAGGATCTGACCGCCTATCTCCGCGCCAACCTTGCCGCGCAGTACAACGGCACCAGCGCACCACGACTGGTGCTCGTGTCGCCCATCGCGCACGAGCGGCTGGCGCGGCTGACGCGGGTGGACGTGGACGCGCCGCAACCGCGAGCTGGCCAGGTATACCGAGGCCATGGGCCGCATTGCCGGGCAGCAAGGCGTGCCGTTTGTCGATCTGTTCACGCCGACGCTTGCGCTGATGGCGCCAGGCAGCTCCGGCGCTGACCATCAACGGCATTCATCTCAACGAGGACGGCGATCGCATCGTCGCGCAACTCCTGATGGCGGCGCTGGGCTTCGAAAAAGGTCAACGACCGGCGACCAATGCCGAGATGCGCCGGCTCGAAGACCTCCGCGAAGCCATCCGCGACAAGAACGAGCAGTTTTTCTATCGCTGGCGTCCCGTCAACGCCGAATACGTCGTCGGGCGCCGTGTAGAGCCGTTCGGATCGGTCAATTTCCCGGGAGAGATGAAACAGCTCGACGCGATGGTCGCAGCCCGCGACCGGCGGATCTGGCAGCGGGCCCAGGCGCTGAAGGGGCCTGGGCTATCCGGCGACGCGGCCCGGCCGCCAGCGGAACCGGGGGCGACGCGATGACACGGCGGATCTCGCGCGACGTCGTCGCGGTCGCGTGTCGCGGCTGGTAAGCCTTGCGGCGTCCGCCGCCGCCCAGAGCCCGCGCGCAGGAACCCAACCGCGGCGGCCAGCTGGACCTCACCTCGGAAGACCCGCGCGTGGCCCTCGAGCGGCTGCGGCCCGCGCCGGGATATGAAGTCAACCTGTTCGCCTCCGAGGAGCAGTTCCCCGAGATCGCCAAGCCGGTGGCGATGACCTTCGACGCGCAGGGGCGGCTCTGGGTGCTCACCTCGCCCACCTACCCGCACCTGGCGCCGGGCAAGGCGCCGGCCGACAAGCTGGTGATCCTCGAAGACACCGACACCGACGGCCGTGCAGACAAGGCTGACCGTGTTTGCCGACCGGCTCCACCTGCCGATGGGGTTCGAGCTCGGCGATGGCGGGGTGTACGTTTCGCAGCAGCCGAACCTGATGTTCCTGCGCGACACCAACGGCGACGACCGCGCCGATGAGCGGCGAGATCATCCTCCACGGCTTCGGCACCGAAGACAGTCACCACGCCATCCACGCGTTCCAATGGGGTCCCGGCGGCGGACTGTACTTCCAGGAAGGGACGTTCCTCCATTCGCAAGTCGAGACGCCGTCTGGACCTGTGCGCGTCGAGAACGCCGCCGTCTTCCGCTACGCGCCGAAGACAGAGCGGCTGGAGGTGTTCGTCTCGTATCCCTTCGCCAACCCCTGGGGCCACGTCGTCGACTCCTGGGGACAGCACTTCATCTCGGATGCCTCGGGCGGCGCCAACTACTACGGCACGCCGTTTTCAGGGCACGTCGATTACCCGCGCAAGCAGCGCCCGATGAAGGAATGGACGCTGACGAAAGTGCGGCCCACGGGCAACATCGAGTTCATCCGGAGCCGCCATTTCCCGGATGACGTGCAGGGTCACTTCGTCATCAACAACGTCATCGGGTTCCACGGCACCAAGCAGTACCGCGTCGTCGAAGACGGGTCGGGCTTCACGGGCATCGAGGTCGAGCCGCTGCTGCAGTCCACGGACCCGAACTTCCGCCCGGTGGCGATGCAGATGGGGCCCGACGGCGCGCTCTACATCGGCGACTGGTTCAACCCGCTCATCGGCCACATGCAGGTACTCGCTGCGCGACCCGCGTCGGGACGTGCAGCACGGACGGGTCTGGCGCGTGACGGCAAAGGGCCGCCCACTCGTGCCGAGACCGAAGATCCACGGAGAGCCGATCCCGGCGCTGCTGGAGAACCTGAAGGCCTACGAGGATCGCACCCGCTACTGGACACGGCGTGAACTGCGCGAGCGGCCAACGGAACAGGTGGTCGCGGCACTCGGGACGTGGGTGGCCGGGCTCGACAAGGCCGAGGCCAGCTACGAGCATCACCTGCTCGAGGCGCTCTGGGTCTACGAGCACCACGACGTCGTGCAGGAGAATCTGCTGAGACAACTGCTCGGCGCACAGGAATTCCGCGCGCGCGCCGCGGCCGTGCGCGTGCTGCAGCACTGGTCGGATCGGGTGACGGATGCCACCGCTCTGATGGAGAAGGCGGCCAACGACCCGTCACCGCGCGTGCGGCTGGAGGCGGTGCGGTCGCTCAGCTACGTCCCGACCGCCGAGGCCACCGACGCCGCGCTCGACGTCCTGAAGCACACCACCGACTACTACATCCAGTACGCGCTCGACTCGACGATCACCACGCTGGAGAAGGCCTGGAGGCCGGCGCTGGCCGAAGGGCGCAGGATCTCGGCCGACCATCCCGAGGGGTTGGCGTATCTGCTGGCGCGGCTCTCACCCTCGGATCTGACGTCGCTGCCGCGCAGCGAGCCGGTGTATCACGAGCTGCTGAGCAGGCCGGGCGTCGAACGGCAGTATCGCGAAGAGGCGCTGGAGGGACTGGTCGGACTCCGGACTCCGGCCGCTGGACGCCGCACGGCAGAGTTGCTGTCCGCCATCGCGCGGGTGGACGGCCGGCCCGGCAGCGGCAGCGTCTGCAGCGACCTCGGCGCGCTGCTGGTGGCCGGCGACGCTCGGTCGCTGTCCGACGCGCGGGCCGAGCTCGAACATCTCGCGTTGAACGGCCGGACCGACACGGCGCGGCGAGCCGCATGGGCCGCGCTCGTCAAGGTGGACGGCGGGCTCGACCGCGCGTGGCAGCTGGCTTCCTCGTCTGCGCGGCATCGCGTCGATCTGATCGACGCGATGGCGCTCGTCGACGACGACGGGCTGAAGCGCGCGCTGTACCCGCTGGTGTCGTCGATTCTGAGCGCGCCCGTCTCGGCGGCGCCCGTGACCGTCAGCGGGCGCTACGTCCGCGTGATGCTGCCGGGCCGGGAGCGCACGCTGGGGCTGGCGGAGGTCGAGGTGCTGAGCGGCGGCACCAACATCGCGCCGAAGGGGGCCACGAGTCAGTCGAGCGGGATTCCGGGAGGCGATTTCGGCGGCGGGGCCGCAGAAGCCGTCGACGGCAACACCGACGTGGCGCAGGCCGGCAAGGCGGCGTCCTTTACGACACGCGAGCTGGACCCGTGGTGGGAAATCGATCTCGGCGCGGAACGTCCCGTGGACACGCTCGTCGTCCGCCCCTATCTCGCCGAAGGCGCAAACCAGCCGAGGGGCGCTGCACGTCGCCGTGCTGAACGACAAGCGGGAGACCGTCGCCACAGCCGACGGCCTTTCGACCGGCGTCCCCGTCCACACCGTGCGGCTTGGCGGCGACCTGACGCCGGCGCTGCGCGAGGCCGCAATCACCGCGCTGCCCGCCATCCCGGGCCATGACGCCGAGGTCGTGCGGGTGCTTGCGTCCCTGGTCGGCGACGAGGCCGAGCCGCGCCACCGCGGTCGAGGCCCTGAGCCGCATCGCGCCGGAGCGCTGGCCCGGAGCGGAGGTCGCGGGCCTCGTGGAGAACCTGCTGGCCTACGCGCGCACCGTGCCAGCCGCGGACAGGACGGCGCCTGCATTCAAGCAGGCGATTGCCCTCGGCCGCGGCGCGGCCGCGCGGTTGCCGGGCGACGAGGCGGCTCGCATCACAAGCGCGCTTGACGCACTGACGGTGCGCACGATCCGCATCAAGGCCGCTGCTCGCGCAGATGAAGTTCGACATCTCGAAGTTCTCGGTCGCGCCGGGGGAGGAGGTCGAGATCGTGTTCGTCAACGCGGACCACATGCCGCACAACCTGCTGATCACCGCACCCGGCAAGCTCGAAGACGTCAGCCTGAAGGCCGAGGCCATGGCCAGCGCAGCCCGACGGGTTCCAGAAGCACTTCGTGCCCGGACACGCCGGAGGTGCTGCACGCCACGAGGCTCATCAACCACGAGGAGATCGCGCGGCTGCGCTTCACTGCGCCGACCGCTGAAGGCAAGTACCCCTACGTCTGCACGTTCCCCGGCCACTGGCGGACGATGAACGGCGTGATGGATGTTCAAGGACGAGGGACGAGGGACGAGTGACGCTGCCAAGGACGAGGCGACGATGACGGACGAGGGCGACAGTCCTGCGCGACCTTCGTCGTCTGCGCTGCTTGCGCTCGCTTCCGGCATCACCGCGCGTCAGGGCCGCCCCGCGCGCGCCACACATCGTGTTCGTGACGGGCGACGACGAGTACCGGTCCGAGATCACGATGCCGATGATCGCCGCGATCCTCGAGAAGTCGCACGGCTTCAAGACCTCCGTCGCCTACGCGAAGCCCAAGCCGCAGACCAAGGACAACATCGAGGGACTCGACGCGCTGGCGACCGCGGATCTGCTCGTGATGTTCACGAGATTCCGCGCGCTGCCGGATGAACAGCTTCAACGCATTCTGCAGTTTGTCGAGTCTGGCAAACCCGATCGTCGGGCTGCGAACATCCACGCACGCCTTCCTCTATCCAGAGGGCCATCCACGGCAGGGGCTCAACGACGGCTTCGGGCGGGATGTGTTCGGGCAGAAGTGGATCACGCACCACGGCAGCCAATCGAGCACGGAGGTGGCCGTCCATGCGGCCAACGCCTCTCATCCCGTGCTGCGTGGCGTCGGGCCGTTTCACGCGCGGTCGTGGCTGTATCACGTCGCGCCGCTCAACGGCGAGGCGACCGTGCTGCTGGAGGGCACCACGACGAACTCGAACAAGACGGCAAAAGCTGCCGAGTTTCCCCCGACCCAGCCGGTGGCGTGGACGCGGCAGTACAAGAAGTCCCGTGTTTTCTTCACGACGCTTGGCCACCCCGAGGACTTCGCGCAGGAGTCGATGCGGCGTCTGCTGATCAACGGCATCTACTGGGCGTTGGGACGCGACGTGCCGGCCGGCGGCGCGAATGCGGCCGTCGTCGGCTCCTACGAGCCGCCACCGACATTCGACCTCTCGAAGGTCCAGTAGCGCCGCGACCTTCAGGTCCCGCATGCTAGTCGCGAGCGCTGACGTATCGCGGATCTGCGGGGGCTCCGGCGAGCCAGTGAGCGCGCCGCCTCGCGCCGAAGGCGCGAGCCACGCCGAGCGCAGCGCAGGCGCCCCGAGGGGCTGGGCATGCTAGGCTCGATCCCAGGTTCCTCTGATGCCGCCCTCCCCTCCCGGCGACCGCGCCCCGATCTCGCCGACATGGAGCTTCCGGCCATGGAGGCGGCCTTCCGCGAGGCGGGGCTGCCGAAGCTGCGCGCCAAGCAGGTCTTCCGCTGGATCTACCGCAAGGGCGTCAGCGATTTCGAGCTGATGTCGGACCTGCCGCTCGAGTTGCGAACGCAACTGGCACAGCAGTTCACGATCTCCGCGCCCCAGCTGGTTCACGAGGCGCGCTCGACCGACGGCACGCGCAAGTTCCTGTTTCAGCTCGCCGACGGCAAGCGCATCGAGTCGGTCTACATCCCCGACACGCCGAAGCAGACGTTCTGCATCTCGAGCCAGGTCGGCTGCGCGATGGACTGCGACTTCTGTCTCACCGGCAAGATGGGCTTCGTGCGCAATCTCACGCCGGCTGAGATCACCGGCCAGGTGCGCGCACTGGCCGAGGCGACCGGCCTTCGCGAGAAGCCCTTCAACATCGTGATGATGGGCATGGGCGAGCCGCTGCACAACTACGACGCGGTGATGTCGTCGCTGCGGATGCTGACCGATCAGCAGGGCCTGGCGATTCCGCCGCGGCGGGTGACGTTGTCGACGGTGGGCGTCGTGCCGGCGATGGAGAAGCTGGCCAAGGAGCCGGTGATGCCCAACCTCGCCGTGTCGCTGCATGCCACGACCAACGCGACGCGGGACCGCATCGCACCCATCAATCGCAAGTACTCGCTCGAGCAGCTGCTCGACGCGTGCCGGCGATTCCCGCTGAATCGCCGGCGGCAAATCATGTTCGAGTACGTGCTGCTCGACGGCGTCAACGACACGCCGGAGGATGCGCGCCGGCTCGCCAGCCTGCTGGGTGACGTCAAGGCCAAGGTCAATCTGCTGCCGCTGAACGCCGCGCCGGGGATTCCCTACGAGCGCCCGTCAGACGAACGCGTCAGCGCGTTTGGCAGGATCCTGGCCGACCGGGGGATCTGGGTCTCGATTCGAAAGAGCCGCGGCCGCGACATCCGCGCGGCGTGCGGGCAGCTGATCGTCGAAGGACAGAAGAAGAGCGCCGGCGGAAGCTGGCGGCGCTGATGGACGGCGCGGCGCGCTGACGCTCGACCTCGGCCTCGCGAGCGAGCTGAGCGCCGAGCGCGCCCTCACGCGAAGTCGCGCGCCTAGTGCCTTCTTCCCGATTCCCGGCGGTAAGACGCGCCCTCGAACTTGATCCGCTCGACCCCCGCATACGCGCGCGCGATTGCCGCCTTGTAATCCGCGCCCCGTCCCACCACCGTCAACACGCGTCCGCCGCTGGTGACCACCCGGCCGTCACCGGCGATCGTCGTCCCGGCGTGGTAGACCTCGACCCCGTCGAGCGCGGCGGCGTCGGCAAGACCGGCGATGAGCTTGCCCGTCTCGAAGTGATCCGGATATCCGCCGGAGGCCACGACGACGCCGACGCGCGGCTCGTGGCTCAGGCGGGCAGGTCGATCCGGCAGGGCGCCGGCCGCCGCCGCGTCGAGCAGCGGCAGCAGCGGCTCGTCGATGAGCGGCAGGATCACCTGCGCTTCGGGATCGCCGAGCCTGCGCGTTGAACTCGATGACCATGGGGCCTTGCGCGGTCAGCATGAGGCCGCAGTACAGGAAGCCTCGATACGGGTGCCCCTCTTCGCGCATGCCCGCCAGGACGGGGTGCACTACCTCTTGCAGCACTCGCGCTTCGAGCTCGGGCGTCATCAGGGGGCTTGGCGCAAAGGCCCCCATCCCACCGGTGTTCGGGCCGCGATCGCCGTCGAGGGCGCGTTTGTGATCCTGCGCGGTGCCAATCGGCATCGCCCGCGCGGCCGTCGCTCAGAACGAAGAACGACACCTCGGGTCCGACCAGACACTCTTCGAGCACGATGCGTCGACCGGCCTCGCCAAACTTGCGTGCCGGTGAGCATCTCGTCGATGACCGCCATCGCCTCCCCGGTCTTGTTGACCAGGACGACGCCCTTGCCGGCGGCAAGCCCATCGGCCTTGATCACCAGCGGCCAGCCGAGTCGCTCGGCTGCTGAGCGCCTCGAACGCGACCTCGGCCGATTCGGCGACGAGGAATCGAGCGGTCGGCACGTGGTGCCGCGCCATGAACTGCTTTGCCCAGACCTTGCTGGTCTCGATCCGGGCCGCCGCGCGGGACGGACCGAGAATGGGCCGGCCGGCCTCGACGAACCGATCGACCACGCCTACCGACAGCGGCAGTTCGGGCCCGACAATCGTCAGGGTGACCCCCTCCCGCTCGGCCAGCGCCAGCATGTCCTCGGCGTCGGACAGCGAGACGCCGGCGACCGGCCCGATGGCCGCCATGCCCGCGTTGCCCGGGGCGCAGACCAGACGGGTCGACGCCGGGCTCCTGCGAGAGCCGGCTGGCCAGGGCGTGCTCGCGGGCGCCGGAACCCAAAATCAAAATATTCACGTAAGTCGTTTATATATCAACAGTTCACGGGTTCACGGGTTCACGGGTTCACGGGTTCACAGGTTCACGGGTTCACCGGTTCAGGTTCGAACCCGCGAGCCTGAACCTCGGAACCTGTGAACCCGAGAACCTGTGAACCCGAACCCGGAACCTGTGAACCCACGAACCTGAGAACCCGGTTCTTTTCCGTGATAACCTACTACATTCGGCTCTTTCCCAAGAGCCGCAGAAGCTGACAACAGCCGTAGAGGGGGTGTTCGAGCGTGGCCGAAGTCAAGGTGCAGGAGGGCGAGTCGATTGAAAGTGCTCTCCGCCGGTTCAAGAGAAAAGTGCAGCAGGAAGACATCATCAAGGACATCAAGAAGCACTCCTTCTACTTGAAGCCGGGTGACAAGCGCCGGGCCAAGCAGGCGTTGGCGCGAAAGCGCAACCGCAAGAAGATGCGGCGCGAGCTCGAGTAAGCCTCTACACGTGTCCGCCCTGACGCGATGCGCGCGAGGCGGACGACCCAATCGAGGCGCCGGGCTGTACATCGTGCGGTCCGGCGCTTTTTTTCTGTGTGTTTCGTGCGCCTCCGGGGCAGCCGGGTACGTTGACCGGTGGTAGTGCGTACGATAGATTCTAGGCCTTTGAAACGCGGCGGAGGACTGCTTCCATGGTGATCGAGGAACGGATCATTGGCGACGTCACGATTCTCGACCTCAAGGGCAAGATGACCCTGGGCGAGGGCGACGAGCTGCTGAAGGACAAGATCAACAGCCTCATCCACCAGGGCCAGAAGAAACTGCTTCTGAATCTGGAAGGCGTGCCGTACATCGACAGCGCGGGCCTTGGCGAGATCGTCCGCACCTACACGACGGTCAGCCGTCAGGGCGGCAACCTGAAGCTCGTGAACCTGACCAAGCGGATCACCGATCTGCTGTCGATCACGAAGCTGCTCACGGTGTTCGAGACCTTTGAGACTGAGCCCGAGGCGCTGAAGAGCTTCCAGGCGCAGGCCCAGGTCTAAGGGCCGGCTTCACGCCCCGCGCTGCCGTGGCGCGCACCACTCAGCCCGAACTCGCGGTGTCCAACTCGTCCAGTGGCCGATCGGCCGTTCGTCGCTCGACGGCGGCCAGTCTGCTCATCTCGGTCCGTCCAGGCGAGTGGATCAAGAACACTTTTGTCTTTGCCGGCCTCGTCTTCAGCCGCAAGCTGACGGACCCGTCCGCGGTCATCGCGTCGCTGACCGCGTTTGCGATCTTCTGCGCGCTGGCAGGCGCCGTCTATCTCATCAACGACGTCTCCGACCGGGAGCGCGATCGCCAGCACCCGCGCAAGCGCGAGCGCCCGATTGCCTCAGGCGCGCTGTCGCCGCAGATCGGCGCTGTCGACGGCCGCCGTGCTGGCCGTCGCCGGCCTGGTCGGCGCGTGGATGCTGGGCACGACCTTCGGCGCCATCGCCACGACCTACCTGGCACTGCTGGCCCTGTACTCGGGGCCGCTCAAGCACATCGTGATTATCGACGTCCTGACGATCGCCATCGGGTTCGTGCTGCGCGTGGCAGCCGGGGCCGTGGCGGTCGGCGTGCCGATGAGCCACTGGCTGCTCGTCTGCACGATCCTGCTGGCCATGTTCCTCGGGCTGAGCAAGAGACGTCACGAACTGACGCTGCTGGCCGACGGCGCCACCGGGCACCGGCGGATCCTGCAGGAGTACAGCCCGTACCTCCTCGACCAGATGATTGGCGTGGTCACGGCCTCGACGCTGATGGCCTACGTGTTCTACGCCACGAGCGAGGAGACGGCGGAGAAGTTTGGTACGTCCCTGCTGGGACTGACGATTCCGTTTCCGCTCTACGGCATCTTCCGCTACCTCTACCTCGTGCATCAGAGGGAAGGCGGCGGAAGTCCGGCGGAACTGCTGCTGAACGATCGACCACTGCTCGCCTGCGTGGCCCTCTGGGGCATCGCGGTCGTCGTGATCATCTACCGGCCGTTCGGAATCTAGGTCACACCAGGGGATCGTTCACGGTTCACGGGTTCGCGGGTTCACGGGTTCGGCGGTTCGCTCAGGCGCACGCGCTGCGACCTTCGCATCGCGAGCCGACGAACTCGACTGCGACCCGTGAACCCGTGAACCTGAGACCGGGGTGACGAATGGCTGATTTCAACGTACGAGCCGACGCGGTCGATGTCGAGCAGATCATGCGGCAGATCCGCGGGCGGATCCGCGACAAGCGCGGCGTGGACTACACGGAAGAACAGATTCAGGAGCTGGCGAAGGTCAAGCTCGAGAAGTTCCTCGATCCAAGGGCGTCCGATCCGACCTGCTGGAGCAGTTTCGGCTCCATGCCGTCGGACGTGCCGCCGATCTACCCCTTCGACGACAAGACGCTGTTCGCCTCCAGCAAGCCGCTGGTGCGCTTCATCAGGAAGCTGCTTCGGCCGGTCCTGAAACTGCTGTTCAACCCCAATGCCCTCAATCACGTGCTGCACACGCAGGTCGGGATCAACGACTTCCTGATGGCCCGGGCCGCCCGTGATGTGCTGGTCTACGAGGTCATGCACAACCTGGTCGTCGAGGTGACGCGCGCCAGCATCGAGGTCAAGAACATGAAGATGCGCGTGGAGTCGATCGCCAGCCGCCTGGAGTTCAACGAGCGGCGCGCGCGCGCCCTGGAAGCGGTGGTCCAGTATCGTCCCGACGCCGAGCGCGGACGCGATCACGACCGCGATCGCGAGCGCGACGCGACGCCGCGGCGGCGAGTCGCGCCCGCAGAGCCAGCCCCGCGCCGGACGCCGGCCCCGGTCCCGTTGATCCGCATCACCGGCGGCGACAGCCTCCGGTCGCGCCGCAAGCGCCGCCGCCGCGGCCGGCGCAGCGGACCGGGATTCGGGGACGAGGCTTCGCACGTGGCCTCGGGAGCTTCGCAGCCAGCCTCGGAGACTTCGGCAGCCTGAGCCTCGAGAGCCTGAGGTCGCAGCCCGGCCTCTGGAGGCTGGCGACCTGTCGCCTCCAGAGGCCCGAGGCCGACGCGACCCGGCCTCCGGAGGCCCGAAGCCTGAGGCTATCGACCCGGCCTCCTCCGAGTCGTGAGACTCGCGGTCGTCGTCCAGCGCTACGGCGCGGACATCAACGGCGGGGCAGAGCTCCACGCGCGGTACGTGGCCGAGCACCTGGCGCGGCACGCCGAGGTCGAGGTCTTCACGACCTGCGCGCGCGATTACGTCACCTGGGCGAACGAGCTGCCGGAAGGCGCCGTCGCCCAGGGCGGCGTGCTCGTGCGCCGGTATCCGGTGTCGGCGCCCGCGTGACGTGTTCGACTTCGCGCGCCGGTCAACGCTCGTCTTCAACCGTCACCATTCGGTGCGGGACGAGCTGGCGTGGCTCGACAGCGAGGGCCCGACCAGCCCTGCGCTGGTCGCCGCGCTGACCGCCGAGCAGGCCCGGTTCGACTGGATCGTCGTCTTCAGCTACCGCTACCACCACGCCTTTCACAGCGTGCGGGCGGTGGCGCCCAAGGCGGTGCTGGTCCCGACGGCCGAGCGCGATGCGGCCGTGGGGCTGTCGATCTTCGGCCCGATCTTCCGTGGCGTGCGCGCGCTGATGTTCAACTCACACGAAGAGCGGGCGATGCTGCAGCACGCCGCCGGACGGCGACCTTCCCGGCGTCGTCGTCGGCATCGGTTCCGACGTGCCCGAGCGCCCGCGGGCCGACCGCTTCCGCCAGAAGCACGGCGTGACGGGCCCGTTTGCGATCTACGTGGGACGCATCGACGAGAACAAGGGCTGCAAGGAGCTCTTCGAGTTCTTCCAGCGCTTCGAGCGCTCGATGCCGGGCCGGCTCAGGCTGGTGCTCATCGGCAACTCGATCCTGCCCATACCCGACGACCCGCGGATCCGCCATCTCGGGTTCCTCCCCGACGAGGACAAGTTCGACGCGATGGCGGCCGCCGACGTGCTGATCATGCCGTCGTACTTCGAGAGCCTGTCGATGGTCGCGCTCGAGGCGTGGGCGCTCGGCAAACCGGTGCTGGCCAACGGCCGCTGCGACGTGCTCAAGGGCCAGTGCCTTCGCAGCAATGCGGGGCTCTTCTACGAGAGCTACGCGGAGTTTGCCGAGACGTTGCACGCCATCACGTCAGGCCCGGGACTCAGCGACACGCTTGGCCGCAACGGCCGGACGTACTTCCGCACGCACTACGCGTGGCCGGTCATCGAGCGGAAGTACCTCGAGACGTTCGATCGGCTTGCCCGGGAGCCGCGCGATCGCCAGCCGGTGGTCGAACCGCTGCCGGGCTTCTTCGCTCGCCGACGCCGCACGCTTGCCGCCCGCCGACGAAGTGCTTGCCGCGATTCCGGCCGGAGCGGTGCGTCCATGAGCCTGCGCGCGGTTCACCAGGTCCTGGCCACGCTGGGCTATGGCGACGCCATCGGCCACGAGGTGCTGGGATCCAGCGCGTGCTGCAAGTCGGCCGGCTACGACTCGGAGATCTTCGTCGAGACCGCGGACACGCGCCTCGAGGACCTGACCTACGACTACCGCGATCTGGTGGATGCCAGCCATCCCGACAACCTGCTGATCCACCACTTCTCGATCGGGTCGCGGGCCAGTCGCGTCGCCTATGCGTTGCCCGACCGGATGGCGCTGGTCTACCACAACATCACGCCGCCGGAGTACTTCGTCGGCGTGCACAAGCAGCTCGTGGAGCTGTGCTGGAAGGGACGCCGCGAGCTGAAGGCGTACGTCGACCGCTGCGATCTCGCGCTCGGCGACTCGGAGTTCAATCGGCAGGAGCTCGAGGCGCTTGGCTTCCCGGAGACTGGCGTCCTGCCGGTGGTCCCGGACTTCTCGCACCTGGCCGGCACCCCCGACTGGCGCATCGCCGGCCAGTTCGACGACGAGCTGCACGAACATCCTGTTTGTGGGTCGCATGATCCCGAACAAGCGGATCGAGAACGTGATCCGCATCTTCCACGCCTATCGGACGCGCTTCAACCCGCGAACTCACGCCTCCTGCTCGTGGGCAGCCACGGCGGCTTCGAGAAGTACCTGACGATGCTGCACCAGCTGGTGGCGACGCTGGGCACGCCCGACGTCCACTTCAGCGGGCACGTCAGCAACGAGGAGCTGACGGCGTACTACGACGTCGCCGACCTGTTCCTGTGCGCGAGCGAGCACGAAGGCTTCTGCGTCCCCCTGGTCGAGGCCTTCCACATGCGCGTGCCGGTGGTGGCTCTACGCGGCCACCGCCGTGCCCGCCACGCTCGACGGCGGCGGCGTGCTGTACGAGGACCGCGACCCGCACCATGTCGCGGCGCTGGTCGACGCGGTGCTGTCGGATCGCGCGATCGCCGACAACGTCCTTGCGGCTCAGGATGCCGCGCTCGAGCCGGTTGCTCGGACAAGGACTTCGGCGGGACGCTGCTGGGCTTCGTCGATCGCATCGCCTCCTCGCCACGTCGCGCCGAACCGCACGTCGCGTTTGACTTCTGGGATCAGCTGCGCGCGTACGAGCGGCTCGAAGAACTGCGGATGTTCCGCCCGGCGATCTTCAAGGGGCTTCCGAAATGAGCCTGACAGTGCCGGGTGTCACGGGTGCACGGGTCGGCACGGGTCCGGCAGGTGCACAGTCGATGGTAATCAACCAGTGGCTGCCCGCGGCTCATCGCGGCGACGCCATCGGCGACTCGGCGCGACGCGTGCGCGACCTGCTGCGGGCCATGGGCCACGACAGCCACATCTACGCCCTGACGATCGACGACGACATGCGGGACGAGGTGCGGCCGTTTGACGATGCGGCGGCGCGGCGCGGCGACGTCACCGTGTTCCACTACGCCCTGCCGTCGCCGATGACGGCGGCTTTCAAGGAGCTGCCGGCGCGGCGCGTGCTGCAGTACCACAACATCACGCCGGCGCACTTCTTTGCGCCCTATCACCCTGAGGTCTTCCGAATCGCCGCGCTCGGGCGCCAGGATCTGGCCAGCCTGGTGGGGCATGTCGACCTGGCCCTTGGCGATTCCGAGTTCAACCGCCAGGAACTGGAGCGCCTGGGCTTCGCGCCGACCGGCGTGATGCCCATCGCGCTCGACCTGGAGCGCATCACCGACGCACGCCCGCATCCCGTGCTCGAGCAGCTCCTCGGCGACGGCCTCACGAACTTCCTCTTCGTCGGCCGCATCGTCCCGAACAAGCGCATCGAGGACATCGTGCGGCTGGCCGAGGTGTACAAGCGATACATCGACGCGAACTACCGGTTCATCTTCGTCGGCCGGACCGACGGGATGCCACGGTACTATGCGACGGTCCGTGCGCTGGTGGCCGAGTTCGACATGCTGCCGGAGCGCTTCGTGTTTGCCGGGGCGGTGCCGGACTGGGAGCTGTCGGCCTACTACCGCACGGCCAGCGTCTACCTCTCGCTGAGCGAGCATGAGGGCTTCTGCGTGCCGCTGCTCGAAGCGATGGCGGCCGACGTGCCGGTGTTCGCATACGAGAGCTCCGCCGTCGCCGACACGCTTGGCGGCGCCGGGGTGTGCTGGAGTCCCAAGGATCTCGAGTACGCCGCCGAGCTGCTGGGGCAGCTTGCGTTCGACCCCGCCATGCGCGAGAAGGTGATCGCCGGCCAGCGCAAGCGGCTGCAGGATTTCAGCGACTCGAGGCTCGTCGAGCGCCTCCGCGGCGTTCTGGAGCTCGTGGCCTGACATCTCGTCCTTCGTCCTTCTGTCCTTCGTCCCTATGAAGATCGCATTCATCGTTCAACGCTACGGCACCGAGATCCTCGGAGGGTCCGAGTACCACTGCCGGCTCATCGCCGAGCGGCTCGCGACCAAGCACGAGGTCGAGGTCCTCACGACCTGCGCGCGCGACTACGTGACCTGGAAGAACGAGTATCCGGAGGGGGCCGATCGCGTCCGCGGGGTGACCGTCCGGCGCTTCGCGGTCGCCGAGACGCGCGACATCGCCAGCTTCAACCAGTTCTCGGACTGGATTTTCAACAACCCGCACACCGCCGACCAGGAGATGGAGTGGCTGCGGCGGCAGGGGCCCTGGTCGCCGGCGCTGCTCGAGTACCTGAAGCGGCACCATCAGCAGTACGACGCGCTGATCTTCTTCACCTACCTCTACGCGCCGACCGTGCTCGGCCTGCGCGTCGCCCCGGGCCGCAGCATCCTCGTGCCGACGGCGCATGACGAACCGGCGATCCATCTCGACCTCTACAAGGAGGTCTTCACGCTGCCGGCCGCCATCGCCTACAACACCGAGGTCGAGCGGCGATTCCTGGAGACGCACTTCTCGATCCGCGCGGTGGCCGAGGAGACCGTCGGCTGCGGCGTGGACCTGCCGCACGGCCGGTCAGGAGCCGCGCAGCCGACGAGGACACCGGCGCCGATCGACGAGCTCGATCATCGCCGACGCCAAAGACGACGACCAGCCGCTGCCGCAGCACATCTCGGGGCGCGGCGCGATGTTCCGGCGGCGGCACCGGCTGCACGGCGACTTCGCCCTCTATGGGGGCCGCATCGACCCGGGCAAGGGCTGCGAGGAGCTGATCGAGTACTTCAGCTCCTACGTGCACGACGGCGGCGATGCGTCGCTCGTGCTGATGGGCGTCAAGCTGATGCAGTTGCCGGAGGAGCGCTGGGTGCGGTTTGCCGGCCTGCTCTCGGAACGCGAACGTCTGGAGGCGCTCGAAGGGGCGACCGTTGTCGTCGTGCCGTCTCCGTACGAGAGCCTGTCGCTGCTGGCGCTCGAGGCCTTCGCCGTCGGCACGCCGATCCTGGCCAACGCCCGGTCGCGAAGTGCTCGTCGATCACTGCGTCCGGAGCAACGCGGGCCTGTTCTACGCAGACCGCGACGAGTTCGTCGAAGCCCTGCGGCTGCTGTTGATCGACGAACAACTGCGCGCCGCGATGGGCCGGAACGGCCGGGACTACATCCGCAAGAACTACCGGTGGGACGTGATCATGGCGAAGTACGACCGGCTGCTGGCGAAGATACGAGCTGTGCGCTGACGACGGACGAAGGACGAGCGACGAATGACGAGTCACGGGTCGTCAGGTCGCCGTGCGCGATCCGTCATGTCGCGTCGTGCTTGTCCTTCGTACTCCGTGCCCGTAGCCCGTCCGCTACTCGTCGTATCCGCGCGCCTGCGCGGGTTGGCGGGGGGCGCGGCCTGAGGCGGTGTCGCGACGGTGCCGTGGCCGTTGCCGCTGTCGGCGTCGCTCTCGGGTCCGGTCCGCCGGCGCCGCGGCCGGATGTCGTACCGCTTGATCATCTCGTTCAGCGTCGTCGGCTTGATGTGCAGCAGCTCGGCGGCGCGCTTCTGGACGCCGCCGGCGGCTTCGAGCGTGGACTCGATCAGGCGCTTCTCGAAGTCCGTGATCACTTCCTTGAACGAGATGCCTTCCGGCGGCACCGTCACTTCCGGGATCTGGAACGCCGGCGTCTTGCGGACGTGGTCGGGAATCAGGTCCGTGCCGATGCGGGGCCCGGTCGTGAGCACCGTCGCGCGCTCGATGACGTTCTCCAGCTCGCGGACGTTGCCCGGCCAGTCGTAGTCGATCAGCAGGTCCAGCGCCTCCGGCGCCAGCTCCATGCCCTCTTTGTGGTTCTCTTCGCCGTACTTCTGCAGGAAGTGCTGCACCAGTGCGGGGATGTCGGACTTGCGATCGCGCAGCGGCGGCAGCTGGATGCTGATGACGTTGAGCCGGTAGTAGAGGTCCTCGCGGAACCGGCCGTCCTCGACCATGCGGCGCAGGTCGACGTTGGTCGCGGCGACGATCCGCACGTCGACCCGGATGACCTCCATCCCGCCCAGCCGCATGAACTCGCGCTCCTGCATCGCGCGCAGCAGCTTGGCCTGGGTCTCGAGCGCGATGTTGCCCATCTCGTCGAAGAAGATGCTGCCCTTGTCGGCCAGGTCGAACAGGCCCTTCTTCGGGTAGACGGCGCCGGTGAACGCGCCCTTCACGTGGCCGAACAGCGTCGACTCGAGCAGGTCGGGCGGCAGGTTGCCCGAGTTCACCGTGACGAAGGCGCGGTCGGCCCGCAGCGAGTGCGCGTGAATCGCGCGCGCCACCAGCTCCTTGCCCGTGCCGCTTTCGCCGTGAATCAGGATCGTCGACCGGCTGGGCGCGGCCTGGATGATCAGGTCGAACACCTGCCGCATCTTCGGGCTGCGCCCGATGATGTTGGCGAACTTGTGATACTGCTCCTGCACCGTCCGGCGCAGCGTGCGGTTCTCCTGGACGAGCCGGTTTCGCTCGACCGCGTTGCGGACGACGACGAGCACCTCGTCGTTCTTGAACGGCTTGGTGATGTAGTCGAACGCGCCGCGCTTCATCGCGGCAATCGCGGTTTCCACCGACGCGAACGCGGTGATCATCACCACCGGCATCTCGTCGTTGACCTTCTTCAGCTCCTCGATCGCGCTGATGCCGTCCATGCCGGGCAGCATGAGGTCCACAATCGCCGCGTCAAACGGCAGCGACCGCGCCAGCTCCAGACCTTCTTCGGCGCTGGTGGCGAGCCGCACCGAGTACCCTTCGCGCGTCAGAAGGGTCTCGAGAATCTCGCGCATGATCTCTTCGTCGTCGATGACGAGGATCGCGGCGTTTGGGACTGCTGCTCATTACGCCTCCCGCACCTGACCGAAGCTGCGAGAGAGCGGCAACGCGAGGGTGAAGCGCGTGCCCTGCCCGACGTGGCTCTCGACGTGCATCGTGCCATCGTGCTCGCGGACGATGCCGTAGGTGATCGACAGGCCGAGGCCGGTGCCCTGCCCGATCGATTTGGTCGTGAAGAACGGGTCGTAGATGCGCGCCAGGTGCTCGCTCGGAATGCCGGACCCGGTATCGGCGACCTCGACGATCACCTGGCCTCCGTCGAGGCGGGTCGTGACCGACAGCCAGCCGCCGCGCGGCATGGCGTCGCGCGCGTTGAGGAACATGTTCAGGAACACCTGCTGCAGCTTGTGCTCCACGCCGTCGACGACCGGGCTGACGCTGGTCAGCTCGCGGCGCACCTTGACCTTGCCCGTCTCCAGCTGGTGCTCGAGCAGGCCGAGCACGTCGGCTGATGACGGCGTTGAGATCGACCGGCCCCTGATCGTTGGCGTTGGGCCCGCCCTGGCGCGACAGGTGCAGCAGGCCGTTGACGATCTTGGCGGCCCGGAACGTCTGGCGCTCGATCTTCTCCAGCAGCTTCGTCCGCTGGTCCGCCGGGTCGGCGCCCTCGAGCAGCATCTGCGTGAAGCTGGCGATGCCGGTGAGCGGCGTGTTGACCTCGTGGGCGACGCCGGCGGCCAGCAGGCCGATGGACGCCATCTTCTCGGACACCTGCAGCTGCTTCTCGAGCTCGACCCTGGCCGTGATGTCTTCGAGGATCAGCACCGAGCCGGTGACGTCGAGCTCGCCGTCGCGATGCTGGCGCAGCGGCACGATGGTGACGTTCAGCAGCAGGCGATCGTCGGGCGCGCGATGCGAGACCAGCGGAATCCGCGACAGCGTCGCGCCGTCGGGCGAATCGCGCAAGGCGCCCGTCACCGCTTCCACGAAGCGCGTGTCGAAGACATCGCCGAGCCGGCGCCCCACGGCGGATGCCGCCGGCACGCCGTACAGCTTCTCGAGCGCGCGGTTCCACCAGAGGATGCGTCCGTCCGGGTCCGAGACGACCAGGCCGTCGTCGAGCGACTGCAGCACGTTGTCGCTGAACTCGCGCAGGCGATCGAGCTCTTCGGCCTTGACGTGGAGCTGGCTGTAGAGGCGGCCGTTCTCGAGCGCGGTCGCGACCTGTCCGGCCACCGCAGCCAGCAGCGCCGTGTCCTCGCTGCTCAGCGGCTCGGCGCTGTCGCGGCGCCCGAGCGCGAGGATGGCGATGGTGCCGTCGTTGGCGACGCAGGGCACGAAGTAGAACAGCCCCCAGTCGCGCCAGAACTCGATCTCGTCGTCGGAAAAACGACGCGCCGCAAGCGGGTCGTCCAGCGCGACGACGTGCCCGGCCTCGAGGCGGCCGCCCAGTCCTGAACGGCGCGCCAGCTCGGGCGGCGTCATCGCGAAGCCGGCGACCCGCAGCGGCGTGAAGTCGCCGCCGTCGTCGGCCATGAACAGCACCATGCGGTCGACCAGCAGCGTCTCCATGACGCGCGAGACGAGACGCTCGGCCAGCCGATTGAGATCGAGGTCGGCGTTGAGGTCGCGCGCGAAACCCACCAGCGCCCGGCGGTAGTCGTAGCGGTCGCGATAGAAGGCGCGATCGAGGCCCGCCTGAATCGCGTTCTTCACCGGACTGGCGAGCAGCACGACCACGGCCGTCGCCAGCAGCGCGATGACCCAGTTGGGATTGGCGCCGTTGCCGCTGAATCCTTCGGTGGCGACGTTGAGCAGCACCGCGTAGAGGCCCAGAATGGCCGCGATGGCCACGGCCCAGACCAGCATGCGCTTGAGGATCACCTCGACGTCCATCAACCGGTACCGGACGATCGCGGAGGCGAAGGCCAGCGGGACGAAGCTGAGCGGGATCGCCGACAACTCCATCGGCAGCGAGGGCTCGACGCCAAGCGCGTACGGCACCGCGTAGCCCAGCGCGAAGGGCAGCGCGCCAAGCGCCGTGCCCCACACGATCCAGCGCAGCTGGCGCCGCGCCGTCACCGAGCGCACGTGCCGGAACGCGCGAATGAGAATCACCAGGCCGGCGGCGAGGCAGATCGACAGGTAGAGCGGCTCGAAGCGGTCGAGCGCAGCCACGACGCCGATGAAATACTTCGCGTCGAGCGGCGAGCGCGCGATGGCGACGACGCGGGCGAGACCGAGAAGCGCCGCCGGCATATACAGCAGGGGCAGGAACGTGCGCCCCATCGGCGTGCGGACCCAGCTGCGCGGGCGTTCGGGAAAGACCAGCGTGAAATGCAGGAACAGCGGCGGCAGCAGCAGAATCGACACGACGTCGGTCCAGTAGAAGAACCAGTCGAGGCGATCGAGCCGACCGTTGAACGAGAAGGTGATGGCGCCGAAAAACGCCAGGCACAGCCAGAAAAAGTGCAGCGTGGCTTCGTCGCTGTGACGCCGGTACCGGACACCCGCGCCGACCAGCAGCGTGAAGATGCCCACCGACGGCGAGCACGAAGTAGAGGGCCGTCGTTCCGCGAGGCAGCGGCGCCAGCGCGAGGCTGACCACTTCGGGCGACTGCAGGCGCAACACCGTGTAGCGAAGACGGGTGCCGGCCGATTGCGCGTGCACGAAGGCGAGCACTTCGGAGGGCTGCTGGACGGGCCGGTCGCCGATGGCCAGCAGCACGTCGCCGGGCCGCACACCCGCCTGGGCGGCCGCCGTTCCCGGCGCCACCTCTGCGGCGGTCACCCCCTGCGGTCCGGTCACCCAGAGCACGCCGTCCTCGACCTCGTGCCACGTCGCGCGCAGGGCGATGTTGGCCAGGCCGAGCCCGAGCAGCGTCGCGACAAAGGTCAGCGACACGAAGGTTCGTGCCCAACCCAGGCGACGCGCTATCGGCGCTCCCAATGACTCTGTCAGACCCATTCGCAATAACTCAGGCGACGACCGATCGCCCAACCGTGCCTGCTGGTGCAAACGACATTCCCGAACCCGAGCCGGCGAAATAGGAACTAAACATCAAACTATCAATAACTTACGCGACTCGAAGCCAGCTGTGGCAGACCTGGACATTCAAGACGATGGACAGCCTCTCCAACGGCATGGATGCCGCCGCCGGATACAAAAAAGCCGTCCGGATGTTGCCACCGCTTGTTCGGGGTGGGGACGCTCCGGACGGCGGAAGTGGGCGCCTTAGAAACGCAGGGTCAGCCCGCCCACGATGCGCTTGGGAGGCCGAACCACGAGCAGCTCGTCGTACATCGACGCTTCGTCGACGACATCGCGGAACAGATTCCGCACGCCCAGCAGCATCTCCCACTGGGCATTCGAGAAGTTCATGAACGGCAGCGACTGCGTCACCTGGACATCGAAGCGCGCGTCCGGTGCGCTCTCCACGTCGGTGATGCGGTCGCCGGCATAGCCGGTGTTGATCCGGTAGAGCGCGAACACCCGGGTTTCCGTGATGGGCACCTCGGTCTCGAGCGTCGTGGTCACGTCGTGCAGGCGCTCGGTGCCCGTCCGCGCCAGACCGGGCACCCGCCGCGCGAGCGGATCGGATTCGGCCGTTTCGTGCCACTCCGCGGTCGCGATCGTGTAGTCCACCGAGCCCCGGATCCGGCGCGCGATCACCTGACGGATGCTCACGGTGTAGCCGCGCGCGTCCACGTCGCCGGCGGTGCCGACCCAGTAGTGGCCCAGGTCGGACGGTCTGCCGCTCGAGCGCGCCCGACGCCGAAGAGCGTGACAATCTGGTCCTTCGTGCGCTGCGTGAATGCCCGGACGCCGACCATCGTCGAATCCGTCAGGTCGTGCTCGACGGCGACGTCCAGATGCCGGGTCCGCTCGGGCACGAAGGTGGTGCCGTTGATGGGCGCAAACGTGCGCTCCGGCGGCAGCCACGTGCCGGCCACCATCGAGGGCACGAACTCTTCGGCGCCCGGCGCCAACGCGCGACGCGACGCACCGATGCTGACGCGAACGGTGTCGAGCGGGGCGACCGTCAGGCGCGCGCGCGGGCTGAGCAGCGACTTTTCGATGTAGCCGTACTTCGCATAGCGCGCCCCGTAGGCCAGCGAGATCCGATCGCTCACCGACCACGAGTCAATCGCATACACCATGCCCGCGTAGCGGTTGCCGTCGGACACCGCGGCCAGCGCCGACGGGTTCGAGCCGTCGTAGCGCTGCAGGGAGTACGACATGCCGACGTCGAGCACGTGCCGTGCCGGCGCGCGCGTCAGGTACGACCCCGACACCATCCACGACGCGACGTCGCCCTGGGTCATCGCGCCTTGCACGGCCCAATCGCCGCGCGTGCCGGCCGAGGCGCCCAGCGACACCATCGCGACACCGCGGGCCAGCGACCCGGCCGAGACCAGTTGCTGCGGGCTGTCGAACGCGCCCGTCGTCAGCAGGTTGACCTGGCCGGCAAACGGAAAGTTGCTCAGCAGGCTGGCGGCCACTTGCGCGGGACCGGTCTGCCGCGTGAAGAGGTCGGCGACGGCACGGTCGAACTCCTCGGGATCGCCGTCCTCGTCGAAGATCGCGTGGTCGGTCGCCTCCTTCAGCACGCTGCGCTTCAGGTGCTTCAGGCGCCAGGCGACTTCCGAGTGATCGTGGGTGCTTTCGTCTTCCGCGGGCGACGGTTCGGCCGGTTCGAGCGCGGTGTTGCCGATAAAGCCGGCCGCAAGGATGTCGGGGGATGCCTGACGGGTGCGACGCGGGTCGACCGCACGCGCCGACTGCGGCTTGAGGACGAACGACCAGGTGCTGTTGGCGCCGGGACCGGCGAGGACGAGCAGGCTGCTGGTCGACACATACCCCGTCCGATGGACGCGCACGAGGTAATCACCAGCCGGCAGTGCGCTGAACACGCACCGTCCCTGCTCGTCGGTGACGCTGGTGACAATGCGCCGGCCGACCGCCGAGACGATCGCGCCGGGCAAGGGCCTGCCCGACTGGTCGCGAACGAAGCTGACGATGGATCCACCCGGCGCCTGGCGGGATCCGGCTGACGCTCCGGCGGGGGCGCCGCCACCCGCGCTGGCCTCAACCGGCACACCACTGCCCATAACACTCACGACGGCCGCCGTTACGACGACTCCGGTCAATGCGTTCATGGGCGCACCTGGGGATGCGGGCCACCGGTTCTTACAACCGGCGGCGCAATCTTACTGCGCGGCAACCGAAAAGGTCGACTCGCGCGTCACGCTCTTGCCACTGACTTTGTCGCTGACCTTCAACTCGAGTCGGAAGTCGCCTTCCGGGAAGCTGGCCAGCGGCACGGCCAGGCTGCCCGTCAACTGATGCCCGGCCGCCAGGTCGAACTGCGGCGGCAGCGTCTCGGCGTTCATGATCTGCGGCTCGGTCTTGTTGAAGAACTTCTCGCCGTCGGCCGTCTTCTGGTGGAAGCCGTACTCCACCTCGATATTGGGCTTCTTTGCGGCGTCGGCACCGGCGCCGTAAATCCAGAACATGATGTTGAACTCGTCGCTCTTCTTGAACTTGTTGTCGAGCGACGGCGCGATCTTGATCGTGCCGAACGTGTACGGGTTCTCCGCCTGCCGATCCGGCGGGAGCTCGGCCTGCAGGACGTCGATCTTGGAGGCAGTGATGACGCTGCTGGTCGTGAGCTCGCCGTCGAGCGAAGGCACGGTCAGCTCGTGCTTCAGGACCCCGATCTTCGGGGAGGCGGTCGCGCCAGCGGCGGCCTTCTCCTTCACGGCGACGTAGACGTCGTAGTCGCCAGGCGACACGGCAAACGCGCGCCGCAGCAGCTTGCGGCTGCCCGGCCACGGCCGCGGGAATGTCGATGAAGAAGACGTCCTCGAACGGGTACTGGTGCCGGGCGTCAACCTGGCTGCCGGTGCCCTTGGCGTCGTCCTTCTTGTCCTTCTTCTTCTTCTTGTCTGCGTCCTTGGCCGCCGCCGCCGCGGCCGTCGGCGGAAGCTCGCCGCGCTTGGCGACGCGCAGGTAGAGCCCAACCGGGGTGGGCGCGGCGAAGGCCGCGGCATCGAGCGACACGCGTAAAGGGCACGTAAGTCTTGTCCCCGTGCGACTTGATGAAGTGCTGCTGTTCCCACTTGAGCGCCAGGCTGTTGGTCGCCTTGCCCGTCGCCGCCTCGTCGGTGAGCGGTCAGCAGGGCGCGGATTTCCTCCTGATTTCCCGTTTCCGGCTTCTTTTCCTGGGCTGATGCCCCGCTGGCCAGCGTCGCGATCACGCCGAAGGCCACGACACCACGCCACGCACTGGGCAACAATGTCGACATTCCGCCTCTTGTAGCTGACCCTGCCATTCTACCCGTCCGATCATAGGTCTGGCGCTGACCGCCAAGTCAAACCGTGACAAGGCCCTGGACGAGGCCGACCAGGGCCGGAATCAGGCCCGATCTGCGTGGTATGATCCGGCTCCGCCGGACGCGCTCGGGATCGGAAGCCATGCTGGAAGACACCCTCGTCATCGTGCTGGCCGGCGGCGTCGGCGAGCGGCTCTATCCCCTCACCAAGGACCGCGCCAAACCGGCGGTTTTCTTCGGCGGGCCGTACCGCATCATCGATTTTCCCCTGAGCAACTGCATCAACTCCGGCCTGCGGCGCATCTTCATCGCGACCCAGTACAAGTCCCTGTCGCTCAACCGCCACATCCGCCAGGGCTGGGGCGTGGTCTCCGAGGAGCTCGGCGAGTTCATCGAGATCCTCCCGCCGCAGAAGCGGGTCAGCGACAACTGGTATCTGGGCACCGCCGACGCGGTGTACCAGAACCTCTACTCGCTGCAGCGCGAGAGCGCCGCGACACGTGATCATCCTCTCGGGGGACCACGTGTACAAGATGGACTACGCGAAGATGCTGCAGTCGCACATCGAGCGAGGCGCCAAGGCCACGCTGGCGACGCTGGAAGTGCCGCTCAGCGAAGTGCACCGCTTCGGGATCGTGACCGTGGACGAGACCGAGCGCGTCATCGCGTTCCACGAGAAGCCGAGCCAGCCGACGCCGATGCCCGGGTCGTCGGACATGGCGCTGGCCTCGATGGGCGTGTACATCTTCGAGACCGACGCGCTGGTCGAAGCGCTCGAAGACGACGCGCGGCAGGACTCGCAGCACGACTTCGGCAAGAACATCATCCCGACGATGTTCCCGCGGCTGCCGGTGTACTCGTATCGCTTCTACGACGAGAACCAGAAGGCCGCCAAGTACTGGCGCGACATCGGCACGCTCGACGCCTACTACGAAGCCAACATGGACCTGTGCCAGGTGAACCCGGAGTTCAACCTGTACGACCCGGCGTGGCCGCTGCGCACCTACATGCCGCAGGCGCCGCCGGCCAAGTTCGTGTTCAACGACGACGACCGGCGCGGCATGGCCCTGGACTCGATCATCTCGTCGGGCTGCATCGTGTCGGGCAGCAAGGTGGTCGGCAGCGTGCTCTGCCCGAACGTGCGCGTCCACAGCTACTGCACCATCGAGAACTCGATCCTCATGCCGGGCGTGCGCGTGGGCCGGCACTCGCGGATCCGCAATGCGATCATCGATCGCGACGTGCTGATTCCGCGCGGCGCCGTCATCGGGTACCACCCCGAGGAAGATCGCCGGCGGCACACGGTGAGCGACGGCGGCGTCGTGGTCGTGACCGTGGACGAAGAACCGCTCATCGGGCCGGTCGACGCGCCGGCGCTTGACGCTCGAGGCCGACGCGGACGGGAAGGGGCTCGCGGTCTGAGTGACAGGTCTGGTCAGGTTGGTCAGGTTCGGTCGTCGCGCCTTCCGCGCCATCGCGATTGTCGTGATTCCCACCGTCAGGATTTCCCGATAGTTCGTCATTCTCAGCTCTGGAGGCGTCAGTGAAGATTGTGAAGGTGCACGGCCGCGAGATTCTCGACTCGCGTGGCAACCCGACGGTGGAAGTAGAGGTCAGTCTCGACGGCGGCGCGTTCGGCCGGGCGATGGTGCCGTCGGGCGCCTCGACCGGCGAGCGCGAAGCGCTCGAGCTGCGCGACGGCGACAAGGGCCGCTATCTCGGCAAGGGCGTCACCAAGGCCGTAGCCCATGTGAACACCGAGCTGGCCAGGGCGCTGGCCGGCAAGAGCGTCGACCAGCGCGGCCTCGACGACGCGATGATCGCGCTCGACGGCACGCCGACCAAGAGCCGCCTCGGCGCCAATGCGCTGCTGGGCGTCTCGATGGCGTTTGCGCGCGCGGCCGCGGTGGCCGGCGACCAGCCGCTCTACGAGTACATCGCCTCGCTCAACGGCGCGTGGGCCGGCACCTCGCGACGCCTGCTGCCCGTGCCGATGATGAACATCCTCAACGGCGGCGCCCACGCCGACAGCAACGTCGACGTGCAGGAGTTCATGGTGATGCCCGCCGGCGCCCCGTCGTTTGCCGAAGCGCTGCGGGCCGGAGCGGAGATCTTCCACGCCCTGCGCAGCATCCTGAAGGCCAAGGGCCTGTCGACCGGCGTCGGCGACGAGGGCGGGTTCGCCCCGAGTCTGAAGGCCAACCGCGAGGCGCTCGACGTCGTGATGGAGGCCATCGGCAAGGCCGGCTACAAGGCCGGCACCGACATCTTCATCGCGCTCGACGTCGCCTCGAGCGAGCTTTGGAAGAACGGCGAGTACGTCTTCAAGAAGTCGGGCGAGCCGACGCGCACGCCCGAGCAGATGGTGGAGCTCTACACCGACTGGGTGAAGGCCTACCCCATCGTCTCCATCGAAGATGGCCACGCCGAGAACGACTGGCACGGCTGGAAGCTGATGACCGAGGCCCTCGGCGACAAGGTGCAACTGGTCGGCGACGATCTGTTCGTCACCAACCCCGAGATCCTGAAGAAGGGGATCGACCAGGGCGTCGGCAACGCCATGCTGGTGAAGCTGAACCAGATTGGCACCGTGACCGAAACGCTCGACGCCGTGCACATGGCGCAGCAGGCCGGTTACGGCACGATCATCTCGCACCGGTCGGGCGAAACCGAAGACTCGACCATCGCCGATCTCGCCGTCGGCACCAGCGCCGGCCAGATCAAGACCGGTTCGGCCAGCCGCACCGATCGCGTCGCCAAGTACAACCAGTTGCTGCGGATCGAGGAAGCGCTGGGCGGCGGTGGCCAGGTACGCCGGCAAAGCCGCGCTGAAGCAGTTGGGGTAGGGCAATGTACAAACTCGTTCTGCTCCGCCACGGCGAGAGCACATGGAACAAAGAGAACCGCTTCACGGGCTGGACCGACGTCGATTTGTCCGAAACCGGCCGCGGAGAGGCGAAGAAAGCCGGCGAGCTGCTGAAGGAGGGCGGCTTCGTATTCGACGTGGCGTTCACGTCGGTGCTGACGCGGGCGATCCGCACGCTCTTCATCGCGCTCGACGGGCTGGACCTGCTCTGGATTCCCGTTCTCAAGCGCTGGCAGCTCAACGAGCGGCACTACGGCGCCTTGCAGGGGCTGAACAAGGCGGAAACAGCCGCCAAACACGGCGACGCGCAGACCAAGATCTGGCGGCGCAGCTACGACATCCCGCCGCCGCCGCTGACCGCCGACGACGACCGTCATCCGTCGCACGACCCGCGGTACGCCGCGCTCGACCCGAAGGACCTGCCGGCGACCGAGTGCCTGAAGGACACCGTCGCACGCTTCCTCCCCTTGTGGCACGGGGAGATCGCCCCGGCGATCACGAGCGGCAAGCGCGTCCTCATCGCCGCGCACGGCAACAGCCTCCGCGCGCTGGTGAAGTACCTCGACGGCATCTCCGACGCCGACATCGTCGAGCTCAACATCCCGACGGGCATCCCGCTGGTCTACGAGCTCGACGCCAGGCTGGCGCCGATCAAGAGCTACTACCTCGGCGATCCCGAGGCCGCAAAGCGGGCCGCGGAGAAGGTGGCGGCGCAGACCAAGGGCGGCTGCGATCTGAGGCCGAAGTCCGGCGTCGGGTCGATGCAGGCTTGGCCGCCTCGCAGCACGACTGCCGACATCCTTCGAGCGCTGGCTGGCAGCAGGCCGAGCAACGGTATCTCGCCGATCTGACCCGGCCGGAGTTGGGCCGCGCGCTGCGAGCGCTGTCGTCCTGCTACGTCGAGCGGCGGGGGAAGCTCGGAACCGGCCATGCGCTCGAAGGCCGCGGCAAGCGCGCGGCGTTCGCGCTCTACTACGCGCCCCTTCATTTCCTCACCGTGCGCGAGATTGCCCGTGCGCTGACGCTCCAACCTGACCCAACCGCGACCCGACCCGAGCCCAACCCGACCGCAACCTGCGGCGGCGTCGTCCTCGATGTAGGGTGCGGCACCGGCGCCGCCGGCGCGGCCTGGGCCCTGGCAACCGGTGCGCGAGGTGCGCGGCACCGACGTCAACTCGTGGGCCGTCGCGGAAGCGGCCTGGACCTACCGGACGCTTGGGGTGAGCGGCACGGCGCGTCGAGGCGACGTGTCCGGCCTCCGGCTGCCCTCGCCGCCCTCGACGGTCCTGGCCGCATTCGTCGTCAACGAGCTGGCCGCGTCGGACCGTGCCGCGGCGCTCGATCGGCTGGTCGACGCGGCAGGCAAAGGGCATCCGGTCGTGGTCGTCGAGCCGATTTCGAAGAAGCTGACGCCATGGTGGGGAGAGTGGGAACGCGCCTTCCAGCCCTCGGGCGGGCGCACATCCGAGTGGCGATTCCGCGTGGAGTTGCCCCCGCTGCTGCGGGATTTGGACAAGTCGTCGGGCCTTGATCATCGTGAGCTGACGGCCAGGACGCTTGTGGCCGGGAGCGAGCCAAAAGTCATCATGTTGGGGACGAAGTGAATCGTAACCCCAACATGATGGGGGGCTTGTTCGTTGACATCACATTGATCGGCACGTAAGATGGCCGCATCCTTCACGAAAATCCAGCCACCTGACATCAGATGGCCCCGATTCTTGGTCCCCCGCCAGGGGTGCATCAGACGCATCGGGTGAACGCCGCGGTTCCCGGCCCGGCGGCGGTGAGGAGGGGACCAGGATGGACGACGTCAACCGGTTCGCCCGAGAGCTTGCCGACGCAATCGCTGCGGCGGCGGCCGACCACCCGAAGGTGGAGGCCTGTCGCGAACGCGCGCGGGCGGCAGGCTACGAGATGCGCGTCACGCTCGAGGCGATTGTCGGCTTCGCCAGCCGGGACAAGAACGCGCCGCCTGCGCCTCGTGGCACGGCGCGGGTTACGCCAGCACAGAGCCTCGAGATTACGTCCAATGACCGACGATTCCTGCGCTCTCTGCGCATCGCCGCGGACGAGACCAAGGAAGAAGTAGATAATTGACGTTACGTACGAGTGCCAGGTACTGTTAAGCGCACCGACCCTTAACAGTACCTGGCACCTGCCAGGACGAGGGCCGGCGTCGCGACAGCGCGCCGGCCCTTCGTTCGTGCCTGTAAATCCTGCCATGCGACGCGACCGGGCGTTCGATACGCCGGACGACCTGGCGAACTGGTCGGCGGACACCGCCCTTGGCGAGCCCGGCGCATTCCCCTTTACCCGCGGCATCCAGCCGACGATGTATCGCGGCCGGCTGTGGACCATGCGGCAGTACGCGGGGTTTGCGACGGCAGCCGAGTCCAACGAGCGGTATCGATACCTGCTGTCGCAGGGGGTCAACGGCCTGAGCGTCGCCTTCGATCTGCCGACGCAGATGGGCTACGACTCCGACCACGCGCTGGCGGCTGGCGAGGTGGGCCGCGTCGGCGTGGCCATCGACTCGATCGAGGACATGGCGGAACTGCTCGACGGCATTCCGCTCGACCGCGTGACGACGTCGATGACCATCAACTCGACGGCGATCATCCTGCTGGCGCTGTACGCAGCCGTCGCGCGGAGCCAGGCCGTCCCGCTGTCGGCGCTGGGCGGCACGATCCAGAACGACATCCTCAAGGAGTACCTCGCGCGCGGGACCTACATCTACCCGCCAGCCGCGTCGCTGCGGATCGTCACCGACATCTTCGCGTTCTGCGAACGTGAGCTGCCGCAGTGGAACACGATCTCGATCAGCGGGTACCACATCCGCGAAGCCGGGTCGACGGCCGCGCAGGAGATCGCCTTCACGTTTGCCAACGCCATCGCCTACGTGCAGGCCGCCGTCGACGCCGGGCTCGACGTCGACCGCCTGGGACAGCGCCTGTCGTTTTTCTTCAACTGCCACAACAACTTCCTCGAGGAAATCGCCAAGTTCCGCGCGGCGCGGCGGCTGTGGGCGCACGTCATGCGCGACCGCTTCGGCGCGACCAACCCGCGTGCGCAGCAGTTGCGGTTCCATACCCAGACGGCCGGCAGCACGCTCACCGCCCAGCAGCCCGACAACAACATCGTTCGCGTGGCGCTGCAGGCGATGGCGGCGGTGCTCGGAGGGACGCAGTCGCTGCACTGCAACGGACGTGACGAAGCGCTGTCGCTGCCCACCGAAGAGGCGGCCAGGATTGCCCTTCGCACGCAGCAGGTGATTGCCGCGGAGACCGGGGTGGCCAACACGGTCGACCCGGTCGCCGGCTCGTACACCATCGAGGCGATGACCGACCGTCTCGAGGCCGAGGCGCGCGACATCCTCGATCGCATCGACCGGCTCGGCGGCACGCTGGCCGCCATCGACGCCGGCGTCATCCAGCGCGAGATTCAGGACGCGGCCTATGCGGCGCAGCAGTCGATCGACAAGGGCCAGTCGGTGGTGGTGGGCGTCAACGGATTTCAGGACGAGTCGACGCCCTCGATCGACGTGTTCCGTGTGGACCCGGCCGTTGAGGCCCGCCAGGTCGAGCGCGTGCGCGCCGTGCGCGCGAGCCGCAGCCAGTCGGCGTGTCAGGCGGCGGTGGAGGCGGTCGAGCGCGCAGCGCGTGACGGAGTCAACCTGGTGCCGCCGATCATCGCGGCCGTGGAGGCTCGGGCTACACTTGGCGAAATCGCCGACGCGATGCGACGCGTGTTTGGGGAGTACGTCGAGTCTCCGCAGGTGTGATTCGAATGAGCGAGCCGCTTCTCCAGGTCGAGCACCTCACGACGGGCTTTCCCCGCCGGCGGGAACGCTTGTCGCGGTCAACGACGTCAGCTTCTCCATCGGCCAGGGCCAGACGCTGTGCCTCGTGGGCGAGTCCGGCAGCGGCAAGTCGCTGACGGCGTTTTCCATCCTGCGTCTGGTGCCGTCGCCGGGCCGCATCCTGGGCGGTTCGATCCGCTTTGGCGGACGCGACCTGCTCGCGCTCTCGGAAGACCAGATGTGCGCGGTCCGCGGCGCCGACATCGCCCTGATCTTCCAGGAGCCGATGACGGCGCTGAACCCGGTCTTCAAGGTCGGCGACCAGGTCGCCGAGGCGCTGGTCGTTCACGGGCGGATGGACTGGCGGGCGGCGCGCGCAGAGGCGGTGCGGCTGATGGACGCCGTTCGCATCCCCGACGCCGCATCGCGCGCACGCGACTACCCGCACCAGCTCTCCGGAGGTCAGCGCCAGCGCGTGCTGATTGCCATGGCGCTGGCCTGCAAGCCGTCGCTTGTCATCGCCGACGAGCCGACAACGGCTCTCGACGTCACCATCCAGGCCCAGATACTGGACCTGCTGCGCCAGCTCCAAGCCGAACACGGCCTTGCCCTGCTGCTGATCACCCACGACCTCGGCGTGGTCGCCGAGATGGCCGACCGCGTCGCCGTGATGTACGCCGGACGCATCGTCGAGCAGGGGCCCGTGGACGCGATCTTTGCGAGCCCCCAGCATCCCTACACGAAAGGACTGCTGGCGTCGCTGCCGGGATCCGCGGTCCGGCGGTCCGGCGGTCCGGCAAGCGGCTTCGGGCCATCGAGGGGACGGTGCCGACGCTTGACGAACCTGCCGCGGGGCTGCGCGTTCGAGCCGCGGTGCGGGGAGCGCGTTGACGTGTGCCGGGAAGCGGTGCCGGCGCTGGTCACGCTCGGAGACGACCGCGCCGCCCGCTGCGTGCATGTGCTCCCTCACGCACGCCAGTCGCCGGGCACCGGGGGCTCCGGCCTGGGGAGCGCGCAGTGACCGCTCTGCTGGAAGTTCGCAACTTGACGAAGCAGTTCACGCGGTCCAGGGGATGGTTCGCCAGTCCGTCCATCGTGAAGGCCGTTGACGACGTGTCGTTCTCAATCGAGAAGGGCGAGACGTTCGGGCTGGTGGGAGAGTCGGGCAGCGGCAAGACGACGACGGGCCGGTGCATTCTCCGGCTGATCGAGCCGACGTCAGGAGAGGTGCGGTTTGCCGGCGAGGACGTGCTCGCCTTCACCCCTCAGCGCATGCGCGCCGCACGGCGCGACATGCAGATTGTCTTTCAGGATCCGTACGCCTCCCTGAACCCCCGCATGCGGGTCGGCGCCATCGTCGAGGAGCCGCTCGTCATTCACAAGGTGGGCACGGCCGCGGAACGCCGCATGCGCGTCGCGGATCTGTTTGCGCTGGTAGGACTCGACGCGAGCTGGGTGACACGCTACCCGCACGAGTTCAGTGGCGGCCAGCGCCAGCGCATCGGCCTGGCGCGCGCGCTGGCACTGAACCCGTCGCTGGTGATTGCCGACGAGCCGGTGTCGGCCCTCGACGTCTCGGTGCAGGCACAGGTCGTCAACCTGCTGCTGGAGTTGCAGGACACGGCTGCAGCTGACCTACCTGTTCATCGCGCACGACCTGCGCCTGGTCGAGCACATCTGCGATCGAGTTGCGGTGATGTATCGCGGCAGGATCGTCGAGCTGGCGACGGCGCGCGACCTCTTCGACTCGCCACGACACCCCTACACGCAGGCGCTGCTGTCGGCCATCCCGGTGGTCGAGCCGGCCGCCAGACGGCCTCGGATTCCGTTTGACGAGACCAAGGCGGCCCTTGGCGCGCCGCTGCGGGACGTCGGACAGGGCCACCTCGCCGCGATCTGATCGGACGTCAACACAGAGACACGGAGTCACGAGACGCACAGAGTTTTAGGCGTGTCGGGTCACCCATTGTCGGGAGCCGCCAAACCCAAAGACTCGTGCGTCTTTGTGTCCCGTATCTCTGTGATTGACGTCACATCGAATCTAGGCGGCTTGCTTGACGTCCTTCTCGATCTGGCCGTCGCGGATGGAGATGACGCGATGCGCGTGCGCGGCGACGTCGGCTTCGTGGGTGACCAGGATGATGGTGTTGCCGCCGGAGTGCAGCCGTTCGAAGAGGTTCATGATCTCGACGCCGGTCTTCGAGTCGAGGTTGCCGGTCGGCTCGTCGGCGAGCAGGATCGACGGGTTGTTCACCAGCGCGCGCGCGATGGCGACACGCTGACGCTGACCGCCGGACAGCTCGTTGGGCTTGTGCGTCATGCGTTGCGCGAGCTCGACTTTGGTGAGCGCTTCCTTCGCCCGCTCCTGGCGTTCCTTCGACGGCATGCCCGCGTAGATCAGCGGCAGCTCCACGTTGTGCAGCGCCGAGGCGCGCGGCAGCAGGTTGAACGTCTGGAAGACGAACCCGATTTCCTGGTTCCGGATGTGGGCCAGCTCGTTGTCGTTCATCTGGCTGACCTGCTTGCCGTTGAGCAGGTAGCTGCCCTGGCTGGGCGTGTCGAGGCAGCCAATCAGGTTCATCAGCGTCGACTTGCCCGACCCGGACGGCCCCATGATGGCGACGTACTCGCCCTTGTCGATGTTGATGGAGACGCCGCGGAGGGCATGAATTTCCTCGGTGCCCATCACGTAGGTCTTCCACAAGTCGTGCGTTTCGATGATTCCCATGGTTGAACTTAGGGGTTAGACGGCGCACGGCCGAACGGAAGTTCGTCCGTCGTCCTCCATGTCCCTACCGCCTATCCTCTTCTCCTCGTATTTCGACTTCAACAGCTGCACGACGGCCGGGTCGGCCAGCGTCGTCGTGTCGCCAAGTGCTTTGCCTTCAGCAATATCCCGCAACAGGCGCCGCATGATCTTACCCGATCGGGTCTTGGGCAGGTCGGCGGCAAAGATGATGTCGTCCGGCTTGGCGATTGCGCCGATCTTCTTCGCCACGTGCTGCCGCAGTTCCTCGGCCAGTTCCGGAGTGCCCGAGACGCCTTCTTTCACGGTCACAAACGCCGCGACGGCCTGGCCCTTGATGTCGTGGGTGCGGCCGACGACCGCCGATTCGGCGACCTTCGGATGGTCGACCAGCGCGCTTTCGACCTCCATCGTCCCGATGCGATGCCCCGCGACGTTGAGCACGTCGTCGACCCGGCCCAGCAGCCAGAGGAAGCCGTCGTCGTCGCGCTTGGCGCCATCCCCGGTGAAGTAGATGTCGGGCGTCCACCGGCTCCAGGTACCTGCTTCTCGTAGCGCTCCATGTCGCCGTAGATGCCGCGGAGCATGCCCGGCCACGGTTTGGTCAGCGCGAGCAGTCCGCCGCCGACGCCCACGGCCGATCCGTCTTCGTTGCGGATCTCGACGGAGATCCCCGGGAAACGGATGCGTGGCCGAGCCGGGCTTGGTCCGCGTGATGCCCGGCAGCGGCGTGATCAGGATGTGGCCCGTTTCGGTCTGCCACCACGTGTCGACGATCGGGCAGCGCTCGCGACCGATGTAGAGGTGGTACCACATCCACGCTTCCGGGTTGATCGGCTCGCCGACCGAGCCCAGCAGCCGCAGCGACGAGAGGTCGCGGCGTTCGGGCCATTCGGGACCCCACTTCATGAACGCGCGAATCGCGGTCGGCGCCGTGTAGAAGATCGTGACGCCGTAGCGTTCGACGATTTCCCAGAACCGGTCCTTGTGCGGGAAGTCCGGCGCGCCTTCGTACATCACGACCGTCGCGCCGTTGGCCAGCGGCCCGTACACCACGTAGCTGTGGCCGGTCACCCAGCCGATGTCGGCCGTGCACCAGTAGACGTCCTCTTCCTTCAGGTCGAAGACCCACTTCGTCGTGGCGTAGCACCCGGTGAGATACCCGCCGGTCGTGTGCACGATGCCCTTGGGCTTTCCCGTGGTGCCTGACGTGTAGAGGATGTAGAGCATGTCCTCGGCGTCCATCGGCTCCGGCTCGCACTCGAGCGGCGCCTTGCGCATCAGGTCGTGGTACCAGAGGTCGCGTCCGTCGGTGAACTCGACGGTGAACGGGCTGGCTGTGCGGCGCTGCACGACGATGACGTTCTCGATCGACGGGCGTGCCCTGCAGGGCCTCGTCGGCGACGCGCTTGAGCTGCACGACGTTGCCGCGGCGATAGCCGCCGTCGGCCGTGATGAGCAGCCGCGCCTGCTGGTCGTTGATGCGATCGCGCAACGATTCGGCGCTGAAGCCGCCGAAGACCACGCTGTGCACGGCGCCGATGCGCGCGCAGGCGAGCATCGCGATGGCCAGCTCGGGGATGAGCGGCAGGTAGATCGCGACGCGATCGCCCTTGCGGATGCCCAGCGACTTGAGCACGTTGGCGAACTGGCAGACGTCGCGGTACAGCTCCCAGTACGTGATCGTGCGTCGATCGCCGGGCTCGCCCTTCCCAGATGATCGCGGCCTTGTTGCGGCGCCAGCCGCGGACGTGCCGGTCCAGGCAGTTCACGCTCGCGTTGAGCGTGCCGCCGACGAACCACTTCGCGTGCGGCGGCTGCCAGTCGAGCACCTGCGTCCACGGCGTGATCCACTCGAGCTCGGCGGCAAACCGCGCCCAGAATGCCTCCGGGTCGCGCTGCGGCCTCGTCGTAGATCTTCGGGTCGCGCGCGTGCGCGGAGGCGACAAACGCCGGCGGCGGATCGAAATGGCGGTTCTCCTGGAGGAGCGCGTCGATCTGGGGGTACTTTTCGTCGGCCATAGCCTGACCACTGTATCAGGGCTCGTCGCCTTTCGGCGACGAGGGGGCGCGCTCGGCTTCGCCTCGCGGGGGGTCGGCCTCGGCGCGGTCGCTTCGCTCGCCGCGGGGTGGAAAGTCGCGTAACGTAGCGCAGCCGGACGAGCCTTTCTTCGCCGAAAAGGAACCCGTAATGCCTGACGGAATCAGCCGCCGCGCCTTCGGACAGGCCGTGGCCTCTGTCGCGTTGGGAGTGCCAGTGCGCACATGGTCGGAGGGTGAGTCGATGCAGCCAAGCGCAGACGATCTCTGCTACCTCGAGCGCCGTTGAACTCGTGCGCCTGATGCGCCAGAAGCAGGTGTCGGCCCGCGACGTGATGGCCGCGCATCTGGCGCGGATCGAGCGGGTCAACCCGAAGGTCAACGCCATTGTGACGCTGGTCGCCGAGCGGGCCATGGCCGAGGCCGCACGCGCCGACGAGAGCCTTGCCCGCGGCGGCGCGGTGGGGGTGCTTCACGGGCTGCCGGTCGCGCACAAGGACCTGGTGGACACCGCAGGCATCCGCACGACGCGAGGCTCGCCCTTCTATCGCGATTACGTGCCGACGCGCGACGCGCTGCTTGTCACGCGGATCCGCGCGGCGGGCGCGGTGACGCTGGGCAAGACGAACACGCCGGAGTTCGGCGCCGGGTCGCAGACGTTCAACACGGTCTTCGGCGCGACCGCGCAATCCCTACGACGTCACGCAGAACGTGCGGCGGCAGCAGCGGCGGCGCCGCGGTGGCGCTGGCCTGCGGGATGGTGCCCATCGCCGACGGCAGCGACACCGGGGGGTCGCTGCGGAACCCGGCGGCGTTTTGCAACGTGGTCGGCTTCAGGCCGTCGCCGGGCACGGGTTCCGCGGGAGTCCACGTCGTGGTCGCCGCTGTCGGTGTCGGGCCCCATGGCGCGGTCGGTCGGCGACGTGGCCCTCTTCCTGAGCGCGATCGCGGGACCGGATCCGCGGAGTCCGTTGTCGCTCCAGGAGGATGGCGCTCGTTTCGGCGCGCCGCTTGGCCGCAGCTTCAAGGGCGCGCGCGTGGCATGGTGGCGCGGACTCGGAGGGATTCCAGTTCGAGCCGGAAATCCGCCGGGTGGTCGACGAGAGCCGCCGAATCTTCGAGGAACTCGGCTGCAGCGTCGAAGAGGCCGAACCGGACTTCGCGGGAGTCGACGATGCCTTTGCGACGTTGCGCTACGCCGCAAATCATCCGCGGTACGCCCCGCTGGTGCGTGAGCGGCCCGACTGGGTGAAGGACACCATCAAGTACGAAGTCGCGCAGGCGGAGAAACTGACCGGCGCCGATGTCGGCCGCGCGCTTGCGCGCCAGGCGCGGATGTACGACCAGAGCCGCGAGTTCTTCGAGCGGCTACGACTACTTCGTCCTGCCCGTGACGCAGGTCGTCGCCGTTCGATGTCACCGTGCCCATACCCGACGTCAGATTGCCGGCACGCCGATGTCGTCGTACATCGACTGGATGCGCTCGTGCTGGTACATCACGTTGATGGCAAACCCGGCGATCTCGGTGCCCGGCGGGTTCACCGCCAGCGGGCTGCCCGTCGGCGTTCAGATTGTCGGCCGTCATCGCGACGACTGGAGCGTGCTGCAGCTCGCGCACGCGTTCGAGCAGGCGACTGGACACGGGCGGAGACGGCCGGCGCTCTAGGGGCGCGTCGCGCTGCGCGCTCGGCGGAGGGCGCGCTCGCTATCGCTCGCGCGAGGGGGCGTCGGCGCTTACGGCCGACGGGGGCGCACTCGCGCTTCGCGCTCGTGCGGGGGGCTCGCGCCTTCGGCGCGAGAGGGCGCCGCTCGCTTCGCGCTCGCGCGGAGGGTCGCTTCGCCGCCGGGGGCGCTCGGCGCGCGGGGGCGAACGGAGGTTGCTCCTCTCCCGACGACATGACCAAACTCCCTCGCTATCACTCGCTGGTCGCCTGGCAACGTGCGGACGACTTGTTCATTCGTCTGCATCGTGTGACGCGTGAACACTTTCCAGCGGACGAGCGCTACGAGCTGACGTCGCAACTCCGTCGCGCCGCGTTCTCGTTCCGGTCCGTGCCCGCCAACATCGTTGAAGGAACTGCGCGCCACTACCCCAAGGAGACGTTGCAGTTTCTGCGTACCGCGTGGGCGTCGCTGGTGGAGACCGGCTACTGCCTGCACGTGGCCAGGCGGCTCGGTTACATCACCGACGCGCTGTTCGCTGAGCTTGATCTGGAGCTACGGCGAACGGCCGCGCCGCTGCTTGGAATGATTCGAAAGCAGCGGAGCGTGTCCATCGCGCGAAGATCGCCAACGACTCCCGCGGCGAGCGTGAGCGAGCCGCCCCCCCGCGAGGCCGAAGGCCGAGCGTCCCCGGCCGCGTAGCGGCCGCCCCAGCGCGAGCGCAGCGAGGCGCCCCCCGCGAGGCCGAAGGCCGAGCGCCCCCTCGCGCGCAGCGCGCGAGCGCGCCCTACGCCGTCGGCGGAGCCGACGGCGGCGGCATCGGCGGCGGATTGAACGGCGTTCCGCCGAACGGGTTCTGCGGGATCGGCGGAGTGGGCGGCGGCGGGCCGTCCTTCTTGAAGAACAGCGCGCCGAGCAGGCCGCCGAGCGCGCCGAAGATCACGCCGGCAAAGAGCATGAAGACGAAGCCCAGCAGCACGCCGATGATCGAGAACCCGCCGGTCTGCTGCATGTTCTCGATCACCGACCGCAGTTCGGGCGGCACATCGCCGGCCGACGAGCTGAGCCGCTCCATCCAGGCCGCCTGCATCGGGCCGAAGATGAGGCTCATCGGGATGTTGATGATGAGCGAGACCACCGCCCCAACCAGGCCGGCCAGCAACGCCCGTGACGGCGCCGTCGGAAGACGAGATGGGCGCCGCCTGATTCTGCTGCAGCAGGTAGGCCGCGATGACGCCGCCGCCGATGACCCACATGCAGCAGAAGCAGTTGCCCGCGCTGATGATCGGAAGCGCCGAGAGGACGCCGATGAAGAGTCCTCCCAGCAGGGCTGGCTGAAGCTTGGAGGCTGGCATGGGAGGGAGAGTCTAACATTGACGAAGGGACGAGTGGACGAATTGGACGGATCGGATTCGTCCGCGATCGCAATCCGCAATTCGTCCTTCGTCCTTCGTCAGTCGTAGTATTCCCTGCCCAAGTGAGTGATGAGCTCCTCGCCGAGCATCCAGCGCATCGTGTTCTTCAGCTTCATCAGCTGGATGAACAGGTCGTGCTCCGGGTAGAGGCCCGGGGCGTGCTGCGGGCTCTTGAAGTAGAAAGACAGCCACTCCTGGATCCCTGACAGGCCCGGCGCGCTTGGCCAGGTCGAGAAACAGCGCGACGTCGAGCACGATGGGCGCCGCCAGGATGCTGTCGCGGCACAGGAAGTTGATCTTGAGCTGCATCTTGTAGCCCAGCCAACCCACCAGATCGACGTTGTCCCAGCCTTCCTTGTTGTCTCCCCGCGGCGGGTAGTAGTTGATGCGCACGACGTGGTGGACCTCGCTTGTAGAGATCCGGGTAGAGGTGCGCCTGGAAGATGTAGTCGAGCACCGATTTCTTGCTCTCTTCCTTGGTCTTGAACGACTCGGGGTCGTCGAGCACCTCGCCGTCACGGTTGCCCAGGATGTTGGTCGAGTACCACCCCTCGACGCCAAGCAGGCGCGCCTTCAGGCCCGGCGCGATGATCGTCTTGATCAGCGTCTGCCCGGTCTTGAGGTCCTTGCCGACGATGGGGGTCTTCGTCAGCGCGGCCAGCTCCACCATCGCCGGGATGTCGCACGACAGGTTCGGCGCGCCGTTGGCAAACGGGATGCCCTCCTTGAGCGCGGCGTAGGTGTAGATCATGCTCGACGGGATCGTCACGTCGTTGGCGAGCAGGCCCGCTTCAAACGCCGCCAGCGACTGATGCGCGGGCGACTCGCCCATGAAGATCTCGGTGCTGCCGCACCACACCATCACGAGCCGATCGAGCTTGTGGTCCGCCTTGAACTTGCGGATGTCGGCGACGACCTGATTGGCCAGGTCCAGCTTGTGCGGCCCTTTCTTGACGTTGGGACCGTCGAGCCGCTTCACGTACTGCCGGTCGAAGACGGCGGGCCACGGCTTGATGGCCTCCAGCTCGGGCCGGATCTGCTCGAGCAGGTCGGCATCGAGCACGCCCGCCGTCCTGGCCGCCTCGTAGCAGTTGTCGTCGAACAGATCCCACCCGCCAAACACGACGTCGTCCAACCCGGCAAGCGGCAGGACGTCGGCGATTCGTGGCGAACGGTTGTCCGTGCGCTTGCCCAGACGCAGGGTGCCCATCTGGCTCAGCGAGCCGATCGGCTTGGAGAGGCCCCGGCGAATGGCAAGCACGCCGGCGATGACGGTGGTGCTGACGGCGCCAAGGCCGACCAGCAGAATTCCGAGTTTGCCCGTCGCGGGCGCTATCTCAACAGTTTTCATGGCAAATCGGACTATATCAGGCCATGAAAACGATTACTAGCAGGCCGCCTGCCCGTGAGCTCTGCGCAATCCTGCGGCATTCTGCAATCGGCAATCTGCAATTCCCCGTGGGTGTCTAATGTGGGAATGAGGCTCCCCTTCCTGCGCAAGTCCGCGACCGGCGACGAGCCGCTGGTCGTCTCGATGAGCGGGGCGCGCCTGGGCGACACGGTCGTGTTTGCGGGCCAATCCGCCGCCCTGGTCCTGCCGCTGGCGGCGCGAACGGGCCTGTCGGGCCGGTGCCTGGTCGTCGGCCCTCCCGAGTCCACCGCGGCCCTTGAAGCCGCCGCGACTCGCGAGGGCCTGCTGGTCGAAGTCGCCGATCGCTTTCCCGACCGATCGCTCCTTCGAGTTGGCCGTGGTCGAAGCCAGCGGCGACTGGGCGCCGGCGGCCGCCGGCGCGCGCGATGCCGTCCGCGGCGGAGGCCGCATCATCGTCGTCACCGGGACGCTCCGCACCGGGTTGCTGGCGCGCCTCAGCGCCAAGCCTGCCGAGGTTTCGCCCGAATCGATCGTCGAGACCCTGTCCGGCCAGGGGTGGCAGCGCCCCAGACCCATTGGGGGTCGCGACGGGCTGTTGTTTGTCGAAGCGTTCGCCTGAGCTGTGCTCCTGCAGGGACAGTACCGGCGGACACGCCGATCGTAAATCCGCCGTATATCAGTCACTTCCGCCAGTCGGCAATCCGGCAACCCTTTTGCCTGTACCTGCCGCGAAGGTATGGCTGTAAGGTCCGACTCGACGGCGTTGGCGCCCGACGTGTTCTCGACGCGCGATCTCGCGCGCGCCACCGGTGCGTCGCCGGTCGAGATAGCCGCGTGGGTCGAAGCGGGGGCGATTCGCCCGCTGCCGGCCGGCGGCGGCCTCTGGCTGTCGGCCGCCGAGGCCGTGCGCGCGGGCCGGGCGATCCGGCGCGGCACGATCGCCTTGACCCTGCCGATCGCCGATCCGCGACAGCGCAGCCGATGTTTGGCGCGCGGACCGAATCGACCCGCGCCTACAGGGGTCCGCTGGCGCTGTCGAGCAGCCTGCACGCCGGCCTGGTTGCCGCCATCGTGCTGGCCACGACGTTGGGACTGGGTCAGGCGTCGGCCGTCTCGGACTCCGAGGCGGTGCGCGCCGGAGAAAATGCGGCTCGTCTATCTCGCCCTGCCCGGACCCGGCGGTGGCGGCGGTGGCGGCGGCCTCAAGCAGAAACTGCCGCCGCCAAAGGCGAAGCGTGAGGGCACGCGTAAGATCGACAGCCCCCTGCCCGTCCGCGAGACGCCCGTGGTCCCCGAGCCACAGCCGAAGCCGCCGGATCCCGAGCCGCCAAAGGTCGAGCCCGAGCCGCTGCCGCCGGTTGAAGCGCCCGTCGTGGCGATTGCCGCCAACGAGCAGACGCGTCCGGGCGCGCTCGAGCAGACGCCGGCAGAAGCGCCGTCTCGCGGACCTGGCGAGGGTGGAGGCGTCGGGACTGGCTCCGGCGTCGGAATCGGCGAAGGTGACGGCTCCGGCATCGGCGAGGGCTCGGGCGGCGGCACGGGCGGAGGCCCGTATCGGCCCGGAAGCGGGATCGAGCCGCCGTCGCTGCTGAAGGAGGTCAAGCCGGACTACTCCGAAGAGGCACGCCGCCGCGGCATCGAAGGCGACGTCGTCATGGAGATCGTCGTGCGCCACGACGGGTCGGTTGGCGACGTCCGCGTGCTGCAGGGTCTGGGACACGGGCTCGACGAGCGCGCCATCGCGGCCGTGCGCCGGTGGCGCTTCGCGCCGGCCACCCGCAGGGGCGCGCCGGTGGACGTGCTCGTGGAAGTGGCGATGGAGTTCAAGCTTCGGTGAGGAATCCAGGCAATGACTGCTTTGCTCGTCGCCGTGACGTTCGGGGCGCTCGGCCTGGCCGGCGCGCTGCTCTTCTACGTCCTGCGGCTCACCCGGGAGGAACGCGACCGCTCCGACGCGCAGGGCGGCCGCGCTGACGGAACTGATCGGCGAAGGCGGTTCGGACACGTGGAGCGCGACGGAGGCGCCCGACGGCATCGTCGGTGCGCCGATGTTTGGCAGCGCGGTCACCGACGCCCCACGCGCAGCGCCAGGCTGGATGCTGGTGCCGGCCATCGGCGTGCTGGTCGTCGGGCTGGCGCTGACGGGGATTTACGTGTGGAACCGTCCGCACGGTGCCACGGCCGCGGCGCCGGCGGCTTCTGTGCCGCTCGAACTGGTCTCGTTGCGGCACGAGCGCCAGGGCGATACGCTGATCGTGTCGGGGCTGGTGCGCAACCCGCACGCCGGGCGGACGATCACGGGGCTGTCGGCGGTGGCCTTCACCTTCGATCGCCAGGGCACGTTTCTCGCCAGCGGCCGCGTCCAGCTGGACTTCCCGCAACTGGGTGCCGGCGACGAGTCGCCGTTTGCGATCTCCGTGCCGCAGTCGGCGGGCGTCGGGCCGCTATCGTGTCAGCTTCCGTACCGAGGACGGCGTGGTGCCACACCTCGACCGCCGCGAACCGGTGGCGCTTTCTTCGGTGAAGGCCCAGGTGACGAGATGACCGCGCGAACTCGCTTGACTCTCGGCCTGGCCGCGCTGCTGGTCGCGTCCGGCGCGCTGCCGTCGGCGCAGCAGCCCGCGCCCCGCCAGGAAGGCGACGGCTTCCGCTTCCGCACGGGAGTGGAGCTGATCAACGTGGCCGTCAGCGTCAGCGACCTCAACGGCCGCTACATCTCCGGCCTGCGGCAGGACGACTTCGTCGTCTACGAGGACGGCGTCGAGCAGCAAGATCACCCACTTCAGCAACGAGCGCGTGCCGGTCAGCCTGGGCCTGGTCGTCGACACCAGCGGCAGCATGGCCGGAGAAAAATGGGACCACGCGCGCAGCGCGCTCGACCGCTTTCTCCTGGAACTGCTGGGCCCGGAGGACGAGGTGTTCCTCTACCAGTTCAGCAGCGATCCCGTTCCTGCTCGAGGACTGGACGACCGATCGTGCCGCGATTGAGTCGAGCGATGCGCCGCATCGTTCCACGCGGCGGCACCGCGATGTACGACACGCTGGCCGAAGCCGTGCCGCTGGCCGACAGCGGGCGGAATCGCAAGAAGGCGATCGTCGTGATCTCGGACGGCAACGACACGAACAGCTCGACGGCGGTGCCGGATCTCAAGCGGCTCATCCGCGAGACCGAGGTGCTCGTCTATGCGGTCGGCATCGACGGCGAGGGCGAATACACCAGTTCGGGAGGCCCGTTCGGACGGCCGCCCGTGCGGCTGCCCTTTCCGTTCCCGATTCCCGGACGCCGGCGCCCCTATCCCGGCCAGCCGCCGCCGTGGGGCGGCGGCGGAGGCGCACCAGCGGCACGTATCAACAAAGCGACCGGGTGAACGCCGCGGCGTTGCGCGAGCTCACCGACGACAGCGGCGGCCGCACCGAGATCGTGAAGACGAGCCGCGACCTCGATCCGGCAACCAGCGGCATCGCCGACGAGTTGAGCCAGCAGTACTTCCTGGCCTATCCGGCGGCGGCCAAGAAGGACGGCCGGTGGCACACGATTCGGGTCGAAGTGCGGGACCAGCGCTACCGCGTGCGGGCGCGCAAGGGCTACATGGCGTCGTGACCTAGAGCAACAGCACCGTCGCCATGCCGAGCCCGATCAAGACGACCTGGCGAATTGCCACGGCGCCGCTCGGGCCGCGATGGTGCAGGTCGGGAATCAGGTCCGACATCGCGACGTAGAGAAAGCTCGACGCGGCGACGGCCAGCAGGTACGGCAGCATCCCCGGCAGGATGTTCACGAGCAACACCGCCCCCGACCGCGCCGGCGACGCTGGCCAGCCCGCACAAGACGTTCAACGCCAGCGCCCGGCCTCTGCTGTACCCGGCGTGGAGCAGCACGGCGAAGTCTCCGATTTCCTGCGGCACTTCGTGCGCGGCAACGGCCGCGGCCGTGCTGATGCCAAGCGGCACCGAGGTCAGCACCGCGGCGCCGATCATCGCGCCGTCCACGAAGTTGTGAACGGCGCCTCCGATCAGCACCAGCGACGCCGAGACGCCATGCACCTCGCAGGTGTCGGTGTGACAGTGTCGCCAGAGGACGGCCTTTTCGAGGACGAAGAAGCCGAGGATTCCCGCCAGCAGCGTGCCGAACACCTGCGGCGCGGACCGGAGCTCGAGCGCCTCGGGCAGCAGCGCCATCAGCGCGACGCCCAGCAGTGCCCCCACGGCGTAGCTCACCAGCCACGGCACCAGGCGCGCGCGCTGGGAGGCGGGCAGCAGCAGGAGCAACGACGCGCACAGCAGCCCGCCAAGGCTGCCGGCAAGGGAGAGCGCTACTGCAGAGAGGAGCGGCGACACGGAAGGCATCATAAGGGACGAAGGACGAAGGACGAGGACGAAGGTTCGCCTTGTCCTTTGTCCTTTGTCCTTGTCCGCCTGTGACAGGCCACTTTCAGTCCCGCCTCGGCAATCCAGCGCCTTTCAACGCGGAAACCTTTGGCACGCGCCTTGATCAAATGGATAGACGTCAGCGCTGCCAGCCAGGGTGGCTGGCACGAGGAGGCATCCATCATGTTGAAGAAGTCATTTCTGATGGCGCTGGCTTTCGCGCTCTTTTCCACGTCGGCGATTGCCGACGTCAACGAACGCAAGAGCCTGCAGATCGTCAACGACATCAGCAGCGAAGTTCGGAAGTACACCCGCTTCACGATTTTCGACGATGTCCGCGTCGGCCTTGCCGAAGACGGCGTGGTCGTGCTCAGCGGTCGGGTCACGATGCCGTTCAAGAAGGACGACATCGGCCGCATCGTCAGCCGCGTGGAGGGCGTGTCGTCGGTGCGCAACGAACTGGGCGTGCTCCCGGTCTCGCCGTACGACGACGACCTGCGGTACCGCATCGCGCGCGCGATCTACGGCAACTCGAACTTCTCGCACTACGCGGCGATGGCCAGCCCGCCGATTCACATCATCGTCGAGCGCGGCCATGTGACGCTCACGGGCGTGGTGAACAGCAACGTCGAGCGCATGGTCGCCCGCTCGCTGGCGACGACCTTCGGGGCGTTTTCGGTGAAGAACGAACTGAAGACCGATGCGGAGATGAAGGTGCTGGCTGAGAAGCTCTGACACTGCGAGCTACGAGCGACGAGTTACGAGTACGAATGCCGCAGGATGCGGGTGCCATCCGCGAGATCTTCGTACTCGTACCTTGCACTGCCTCGTAACTCGTCACTGTCAGTCCTGTCAGCCCTGTCCCTTCCTGACGACCCACCAGATAATTCCCGCAAACAGCACGATCACCACCGCGGCCATCGCGCCAAAGAGCGTGATCGCGCTGTACAGGATCGACTGGCCTTCCATCCGCGCCTCGATGTGGACCGGCGTGCCCTTCAGGCGGTCGGCGAGCGTCTGTTCCCAGACCAGGATGTTGCCGCGCTCCACCTGCTTTGACGGCGCGTCGTGGTACAGGATCCGCGCCGGCAGGTGCATGCGGAACGCCACCAGCTCGTTGCCACGCCATCCGACGTCGCCGACGTCGCGGCCCGCCGGAGCGCCGACGATCTGCGTGTAGACGTGCTGATCGCCCCGCCGCTGCATCGCGTAGGTCGCCCTCGAAAACGGCGCCGCCTGCGACAACCGCCGCACGTCGCTGCACCGCGAGCCGGAGGTGAATGAACCGCCGCCCATTGCGACGCGACGCGCTCAGGCGCGTGACCGTCGTCGCCTCCGACGTGAAGAACCGCCGCACGGCCGCGCGGTCGAGCCTCGCGGTGGGCTGCGTGTCGAGGTCGATCCCGTGCAGCGCGACAAAGGCGGGAACGGACCCGTTGACGTAGACCGTCGCCGATCCGTCCAGCGACAGGTTCACCTCTTCGTCGTACTCGTATTGCCGCGGAAGCAGCGTCGTGCAGGCGCTCGCCAGCATCGCGCCTGCGACCAGAAGCGTCAGCGAACACCAGCGGCCCACGGTCGCCGCCTGTCGGATCGTCACAAAACCGAATGATATACTGACTCGCTTTTTCGCTCGATTTTCCGCCCGATCTCCGGCATGACACCACGCTCGCGCCTGTTCCTCATCGACGCCAACAACCAGATGTATCGCGCCTATCACGCGATCCGCGGGTTGAGCGGCCCCGACGGCAAATCCACCAATGCCGTCTACGGCTTCGTCACGATGCTGCGCAAGCTGCTGGCGGATCACAAGCCCGAGTACATCGCTGCGTCGTTCGACCTGGCGGGTCCCACGTTTCGCGATCAGCTGGCCACCGACTACAAGGCCAATCGCACGCCGATGCCCGACGATCTGGCCGAGCAGATTGCCTGGGTCCACGAAGCGTGCGAAGCGATGGGCGTGCCGATCTTCACCGCGCCGGGCTTCGAAGCCGACGACGTGATTGGGACGCTGGCCGTGCGGGCGGCGGCCTCGGGTCACGAGGTCGCGATCGTGACCGGCGACAAGGACTTCTTCCAGCTGGTCGGCGGTCCCATCCGCGTGTTCAACCCGCGCGATGAAGGCACGTGGTTCGATCCCGAGGGCGTGCAAGGAGAAGTTCGGCGTCGCTCCCGCTCAGGTCGTCGATGTCCTGGCGCTGATGGGCGATTCCATCGACAACATCAAGGGCGTGCCCGGGATCGGCGAGAAGGGCGCGCGCGATCTGATCTCGACTCATGGCTCGCTCGACACGCTGCTCGAGCGCGCTGCCGAGGTTCCGCAGAAGCGGTACCGGGAAGCGCTGCTGGCAAACGCCGACGCCGCGCGACAGAGCCGGGAACTGCTGCGCATCCGCACGGATGTGCCCGTCGAGGCCGACGTTAGGACCTTCGAGTATCGCGGGCCGTCGCGACAGCGGTGCTACGACCTGTTCAGCCGCCTCGGCTTCCGCACGCTGTTGATGGACTACGCGCCAACGGCCGACACGGTCGCCAAGTCCTACACGCTCGTCACGACCGAGGCGGATCTGCAGGCGCTGGCCGCCTCGATCCGCCAGGCCGGCCGCATCGGCGTGCATGTCGTTTCCGACGGCACCTCGCCCCTGCGCGCGCGAGTGATCGGAGTCGCGGTGGCCACCGCGCCGCGCACGGCGTGGTACGTGCCGGTGTCGCGCCGGGCCGGATCGCTGCTCGACTCCGGCGACGGACTGGAACTCGAGACGGTCATGGCCGTGCTGGGCCCGGTGCTCGCCGACGATCGCGTCGCCAAGGTCGGGCACGACCTGAAGTCGGCGGCGCTGATGTTCGGGCGACAGGGCGTCACGCTGGGCGGTCTCGCCTTCGACACGATGATCGCCAGCTACCTGATCGACCCGACTCGGTCCGCGCACAGCCTCGACGACACCGCGCTCGAGCATCTCGGCTACAAGGCAGTCACCGAAGAGTCGCTCACCGGCAAGGGCATCAAGGCGACGGCGCTGGCGGATCTGCCGGCCGACGTCGTCCGCGACTTCGCGGCCGAGCGTGCGGACCTGCCGCTGCAACTGGCGCACGATCTTCCGGCACGCCTCGACGCCGAAGATCTCACGCGTGTCTGGGAGACGCTCGAACGGCCGCTCATCGACGTGCTCGTCGGAATCGAGCAGGCCGGCGTTCGGATTGACAGCGCGGTGCTGGCCGCGCAATCGGCCCACGTCGAGAAGGAGTTGGCCGCCCTCAGCCGGAAGATCTTCGACCTGGCGGGCGTCGAGTTCAACATCAACTCGCCGAAGCAGCTCGGCGAGGTCCTCTTCGAGAAGCTGGAGCTGCCGTCGCTGAAGCGCACCGGCAAGACGCGCGCGGTATCGACCGCCGTCGAGGTGCTCGAGGAGCTTGCCGCCACGCACGATCTGCCGCGGCTGGTGCTCGACTGGCGGGGCCTGCAGAAGCTCAAAGGCACCTACATCGACGCGCTGCCTCAACTGGTCGACCCGGCAGACGGGCCGCGTGCACACCTCGTTCAACCAGGCCGTCGCCGCAACGGGGCGGCTGTCGAGCAGCGACCCGAACCTGCAGAACATCCCCATTCGTTCGGATCTGGGGCGCGAGATCCGCCGCGCCTTCGTCGCCGAGCCGGGCAACGTCCTGATCTCCGCCGACTACTCGCAGATCGAGCTGCGGGTGCTGGCGCACCTGTCGAGCGACGAGACGCTGATCGCCGCGTTTCAGCGCGGCGACGACATCCACGATCAGACGGCGCTCAAGGTCTTCGGCGCCGACAGCGGCCTGAGTCCGCACGAGCTGCGCCGGCGCGCGAAGATCGTCAACTACGCGCTGCTGTACGGCAAGACGGCCTTCACGCTGGCCAAAGACATCGGCGTCACGCAACAGGCGGCGCAGGAGTTCATCGACGCGTATTTCGCCGGGTTCCCCCGCGTGCGCGCGTTCATCGACCGGACGCTCGACCAGGCGCGTGCCACCGGCGTGGTCAAGACGATGTTCGGGCGCCGACGCCTGGTGCCGGAGATCATCAGCCGCAACGGCCAGGTGCGGGCCTCCGCCGAGCGCATGACCGTCAACATGCCGATTCAGGGCACGGCCGCCGACATCCTGAAGCTGGCCATGATCGCGCTCGATGACGAGCTCGGGCGTCGCAACGCCGGCAGTCGGAACGCCGGTCGCCCGGATGATTCTCACGGTGCACGACGAGCTGGTGCTCGAAGCGCGCGCGGAGGCCGTGGACGAGATCTCGGCGCTGGTGCGCGAGAAGATGAGCGGCGCCGCCAGCCTCGCCGTGCCCCTCGACGTCGACATCGGAGTCGGGGGGAATTGGAAGGACGCGAAGAATTGACGATTGCACGATTGACGATTGCACGATTACGGATGCGTGCCCGTCTCCTCGTGCTCGCGGCCGCGGTCCTGTTTTCGACGGGCGGCGCGGCCATCAAGGCCACGTCGCTGACGGCGTGGCAGGTGGCGAGCTTTCGGTCGGGCATCGCCGCGCTGGCGGTGCTGGTGATGCTGCGTGGCGCGCGCCGCGTGCCCGATCGCGCCACCTGGCTGGTCGGCATCGTGTACGCCGCGACGCTGGTGTTCTTCGTCTTCGCCAACAAGAACACGACGGCCGCAAATGCGATCTACCTGCAGGGCACCGCGCCGCTGTACATCCTGCTGGCGGCGCCGGTGCTGCTTCGCGAGCGGGTCAGCGGCGCCGACCTCGTGTTCATGGCGGCGCTGGGCTGGGTCTGGGGGCGTTCTTCCTGGGTCAGGAGCCGGCGCGCGAGACGGCGCCGAATCCCACGCTGGGCAACATGGCGGCGCTCGCGAGCGGCCTCACGTGGGCGGCGACGGTGATGGGCCTGCGGTGGCTGGGACGACGGTCCGACGACCCGGCGGCGACGCAACCGTCGCTGGTGGCGGGAAACGTGCTGGCGTGCGTGCTGACGCTCGGCCTGGCGCTGCCGGTCGAGCAACTCCCGGCGCGCGACCTGGCGATCCTGGCATTCCTGGGCGTCATCCAGATCGGGCTGGCCTATGTCTGCCTGGTCGACTGGCATCCGGGGCGTGCCGGCGCTGGAAGCGTCGCTGCTGCTGCTGCTCGAACCGGTGCTGAATCCAATCTGGGCGTGGCTCGTGCACGGCGAACAGCCCGGGCACTGGGCCCTGGTCGGCGGGGCGATCATCATGGTCGCGACGGTGGCGCGCACCGCGTGGGATGCACGACAGGCGACCGGACCAGCCGGCTCGGACCGTACGCAGCCGGCACGCAGCACGGTCAGCGTCAGTTCCAGAGCGCCTTCATCTGTTCCCACTCGGCCGTCATCGCTTCGATCGCGGGTCTGACGTCGCCGGTCGGGCTGGTGATCTGGCGGGCACGCTCGGGAATCACGGCCGTGGCGACGAGCCGATCGAGGTCGGCGCGCAACGCGACGCCGCGGTCGGGGGCGACGCGCGCGCGCAGGTACCCGGCCAGCGCGGCGTGCCAGGCACGGTCGGTGTCGCCAAGCGATCGCGCCGCGGCGGCAAGCCAGTAGCCTGCAGCGGTCGAGCCCGGTTGCAGACGGAGCTCGTCCTCCATCCGGTCGATGATGCGCTGGTAGAGCGCGGCGCGGTGCGCGGGATCTTCCTGGGCCTGCCGGTCGATCGCGGTCGCCCACCAGTCGAGCACGCGGTCGCGCGCAGCCGGTCCCAGGCTGTCGACCCGGGTCGACGTCGAGTCGAACAGCTCAGCGGCCGCACGGAACTTGTCGGCCAGGAACAACCACTGGCCCAGGGCGAGCGTGAACTCGGTCTGCGCCTCCGCGGACAGCTGCGTGGCATCGATGCCGCGCAGCGCCGCCTGCGCCTCGCTGAGGTTGTGCGCGTCGCGGGTCTGCCGGAAGCGTTCGAGATGGGCGCGCGCAAAGATCAGGCTGGCCTCGTCGACGGCGTCGCCGGCCTGGCGGGCCTCGGTCGCGGCCTTGATGGCCAGCTCGTAGAGCTCCTGGTTGTAGAGCTTTCGCGCGTCGTTGGTGCGGCTGGCCGCCTCGGCCAGGGCCGAACCGGCCAGCAGACAAGCGGCGACGGCGAAAGCCACGCGTCTCATGGCCTCATGCTACTACAGCGTCAGACGCGTCGCATAAGCCATTGAGACAAAAGCACTTGCAGCGGCAAACCCCCGGCATTTGATAGAATGCGCGCCAGAACGCCCAATGGTCACGCCGACGGTCATTCCGAGAGAAAGCCATCCGATCTCACGATCGCTCATCGACCCGGACGCGTTGAAGGTGCTGCAGCGCCTGCGGCACAGCGACCACGTGGCGTATCTGGTCGGCGGCAGCGTCCGCGACCTGCTGCTGGGACGCCGTCCGAAGGATTTCGACATCGGCACCTCGGCGCACCCGCACGAGGTCAAGAAGCTGTTTCGCAACTGCTGGATCATCGGACGCCGCTTTCGGCTGGCGCACGTGAAGTTCGGCACCAAGACGATCGAGGTCGCGACCTTCCGCCGGCAGTTGAGCGAGGCGGAGGTGGCCGAGCAGTCGGCGGCGGCCGAGCAGGCCGCGCAGGAGGCCGAGATCGCCGAGGCGCAGGAGCCGGGCCGCCGCGACCGCGACAAGCCGCACCTGCACTTCCGCGACAACACGTTTGGCACGCCGGAAGAAGACGCGTTCCGCCGCGACTTCACGGTCAACGCGCTCTTCTACGACATCGCGACGTTCTCGATCATCGACTACACCGGCGGTCTCGAAGACATCAAGGCGCGGGTCATCCGCTGCATCGGCGATCCCGACGTGCGCTTCGAAGAGGATCCGGTGCGCATGCTGCGCGCGATCGTGCTGGCCGCGCGGCTCGACTTCATCGTCGATCCGCCGGTCGTCGACGCCATTCGCCGGCACGCGGGCCTCATCGCGAAGGCGTCGGCGGCGCGGCTCCTGGAGGAGTTCTACAAGATCCTCCGCTCGGGCGCCTCCGAGCGCGCGTTTCACCAGCTGGCGGAAGTCGGCCTGCTCGAGCACCTGGCGCCGGAACTGATTCGCGATCGCGGCCAGGCGCTGTGGCCGTACGCGGCCGCCCTCGATCGGTACCGGCATCGCTTCGAGGCGATGCCGGAATCGCTCACCAACGCGGTGCTGCTGGGCACGCTGCTGGTGCCGCAGGGGTTCACCGCGGGACGCCGGCCGCGGCACTTCGAGGACGGCCAGGAACCGGAGAAAGAGCCGCTGGTGACGCTGGGACGGATGCAGTTGCCGCGCCGGGACGTCGAGCGGCTGCGGCAGATTCTCAGCCTTCAGCGGCGGCTGCTGGACCTCGAGGCTTCACCGCGCGCCAAGCGCGCGCTGCTGCACCGGGGCCCGTTCCAGGAAGCGCTGACCTGGCTCGAGATCCACGGCCAGGCGCCCGACGTGCTGGAGCACTGGAAAGGCTTCTACGAGGGCTCCGTCGTCCCGCAGGAAAGCCTGGCGCGAGGCGACGGCACGCAGGGCCGCGACGCCGCCGTCGCAGGCGGGACGCGGACGGCGGTCGCACCGGCCGCCGATCGGCTGTGATCGTGCGACTACCCGTTCTTCCGTTCGAACTCCCGCATGAACTCCACCAGCGCGTCCACGCCTTCCTCGGGAAACGCGTTGTAGATCGACGCGCGCATCCCGCCGACGGAGCGGTGGCCCTTGAGGCCGTCGAAGCCGGCGGCGGTGGACTCCTTCACGAACTTGCTCTCGAGCTCTTCCGTGGCAAGGCGGAACGTGACGTTCATCAGCGAGCGGTCCTCGGTGCGAGCCGTCGGACGCCAGTAGCCCGTGCGGTCGAGCTCCGCGTAGAGCTTGCCCGCCTTCCGCTGGTTGACCGCGCCCACGGCGTCGAGCCCGCCGCGATCGCGCAGCCACCGCATCACCAGGCCCAGCGTGTAGATCGCAAAGCACGGCGGCGTGTTGTAGAGCGAGCCGTTCTCCGCGTGCACGGCGTAGTTGAGCATCGTGTGCAGCGACTTGGCCGACCGCGCCAGCAGGTCCTCGCGGATGATGACCAGCGTGGCGCCGGACGGCCCGAGGTTCTTCTGCGCGCCGGCGTAGATGAGGCCGTACCTGGAGATGTCGATCGGCCGGCAGAACAAATCCGACGAGGCGTCGCTCACCAGCGGCGCGTCGCCGACTTCGGGCAGCGCAGTGCCACTGGGTGCCCTCGATCGTGTTGTTCGACGTGAGGTGCACGTAGGCGGCGTTCGCGCGTGAGCGACAGCTCGCTCTGGCGACGGAATCCGGGTGAAGTTGTCGGCCTCGGTGGTGGCGGCGATGTGGACGCTGCCGACCTTCCGGGCTTCCTTGGCCGCCTTGTCGGTCCACGATCCCGTGATGACGTAGTCGGCCGTGGTCCCGGCCGTCAGCAGGTTGAGGGGCACCATCGAGAACTGCAGGCTTGCGCCGCCTTGCAGGAACAGGACCTTGTAGTTGTGCCGGGATGTTGGCCAGCGCCCGGATGTCGGCCTCGGCCTGCTGAATGACGTCCTCGAAGACCTTCGAGCGGTGGCTGACCTCGAGAATCGACATGCCGATGCCCGGCAGCGTCACCAGGTCGCGCTGGATCTGTTCGAGCACCGGGACTGGCAGGACGGCAGGCCCGGAGGAGAAGTTGTAGACGCGGGCGGTGGTGGTCGACATTCACGTACTCCATGACGAATCCACAATCACGAAGGCACGAGAGGCACGAAGGCACGAAGAAAGCCCTGATTGTACTTCGTCATCGTGCCTTCGTGCCCTTCGTGCCTTCGTGATTGTGGCGAAAGCGGCTACTAGGTCAGCTCCACCAATCTGCACGCTCAACACGTGCTCATTCCCGGACGTGATGAGCGCCAGCACGGCGTCGCTGGGCCGCCCGTCGAGGTTGATGCGGGCCACGGCCGCCTCGGCGCCGGCAAAAATGACGTTCTCGGTCTCCTGGACGTTGATGGCCGCGGCACGCAGCTGGTCGAAGACGTGCGCGAGCACCCCGGGCTTGTCGCGGTGGCGCACGACGAGCATGTGAGTGGCCGGCGTCCGCGTCGCCAGGTTCACGCAGTTGGGCACCTTGCCGCTGCGCTTGAAGGTGCGCGACGATCCGGACGGTCTCGGCGGCGATGGCTTCCTGCGCCTGCTCGGTTGACGCGCCGATGTGGTGCGTGCCGTAGACGTTCGGCAGGTCGAGCAGGGGGTCGCGGTACTCGGCCGTGCCGGCCGCACGGCTCATCCCGGAAGACGTCGAGGGCCACGCGAAGACCCTTGTCGCGAGTCGCCGCCTCGAGCGCCGCGTAGTCCACGACTTCGGCGCGGGCGGTGTTCACCACGAAGGCGCCGGGCTTCAGCCGGGCGAGCAACGCGGCGTCGACCAGGCCGCGCGTCTCCGGCCCCAGCGCGACATGGATGCTGAGGATGTCGCAGCCGGCGGCGACCTCGCCGGCCGAGCCTGCAAGTCGTGACGTGCGAGTCGGCGCGGTTCTGCAGCCCGAGCGTCGTCGGGTCGGTCGCCGGATCGAGACTGCGGCTCCAGATGAGCAGGTGCAGGCCGCACGCCTGGGCCCGCAGCGCCACCTCGCGCCCAATCGCGCCGAAGCCCAGCAGGCCAAGCGTCTTGCCCTTGAGACCCGCCGCCCTGGAAAACGTCTTCTTGTCCCACGTCCCGGCGCGCAACGCGGCGACGTTGTCCGGAATGCGGCGATCGAGCGCCAGGATGAGCCCGAGCGTCAGCTCGGCAACCGCCACGGCGTTGCGGCCCGGGCAATTCGAGACGTAGATCCCGCGCGCAGACGCCGCGGCGACATCGATCGTGTTGTAGCCGGCGCCGGCCCGGACGACCAGCGCCAGCGCGCCGGCATCCATCATCGCCGCGGTGACCTTGGTCGAACGGACGACCAGCACGTCGGCGCGGGTGTGGCCGCAGCGCCGCCGCCAGCGCCTCGCCGTCGAGCGACGGGTCGTGGACGACCTCGCACCCGGCGGCCTTCAGGCCGTCGATGCCGGACTGCTCGAACGCGTCAGCGACAAGTACGACCATAGGTGTCTGCTCGATGACGGCCGTTAACCACAGGGACACAGAGACACGGAGAACGCACAGAGGATGCTTTGGGTTCGTCGGGATGTGCCCCTGCGCCTGGGTGCATCCGAACAGTACCAAAATTCTTCTCCGTGCGTCCTCCGTGTCTCCGTGTCTCTGTGGTTGACGGTCGTCATCAGATCGTGTGAATCAAGAGTCCATCGCGCAGCTTCGGCTCGAACCACGTCGACTTGGGCGGCATGATCTCGCCGGCGTCGGAGATCGTCATCAAGTCGGAGACATCGACCGGGTACATCGAGAAGGCGACCGCCGCCGCGCCGCTGCCGACGGCGCGCTCGAGCGCGGAGGTGCCGCGCGCGCCGCCCAGAAAGTCGATCCGCTTGTCCACGCGCACGTCGCCAATCGCCAGCAGCGGCGCGAGGATCTGATCGTGCAGCAGCGACACGTCGAGCGCGGCGCTCGGCGAGGCGCCTGCTCCGGGAGGGTTCAGCGTCACCGTGTACCAGTGACCGGCGAGGAACATCGACACCTCGCCCTTCCGCTGCGGCGTCGCCGGGCCCGGCGTGACGGCATGGCTCTGCTCCAGCGCTTCGAGGAACTCGCCGGGTCGCTTGCCGTGAAGGTCCTTCACCGTCCGGTTGTAGGGCAGCACCTGCATCTGGTCGTGCGGGAAGGCGACCGCCAGGAACGTGTCGGCCTCTGACGCCACACCGGGCGTCGCCAGGCGCTGCCGCGCGCGCGAGGCGCTGGCCGCCCGATGATGCCCGTCGGCAATGTAGAGCAGCGGCACCGTCGGCAAACAGGCGCGACCAGCCTCGTCGGCCAACGGGTCCGGAACCCGCCAGATCGTGTGCCGCACGCCGTCGACGGCCGTGAAGTCGAACAAGCGGCGCGCCCGTCGACGGCCTCATCCGTGGCGGCGTCGATCGCCGGCACGGCTGGATACGTGAGAAACACGGGCCCCGTCTGCGCTCGCAGATCGACGATGTGCCGTGTGCGATCGTCCTCCTTGTCCTTGCGCGTCTTCTCGTGCTTGCGGATGAGGTCGCCGTCGTATTCGTCGACGGAATAGCACGCGGCAAGGCCCGTCTGCACGTGCGCGCCCATCTGCAGACGGTACAGGTAGAGGCTGGGCTGCTCCTCGTAGACCAGCGGCGCTGATGCGACCAGCTGCGCGAAGTTCCGCTGCGCAGACTCGTACACGACGTCCGCGTAGGGATTCGTGTCGGGCGGCAGCCCGAGCTCGGGGCGCGAGACGTGCAGGAAACTGAGCGGGTTGCCGCTGGCCAGCTCACGAGCCTCGTCGGTCGTGACGACGTCGTAGGGGACGGCGGCGACGCGGGAGGCGACCTCGGGCGTGGGACGAAGCGCGCGGAACGGAAAGACGGATGGCATGGAACTGACGATTGTACTGCCGATCATCGACGTCACCCGCCGAGCCCAGCGACGCCATCGCCGCGTCGCGGACCGTGCTTGAACTCCTCCATCTGACTCGCCGGCACGGGATCGCCCGGCGGCAGCTTGCGATGCTCGGCGGCGGGGTTCACGTGCGCGCCGTTCTTCTTCAACTCGTAGTGCAGGTGCGGCGCCGGTGGCCAGCCCGGTGGCGCCGACGCGTCCGATCAGCTGGCCCTGACTGACGTGGACCCCCGCCCGAACGCCGGGACCAAACGACGACAGGTGGAGGTAGGCCGTCTCGTAGCCGCTGGCGTGCCTGATCTTCACGGTCCGTCCGCCTCCACGGGTCCACGCCGCCATGGTCACGGTGCCGGCCGACACGGCGACCACCGGCGCGCCCGACGGCGCACGGTAGTCCACGCCAAGGTGCGCGCGGCGGATGTTCAGGATCGGATGCTGCCGGCTACGCGAGAAGCCCGAGGAGATGCTGGGATCGAACTTCAGCGGCGAGCGCAGGAAGAACCGCTTGAGCGACTTGCCGTCCGCGTCGTAGTACCCGGTCTTTCCCGCCGGCGGGGCGAATCTGATGGCGACCAGCGTCCGCCCGGCATTCTGCAACGTGGCCGCGGCCGAGCGGCCCGTAGCCGACGACGCGGTGATCGCGGATCGACTTGTCGACGACCAGGCGGAAACGATCGCCCGGTTGAAGCTCGCTGTTGAAATCCACTTCGCCGGCAAACACGTCGGCCAGCGACACCGAGAGATCCGCCGTCTCGCCGGCCTTCGACATCGCCGCAAACAACGACGAGGTCTCGGCGTCGATGGCTCCACGCACGGTGGCGGTGGTCGTCGTCACCGCGTAGGGCACGACCTCGGCCGTGAAGTCGTGGGCCGAGGCCGACATCGGCAGCAGGCGCAGGAAACTGAGCGGGTCGATCTGGTACTCGAACAGCCGGGCGCGGCCTTCGTCGGAACGCTCGACGCGGAAGGCCTGCCCGGTGCGCACCCGCCTGGCGTCGAAGATGCCTTCGATGGAGGCGAGCATGCCTTCGACGTCGTCGGGCACCAGGTCCTGGCCGCGCAAGCAGCGACCCCATCGTCGCGCCGTCGGGCACGTGGCCCGCAACCAGCTCGCTGTCGGGAGCCAGCTCGACGTCCGGCCGCGCGCCTTGTCGGTGTGGCGTCGCGTCGGACACCCGGCCACACGACGCACCAAGCAGCGCCGCGGCGAGCAGCCCGAGTGTGATGCCTCTTGGTGGCATTGGCCGTAGTCTAGCGCACCGACATTCCGAGGCGGCGCCTGATGTCAACCGCCTACTCGAACGTGATCCTGATGCTTCGTCGTACGACGCCGACGCGTTCGAGGCGATTGATCCGGCGGACGCGGGCGTAGTAGGCGTGACGGAAGTTGGCAAGGCGGCCGACCCGTTCGCGGAGGGCGAAATCAAAGCCTGGCGCGGCGACCAGCGCCTCGTGCAGCCGCAACGTCTCGATGAGCTCGGCGCCCGTCGCTTCGCGCGAGCGCTGCGCAGGCCGAACCCATCGGCGAAGCCGGGAGACGACGTGCCGTCAGGCAGCACCTGTGCTGAGGATGCGGGTGTCATTTTAGATGGTCGGGTGCCGTCAGTGTGCCGAGGCACCCACACGCGGGAGTGCAATTTCGATGACCGCGGGCCGGCGCTGAGCGACGTGCCGATGAACTCGTTGCGGGTGTGTCGTTTAGGTACGAGCTGGGGACCAGCGTTCGGCCGGCCGGGCCGGCCGGGCGATTACAAGTCTGTCGGCAGACCGCCGGAAACCGTGGGCAGCTCGACCGTAACGCCGGATCGCATGCTATCGTTCTACGTTCGTCCCTTCTTCATGTGCGGCTCAACCCTGGAGCCATTGGTTCTGCTGTTCGGCGTTGTGGAGGATGGTGCCCGTGAACACTCGCGTACGACCGAGTCATGTGCTGCTCGTTGCCCTGTTGATGGCCGCTCCGGCGGCGGCGCAGGTGGCGACCCCGACGAGCGAGAAAGTCGATTACGACGCGATCTACAAGATCAAGGAAGAGGGCTTCCAGCGCTCGCAGGTGATGGACACCGCCAGCTGGCTGACCGACGTGTACGGCCCGCGGCTGACCGGTTCGCCGAGCTTCAAGGCGGCCGCCGACTGGGCCGTCAAGCGGCTCACCGAGTGGGGCGCGAGCAACCCGCGCATCGAGTCGTGGGGCACGTTCGGCCGCGGTTGGGTGAACGAGCGATTCTCCGCCACCGTCGTGTCGGGCGCGCAGCCCTGGATCATCACGGGGGTGCCCAAGGCCTGGACGCCCGGCGTGGACGGCACGGTCACGGCCGACGTCGTCTTTGCGCCGATGGAGGCCGAGGCCGATCTGGAGAAGTGGAAGGGCAAGCTGGCAGGCAAGATCGTCCTGCCCGCTGCCGATGCGCGAGGTGAAGGCTCACTTCGAGCCCGAGGCGTCGCGGATGACCGACGCCGACCTGGCCAAGCTGTCGGCCTTCGAGCCCGTGGGGCCGCAGCGTCGCGCCTACAACATGGCCGCCCTCGGCTTCTCGGTGAAGCGGCTGGAGTTCCTGCAGTCGGAAGGCGTGCTGGCGGTGTTCGAGCCGGGGCGCGGCGACGGCGGCACGCTGTTTGTGCAGCAGGGCGGCGCCTACAACCCGAAGGGCCAGTCGGGCTTCATGCGGTTTCCGGCGGTCGTTCCGCCGACAGTCGTCATCGCCGTCGAACACTACGGCCGGCTCGTGCGCACGCTCGAGAAGAAGGTGCCGGTCAGCGTCGAGCTGACGATCAAGAACACGATGACCGAGGACCAGGCCGGCATGAACGTCATCGCCGAATTGCCGGGCACCGACAAGGCCGATGAAATCGTGATGCTCGGCGCGCACTTCGACGGCTGGCACGGCGGCACCGGCGCCACCGACAACGCGGCCGGCTCGGCGGTGATGCTCGAGGCGCTGCGCATCCTGAAGGCGTCAGGCGTGAAGCTGCGCCGCACGGTGCGCCTCGGCCTGTGGGGCGGCGAGGAGCAGGGCCTGATTGGTTCGCGCGAGTACGTGAAGGCGACGTTTGCCGACCGCACCACGATGCAGGTGAAGCCCGCCCACGCCAAGATCTCGGGTTACTTCAACGTCGACAACGGCACGGGCGCCATTCGCGGTGTCTACCTGCAGGGCAACGAGGGCATCGCGCCGCTGTTCTCCGCGTGGATGCAGCCGTTCGAGAACCTGGGGATGAAGACGCTGACGATTCAGAACACCAGTGGCACCGACCACCTGTCGTTTGACGCGGTCGGCATTCCCGGCTTCCAGTTCATCCAGGACGAGGTCGAGTACGACACGCGCACGCACCACTCGAACATGGACGTGTGGGAGCGGCTGCAGGCCGGGCGACATGATGAAGAACGCCGTCATCGTCGCCTCGTTCGTCTACCACGCGGCCAACCGCGACCAGGCGCTGCCGCGCAAGCCGCTGCCGAAGCCGCAGCCGGCGCAGACGCCGGCGGCCGCGCCGGCGAGACAGACGACCCAGAACTAATCAACCACAGGACCAATCACAGAGACACGTCGGACCGGCCGGAGACGATCGTCCGTGCGATCCGTCGTCCTAGGTGCGTGTTTGAGTCCTACGTGTCTCGTGATCTCATGACCTTCGTGGTCGTCGATGCGCCCGGTCGACGTCGCCAGCGCGCGCAGCGCATCGGCGCGTTCGAGCGCGTCGGCGTCGGCCGACAGCGCCTCGACGCTCAGCGGAAGTTTCCAGGTCCAGTTCTGCTCGCCGACGGTCGCCGGGCGTGTTCACGCGATCGGCCCAGCCGAAGACGTCCTGGATCGGCAGCAGCAGCAGATCGGAGCCGGACCCGTACGCCTGGGCCAGCAGCGCGTCGCGGATGTCCGGCCCGAAGCCCACGTCGGGCAGGCGCGGCAGGCCGAGCGCGCCGAGCAGCGCCGGCACGCTCACGCTCGTCGAGCATCCCCCACCAGAGCGCGAGCGGCTCGATGTCGTGCGTGCTGGTGGTGGCCACCGACACGGCTGGAAACGTCGCGGGTCGAGCATTGGCTGTCCGGCCCGATGCCAGTCGCGCTCCCAGCGGAGCACCTTGTAGCCAGGCACCTGCAGGCGCGCCAGCGACGCGCGCACGAAGTCGGGGATCAGCCCGAGGTCTTCCGCGGTGACCTGCGCGTCGGTGCCGATGAACAACCGCAGGATGCGCTCGCCCTGCGCGCGCTGCTCGGCCTCGTCATCGGGGTCGAACTCGCCGATGGCCTCGCCGAGCCGCCGTGAGTATGTTCGGAAGAACCCGACGAGGTGATCGACGCGATACCCGTCGTAGAGCCGCGCCATGCGCCGCGCGCGCTGGCGCAGCCAGCGGTCGTCCTCGGCGGCCATCACGTCCCAGCGATAGACGGGCAGTCCCCAGTCCTGGCCGGTCGCACTGAAGGCATCCGGCGGCGTGCCGACGGTGCGATCGAAGCGGAAGGCGTGCTGGTTGGCCCAGACGTCGGCGCTGTCGGCGCTGACCATGAACGGAAAGTCGCCAAAGAGCCGGGTCTCGCCCAGCTGCTCGCGCGCCGCCTCCCACTGCGTGTCGGCGATCCATTGGACGTACTGATGAAAGAGGATCTCCCGCTCCAGTTCGCGGCGCGCCTCGCTCGAGCGCCTCGGGCTGCCGGTGGCCGAGCGCGCGCCGGCCACTCGGTCCAGGGGCGGTCGACCGTGCCGTTCCCGCAGCGCGCAATAGAGGGCGTAGTCGGCCAGCCACCACTCCTCCCACGACGACGTACGCGGCAAACGCGCCCGCGCGCGCCGTCGTGCGGAGCCAGTCGACGTCCCAGAACAGGCTGAACGCCAGATCGAGCGCGCTCTGCTTGGCCTGGCGCACGGTGGTGTACGCGCACGGCGGAGGCGGCGCGTGCGCCCCTGAGCGCGATCTGATCCGCCAGTGGCAGGCGCACCTCCCCGCCGAGCGCCTGCCAATTCGGGCACGTCGGCCAGGCTGATGTACACCGGGTCGATCGCCATCGCGCTCAACGCCGAGTACGGCGAGGTCTCCCCGGCAGGCAGGGTGCCGACCGGCAGCAGCTGCAGCGCACGCAGGCCCGCGCGCCGCATCCACGCCCCGAGCGGCGCAAGGTCGCCGATGTCCCCGATGCCGGCGCTGCGCGACGAGTGCAGCGAGAACAGCGGGACGACGAGGCCGGCACTTCGGCCGAGAGGCGGTTGTGGACGCATGCGGAGAAACTCGTTGGCCGATCAGGTGCAGACGGCCGTCAGCAGACGGTCGTATGGCGCCGCGGAACACATCGGGACGTGTGAGCAGGCTCACGACCAGATAGCCGTCGCGGGGAAAGTCGAAGAAGTAGCCCGGGTGCACGAGCAGGTGCTGCCGCTCCAGCAGACGAATCACGCACTCGTCCTCCGGCATCGTGTGCGGGATGCGCAGGACGGCCGACCACCCGCCTTCCGCGCGAAGCGCCTGGCAGGACGGGTGCCGGCCGACGGCCTCCAGCAAGTGGCGGTAGTTGCTCACGACGCGCTGTCGAATCTGAAGCCTGACGTCGTGCCCTGCCTTGAGCAGCGCCGGAGCGGCGACCTGCACCGGCGTGCCCACCGAAAGATACGCGTCGGCGGCGATCTCCAGCCGCATCAACGCCGACTGCAGCAGCGACGGCCGGCCCCCGCAGCGCCATCCACCCGAGCTTCAGCTGCGGCAGGCCCACCGACTTGGACAACCCGCCAAGGCTGACCGTCAACACGTCGCCTTGATCGAGGACGCTGCGCACGGCGCCCGGGGCCGGGTCGATCGGGTAGTCGGCGAAGACCTCGTCGCCTATCAGCACCAGGTGGTGCGCGGCGCACACGTCGACCAGCGCGGCCAGCTCCTCGCGCTTCAGCCATCCGCCCGTCGGGTTGTTGGGGCTGACGACGAGGATCGCCCTGGTCGTCTCGTCGATCGCATAGCGAAGGTCTTCGAGATCGATCGTCCAGGTGCCGTGATACTCGGTCCGGTACGGCAGCGCGTGCACGCAGTCCAGGCGCGTGAGGTGCTCGAACAGCGGATAGCTCGGCGTGGGGACCAGCACCGACTCGCCGGGATCGCAGAGCAGCTTGAACAGCAGCGCGTAGCTCTCGCTGCTGCTGGCCGTGAGCACGATGTGGCTCGCCGGGCACCCGCACGCCGCGATGCGCGTACTCGGCCGACACGGCCTCACGAGCCGATGGCAGGCCGAACGGCTGTGGTTCGTACCGGAGGGACCTGGCATCGGACAGGCCGTCCAGCAGCCCGTCGGGATACTCGATTGCCGCATCGGTGGGATTGCTGACCGTGAGATCGTCGAAATCGTGCCCGGACAACCGCATGCGCTCGACGGCGGCCGCCACGGCTGTTCGGGCCGAGGTCTCCGGGCACCCGCGAGGAGAACATGGGAGCGTAGATCCTAACAGGCCTCGGCCTCCGGACGCCGGAGACGGCTAGCCTCGGGCCTCGGAGTACTCGAGCATCTGCGTCGTCAGGTCCTGGGGATAGGAGATCGAGACGTCGACGATGGCGCCGGTCGCGTCGACGACCGGCTGCAGCCGCGGCATGACGAAACCGGTGTACGACGGCAGGTCGAGATGGTCCACGCGGGCAACGACCTCGTCGCGCAGGTCGGGGTCGAAGTGCACGCCGTAGGTCTCGAGCAGTTCGTGCGCGGCGGCGTAGTCGCCTTCGGCGCGAATCCGCTGCACCTCGGCCAGCAACCTGCCGGCGCCGGCGCGGAACGCGGCCGCATCGACCATGCGGTAGTACGTCTTTTCCTCCCGCCGCGCGATCGTGATGGCCTCCGTGTTGGCCAGCAGCCAGTGGACGATGAGCTGCCGGTTGCGCATGTGGTCTTCCTCGATCTGCGCGCCTTCGCGGATCCGCCGGAGCTGCACCAGGGCGTTGCGCGCATAGGCCTCGTACTCGGCCAGGACGATCTCGGCGTGCGACTCGGCCTCCACGATCCCGATCTCGACCAGGTACGGATCGGCCACGAAGTAGAGCGCCACCAGATCCGCGCGGGCCTCTTCGATGGCCGACGAATGTTCCTTGAGCGCCTTCTCGGGCGCGCCCTTGAGCGCTTCCGATACCAGGCCGGACCCGTGCCCGATGATCTCGTGCAGGTTCGTGGTGAGCTCCGCCGCAAAGGCGCCCCACCGCTCGGCGCGCGCCACTTCGTCCGGGCTCCAGGAGAACTCGCGACGGAACTCGCGGGGCGTCGATCGCTCGTAGGCCTCGGCGACGTTGGACAGCGACACGGACTTGCTGCCGTAGGTCTCGCGAATGTCCTGGTCGTTGGGCAGGTTGATGCCAATCGGCGTGACGGGCCCGGAATCGCCCGCCTCGACAATGACCTCGATCGCACGCGCCGAGACGCCGGTGACCTGCGGCTTGCGCCAGCGCGGATCCCAGGGCATCCGGTCCTCGAACCACTGGGCGTGGCGCGCGATGGTCTGCACAGCGGCGGTTTTCTCGGGGTGGACGTAGTAGACGAGCGACTCCCACGCGCCCTTCACGCCGCGCGCGTCCATGTAGACCTCGATGAACCCGTTGATGGTGTCCACGTCCGAGTCGGCGTCGGCCACCCAGGCGATGTCGTAGGCGCGCCGGGCGCTCGTCTCGCCGGTCGTGTAGAACTGCACCAGCGCCTCCAGCGCCCGTGCCATCGGCGCCGTCGCAAACGGGATCGCGGCCTCGAGATGCTCCACGATGCGGCCAATCTGCGACGTGTAACGGCCGCCGACCCGATAGACTTCCTCGACCAGACCGTCGGCCTGCCTGACCACGCGGGAGTTCAACGGGTAGCGCTCGTCGAAGCCTTCGAGATCGTCCATCGACACGCCCACATACAGGTTGTTGGCGCTGGCCTGCAGGATGTCGCGGCCCAGGCCCCGGCGTCTTGCTGGTGACGACGGATTCGAACTCGCGATCGAAGAACGGCCCGGTGCAGCCGTTTCAGCAGGTCGCCCGCCGATTCGCCGTCTCCGAAGCGGGAGCCGCGCGCCGTTGCTCCACGGCCGCCGCCACGGCGGCCGACAGCGCCTCTGGCGTGAAGGCCGGCACGAACTTTCGCGCGGTCAGGTTGTTGAACGGACCGGTGTTGATCCAGAACAGCTTCGTGTAGCGCGTGATCGCGTCCAGCGTCTGAGGGTCGACACCGGCCGGGTGCCGGAGAATGGCCTCGAGCACGGCGCGCATCTCGAGGTTGTGCGCGTACCGCTGGTCGTAGTAGATGTCGCGGCCCGCAAGCGCGGCCTGATAGAGGTGCCAGCAGAGGATCTTGTCCCGCACGCTCAGTCGCTCGAAGCCGTCGGCGTAAAGCTGCACGACGGCGGCCTCGCCGACGCGTTCGAGCAGGTACGGGCGACTGGAAGGGTTCTCCGGTGCTGCCGGGTGTTCTCTGGTGCTGTCTGGTGCTGGCATGAACCGCTGACTCCGCTAGAGATCGACCGTCTCGCCGTGCGCAGGCGCGTGGGTCTTCCAACTCAGCTCCGTCGCGATGCGTGTGCGCCAGCGCGGCCTGCGCCGGCGGCTCGCCGTGCACCAGGTAGGTGATCTGCGGCGGCCGGGTGAAGCCCGGTGAGCCACTTCACGATCTCGGATGCATCGGCGTGCGCCGACATCGAGTCGATCTTCTCGATGCGCGCGTGGACGTCGATGAGCCGGCCGTGCATCTTCACCTGCTTGACGCCATCGACCAGCTGACGGCCGCGCGTGCCCGCCGCCTGGTAGCCGACAAACAGGATCGTGTTGCGCGGATCGGGCAGCGTCGCACGCAGATAGTGCAGGACGCGCCCGCCGGTGGCCATGCCGCTCGACGGAGATGACGATGGCGGGCTTGACCGAGCGTGTCACGTCCTTCGACTGCTGCGTCGACGTCACCGCGGTGAAGCGCCGGGTCGTGAAGCCGGCCAGCTTGCCGCCGTGCTCCATGAACTCCGGATCGAGCTCGCGCGCGCGGTTGCCGTAGAACGCGAGCGCCTCGTTGGCCATCGGGCTGTCCAGGTAGACCGGCAGGATGGGAATCCGCTGCTCGTCCTCGAGCTTCTTGATCCAGTAGAGGACCTCTTCGACGCGGCCGATCGCAAACGACGGGATGATCACGCGCCCGCCGCCGGCGACGGTGTCCTTGATGATTCCCGCCAGGCGCTCGCCGTCGTCGTCGGGCTCATGGATGCGGTCGCCGTAAGTGGACTCGACCAGCAGGACGTCGGTCATCGGAATCGAGCGTGGATCCTGCAGCACCGGGCGGTTGAATCTGCCGAGATCGCCGCCAAACACGATCCGACGCCCGCCGGCCAGTGTCATCTGCACGGCCGCCGATCCCAGCAGGTGCCCCATCGGCACGAAGCTGATCTCGACGCCCGGGCGCCACGGTGACCGGGCGGTCATAGCCAAGCGGCTGCAGCTGCGAGATGGCCCGCCACGCGTCGGCGACCGTGTAGAGCGGCAACGCGGGGTGATGGCGCGAGTAGCCGTCGCGATTGGCTTGACGGGCGTCTTCCTCCTGCAGGTGCGCCGCGTCGGTGAGCACCAGGCGAGCCAGGTCCAGCGTGCCCGGGCGTGCAGAACACGCGCCCGCGAAAGCCCTGCGCCACCAGTCGGGGCAGGTATCCGACGTGGTCCAGATGCGCGTGGGTCAAGACGAGGGCGTCGATGTCGCCGGCCGGCATCGGCAGGTCGGCCCAGTTGCGCAGCCGGAGGTCCTTGTGGCCCTGAAACAATCCGGCGTCGACCAGCACCTGATGCGATCCGGTATTCACGAGGTGTTTCGAACCTGTGACCGTCTGCGCCGCGCCGAGGAAGGTCAGGGTGGCCATGGGCTTAACTATAGAGCCGCAAAGCCAGCTATCCTGTACAGCTTGCATCTCTTGCACGACCGTTCAGTGGAGGATAGGGATGACTCGGTTTGGACTTCGGCGCCGGCCTGGCGGTCGATGGTCGTACTGGCCGGGGCTTCAGCGGCGCCTCTGCAGGCACAACAACAGAAGCTCCTGACGCTTGACGACCTGTATGACCCGGCTCAAGAAGGTCAACTTCGGCGAGCCCACGTTCCCGGGCAGCGCGTACACGTGGGTGAACGACAAGGAATACCTGCGCGTGAAAGACGCGCGCACGCCGCAAGGTCCGCCGCAATACGAGATCGTCCGGGTTGACGCGCTGACCGGCACCGAGACGCCGCTGTTCGACCAGGCGCGCCTGGCGTCGGCGCTGGGCGCGGTGCCGGGCATCTCGGCCGACGATGCGGCTCGCCTCAGCCGCCAGCGGACGTACGTGATGAACCCGGCGCGAACGGCGCTTGCTCGTCAACTCCGGCAAACGACCTGTTCCTCTGGACCCTCGGCGCCGAGCGCGTCGCTCGGCTGACCTGGTCGGCCGCGGCCGAGGACGAAGTGACGTTCAGCCCCGATGGCCGGCTCGTCGCTTTCGTCCGCGCGCACAACCTGTACGTCGTGGACCTCGAGGGCCACGAGCGGTCACTCACCACCGACGGCCACGCGCAGCGGCTGAACGGACGGCTGGATTGGGTCTACCAGGAAGAGATCTACGGACGCGGCACGCACCGCGCGTACTGGTGGAGCCCGGACTCCTCGCGCCTCGCCTTCCTTCAGCTCGACGAGGCGCCCGTGCCCGAGTTCACCGTCGTCGATCACCTCCCGTACCGGCAGGACGTCGAGACCACCGACTATCCGAAAGCGGGCGACCCCAACCCGACGGTCAAGCTGGGCGTGGTCCAGGCCGCGGGCGGCAACGTGCAGTGGGTGGACACGTCGAAGTACGGAGCGGCCGAGCATCTGATCGTGAATGTCGGGCTGGACGCCCGACAGCAAGGACGTCGTCTACCAGGTGCAGGACCGCGAGCAGACGTGGCTCGACCTCAATCTGGGTGAAGCGGCCAAGGGCGCCACCAAGACGCTGTTTCGCGAGACCACCAAGGCGTGGGTGAGCGAGCTGGGCCCGCCGACCTGGCTGAAGGACGGCAGCTTTCTCTGGATGAGCGAACGCGACGGCTGGCAGCACCTGTACCGCTACAAGCGCGATGGCACCGCGATTGGACGGGTGACCAGCGGCAAGTGGGAGTTCGACGAGATCTACGGCGTGGACGAGTCCGCAGGCGTCATCTATTTCGCGGGCACCGAACGCAGCCACATCGGCCGCGACATCTACAAGGTGAAGCTCGACGGATCGGGGCTGACGCGGCTGTCGGAGCGCGCGGGCACCCACAACGCCGCGTTCAACCCGGCCTTCACCCACTACGTCGGTCGCTGGAGCGACGTCTCCACGCCGACGCAGGTGCGGCTGCACAAGGCCGATGGCGTCGAGGTGCGCGTGATCGACCGCAACGAGGTCGCCGCGCTCAAGGACTACCGCCTGTCGACGCCCGAGTTCCTGCAGGTGAAGACGAAGGACGGCTTCACGCTCGAGGCGATGCTGATCAAGCCGGTCGACTTCGATCCCTCCCGCAAGTACCCGGTGTTCCAGTCGACCTATGCCGGACCGCACGCGCCCCAGGTCCGCAACAGTTGGGGCGGCACGGGCATGCTGTACCACCAGCTGCTCGCGCAGCGCGGCATCGCGGTGTGGGTGTGCGACAACCGCTCGGCCAGCGGCAAGGGCGCCGAGTCGGCATGGGTCGCGTACAAGCGCCTGGGCGAGACCGAGCTGGCCGACATCGAGGAGTGCCTCGGCTACCTGAAGCAGCAGCCATGGGTGGACGCCACGCGCATCGGCATCAGCGGCTGGAGCTATGGCGGGTTCATGACCAGCTACGCGCTGACCCACAGCACGAGCTTCGCGATGGGCATCGCCGGCGGCAGCGTCACCGACTGGCGCGACTACGACTCCATCTACACCGAGCGCTACATGCTGATGCCGCAGAACAACCCGGACGGCTACGCGCGCACGGCGCCGCGCGCCGCGGCGAAGAACCTGCACGGCCAGCTGTTTCTCATCCACGGCACGATGGACGACAACGTCCACATGCAGAACACGATTCAGTTCGCCTACGACCTGCAGAAGGCCGGCAAGCCCTTCGAGCTGATGCTGTACCCGAAATCGCGCCACGGCGTCACCGATCCGCAGCTGGTCAGGCACATGCGCGAGCGGATGCTCGAGTTCACGCTGCGGACGCTGAAGCCGGAGGCCGGACCGGCGGGCACACCGCTAGTGCGGCCACAGGACTGACGGACGTGCCTGGACGGCCTGGAGTCCGGCTCGGTTGCCTCGCCTATAATTCAGACGGCCCCAGCTGTTCTTCGGAGGAGCATCGATGATTCGGACGCTGTGTACCACCGTGATCGCAGGCCTGCTGGCCACGCCCGCCATCGCCGATGTGACCGTGACGGCGCAGGTCGCCGGCAAGGCCGGCGAGAGCCAGTCGATCACCTACATCAAGGGCCTGAAGATGCGCACGGACTCGACGGTGCTGGGCACGCCGACGACGACGATCATCGACATCGAGACGCAGAAGTTCATCTCGATCAACCACAAGAAGAAGGAAGTCACCGTCCACGACATGGCGCAGTTCCGCCAGGACCTCGACAAGAGCATGAAGACCGGCGCGGTCGAGGCGTCGCTGAAGCCGAACGGCCAGAAGAAGGACTTCGCCGGCCGCGCCTGCACCGGCTACGACATGGCCATGGCGATGCCGATGGCGATGGGCGGCCCGGGCGGACCTGAGATGACGATGATGATGGCGGGGCCCGTCTTCATCGCCAAGGGCGCGCCTGGATCGGCCGATTACGCGAGGTTCCACAACGCCGCCGCGGAGAAGGGCTTCGTCATGTCGGACCCGCGCGCGGCCAAGGGCAACCCGTCGGCCCAGGGCATGACGCAGCTGTACAAGGCGATGGCCGATACCGGCGGCATTCCCTACTACATGGAGATCAACGTCAAGGTCGAGGGCGGCGGCCCGATGGCCGGGATGATGAACAAGATGATGGGCGGGGCGGCATTCACCCAGACGGTCACGGCAGTCTCCACCGACGCGGTGCCCGACGACAAGTTCGCCCTCCCGGCCGATTACAAGGTCAAGGACTCGAAGTAGCCTCGACTTGTCTCTCGCCGATCAGCTCACCGCGCACGACACCGTCATCGCCGCAGAATTGCGGCCGCCGCGAGCGGAGCTGGCCGCCTCGGAGGGCATGGACGCGTGGATTGACACCTACCACGCCGTCCGTGGCCTCACGAGGCGCGGCGTGCCGGTGTTCCTCACCGACAGCGCCGTCGGGCTGCAGGAGGAAGACAACCTCCGCCACCTGATCGCCAACCTCGGCACCAGCGTCCCACGCGAGCTGGTCGTGCCGTTTCTGACCTCGAAGCACACGCTCGAGTACTGCCTGTCGTATGCCGAGCGCGCGTGGCACAACGACTTCAAGTCGCTGGTGGTGCTTGGCGGCGACAAGCACGTCGGCCCGCCGCGCTCGGTCGAACACGCGTGGCAGCTCCGCCGCGCCATCCGCGCTCGCGAGCCGCACCTGGCGCTGGGCGGATGGGCCAACCCCAACGCGGATGCCGATCGTCAGATCGGCTTTCTCACCGACGGCACGTTCGACGCGGAGTTCTTCCTGACCCAGATCGTGTCGCATCACACGATCGCGCCGGTGGCGCGATTCCTCGACGCCGGCGCGCGTGTCGGGGCTGACGCTGCCGGGCCTGTTCGGCGTCTTCTACTACCGCAGCGCGAACGCGAAGACGCTGCAGACGCTGAGCCAGTTTCTGCCCGTGCCCATCGAGGGCCTGACTGCGCGACTTCGCAGGCGGCGCGACGCCGGTCGAAGTCTGCGCGCGCACGATCAGGGCGCTGAAGCAGCTGGGGGCGCGGCACTTCTACGTCAGCAACCTGCCCCTGTCGAAAGCCGATGCGACGCTCGAAGCCATCCTCGCCGCTATTTGACGTGGCGGCCGCCATCGACCCGCACGACCTCGCCGGTCACGAAATCCGTGCTCACGAGAAACCGCACCGCCGTGGCGATCGGCTCCGGGCCGCCCCACCGCCCCAGCGGCGTCGCCTTCTCGACGGCGGCTATCTCCTCGTCTGACGTGCCCGGGCGGCGCCAGGATGGGGCCTGGTGCGACGGCGTTCACCAGAATCCCGTCGGCCGCCAGCTCGAGGGCGAGGATCTGCGTCAGCCCGATCACGCCCATCTTGGCGACGTAGTACGGCACGTAGCCCGTGTAGCGTGGGCGGCCGCTCGACGCGACCCAGTCGGTGAAGTTGACGACGCGGCCGCCGCCTTGACGGCGCAGATGTGGCACCGCGGCGTGCGTGCAGAGATGCGCCGCCTTGAGATCCACGGCAAGCGCCCGATCCCAGTCGTCCTCGGTGAGCGCCGCGTAGTCCTTGCGCTCGTAGAGCGACGCCATGTTCACCAGGACGTCCAGTCGGCCCAATGCCGACGCCGCCTCGTCGACGACGCGGCGACAGTCGTCCGCCTTCGACAGATCGCCTGGATCACGGCAGCCCGTCGTCCTGCCGCACGCACCTCGGTCGCCGTCGCCTCGGCCTCGGCGCGCGACCGGTTGTACACGAGCGCGATGTCGGCGCCGGCCCGGGCGAGATCGATCGCCACTGCGGCGCCGATGCGCTTTCCGCCGGTGATGAGAACGCCGCGCCCGCTCGGATCCATGACGCGCTAGTGATCGATCGTGCCTTCGACGACGATGCCGAAGGTGAGCGTGCCTGCCGACGTAGGGACGCTGACGATGACGACCTGGTGGCCCAGGTCGTTGGTCGCCGCCGACAGGGGCCGTCCCGAGCTGCCTGGCGGGTCGATGCTGATCGAGGCGGGGTGCGCGCGGCGCGACGTCTTCCTGGCCAGGGCGACGGCGCCGTCGTAACCCACCGGAGTCGGGCGCCAGATCGTCGGCGGCCGGCGCCGGCAGCAGGAACTCGCGGTTGGGTGAAATACCCATGTGGTCGCCGTTCTGCGGCTGGAGCGCGAAGCGGAGCGTGTAGACGCCCGGCCGGACGGTGTAGCCGCGAATGTCGGACCAGTCGGCACCCAGCCGCAGCGCGCCGACCAGTGAGCCGTCCGGCACGTCGGCCCATGAGGGCGCGCCCGTCGCGCCTTCGCGCAGAGGCAAGCGACTTCACCCACCAGAACTCGAGCTTGGTGGTGCCCGTCGTGACCGTGACGACGTCGGTCGCCAGCGCCTGCGCCACGGCGGGCGCAAGTTCGGGGGGAATGGAGACGGCGGCGGTGGTGACGGTGATGGACTGGGGGTCGAGGCGCGAAGCGCAGCAGTCCGCAGAACACGCAACGCACAATCACGATGGCACGAAGGCACGACGGCACGAAGAGCGACTGCGGGTCACGGACACGTCATCCGTTGACGATCTTCGTGCCCTTCGTGTCGCTTCGTGCCTTCGTGATTGTCGCGAACTCAGTTCGACGTTCGCGCGCTCGGCCTCGAAGCTGAACGCCCCGAAAAACGCCGACTTCCGATTGGGCGCGCTCCACCGCGTGTCGAGGGCCCGTCCGCTGAACTCGTGCGCCAGGGTCGTCCCAAGCGCCGGGCTGTCCACGACGCTGAACGGCGTGAACCACTTCATGGCGCCGCAGGCCGGTCCGTGCTCGACGCTCTTCTTCACGGTGAGCTGCGACTGGCCGGCGGCGACGGCGATGGTCTCGGCGGTGTCGTCGAAGCTGATCGGCAACAGGCGTCACCTGCACGACCTCGGTGATGAGGCCACGCGAGAGCTCCTGCGCCAGTCCCGCCAGCGCCCGCTGCTGCGCGTCGGTTCCGCGCTGGTCGACGTACACCACGGCGCGCACGAACGACGGCGATTCGCCGCCGATCTCGCGGATGCCGAGATTGCGGTCGCTCGAGACCGGCGGCAACGACACGCAGGCCGTCGAGTACCTGGCCGTCGTAGACGCCGGTGTCGATGCGCCAGGCCATCACGGCCTGCCGGCCGATCGTCTCCGCTTCGCTGCTCATGATGCAGCCGCCGGCAAACACCTCGGCCGTGCGGGCTTCGACGTACCGGCCGACGACGGGGCCGGCCCAGGCGGGGGAGGCGCGAGAAGGAGCGCGAGGAGGAATGAGGCGTTTCATGGTGGTTCCTCTCACGACTCTGCATACGAGCGCACGGCGTGAGGCGCGAAGGTGCGAGCCAGAGCCCGATGCAATTGTCACACAGACCGGCGGAAGCTCTGCAGGGTCGCGCGCCGCGCGCCCCTACGTGATTGTGGCTCGTCGCGTCTCAGTGCGAACAACACTCCCGCCCGTCGTGGCAGGCCGAGGCGTGCGCGGCCTTGCCGTCCGGGCCCAGCGGCTTCTGGGTCTTCGTGCACCAGTAGGCGGTGGCGTCGTACTTGTCGTAGAACTGGAACTCAGCCGGGTCCACGACGCTCATCACGTACATCCCCTTGTGCCGGAGATGCTCGCAGTTGGCGTGGCGTCACGAGCGGTGAAGCGGGTTTGGGATGATCCATAACGGCCCCTATACGACTTTGGCTCCAGTCGCTTTCAGAATTGCCCGGCGCAGCGCCGTCTTGGCCACCTGCACCTTGTAGCCGTTGCCGCTCATGGGCTTCGCGTCGGCCAGCGCGGCCTCCGCGGCCTGCCAGGCAACCGCCTCGTCGATCCGCTTGCCCTTCAACAGCTGCTCGGCTGGCAGCGACCGCCACGGAATCGGCGCGACCGCGCCAAGCACGACGCGCGCGCTTTCCACGACGCCGCCGCTCATTCGCAGCGCCACCGACGCGGTCGCGATCGGCCAGTCGTGCGACTGCTTGAACTTCACCTCGTAGGTGGCCGCCGACACGTTGCGCGAGGTCGGGATCACGACCTCCGTCACCAGCTCGGTGGGCTCGAGGACCGTCTCGCCAAACATGTTCCGGTCGGGCATCAGGAAGAACTTGTCGGCCTCGATCTCACGCTCGCCCTGCGGGCCCGCCACCTTGATGCGCGCGTTGTACGCGATGAGCGGCATCGCGAGGCTCGACGGATGCACGATGTGACAGGGCCCATCGCCGAAGATCGCGTGGTACTGGTTCTCGCCTTCCACCGCGAAACAGCGCGCGCCGCCCTTCTTGAGGCAGTTGAACTCCTCGTTGCGGAAGTACCAGCAGCGCGGCCGCTGCATCAGGTTGCCGCCCACCGTGCCGAGGTTGCGGATCTGCGGCGTGCCGACGCCCGCGGCCGCGTCGGTCAGCGCGGGGTACGCCTTGGCCAGCGCGGCGTGCTCGGCGAGGTCGGTCAGAGTCGCCGCCGCCCCGATGACGGTCAGTCCCTGCCCAGGGACCGCGATGCCGGCCGGCAGCTTCTTCACGTTCACCAGCACGTCCGGCGTGGCGACGTAGTCCTTCATCAGCCCGATGAGGTCCATGCCGCCGGCCAGCGGCAGACGCTTGCCGCGCGACGCCGTGCTGAGCGCGGCGAGCGCTTCCTGCTGGTTGGCTGCGTTGACGTATGCGAAGGCCTTCACAGCGTGCCTCCCGTCTTCTCGCGCTCGGCGAGCGCCGTGATCACCTTCTCCGGCGTGATCGGTATGCTGCGAATGCGCGTGCCGATGGCGTTGGCCACGGCGTTGGCCACCGCCGCCGCGGTCGAGATGGTCGGCGGCTCCCCGATCCCGATGACCCCGCGTTCGGGCTGGTTCATCAGCTTGATGTCGATCTTCGGGATGTCGCTCGACCCGGCGATGTGGTACCACTCCATGTTCGGGTTCACCATGTGTCCGGTGACGCGGTCGAGGATGCGATCCTCGAACAGCGCGTAGTTCACCCCGCCGATGATCCCGCCGATGCACTGGCTCTCGGCCGTCAGCTCGTCGACGACCAACCCGCAGTCCTGCACGCAGGTCACGCGGGTGACCTTGGTCACGCCCGTCTCGATGTCCACCTCGACTTCGGCAAACTGCACGCCGCTGGTGCCGCTGGCCGACAACCCTCGTTCCCACTCGCCGTCGACGGCGAGCGGCTGCATGCCGAGCAGCTTGCACGCCTCCTTCCACGCCATGCCCTTGCCCGGATCCTCCTTGACGTGAATCCGGCCGTTGCTGGCAACCAGGGTCGCCGGCTCGACGCCGAGCGCCGGCGCGACCTTCGCCTTCAGCTCGTCGAGCGCCTTGCCGGAGGTCACCCGAATCGCCGGCGAGACGCCGGGCGCGGTCGTGCTGCCGCCGGACCCGCCGCTGAACGGATAGTTGCTGTCTCCGATCTCGGCCTTCACCAGCTCCATCGGGATGCCGAGCGTCTCGGCGGTGATCATCGCGACGATGGTCTTGGTGCCGACGCCGATGTCCTGCGTGCCGCACCGCATGACGACGCTGCCGTCCGGGTTGATCTCGCAGTGCGCCTTGGTGCCCTGCCCGCCGCCGCCCCAGCGGTTGGCCGCGCAGCCCATGCCGCGCTTGATCGGCCCTGGCGTCGGATCGCCGGTGACGTGACGCTTGCTCCAGCCGAAGCGCTCGGCGGCGACCGGGAAGTACTTCCGCCACATCGCGTTGGGCGCTTCCGGCGGCAGGTTCTTGATGCGCAGGGCGAGCGGGTCCATCCGCAGCTTGTCCGCGAGCTCGTCCATCAACATCTCGGTGTGGAAGCAGCCCTGCGGATGGCCGGGCGCGCGCATCGCGCGCTGCGGGCCGGCATTGGTGTAGACGTCGCGGTGCTTCCGCCGACGGTTCGGGAAGACGTAGATGTACGGCAACGGGAAGCCCGACCCGGCGCCGGCGCCGCCGGTGCCCCACGTCTCGGCATCAAAGGCCGTCAGCATCCCGTCCGCGCTCACGCCCGCCTTGATCTTCGACGCCGACGAGGGCCGGTTGCCCGACGCCAGGTGCTCGTCCTTGCGGTCGAGCAGCAGCTTGACGGCCGCGCCGGCCTGCTTGGCCAGCTTCGCGCAGATGATGCCCTGCGCATCGGGGCCGAACTTGCTGCCGAAGCCGCCGCCCATGTACTCGGTGATCACGCGAACGTTGGCCTGCGGGATGTCGAGGGCCTTGGCAAACTGCTCGCGCGTGCCGTGGACGGCCTGCGTGGACGCCCACGACGTCAGCTTGTCGCCTTCCCACTCGCACACGCAGCCGTGCGTCTCGAGCGAGACGTGCGTCTGCACCTGCGTGGCGTAGCTGGCTTCGACGACATGCGCGGCAGCCTTGAAGCCGGCCTCGAGATCGCCGGCTTCTTCCGTGTCGCCGGCCTTGATGTTGCCGTCCTTGAACACCTGCGGCGCGCCGTCGCGCGTGCGCCAGCGCCACGGTGGCGATGTGGGGCAGCACTTCGTACTGCACCTCAATCAGCCGCAACGCGTCGTCGGCCTGCTCCTCGGTGGCCGCGGCCAGCGCCGCGACTTCCTCGCCCTGGAACATCACCTTCGCGCCGGGCTGCAGCACGGCCATCACGGCCTTCACGCCGGGCGCTTTCTGCGGCGACGCGTCAGATCGATGGCGACGATGCGCGCGTGCGGGTGCGGCGAGCGAAGGATGCGCCCGTGCAGGCCGCCGGGACGGTTGATGTCGAACGAGTACTTCGCCTGGCCGGTGACCTTGACCGGGCCATCCAGGCGTTGAATGCGCTTGCCGACCAGCGTCGGCTCGGCCGGCCACGGGTACTTCTCGTGCTGCTGCGGCTGCGGCGGCGCGTTGACCTCGGGAACCTGCGGGTTCTCAGCCACGACGCACCCCCTTCGTGTTCGAGCACGGCTTCGAGCACGCGCGGATAGGTGCCACAGCGGCAGATGTTGCCGTCGAGTGCGGCCTTGGCCTGCGCGGGCGTCGGCGACGGGTTCTTCTCGAGCAGCGCGACGGCCGACATCACGAATCCCGGCGTGCAGAAGCCGCACATCAAGCCGTCGTGGTCGCAGAAGGCCTGCTGCACCGGATGCAGGACGGTGCCCTGCGCCAGGCCGGCCACGGTGCGAATCGACTTGCCCTGCATCTCGATCGCGAGGATCGAGCAGGCATACGCGCTCTTGCCGTCCACCAGCACGGTGCACGCGCCGCAGCTGCCGCGGTCGCACACACGCTTCTGGGCCGTGACGTCGAGCCGCTCGCGCATCGCATCGAGCAGCGTCACCCGCGGCTCGACTTTGAGCGTTCGCGCCTGGCCGTCGATGGACAGCTGAACGCTCACTTCGCCAGGCCCGACAGGCGCCGGGCCCGTTTGCGCCTCGGACTCCCCGGCGCCGATGACACCGGCGGCGACGGAGGACGCACTGACTGTCTTCAGGAAAGCGCGGCGGCTGACGTTGAGGGACGTGTCGCCCTCGGGCCGCCCGGCGCCCGGATCGTCGTCGTGCAGAGCCATTGGGACCTCAGTCGACGGGGTAATGGGAAGCGAGCGGCACATTATAATCGCTCGTTCCATGACGTGTACGGCGTGCGGCGCGACATCGGCGGATCGGCCGCGTTTTGCCCGGCGTGTGGCGCCGCCCTCAAGGACGCCGGCGAGGCCGCCACCGTTTACACTCCCCCGACAGCCCCTCCAGGAACACCGCTGCCCCCACGCGGCTTCGGGTCCGACGGCCACCGGGGCCCGCAGCGGGGCGGTCGATTTGGTCCTGGCGTCGTGCTGGCCAGCAGGTACCAGATCCTCGGCCTGCTCGGACGCGGCGGCATGGGCGAGGTCTATCGCGCTGAGGACTCCTTGGCCAGTCCGTCGCGCTGAAGTTCCTGCCCGACTTCGCGGCGCCGACGCCGACCGGCTGGCGCGGTTCGCACCGAGGTCAGCGTCGCGGACGGATCAGCCATCCCAACGTCTGTCGTGTCTACGACATCGGCGAAGCCGACGGCCACGTGTTCCTGTCGATGGAGTACGTGGACCGAAATTGCTGCGCGCGCATCGGCCGCCTGGCGCCGGACAAGGCGGCCGAGATGGCGCGCAGCTGTGCGCCGGGCTGGCCGCTGCCCACGACAAGGGCGTGCTCCACCGCGATCTCAAGCCGGCCAACGTCATGATCGACGGCCGGGGCCGCGTGCGGCTGGCCGACTTCGGGCTGGCTGGAGGCGCCGAGGTCGAGACGCCCGGCCTGGCCGGCACCCCGGCCTACATGGCGCCAGAGCAGTTTGCCGGGCAGGCCACGTCGGTCAAGTCCGACATCTACGCGCTGGGCCTGGTGCTGTACGAGATGTTCACCGGCAAGGCCGCCTTCAGCGGGGCGACGGTGAACGACCTGGCGCGCCAGCATCGCGAAGCGACCCGACCAGCCTGACCCAGGTCGTCGCCGAGATCGACCCGGTCGTCGATCGCGTGATTCAGCGTGCCTGCCAAGGATCCCGCCGATCGGCCGTCGTCGGCCTGGCGGTGTCGGCGGCCTTGCCGGGCGGCGATCCGTGCGGCCGCTCGCGGCGGGCGAGACGCCGTCGCCGGCGCTTGTGGCCGCCTCCGGCGGGCCGTGGCGGCGGCCGCGCACGGCGATGCTGCTGTCGCGCGTCACCGGGTCGCGCGGTGGTCCTGCTGAGCCAGAAGACGCAGGTCGTGCACTACCTGCCGCTCGAGCGATCGCCGGACGTGCTGGCCGACGCCGCGCACCAGATCGTGTGCGCCTGGGTATGCGGACCCGCTCGCCGATGCCGCCTGGGGCTTCACGCCCACAGATCTCGAACTCCAGCGCACGGACCAGACGCCGACGCGCTACGAGCGGCTCCGTCGGGCAGCCGCCCGGCGTGACGTTCTGGTTCGGCAATCTCCGGGCGCGATGTCGACCGACTCGTTCGTGGCTGGCGGCGCCGTGACCTTGAACGACCCGCCGGCGCGTCGTGGCCGGCATGGTCAACGTGATGCTGGATCTTAAGGGCCGGCCGGCACTTCCTGCAGGCGTGCCGTCCGCGCCTGCAGGATCGACGCCGTCGGCGGCGCCGACTGGCCGGCGCTGCTTCGCGAGGCCGGGTTCGACGTCGCGAAGTTACACCGACGCCGCCTAAGCCTGGGTGCCGCTGAGTGTTCGGCGACGCGCGCGCGGCCTGGAGCCGCTACCCGAATCGTGGCAGCACGCGACAGACGGACCCGGCACGTGGTCGCCCCTCCAGGTCCTTCGCCACCTGCTGTGGGGCGAGGTGGACGACTGGATTCCGCGGGCGCGACTCATCCTCGAGCACCAGGATCGCGTGGCGTTCGCGCCCTTCGATCGCGAGGCGGGTGAGGTGAAGTACTCAGGCTGGACCGCTGGCGAGCTGCTCGACGAGTTCAGCCGTCTTCGGGCCGACAACCTTCGCACGCTCGACCAGATGGCCCTGGGCGTGGAGGACCTCGCGCTGCCAGGTCTACATCCCAGTCTCGGGAGAGTGACGATGGGGCAATTGCTGGCGACCTGGGTCGCGCACGACCTGTCACATCTCACCCAGATCTCCCGCACGCTGGCGCGCCAATATCGCGACGAGGTTGGCCCGTGGATCGAGTTCATGCGGGTCCTGAAGGCCGAGGGCTGACCTTTCCGATCACGGCGCTACAATGCGCGCATGACCAGAGCCTCCCGCCGCTCGTTTCTTCAGTCCCTGGGCGCGACCACGACGGTTGCGGCGTTTGGCCGGCCCGATCTGCTCGCCCGCGTCGAACAGACCACCAGGGCCGCCTCCGGCCGGTCGGCCGACGATGTAGCCCAGGACGAGGACTTCTGGCGCGACATCCGCGAGGCTTTTACGCTCGATCGCACGATCGTCAATCTCAACAACGGCGGCGTGTGCCCGAGCCCGCGTGTCGTCCACGAGGCGCTCAAGCGGTACCTCGACATCTCGAACCAGGCGCCCGTCTACCACATGTGGCAGGTGCTCGAGCCGAATCTCGAGACGGTCAGACGCCGCCTGGCCGCTGAATTCGGCTGCGACCCGGAGGAGCTGGCCGTCACGCGCAATGCCAGCGAGGCCCTGCAGATTGCGCAGCTGGGCATCGACCTGAAGGCCGGCGACGAAGTGCTGACGACCAACCAGGACTACGGGCGGATGCTCGACACCTGGCAGCAGCGCGTGCGCCGCGACGGGGTCGTCCTCAAGCAGATCTCGTTTCCCGTGCCGCCGCCCGATCAGGCCGATCTGTTCCGGCGGTTCGAGCAGGCGGTGACGGCGCGCACGAAGGTGATTCACGTCTGTCACATCACCAATCTCACGGGACAGATCTTCCCGGTCCGCGACATCTGCCGCATGGCGCGGGCGCGCGGCATCAAGACGATCGTCGACGGCGCACACGCCTTCGCGCATTTCCCGTTCACGCTGGCCGATCTCGAATGTGACTACTACGGCACCAGCCTGCACAAGTGGCTGCTGGCGCCGGTTGGCACCGGGTTTCCTGTACGTGCGGCGTCCGCTGATCAAGGATCACTGGGCGCTGACGCCGGCCAACGAGTCGAGGGCAGCCGACATCCGGAAGTTCGAGGAGATCGGCACGCACCCGGCCGCGATGCACAACGCGATCGCCGAGGCGTTGGAGTTCCATCACTCCATTGGCGGCGAGCGGAAGGCGGCGCGGCTGCGCTACCTCCGGAACCGGTGGGCGACGCGTCTGCACGACACGCCTGGCGCGAAGGTGCTGACGAGTTTCGACCCGGCGCAGGGGTGCGCTATCGGGCTGCTGTCACTGGCAGGGCTCGACCCGGAGAAGGTGACGGCGCATCTCTGGGCACGGCAGCGCATCATCGTCACGCCGATCAAGCACGCGGAGTTTCAGGGCCTCCGCATCACGCCGAACCTGTACACGACGCTTGGCGAGGTCGACGGCTTCGTTGCCGCGATAGGCGACGTGCTGAAGCACGGGGTGTCGTAGCGTCCGGGCCTTACGTCCAGCGAAACTACCTTTCGCGCACGGAAAATCCGTTCGTGAAGGGCCTGCGTATCTCCTCAAGAATCTGCGTGATTCCGAGTCGGCCCCGTTTGTGCACTGGCGGAGTCGGACGGGCGCGCGCACGAGGGTCGGGAGTCGCGGGGTACGGCTTTCGGCAAACCGGGGGAAGAGGGTGCCAGAAGATGGCCCCGGGGTTCCTGGCTCTCGTGGGCGCGCCCTTCGTGCGTACGCTGCCGACGCGTGCGACCGTCGGACTCGGGCCCCGGACCGCAACTATCCCGTGAACTTGTACCCCAGCCCGTGAATGGTGTGAATGTGCTCTGGCCGCCGCGGGTTGGATTCGAGCTTCTGGCGCAGCCAGGCGATGTGGACGTCGACGGTGCGGGTGGAGGGCATCGCGTTGTAGCCCCAGACCTCGTTCAGCAGTTCGTCCCGGGACAGCGTGGCGCCCCGGTGCTCGATGAAGTACTTGAGCAGCTTGAACTCGCGGGCCGAGACCTCGAGCAGCTCGCCGCGGCGCCTGACTTCGGCCTTCCGGAAGTCGACGTGTATGTCGCCGAACTGGTAGACCTCGGCCTGGGCAGGAACCGGGGGCACGCGCCGGAGCAGGGCCTCGATGCGGGCCAGCAGTTCGGCCATCTCGAATGGCTTCACCAGGTAATCGTCGGCGCCAAGCTTCAGCCCCACCACGCGATCGACCACCTGGCCGCGGGCCGTCAGCATCAGGATTGGCGTGGTGACGTGGCGCTGCCGCAGCGTCTGGCATACGTCGAATCCGTCCCGCCCCGGCAGCATTCCGTCGAGCAGCACCACGTCGAACGACGTCGCTGCTCGCCCGCTGCAGGCCGGTTTCGCCGTCGGTGGCCGACACGACCTCGTACCCTTCGGCCGCCAGGCGGTCGGTGAGCGTCATCACGAGGCCGGGTTCGTCTTCGACGAGAAGGACGCGGGGCAAGTGACCTGATGTGCGAGTGCCGGAGTGCCGGGTGCCGAGTGCCGGTGCCGGAGTGCTACGTGCTGTGCTGGGGTGCCGGGTGCCGGGTGCCTTGCGCGATGGGCGATCCCTCGCCCTGACAGGCCGGCAGGTGCAGCACGAATGTGCTGCCGGCGCCATGCGTGCTGTGGACGGTGACCTGGCCGCCGTGCGCCTCGACGATGCCCTTGACGATGCTGAGACCGAGGCCGTTGCCGTGAATCTGTCGTGAGAGCGCTTCGGCGCCGCGGTAGAACGGCTCGAAGATGTGCGGCAAATCAGCGGACGAGATCCCCAGGCCCTTGTCGGCCACCGCGATCCGGACCTCCGGCGCCTTTCTGCCTGGCCCCGTCGACGCCGTGACGCCGACCCACCGGGTCGTGCCGCCGTACTTGATCGGCGTTGGCGATCAGGTTGGCCAGGCACGAACGCAGCGCGGGCGCATCGACCAGCACCGGCGGCAGCCCGTCGGGCACGTTCACCTCGACCGTCACGCCGGATTCGGCGATGGCGTCGTGCGAGGCCGCGACGGCGTCGCCGATCGAGCGTGCCGACCGGCACGGGCATGCGGTGACCGACGGCGTGGCCGGCCTCGATGCCCGCGTAGAGCAGCACGCGCTCGACCGTGTCGCCCAGCCGGCGCGACTCGGTCTGGATGCGCGTGCCGTACTGCTTGACCCTGGCGGGGTCCACGACCAGGCCGTCGGCCAGATTCTCGGCGGCCGCGCCGATGACCGACACCGGCGTCCGCAATTCGTGCGAGACCGCGGCGACAAACTCGATCTGCTGGCGCGCGAGCCGCTCGGCGCGCCGCGCCGTGCGCGCGAGCACGCCGACGGTGGCCGCCATCAGCAGCAGCACGCCGAAGCTCAGCGCGATGTTGCGCGTCCGCGCCGCGCCCACGGCCGCTTCGAGCGATCCGGCGCGATGTCGCGCCACCAGCTTCCAGCGCAGCATCCCGTCAAGGGCTTTGCTGATCTCGCCGGGGCGCACCCGACCTGCCGCGCCATCCGAGGCGGGCGCCGCACGGTCATGCTGAAGAACAGATTGCGGCGCCGATCGCCTGCCGGGGCCGCGCCAGGACCGCGCAGCGACCGCTCGGCCTGACGGATCAGCTGGAACCGATCGGGCCGCAAGCCGAACATGTCGGCTTCGGCGTCGTGGCGCGCGACAAGATCCTGCGACGTCGTCGACGTTGTCCGCGTAGATGACACGTGCGGGGTCGCGGCGGCTGACGACCGCCACGCGATACTCGTCGCCGGTGCCCTGCTTGAAATGCCGCTCGACCAGCGCCGGCAGGAACTCGTCGCGCACGAAGGCCGAGTCGAGCCGAATGACGGTGTAGCCGAACACCGGCGTGAACATGGTGACGTGCTCGCGCACGTGCTGCGGCACCGGCGCCACCGGCGCGATGACGGCGTCTTCGGCGTCGCTCAGCAGATCGGTCAGGCGAATGGGTTGGTCTGGCGGATTCCGATCCCAGTCGGCCAGCTCCTTGGTGAGCCGCGCCTGCAATTCGCCGAGATCGGCGGGCCACTCCGCGGCGACAAACGTCCGGGCCGCGCGATCCCACGCCTCAGGCGCAACTGCGGGCCCAGCCGGTCGACCAGCAGGACGTCGCGCACCAGGGTCGGCGTGGTGGCGGCCGCCCGCCACGCGTCGGCGCGCTCGGCGTATCCAGTCCAGTCGTCGGTCTCTGAGCGAGTCGCCGTCAACCTGCAAGCCGCCGAACGCGCGGAACAACTCCACGTCGAGATCCTGCGCGACCTGCGCGGTCGCCTGCTTCAGTGTCCGCTCGCGACGTTCACGCTCGGCATCGCTGACCTGGCCAATCCACCGGTACTGCAGCAGCGCCATCACCGGCAGCAGCAGCAGCGCGCCGCCGGCAACCAGGTACAGCGTCAGGGGACGGCGGCGTCCGGGTCTCATCGAAGCGGAGTGTAGCATGGCCAATCCGGGCTGGAAGTCCAGCAAAATCAGCATTTTACAAACTTAACAATCTCTTTGCCCGGGCTTAACGATTGGCGTCCGCCGGCCGCCGTCTAATGAATCAGTCAAAGGACGTGCTCATGCAGATGCCCCGAAGTATTGCGCTTGCCCTGGTGGCGCCGCTTGCCATCGCCGCTCACCTCACTGCCAGCAGCCCGCAGGTCGACGCCAAAGTCGGCGAGATCCTGGCCGCGGCCCGTGCGGCCCTGGGAGGCGATGCGGCCCTGGCGAAGGTCCAGACGCTGTCGGTGACGGGCGCGACCCGCCGGATGATGGGCGACCGCGAGATCGCCGGCGATGTCACCGTCGATTTCGCGCTCCCCGACAAGATGAAGCGCACCGACACGTTCGGCATTGCCGGCGGTCCGACGATGGAGCGCGTGTCGGTGCTCAACGGCACCGAGGTGTGGGACGACTCGACCAATCGCGGCGGCGGCGGTTTCATGATGCGGATGGGCGGACCGGGCGGCCCGGGCGGACCTGGCGGGCCGGGACGTGAACTCACCGAGGAAGAGCGCCAGCGGATGCGTCAGGCGCAGGCCCAGCGCATGAAGAACGAGATGGCGCGTCACGCGCTCGCCTTCCTGCTGCGCACCGATGCGCCCATCACCTACGCCGGCGAGGCGGAAGCCGAGGACGGCAAGGCCGACGTGATCGAGGTCAAGCCGCTCGGCGGCACGGCGATGAAGCTGTTCATCGACCAGGCGACGCACCTGCCGCTGATGGTCAGCTACGAAGGCGTGCTGCCGCGCATGATGGTGCGCGCGCGGCGGTCAGCGGCCAACCCCTGAGGAGATCGAGAAGATGCGCAGCGAGCCGCCGCAAACGGCGGTCTTCGAAGTCCGCTACAGCGAATACAAGAAGGTCGACGGCGTCCTGCTGCCGCACCTCATCACGACGGGCGCCAACGGCAACGTCACCGAGGAATGGACGATCGACAAGTTCAAGGTGAATCCGGCTCTCAAGCCGGAGTCCTTCGTGAAGAAAGGCTCGTAGGTCTACCCGGAATGGCTCGACGACTTCTCCTGTTGTGCTCGCTGCTGCTTCTCGTCGCCGCGCCCGCTCGCGCGGAAGACGAAGCGGCCGGTCCGGCCGATCTGAAGATCACCGTGGTCGATCAGACCGGTGCGGCGCTCATCACGGCCTCGATCACCATCGTCGATCAGGCGGGCACGCCCAGGGTCGTGTGCCGGTCGACGAGCGGGGCCAGGCGAGCGTGCAGGGGCTGTCGGTCGGCACCTACACCGTCAAGGTCGAGGCGGACGCCTTTCAGACGTACGAGGGGACCGCTGACGCTGAAGAAGGGCGGCAACGCGGTGACCGTCGAACCTGCCGCTGGCCGGGCTGTCCGAGGAAGTCATCGTGCTGACCGACGCGTCCGATGTCGCCGGCAACGCCTTCACGTCGTCGCTGAGCGCGCAGGAGATTGCCGAGCTTCCCGATGACCCCGACGAGCTCGAGCAGCTGCTGATGCAGATGGCGGGGCCGGGCGCGACCATGCGCGTCAACGGGTTTCGAGGCGGCCGGCTTCCGCCGAAGTCGCAAATCCAGTCGATTCGGTTCCGCATGAACTCCTACGCGGCCGACAACCACGAGGCCGGCGGCGGCTTCGGCATCGACATCGTCACCAAGCCGGGCATGGACGGGTGGCGCGGGATGACCAACTTCGGTTTCCGCGACGAAGCGCTCAACGCGCGCAACGCGTTTGCGCCGACGCTGGGCGCCGAGCAGTACCGCCGCTTCGGCTTCAACATCGACGGCCCGCTCGTGAAGGGCAAGACGTCGCTTTCCATCAACGTCGACGGCAACGCCAACTACGACAGCCAGACGATCATCGCCAACACGCCGGAGGGCAGCTACAACGACGTGGTGCGGCGGCCCAACGACCGCATGTTCGCCTCGGCGCGAGTCGAGCATCAGCTGACACAGACACAGCTGATGCGCGTGGAGTTCCGCCACGAGATGAACGAGCGGCAGAACCTGGGCGTCGGCGACCGCGACCTGCAGGATCGCGCGTACGACCGGACGACCACCGAGAACGCGGTGCGGTTCTCGCTCAACGGGTTGCTGTTGCCGAAGGTCGCCAACGAGCTGAAGGTTCAGTACTCGCGCGATGTCACCGAGCAGAGCTCCTTGTCGAACGAGCCGGCCATCGTCGTGCTCGACAACTTCTCGAGTGGCGGCGCCGGCCAGCAGAGCAATCGGCGAGGGCGCCTGCTGGAGATCGAGGACAACATCGACTTCCAGATCGGCAAGAAGCACAGGATGCGCACCGGCTTCCTGCTCGAGGCGATGTGGTACCGCAGCGACGAGCTGCGCAACGGCAACGGCACGTGGACCTTCGGCGGGCTCGAGCAGTACGAGCTCGGCCTGGCCACGACCTACACGCAGCGCGTCGGCACGACGCTGGTGGACTACAGCCAGTATCAGGCGGGCTGGTACGTCCAGGACGACTACACGCCGTTCAAGAAGCTGGCGCTCAGCTTCGGGCTCAGGCACGAGATGCAGTCGCATCTCGACGACAAGTGGAACTTCGCGCCGCGCGTGGGCTTCACGCTGGACGCCCGGCAAGTACACCGTGCGCGGCGGCTACGGCATCTTCAACGACTGGTACGAGTCGAGCATCTACGAGCAGACGCTGCGGGTCAACGGCGTGACGCAGCAGGACCTGGTCGTGCAGAACCCGCTCGTATCCCGACACGACCGGCGGCGCCTTTGCGAACCCGTTGCCGCCGAGCAAGTACCAGGCGGCGCTGGGCCTGCAGATGCCGTATCTGCACCAGGCGTCGATTGGCGTCGAGCGCACGCTGATCGAGACGCTGCGGCTGATGGCGAGCTACACGATGATGCGGGGCCGGAACCAGTTGCGCGCGGTGAACGTCAATGCGCCGATCGACCGGCGGCCTCGAGCCCGTCCGGCCCGATCCCAGCCTGGGCAACGTCACCCAGCTCGAGTCGACGGGCCGCACGGAGGTCGACCGGTTGACGATCAACGTCAACTACGCCAAGCCCGAACGGCGGTTCTTCATGGGCGCCAACTACCAGCTGGCGCGGTCGAACAACTACAGCGACAGCGCCTTTGCGCTGCCGGCCAACAACTACGACCTCGAGGCCGAGTGGGGACCGTCGCTGCAGGACGTGCGGCATCGCTTCTTCGGCATGGTGAACTTCGGCGTGCCGCTGGGCATGCGCCTGGGCGTCTTCACGCAAGGCCAGTCCGCGATCGCCCTACAACATCATCACGGGCTTTGACACCAACCGCGACACGGTCGTCAGCGATCGGCCCGAGGGCGTCGGGCGCAACGCGGCACGCGGCTCGGCCAGCTGGAACTTGAACGCGCGCCTGAGCAAGTCGTTCGGCTTCGGCCCGCAGCGCCAGTCCACGGGCGGCGCGCCGCAAGTGCGTCGCGTGGGCGGCGGCGGCCCCGGCGGACCGGGGTGGCGGCGGCGGCCCGATGATGATGATGATGGACGGCAGCAACGCGCGCTACCGGCTCGAGTTCTATCTGCAGGCCTTCAACATCCTGAACCACACCAATCTCACCGGCTACACCGGCAACCTGCGACCTCGGTGGACTTCGGGCAGGCAACGTCGGCCGGGCCCGGCGCGGCGGATCGAGCTCGGGATGAACTTCGGGTTCTGACCGGCCCGAGCTGCCGAGTTCAGGCGACAAAACTCAGCCAGAGGTTTGACTATCGACGACTCTCCGTGTTCAAGTCACGCCGAATTACTCGACATTTCCTCGTCAAAAGTACCCTGGCGAAAGGCTTGCATAACCACGGCCAAATTCTCGGGTTCACGGCCATGCGGCCCCGTAAAGCGAGAGCAGAATGACCACGATGTCTCGCCTGAAGGTTGCCATGTCGGCGCACTGGTGTGGGCGATGCTTGCCGTTCCCACTGCAGGCGCCTCCACCATCGCGGTCAACGTTTACCGACACCATCCGGCCTAACCGCTTGGTAACCCGCCGTTCACCCTCAGGTGGTCCTTCACTGCAGAGAGCGACATTACCGTCACCGACCTCGGCCTATTCGACAGCGAGCAGACGGCCTCGGTCAGCAGAAGCGACGAGATCGGCCTCGTCGGCACAGCGGCAGGAAGCCTGTTGGTCACGGCCAGCTCCGCCAGCAGCACTTCCGCGACCGTCGACGACAAGTTCAGGTTCGCGTCGATTGCCAGCAGCCCACTTGCGCGCCGGGCAGACCTACTTTATTGGTGCGCTCTTCGCTACGAGCAGCCACGCGCTTCTATTCCCTGGCGTTAGGACCGGATTCACCACGTCGTCTGACATCTCGTGTCCAGCAAACCAGTTCGCAGTCGGCGGCTCGCTGACCTTTCCTGGCTCGAGTGCGCGGGGCCGATCCCGCGTACTTTGCGCCCGAACTTCAGGTTCGATCAGCGACCAGTCGGTTCCCGCGCCGGCAAGCCTGCGTCCTCCGTCGGCGCAGGCCTGGTGCCGTTGGCGCGGCGCGCCTATCGTCGTCGGACCCAACGCTGAGCGCGGCTCCGCTGGCCAGTACAACCTGACGAGGCGCCGTCGTTGCTTCGTTAAGCGCAAGGAGCTCAGCAGCCGACCGCCTCGATATCTGATCCGCATTCTCGCGTGCCTGTGCATGGGCTCCACGCGCCAGCTAGTTTCACCGGGCAGTTCCCGCGAGTCAGTTCACCATTCCGACGCCACGCATCGTACTCGACGCGTCAGACTGCGGGTACCCGCGAATCCCAGGCAGCCCCTGCAGATGGTCACTCCCGCCGAGTCCCGTCTTCTTCCGACCTGAAATCCGATTCTGTTCCGCGCTGGGTTTCGGTGGCCGACGTTCTGACGGTGGCCGGCTGCCTTCTTGCCGTCATCGTCGCAATCGGCGGCGGGTTCAGGTTCTGGCTCGGGGACGCCAGGATCTCGGTCACCTCGCCGATCAGGCTGCTGGTCTACTCGCGTTCTGCTCGGACTCGTCCGCCACGCGGTCGTTCGTCGACCCACGCTGCTGTCGCAAGCGACCAGAGCGGCGCGCTCGCGTGTGCAGCGCCGAGGAATGGAGCGCCGTGTGGCCCGCGTTCGTGGTCACGCGCGTGATGGTCCTGGCCGTGGGCCTCCTCGCCGTGTACACCGTCGGTTTTCCGGCGAAGCAGCCACCCTACCGGATCTCGCGCAACGAGGTCACAAACCTCCCCGTCCGCTGGGATGCGGGCTGGTATCTCGACATTGCCAACCGCGGATACCGATGGGATGCCACGGACGGCGGCGACGCAGCAGAACGTCGCGTTCTTCCCTGCGTTCCCCGCGATCACCCACGTCGTCGGCCGGCTGTTCGGCAGCTCGCTGCCCGCCTACGTCGTCGCCGGAGTCCTTGTCTCGCACGTCGGCATTTCTGTGGGGTTTGATCTACCTCTATCGGCTTGCGCGCGTCGATCTTGGCAGCGCCGAAAAAGCCGCGTGGGCCGTTCGCCTGCTCGCGGCGTATCCGTTCTCGCTCTTCCACGGCGCGATGTACACCGAGTCGCTGTTCCTGCTTGGATGCGCGGGCGCCGTGGTCGAACTGCGGAACGACCGTCCCTTCGCGCAGCGGCCTGGGGCCTGCTCGTTGGACTGACCCGGCCCAATGGCTTTCTGCTCGCGGTGACGCTCGCCGCGCTGGTTGGCTCCATCGCTTATCAGGACGAGGCGCGCGCTGTGGACGCGGCACGGCTTGAAGCTGGCGTCTGCGACCATCGGCCCCCGTCGCCGGAATGCTCGTCTACTCGGCCTACCTGGCCTGGCTCACCGGCAATCCGTTCCAGTGGTCGGCGCAGCATGCCGCGTGGGGGCGAACGTTTACGGGTCTCGTCGCCCTTTGTCGACGCGGCCGGGATGATCGCCTACCAAGGCGTCGGCAGATATGTCGCGATGGCCCCGTATGACGCCCTCAACGCCGCAGCCGTGGTCGCCGCATTGGCGCTCGTCATTCCCGTCTGGCGGGCCTTCGGCGTGCCCTATGTTCTGTTTGTCTGCGTCAACCTTCTCCCGCCGCTCTTCAGTGGCGGGGTCATGTCGATGGGCCGCCTGTCGGCGACGCTCTTCCCGCTGTTCCTCTTGCCTGGCCCTCAAGCTCGACTCCCGCGGTGCTTTGTGGTTCACCGTGGGGTTTGTCGGCCCTGCAGGCGTTTCTCGCCGTGCTTTTCTACACCTGGAGGCCGCTGGTCTGACTGCCAGTCGGCGAGGTCACGCGCGAGCAACGACAGCGGCTGCGATGCCCAGCATCACGCCCGACACGGTGTCGACGACGTAGTGGTACCGTCCACGAACGGTTCCCATCGCGATGCCGATGGCCAGGAGCAGGAAGGCTGGCGCAAACGGCGAGCCGCTGCGCCAGACCATCACCGCGACAGCCGCGGCGCCGGCGGCGTGGCCGCTCGGCAGTGTGTTCCACGTATTGCCGAACGTCGCGAGGAACCTGACGTTGGCGCGCCGGAAGAGCTGTGACGGCCTGCCGGCGGGCGGTGCCGGCAGCAGAAACGCGCGCGGCGGCCGCGTCGGAATCAGCGGCAGCAACCCGTAGCACGGCAACACGGCCGCAAAGAGCACGAGCCAGAACTCCGCCGCCATCCCCGGGGTGCTGAAGGTGATGGCGAGCAGTCCCGCCGGCACCATCGGATAGACCAGGAAATAGGCGAACTCCAGCAAGCCGTGCCCGGCTGGATCGAGGCGCGTCAGGCCAAGCCTGTCGTCGATTGACTGCAGCCAGCGTTCGAGTCGCTCGTGTGGGGTCCCGGCCAGCCGCGCCGGCGCCCAGTAGGCCAGCGGCAGGGCGACGAGCAACCACCAGTCGCGCAGGACGGCCGGCGCGAGGCTCGCCGTGGCGGTGACGACCACTCCCGCCGCCGACCAGCCAGCGGCGATCGGCGCACCGGCCCGACGCCGCAACAGCGCCAGCGCGGCTCACGCCGACGACGACGAAGTAGACGAGGGCGAGAATCTCAGCGTCACGCATCGCTGGTTGATGCGTATTCTCCGACGGAATCAGCTCAGCCGCCTCGGTGCAAGGGTCCAGCGGCACTCGCCGCACAAAGAAAAAGGGCCTCGAGCAGGCTGCTCGAGGCCCTTCAGCCTGGTCGACGCGAAGTCTTACGCCAGCACCTTGATCACGACGCGGCGGTTCTGCGCGCGGCCGTCCTTCGTGTTGTTCGGCGACACGGGCTTCTCTTCGCCGTAGCTGATCACGTTGATCTTGTGCAGCGGCACCTGGTGCGCCTCGTAGAGGTAGCGCTTCACCGCTTCGGCGCGCTCCTGACCGAGCGTGGTGTTGTAGTCCTTCGATCCCACGTTGTCGGTGTGGCCCTCGAGCTCGATGAACACGCCCTTCGGATCGGCCTTGAGGTCGGTGACCATCTGATCGATCCGCTGCTTGGCGGTGTCGGGCAGGTCGACCTTGCCGAACTTGAAGTTGCCCTGGTCTTCGCTCAGGACGACCTCGTAGACCAGCCGGCGGCTGGCGGTTTCCACCGCCGTCGCGCGCTCGCCGGCCTTGGCGGCCTCGCCCTTGGCGGCATCCGCCGAGGCCTGAGCCGCCGATGCCGACTTGGTGGCGGCATCAGCCTTCTGATCGACTTCGCCGATGCGCGCTTCGTTCTTCTTGGTCCGCTCCTGCGTCTCTTCGAGCTGGGTCGACAGCCCGTCGACCTTGGTGTTCACCTGGCCGACTTCGCCCCGCACGAACTTCTTGGTGGCGCAGGCCGTCGAACCAACGCCCAGCATCACTATCGGAACCACGAGCAGCAGCTTACGCATGACACATTCCTCCTCGAGACTTCGCTCGATACCAAAGATGACTAACTGACCGGCCGGACAGCGCCCGCGACGTAGCCGCTGCGAGCCTGCACCGTATGTCCCTTGCGACGAACGCGCACGTCCACCGCGTGCCAGCCGGGCGTCGCCCCCGGCTCGAATGCGATCAAGTACTGCTGGCGAAGCTCGTCGACAATCTGCCGCGCCACGGCGCTGGCCTCCGAGGTCGAGGTCGCCACGAACAACTGTCCACCGGTCCATCGCGCCAGGTCCGCCAGTTCGCCGGCCAGGGCCTGGTTGCTGCCGCCTCGACGCGGATCGTCAATCGTCTGCACGACCGCGACGATGTAGACGGGCAAGTCGATGCTCGAGGCGATGCCCGAGACTTCCGCCGGCGTGAGCTTGCTGCCGGTGTCGATGCCGTCGGTGAGCACGACCAGGGCCCGCCGCCTGGTCGCCCGCGTGTCCATCGTCCTGCTGGCGCTGGCGATGGCGTCGTGGATGGACGTCATCCCCCAGCGGCTGAACTCGGTGACCGTACCGCGCAGCCGATCCAGCTCGTTGGTGAACGGTTGAATGACGTGCAGGCGCGAGTCGAACGCGAAGATCGCCGCCTCGTCCTCGCCGTTGCGCAGGCCGCTGAGAAGGAAATACCCCTGCTCGCGTGCTTTGTCGTACCGATCGTTGACGTCCATGCTGCCGCTGATGTCGAACAGCAGCGCCAGACCGATCGGTCCGTTGTCCTGTTCCACCGCGGTGATGGCGCGCGGCGTCCCGTTGTCGATCAGCTCGAACTCGGGTTTTGCCAGCGTCATCACCGGGCGCCCCTTGCCGTCGCGAACGACGGCGCGGATGGTGACCAGGTCCACTCCGCCGCGGAACGTGGGCGCCGGTGAAGGCGCCTGAGGCGCCTGCCCGGACGCCGCCACGCTCGCGCTCACGAGGGCCACGGCAATCAGCCCCGCCCGCAACCCCTGTAAGCTCCCATACCCAGTCACGCGGTCAGTCATCATCAAGCCCCTTGCCAGATCCGAGATCGAAAGATTTCTCGGTTTTGCGTGCAATTTCTGTAGTCCCGCGTGCCTGAACCGGGCTTTTGCCCGTAAGTTCTACACCGGGCCCATGCCGGAGTGTAAGAAATGCTTACCCGCGATCCGGCCTGGAAGCGTCAAGGTAATATGCCCTCATCATGTCCAGCACCACCAGTATTCCGGTCGCCAATCGGGTCCACAACTTCACCTACGCCATCCGCAACATCGTGGCGGAGGCCAGGGCGGTGGAGCGCCGGGGGCTCAAGGTCGACTACCTGAACATCGGCGACCCCATTCCCTTTGGCTTCCAGACCCCGCCGGCACTGGTCGAGGTCGTTGCCAGGGCGATGACCGACGGCGCCAACAACTACGTGCCCTCTCCCGGCATCGCGCCGGCGCGCGAGGCGGTCGCCACGGAGTGGAGCCAGCGTGGATTCCCGGTCGACCCGGACCGCGTCCTGATCACGGCGGGAACCTCGGAGGGCATCGAGCTGGCGCTGACGGCGCTGGCCAACCCCGGCGACGGCGTCCTGGTGCCGATGCCCACGTACCCGCTCTACACGGCCGTGCTCGCCAAGATTGGCGCCGAAGCCGCGTACTACCGCACCGACCCGTCACGCGGCTGGCTCCCTGATGTCGAGCATCTCGAGAGCTTGATCACCCCGCGCACTCGGGCGCTCGTGCTGATCGATCCGAACAACCCGACCGGCGCGGTCTACCCCGAGAGCCTGCGCCGGCAGCTGCTGCGCGTCGCCGACCGTCACGGGCTGGTGATCCTCGCCGACGAGGTGTACGGCGATCTCGCCTACGACGGCGCGGTGCCTCCGCTTGGCAGCCTCGATCCCGACGGCCCAATCGTGGCCTTCTCCAGCCTCTCGAAGGCGTACCTGGCGCCGGGATGGCGGACGGGCTGGCTCGCCGTGGGCCGGAGCCCCCGGCTGGACGACCTGCTGGCGGCGATGAAGAAGCTGGCCGACGGGCGGCTGTGCAGCAACGGCCCGACGCAGCAGGCCATCGCGCCGGCGCTGCTCGGCGACCGCTCGCACCAGGCACTGTTCCGCGCGGCGCTGCGCGAGCGCGCGGAGTTGACGACCGCCGCCTTCAACGCGATCCCCGGCATGTCCTGCGTCGCGCCCGACGGCGGCCTTCTACGCGATGCCGAAGGTCACGTTGCCGCCCGGCAAGACCGACGAGCAGTTCATCGTCGGCCTGCTGCGCGCCACCGGCGTGCTGTGCGTGTACGGTTCCGGCTTCGGCACGCGCCCGGAGGACGGTTTCTTCCGCGTCGTGTTCCTGGCCTCGCCGCAGGATCTCCGGCGCATCTACGGGCGGATCGCCGAGTTCACCGCCGAGTTCCTGCGGGCCTGAACCCGGCGCGCTCCCACGATAGAGTGATAGCCATGAGCACCGGCACGCCGCGGTCGACCCGCTGAAGTTCCTGACCGACGAGCTCGACGGCCTCAAGGCCCAGGGGCTGCACCGCTCCCTGCGCGTGCTCGATGGCGAGCAGAAGGCGCACACGAACGTCGACGGCCGCTCGGTCGTGAACCTCTCGTCGAACAACTATCTCGGCCTGACCACGCATCCGACGCTGAAGGCCCGCGCCATGGAGGCGCTCGAACGCTTCGGCGTCGGCACCGGCTCGGTCCGCACGATTGCCGGCACGATGGCCATGCACGTCGAGCTCGAACGCCGGCTGGCCGAGTTCAAGCACACCGAGGCCGTCGTCGTGTTTCAGAGCGGCTTCACGGCCAATGCGGGCACGGTCTCCGCGATCCTGACCAAAGACGACGTCGTCATCTCCGACGCGCTGAACCACGCCAGCATCATCGACGGCTGCCGCCTGTCGCGCGCCGCGATCAAGGTGTTTCCGCACAAGGACGTCGACGCGGCGCGCGACATCCTTGCGCGAGCTTGCCCGCCGGCCAGCGCAAGCTGCTCATCACCGACGGCGTCTTCAGCATGGACGGCGACCTCGGGCCGCTGCCGGCGCTGTGCGACGCCGCCGAGGAGTTCGGCGCGATCATGATGGTCGACGACGCGCATGCCAGCGGCGTGTTCGGCCGAAACGGCCGTGGCACGGTCGATCACTTCGGCATGCACGGCCGCGTGGACATCCAGGTCGGCACGTTGTCGAAGGCCATCGGCGCGCTCGGCGGCTACGTCGCCGGCTCGCACGACTTCATCGACTTCCTCCACCACCGCGCGCGGCCGTTCCTGTTTTCGACCTCGCATCCGCCGTCGGTGACCGCCACGTGTCTGGCCGCCATCGACCTGCTGCTGGACGAGCCGCAGATCATCGACCGGCTGTGGGAGAACACGCGCTTCTTCAAGGCGGGACTGGCGGCGCTCGGTTTCGACACCGGCGCGAGCGAGAGCCCGATCACGCCGGTCATCGTCGGCGACGGCGCGCTGACGATGACGCTGTCGGATCGGCTGTTCGAGGAGGGCGTCTTCGCGCAGGGCATCGCGTTTCCCACCGTCGCGCGGGACAAGGCGCGCGTGCGCACCATCGTCACGGCGACGCATACGCGTGACGACCTGCAGTTTGCGCTCGACGCCTTCAAGAAGGTCGGCCGCGAGCTGGGCGTCGTCTGATCGCACATGGCCAAGACCAAGGACGAAGCGTGCAGGCGCCAGGCCGGGTCACGCCGGCGCCAATCCGGCAGGTCTGGGACTTCTTCGAGACCTACACCCGCGATCTGCGCGCCGACGACCTGCAGCGGCTCTTCACGCGCGACACCCCAGAGGCCTGGCATTTCTTCGCGCGCGCCATCAAGGCGGAAGAGCTCTCGCACCTGCCGTGGCACATTCGGACGCTCGAATACACCCGTCGCGCGTTTCTCGCGTTCACGATGCGCCTGTCGCCGGCGCGCCGCGCGATCTACGGCATCGCCGTCGCCATGGCGCTGCGTCGGGCTGATCCAGCTGTTTTCCGGCATCGGCTGGCTCCGCATGCCGCTGATTCCGTTCGTCATCAGCGTGCCGCTGCCGGTCCTCGGATTCACCGCGCGGGCACGATGTGGCTCGCCAGCGGCTTCCTGGTGCTGAACCTGCTGATCCTCCTCGAGGTCGCCGACCGGCTGACGCTCAAGAAGGACCTCGAAGTGGCGCGCGAGATCCAGCAGGCGATGTTGCCGAGCGAGATCTACACTGCGACCGGCATCGAAGCGTTCGGCGTCACGCGCCCGGCCAACACCGTCGGCGGCGACCTGTACGACCTGATCCGGCGGCCCGACGGCCGCATCGTGTTCGCCCTGGGCGATGTCGCCGGCAAGGGCAGCCCCGCGGCGCTGCTGATGGCGCTGGCCGTGGCCATGCTCCGCGTGCTCGTCGACGAAGGGCTGGAACCGGCCGACCTGGCGGCGCGGCTCAACATTCAGGTCAGCCGCCACGCGCCGGGATCGCGGTTCATCACGATGGTCCTCGGGCCTGTACGACCCGGCGACCGGCGCGATCACCTACGTGAACGCGGGCCAGAATCCGCCGCTGCTCCGCCGCGCCTCGGGCGACCTCGAGCGGCTCACCGAGGGCGGCGTCGCCCTGGGCATGTTCGACCAGGCCACCTACACGGCCGGGCACGCTGACCCTCGGCGCCGGCGACGTGCTGGTGCTGTTCAGCGACGGCATCACCGAGGCCGAAAACACGTCGGGCGTCGCGTTTGACGACGCGGGCCTCGAGCAGATCGTCAACGAGCACTGGTGGAAGGACCTGCAGACGCTGGGCACCTCGGTGCTGAAGGCCGTCGAAGCGCATGCCGCCGGCACGAAGATCGCCGACGATCTGACCGTGCTGGCGGTGAGGCGGCCGATGCCGCTGCCGCCCGGCGTCGCAGTCGGACCATGACGGCCATGCGTCGCGCGCGAGTCGCACTGCTGTTGCTGCTGGCGTTGGCGTCTGCGAGTCCCGCGCCCGCCCAGCCCGAAGGCATCGACGTGTTGCTCGAGCGCGTCGAAGCGTCGCTCACCGGCGGCGACAAGCAGGCGTTTGCCGCGCTCACCAGGATGCCGGCCGGCGACGAGACCTTCCGCGTCTTCCTCGATCGCTGGTTCGTGCCCGACGACGACTCGCGCGACCGTCCACGAACGCGACCGGGTCGAGCGGGGCGGTCCCAACGCGCTGCGGCTCATCGTGGAGGTGCTGGTCGAGACGGGCCGTCAGGGGCGGCTGGCCACGTGGCGGCTCGACCTCGAACGCGACGCGACCGGCTGGCGCATCGTCGGCGGCGGCCACGCTGAGCGTGGTCGAAGGCCTGTTCCGGCTGGCCATCGACGAGACGGCGCAGTATCGCGCCCGCAACCTGGTCGTCACAGCCGAGGATCTGGAGCTGCGGCTCGACGACGGCGTCGTGTTTTTCGCAAATGTCCCGTCCGGGGCGACGGTGGCGGTGCTGCTGGGCAAAGGCGAGATGACCTTCTCGCCCGGCCCGGATGCCGAGCGGCGCCAGATCGCCCTGCTGACTGGCGGACCGTCGCTGCGCCAGTCGTTCGATGCCGCGATGATTCGCCTCAGTCCATCCGATCAGGCGATGCGGCTGCCGCCTGACCAGCTGGCGGCCGTGCCGGTCGATCGCAAGCAGCTTCTGCAGGCGCAGGAAGTCTTTGCCGACGAGATCGGCAAGTCGTTCAGCGTCGACCTGGCCGATCTCAGCCGCGACACGTGGTCGCTCGTCCCGTCGATCGGCAACCTCCTGGTCGAAGTGCGCACGCGGAAGTACGGCACGCTCACCTACGCGCACGACGGCGGCGACCAGGAAGACATCTCGCTGTTCGACCGCGCGCGGCGGCGCAATCTGGCGATCTACTCGTCGAGATCCAAGCTGGCCACGCGCGGGCCTTTTTTCGACGAGGACGACGACGCCGAGGTCGACGTCCTCGACTGCAACGTCGAGACGACGCTTGTGCCCGATCGTCTCTGGATGGAGGGCCGCACGCGGCTCCGCGTGCGCGTGCGCACGTTTGCGCTGAGCGCGCTCACGCTTCGGCTGGCCGAACGACTGGTCGTGCGCTCGGTGAGCAGCGATCTGCACGGACGCCTGCTGTACATCCGCGTCCGCAATCAGAACAGCCTGGTCGTCAATCTCCCGGAGCCGCTCAACCGCAACGACGTGCTGACGCTTGACGTCAGTTACGGCGGACGCCACGAGCCTCAAGGCGTGGACCGCGAGAACATGGCCGTCGCGGCGCAGGTGCAGACCAGCGAAGTGGCCTTCGCCCAGGCGGAGCCACACTACCTCTATAGCAACCGGAGCTATTGGTACGCGCAGGCGCCGCAGAACGACTACGCCACGGCCACCATCCGTTTCACCGTTCCGGCGGCCTTTGCCGTCGTCTGTTCCGGGGAGGTCGCAGGCGGCTCGCCCGTGACGCTGCGTGGCGCGGCCGACGAACCACCCGAAGCGCCTGTTCGTCTTCACCGCGACGACGCCTCTGCGGTATCTGAGTTGCGTCGTATCGCGCTTTGCCGCCGTCGATACGCGCGACGTGACCATCGGCACAGGCGACCCTGCCGATGCGGATGACCAGCACCGCGCGGCAGCGCGGCCGGGGGCGGGAAGTGCTGGCGAAGGCCGCCCAGGTGATGGCGTTCTACGGCACCCTGCTCGGCGAGGCCCCGTACCCGAGCCTGTCGATCGCCGTCATCGAGAGCCAGATCCCCGGCGGCCACGCACCGGGCTACGTGGCGATCATCAACCAGCCGCTGCCGATCGACGCCGTTTGTGTGGCGTGACGATCCGGCCAGCTTCGACGACTTTCCGGATTTCTTCCTCGCTCACGAGCTCGCGCATCAGTGGTGGGGACAGGCCGTGGGTTGGCAGAACTATCACGAGCAATGGCTCAGCGAAGGCTTCGCGCAGTACTTCGCGGCGCTCTTTGCCGAGCGTGCACCGCGGTCCCGCAGGTCTTCAGCGACATCCTCCGGCAGCTTGCCCGGTGGACGTTGAGCGAGTCCGACCAGGGACCGGTCTACCTGGGGTATCGGCTGGGCCACTTGCGGGGCGAAGGCCGGATCTTTCGCGCGCTCGTCTACAACAAGGGCGGCGCCGTGCTGCACATGCTGCGGCGCCTGCTGGGCGATGACGCCTTCTTCGCGGGCGTGCGCCGGTTCTACCGCGAGTACAAGTTCCGCAAGGCGAGCACCGAAAGCCTGCGGCGCGCGCTCGAAGCCGAATCGGGCCGCTCGCTCGAGTCGTTTTTCGCGCGATGGATCTACGGGCAGGACGTGCCGACGGCGACGGTCAAGTGGCAGGTGATCGGCGACGGCCGGGCGGTCCGCATCGACGTGCAGCAGGCCGACGACGCGGTGTTCGAGTTTCCGGTCACCGTGACCCGGATCTACAAGGACGGCACCCAGGAAACCGAGACGGCCGTTGTCGCAGCCGCACTCACCACGCTCGAGCGGCCGCTGAAAGGACCACTGCGTGCCGTGGAGGTCAACGACGACAAGCTGACGCCGGTGCGGGTCAGGAAATAGCTATTGCAGGTAGATTCCCGCGACCCGGAGATCCCCATTGCGTTCGAACGGCTCGAACACGAGCACGAACCTGGTCCCGTTGTGTTCGTAGAACCGCGTGAGGCGTTCGCCCAGCGCGCCACGGTCGGACAGCTGGCGGCCGACTTCTGCCGATCGTCCCAGCTCCCGCGAGACATGGTCCACGCTCTGGCCAATTCGCACCGCCTTGCCATCGAGCAACAGGAGAACCGGCACGGAGATGGCGCGTGCGGGAACGCCCGCCGGCAGACTGACACTCGCCGGCTCGGACGAAGACCCGGCGGCACGGGGCGCCGTACGCAACTCACGCACGATCAAGGTGGCGACGGCCACCGTCGCCAGCAGAAAGGCGGCGGCGATCAGCCACTCGAGGGCAGAGCCGAGACGGGCACGAACGGGCGTAGCCTCCATAGCGGCCTCCGTCGTGAGCGACCAGGCCTGTGGTCCGGGAGGCGACACCAGACCGGGACGCTGGGAGACGCCTCCGGCCGGCAGTGACGGTCGCCTGAAACCTGCGACGCGCGGGACTTCTGGTCGAACTGAAGGGATATCGATCGCCACGATAGGCCCGGTCCGGGGCGATGTCAAGGTCAGCCGACGATCGGGGTATGATCGGGGGTCTATGGACTCCGTTACGCTGACGATTGACGGCACTCCGGTCACGGTAGACAAGGGCAAGACGGTCCTCCAGGCGGCCATCGAGCATGGCTTCTCCGTGCCCTACTACTGCTATCACCCCGGCCTCAGCATCGACGGGTCCTGCCGCGTCTGCATCGTCAAGATCGAGAAGATGGCGAAGCTGCAGACCGCGTGCTCCACGGTCTGCACCGAGGGGATGGCGGTGTCGACGGCGTCGCCCGATGTCGTCCAGGCGCGCGCCGGCGTGTTCGAGTTCCTCCTGGTCAACCACCCGCTCGACTGCCCGGTCTGCGACAAGGGCGGCGAGTGCCCGTTGCAGGATTTCTCGTACTCGTTCGGGCCCGGCGACAGCCGGATGGAGTTCCCGCGCCGCACGTTCGACGGCGAGGGCGTCAAGGCCGACGTCGACTTCGGGCCGACGCTGATGCTGAACCGCAACCGGTGCATCCTGTGCACCCGGTGCGTGCGGTTCATGCAGGAAGTCGACACCGACGCGCAGATCGGCATCGTCGCACGCGGCAACGACAGCCAGATTGCCACCTTCGCTGAAGAGGGCGTGCATTCGCTGCTCTCGGGCAACCTGATGGACGTCTGCCCGGTCGGCGCGATCACCACGCGCGACTATCGATTCAAGTCGCGGCCGTGGGACAACCCCGACGCGTCAGACACCATCTGCACGTTGTGCTCGAAGGGCTGCAGCACGACGGCCTGGATCAAGGCCAAGCCCGAGTGGGCGAAGGGCGCGCGGCTGGTGCGGTTCACGCCGCGCTACGAGCCCGCGGTCAACGGCTACTGGATGTGCGACATCGGCCGGTTCGGCTACCACTGGATCGAAAGCGACGAGCGTCTCCAGAGCCCGCTGGTGCGGGAAGGGGCCGGGCATCAGCAGGCCACGACGTGGGACTCGGCGCTCAAGGCGTTGGCCGAGCGCGCCGCGGCCGTGGCCGGCCAGGGCTTCACCTTCCTGGTGTCGGCCCACGCCTCGAACGAGGAGATTTTCCTTGTCGAGCGGCTCGCCAGCGCCATCGCGGTGAGCTGGACCGTCACCGAGAAGCAGCAGCCGGCGGGCACGAAGTTCAAGGTGCCGTCGGTCAACGCGCCCAACGTGACTGGCGCGCGCGACCTCGGGCTGCCGGTCGGCGACGGCGCCAGCGGACCCGACCTGTCGGCGTTGCGCCGGGCGATTGAAGCGGGCCAGGTGCCGGCGCTCTACGTCGTTGACCCCGGGCCGGATGGATCGCTGGGCGATGTCGCCTGGGTGGCCGCCGCGCGGCAATCGGGCAAGCTGTCGCTGCTGGTCTACCAGGGAGTGCTCTCGACCGAACTGGCGCGGGCCGCCGATGTCGTGCTGCCCGGCTCGGCCTGGGTCGAGAAGGACGGGACCTTCACGAACGACCAGGGGCGTGTCCAGCCCGCGGCGAAGGTGTTTTCGGCTCCGGGCGATGCCCTCGACGATCGCGAGATCTTCTTCCGCGTCGCCAGGGCCCTGGGCCAGCCGCTGCCCTACGCCACGCCGGCCGACGTGCGGGCGGCGATCGCCGAGATGCTCAAGGACCACCCGGCGTACGCCTCGCTTGGCAGCATCAGTTTCGCCCGGCCGGTCACCGCCAGGCACTGGCTCCAGGCCAGCAACCCGTCGGAACGCTGGAAGTGGGACTTCATGTTCCAGGAAGTCAACACGCAGAAGTGGGATGGCCTCACGGCGGCGCTGCCGCAGTTGAACATCATCCCGCTGACGCCCGTCCAGGATGCGCCCAGGGGCGACGGGCGGTAGGCGCGCGGTTCAGACGCTGCCAGCATGGAAAACCCGACATTCGTAGCGGCCTTCGTCGCCGGCGTGCTCTCGTTCATCTCGCCGTGCGTGCTGCCGCTCATCCCCGGCTACCTGTCCTACATCTCCGGCGTGAGCCTGGACGAGATGCAGGGAACCGGCGATGCGGCCGCCCGTTCGGTGGCCGCGTCACGGCGCCGGGTGCTCATCGCCTCGATTTTTTTCATCCTGGGCTTCTCCTTCGTCTTCGTCTCGCTCGGCGCGGCGGCCAGCGCCCTGGGCCAGTTCCTGCTGGAACGGCTGCGGCTGCTGTCGAAGATCGCCGGCGCGGTCGTGATCCTGTTCGGCCTGCACACGATGGGCGTGCTGCGCATCGACTGGCTGTACAGCGAAAAGCGCGTGCAGATGGACCGCAAGCCGACCGGCGTGGCGGGGGCGTTTCTGGTGGGGCTCGCGTTTGCCTTCGGCTGGACGCCGTGCATCGGCCCGATTCTGGCCGGCATCCTCGCCGTCGCGGCCTCGCAGGACACGATCTGGAAGGGCATCCAGCTGCTGGCGGTCTACTCGCTGGGCCTGGGCATCCCGTTTCTCATCACGGCGCTGGCCATCAACCAGTTCTTCGCGGCCTTTGCCAGAATCCGGCGTCACTACCACAAGATCGAAGTGGTCTCGGGCGCGCTGCTGGTCGCTCATCGGCGTGCTGATCTTCACCGACCAGTTCACGATCATCGCCCGCTGGCTCACGCCCTATCTGCCGACGTTTTGACGTCGATGGGGCGTGACCCCCGCGTATAGTACGGGGGCCAGGCCCCGGTACGCTCCTATGGCACGCTGGCTCAAACCACTCGTCACGCTCGCGCTCTATGCGCTCGTCTTCTATTGGACCGACGCGAGTGCCATCGCGGGCGAGCTCGCTCGTGTCAGGCTCGAGCCGGTTGTCTTCGGCGTGCTGCTCTACATGGTCGGACAGGCCATATCGAGCTGGAAGTGGCAAATCCTCCTGCAGCCTGTCCGCCTCGACGTCCCCTACCTGAAGGTCCTCGCCTTCTACTTCACCGGGATGTTCTTCAACCTGTTCCTGCCGACCATCGTCGGCGGCGACGCGGTGAAGGCGGTGCTGCTGGCGCGCGAGACGGGCGCGCCGGCGCGCGCGACGATGTCGGTGTTCATGGAGCGCAACGTCGGGTTGTGTGCGTTGCTGCTCGTCGCGATTGGCGCCGCAGAGCTGGCGCCTCCGGTGGAGCTGTTCGGCATGTCGCTCCGCGTGCTGACGTGGCTGCTCGCCGCTGGTCTACGGGGCGGCCAACGCGGTGTTGATGAGTCCCCTGGTCTACCGGATCGTCGACCGGTTCATCGCGGCCACGCCGCTGGCCGGCGTGCGGCACCGCGCCGACTCGCTCTACCAGGCCATCGTGCCGTACAAGAACGCGCCGGGCCGCATCCTGGCGGGCGTCGGCCTTTCGTTCATCTTCCAGGGCGTCGTGATCGCCGTGGTATTCTTGAACGCCCGAGCCCTGGCGCTCGACATCCCGCTGGCCGCGGTGGCGGTGTTTGTTCCGCTCATCTCGCTGGCCGGGATGGTTCCTGTCAGCGTCAACGGGTTGGGCGTGCGCGAAGCGCTCTACATTCTGCTCTTCGGGCGACTTGGCGTGCCGGTGGAGACCGCGGTGTCACTCGCACTGCTGTATCTTGCGGTGACGATCCTGGCGAGCCTTCCCGGCGGATTGGCGTACTTGATGCAGCCAGCGCGAGCACGCGAGTTGACGGGCGAACGGACCGCCACGGATTCCTGACACGCCGTCATGACCAGCCGAACCCTCCGCGTCCTTCTCCTGCTCACCGCGTTTGGCGCCGTCGTCGCCGGCACCCTGGTCGTCTTCGGGGCCGAGCGCAACCTCACGCTCGCGACGGCCGCCAACGCGGGCTTTGACGCGCAGGCGCGCGCGGTGGTCGACGAAATCGGGCGTCTGCGGGGCGCGCAGCAGGCCTACGTCGCCGCGGGCCAGGGCACCGCGTACTGGATGACGCAGGCAGCCGAGCACCTGGCGACCGTGGACCGGGGCATCGTCGAGCTGGCCAATGCCTCCTCGAGCCAGGCCACGCGCTCGGCCGTTCAGGCCGCCGCAGCCAGCCTCGAACAGTTCCGCTCGCTCGACAAGCGGGCGCGGCAGTACGTCCAGAACAACCAGAGCCTGATGGCCTCCGACGTGATCTTCACGGAGAGCCTGGGCGCGCTGACTACCGCCGCCGAGCACGTGGGGGCGGCGGCCGAAAACGAGCGGAGTATTCGCGCCGCCGAAAGCGGCGGGTTGCGCGCGCGGCAGCTCTATGCCGCGGCCGGCGCAGCGGGGCTGCTCCTGCTGGTGGTGCTGTTGCTGGTCCCCGTGCCCGAATCCGACGTCGACGTGCTCACCGCGATGCGAGCGTTGACCGAATCGGCGCCGCTTCGCCCGCAGGCGGTCGCCACGCCGGTCAAGCCCAAGGCCGAGGTCATCGTCTACGACGAAGAATCCAGCGCGCGGCTGATTCCCCGTGCCGCGGCAGAGTCCACCGACGGCCGCCGGCCGAGACGACTCAGGGGGTCAACCTCTCGGCGGCGTCTCGGGTGTGCGCGGACCTGGCGCGCGTGATGGACGCCGGCGACGTGAGCGCATTACTCGCCAAAGCAGGCCGAGATCCTCGATGCGCGAGGCGTGATCGTGTGGGTGGCCGACAAGGCGGGCGTCTCGCTGTACCCGATGTTCACGCACGGCTATCCCGCCGCGCGTGCTGGTACGGCTGGGCACTATCTCGACCGACGCCAACAACGCCACGGCGGCGGCGTGGCGATCCGGCGAACTGGTGGCCGTGCCGGGCGAGCCTGACGCTCCAGGCGCGCTGGTGACCCCTATCATCACGGCTGATGGCTGTGTCGGCGTGCTGGCGGCCGAGTTGCCCAACGGCCGCGAGCGCCGCGAAGACGTCCGTGCCCTGGCCACGATCTTCTCCGCGCAACTCGCGACCGTCGTCACGCCGGTGGCCGAGGTGAGCCAGGCTGGCCTGGTCGACCGCGTCGCCACCTAGCAGCCTGGCTTAGAGCGGGCTGACCCGCTGCCGTTTCCGCGGCTGCTCCGCGGGCTCCTCCTTGTCGAGCGTGACCTTGGCCGACTGCGCCTTCTTGTCGCGCGTGTAGTCGATGGCGAGCGTCGCGCCGTCTTCGGCCGCCTGCACTGCCTCGATCAACTCGGAAGGCTCGGCAACCGCCTTGCCGTTGACCGCGGTCACGACGTCGCCGGCCTTGAGCCCGGCGCGAGCGGCCGGCGAGTCGGCGTCGACGCTGTTGACCAGCACGCCCTTCGACGTGCCGAAGTACTCGCCCAACTGGCCATCCAGCTCCTGGATCTTCAGACCCAGTCGGCCCTTCCCGCTCTTGAAGGCCCACATCTCGCCGGGCGGCCCCCTTGAATGCCCACGCGCCGTCAGGGCGTCACCGGCATGCGACCAGGTCATGTCGCCATGCGGGCATCTTCTCGAATCGCATCGGCGGCACGAACACCTCGAAGTTGCGGTCCAGCCGCGCTGGCCAGGCTGCCGCTGTCGGGAGTGACCGACAGGTCCACCCGCTTGCCTTCGCGCACCACAGCTGCCTTGACGGTCCGCCCATCGGGCGTCTCGGTGACCAGCCGTGTCAGATGGCGCACGCCGCGCACCCGTTCGCCGTCGAACTCCGTGATGACGTCGCCCTTCTTGATGCCGGCTTTCTCGGCGGCGCTTCCCGTCCGCACCTCGTCGACGACCGCCCCGCTCTGGCTCTTGGCCTGCTCGGCATCCAGCTCCCGCACCGAGACGCCCAACTGCGCGCCGCGTCCCGCAAGGAGCGCGAGTTGCCGCACATCGGCGCCCAACGGGTCGTCGTCTTCCAGCTCGACCACCCCTGGCTTCGACGATCTTGGTTCGAGTGCCGTCCTTGGATACCCACACGCCTGGCTGCTGGGCCGTTCTGCGCCAGGCCGGCCGCCGCGACCGCCACACCGCTGGCCAGGGTGAGCGTCGCCGCAACTCCAACAAACATCCGCATGACCTGCCTCCATGTGCCGCACGCCGGGGGTCCCTGACTCGGGCGTTCCCACTCCCGGTCGGCGGCTCTCGCGAACTCTTCGGTTGGTTCAGACGATGCGCGAACGCGGATGGTTGGCTGAGGCGTTCGCTGTGCAGACGGCGCACGAAGTGAAGTACACTTCGCACGGATTTGCCCTCGTCGCGGGCGGCAACCCGTCAATCGAGTGCAGAGCGACCGCGTTTTTTGTACGCCGCCCTCGGTAGACCGGGGGCTCTGGAGCCTTCATGCCGGTCAGAACCGTTCCACCCAAGGGCGTGCCTCACACCGAGCCGGCGGCCATCCTCGAGCGCGCCGAGCGCGAGAAGGTGAAGTTCCTGCGCCTGCAGTTCACCGACATCCTCGGGACCATCAAGAACGTCGAGATCCCCGACCGGCAGTTCGAGGACGCGCTGAAGGGCCAGATCATGTTCGACGGCTCGTCGATCGAGGGCTTCGTCCGCATCGAAGAGTCCGACATGTACCTGCGGCCGGACCTCAGCACGTTTGCGGTGTTCCCCTGGGCGCACCCGGGCGGCGAGAAGGTCGGGCGCATGATCTGCGACATCTACCGGCCCGACGGCGAGCCGTTCGAGGGCTGCCCCCGCTCCACGCTGAAGCGGGTGATCGCGATGGCCGCCGAGCGGGGCTTCGAGATGAACGCCGGGCCGGAGGCCGAGTTCTTCCTGTTCCAGCGCCGAAACGGCGTTCCGACGACCGAGACGCACGACACCGGCAGCTACTTCGACCTGACGCCGGTCGACCAGGGTGAGGACGTGCGGCGCGAGATCGTGCTGGCGCTCGAGTCGATGGGCTTCCACGTGGAGGCGGCCCACCACGAAGTGGCGGCGGGCCAGCACGAGATCGACTTCCGGTACGACGACGTGCTGACGACGGCCGACAACATCAGCACGTTCCGGTTCGTCGTCAAGAACGTCTCGCTGCGGCACGACCTGCACGCGACCTTCATGCCCAAGCCGATCTTCGGGATCAACGGCTCGGGCATGCACACGCATCAGTCGCTGCTGTCGGGCGGAAAGAACAGCTTCTACGATTCGGAAGGGCCGTGGCAGCTCAGCTCCACGTGCTTGTATTACATCGGCGGCCTGCTGCGGCACGCCAAGGGCTTTTGCGCGATCACCAACCCCCTGGTGAATTCGTACAAGCGGCTCGTGCCCGGCTACGAAGCGCCCACCAACATCGCCTGGTCCGAGCGCAATCGCAGCCCGCTGGTTCGCGTCCCCGCGGCGCGCGGCGACGGCACGCGCATCGAGCTGCGGATGCCCGATCCGTCCTGCAATCCCTATCTCGCGCTGGCCGTCATGCTGCGCTCGGGGCTCGACGGCATCGAGAAGCAGATCGACCCCGGACCGCCGGTGAACAAGAACATCTACAAGATGAGCCACCGCGAGCGGCGCCACTTGCGCATCGACGAGCTGCCGGGAAACCTCAGCGAAGCGCTCGATGAGTTGGAGAAGGACGAACTGGTTCGCGAGACCGTCGGCGATCACATCTTCAACCACTTCGTCGAGGCCAAGCGGGAAGAATGGTTCGACTACATCCGGCATGTCTCGCCGTGGGAAATCGATCGGTATCTCGGGGTCGTACTGACGCGCGGCGCTGTTCACTTCCGATAGCACCCGTCCTCGGACAGGGACATCGGAAGACGCGGAAGATCGCGATGTTTTCCTAGGGAAACGCTCAGTACCCCAATCGGCACGAAGCTTGTAGCTGAGTCGTGCGGTCGCGCCGGGTCACCGGGATGCGTAACTCAGGCAGGCGCTGGCACCGCCGCATTCCGGGTTTCCCATAGCAGGCGTTCACGACTCGCGCGCGGCCGATTGCTTCATACCGGGCCGGCATCGGGTATACCGATGACCGGCCCTTCTTTGTCTGCAGGTCGCTGGGCAGCCTGCTTTAGCCTAGCCTATGATCTGCCTGCCGTACTCGCTCACCGTGGCCCGGCGGCTGAAGTACTCGTAGCTGAGGCGCGCGAGGTGGTCGAGCGCGCTCGAGGGCTCCGCCTCCTCTCGCAGGAACGTCCCCATCGCGACGAACATGTACGGCCGGCCGGGGATGTAGACGATGCCGGCGTCGGCGCGGACGCCTTCCAGTTCGCCGCTCTTGCTGGCGACGGCGACTCCGGAAGGCACGCCGGTTCGGATGGGCGTCCGCTTGTACTTCTGCAGGATCTCGAGCGCGATGGCCTTGCGACGGCGCCGACAGACCCTCGCCGCGATGGAACGCCAGCACCAGGCGCGCCAGGTCGGCGGGGGTCGAGACGTTCTCGTCGCCGCGGCGCGCCGCGTCGAGGTCGATCATGTGCCGCCGCAACTCGGTGTGGGCCAGGCCAAGTGCGGCCATGCGCCGGTTCACCGCCGCCATGCCGACGCGGTCGATGAGCACGTTGGTGGCGGTGTTGTCGCTTTGCAGGATCATCGCGACCGCCAGGTCGCGCGGCGACAACGACGGGTTGGTGAGCTCGTAGAGCAGGCCGCCCGGCACGGCACGCGCGCGGTCGATCGGCGTCACGGCGTCGAGGCTGACGCGCCCCTCGTCGGCCTGCTTCAGCAGCTCGTACAGAATCGCGAGCTTGATCGTCGACGCCGTCGGGAACTGCGTGCCGTCGAGCCGCGCGAAGCGCTCGCCGGACTCGACGTCGATCACGACGTAGCCGACGACGCCGTCGGCCTGGCGCGCGCTGGCCTCGAGGTCCGACGCAAACTTCGCGCGCAGCACGTCGGCAAGGCCCGCTGGCGCCTGCGCCGTGACGGCCGCAGACTGTCAGCGGCAGCACAGCAACCAGTCCAACCGCGAGCAACCTGATCAACCCGATCAACCCGTCCAACCTGATCAACCTGATCTTCACCACGACGACCGTCATGTCGTCGGCCTGCGGCGCCTCTCCGCGGAAGCCTTCGACCGCATCGACGATGGCCTGCACGATGGCGGCGGCGGGCTCGCGACGACGTGCCTGCACGATCTCGGCGACCCGCTCGGCGCCAAACTCGTCGTCGGCCGCGTTGAACGTCTCGTAGATGCCGTCGGTGCAGAACACGAAGATGTCGCCGGCGCCGAGCTCGACGACGACCTGGTCGTACGACACGCCGGTGAACGATCCGAGCGGCAGGCCCGGCAGCTCAATCGGCAGGCAGCTGTCCGCCGTGCTCCTGAGCGCATAAGGCAGCCCGGAGTTGGCCATCGTCAGCGTGCGGCGCTTGAGATCGAAGTACGCGTAGCAGAGCGTGCAGTAGTAGCCTTCGAGCTGCCGCTCGTACAGGATCGTGTTGATCGACATCAACACGCCAGCCGGGCTGAACCGCTCGGGCATGTAACGGCGCCTGAACGTCCGCGAGCGGACCAGTTCGGCCGCAAACACGCTGTAGAGCGCCGCCGGCACGCCCTTGCCCGAGACGTCGCCAACGGCCACGACGAGGCTGTTGGACTCCGGCGACAGGAAGTCGTGCAGGTCGCCGCCCAGCTCGCGCGCCGGCGTGAAGTGCGCGGCCACGTCCACGCCGCGCATTCGCTTGGGCAGCCCCGCCGGCAGCAGCGCCGCCTGCACGCGGCGTGCGAACTGCAGCTCGCGCTCGATGCGATCCTCGTTGGCGCGAAGCGCCTCGTACAGCCGCGCGTTCTCGATCGCGACCGCCACCTGGCTGCCGAGCGCCGTCAGCACCTCGACGTCGTGCTTGCCGAAGGCGTCGCAGGTCGGGGCTCTCGAGGTCCATCACGCCGATGCAGCGGTCCTTGACCAGCAGCGGCACCGCCAGCTCCGATCGGCAGTCTTCGACCCACGGCAGATAGCGCGGATCGCGCGTGACGTCGGGGACGTTGATGACTTTCTTGTCGGCGGCCGCGTGGCCGATCAGGCCCTCGCCCAGTTTCAGGTGCGGGAAGCCGGCGTGGTCGCCGTAGCGGATCGCCAGCTTCTGCTCGAGCAGGCCGCGGCGCTCGTCGAGCAGGAAGATGCCGAACGTGCGATACGACACGACCTTGTGCACCAGCGTGGCGACGCGCTCGAGCAGCTGCTCGAGGTCGAGGATGGCGGCGACCTCCCGGCCAATCTCGGCCAGCGTCTCGAGCGTGTCGATGTAGGCCTTCTCGCGCTCGAACAGCCGCGCGTTCTCGATCGCCACGGCGACGTGCGCGCCGAACTGCCGCAGCATCGCTTCGTCGCGCGGCGTGAACTGGCCGACGTGCTCGCCGTAGAGGTTGAGGGCCCCGATGACGCGCTTCTTGCGGCGAAGGGGCACGGCGATCTGCGATCGCACGTCGGTCATCGCGCCGATATACCGCGGGTCGGTCAGCACGTCGTCGATCACGAGCGATCGGCCCTCGCCCACGACCGTGCCCACGATGCCCTGGCCGACCGCGAGCCGGAAGGTCCGCTTGACCTCCTCCGGGTAGCCCACGGCGTACGCGATGCCCAGGTCCTGGCGCTTCTCGTCGAGCAGCCACACCGCAAAGGCCTTGAACGGCGTCAGGCGCGCGATGAGCTGGGGAATCTTCTCCAGCAGCTCGTCGAGGTCGAGGACCGACGTGACCTCGCGGCCCAGCTCGAACAGGGTGACGAGCAACTGGGCGGCGTCGCCCGCCTCAGTGGAGCCCTGGGCTGCTGGAAGTGGCGAATCTGACATCTACGAAAGGTTCGAACCGATTCGGCGGGCACGGCCTCGGAAGGCGGCCAGAGCCGGATTATACTGGTTTACCTCGTCGAGTTGGCGGGCCTTGCCGCCCGCGCTGCTTTGCGCCGGCTGGCCGGCGCCACCCGCGAAAGTCGCATGATGCCCAGCCCGCGGCGCTTCCTCCCGGTGTTGCTCGCGCTTGTCGCGGCGCTGGCCGTCGCTCATCTCCGGGGCGCATCGCACGACCCGGTGCGGGCTCGCCACGGCATGGTGGGATCGACCGACGAGTTCGCCAGCCGCGCCGGGCTTCACATCCTGCAACATGGCGGAAACGCCGTCGACGCCGCCGTCGCCGTGGGCTTTGCCCTTGCCGTGACACACCCTGCCGCCGGCAACCTGGGCGGTGGCGGGTTCATGGTGATTCGAATGGCCGATGGCCGCGAGACGACCATCGACTATCGCGAAATGGCGCCGGCCGCGGCGCTCCGAGACATGTTCCTCGATGCCTCCGGCGAGCCGGTGCCCGAGCGAAGTCTCGTCGGCCCACTGGCCTCGGGTGTGCCCGGATCGGTGGCCGGCATGGCGCTGGCGCAACGCCGCTATGGCCGTTTGCCGCTTGCCGTGGTGATCGCACCGGCCATCGCGCTGGCTCGCGACGGCTTCGAAGTGAGCTGGGCCCTTGCCGACTCGCTCCAAGACGCGCAGAGCCTGCTGGCAAAGTCTCCGTCCTCGGCACGGGCCTTCCGGCGCGCCGACGGCACGCTGCCAGGTCCCGGCGATCGTCTGGTGCAACCCGAGCTCGCCAGGACCCTCACGCTCATCGCGGAGCAGGGACCCGACGCCTTCTACAAGGGCGCGATCGCGGATCTGATCGCCGCCGAGATGGCGCGGTCCGGCGGCCTCATCACCAAAGCCGACCTGTCGGCCTACACGCCGCGTGAGCGGCCGCCAATCATCGGCTCGTATCGCGGCCATCGCGTCATCTCGATGCCGCCGCCCAGCTCCGGTGGCATCGCGCTGGTGCAGTTGCTCAACATCCTCGAGAGCTTCCCGCTTGGCGACTACGGCCACAACTCGTCGCGCGCCATTCACCTGGTGGCAGAGGCGGCGCGCCGCGTGTACGCGGATCGCTCCGAGTGGCTGGGCGACCCCGACTTCTTCAGCGTGCCGGTCGCCGGGCTGCTGTCGCGGCGCTATGCCGACACGCTCCGAAGCGGAATCTCCGCAACCCGCGCGACGTCGAGCCAGCGAGGTCAAGCCGGGCCAGCCACGTGACTTCGAGCAATCGGAGACCACGCACTACTCGGTCGTCGACGCCGACGGCAACGCCGTCGCCACGACGACGACGCTCAACGGCTGGTACGGCAGCGGCCAGGTGGTGACCGGCGCCGGCTTCCTGTTGAACAACGAGATGGACGACTTCAGCGCCAAGCCGGGCACGCCGAACATGTTCGGCCTGGTCGGCGGCGAGGCCAATGCGGTCGCGCCTGGCAAGCGGATGCTCAGCTCGATGACGCCGACGATCCTCGTCAAGGACGGCAGGACGCGCCTGGTCGTCGGCAGCCCTGGCGGCAGCCGCATCATCACCACGGTCCTCCAGGTGGTGCTCAACGTCGTGGACTTCAAGATGAACGTGCAGGAAGCCGTCGACGCGCCGCGGTTTCACCACCAGTGGCTGCCGGATGCGATTCGCCTCGAGCGGCAGGGCTTCCCTGCCGACGTGGTCACCGCTCTGGAAGCGATGGGCCATTCCACCCAGGTGGGCGACGACATGGGCGACGTCCACGCCATCATGATCGACGAGGCAACCGGCCTGCGGCTGGGCGCCTCGGACCCGCGGCTGGACGGCCGCACGCTAGGCTACTAACGATGACCGACACCGTCATGGACCCGCTCACGCTGCCTCTCGACTACGCCGCCATCGAGCGAATCCTCCCCCATCGCTATCCGTTCCTGCTGGTGGACCGCGTGACCGAGCTCGAGCCCGACCGGCGGATCGTCGGCATCAAGAACGTGTCGTTCAACGAGCGCACGCTGGCGCACACGCCCGACGGCCCGGTGCTGCCGCCGACGATCCTCACCGAAGCGGTGGCGCAGGTCGGCGCGATCCTGATCCTCTCGAAGCCCGAGAACCGCGAGAAGCTACCCTTCTTCATGGGCATCGAGAAGGTCCGGTACCGTCAGCCCGTCCGACCCGGCGATGTCGTCGAGATCGAAGCCGTCGTCAAGCGGCTGCGAAGCCGCGTCGGAATTCTCAAAGGCGTGGGACGCGTCAATGGCAAGGTCGTCGTCGAAGGGACGATGACCTTCGCGCTGGGCCCGCGCGGCGGCAACCAACCAGACGAATAGCTCCTCTCATCCGTGCGGCGCGCACGACGACCAGGACCGCGCCCACCTTCAGTGCCCGCGATGTCCAGGCGGCCCAGCGGGACTCCGGCTTGACGTACCGCCAGGTGTCCAGCGCCGCCGGCGCGAGGATCATCACGCCCACCCACGGCTCGGCGACATCCAGCGCATCGGCCATCGCACGCGTGTCGCGCTCGTACGGGCCGAAGGTCCCGAAGGCCGCGGTCGCGTAGGCTGCCGACGCGAGGACGTTGAAGGCGAGCACGCCCTTGGCGAGCGGCGCGCGTTCGTACCGCAGGCCCGGGCGTCGGGTGAGCAGCCATTCGCTCGAGGCGTGCTGGACCCAGAATCCCGCCGCCGAGATCGTGTACTCGCGTGGGGGCGTGACGTCAGCGTGCGAGATCGCAAAAAACGGCAAAGGCCCGAAGCTGACCTTCTTGACGCCGGGATCGGCGCCGAAGATCGACGCCATGAGCAGGTGACCGCCTTCGTGCATGGCGAGTCCGATGGCGCCGCCGGCGACAAACTGCGCGATCGCTTTCGCGGAAGTGTCCGGGTGCGTGGAAGGGGCCGGGGCTTCCGACGCCGGAGCCGGGACCGGCTCGGCCGTCTGCGCGTGAAGCTGATGTGACCACGCCAGCAGGCATGCCGCCAGGGCCAATGCCCGGGCGATCACTTCGTGTCGCCCTTCCACAGCGCCCGTCCCGAGACGCGAATGATAGGCGGTGAACTCGCCACTGCCGTCGTCGTCGCGAATCGCCCGCCTCACCTGATTGATGGTCGCGTCGAGGTCGTCCACCGCCGAGAGGATGAAGGCCTCGATCGACAGCGGTTCGACCGGAGAGCCCAGCGCGCGCTCGCCGTGATGAGAACCGATGAGGTGCAGCACCTGAGTGCGCAGCGCGTCGGGAAAGCCGGCGATGGCGCGGCAGGCGTCGTGCACCATGATCGAGCCGAGGGCGATGTGACCGATCATGTTGCCGTCGCGTGTGTAGGTTGTCGCCGTGTCGTACTCCAGCTCCTGGAGCTTGCCGATGTCGTGCAGCACCGCGCCGGTGACGACCAGGTCCGCGTTGGCGCCGTAGAGCACGGCGAGCATGCGGCCGGCCTCGGCCATCGTCAGGATGTGTTCGAGGAGCCCTCCGCGATAGGCGTGATGCACGACGCGCGCGGCCGGCCAGAGCCGCAACGCGGCTTCGTGCTCGGAGACGATCCGCGTGCAGCAGCGCGCGCAGGTGCGTGTTGCCCACCGCGGCCACGACCTGCTGCAGTTCGCGCCACATCTCGTCGATGGGACGCGGGGCCGACGGCACCAGCGTGTCTTCGCGGAAGCCGTCGCGGCGGTCCTGCGAGTCGGGACCGGCCATCACGCGGCGAATGTTCTCGACGAGGAACTGGAGGCGGCCGTTGTGAAGATTTGCGCGGCCCTGTACCTTGACGAACTCGCCGGCGTCGAACTCCTCCCGCAGTCGGTCGACGTTGTCGAACACCCGCGCAACGACCTCGCCGGTTGCGTCGGCCAGCGTCAGCGCCAGGTAGTCGCCGCCGCGTCCCGTGCGCACCGACTTGTCGGTGCAGAGGAAGAACCCCCAGCCGATGGAGTTGGCAGTGAGCGCGGAAACGCTGGGAAGACGGGTCATGGCGACACTATAGCTGTCACGCCTCGGCGACACGCGCCGCTCGCTGCGACTTTGCCGGCGCCTTCCCTGCCCGCACCATTGCCATTGCCGCAAACACGATCGCCATCGAGACGACCGTGCGCATCGTGAACGGCTCGCCCAGGATGAGCGCGCCAAGCGCGACGGCGATCAGCGGGTTGGCGTAGGCGTAGAGCGAGACGGTGGCGACCGGCAGGTGCTGCAGCGCGTAGATGTACGAGACGAAGCCGCCGATCGACCCGACGAACATCAGATAGACCAGTGCCCAGAGGCCCCGGCCTTCGAGATGGACGCGCGGCCATTCGCCAGCCAGCGTGCCGGCCAGCAGCATCAACAGGCCGCCAAACACCATCTGCACGGCGGTGGCCGCAAAGACCGAGCTGCCATGCGGATGGCGCTTCGAGTACCGACGAACCAATCGCCCATCCAAGACACGCCACCTGCAGCGCGATCACGCCGAGCGTGAAGTTGAGGCCGGCCGAATCGCCAAGGTGCATGTCCGGCCACACGAGGACGAGGATCCCGAGGAAGCCGAGAATCAGGCCCGCCAGCGCGCCGCGCGAAAGCCGCTCGCCATCGGACCGCAGCGCTTCGACACCGGACATCCAGAACGGCGAGGTCGCCAGCGTCACCGCCGCAAGACCGCTCGGCACGTGCTGCTCGGCCCAGTTGACGAAGCCATTGCCGAAGCCGAGCATCAGCAGGCCCTGCAGCGCCAGCGACGGCCACAGGGCCACGCCGGGAAGCCGGTGGCCGCGCGCCAGGCGAATAGGCCACCAGAAGCAGCCCGGCAATCGTCCAGCGAATTCCGCCCATGAGCATCGGCGGCACCGCCTCGAGCGCCACACGGATGCCCAGGTAGGTCGTGCCCCAGATGATGCACACCGCAATCCACGCGATGTACGCGGAGCGTGGCGGCGTGGTCACGATGTCACCTCGTCTTTCTCGATGGCGACCGCGATCGGCAGCTTCGTGGTCTCCTTGATGCTTTCGAGGACGATCGTGGTGCGCGTCGAGCGCACGCCGTCGACCCGCCCCAACCGGTCGCGCAGGATCTGCGAGAGGTGCTCGGGATCGCGCGCACGGACCTTCAGCAGCAGGCAGTCGTCGCCGGCAACGTGGTGGATCTCGAGGACTTCGGGCACGGCCGCGCAGCGACTGCGCGACGCGCGCCTCGCCGGGCCGATCGGTGGTCCGCAAGGCGACAAAGGCCAGCAACCGCTGGTCGAGCGCCTCGGGGATCGAGTTGTGCCGCGTAGCCGCGGATCACGCCGCGGCTTTCGAGCTTGCGAAGCCGCTCGAGAACCGCCGACGGCGCAAGGCCCACAACTCTGTGCGATCTCAGCCTGGGGGATTCGGGCGTTGTCCTGGAGGAGGTCGAGTATCTGGAGGTCGATGGCGTCGAGCATGCGCGGCCAGCCTTGATGTGTAAGCTCAGAATAGTCTCGCACGTTCTGGCCAGTATTCGTCCATCAATATTCTGTAAACTCACTCTGAAACAGAACATTATTCTGTGATGGCGTGCCGGACTGACAAAAAGGGCGCGTCGGCTAGGATGCCGACGCGCCCTTGGACGTTCCCGATCCTTCGGCGAAAGGCGCTTACTCGAGCCGGGTCTTGGCCGCGATGATCTTCTCGGTGACCGCCTTGACCGCCAGTTCCGTCGCCTCGCCCAGGACGGTTTCGCGGTAGTCCGACGAGCTCATCTCGATTCCGCCAAAACCGCCGCCGCCGCCGCCGCCGCCGCCGCCGCCGAGCAGCAGGCCGCTGCGCGAGGACGTGCCGTCGCCCTTGGCGCTGGCCATGATCTCGGCGGTGCTGATGTCGATGATGCGCGCGGTGATGGCGACATTCGCCTTGCCCTTCTGGCGGCCGATCGAGCCGAGGCCGAAGCCGCCAGCGCCGAAGCCGCCGCCGCCGATGCCCTGCTTCTTCTGCTCCATGCCGAACTTGGTGATGGAGCCGACGATCAGGTACTTCACGCCAAGCACCTTGCCCAGCTTCGCGACGGTCGCGGCGCTCGGGTCGGCGCGTTCGCTGTTGGAGAAGTTCTGCTCGGCCAGAATCGCGTCGAGCCGCTTGCGCTCGATGACGCGGAACGACCCGTCGTTGACGAGTTCGTCCACGATCAAGTCCGAGATGCCCTTGCCGATGTCCCAGTTGCCGCTCCACCACTGCTGCACGGTGCCGAAGTCGAAATCGAGCAACGCGATCGTGGGACGATTGCTCTTCGCCTGAGCGGCGACGCCAGGCGCGCCCGCAAACATCACCAGCGCCAGCGCGAGCACACCGGCGCCGGCAAACCACATCTTCCGCATGAACCCTCCAGATTTCGGAATCAGAGCGTAGCGCCCGGCCTGCCCATCGTCAAGGCGGCCCGAACGGGTATATCGGCACTACGAACGCACGAGCCATACGGGGAAGAGGCCGGCAGGGTGCGGTCTTCGGCCGTATAATTTGGCCCGACGTGCCGACCGACTCCTCCGCGTTCCCCGGCAGCGAACCCGGATTTCGCGCCGAGGCGCTGGCGCGCCTCTTCGAGGCGGTCCACGAGGGCATCTACAGCGGCCTGGTCGGCCGCACGCGAACGGTCACGCTGGCCGCCAACCCTCACCTCAAACTCATGCTCGGCTTCGCCCCGGAGACGCCCGAGGCCGACGTCCGGCCGTTTGACCCGTCCAGGTTCGACGATCCGCAGGCCGGCGAGGGTTTCTTCAAGCGCCTGGTCAGCGACGGCGTCGTCACCGACTACCTGCTGCGGGTGCGTCGGGCCGACGGCACGCCCATCTGGCTCGAAGTGACGGCGCATGCCGAGCCGTACGGGCCCGACGACACCGTGCGCATCGATGCGCTGGTGCGCGACGTCAGCGAGCGGAAGAAGCTCGACGACCAGTCGCGCGACCTCTACCAGCAGTTGCTCCAGGCCGAGAAGATGGCCGCGCTGGGGCAGACCGTCTCGGGCGTCGCGCACGAGCTGAACAACCCGCTGGCCACCATCCTGACCTGGTCCGAACGCCTTGCCGCCCGCACGCTCGACGACGGCACGCGGCGCAGCGTGGACGTGATCCTCCACGAGGCCGAGCGCGCCGCGAAGATCGTGCGCCAGCTGCTCACCTTCGCGCGCAAGCGCCAGAGCACGCGCACGATGGTCGACCTGAACCAGGTCGTGCGCGAGACGCTTGTCGCTGCGCGCCTACGAGCAGCGCGTCACCAACATCGTCGTGATCGACGCGCTCGCCTCGGGCCTGCCGCAGATTTTCGCGGACCCGCATCAGCTGCAGCAGGTGCTGCTGAACCTGATGATCAACGCCGAGCAGGCCGTGCTCGGCGCCAACGGGCGCGGCACGCTGGTCCTCCGCACGTGGCACGACGTCAATCGCGAGTCGCTCGTGCTCGAGATCAACGACGACGGCCCGGGCGTGCCCGGATGACGTGCAGGCCAAGATCTTCGACCCGTTCTTCACGACCAAGGATGTCGGCAAGGGCACGGGGCTCGGGCTCACCGTCGCGTACGCGATCGTCCAGGAGCACGGCGGGCGCATCCGCGTCGAGTCGGCGCCGGGCCGCGGCGCGTCGTTTTTCGTGGAGCTCCCGGTCACCGGCGGCACGTTGCGGCAGGCGCCGAGCCCGCCGCCGACGGCCGAGGAACTGCAACAGCTCGCGGGCCGGCGGGTGCTGGTCGTCGAAGACGAGCCGGCGCTGGCCTCGGCGGTCAGCGACTCGCTGACCGATGCGGGTTTCGTCGTGGACCGGGCGGGAGATGGAGAAGAGGCGCTCGCGCGAGTGGCCGAGCGCCCCTACGATCTGGTGATCTGCGATCTGAAGATGCCGCGCGTGGACGGCATGGCGTTCTACCGCGCGATTGCCGCCACGACGCCGGCGCTGGCGGCGCGACTGATCTTCGTGACCGGCGATGTCGTCGGCACCGACGCGGAACGCTTTCTCGAAGAGAGCGGCTGCCGCTGGCTCGCAAAGCCGTTCCGGCTCGGCGACTTGCTGCGCGCGGCGCGCGACGTGCTCGCGTAGGGGATCACGACGCCCGGCGCTTCGGCGCGGGTCGGCTTGGTCGCCTTCATCATCGCGGGCTTCTGCAGGAACTGCAGCACGGTCGACTTGAGCAGCGAGGCGGCCTGCGCCGGCGCCATCGTCGGCCCGAGCGCGTCGCGGAGGCGTCGAATGGCGCGCGCGTGCAGCTGGCTGACGCGCGATTCGTTCACGCCGATCTCCTGGCCGATCTGCTTCATCGTCACTTCGCCGTAGTAGTAGAGCCCGATCACCTTCTGCTCGCGCCAGGGCAGCGACTCGATGGCCGCCTTCACGCGGTTCTCGACTTCGCCGCGCTCGTAGGCGGCATCGGGGCGCTCCGGCTCGACGGCAGCAGCGCCGCCGGCAGATTCGATTCGTCGGTGTGATCGGCGTTGGCCAGCGGCGAGGTGGATTCGATGGTGTTGATGCGGACGATGGTGCGGCTCAGGCGCTTTTCGTCGGAGCCGACCTTGGCCGCCAGGTCCGCCAGCGACGGCTCGCATCCCATTTCGCGCCGCAGCGTCTCGCGCGCGGCCTCGAGCTCGCGACGCTGGCGGCGGACGCCGCGCGGCCAGGCGTCCTTGCGCAGCGCGTCGATCATCGCGCCGCGCACGCGGCGCTCGGCAAAGGTCTCGAACTTGATGCCGCGGTCCGCGTCGAAGCGGTTGGCCGCGTCAATCAGGCCAATGACGCCGTCCTGCACCAGGTCGCCGATATCAATCGAGTGCGGCATCGAGGACGCCATGCGGCGGGCAAGAGCCTCGACAAACGGAAGACCGGCAACGATGCGTTGACTCGGGTTGGCGAGCGGCGGCGGGGAGCGACATCGGTGTTCTCCTTAGGGCTGGCCGGCGGGCCAGACGCCAAGCCCTATCGCAACGGAAGTGCCAGCTCGGCGAGACTTCTCGCCCTCGCCAGGACCCGTGGCGATGTGAAGAGCTGTAAATAGCTGAAAAGATGACGATTACTGCGTGCACACCCCGGCAGGACCACGCAGGGGCGTAACCGACGGTTCTGCAAGGATCGTCAAAATTGCGACATGATTGGCCACTGCTGAGCCAAGAAATTGACATGCGCAAATTACGATTTCGTGCGCAACTGACGGATTTGTAATCGCCAGGAGAGGGAAAACCTGAGCGAACGGGACGTCTGGCGCGGAGCGGCCGGCAAACCGGCAGGGGGTGACGGAGCAGGCGACTAGCTTTCGGCGGGGCCGTCGATCGCCTGTTCGCGGATCGAGCGGACCGTCGTCATGGCTTCGAGTGCGCTGGTCACGATCTGGGCAGCGCGCACGCGCTCGAGGTCGGACGAGGCCTTGGACTCGAGCAACTCGGCGTGGGCCAGGATGGTCCCGAGCTGGTTGTTGAGTCGATGGAACAGCGCGCGCAGGTCGGCGGACTCGGACATGAGTGGCGGCAACCGAAACCCGGCGCCCAACGGCACGATCGGCGTCATTCTACGCCTGCTGATCGTCGGCCGAGACCGCCGAGAGGCCGTCGCTCATCTGCGGCGCGCGCCAGAGCGAGTCCTCGAAGATCCGGACCGCACCGCCAGCCGTGCGCACGTACTGCACCTTGCCGGCCGCCATCCAGTTGTAGATCGTGCGGCGGCTGACACCGACCGACTCGCACGCCTGCGTGATTGAGATAGCTCGACGCTCCAACGTAGTGACCTCCAGACGCATGGGGTATCGGTGAGAGGCTGGCTGGGCTGTAGGGTGCTCTGGCGCCTTGACTGACTCAGCCATTAACGTCAAAATGTCGACGCTCGCATAAATGACTGATACTCCTAAACATCTGCTGCTCGTCGAAGACGAAGCGCCGCTGCAGAACGGCGGTGGCCGAGCGCCTTGCGGATCACGGGTACGAGGTGGTCCAGGCCGAAAGCGGCGAGGCGGCGCTCGAAGCGCTGGCCGAATTCGCCTTCGACATCGTCGTCACCGATCTGCGCCTGCCCGGCATCGACGGGACCGCCGTCATCGAGGCCGCCGTGGAGCGGTACCCGGAGATCATCGGCATCGTGATCACCGGCTACGGCACGGTCCGGGATGCCGTCGAAGTCATCAAGCGCGGCGCCGCCGACTTCGTCACCAAGCCGTTCCAGTTCGACGAGCTGCGTCACGCGCTCGACGGCGCCATCGAGCAGCGGCGGCTGAAGTCGGAGAACGCCTGGCTGCGCGAGCAGCTGCAACAGCGATACAGCTTCGAGGGCATCGTCGGACGCAGCCGGGCGATGCGCGATCTGTTTCAGACGCTCGAGACCGTCGCGCGCACGGCGAGCACGATTCTCATCACCGGCGAGACGGGCACCGGCAAGGAAGTGGTCGCGCGCGCGATTCATCACGCCAGCCCGCGGCGCGGCCAGCGGTTTGTCGCGCTCAACTGCAGCGCGATTCCGGAGAACCTGCTCGAAGCCGAGATCTTCGGACACGTGCGCGGCGCGTTCACCGGCGCCATCGGCACCAGGCAGGGCCGCCTCGAACAGGCGCATCGCGGCACGCTGTTCCTCGACGAAGTGGGCACGATGAGCATGTCGCTGCAGATGAAGCTGCTGCGCGTGCTGCAGGAGCGTGAGTTCGAGCGCGTCGGCGACAACCAGACGATCAAGGTGGACGTCCGCGTGATTGCGGCCACCAACGCCGACCTCGGACGCATGGTGGCCGAGGGCGGGTTCCGCGAAGACCTGTACTACCGCCTGAACGTGATCCCGGTGACGCTGCCGCCGCTGCGCGATCGCCGCGAAGACATCCCGTTGCTCGTGCAGCACTTCCTGCAGAAGTTCTGCAGCGAGGCGGGCCGTCCCGTGATGACCGTGTCGCAGGCGGCGATGCGGCCGCTGATGACGTATGCCTGGCCCGGCAACGTGCGCCAGCTCGAAAACGCGATGGAGCGAGCCGTCGCGCTGTCGGGCTCGCGGACGCAGATCGAGATCGGCGATCTGCCGCCGGACATCCAGCAGGCCTCCGACGCCGGCGACTTGATTCCCGGCCTGGCCCTGCCTGACGATGGCCTGGACTTCGACGCGTTCATCTCGCGCATCGAGCACGAAGTGATCCGACGCGCGCTCGAACGCACGGGCGGCAACAAGGCCGCCGCCGCCAGCGTGCTCAACCTGAAGCGCACGACGCTGGTCGAGAAGCTGAAGCGGCTGGAAGGACTTGCCTGATGCCTCCGCGCCACGCGTACTGGACGATCCTCATCGGCGATTCGCCGACCGCCTTTCGGGCGCGCGAGCGCGAGGAACTGCTGCCGACGTTCGAACGGCTGCGTGCCAAACAGCCCGACGCGGTGTTGAAGTGGTTCGAGCGCGGGCGCCTGTGGGCATCGCCGGAAGAAGCGCGCGGACCTCGCGCCAGCGCCCGGCGGCCCGCCGGAACGCCGCGGCAAGGAGTGGCGGCCCGGTGGCGCGCACCGCGATCCGCGAGACCGTTTCAAGAAGGACAAGAAGCCCGGCGCCAGAGGGCACGGCGACCGCGGTGGGCACGGCGCCGACCGATCGTCCACGTGACGAGCGAACCGGTGACGATCGCGGAGCTGGTGCGCCCCGACGGCCGTGGCAGCCCAGGCCCGACCCGCGCGCGGCGCGACCGCCGGCAGGCGAGCGGGCCGATCGCCCGTGGCGGCCCAAGCCGGACCAGGCCGGGTGGCGACAAGCCGTGGCGGCCAAAACCGGCCGGCGGCGGGCAGTCCGACCGTCCCTGGCGGCCAAAGCCGTCAGGCGATCGGGGCGACCGGCCGTGGCGGCCAAAGCCGACCGGCTCGGGTGAGCAGCGTCCGTGGAAGCCGAAGCCGCCGTCGGGTGCGGGAGGGCACGGACCGGGCCCGGCTGGCAAGCGACCGTGGCAGCCCAAGCCGGCTCGCCCCGATCAACGGCCTGGACGCCGAAGCCAGAAGGCGGCGATCGGCCGTGGCGGCCCAAGCCCCGGGCGACCGCGGTGAGAAGCCGTGGCGGCCCAAGCCGCCCGGGGGACAGACCGACCGGCCGTGGCGGCCCAAGCCTCAGGGCGATCGCGGCGAGAAACCCTGGCGGCCAAAGCCACCGGACGACCGCGGCGAGAAGCCCTGGCGGCCCAAGCCGGCACGGACGAGCGGCCGCGACAAAGCCAGCCGGCCCGAAACCGCAGGGTGGGCCGGCCGACCGCCGCGCGAGAAAGACGATCAGGGTCCGCCCAACGACCGCTCGCCGCGCGAGGAGCGCGGACGCAAGGGCGGCACCAGGCTGGTGAAGAAGGTGCGCCGGTGACACTGCACGTGGTGTTGTTCACGCCACGGCCGGATGTCACCGACGCCGAGCGGCACACGTTCGGCGAGGCGCTCGACCTCGCGTTGACGAGCATCCCGAGCGTGCGCAGCTACCGCGTTGGCCGTCGCGTCCGCACGGGCGCGGCGTACGACGCGTTGCCGGGCGACTACGAGTTCTGCGCGGTGATCGAGTTCGACGATCTCGCGGGACTGCGCGGATATCTCGGACACCCCGCGCATGCGGAGCTCGGTCGCCTGTTCTACACGACCAGCGGCGCATGCGTTTGCGGCCGACTACGAGGCCGTCGACGCCTCGCCCGCCAACGCGCTCGCGCGCTGGCGCGCCGTGTAAGTCTTCAATCGCCCGCACGCCTAGCAGATCGATCGAGCTGCGCCTGATCGACTTCGACGCGGTTGCGGCCGCCGGCCTTGGCGCGATAGAGGTTGGCGTCGGCGCGCGCCAGGGCCACGGCGGGATCTTCGTCCCCCACCAGCTCCGACACGCCCGCCGAGACCGTGATGCGGCCAGCGTCGGCGACGGTGAGGTTCTGCACGTTCTCGCGCACGCGTTCGGCGAAGATTCGCGCGCCGGCCAGCCCGACGTCGGGCAGCAGCACGAGGAACTCTTCGCCGCCCCAGCGCATCGCCAGATCCGATCCGCGCTGCGAGGCCGAGAGGATCTCGGAGATGCCGCGGAGGACGCGATCGCCGACGGCGTGCCCCGCGTCGGTCGTTGATGTTCTTGAATCGATCGATGTCAAACAGCACGAGGCTCAACGGCGAGCCCGTGCGACGCGCGCGCGCCACCTCGCGCGCCAGCGCTTCCTCGCCGCCGCGGCGATTGGCCAGCGCCGTCACCGGATCGGTCAGCGCGAGACGCGACAACGCGGTGAAGCGCTCGTGGCTGTCCACGCGTTCGCGACTCAGGTCGAGCTCGAGCGCGAGCCGTCGACCCGGTCTCGGCCAGCGCGTCGAGCGCGCGCGCGTCAAACGCCAGTGGCTCGATGTCGAACAGGCACAGCGCGCCGGTCACGTGCCCGCCGGCCGACTGCACGGGCACGCCGGCGTATCCCCGCAGCGTGCCCGCCGGCGGAAACTCCGCGCGCGAAAAGAACGGATGCTGCTGGACGTCGGGCACGACCAGCGGTTCGTGTCCCTCGAGCACCTGCCGGATGAAGGACCACGTGCGCGGCGACGTGCGGTTGCTCGCGCGCCGCGACTGGTTCACGTGCACGCGAAACCACTCGTGCTCGCCGATGACCACCGAGACCAGCACCAGTCCGACCGAAAACCGGCGCGCGACATCGGGCAGATAGCGGTCGATCGTCTCGCTGACCCAACGCTCGTGCGCGACGGCCGACGCCGCGGCGGGATCGCCGGCGCCGGGCCGCAGCGCCGGCAGCACGCGGCTCAGCGTGTCCTGCGCCTCGGTCTCGCCGGCGTCGGCCGACAGCAGCTCGGTCACGCCCAGCCGCTCCTTGAGGTTCCACGCCGCCCCGCTGAGCTCCTTGGAGCTCGAGACGACGATCACCGGAGGGCCGGCGGGACCCGAGAGCCGCCGCAACTCGGCCAGCAGCGCGAACCCGTCGAGTCGCGGCAGCGACAGGTTTGCGACGACCAGCACCGGGAGCTGGCGCCGGCGAAGCATGGCCTTGGCTTCGTCGCCGTTGCGCGTGACGATGACGTCGTAGCCGCCGAGCTCGACCAGATCGCGAATCATGGCGGCCCGTCGCGGGTCGGGGTCCGCGATGAGGACGTAGGCGCCTGCCGGCGAGCCGGTGTCAGTCGGCGAAGTTGGCGGGGGCACTGGAGCCACGGCGTAAATGCGCGGTTCCGTTCAGGTCCGCGAGGTCTTCCGGACGTGGAAACGGGCTGAGTATACATGAACGACACCAACCGACCGCATTCAGGAACGCGCCTGTTTGCTCGCTTCGCGTGTCGCCCCCGATACGGCCTGGGGCGCTGCTGATGACACGACGGGCGACGAGTCGCTCTGCGAGGCCGTGTCGGCGTGAATTTCCGGCCAAAATCGTCGACTTTGAAGTCGGGCTAGGCCACGCCACATTGTCTGGCTATGGTCAGACTAGTATCTTTTGTGCGTCACGAGAGTATAACTCTTGACACACTTCGGCCGATACCTCAGCATTGGAATAACCCTTGCCTCTGCAGTAGGTGCCGCTGACCGCAGCCGTCGCCGCCACCTCAGCCGCAAGCCGACGGCGCCGCCGTTTGCTCGTACGCAACGTCGGGGCGCGCACGATGCGACAGACTGGGCCGCAGACGCTTCCAATCGCCGTTGCCAGTCGGCAAGCGGGGCTGTAAGTGACGGGGCGGAGCACCACCAGGCGGCGTTCAAACATCCTCAAAATATGGCCGATTTTCTGCGATCGCTGCGACCTCGAAGCTTCGTGTGTCCGTCGTGATGGTCGTGTTGCGCTGGGTCTGACGCCAGCGCTCGGCTGTCAGGCAGACCGGCCAAGCCGGCGGCACGCAGGCGTCGTGCCAACCTACAACGCCCAAACCGGGCCGGCTCGAACGTATCAGCTACGACCGCAACAAGGATGGCAAGCCTGATGCGTGGCTCTTCATGGACGGCACGCAAGGCCACGCGGGCCGAGCTTGACGAGAACGACGACGGCGCCGTCGACCGCTGGGAGCATTACCGAGACGCGGTGTGACCACCGCGCCCGGCGAGGCGGTGCCGCGTGGCGAGCTGGTCCGAGGCCGAGCAGTCCACGCGGTTTGACGGGAAGGTGAGCCGGTGGGAGACGCTACGAGGACGGGCCGGCTCGCCAAGGTCGAGGAAGACACGACCGGCGACGGCCGGCCGGACAAGTGGGAAACGTGGAAGGACGGGTCGCTCGCCGAGGTGGCGCTCGACACCAAGGGCACGGGCAAGGCCGGACCGCCGGATTCGTGTATTCGGCCGACGGCGGCGCCGCAGTTGCTGGTCGATGCCGGTGACGGCACGTTCCGGCCCCTGGCCGCACAAAGCCCTGATGTAACCGCGTGAGACAGGAAACCGCAATGCTTTCGAATTCCACGTCGACGGCCCGCTCAATCCGGCCCTCCCCGTTTGGGTCCAGCGTGGTCTGGATCGGCGGGCCGTGTTCGGATCGCCCTGGCGTCGAGTCGACGCTCGGTGGGCTGGGCCTGCAGCTGCGATGGGCGACCGGCGTCGCGCAGGCGCTGAGCGAACTGCGGGAGCACCCGGCCACGCTGTGCCTGCTCGACTGCACGCGCGGCGGCGAGGCGCTCCGCATCGCCCGCAACATCCGGACCGAGCGGCCCCGCGCGGTGCTCATCGGCGTCGTCGATCCGCAGCGGCCGGAGACCTCGCTCGAGGCGTTCCGGGCCGGGGTGTTCGACATCCTTCCCTGGCCGCTGGTGCCGTGGGAGCTGAGCGCCGTCATCTCCAACGCGCAGGACCTGCTGGCTCTGGCGCACGAAGCCGAAGCCGACGCCGGACCAGCGTCCAGGTGTCGCCGTACGGCATCTTCGGCACGTCGCCGGCGATGCGGAAGATCGTCGAAGTCCTGCCGCGTGTCGCGCCAAGTCGTTGTCCTGTATTGCTTTACGGCGAGCGAGGCACGGGCCGCGAGATGCTGGCGCGAGCCATTCACGGCCACGGCCGCCGGCCCGACGCGCCGTTTGTCGCGCTCGACTGCGCCAACGCGTCCCCGCAGGATCTCGAGCACGAGCTGTTCGGCGTGGTGTCGCAGCGCCGCGTCGACGGCCACGAGGAGCGCCGGACCGTCGAGCGCGTCAGCCGGCATTCGCGGCTGTTTGAAGCGACCGGCGGCACCCTGTTCCTGCAGAACATCGCGGAGATGCCCACGCGGGTCCAGGCCAAGCTGCATCGGGTGCTGCGCGATCGCGAGGCCGTGCTCACCGATCGGGCGAGGGTCGAGCTCGACATCCGGCCGATTGCCGCCGTCGAGCCGGGGTTTGAGAACGCGGTGGAAGAGGGGCGGCTTCGGCGCGACCTCTACGATCGGCTGTCGCTCATCCGCATCGAGCTGCCGCCGATGCGGCAGCGCCGCGAGGACATCCCCTTTCTGGCCAATCACTTCCTGAAGGAGATCTGCCGGGCCAACGGCGCGCCGCTCAAGACGCTGACCCGCTCGGCGGTCACCCTGCTGCGGCTCGCTGCCGTGGCGCGGAAACGCACCGGAACTGCGCGCGCTCCTCGAACGCCTGGTCCTGCTGACCCCGCACGGCTCGATCCGGCTGGAAGACGTGCTGGCGCAGGTGCGGCTGGACGGCAGCGAAGTGGCGGCGGTCGGCGGCACGTCGCTTGCGCGAAGCCCGGCTCCGGTTCGAGCGCGACTACATCGCCGCGGTGGTCAGGCAGCACCACGGCCGGATGGGCGAGGCGGCCCAGGCCCTGGGGATCCAGCGGACCAACCTCTACCGGAAACTTCGCCAGCTCAGCGTGTCCAAAGTGGGTCCGGGACGGAAGGACGCGGCTGTATCGCCCCGGAGACAAAGCGACCGACTCGATACATAAAGCTTGGCGAACTGCCAATGAGCCGCTTGACGGCGACCGGCAGATGCTCGACGATATATATCCCATACCGGCCGGCAATCCGGCAGAAGGAAGCAAGGTCATGCGCACAATACAAGGCAGGGTTGGCTCTCGCGGTCGTCGGCAGCATGCTGCTCGCGCCGCTGGCCGCCGCAGGCCGCCAGAACGGCATCATCAGCGGCTCGGCCGCCGCGGAAGCCAAGCAGCCCTACTACCAAGTACGTCATCCGTGCGGTCGACACCAGCAACAACCAGATCGCGCAGACGACGACGCTGGACGCGCCAGGGCAAGTTCGCGGTGAGCGGCCTGACGGCTGGCTGCTTCATGATCGAGCTGGTCAAGGGCGCCACGCCTAGCGGTCAGGGCGGCAAGGTCGTGTGCACGGCGGGCCCGTTCACGCTGCAGGACGGCGCGTCGCAGGTCAACGACCTGATGATCAAGAAGGGCGCCAACGTGCACTGCAACCGCCAGGTCGGCGGCCTCTGGCTGCTCGGCGCGGCGGCGCGGCTGGGCATCACCGCGGGCATCGTGGCCACGGGCGGCGACGACCCGGTGACGCCGCCGCCGCCGGCGGCAGCAGCTCAGCATCACGCCGACGGCCGTTCAGCGGCGCGCAGTAAGCTTCACGTGCTCACGACGTGCCGCCGGGCGATCGCCGGCCGTCCGTGACTCAGTTCGGCATCCGGCGACTCCGACGCGACCAGCGTCCGGGTCACCGGATTTTCGTTTCACCCCCTCAACCAACTGATTCACCCCATTAACGTGATCAACAAGCTCGTGACTCGTCTCGCACGGGTCGCGATGCTCGTTTGCGCGCTGCAGACGATCGTCGCGGCCTCGGCGTTTTGCGCAAGGCATTCTTCAGCAGCCTCAGCTGCCCGATCCGGAAGCCATCGGCCGGTTCCGCGCTGGGGTTCATCCGGTTCACGCCGTCGATCACCCTGACAAACCTTGGCGTCGACACCAACGTCTTCAATGAGCTGGACGACCCCAAAGACGACTTCACCGTGACGTTCGGGCCGAAGGCGGAATTCTGGAGCCGCCTGGGCCCGCGCGGGCACCTCTACGGCAACGTCGGGCTCGACTACCAGTACTTCCAGGAGTACGACAGCCAGCGCGTCCTTTGGCACCGCCGACGTGGTCCGCCTTGACGTACGACCTGGGACGTCTCACGCCGTTTGCCGAAGGCGCCTACACCAACACGCGCATCCGGCCCGGCTACGAGATCGACACGCGGGCCCGTCGGGAAGACGTGTCCGGGCGCGTGGGCGTGAGCTGTTCGCGTGCTGTCCAAGACCAAGCTGCTCGCGTGGGTCACGCGAAGAGCAGTTCCGGTACGCCGACGGCGAGGAGTTTCTCGACGACAGACCTGAGCCGGGCCCTGGACCGCGACTCCACCTACTACGGCGGCGGCATGCAGGTGGAGTTGACGCCGCTGACGACGTTTCTGACCGACGTCGAGGTCGGCGAGGACCGGTTCGTGGGGTCGCCGGAGCGAGATGCCGATACGTGGAAGGTCATGCCGGGCTTCAAGTTCAAGCCGTTTGCGCTCATCGACGGCGAGTTGGCCGTCGGCTACCGGAAGTTCAACACCCTCAGCCCGCTCGTGCCGGACTTCGGCGGCGTCATTGCCCTGGTGGACCTCGGCTATACGCTGCGGGCGACCCGCGTTCGCCGGCCGCTACAACCGCGACGTGACGTACTCGTTCGAGACCGTCGAGCCGTATTACCTGCAGACGGACTGGACGCTTAGCGGTGGTCCAGAAGATCACGCACGCCTGGGACGTCGTCGGGCGAGCAGGTCGGTACAAGCTGAACTACGAAACGATCGGCTTGCCAGGCGCCGAGCGGCGCACGGATTCCGGCAACCGTTACGGCGGCGGCATCGGCTACATCGCTGGGCCAGTACGTCCGCCTGGGCTTCGACGTGAACTACATCGACCGGCAGTCCGACGCCGTCCATCACGCGGAACTACGAGGGTGTTCGCGCCGGGCTTTACGGTCACTTACGGAACCAAGCAACGATGAGAGTGCTCTTTCGACGTCGTCACCGCTCTGATCCTGCTGTCGACGGTGGTAGCGGCGCAAACCGACTACACCATCGGCAACCAGGACGTCGCTGACCATCACGGTCTATGACCAGGCCGACCTGTCCGGCAAGTTCACGGTCGACCCCGACGGCACGTTGACGTTCCCGCTGCTGGGTCGCGTGAAGGCCGGCGGGCTCACCCTGCGCGGGCTGGAAGAGGATCTCAAGAAGCGTCTGGCCGACGGCTATCTGCGCAACCCGCAGGTCTCGGTGTCGATGGAGACGTATCGCAGCCAGCGCATCTTCGTCATGGGCGAGGTGCGAGCGCCTGGCGCCTATCAGCTCACCGGCGACATGACGATCATCGAGGCCATCGCGCGCGCGGGCTCCACGACGCCGCAGGCCGCAGACGAGGTGATGATCGTCCGCCCCAAGGAAGGCCAGACCGAGCGGCCCGGTGATGCCGACCGACAGCGACTCGACCGTGATCCGCGTCAACCTGCGCGAGATCCAGGAAGGCGCGCTGTCGAAGAACGTCGCAGCTGCGCGATGGCGACACGCTGGTCGTCCAGAAGGCGCGCTCGGTCTACGTCTTCGGGCAGGTCAAGACGCCCGGCGCCTACCCGGTCGACAAGGACACGACCGTGCTGCAGGCCCTGTCGCTGGCCGGCGGCGTCACCGACCGCGGCTCCACGGGCAAGATCAAGATCGTCCGCGCGGTGGAAGGCAAGAAGAAGGAAATCAAGGTCAAGTTGACGGACATCGTCGAACCCGGCGACACGATCATCGTCGCCGAGCGCTTTTTCTGATCAGTCAGGCTCCCCAATGAGTAATGACAATCGCCCCAAAGTCAACGTCGCGCAGCTCGTCCACCAGCATGAGGAAGAGCGGCACTTGATGGACTACGTCCGCGTAGTCTACAAGCGCCGCTGGGTCGCCATTCCCGTCCTGCTCGCCGTTTTCACGATCGGCGCCATCAACAGCTACCGCACGACGCCGCTGTATCGGGCGAGCACGCAGCTGCTCATCGAGAAGGACAGCCCGAAGGTCGGCGACCTGAGCACGATCTTCCAGCAGCAGGACGGCTGGTACAACGACGACTTCTACCAGACGCAGTACCAGATCCTGCAGAGCCGAAGTCTCGCGCGACGCACGGCGGCGACCATGAAGCTCGATCAGCATCCCGGCCGTGCGCGAAGGGATGCGGGAAGTCAGGACGCCCTGGACCGTGGCGCGGCGCGCGTCAGGGGCGCGTGGGCGCTCGCCAAGTCGCTGGTCGGCGGCGGCAGCAACGGACGGCGGAACCGGCGCGGGCCGCCCAGAAGGATCGCCGACCCGTACCATGCGATACGCCGGCATGGTGCTCGGCTCGCTGGGCGTCACGCCGGTCCGCAACAGCCGGCTGGTCGACATCAGCATGACCTCCACGGATCCGCAGCTGGCGGCCGACCTGGCCAACGCGCACGCGAGGGCCTACATCGAGCAGAACCTCGAGTATCGCTTCTCGGCCTCGAAGGACGCCACCGACTGGCTCGAGGGGCAGCTGGCCGAGCAGCGGAAGAAGGTCGAGGCGAGCGAGGCCGAGCTGCAGCGCTACAAGGAACAGCACGACGCGGTCGCCGTCGAGGACCGGCAGAACATCGTCGTGCAGCGGCTGGCCGACCTGAACGGCGCGGCCACCAAGGCCAAGACGACGCGCATCGAGAAGGAAGCGCTGTACAACCAGCTCAGGTCGATCCAGAACAGCAACGCGCTCGACTCGTTCCCGGCAGTGCTCGGCAACGAGTACATCCAGAAGCTGAAGGGCGACCTCGGCGATCTGCAGCGGCAGCAGGCGCAGCTGGCGGACAAGTACGGCGACCGGCACCCGGAGATGGTGAAGGTGCGCTCGGCCATTCAGTCGGCCGAGGCAAAGCTCCAGATCGAGATCGACAAGGTCGTGCTGTCGGTGAAGAGCGAGTTCGACACCGCGGCGGCGCAGGAGCGCACGCTGGTCGGCGCGCTCGAGGGCGGCAAGTCGGAGGCGCTCAGCCTCAACCGCAAGGGCATCGAGTTCAGCGTGCTGCAGCGCGAGACCGAGAGCAACCGCCAGGTCTACGAGGCGCTGCTCCAGCGGACGAAGGAAACGGGCATTTCCGGCGAGCTCAAGGCGAGCAACATCCGCGTCGTCGACTCGGCGGAAGTGCCCGGCGGTCCGTTCCTGCCCCGGCGCGAGCGCGACCTGACCATGGCCGCCTTGTCCGGCGTCGTGCTGGCGCTGGGCCTCGTGTTCCTGTTCGAGTACCTCGACAACCGCATCAAGTCGCCGCAGGAACTGCGCGCGCAGCTCAACGTGCCGTTCCTCGGCATGGTGCCGTCAATCGACGTGAAGTCGTCCGGCACCCTGCTGCACGACGGCGTGCCGCCCAACTTCGCCGAGGCGATTCGCGGCGTCCGCACCAACGTGCTGTTCTCGTCGGCCGACGAAGGCGTGCGGGTCATCGTCGTGACCAGCGCCGGACCGGGCGAAGGCAAGAGCCTGTTTTCGAGCAACCTGTCGGTGTCGCTGGCCCAGGCCGGACAGCGCGTGCTGCACGTGGACGCCGACATGCGGCGGCCGCGGGTGCACGCGATCTTCGACATCGCGCAGGAGCCCGGCCTCTCGAACCTGCTGGTCGGCGACTGCAAGCCGAGCGAGGCGATTCGCAAGACGTCCGTGCAGAACCTGTGTGTGCTGCCGGCCGGGATGATCCCGCCCAACCCGGCGGAACTGCTCGGGTCGAAGCGGTGTGAGGAGTTCTTTGCGACGCTCGCCCAGAACTTCGACTGGGTCATCCTCGACTCGCCGCCGGTGCTGGCGGTCGCCGACGCGTCGATCCTCGCCAACACGGCGACCGGCGTCGTCTTCGTCGTCGGGGCCGATCAGACCAGCCGCCAGGCCGCGCGCGCGGCCCTCGAACAGCTCGAGGCGGTGCAGGCGCACGTGATCGGGGCGGTGCTCAACCGCGTCGATCTGGAGAAGAACCCGTACTACTACTCGGCGTACTGCCGGAAGGAGTACAGCCGCTACTATCAGCAGGCCTCGCGGCCCAGTCAGCCGGCCTCGCGGCCCGCTCAGCCGGCCTCGCGGCCCAGCCGCGGCTGAGGGAGGGCGCCGGACCAGGTCCGGTCCGGCGCTGCTCGTCAGCGCGCTCGTCCATCGGGATTGGCGGCTCGCTCGTTCGTCTCCTCCAAGCGCTGCTGAACGCAGCCTTCCTCGGCTCTGGCGCACCGGGCCACCTCCAGCATCCCTGTCGGGCTCGAGCCCTCTCGTCCTCCTCCTTGTCGTGGACCCCGCCGGAGGAGCGCACGAAGACCGCTCAGGGGCGTGTGCGGGAGTCGAACCAGTGGCCTTCAATGAATGAGCCTCGGCGCAGGCCGCCCGGTCATTGACGCCGTGCGCCTGTTGATTCTCAGCATCTCCGGTCGGCTGGGTGGCGCCGAGCGTGTGCTGCTCGACATCATCGCTGAGACCCGTACCCGGCACTCGGACTGGCCGGTGGCGGTCGTCAGCGTCGAGGACGGCCCATTGCGGCAGGCGGTCGAGGCGATGGGCGCCACCTACGATGTCGTCGCGCTCCCGCGACGCTTTGCCTCGACCGGCGAGTACGGCCGGCATCCCGTCGTCACCGCGGGCAAGCTGATTGCGTCGCTGCCAGGTCTGATTCGCTACTCGCGCAGGCTCCGGCAACATCTTCAGCGATGGCAACCAGACCTTGTGCACGCCAACGGGCTCAAGGGCCACATTCTGTCGGCGTGGGTCGTCTCGGGCAGGATGCGCCTGCTGTGGCACGTGCACGACTACGTGAGTCCACGCGCGATTTCAGCGGCGCTGTTTCGACGGTTTTCGCGACGTGCTGACCGGATCGTCGCCAACTCGAAAAGCGTCGCCGCGGATGTGGAAGGCGTGCTTGGCGGCGGCCGCAGCGTCGAGGTCCTCCATAACGGCGTCGACTGCATTCGGTTTTCTCCCGAGGGGCCTTCAATCGATCTGGATGCGGCGGCCGGACTTGCCGCTGCTCGATCAGGTACGGTTCGGATTGGCCTGGTGGCGACTTACGCCAGGTGGAAGGGCCATGACATCTTTCTTGATGCCGTGTCGCGCCTGCCTCCAGGACTGCCGGTACGAGCCTATGTCATCGGCGGTCCAGCCTATCAGGTCAACGCAAGTCAGTGGACGCGCGCCGACCTGGTTCGACGCGCGTCGGATCTGGGACTCGATGGTCGCATCGGCTTCCTGGACTTTCAGGCTGACACCCCGCGCGTCTATCGCGCACTCGATGTCGTCGTGCACGCCAGCACGGCGCCTGAACCGTTTGGCCTGGTCATAGCCGAAGCCATGTCGTGCGGGCGCTCGGTCGTGATCAGCGATGCCGGCGGCGCGCGTGAAATCGGGGACCCCGAGCAGACGTGCGTTGCGCATCCTCCCGGCGACGTCCAGGCCCTGGCGCGACAGATCGAAAGACTGGTCAACGACGCCGCCTTGCGGGCGCGGCTTGGAGCCGCGGCGGCCTTGGCCGTCCGGAGGCGTTTCTCGCGACAACAGATGGGCGACGCTTTGCACGCGATATATCAGGGAATGACCGATGGCCGGGCCGGCTGAGCCCTTCCTCGCCACTCGGCCCGACGCGATGGCCGCCGAACCGCTTTCGGCGACCGGGCGGGCGGTGAAAATTGCCGTCGTCAGCTATGGTTTGCCGCGGCCCGGATTCAAGCGCGGCGGCATCGAGAGGGTCGCCCACGATCTTTCGCACGGGCTGGCCAGGCGAGGGCACGATGTCACGGTGTATTCACACGACCCGTTGCCGCCGCACGCCGCGTACAAGGTCCGCCCGCTGCCGTGGCGCCGGTTTGTCGATACCTGGGCCGGACGACGACTGACCATGGGATATCTCGGGCACGTCCTGTCGGCGCTGCCGTCTTTTGGCGACGCGGAAGTCGTCATCGCCCATGGAGACAGCCTGTTGCTTCCCCTTCGCCGGCGGCCCGTCATTCGGGTGATGCACGGCTCCGCGCTCGACGAGGCGCGCACCGCCTCGTCGATGGGCCGGCGCATACTGCAGTTCGGCGTCTACGGGCTCGAGTTGCTGACAGCGTTGACACCGCAGCGGTGTGTGGGAGTCAGTCGGAACACCACTGTGTCAAACCCTCTTGTAAAGCGTGTCATCCCCAACGGAGTCGATCTCACGGTGTTCCATCCAGGCGAAGCCGAGCGCAGCGACCGGCCGATGGTTGTGTTTGTCGGCGCACTCACCGGCCGAAAGCGAGGCGCATGGCTCGTGCGTGAGTTCGTGGAGCGTATCAAGCCGCAGGTTCCCGATGCGGAGCTGCACATGGTCTCTCATCGCGGGGACGCTGTCCCTGGTGTGGTGTTCCACACCGGCCTTGCCGACGGTGAGCTTGCCACTCTCTATCGACGAGCCTGGGTCTACGCGTCGCCCTCGACGTACGAAGGGTTCGGTCTGCCGTACGTCGAGGCCATGGCCTGTGGCGTTCCGGTCGTCGCGACACCGAACCCGGGAAGCCTGGAAGTGCTCGACGCCGGCAGGTACGGGCGCGTCGTCGACGATGCGGCGTTCTCGGAGACGGTTGTGCATCTGCTTCGCGACGGTCAGGCCCGCGCGGCGCTTGTGGACGCGGGGCTGGCGCGAGCAGCCGACTACGGCCTGGAGCACGCACTGGATGAGGTACCAGCGCCTGGTGCGCGCTTTGGCGACCGCACATGGCTGACGATTCTCTTTCCGATCTCGACGTGCGTTTTGCCTCGGCCACCGCGCAGGGGCCGGTGCGCCAGGTGGCCAGGAAGCCCGCGGTCTCCGTGGCGGTGGAGTCACCGCCACTGGACGTCAGGACGCGGCGCAAGGCGTTTCGTGAACGCCTGCCGTGGCTGATGCTGTTTCTGGGCGCCCAGTTCCTGTGGGGCGCGCTGCTGTTCGTGCCCGAGCCCAGGCCTACCGTCCGATCATCCGTGCGTCGCCGGACGCGTTGAGCGCAGGCCTGTTTGTTGTTGACGTCATGCGCGTCGTGCGCGGACAAGGCCCCAAGGGCTCGGTCCTCCTGACCCTGGCGCTGAGTCGCTCGCAGCAACTCATGCACCCAACCAGCCAGATCGGCGCTGGAGTGGCGCAGTGCATTTTCCAGGCGGCGATCGCCGCTCCGATGTTCTGGGGCTGGAAGGCTGTCGATTCGGCGGCCCAGCTGCGGCGGCTGCTGGTCATTGCGTTTGGCTTCAACACGATCGGCGCGGGGCTGGGCGTGCTGCAGGTCATACCATCCCAAACAGTTCATGCCACCCGAGCTCAGCTCCCTTGGGAGCCGCATGAACGACCTGTACATCGAGTCGCTTACCTATGTGGGTGCCGACGGCGAGCGGATCATCCGGCCACCTGGCTTGAGCGACCAGCCCGGCGGTGCTGCGACGGCCGGCGCCCTCACGGTCGTCCTCGGTGCGGGCTTGAGCGTTATTGCCACCAGCAACATCGGACGGACCTTGACGTTGGGCGCAGCCGCGGTCGGACTTGCGGCGATTTACCTGACGCAGGTGAGATTGCTGCTGCTGATGTCGGTCGGAGCGCTGGCGATGATGGCAGTGCTCTTGTTCCGTCGCGGTCAGGTCGCGGTCGCCGGACGAATCGCCCGGAGCGTGGGCCTGCCTCGTAATCGTCGCCTTCTTCTGGGGCGCGGTCGGTGGGTGGCCAGTCGGTGGAAGAACGGTTCATCGGCATCACGCAGCTGGGCGCGATGCGCAGCTACCAGGAGAATCGCGGCGGCTTCGTGGCGCAGACATTCGGCGAGCTGCTTGACCGCTATCCGCTGGGCGCCGGCCTGGGCCGGTGGGGCATGATGCAGATCTACTTTGCCAATCCCGACAAGGTGGAATCCGCGCCGATCTATGGTCGAGATTCAGCTGACTGGATGGCTGCTCGACGGCGGTGTGCCGATGTGGGTGCTCGACCGGTGCGTCCGGTGTCGCTTCTGGCGGCAATCGACTTTCGATGCGAAAGCGGCAACCCGAATTGGCCGGCCGGCTCATCGCCCTTTGCGTCCAGGTGCTGATTGCGGGGTTCGGCTGGGCCGGCCCCTGTCTTCAACACCCAACTCGGAATCCTCTTCTGGTTCCGGCCAGCTCCCTGGGATGGCGCGGCACGCCGGTGAGACCCCCGAGAACGCAGGCCGCATTCGATGACGCGAACGCGCCGATTCCTCGGCGGGGTCACCCTCGGGGTCACTCCAGCTCGCCCTTGTGCACCCGCTGGTCTGCGGATGACGCCGTTCCTGCTCGGGCGTCGGGGGCTCGGAGACGCTCGGCGTTGCGCCCATCGACAGCAGCTGCTCGGCTACCTGATGCTGATGGACCTGGGAGTCAACGCGGTGCTGCCGCGCGAGACCGCCTATGCGATGGGGCGCGCCAGCGGCGCCGCAACGGGCGAACTGCCGCAGGTCATCGCCCGGTACCGTCGGGCGGTCACTTTCCAGATCCCCCTGGTTGTCGCCGCGACGTGCGCCGCGGGTATTTGGGTCGCGACGCGCGGGGCCGCACCGTCACGCCGCTGCTGCTGGTGCTCGCCGGCTTCGCGGTGCTCTTCCTCTTCTTTTTCGACTCTATCAATCCGTCCTGCAAGGTCTGCAGGAGTTGCCATTTCTCGGCAAGCTGCAG
>CAWFRL010000020.1:0-106017 GCA_963818215.1 Vicinamibacteria bacterium | reverse complement strand
CCGGCGGGGCAATGAGCCTTTAAAGTTCGGGCCGACGTACTTCCTTCAGCGTCGTGAGGAATCCCAGCAGGTCGGCGATCTGTTGCGGCGTCATCGCGTTGAGCAGCCCCTCGGGCATCGTCGACACTGGCATCGCCTTCCTCGACGTGATGTCGGCTGGCGCGAGCCTGATGTCCTGGGTCTGATCCACGCGCACCGTGACGCGCTCGGGCGTGTTTTCCACCAGCAGGCCGGTGATGGTGCCCCGCGTGGTCGTCCCGATTGCCCACGACTCGTAGCCGAACGCAATCGCCGCGCTTGGCATCGCAATCGCGTCGAGCAGCGCCTGGCGATCGAGTTTCGTGCCGATCGCCGACAGGTCGGGCCCCATCGTCGCCGGTCCGCCCAGCGAATGGCAGGCGATGCAGAGTCCGTCGAACACCTTTCGGCCTGCCGTCGCGTCCACGCGAAAGTTCTGCTCGATCTCACGGATGGTCGGGACGGCCAGGTTGTTCCTCGCCGTGAGAGGCGGAAAGACCACGGCCGCACGTTCACGCGCGGCGGCCAGGGCCGCCCTGTCCGAATCGGTGGCGAATCTTCCCCTCACCGGCCCATGCACGAGGCTGGTCGCAAGACTCTTCAACTCGGGCGGGAACGCGCCACGCTGCTGAAGCGCCGTCATGATCGCCAGTCCTTGCGGCGTGCGCGCCAGAATCCGAAGCGCCTCGGCGCGCGCGCCGTTGCAGGCGTCGCTCAGCAGAATTGTCTCGCGCGCGCGCCTCGAGATCGGGAAGCTGCAGCAGGCTCAACGCGTGCACGGCCGAGCGCTGGACAGCGGGCGGCCCGTCTCTTCCACAGGCGTTCGAACTCCGGGAGCAACGCCGGGTCCTGCGCGATGGCCGCCGCGTCGAGCGCCGCGGCGCGAACCTCCTCGCTGGCGGCCGGCGATTGTGCCAGCGTCATCAACTCGGGCGTGAACTGCAGGTCGCCCAGCGCGCTCACCAGCTGCAAGGCCGCGGCCTGCAATCCAGGCGTCGCCAGGGCCTTCTTCACCACAACAGGCAGCTGCGCGCTCGCGCGCGCAGTCCGTCCACTGGCTGAACAACTGGCGGCGCAGGTGCTCGAACGCCCTGGCGACGATCGCCGCCGGCGTCGACTCCGTCGTGATGATGGACTCCACGGCGCGCGCGGCGTCGGGCGACGCCATTGCGGCCAGCGCGTCCAGCGCCTCGATGCGCTGGCGATCGCCGAGCCCGGTGTCCGAGAGAATCGCGGCGAGATACGGCAGCGAGGCCGGCGCACGAAGCTCCCAGAGCAACTCTGCCCAGTTCGTGCTCCACGCCGTATTCGTCTCGCGGAGCTTGTGGAACAGAGCGTCTTCGCGGCCTCGGGCGGCGATGCCGAGGGCCTCGAGATACCAGCGGTCCTTCCCGTCGTACTGCTGCGCCAGCTCGACCAGGGCATCGAGCAGCGGCGCCGAAGGCGACGTCTGTGCGCCAACGGCGTAGGCCGGTGTCATGCGGGTCGGATCCTGGAGCATGACGGCGATCTCGCGCCGGACCTGAGGCGAGGGATCGCGAAGCAAGGGGCGGGAGATCGCGAGGATGTCGGCGCCGGATGTCTGCAGGACGCGCAAGCGCCAGGATCCGAAAGCGCGGGTCGGCGTCGAGCAGCGCGGCCTCAACCGTGCGCCCGACCGGCCGGCCCGAGCCGGCCCAACAGCCAGAGAGCCCGCGCCCGCAGAAGCGGGCCCTCGACTCGACATCGCCTGAAGCAGCCCAATCGCCGCCTGTCCACGGCGCACGAGCTCGGCGTGCGCAAGGTAGAACACCGACTGCGCGGGGGACGCAAAGGCGGCCGTCAGCCCTGCGTCCGATTGCAGATCGAGCGTCGGGACAGAAGGCCTGTGCTTCGAGGGCGCCAGGCGGTAGATGCGTCCGCGTGCGCCCTGCGGATCGCCGGTCCCGTGCCCGCCCACAGAGGGGTCGTACCAATCCGCGATGTAGACCGAGCCATCCGGAGCGACGGCGACATCCGACGGGCGGAACCACGTGTCCTGCCCTCCTTCGACCACCTCGTCGATGCGCGACGAGAAGCCAGCGCCGTCGGCGACAAGCGGATAGTGGGCCAACAGGCGTCGGCCAGCCTCCGCATGCAGCAGATGCCCGCGGTACTGCTCGGGCAGCAGCGTTCCCTCGTAGACGACCAGCCCGCAGGGCGACCCCGGCCCGAGGCGAAGGATGTTGGGCACCACTCCGGGCAGTTCGGCGTGAAAATGCGTGCCGCCGTCTTCTCCCCACGAGCGTCCACGTGGGCCACGGAACCCGTAGTTGCCGCCGCGGATCACGTAGTTGGCGCGCGTCCACGCGTTGCCGTCGTCGTCGTTGTCGGTCTGCCAGATGTCGCCGAAGGCATCGACTGCCAGCTCGTACGGGTTTCGGAAGTTCTGCGCGAGCACCTGAAGTCCGGTGCCATCGGGGTTCACGACCATCGCGACGCCTTCAAAGTAGTCGCCCGCGCCCCACTCCCGCGACGCCGTCCCGTTCCGGACCGGACGCGGCGATCGCACCCGCGTGCCCGATCGATCGGTGACGTCGAAGCCTTCGTTGCCCGCATTGAAGTAGTAGCGGCCGTCCGGGCCGAACACCACCGCGTGCAGGCCGTGGTCGTGATCGACGCCGCCCCACCCGCTCAGAAGCACCTCTTGGCGCACGATTCGGTCGCGCGCGTCCTTGGTGTAGACGATGAGGTTCGGCGACTGCGAGACGATGACGCGGTCGCCCAGCACGGCGATGCCCAGCGGCGCCCGAATCTCCGGGCTCTGGTCGAACACCGTGCGCTTGTCCGCCGTGCCGTCGCTGATTGGTGTCTTCGAGAATGACGATGCGGTCGCCTTCGGGGCGGACGTCGGGCTGTCCGCGAAGCAGCCGTCGATAGTTCACGGCCTCGAGCACCCAGACACGCCCGCGCTCGTCGATGGCGATGTTGGTCGGATTGGCCAGGCTCGGCTCGGCGGCCCAGAGCGTCACGTCGAGGCCGGGCGCGGCACGGAGTTGCCTCACGGACTCCGCCGCGGGTTGCTGACCCATCATCGCGGCGTGAGGCGCCCCCGCGAACACAGCCAGGACAACGACAAGGCCGAGGCGGACGGCGCCAGCAACGGGCGTCAGGCGAGGGGTTGCCATTGGCCGTGAAGTATTACACCCAAATCGATCCGTTTGCCTCCGCGGCCCGGCGGGTGTATGCTGCACTCGGTAACCGAGGAGAGCAGCAGTGAGCAAACCGCCAGACCTCGTTCAGGGCACGTTGGACCTCCTGTTGTTGAAGATTCTGGCGCTCGGGCCCCTTCACGGAGTGGCCATCGGCCAGCGGCTGATGCAGGTGTCGCGCGAGGTGCTGCAGGTCAGCGACGGCTCGCTGTATCCGGCGCTGCACAAGCTGGAGCAGGAGGGCTGGATCAGCGCCGAGTGGAAGGTAAGCGAGAACAACCGCCGCGCCAAGTACTACTCGTTGACCCGCTTCGGCCGGCGAGCCCTCGACCGGGAAACGCGGGAGTGGAATCGCCTCGTCGACCGCCATCGCTCATGTGCTGAAGCTGGAGGAGGCATAAGCCGTGCGCCCGGCACACTGGTCTCACACCGTGCCGTTGCGGGTTCGCTCGCTGTTTCGCCGTCGCCGGGTGGCTCAGGAGCTCGACGAGGAACTGGAGTTCCACGTCGAACACAGGACCGAAGCGCTCGTGCGGGATGGCCTGTCACCGCACGCAGGCGCGCGAGGCGGCGCTGCGGGAGCTCGGCTCGCTGACCCGCGTGCAGGGAAGACTGCCAGGACACCTGGCGGGTCCGCTGGATCGAGACGATCGCTTCAGGATGTGGGCTACGGCGCCCGCCTCCTGCGCAAGAACCCGGCTTTCACCGCGGTCGCGGCGATCACCCTGGCGCTCGGCATCGGCGCGAACACGGCGATGTTCAGCCTGGTGAACGGCATCCTCCTGCGGCCCCTTCCCTACCCTGAGCCCGATCGCCTTGTCCGTATCACCGGGGCGTATCCGCAAGGTGGCCTGGTCGCGCTCCGGCAACAGGCCACCGCGATGGACGTGGCCAGTTATGCCGAAGGCCACGACTTCAACATGACCGGCCGCGGCGACCCGGTCCGCCTGACCGGCACTCGCGTTTCGGCCGAGCTGTTCTCCGTCCTCGGCGTCCGCGCGGCCGTGGGCCGGACGTTTGTCGCGGGCGAGGATCTTCCCGGGCGCGATGGGATCGTGGTCCTGAGCCACCAGGTGTGGACCGAGCGATTCGGCGGCGACCCGGGCATCATCGGCCGTTCGATCACGCTCGACGGCGTCGGCGTCCAGGTCGTCGGCGTCATGCCGATGGATTTGCGTTTCCGTCCTCGCGCACGGAAATCTGGGTGCCGCTCCATATCGACTCTGGACGCGCGGAGACGTACTGGGCCGGCGACTACATGCCGGTCGTCGCGCGACTGCGGCCGGGCAGGACGACCGAGGCGGCCGGCGCAGAGGCTCGACTGCTCCAGTCACGGCTGCCGGCGCTCTTTCCCTGGCCGATGCCGGCTGACTGGAACAAGGACGTGAGCGCCGTCTCGCTGCAGTCGGCGATGGTCGGCGACGTCCGGACGAGGCTCCTGCTGCTGCTGGGCGCCGTCGCGCTGGTGCTTGGCATCGCGTGCGCCAACGTCGCCAACCTCCTGCTCTCGCGGGGCGCGGCCCGCGAAACCGAAATGGCGGTTCGCGTCGCGATTGGCGCCGGGCGGCGCCGGATCATCCGCCAGCTGCTCACCGAAAGCGTCCTGCTGGCGATGACCGGAGCCCTGCTGGGAGTGGCCCTGGCGGCCTCGGGCCTTCGCGTCCTCAAATCCGTGCTGCCCGCGGACACGCCTCGCCTGGCCGAGGTCTCGCTCGACTGGCGCGTGCTGGGTTTTGCGGCGTCGCTGGCCGTCGCCGCAGCCATCGCCTTCGGACTGGCGCCCGCCTTTCACGCCGCGCGACTCACGCTGACCGACTCGCTCAAGTCCGGAGCACGAGGAGGATCGGCGTCGGGCGCCCAACGAGTGCGCCGCGCGCTGGTCGTGGGCGAGGTCGCCCTCGCCGCCATGCTGGTCGTGGCGTCAGGCATTCTCATCCGCAGTTTCTGGCGCCTGTCGCACGTGGATCCTGGCTTTCGGTCAGGCGGCGTGCTGACGATGCGCGTCAGCCCCGACGATGCGTTTTGCGCGAATGCGGATCGCTGCGTCAGCGTGCACCGGGCGCTGCTGGATCGCGTCCGCGCTCTTCCGGGCCTGTCAGATGCGGCCCTCATCAACACGTTGCCGCTCGACGGCAGGGTCGCCAAGCGTGCGGTGGCCGTGCAGGACTTCGTGCCGGCCAGGCGCGAGGCTGCCGAGCCGATGTTCTGGCTCAACGTCGTGTCGGCCGACTACTTTCGCGTGATGGGCATCGAGGTGCGGCGCGGTCGGTCATTCACCGACGCGGATGCGACCGGCCAGGCGCGAGTGGCCATCGTCTCGGCGGCGACCGCGCGGCGCTTCTGGCCCGACGAAGATGCCGTGGGCAAACGCGTCAAGCTGTCGGGCCAGCAGGACTGGCATACGGTGGTCGGTGTCGTCGCCGATGTGCGCGCCTACGATCTGCAGCGGGACGTGCCCCAGTGGATCCACGGCACGCTGTACGTGCCCGACGGTCCCGGCGCGATCCTCGAGAATGGACGCGTGCCGGCGGCGATGACGCTGGTCGTCGGCACGGAGCTGGACGCGGGATCCGCCGGCAGCATGGTTCGATCGATTGCGGCGCGCGTGAACCAGGACACGTCGGTGAGCGAGGTCAGGCCTCTGGCGGCGATCGTGTCGCAATCGGTGTCGGCGCCGCGATCGACCACGGCGCTGTTCGTCGTGTTCGCGGGGCTCGCCGTCGCGCTCGGGATGACCGGCATCTACGGCGTGCTGTCGTTCCTGGTCTCGCAGCGGTCGCGCGAGATCGGCATCCGGCTCGCGCTCGGCGCCCAGCAGCGCGACGTGCTTCGCCTCGTCGTCGGCGAAGGCGCGCTCTACTCGCTGGTCGGCATCACGATCGGCCTCGTCGGGGCCGCAGTCGTCACGCGCCTGATGTCGAGCGAGTTGTACGGCGTGAGCCCAACCGATCCGCTGGTATTCGGCGTCATGGCCTGTCTGCTGTTCGCCGTCACCCTGCTCGCCTGTTACGTGCCAGCGCGCCGCGCGATGCGCGTGGACCCGCTGATTGCGCTGCGCGCAGAGTGAACCTGCCTTCGCCAAGGCTACGGCGGGCAAGCTGCACGCAGCACCAGAGCACTCGGCACCAGCACTGCACCAGCACCCAGCACAGGCGCACCAGGCACTCGAGCACCTCACGAGGTACAATTGTTCAGTAGATGCGCGTTGCCCTCGCCCAGTTGAACTTCACCGTCGGGGCGTTCGACCGGAACTATCGCAAGATCGCCGATGCCGCCGAGCAAGGCCAGCAGCGCGGGCGCCGATCTGCTGCTGCTGTCTGAACTGGCCACGACCGGCTACCCGCCGCGCGACCTGCTGACGCTTTCCGGCTTTGTCGACGCCAACCTGGCCCTGCGCGATCGCGTCGCCGCGCTGTCGACCGATCAGCTCGGCATCATCGTCGGCTGCGCCGAGCCCAACGAGGCCGCCGGCGGCAAGCCGCTCTTCAACACGGCGGTGCTGTGCCACCGGGGACAGGTCGTCGGCCGGCATCGCAAGACGCTGCTGCCGTCGTACGACGTCTTCGACGAGGACCGGTATTTCGAAGCCGGCACGAGCGTCATCCCGCTGATGTTCAAGGGCGTGCCGCCTGGGCGTCACGGTGTGCGAGGAGGCCTGGAACGACCCCGAGTTCTGGCCGCGGCGCCTGTATCCGAGCGACCCGGTGGCCGACATGGCCGCGCAGGGCGTCGACCTGTTCATCAACATCTCGTCGAGCCCCTTCGAGATGGGCAAGGCCGCGATTCGTCGCGACATGATCCGCCAGCATGCCGCGCGGCATCGCGTGCCGTTCCTGTACCTGAACCAGGTGGGCGGCAACGACGAGCTGATCTTCGACGGACACTCGCTGGGCTTCGACGCCGACGGCGCCATGATCCTTCGCGCCGACGACTTCGAGGAGGCGTTTGTCGTCGTCGACGTGCTGACACCGGCGCGCGGCGGAGCCGGCTCCGCACAGCATCGATCGCCGGAGATCGCCAGGGTCAGCGAATCGCGCGAAGAGGAGGCGTGGCATGCGCTGCGGCTCGGCCTGCGCGACTACGTGTGCAAGTGCGGGTTCACCTCCGTCGTGCTCGGCCTGTCCGGCGGCATCGACTCGGCGCTCACGGCCGCGCTGGCCGCCGACGCGCTGGGCCCCTCGCACGTCACCGGCATCGCCATGCCGACCCGCTATTCCTCCGATCACTCGCTGCGAGATGCCGAAGCGCTCGCCAGGAACCTGGGCATTGGCTATCACGTCGTCGCCCATCGACGACATCTTCCAGAGCTATCTCGACGCGCTGGCGCCGGTGCTGCCCGGCCCACAGGGCGTGGCCGAGGAAAACATCCAGGCACGCGTGCGCGGCGCGGCCCTGATGGCGTACTCGAACAAGCATGGAAGCCTGTTGCTCTCCACGGGCAACAAGTCGGAGCTGGCCGTCGGCTACTGCACGCTCTACGGCGACATGTGCGGAGGGCTGGCCGTCATCAACGACGTGCCCAAGACGCTGGTGTACGACCTGGCGCGCTACGTGAACCGCGCGGGCCGAGGTCATCCCCGTCGTCGAGCATCACCAAGCCGCCCAGCGCCGAGTTGCGGCCGAACCAGACCGACCAGGACACGCTGCCCCCCTACGAGGTGATCGACGCGATCGTGGAAGGCTACGTCGAGCGCGGACTCGACGGCGCGGCGCTGGTCGCGCAGGGGCTGGCGCCGGCCGTCGTCGCCGACGTCATTGGCCGCATCGACCGCAACGAATACAAGCGCCGTCAGGCGGCGCCGGGCCTGCGCATCACGTCCAAGGCGTTCGGCGTCGGCCGCCGGTTTCCCGATCGCCGCGTCGTACGAGACAGCGGACTGCCGACTGAATCCGCGTAATCCGTTCGTCAATCTGTCAATCGTGCAATCTGCAATCTGCAATTCGTGATAACCCGCTTCGCGCCCTCGCCCACCGGCCACCTGCACCTCGGCCACCTCCTGAATGCCATCTACGTCTGGCGCCTCGCGCGCGCGCGCGGCGGGCACGGTGCGGCTGCGGATCGAGGACCACGACCGCGAGCGCTCGCGCCCGGAGTTCGAACGAAGCATCCTCGACGATCTCGAGTGGCTCGGCTTCGTGCCCGACATGCCCGCCTTCGCGGCGTTCCGCGCCGGGCCCTGCGACGGTCGCCAGAGCGACCATCCGCAGCGATATGAAGAGGCGCTCGCGCGGCTCGACCGCGACGGACGTATCTACGGCTGCGAGTGCTCGAGGGCGCGACATTCTGCAGGCAGAATGGGGGGCTCGGCGCCTTCGGCGTCGAGGGCGGGCGCTCCGCTGGGGAGGCGCTCGCTGGCGCTCGCGAGGGGGCGGCCTGCGGCCGCGGGGGATACGAACGAACTGCGCTACGACGGGTTCTGCAGGACTCGCAACATCACGCCCGGTCCTGGCGTGGGCACGCGCGTTCGACTCGATCCGGGCGTCGAGAGGTTCGAGGATGGGATGCTCGGGCCGCAGCAGCAGGAGCCGCTGGCGCAGTGCGGCGATCTGCTGGTGCGCGATCGGCTCGGCTACTGGACGTATCAGTTCGCCGTCACCGTCGACGACCTCGTCGAGGGCATCACCGACGTCATCCGCGGGCGCGATCTCCTGGCGTCAACCGGTCGCCAGATTCAGCTCGCGCGCCTGCTCGGCAGATCCGACGCCGCCGAGCGTTTCTCCATCATCCGTTGATCCTCGGCGCCGACGGCGAGAAGCTGAGCAAGTCCAGGCGCGACACCAGCCTGCGCGAGTTGCGCGCCGCGGGGCTCGAGCGCGCCCGAGGTCATCGCTCGCGCCGAGGGCGCGCTGCGCGGTCCTAATCTGCAATCCGCAATCTGCAATCTGCAATCTGCAATCTGCAATTAAGATTTCCCCATGAACCGCCGCGCGTTCCTTCGCACGACCTCGTCGCTCCGTATGCTCGGTCGCCCGACCAGCCGTGATGAGCCGCGTGCTGCAGGATGCCAACGCGCCCGCGATGCCCGGCGGCGTGCAGGTCGGCGACGTCACCGACACGCGCGCGATGATCTGGAGCGCCACGGATCGTCCGGCGCGCATGCTCGTGGAGGTGTCGCGCGACGAGCGCTTCTCGTCGCCGCGGCTGATCGAAGGGCCGGCCGCTCTTGAAGACACGCGCTTCACGGCAAAGATCGACCTCGGCGGGCTGACGCCCGGAGAGCCGGTCTTCTATCGCGTCTGGTTCGACGACCTGGAGCGTCCGGGCCTGCTGAGCGCACGGACCGCCGGCCAGTTCCGGGCCGCGCCCTCGGCCGCGCGTCCCCTCACCATCTGCTGGTCCGGCGATGTGGCCGGGCAGGGCTGGGGCATCGACGAGTCGCGCGGAGGCATGCGCCTGTACGAGACGATGGCGCGGCATGCGCCGGATCTGTTCATCCACTCCGGCGACCAGATCTACGCCGACGGCCCGTTGCGGCCGGAGGTCACGCTCGACGACGGCACGGTGTGGCGCAACGTCGTGACCGAGGCCAAGCAGAAAGTGGCCGAGACGCTGGACGAGTTCCGCGGGAACTTCGCCTACAACCTGCTCGACCGCCACGCGCGCGCCTTCAACAGCCAGGTGCCGATGATCGTGCAGTGGGACGACCACGAAGTGCTGAACAACTGGAGTCCCGGCACCGACCTGGCGGCTCGAGCTCCGTACGCGGAGCGCAGCATCGCGATGCTGGCGGCGCGAGCCAGGCGCGCGATGTTCGAGTACCTGCCGATCAGGTCGCATCCCGATGAGGCCGAGCGCGTCTATCGCGCCTACCAGTACGGGCCGCTTGCCGAGATCATCGTCCTGGACCAGCGGAGCTACCGCGCCGCCAACGGCGCCAACCGGCAGGCGTCGGAGGGGCCGGAAACGCGGATGATGGGTCCGGCACAAGTCGCGTGGTTCAAGCAGCGGCTGCTGGCGTCGCGGGCGACGTGGAAGATCATCGCCAGCGACATGCCGCTTGGCCTGGTGATCGGCAACGGACAGCGTGACGGCGTGCCGACCTTCGAAGCGTGGGCAAACGGTCCGGGTGCGCCGCTGGGGCGCGAACTGGAGTTGGCGGACATCCTGACCTTCGTCCGCAACCACGGCATCCGCAACGTCGTCTGGGTGACCGCCGACGTGCACTACGCGGCTGCTCACCGCTACGACCCGGCCGTGGCCGAGTTCAAGGACTTCCTGCCCTTCTGGGAGTTCGTCGCCGGTCCGCTTCACGCAGGCACGTTCGCGCCCAACAAGCCCGACCCGACCTTTGGCTGCACCCAGGTCTTCAACAGCGTCCCGGCCGACCTCAAACCAAACCGTCCGCCCAGCGATGGCCTGCAGTTTTTCGGGACGCTGACCATCGACCCCGCCACTCGCCGGCTGACGTCCGCGCTCTGGAATCTCGCCAACGAGAAGCTCTGGAGTGTCGTCCTCGACGCCGAGTAGCGGATGGCCTTCGCAAGTGCGCTCGTCCTTGTCGTCCCGCGTTGACCAGCATCTCGGTGCCCAGGCCCGCCAGCAGCCCGACGGCCAGCGCCCACATCGCCGCAATCGGCGTCACCTCACCAGCGGCGCGCGCAGCAGCTCGCGCAGCACGTAGACGAGCGCTCCGGCCGACACCGACAGCACCAGCAGCTCCAGGCCTGGCCCGACCCACGTGGTGCCGACGACGGTGCCAAAGAGGCTCGGGCCGGCGGCGCACGCGCCGAGCAGCACCAGGCGACTGGCGGGCATCGGCTCACCCGCCACCGGCGCCGCCACTGCCGCGCCATAGAGCAGGTCGTGGAGCGCCAGACCCAGCGCCAGCCAGACGCCGGGGCCCACCAGCGAGGTCGCGATGGACTGTCCCACGGCAAGGCCCTCGGCAAACGTGCGCAGGCCGATGCCGACGGCCAGCATGATCGCGACGTCGAGGGCCTGCGGTCGGATCGGCGCCCGGATGGCCGCGCCGCGACTCGATCCAGGCCAGACCCACCAGGCCCAGGAGCAATCCGGCCAGCAGCAGCAGGCCGCTCGAGGCCGTCGCGGCGACGTCGTCGCTGACCGCCGCGAGTTCCACCGTGCCAAGGGCCTGATAGCCCACGTCGATCAGGACGAAGAGCACCAGCCCTGCGGCACCCATCGTGAGCAGCCCGCGCGCCCGCGGACCGGGCGGCAGCGCGCCGCACCAGGGCCAGCCCCGTGCACGTGCAGACGGCCGCCAGCAGTCCAATCCAGAGCGACGACACGACCATGGGCTCGAACGCTATGGCGCGTGCGCACCAGCTGTCAAGCCACGCGCACAGCAGGTGTGTTGACGTGCAGCCTGCACGAACTGGTCCGACATCGGTCAGCAGACTCGGTCGAGCTGGTCGAGTCATTTTTTTGGACGACGCGCGCGCCTGCCGCCGCGGCAGATCGGTCCCCGATCGGCGTCGATCTGGCCCAAGAGTCTGACTTTTCCGTCACCGCCCATCGATCCATTGCGCCCAAGTGCCATACGACTAATTGGAATCGCCTGAATCATGTGGTGAACCGCCAGAAACCGTATGTGAACTCGAACGAAATCCATTGACTTCCGCCCCAATCGGGGCGTATCTACTCAGCGTTCCTTCCGTTTACCCCTCCGCCACACCGATGTTCGTCCCTCGTTACGGGTGGCGGAGGTTGGGCCGCAGTCCCTGTGGCCTTGTTGTGCGCTACCCGGTGGCCGAGCGCCCCGGATGGAGGTGGGTGGTGAGCTTGCGAAGGGCTTGGACACGACTCTCCGCGCTTCTTGCTGTTCTCTGTCCTGTTTCTCACGCCAACGTTAGTGATGGCCCAGGTCGCCGGGACAGCCGCCCTGACCGGTGCGGTCACCGATCCTTCGGGTGCCATCGTCGTCGGCGCTGAGCGTGACAGCGACCAACCTGGCGACCGGCGCCAAACGTTCGGCCAAGACCGATTCAGCCGGGAAGTATCTGATTTCGCAGGTGCCGCCTGGTGACTATCGCGTGGACGTCACAGCGACCGGCTTCAAGACCGCCGCCCGGCCACGGGTCGAATTGCCCATCGGCATCACCAGCACCACTGGATGTTCTGCTGGAACTGGGAGAGCTCGCCGAAGTGGTCGAAGTGCAGGCCTTCACCGCTGGCGTGAACACGAACGACGCCAGCATGGGCGCGCCACTCACCGGCGCAGAGATCCGCGCCCTGCCTTCGCTCGACCTCAACCCCGCTGGCCTGCTCAGCCTGCAGGCTGGTGTCGCGTTTGTCCCCAGCGCGGCGGATACGCCAGGCGGCTACGGAGGCGTGTCGGATTTTGACGGCCGCAGCGGCGCTGTCAATGGCGCGCGCAGCGATCAGACCAACATCACCCTGGATGGCGTGGACTGCAACGACCCGATCAGCGGTTATGCCTTCACTTGCGTGCTCCGCGCGACGCAGGGCTCACTTGCCGAGTTCCGCACGACTACCACGAACTATGGCGCCGAGGCGGGCGGGCGGTCGGGGGCGGCGCAGGTGCAGCTGATCACCATGTCCGGCGAGAACTCGCTCCATGGCAGCGGCTACTATGCCCATCGCAACGAGGCGCTGAACGCCAACGATTTCTTCCTCAACAAGAGTGGCGTCAAGGAGCCGCCGTTCCGCCGGCATATTTATGGCGGCGCGCTCGGCGGGCCGATCATGAAGAACCGCATGTTCCTGTTCGGCAACGTGGAGCGCATGGAGGAAAGCCTGTTCAAATCGGCCGTGCGCAGCGTTCCGAGTTTGTCGTTCCGGGATGGCGTGATGATTTACCAATGCGACGATCGGGATGGATTTGCGCCGTGTCCGACCTCGCCGACCAGCGTGACCGGGGTCAGCGGAACCGCCTATAGCGTTCCCGCGGGCAGCTATGGTCTCAGCCCGGCACAGATTCGCGGCGATCGATCCCCTGGGAATCGGCCCAAACGCGGCACTGCTTGCAGGTACTGGAAGCAGTATCCGACGGATATCAATGACTCCAGCGTCGGCGACGGCGTGAACGTCGTGGGCCACCGCTTCGCCGCTCCCATCGACAACCTTTTCAATACCTATATCGGCAAGCTCAACTTCAACGCGGGCAGCAATCACGCCTTGTTCGTGCGTGGCACGCTGCAGGACGACACCGTCGCCCAGGAACCGGCGTTCCTCGGCGGCGATCCGATACGGACCACGAAGACGGGCAACCGCGGAGTGGCAGCCGGCCACACCTGGGTAGTGAACTCGACGCCTGGTCAACAACTTCCGCTATGGATACACGCGCATCAAGTTGGACAATGTGGGCGTCAGAAACGCGGAATACGCCAATGTCCGCTTCATTGATGAACTCAATGGGTTCGACCAGACGGCCTCGAGTCTGATCCGGAGCACGCCAACGCACCACTTCCGGGACGACGTCACCTGGACGCTCGGCACACACACCTTCTCGATGGGGGGCGAAGCGCGCTTTATTCGCAACGACCGGTCGAGCGATGCGCTCGCATTTCACGGCTTCACAGTCAATCCTTCCTGGTTGCCGGATGGAGGCCGCAGCATCGAACCGGGGCAAGTGAACTGCGACCGTCCCGGCTGCTTTGCCGTCCCCGCGAGTGCCGGCGTCAACTTCCGCGACCGGCTCACTCTGATGCTCGGCCCGATTTCGCAGGTGGATGCCTCGTACAACTTCAACGCACAAGGCGAGACCCTGGCTGCTGGCGCGACCGTGCCGCGACGCTTTGCCGCCAACGAATACGAGGTCTACTTCCAGGATCAGTGGCGCATTCACCCGTCCCTGACCCTGAATCTCGGGCTGCGGTACATGAATGCCACTCCGCCGTGGGAGACAAACGGCAATCAGGTCATTCCTGTTCCCGTGAATCCCAGTCTCAACGGCAGCTTCGGGGCGTGGTTCAAGTGCCGGGATCGAGATGAGGCTGGCGGGGCGTCGCGACGGCCGACTGCGGCTTGATCGAAACGCAACTCGGTGGAGCGGCCAACGACGGCCGGCCGTACTACGACCGCGATAACAACAACTTCTCGCCGCGCATCGCTGCCGCCTGGGCGCCGGGCGACGGCAAGTGGTCGATTCGCGGCGGCTATTCTCTGGTGTACGACCGGATGGGCATGGCGCTGGTGAATACCTTCGACCAGGTGGGAGCTTTTGGCCTGTCCACGGGCATCACCAACCAACTGGGCGGATGCAACATCGGCGCAACCGACGACGCCGATCCCTGCGTCCGGTGGAGCGGCCCTTCCGATACGGCTGGCGCGGCAAATAACGTCTTGAGCAACGGGGACCCGCAGTTGGCGCCCTCGCCTGGCGCCACCTTCCCCTCCGTGCCGCCATCGGACCTCCTCACGGTCTCCAACGGCCTGGACGACACCATCCGAAACCCGCGTGCTCACACGTTCGACTTCTCGATTTCTCGTGAGCTTCCGGGCGGAATCACCGTGGAGGCGGGTTACGTGGGCCGGCGCGGCCGAGGCCTGCCGCTTCTCCGCGACTTTGCCACGGCCGCCGACGTCTGCGATCCCAAATCGGGGGTTTGCGCATTCGAAGCGTCTCGCGAACTCGTGGGGCTCTCCGATGCGGGCCAGCCGCTGGAAACGCTGGGGCCCATCCCATACTGGGAGAACATGTTTCCCGATTTCGGTCCGGACGGACCCAATGGCGGGTGCCTTGGGTTCGAGCAGTTGGGCAGCGGGCTGCGGCTACTCCGCCACTCAGGTCGCGTACGACTACATGATCGGCTATCACGGCACGGCGGACACGGGCTCCGGCTTCGGTACCTCCACCGTCTGGCAGGACGTGGACTTCTTCCGAGTTCCCAGGGTTATGCAAGTCCCGGCCAATACACGTTCTTCCCGGCGCAGTGGGTGGCGTTGAACACGTGGAGCACGATTGGCCGCTCCGAATACCATGCGATGCAGTTGACCCTGCGCAAGCGCATGAGCAAAGGATTGGCCTATACCATCAACTACACCCTCTCGAAGTCGGAGGACCACTCCTCCACACCGGAGCGCCAGGAGCCGACTGGAGGGTTCTTCACCGGTGGCTATACGGGGACTGCCATAAACGCCTGGGAGCCCGACCTGGAGTACTCGTACTCTGATTTCGACATGCGCCATCAGTTGAACGCGTACGTCAGTTGGGAGCTTCCGTTCGGGCGGGGTCAGCGCTGGGGTTCCGAGGCGAACGGTTTCGTCAATTCGCTCATTGGCGGTTGGCAGGTCTCCAGCGTGGTGCGCTTCAACAGCGGGCTGCCGGCCAATGCGATCAACGGTCGAACCTGGCCGACCAACTGGAACCTGCAGGGCAATGCGACCTGCGCTCCGGCCAGGACGGGACCCAACTTCAGCCTGGAGACCGGGCCGTGCCCGGCGACCCACACCACAAACGGTGTCACCAACGAGGGCGCGAGCGAAGCCAATCCGAACATCTTCGCCAATCCGGACGAGGCTATTAAGAGCTTCCGTTTTTCGGCGATGGGAGAACGCGGTCAGCGCAATGTCCTGCGTGGTGACAGTTATGCGTCGGTGGACATGGCCTTCACCAAGGCCTTCGACATGTTCTATTCCGAGGCTCACAAATTGGCGTTCCGTTTGGAGATCTTCAATCTGACCAACACGCCGTACTTCGACACCGGCTCGTTGAACATGAGCCTCGAGGACCCCGCCACGTTTGGCACGTACAGCGCCATGCTGGGCGGGCCACGGCGCATGCAGGTATCTCTGCGGTACGACTTCTAACGACAGACTCGTCGACAGTCATGGGCACGGCTCTCCGCAGTGTGCGCCGTTGCTGTGCCTGCTCGCGTCCGGCTCGGTCCTGGCTCAGTCCGGCACGTCGGCACTTTACGGCACAGGTGACCGATCAGCAGGGCGCCGCCCTGCCCGGCGTGACCGTGGTCGATCACTCAATGCTGCCACCGGCCTTCGTGCGTTCCACAGTCACTGACGCCGTCGGTGACTACCAGATTCTGGCTCGTCCCACCCGGAACTTACACCGCTGAAAGTCGAGCTGCAGGGGTTTCGCACCGCCATTCGTGAAAACATCGTCTCTGCCGGTCGACTTCCGCACAAAGCATCGACGTGCCGATGGAGCTCGGCGCGATGACGGAGACCATCTTGGTCACTGGGACCGTGTCACCGATCAACACGACCGACGCCAGTCTGGGCAACGTCATCTCGCGGCAATCAGGTGCGCGCGCTGCCGCTCGAGGCCCACAACGTCGTCGGCCTACTGAGCCTGCAGCCTGGTGCCGTGTACCTGCCCAATACAGCCGTGATCGACTTCCGCGCAGCGGCTCCGTCAGCGGCGCCCGCGCCGATCAGATCAACGTCACGCTCGACGGCGTAGACGTCAATGACCCGCAGTTTGGCACTGCCTATACGAGCGCTCTCCGCGTTACCACTGGACTCGCTGCAGGAATTCCGCGTTACCACAAGCAACTTCGGCGCAGACTCCGGTCGCTCGAGCGCCGCACAGGTTTCGCTGATCACCAAGAGCGGCACCAACAGCTTCCACGGCTCCGGACCTACAACCGAGCGCGATACGACCAGTTATTCGTCGTAACGAGTACTTCCTGCGGGCTTTCGGGCCTGGAGAAGGCGAAAGCTCGACAAGAAGATCTTCGGCGGTGCGGTGGGCGGGCCCATCCTGAAGGACAAGCTGTTCTTTTTTGCCAACTACGAGCGCCTCAACGAGTCGTCTGAGACCCCCGTGCTGCGCTAGCATACCGTCTGACTCCTTGCGAGATGGTGTGCTCATCTACGGCTGCGCCGTCGACCGTCGACAGTGTCCCGCCACGACTGTCCAGGGGTTCTCGAGCACGCCACGCGATTCCGGCAGGTTCTACGGCCTGACTCCAAGCGAGCTCACGTCGATTGACCCGCTGGCATCTTGGTCCCAACAGCCCCTCTTTTGACGATCTTCAACAAGTACCCGTCATTCCAATTACCCGGGTATCGACGGCTACAACCTCATGGCCTATCGGTTCGCGTCGCCCATCGAGAACACGTTCAACACCTATATTGGACGCGTTGATTATCACGCGTCCGCTCAACCAAACCTTTTTCGGCCGGTTCAACTTGCAGGACGATGCGATCCTCGTAACCGCAACAGTTTCCTGATCAGTCTGCTCGCACAACGGCACGGTAGTGAAGAGCAAAGGTTTTGCGCTCGGTCATGACTGGGTGCTCTCGCTCGAACAAAATCAACTCCTTCCGATACGGCTATACCCGGATCGTGGAGGACAGCCTCGGCCTTCTGACTGAAAGCCGCGTCACTTTTCGTTTCATTGACGACTTCGAGGCGCTTCACTCCCGACCTTTGGCCGCAAGACACCGACCCACAACTTCGTGAACGACTTCAACTGGATCAAGGGCGCGCATACGCATGAAGTTCGGCACGAACATACGGTTCACTCGATTGCCGCGGTACAACAACGTCTGATCGTTCCTCGCTGGACTCACCAACGCGTCGTGGATGCTGGGCGTCGGTACCACCTACGCACCGGGTTCCGAGTGCCCGGGCACCAGCAGGACGCGTGCGCTGCGGTGCCATCAGTGTCGGAAGGGTTCGTTGCGACGTTTGCCGACACGCTTGCGCCAATGCTTGGCATCATCTCTGCAGACGACGCTGAACGCGAACTACGACGTGGACGGCTCACGAATTCCGTTCGGCTACCCAGTCAACGCGCAAGTACGGCTTCGAACGAATACGAGTTCTACGCGCAGGACAGCTGGAAAATGGGCAGACAACCTTCACGTTCACCGCAGGATTGCGCTACAGACTGTTCTCGCCGCCGTGGGAAGTGAACGGTCAGCAGGTCGCGCCAAACGTGGATCTTAGCCGAACTCCTCGCCAAGCGGCAGGCCAACATGCTGGCGGGCATCGCGGATAACACTCTTGCCGCTCATCACGTTCGATCTCGCAGGTAAAGCCAACAACAGCACCCTGCTTCTACGCCTGGGACAAGAACAACTTTGCGCCACGCTTCGCTGCGGCGTGGACACCGAGAGCCGACAACGGCTTTTTCGGGTGGCTCACCGGCGGCGATAAGTTAGTCGTTCGCGGTGGCTACTCTATCGTCTACGACCGCATCGGCCAGGCCCTGGCCACCCAGTTCGATGCAGCGTGGCTCGTTCGGTCTGGCTCTACCAACCTCACGTCGCCGTGTCAACTTGAACTACGAGTACTATCCCTGATATCCGGTTCGAGGGCTATCAACGTCCTCCCGCCTACCGTTCCAGCAGCACCGCCTGGCGGCTTCCCGCAGACTCCTCCGCGTCGGCGCCGGCGTCATTACCGAGGCGCTCTACAGCTCGATCAAGACGTCCGGTGGGGTTGGGTTTGTTGACCGGTTGTTGTCGGTCGGCCAGGTTTTACAGCGGAGCAGAACTCCAATCAACCAGCATCAACCCGACCGAACGTGAGCCAACCCGACCCAAGAACTACACCCTTGGCTCACTCGCAGGGACCATGCGTCCGCCGTTCGAGCAGCGGCAGCTTCATTCCCTCGTATTTCGATGCCGGTGGCTATTCCGGCTTCATCATCTACTCCTGTGACATCGACATGCAGTACGTCTACTCGGACTTCTACGTCCGTCACCAGTTCAACGTCAACTGGATCGCCGAGCTTCCCTTCGGCCATGGCAAGCCTATCCGGCACTGTTTCGCCAGGCTGGGTCTACGCTATCATCGGCCACTGGTCGCTCGCCGTTCTCTGGCGCTTTACCAGCAGGTTTCCGTTCAGCGTCCATGAATTGTCGCTCCTGCTGTGCTACTAACTGGAACTTCCAGTGCAATGCCGTACTTCTTTACCCCAGGGCGTGCTTCCTGAAACCGCGTCGTTCAAGAACGTCATCTACTACCTGTCGAGCCCGTTCACCGATCCTAGCGTATTCTCTTCAGCTTCTTCCGCTACTACGTTTCCCCTACGAATCCGGTCTGCGCAACGAGCTCCGTGGTGACGTAGGGCGCGGCTTCCTTCGGGGGCCGCGCCCTTCTCTGTAGGACAGGTGGGGTCGGGTTCGGTCACGGTGGGTCAGGTTCGGCCTGGGTCGAAGCTGGTTCGATCGGGTTGGCTCGACCTGGCCTCGACAACCTGACCAACCGACACAACCTGACCGAACCCGACCCCGCCCGACTCAACCTGCTCGCGATTCTACGAATGTCGTCCGTGTCAATCGTCGTCCGTGTCCCGAGCGCGGTCCGCATCGCCGGCCTGGTCCTGTCGCTGGTCTACGCCGCGGCGATCGTGCGCGTCTACGTCCGCCAGCCGGCGACGCTGCCCGAGGTCGCCGGCAGCCTGACCTCGTCGGTTGGCGCGTACCGCATCGACCAGGCCCGCTTCGACGCCGGCCTGGCCTTTTTCCGGCAGCGACCAGTTCGTCGAGGCGCGCGACGCCTTTGCGCAGGCCGATCCGGCGCGTCAGGACGCCTCGGTCCAGTTCTACCTGGCGTACGCGTATCTGCGACAGGGCTGGGGCCGCGTCTATGCCGACGACGCGCTGTACAAGGCCGGGCAGGCCACGCTGGCGCACGCGCGCAGCCTGGCGCCCAGCGGCAGCATCGTCGTCGACGACCCGAATCTCCGGCTGCATACGGGCGAGGAACTGGCGGCCGAGTTCGAGCGCGGCCTCACGCGGGAGCTCTCGGACCTGAACCCGGCCCGGGTCTTCCGGGAGCGGCCATGAGCCAGCTGACAGGCGGACCTGAAGGTCCGCGCTACATGACCGCCGGTCAGCGACCGGCGCGAGCTGCGCATCTGCGACGCGACGTGCCCGTCGGCCGCGAGGCGATCACGCTGCCGCTGCTGCTCCTCACCGTGGCGGCGCTTGGTGGCGTCCGCGTCGCGCAGGGCGGCGCGCTGGCGCTGGTGCCGCCGTCGCTGATGTCGCTGATCCTGGCGACGGTGCTCGTGGGCGCGCTTGTGCGATCGCGCGCGCTGGTGCCGGGCCGCCTCGTGAACGACCGGCGCACAGCCGCTCGAGAACAGCTCCGGCGTCGTCGTGCTGGTCGCGCTGCTGGCCGCCACCGCCCAGGTCTTCTCGCTGGTCACGCCGGCCACGGGCCTGCTGGCGTTCGTGTTCACGACGTTCTTCGTCCTGTTGCTGTGGAACACGCTGGCGGTCCAGCCGGACCGCCGGCAGCTGCTGCGCAGCCTGCTGGTCGTGTTTGGCGGGGCGTTCGTGCTGAAGTTCGTGGTGCTGGCCGCGCTCTACGAGCCGCAGGGCGGCCTGCTGCGCCGGGTGATGCTCACGCTGCTCGAGGGCGTCTCGCTGGGCACGCTCGGCTTTGTGCCCGATGGCGCGGCGACGGGCTATCTGGCGTTTGTGACGCTGGGGTTGTACTTCGTGGCGCTGGTGCTGTTGCCGGCGACGACAATCACGAGGCACGATGACACGACGGCACGACGATCCGATCGCCGGACGATCCGTGCAATCCCGGCTCGTACGGCGGAACTCGTCAGTTCCGCAACTGCGCCCCTACACGCGTCCTTTGCCTTCGACGATTTTCACGAACGTCTTCGCCGGCACGTTCTTCACGGTCTCCTTCGCCGCCGCCCGGCCACTCCACCTCGATCGAGGTGACCACGGTGTCTTTGCCGAGACCAAAGGTCACGGCCAGGTCGCTCTGCGAGCAGTAGCTCGACCCGCTCCGGACCATCTGCCACTGCGTGCCCTGTGCGCTGGTGACGCGCACGACGGCGCCGATGCCGCTGCGATTGGCCTTCGTGCCGGACACGCGCACCGAGACCCAGTTGTTGCGGTTGCCGCCGTCGTTGCGCAGCAGCCGGGCGGGCGCGTGGTTGTTGACCAGCAGCACGTCCAGATCGCCGTCGCGATCGTAGTCGCCGTAGGCGGCGCCGCGCCCGGCCTGCGGCACGGCGAAATCGGGCCCGGCCGTCGGCGACGCATGCTCGAAGCGGCCCTTGCCCGTGTTGCGGAACAGCAGCGGCGGCTGCTTGAACTGGACCTTCGGCTGCACGGTCGTGACGCTTTCCTCGATGTGGCCGTTGGTGGCGAGCACGTCGATCCAGCCGTCGAGGTCGTAGTCGAAGAAGAAGGCGCCAAAGCCCAGCGTCGCCATGCTGACGCGCCCCACGGGGCTGGCCGGCGCGACGTCGCCGAACAGCCCCCCGCCTTCGTTGCGGTAGAGGGCGAGCATCTGGTTCTGGAAATTCGACACGAGCAGATGCGGGCGGCCCGATCGATCGTAGTCGGCGGCATCCACGCCCATCGCTCCCCGCGCCACGCCGTCGTCGGAGAACGCCACGCCGGCGGCCACGGCCGTATCCGTGAACGTGCCGTTGCGGTTGTTGTGGAAGAGCTGATTGGGTTGCGTGTCGTTGGCGACAAACAGGTCCACCCACCCGTCGCCGTCGTAGTCGATCAAGCCGACGCCCAGCGCCTTGGCGCCGGGGTTGGCGACGCCGGCTTTCTGGCTGACGTCGGCGAAGCGGCCCGCTCCCAGGTTGCGGAACAGCTTCGAGGCCACGCCGGGATAGACCTCGGGCGTGCAGTACGACTTGTTCTTGCCGTCGAGCGCGCAGCGCTTGTCGGTGGCCTCGGACCACTTCACGTAGTTGGCGACGAACAGGTCCAGCCGGCCGTCGCGGTCGTAGTCCACGAAGGCCGCGCTGGTGCCGAAGTTGGCGTTGACGATTCCGGCGGCCCTGGTCACGTTGGTGAACTTGAAGGCGCCGTCGTTGCGATACAGCCGATCGCCCTCGAGCGCGGTGATGTAGAGGTCCTCGTCGCCGTCGTTGTCGACGTCGCCCGCCGCCACACCCATCCCGTAGGCCGGCTGGTCGAGTCCGCTGCCCTTGACGACGTCGGTGAAGGTGCCGTTGCGATTGTTGCGGTACAGGCCGTGGACCGATGCCGTGCCGGCCTTCGGCGCCCAGTCGCGCCCGTTGACCATGACGAGGTCGAGCCAGCCGTCGCCGTCGAGGTCCACGAACGCGCCGCCGGCGCCCATGGTTTCTGGCAGGTACTTCTTGCCGGCGCGGCCGCTGTTGTGGATGAACGAGATTCCGGCGCTGGCCGTGACGTCCTTGAATGTCACCGCGCCGCCCTGCCCCATCAGGGCGCGCCGCCATCACCGCCAACTCGCCAGACCTGCCGCTACAACCCGTATCCGCATCCACGATCCACGATTGTAGAACGTCACAGGAGATCAGGAGATGCACGGAGTTCGTACGGAGCCGGAGTCAGGAGGTTCGCACAGGAGATCAGGAGGTTCAGGAGACTCGAGAGTCGACGCGCCGGGAGTCAGGCGATCAGGAGACCGATTGCTCCTAGCCCTGAATCGCAGTCGAGCTCCTGCGTCTCCTGGTCCGTGAACTCGGCATCGCTACTCGGCCTTCGGCCTCGCGGCAAGGATCGCTTTGATCGAGTTCTTCGGGGACCGGTGGCAGGGGCTCGCTGTCGCGCACTTCGAAGGCCTTCTTGCAGATGGTCGTCGTCGTCTTGTAGCTCTCGAGGTACCGCAGGCAGTTGGCGCACGCCGCGAGGTGGCGCTCGAAGGTCACCCGCACGTCGGGCGGCAGGCCATCGTCGAGGTAGTCCATCAGGAACTCGACGCACTCGCGGCAGGTCAGGCGTGGCTCGGTCATCGGGTTTCTCGTCGCATGTGCGGATCGAGCAGCGTGCGCAACGCCAGGCGCGCCCGATGCAGCCGTATCTTCACGGCGTTGGGCGTGATGCCGAGCGCGCGGGCGGTTTCTTCAGTGCTCATCTCTTCGATATCGCGCAACACCAGGACTTCACGGTAGGTCTCCGGCAGCGACAGGATCGCCTCGCGCACCACTTGCCGCGTCTCTTCCCGCTCGGCCAGATCGTCGGCTGCCTCGTCCCACGCGCTGAACTTGTCGACGTGATGCCCGTTCTCGCGAAACGACGGCAGCAGCGGCTCGAGCGACTCCTCGGGCTTGCGCCGCCGGGTCCGCAACTTCATCAGCGCGGCGTTGACGACGATGCGGTGCAGCCACGTCGACAGCTTCGCGTGGCCCTCGAACCTGTCGATCGCGCGAAACGCGTTGAGGAACCCGTCCTGCACCACGTCGCGCGCGTCTTCGTCGCTCCCTAACATACGCCGCGCCACGGCCAGCAACCGGGGCGTGTACGCGCGCACCAGGCTCTCGAAGGCCTCCGGCCGATGATCGCGCAGGCCTTGCAGCAGCGCCTGTTCGTCCAGCACGGCCGCCGACGGTTCCGTCATGCCTCGACACGCTAGCACAGGTTGCAAACCGCCGTGTCGCGGCCTGCGTCGGGTCGTCCATGCCGTTCGATAGCCCGAGGCCCTGCAGGTCGATTCGATGCCGAGGCCCGGCCGGGCGGTTCGATCCCGCACGCGCAGTGGCGGGTTTCAAACCCGCCCTGTAGCGTGCAATCGGCGACATGACCGAGCCGGCTCAGCGGCTATCATGGAGTGCCACGGCATGCCGAATGCGCCCAGCACCGGGTCCCGCGCCGCGTGGATCGTCGAAATCGCGCTGATCGCGGCGCTGTACGTCGGCGGCGCGCACCTGCGTCTGTTCTTCCCGTTCACCGAGGTCGGGGCCAGCTGGGTCTGGATCCCTTCAGGGATCTCCCTGGCCGCCCTGCTCCTGCGCGGAGCGGACCGCTGGCCGGGCGTCGCCGTGGGAGCGTTCCTGTCGGGGGCCTTCACCGACTGGCACTGGCCGTCTGCGACAGTGGCCGCAGCCTATGCGGCCGGCGAAGCGCTGCTGGCCACCAAGCTGCTGCAGCTGGGGCGGCCCCTTCGATCGGACGCTGCAGAACGTCGGCACCGTGCTGAGGTTCGTGGCCAGCGTGACGCTGTCGGCTGCGGTCACGGCGGTTGTCGGCGCCTGGAACCTGATCTTCGCTGTCGCCCGGGGGCGGGGGCGGCTTCGGCGAGACGTGGCTCACCTTCTGGGTGGGCGACGCCATGGCGATGCTCACCGTGACGCCGACGCTGCTGGTGTGGGCGGGCTCGCGAGTGCGCTTTCCCGGCCGCTGGCGCCGCGTGGAGTTTGCGGCGCTGCTGGCCTCGTCCTTCGTCGTCGGCACGCTGGTCTTCGGGCAGCAGGCCTGGCCGGTGCACGTCGTGCTGCCGGTGGCCTACACGAGCTTCCCGCTGATGGTCTGGAGCGCGTTCCGCTTCGGCCAGCCGGGCGTGACGGCCGTCACGGCCATCATCGCGACGCTCGCGCTGGTGGGCAGCGGCCGCGGCTTTGGTCCGTTCGCGCACGCTCTCACGCGGATCGAAGCGGTGCTGGTGGCCGGGTTCATGAGCGTGGTGGGCGTCACCGCGCTGATGCTGGCGGCGCTGGTCCAGGAACGCACGCGGGCGCAAAGCGAGCGGCGCGCCAGCGAGGCGCGATTCCGCGCCTTCATGCAGCATTCCCCCGCCATCGCGTTCATGAAGAGCAGCGACGGGCGATACGTGTTCGGCAACCCCGCCTGGGCGGCCCAGTTCGGCCATCCCGCCGACACGCTGCTCGGCCGAAGCGACTTCGACCTCTGGCCTGAAGAAACCGCCTCGCGCTTTCAGGACAGCGACCGCAAGGCGTTGATGTCGCGCCAGCCGATCGAGCTGGTGCAGTTCGGGCCCTCTCATGACGGCACCCAGCAGTGGTGGACCACGCTGAAGTTCGTGATCGAGCAGGACAACAGCCCGCCCCTCATCGGCGGCATCGCCATCGACATCACGCCGCGCATGCGCGCCGAGCAGGCCCTGCGCGCCAGCGAGGACCGCTACCGCTCGCTGGTCGAACTGGCCGGCAGCGTCATCGTCGTCGTGGACGCCGAAGGGCGGATCACGGAATTCAACCGCGAGGCCGAGACGTTCTTCGGCCTGGCGCGGGCCCACGCGCTCAATCGCAGCTACGTGGAGTGCTGCGTCTCGGAGCCGCACCGCTCGGCGGTCGCCACCGACCTTGCGCGCATCCGCGCCGGCGAATCGCTGCAGGGCCGGGAGTCGGCCTTCGTCCAGCGCGACGGCACGCACAAGTCATTTCTCTGGAACGCCACGCGGCTCACCGACAGCAGCGGCGAGAGCCCCCAGTTGCTGGTGATCGGCCAGGACATCTCGGAGCTCCGGCGGCTCGAGCATCAGCTGCTGCTGGCGCAGCGCATGGAGGGCATCGGGCGGCTGGCCGGCGGCATCGCCCACGACTTCAACAACCTGCTGACGGCGATTCTCGGCCACGCCGAGATGGCGCAGGACGACGTGGCGCCCACCGACCCGGCGCGCGGCAACATCGCCGAGATCACGCGCGCCGCGCAGCGGGCGGCCGACCTCACCCGCCAGTTGCTGGCGTTTGCACGGCGCCAGATCATCGAGCCGCGCATCGTCGATCTGAACGACCTCGTGCTCAACGTCGACCGCATGCTGCGCCGCCTGCTTGGCGAGGACGTCGAGCTGGTGACGGTGCAGGACCCGGACCTCTGGCGCGTCCGCATCGACCCCGGACAGTTCGAGCAGGTGCTGGTCAATCTCGCCGTCAACGCGCGCGACGCGATGCCGACCGGCGGCACGCTGGTCATCGAGACTCGCAACGTCCACCTCGACGCCGAGTTCGCGCGGCAGCACACGACGGTGCAGCCGGGCGCGCACGTGCTGCTGGCCGTGTCGGACACCGGCGTCGGCATGGACGCCGAGGTCCTGGCGCACATCTTCGAGCCGTTCTTCACGACCAAGGACGTCGGCAAGGGCACCGGCCTTGGCCTGGCGACCTGCTACGGCATCGTCAAGCAGAACCGCGGCAGCATCTGGGTCGACTCCGAACGCGCCATCGGGACGACGTTCCGCATCTACCTGCCGCGGGCCGAAGCCACCGTCCCGGCCATCGAGCCAAGCGAGCCGCGGGTCGCCGAACAGCCGCGCGGCAGCGAGACGGTGCTGCTGGTCGAAGACGAAGTGCTCGTGCGGAACCTGGCGGCCGACGCGCTTCGCCGCCATGGCTACCAGGTGCTGTCGGCATCGACGGGCATTGAAGCGCTCGACCTGGCGGGCCAGGTGCTGCATCCGATCGACGTGCTGGTCACCGACGTCGTGATGCCCCAGATGGGCGGCGAGCAACTCGCCGTGCGGATGCTGTCGGAAAGGCCGGCCCTGAAGGTGCTGTTCATCTCCGGGTACACCGACCTGGCGGTGCTGCAACACGGCACGCTGGTGCCGGGCACGGCGCTGCTTCAGAAGCCGTTCACTCCCGGCCAGCTGGTCCATCGCGTGCGCGAACTGCTCGACACCGACCGGGGTCCCAGCCAGGCGCACCTGCCGCTGACGACGCACTGATGACGTAGTCAACCACTGAGACACGGAGACACCGAGACGCACGGAGAGTTTCTAGGATCTGTGAGCCGGAACTGAAGTTCCGGCCTACGTTGCAACTGAAGTTCCGGCCTAGTACTCATCCAGAGTCTCTGTGCGTCCTCCGTGTTCTCTGTGTCCCTGTGGTTGACGTACGTCATCCAGTCAAGTTGCCTGATTGTCAATCCATCACGCGGTAGATCGGGATCTCGGCGCCCTCTTTCAGCCACTCGTCCAGCAGGTTCCACGTGAGGACCCCGTCATCCGACGTGGGCTCGAGCAGGTGGAAGATGAGCCGCGCCAGGCGCTGCCCCATCGAGACGCGAAGCGATCCGGCCGGCGCTTCCAGCGTTCGCCGCGCACGCGTCACGCCGGCAATCCTCACCTCGCGGTGTCCCTGGAACACTCGCTCGTTGCGCGTGATGGCGCCCGGAGTCACGGCCTCGACCTCGAGCGCCGTCGGCGTGGAGAGGCGCTCGACGACGACGCCATGCCTGTCGAGCAGCGCCGAGAGTCGGTCGACCAGGGCCGCGCGGGTCCCGTCAACTGGAATCAGGTACGCCCGCGGCGCCGCCACCGGATCGACAGGCGCAAACCCCGCGTAGTCCTGCATCAGCAGCGGCCGCGCGACGCTCTCCTTCATTACCGTCATCGGCTTGCCGGTCTTCGGGTGCGGCCTGGTCTCGACCTCGCCGACCAGGATCCGCACGGCGCCGTCGAGCGGCGCCAGCCGCCCCCGTGTGCCAAGCGGCCCAAGCGTGCCCTGCTCGCCGGCGCGCACGGTCGCGCGATCGACGTCGGCTGTCAGCGCGGTGATGGCCGACGCGCGGCGCGCCACCAGCGCCAGCACTGTTTCGGCGAAGGCCTCGGTGACCCGGACCCGCCGCTCGAACGGCAGGTAGCTGTACGCCTCCGAGAGAATCGCGATGCGGTTGCGCAAGCCGATGCCGTTGGTGACAAACCGCGGCCGCGCATCAAACGTGCGCCAGGCGGGCGCGCCCGATTCGGGCCGCGTCAGCTCGCGGTCGAGTGCCCCTTCGGCGACGAAGTTGCCATACGAGTAGCTGCGCCAGCCGCGGTCGGCCAGCACTTGCCGCGCGGACGTCAACAGGGACCGCGTCGCCTGCACCAGCCGCGGGTCGGCGTTGACTGCCAACGTCGAGGCGTACGTCAGGTGATAGCCGTGATACGAGCCGTTGGTGGTGTGCAGGTCGATGACGACGTGCGGGTCCCACGCGGTCAGCAACGACGCCAGCCCCTGCGACTCGACCGCTTCCAGCTTCACGAAGTCCCGATTGAGGTCGAGTCCGCGCGCCGTCTCGCGCACGCCCGACCCCGCCGAACGGACCGAATTGCGCGGGCCGGTTGTCCACGCTCACCCGTTCGTTCCCGTCGGCGTTGTAGATCGGCGCGACCAGCACCGTGACCCGATCGAGCAGCCGCCGCAGGTCGCCGCCGGCCAGGCGCCGCGCGAGGATCAGCGCCGCTTCCTTGCCCTCCACCTCCCCCGCGTGGATGTTGGCCAGCAGCAGCACGCGTGCGTTGCCGCTGGCGCGCGCCGCGGCCGCGTCGCGCGGCGCCGGCGAGCCGATGACGGCCAGCGGAAGGTCGCGGCCCTCTTCGCTTCGGCCGAAGCTCGTGAGGAGGACGAATCGACGCTGTGACTCCGCCAGGTCGTGGAGCACGCGGCGTACGTCGTCATACCGGCTGGTTTCCTCGAAACCCGTGCGCTCGGCACGGGTCCGCAGGTCGGGCGGCTCATCGCCCGACGAAGCCGACACGAGGATCAGGAGAGGATCAGGAGGGGAAGACCGACCAAGCGCACAACGGATCAGTTTACTTCAGGCCCCGGCCAAACGGCTGATGCGCGCGGCCCGATGGGGCTCCATAGTCGTGGACATGACTACTCACGCGCTGTTTGCCGACCTTTCATCCGCCTGCCGCGATGCGGCCGCCGGCCTCGACGCCTCCGTGGTGCAGATCCAGGGGCGCCCGCGACATCCGGCGACGGCGCTGGTGGCAGCGCCCGAACGCCTGGTGACGACGAGCCACTCGGTCGAGTGGGACGAGATCGCGGTGCGCCATCCTGGCGGCTCGCTGACGGCGACGGTGGCCGGTCGGGACCTGGCGACCGACCTGGTCTTGTTGAAGGTGCCGGGCCTCGCCGCGCCGGCCATTCGCCTGGCGGCCCGCACGCCCGACACGGGCGAGCTGGCACTCATCGTCGGTCGAAGCTGGGGCGGGCATCTCAAGGCCCGCCTGACGACCCTGACGCGCGTGGACGGGCCGATCCGGGTCGGCCGCGGGCGAACGCTCGAACGGGTGCTGAACCTGGACACGGCGCCCTACACCGGCTTTTCGGGGAGTGCCGTCGTGCTGCCCGACGGAACGGTTGCCGGCATCTCAACGACAGGGCTGCTTCGCGGCGCGGGCCTGGCCCTGACCGCCGACACGATACGTCCGACGCTGGACGCGCTCGAGCGGCACGGCAGCGTCAAGCGGGGGTTCATCGGCATCACGAGCCAGCCGGTGGCCATTCCCGAGGCGCAGCGGGCGGGCGGCGCGGGCGAGCATGGCCTGCTGGTGATGGGCGTGGCGCCGGCGACGCCGGCGGCCGAGGCAGGGCTGCTGGTGGGCGACATCCTCGTGACGTTTGCGGGCACGCCCGTGAGCGACCCCGAACAGCTGCTGGGCCAGCTCACCGGCGAGCGCGTCGGCACCCGGGTGTCGGTGACGGTGGTACGCGGGCGCGACGCGGTCGAGGTGCCGGTGACCGTTGGCGAGCGGCCCGCGAGAACGTGACGGAGAGATGAGCAGATCGGATCGACGAGACGCGAGTGGTCGTCCTGCGCGAGCCGCACGGCGACGCCTTGCAGCGACAGCTCGCGCGTGGCCCGGTGGTCGTCCTGAGCGGCACGCCGGCAGTCGCGGCCGACCTTGCCCGTCACACCGACCAGGCGTGGGGTCTGGCGCCGCCAGACATCGGCCCCGACGAGCTGACGGCGGTCATCCGTGCTGTCGCCGCCGGCTTCACCGTGCTTCCTCCGGCGCTGACGACGTCGGTGCTGGCGGCCAACGGCACGGCCTATCGCGACCGCGCCTTGCCGTTGGGCGCTGAATCGCTGACGCCACGCGAGCGCGAGGTGCTGCAACGGCTGGCCGACGGCCTGCCCAACCGCGCGATTGCCCAGGCCCTGGGCATCAGCGATCACACGGTGAAGTTCCACCTCGCGTCGATCTTCGGCAAGCTGGGCGCGGGCACGCGCACCGAAGCCGTCAGGCTCGGACTTCAGCAGGGCCTGGTGACCATCTGACTGGAGCGCTCGCGATGTCAGACGACGACCTCCAACTGCTCGATGCCTACTCGCGAGCCGTGGTCGACGCGGTGGCCACGGTGGGACCGGCCGTCGTGAAGGTGCACGTGCCGGCCGGCCGGGCCGGGTCCGGCGGCACGGGCTCGGCCCTGATCTTCACGCCGGACGGGTTCGTCGTGACCAACGCGCACGTGGTCGGTGATGCCTCTGCGCGTTGAACTCGTCCTGGCTGATGGCCGCAATCTGCCGGCAGCAGTATTGGCCAGAGACCAGGCCACCGATCTCGCGGTGCTGAGGGCGTCGGGCCACGACCTGCCCTGGCGGATGCTGGGCGACTCGCGTGACCTTCGACCCGGGCAGGTCGTCATCGCCATCGGCTCGCCGTACGGCTTCCAGCACACGGTTACCGCAGGCGTCGTGAGCGCGCTGGGCCGATCGCTGCGGAGCACGACTGGCCGGCTGATCGAGCCGCTGATTCAGACCGACGCGGCGCTCAACCCCGGCAACTCGGGTGGACCGCTGGTCAGCAGCCGCGGAGAGGTCGTCGGGATCAACACCGCGGCCATTCTGGGCGTTCAGGGCATCAGCTTCGCGATCCCGGTCAACACCGCGCGGCACGTCGTATCCTCGCTGATGCGCGAGGGTCGCGTGCGCCGCAGCGTGCTGGGGCTGTCGGGGCAGGACGTGACGCTGCCCCGGCGCATCGCGCGCGCGCTCGGCCTGGCCGGCGAACGCGGCGTCGGCGTCGTGCAGGTGTTGGAAGAGGGCGCGGCCGCGGCGGCGGGAGCGCGCCCACGAGACGTGATCGTCAGCTTTGCCGGCAGCGTCGTGGCCGGCATCGACGATCTCCATCGGCTGCTGGTCGACGAGGTCATCGGCGTGCCGCAGCCGATGGCCGTCGTGCGAGGCGCCGAGGTCCGGCGCCTGGTGGTGGTGCCGCGCGAAGAGTCGAGCCGGAGACAGCGGATCAGGAGCGATCCGCGTAGCTCCACTCCTCCATCGGCATCGACAGCAGCATGTACTTGTCGCGCAGTTCCAGCACCTTCGGCACGTAGGCCTCTCTGGGAAATTCCTTCCGCAGCAGCCGCTGGCGCAACCGGCGAATCTCGTAGCGATACAAGTCGTTGATCGCGTCGCGTAGAAACTGCGGCGCCGTGTCGGCGCGAGGCGCCAGCCCATGGCGGGCGAGCGCGTCGAGCACCTCCGGGCGATACCGAAAAGCCACGCGCGTATCCTCGACCGGCGGGGCGGAATCCGCAATCCCAATCAGCACGCGCCAAATCCGCGCAATTTCTTAATCTGCAATCTGCAATCTGCAATCTGCAATTTGCTATGCTCCCCGCGCCAATGCGACAAGCGATGGAATCGCTCTTCCACCTGCAGGCCCGCGGCACGACCCTCGCTCGTGAGATCCGCGGGGGCCTGGCCACGTTTCTGACGATGGCCTACATCCTGTTTGCGAACCCGAGCATCCTGGCGGGCGCGGGCGTCCCGGTCGAAGGCGCGCTGGCGGCCACGGCGCTCGCGGCCGCACTGTGTTCGGTGCTGATGGGGCTGGTCGCCAACGTGCCCATTGCGATGGCCCCCGGCATGGGGCTCAACGCCGTGGTCGCGTTTCAGCTTGCCGCCAGCACCGGCTCGTGGCAGGGGGCCATGGGGCTCGTGGTCGTCGAGGGCCTGCTCGTCCTGGCGCTCGTGGTCGTCGGTGTGCGCGAGGCGGTGATGACGGCGATACCGGTCGATCTCCGCCGCGCCATCGGCGTCGGCATCGGGCTGTTCATCGCGTTCATCGGCGCCGTCAACGCGAGGCTGGTCGTGGTGCCCGGCGGCACGATCGCGGCTCTTTCCGCCAACCCGGGCGCGACGTTGCCGCCGGTGACCGCCGGGACGCTGTCCCACCCGGACACGCTGGTGGCCCTCGCCGGGCTGCTGCTGGTCGGCGTCCTGCTTGCGCGGCGGCAGCAAGGGGCGCTGCTCATCGGCATCGTCGTCGACGACGGGGCTTGCGCTGGCGACGGGCCAGTGCGCAGTGGCCCACGTCGGGCTCCTGGTTCGCGCTGCCTCGTCTGGATACATTCGGCGCGGCGGACCTGTCGGCGGCGCTCCGCTGGTCGGCGGTGCCCCTCGTGCTGTCGCTGATGATGGTGGACTTCTTCGACACGCTGGGCACGGCGACCGCCGTCGTCGAGCAGGCGCAGCTCACCGACCGCGACGGACGCGTGCCCGGCCTGCGGCGGCTGCTCGCGGTGGACGCGCTTGGCGCATCCATCGGCGGGTGGTTCGGCGCAAGCTCCGCGACGGCCTACATCGAGTCGGCCGCCGGTGTCGCCGAGGGCGCGCGCACCGGGCTGCACTCCGTCGTCGTGGGTGGCCTGTTCGTGTTCGCGGCGTTTCTGGCGCCGCTTGCCGCCGTCGTGCCGCCCGCGGCGACCGCGCCGGCCCTGATCGCCGTCGGTTTCCTGATGTGCACCGCCATCACGCGAATCGACTTCGATCGCATCGACACGGGCTGCCGGCGTTTGTGACGCTGCTGATGGTGCCGCTGACCTACTCGATCGCGCACGGCATCGGCTACGGATGTCTCGCCTATGTCGCCATCGCCGTGTGCCGCGGCCGCGCGCGTGCGGTTCACCCGATCATGTACGGCGTCGCAGCCGCCTTCGCGCTTTTCTTCTGGGCGGCGTAGCGCCGCGGCTTCAGCCCTGCATCCGGCGCGGGCAGCCTGAACGCCTGCGCACCTCGGCCCGGAGCGGTCGACAGCCTGAGCATCGGCCGTCGCGTGATAAATTCGCTCTCTTATGCCTGCCCCCCGCGCGGAGATGGATGCGGTACGCCGCGATCTGCTGCCGACGCTGCGCCTGGCCTGGCCCGTGATCGTGGCCGAGCTGGGGTGGATGTTCATGGGCGTCGTCGACACGTTGATGGTGGGCCGCCTCGCCCCTGAAGCCATCGGCGCGGTCGGCCTGGGCAGCATCCTGTATTTTTCGGCGGCCATCTTCGGCATGGGCATGCTGCTCGGGCTCGACACCTTCGTGTCGCAGTCCTACGGCGCCGGCAACTTGCGCGAGTGCCATCGCTGGCTCCGTGATGGCATCCACCTGGCGGTGCTGGCGAGCGTTCCGCTGATGGCGATCACGTTCGGCGATAGTCGCAGTGATGCCGGTCATCGGCCTGCACCCCGATGTCCAGGCGCTGACCGCGCCGTACGTCACCGTCGTCGCCTGGGGATCGCTGCCGCTGCTGCTCTACGCGGCGTTCCGCCGGTACCTGCAGGCGCTGGGCCTGGTGTGGCCCGTGATGATCACGCTGATTGCCGCCAACGTGGTCAACGCGGGCGCCAACTGGGTGCTCATCTACGGCCACCTCGGCATGCCGGCGATGGGTGTGGCCGGCGCCGCCTGGGCCACCAACCTCGGGCGCGTGTTCATGGCGGTGTCGCTGCTCGCTGGTGATCCTCCGCCACGAGCACGCCCACAAGGTGGGCCTGTTCGACGTGCCCTTTCTGCAAGTCGAGTGGGATCGGCTCGCGCGGCTCTTTCGGCTGGGCGCTCCAGCCGCCACGCAGCTCATGGCGGAAGTGGGTGTGTTCGGCGCCGTGGCGGCGCTGGCCGGTCGCATCGATCCCATCGCGCTTGCGGCGCACCAGGTGGCGCTCAACCTCGCCAGCGTGACCTTCATGGTGCCGCTCGGGCTGGCCTCTGCCGGAGCGGTCCGCGTCGGGCATGCGATCGGCCGCCGCTCTCTCGAGGGCGCAGCCAGCGCCGGCGGCGCGGTCATCGCGCTGGCGCTCGGATCCATGTCGGCGTCGGCGCTGCTGTTCATCTTCGGCGCCGAACCGCTCGCCCGGCTGTTCACGGACGACCCCGCGGTGATTGCCACCGGGATCCTGCTGATCAGGGTTGCCGCGGCGTTCCAGTTGTTCGACGGGCTGCAGGTGCGTGACGACCGGCGCCCTTCGCGGCCTTGGCGACACGCGCACGCCGATGTTCACCAACCTCGTCGGCCACTGGCTCATCGCTCTGCCGATTGCCGCGGTCGGCGGTTTCACGCTGGGCTATGGAGTGGTCGGCCTGTGGGTCGGGCTCTGCGTGGGGCTGACGCTGGTGGGGCTCTTCCTTTTCGGCGTGTGGCAGCGCCGCATCGCGGATCTGCGCGCGCAATCCCGAGGCGATGACGCGCCTGGCTCCCGGGGGTGTGCATCTGTGACCGACGACCGGCTGTTCACGCCTCGCTTCTTCCTGATGTGCAGCTTCACGGTCACCGTGTTCCTGTCGGTGTTCCAGCTGATTCCCGGTTTCCCCGTTTCATATCGGCGACCTCGGCGGCGGGCCGCTGGCCTCGGGTCTCTTCCTCGGTTTCCTGACGTTTGCCTCCGCGTGGTCGGCGCCTTTCACCGGCGCGTACGCCGACCGCATTGGCCGCCGCCGCACGCTCGTGCTGGCCAGTCTTGGCCTGGCGGGCTTCTCCGCCAGCTACGCGTTCATCGACAACTATCGCCTGCTGCTCGCGCTCGTGCTCGTTCACGGCATCGTGTGGTCGGCGCTGCTGTCGGCCTCGGCGGCCTACATGACCGGAGTGCTGCCGGCCGGCGCGGCGGGCCGAAGGCATCGCGTACTGGGGGCTGGCATCGGTCATCGCGATGGCCATCGCGCCGAGCGTCGGCTTCTGGATGTATCGCCACAGCTGGACGTGGCTCTGCGTGGGCACGACGGCGCTCAATCTCGCGATGGCCGGGATCGCGTGGCGGCTGGAAGACGACAAGCGGCCTGGCCCCCGCGTACCGCACCGCCGCGGGCCAGGCCCCGGTCCGCGCCGCGCGTGGATCGAACGCCGTGTCCTGCTGCTCTCGCTGCCGTTGTTTCTCTACGCCTACGGGTACGGCGCCATCAGCAGCTTCAGCGCCGTCTACGCCGATGACCTCGGCATTCAGCCAAAGACGATCTACCTCACGACGCTGGCGCTGGTGACGCTTGTGACGCGGCCGATACTCGGCCGGTTAGGGGATCAGCTCGGCTACCGCCGCCTGTTCATTCCGTGCCTGGTCATGATGACCCTGGGCCTCACGGTGCTGCCGATGTCCACCACGGCCGCGCACCTGTCGATCTCGGCGGGCCTCTTCGCGATTGGCTTCGGGTCGTCGTATCCCGTCTTTGCCGCGTACGTGATGCAGGACATCGGCGAGACGCGCCGCGGCGCCGCCTTTGGCGCGATCCTCGCGGCGTTTGATACCGGCATCGGCACGGGCTCGACGATCACCGGCTGGCTGAGCGGACGCGCGGGGCTTCCCACGGCGTTTGCCGTCGCGGCCGTGCTGGCCGCCATGGCGCTGCCGATGTTCCTGCTGGTGGACAAGCGGCTTTGGTCCGCGGCGCGCCCTGCAGGTGCCGCCGTCACCGACGCCGCTACCCCACTCGGCCGCCGGCCTCGAGGGCTGATGCTTCGGCGGCTGCTGGCGTTTCTGCTCGTGGTGTGGGCGCCGCTGAACCTGGCCGTCACCGCCGCGGCCCTGCTGGACAGCCTGACCGACCGCGGCTGGCCCGCCATCGTGCTGCTCGTCGTGCGCCTGGCCGTCACCGGCTTCGGCGTCGCCGCGGGTCGCGCGCTGTGGAACGACCGCCGCGGCGCGATCGAGCTGGCGCGCTGGGCCACCGGCCTGAACCTCGGCGCCGTGCTCGTCACCGTGACCACCGCTATCTGGCCCGAGCCCCTGCCGCCAGGCGTTCGCGAGCCGGTCGCGATTGCGACGCGTCACATGGCACGCCCTGTGGTTCCTGTGGGCGCTCTGCCAGAGCATGATCGGCTGACGCTACTGATACTGCTGCCTGATCGTCGGAATCAGATACTCGCTGAACCCGCGTTCGAAGTCGTACTGCGGCGCAAAACCCCAGTCGTCCCGCGCCGCCGAATCATCCACGGCGGCCGGCCACGAATCTACGATGCCCTGCCGCTTGCCGTCGGCGACGTACGTGATCTCCGCGGACGGGAAACGCGGCGCGCACGACGCGTTCGATCTCCGCGGCGGTCGGATTGAAGGCGGCGACGTTGTAGGCGGTGCGCGTCAGGTTCTCGCGCGGGGCTTCGGCCAGGCGAATCAGCGCCTCGACGCCGTCGGGCATCGCCATGAACGGAATCTGCGTGTCGGGCCGCACGAAGCACGCGTAGGCGTCGCCGCGCGCGGCGGCGTGGATCATCTCGGGCGCGTAGTCGGATGTTCCGCCAGAGGGCACGGTCACCGCCGAGATGAGGCCCGGGAACCTCACGCGACCTGAAGTCCACTTTGCCGCTGAGGCTTTCGGCGGCGAGCTGCTTGTAGTGCCGCGCATAGTACCGCCCGAGCATCTCGCAGTACAGCTTGTTGGCCCCGTACATCGTCGTCGGATGGTTGTAGTCGTCCTCGCGCACCTTGCCGGCCGATTGCTTGGTCGCGAGGTCCGGCAGGCCGTAGGCGGCAATCGACGACGGGTAGAGGAACTTCACCGGTCGGCCGTGCGACTCGGCCTCTTTCTGCGCGAACTCGAGCAACGTCAACGTGCCCTCGACGTTCACCTCGTGTGCACGCATCGGCGTGAACTCCGAGCGCGTCGACAGCAGCGCCGCGAGGTGGAACACCAGGTCGACCTCGAACTCGGCCAGGATCCGTTCGAGCAGGCCCGCGTCGAGAATCGAGCCGAGGAACTCGCGCTGCACGAGTCTGGCGAGCGACGCGTCGAGCGGCGCGAGATCGAGCGTGACGATGGGCCGGCCCGTGGAGGCCAGCTTGGTGATGAGCCCGTGGCCGATCTCGCCGCCGGCGCCTGTGATGAAGATGACGGGTTTGCGCATGGTCATGAGGCACAAGCCTCGAAGACGTCACAGATTCAGATAGGAGGTACAGGAGACCAGGGATCAGGAGGTACTGGCAGAGACGCGATGCTTCAAGGCTAGGCGGTCAGGCCTCGAAGCCTCCTGATTTCGGCTCCTGTTGAACTCCCGATCTCTGACCTCCGTGAACTACGGCGCCGAACGACCGCTCGAACAGTTCCTGAACGGCGCGGCGTCCGTTCTCCTCGAGCACGCGCGTGCCGGTGCCGGTGACGTGAGGATGGGTGATGACAGGCAGGTCGTCGCCGGTATGCGGCTTCCAGGCCTCGCCGGTCCAGCTGAACCAGCGATCGCGAGCCTGATCGAACACGGCCAGCGGTTTGTTGCACAGCTTGGCGAACTCGGCGCCCCAGCCGGTGCCGCCGCGGACGGTCATGTCGTCTTCGATATGGCCGACGACGTAGATTTCCTGGCCGTTGTTCACCTGATACCAGATCGTCTGCAGGATCTTCCGCAGCGTCGGCCCCTCGGTGTACCGGCGGTTCAGCAGTTTCGCCACGTACTCGAGGCTGACATCTCCGGCGAGCAACTCTTCGTGGTTCAGCACGCGGAGGCCGCGATGCCGCACGATCTGATGCCCCTCGAAGGTGTAGTTGACCTCGTCGATGCCATAGCGCTCGGCCAGGGCGCCAAACTCGGCCTCGGCGCCCGCGGCACCGCCACTGAAGAGAATGCAGTCTTCGCGTCGCATGGGCCGCTAGTCTATCGCAAGCCGCATGTAGCGCAGGGCCTTCAGCCGCTGCCGAATCGGCGCATCTGGCAATCCTGTGTAAGGCCTGCGCTACACCGAGTCGTCAGCTCGATGACAGCGCACCCGAGGGGACTTCAGCTTGCCGGACAATCTGCTCGCTGGCAGCCGACGCCAACTGACCAGGGCTTCGCCGCGATCGAACACCAGCGGCAGCCCACGCGCGCGACCCCCGAGTGAATGCACTTGGCACGGCTGCCAGACGACGGTGACGTCGCCATTGGTACTAGCGCTCAGTGATGGCGTCCATGCTCAGTTGCCTTCCTGCCAGAACATCGTGGCAACGCCCGTTCGACCGGCCACATCGCCTTCAGTGTCGACGCCTCGAAGACCTCGCCATTCTTGATCACCCAGCGCAGCGCCACGCTGTTGCGGATGTCGGCGAGGGGATCGGCGTCGAGCACGACCAGGTCGGCGAGCTTGCCGGATTCGACGGTGCCCAGGTCCTGGAGAAAGCCCAGCTTGTCGGCCGCGTCCCTCGTGGCGGCACGCCACGCCTGGTGCGGCGTCATCGCCGATCCCCCGGTCGTGTCGCCCACCCCGGCATGGGCCCACAGTTCCCAATGCACGCCCAGCCCCTGCAATTGCCCGTGGGCCCCGAGCGCGACCTTGCCACCGGCCTTCTGAACCGCCGCCGCGCCGCGCGCGACCGCCGGGAAGTGATACTCATCCGGCGACACCCACATCGTGCGACGGCCGAAGTTGTCGAGCATGCGGTGCGGCACGAACCGCGCCAGCGTCTGGTCGGCGTGCGGGTTGGCCGTCTGATAGAAGTACTGCTCTGCCGTCGGGCCGCCGTAGGCCACCAGCAGCGTCGGCGTGTAATAGGTCCCGGATCGCGCCAGCAACTGCACTACGTCGTCGTGGAGCTCGTACGGAAGCGCGTGCTCGAACGCGGTGAAGCCATCGACGACCGTCGTCAGGTCCGTGTGCAGCTCGCCGGCGCCCTCCACCGTCAGCAGCATGCCCTCTTCGCGACAGGCCTGGGCAAACCACAGCCGCTGGTCGCGGCGAGGCTGCTGGTAGACCTTGATCATCCGCGCGCCATACGCCTTCATTCGCCGTACCTGCCGGCGCGCGTCGTCCTGGCTGTCCACCTCGGCGTAGATCGAGGTCTGCTGGCCGCCGTAGAGAACCATTCCCGATGACAGGACGCGCGGTCCGAGCATGCGTCCGGCCTCGACCAGTTCGCCCTGGGCAAAGACGTCGAGCGAGGGCGCCGACGGGTCGTACACCGTCGTGACGCCATACGCCAGGTTGGCGGCGTACTCCCACTTGGTCTCGGGAAACGTCTCGAAGCCGGAGTAGTGCAGGTGCGCGTGCGTGTCGATCAGCCCCGGGGCGACCGTCTTGCCGGCGGCATCGAGACGCCGCGCGTCGGCGGGAATCTGCACCTGCCCGCTTGGCCCGACGGCGACGATGCGGTTGGCGGTGATCACGATGTCGGCGCTGGGCAGCACCTCGTCGCCCTTCATCGTGATCACGCGCGCGCCGACGAGCGCGACCGACCCGACCGGCGCAGGGCGCGGCATCGTCAGCGCGATGCGGATCTGCTCGGACGCCGGGACGCGCGGCTCGTCTTTCTTCGGCTCTTCTTTTTGCGCCGGGGGCTTTGGCGTCTCCGCCTCTTTCTCGCGTGCCTTGCGCGCGCGCTCTTCGGCAAAGGTGATGGCGGTGGCCAGCGAAACACGGTGGAAGACCGGGCCCAGCGTCCACGTCAGCGTCCGGCCGGCGTCGGCCCAGGCCGCGTAATTGCCCGCCGTATCCGAGAGCAGCCACACCGGCACGCCGGCTTCCTTGGTGCCGACTTCGGGCGCGGGTTCGAGTTGCGTGGGCGGCACCGCCGTGACGTAGGTCTGATCGCGCACCGTGAAGGCCAGCCAGCGTCCGTCGGGCGACGGCGCCAGGTCGTCGACCGGCGGCAGGCGCAGCAACGTCTTCTTGTCGGTCCCGTCGAGCCGCGTCGAGACGAGATCCACCTTCGGGTCGTCGTCGGGAGTCTTGAGCTCCACCGCGCGGCGCGTAGATCAGCCGCGTGCCGTCGCTGCTCCAGGCCGTCGCCGGGTGGTAGCGCGTGCCGGCGGGCTGCCCGACCGTCGTCACCAGCTCGGGCTCGCCGCCGCCTGACGGCAACCAGCGAAGCTCGAAGAAGTTCTCCTCCTCCGGCTGCTGCCCGCGGAACTCGAGGCCCGATCCGCGCACGATGGCCAGGCGATCCCCGTTGGGCGACCACGACGGGTTGGCGTAGTGCGCTGCCACAGTGGTCAGGCGCGTCGGCGTGGAGGCGGTCGCCGCGAGCGGGGCCTTCCAGACGGCGCCGCCATCGGCATCGCTCCACGACACAAACGCGACGCTTTGGCCATCGGGCGAGATGGCAGGCGTGTACTCGCGGGAAGGCGTCTCGGTGGCTGTCAGCCGCCGCGGCGCGCCCGCGGCGCGTCCACTCTCGAGTGCCTGCACCCACACGCGGCCGAACGCCTCGAACACGATCGCCCGTCCGTCGGGCGACTGCTGCGCGCTGCGCAGGATCTTCGATTCGACCGGCCCTTGCGGCAGGCGGTCCTGCCGCGTCACGGTCGGCGCCAGCGACAACGACACCGGCGCGGTGAACGGAATCGGCTGGGGCGTCGCGCCCGCGGCGAGCGCAAGGCGATGCAACGTGCCCTTGCTGCTGTAGACCAGCGACTGGCCATCTGGCGTGAACGCGTAGTTCGGCCACACGTCCAGCGCCGCAAAGCCCTCCTGGTCGTCGTGCGTGAGCCCGCGCACCAGCACACGCTCGGCGCCGGTATCGAGCGTGCGCGCAACCAGCACGGTGCCGGCATCGCGGCGGCTCACGTAGACCAGCGTCTTGCCATCGGGCGAGATCGCCGGCCGCACGGCGCCGCCGATGCCGCTGGTCAACGTCGTGCGCTCGTTGGTCGATCGGTCGTAGCGGATGATGGACCAGAGGCCGCTGCGCAGATTGGGCTCGTACGAGAATCGCGAGCGCCGCGCGGCGTAGTAGATGAACCTGCCGTCGCGCGAAGCGACCGGGCCGGTTGCCGCGTTGAGGTCGCTGGCGACGGTGAGCTTGACGCCGGTGCCGCCAAGCCGGTGATAGAGCCACAACTCGTTGGGCGGCAGGCCGGCCCGCTTGCCCTCTTCGTGCCGGGCCACGAGGTAGTCGCCACCTGGCAGCCAGGCGGCGCTGCGGACGTAGGCGGTCTTCTCGGTCGTCAGCGGCCGGCGATTGGCGCCATCGGCGTTTGCCAGCCAGAGGTTTTCCATCCCGCCTTCGTCCGAGGTGAAGGCGATGGTGGCGCCATCGGGCGAAAATCGCGGGTGATGATCGTAGGCCGGTCCGCGGCTGATGGCGGTGGCCGTTCCGCCTTCAATTGGCAGCGTGTAGAGGTCGCCAAGCAGATCGAAGACGATCGTGCGGCCGTCGGGCGACACGTCGACCGACATCCACGTGCCCTCGCGCGTCTCGAAGGTCACCGTCCTGGCGTCCGGCCTGGGCGTGTTGATCCGCTTGCCGACAGTCGTCGGGCTTCGGCGGCGGAGCAGACGGTCTTCTTCTGCGCGCCAAGGCTGTGCGACTGGAAAACGAGGAGGAGGATCGGAAGGACTGCGGGGCTGAAGCCCCGCCGCCGCAACTGCAGCTGTCGTGTCATGGGTTCGAAACAGCCTTTGTCTTCGTGACCTTCGTGTGAGCCTTCGTGACCTTCGTGGTTGTGGGGCCATCGCTTCACAACCCCGACGGCAACCGTCGGCGACGACAGCAGTTCCCCGAACACCCTCCATCGCACGTCGGGTTTGTCCGGGGTGCCGCCCATCCGTTCGACGTAGGCCCGCACGAGGTCCTTGCCGAGGTTGTAGTTGATGACGTAGCTGCGGTACTGGTCGAAGAAGCGCACGCGCTGCTCGGCGCGCTGACGGGACGTCAGGGTGTAGGTCACGAGGTAGTCGGCGGCCTGTGACGCGTTGATGGCGCCGTTCAGATAGCGCCGCGCCGCTTCGTTGCCGGCGTAGGCCAGCCGGTCCAGCACGGCCAGCACGTCGTAGTACTTCGGCGCGTCCGCGGGATCGAGCCCGGCGAGCGGAAACAGGCGCGTCCGTTCGAAGGCGACGCGCTCGGAGGCGGGATAGGCGACCTCGATGCCGAAGTTCGCGGTGCCTTCGGCGATGAGGGACTGCGGCGAGAACAGCGGGTAGACCGTGAACTCCTGCCACCCGCGCCCGCGCACGAGATGATGTTCGAGCAGGACGTTGTAGACATGGTGTCCCGGGTAGCCCTCGTGACACGCCAGGTCCAGCGCGCGGTCGATGAAGATGGGCAGGTCGGTGTTCACCTGGATCAGGCTGCGGTAGTTCCCCTGATACCAGTTGTAGCCGCTCCATGACTTGCCGGTGACGTACTCGATCGTGAACTGCTCGCCTGGCGGCAGCGTCAGATGCGCGGCGGTCTGCTGGCGGCACGCGTCGACTGCCGCCCGGAACACGACATCGAGCTTGTCGGGCGGGATGACGAAGCGCTGGCGGAAGGCCTCGACGCGCGAGGCGAGCGCGCCATCGCCGGGCAGCAACTCGTCCAGGGCCTTCAGGGCCCCGGCGAAGTAGGCCTCGTCATGGGTGGGCGCGACGGCGTCGTAGAGTCTCTTCGACTCGTCGTCAAACGTCATCCGCGCGCCGCCGAGCATGCCCAGGCGCGTGCGTGTCGCCCTGGTCTGTGCGATCAGGTAGTCGCGCCGCAGGCGTTCGAGCGGGACGGCGGGCGCCGCCGTCGCTTCCAGGTCCCGGATCAGCACGTCCGCGATGGCTTCCAGGTCGGCCTTCGAGCGGGGAACGCTGGCGGCGTCGCGGCTTCCAATCCGGCGGGCCGTAGTAGGCGTCGACGAAGTCCGGGTCGTGCTGGCCGACTGCCAGCACGAGCCGCACGTAGCGTTCGGAGAGCGGGCTCATCACGTCGGCGCCTGTGACTGACATCGACGCGAGACCTGCGATCGCTGAAAGAGCGAGGAACGGCCGCGCGCATCAACGGCTCACTCGACGCCCAGCAGCTCGACGTCGAACTTGAGGGCCGCGTTGGGGGGAATGCCGGCACCAGGTGGCTGCGGTCCGTAGGCCATCTTCGCGGGAACGATCAGACGGCGCACGCCACCGACCTTCATGCCCTTCACGCCTTCGTCCCAGCCGGCAATCACCTCGCGCTGGCCCAGCACGAACGCATACGGCTCGTTGCGGTCTCTCGAGCTGTCGAACTTGGTGCCTTCCATCAGCGTGCCGGTGTAGTGCACGGTGACACGCCGACCCGGCGTGGCCTCCGCCCCCTGGCCCACCTTGACGTCCTCGATACCGAGCGAGGTCACCGCCGCCGACAGTTCGACTGCCCGCTTCATCGCCGCCTCCTGCTCTGCCGCCCCTGGCCCGCACGCCGCGCCGCTCAGGGCCAGACCGATCGCACAAACCCACCCGGTCACGCGCTGGCTCATGCGGACCATCTTACGTCAGCCGTTGCACACCATCCGCGCAGCGCCTGCCGCAAAGCTGGGCCGAAGCGTGTGATGCATCCCTTACGCGGGTCGGGTCAGTTCGACATGCTCGCACCGTCGGGATTGGCCGTGTGCACGGCCGGAAAATCCCGGCGCGATGCCGAGGACTCCATGGCACAGGCCTTGATCTCCATTCGCAGGGATGCGCCGGCACCGCCGGCGCAGTTCAGGAGGAAACCCAACAATGAAGAGACACATCGCGCTCGTGGCATTTGCAGCGCTCGTGCTGGCATCGCCGCTTGGCGCTCAAACTCCACAGCCCGCGTCGACTCAGCCGGCGTCTGCCGCGGCTGCCGCAACGGTCGCAGCCAGCCCGTCCGAAGAAGACCGCAATCGGGTGCGTCAGCCCGGGAGTCGACGGCCGCACGTTCACGTTCACCGAGTCGGCGACGCCGACCGCGCCTTCCACGGATCGTGACCCCTCGGTGGCGGCGCCCCCGATTCCGGCGACCTCGTGGATCCTGATCGCGCGCAGCGACATCGACCTGACGAAGTACGTCGGCAAGAAGGTCGAACTGACAGGAACGCCCGATTCAAAGGGCGGCACGAGCGGCTACAACAGCGAGAGCAGCACCCGTTCGTCCAAGGCCACGGAGGGCCCACGCTTCCACGTGAAGTCCGTGAAGGTCTTGGCTGAGACCTGCTCGTAAACTGTCGATTGCAAATTGCAGATTGCAGACTGAGGACGCGCGATTCAGAATCCGCGTAATTTCTCAATCTGCAATCTGCAATCGTCAATCTGCAATTGCGTGATCGATTGGAAAGTCCTGCCCTGCCCAGGCGCGTCTGGCCGTCCAGGCCTGTGGCGGGTCGGCCCAGAACGGATCGGAGGGCGGCAGGCCCAGCGGCAGCAGCGCCATCGCGCACAGATAGAGGCTGCCGGTGGAGATATAGCGCTCGCCGATGCCGGGCTGGTGGCCGGCAAAGCCGATGGTCAGCCAGCCGTTGGCGTCAAACGTCTTCGGCGCGTCGAGTCCGCGGCCAATCAGCGCGGTCAACGCCTCGCGGGCCTGCGCGGGGGCGACCTCGGCAGGCAGGGCGTGTCGAAGCGCCGCCTGGGCGAGTGCCTGGAAGGCGCCACACCGGTACGCAATCGATCGGCCGATCGGCGGAAACGTGCCGTCGGGCGCGACCAGGCGTTCGAGCACCGCCGCGTAGCGCGTCGCGCGCGCCTCCTGCCTGGTCCGAAGCGCCGTCCAGGCCGGATGCGCCTCGCCCACCGCCGCCAGGACGTCGACCAGCATCGGATGAATCACGAAGCTGTTGTAGTAGTCCCAGTGAAACGACGGCCCGTCGCTGTAGGCGCCGTCGCCGCGGTACCACTGCTCGTGCTGGCGCAGCGCGTAGTCCACGCGCATCCGGTCCCACTCAGCGCCCAGCACCTTGAGCGCGGCTTCGACCGTGGCGGCAAACAACAACCAGTTGTTGAAGCCTGGCTGTATCACGCGCGCCGACTCCAGGGCCGCGATGAGCCGCGTGCGCGTGCCCGGTTCGAGCCCCTGCTGCAGCACCCGTCGGCGCGCGCAGAACCGCCTGTGCCAGAAACGCGGCGTCGACCAGGGGCTGTCCGCCCTCGGTGAAGTTCAGCGCGTCCGGTGACGCGGGGTCGAGCGCGTGCGTCAGCGCTCGTGCGGTCAGGGCACGGTAGCGTGTCCGCAACGCACGCTCCGCGGCCGGCCCGTCCTCGAGGTCGAGCCACGGCGCGATGCCCGCCATCAACCGGCCAAACGCCTCCAGGTGCGTGACGCTCCCTCGATTGGCGCCCGAGGCCTCCTCGACTGGCATGCGCGCCTTGAGCGTCCCGGCCGCGAGGTTGGCGAGCACGGGCTCGGCGACGCGCTGGAGCGTCGAGAGCCAACGGGCCCGGACGGCGACTGGCGCCGTGCGCCTGATGTGCCGGAGTGCCGGGGTGCCGGAGTGCTGGTGTGCCGTGCCGAAGTGCTGGCGTGCCGGAAGGCTTCGCTGAAGTGCCGATGTGCGCGCCGGCTCCGGCTCCGACAGCGGTACGAGAAAGGCCCGTCGATTCATGCGCGAAGCCTATCAGCCCGCAGGCACCTTGCGCTGTCGAATCGGCGGCTTGCAGACCGGGCACGGCCAGAACTTGCGGCCGGCCTCGTCAAGGGTGAGGGTGGATCGCGTCGGCCCGAGCTTCGCGCAGGTCAGGCGGTGGTACTTGTTGTCGCGCGGTTGTGTCGCGACCTTGACGATGTTGGGGTCGGCCGCCGGAGCGCCCGAGGCGTCTGGACCGCAGTCGTGCGGCGTGAGACCGCGGCGAGTGGCTTCTCCCCGCTTGGCGACGCTGACGTTACTTCCCGCCCTGGCCACCAGCGCGCATCCGGGCTGATGAAACATCTTGTCGCCCGGGATGATGACGACCATCGAGCCCGCGTCCTGGGCGATCGCCGTTGCGGGGGCCAGAGGGCCCGCCAGCAGCACCGTCACTACCCAGGCGCGCATCATCGATTCAGGATAACAGGCCTTTGGGGTAGCATGCCGTTCACAGGGGGTTGCGATGAGCACTGACGTTTCCCGCCGCGCCTTTTTCGGCGCGGTTGCCTCGGCGGCGGCGCTACCCGCGCTGACTCGGGCGGCCACATCGGCGGTGCCGGCGCCGGCCGCTGGCGGCAAGACACTGAAGCTGGGCCTGGCCTCCTACTCGATGCGCAAGTTCACGCTGGACCAGGCGCTCGAGATGGCCAGGTCGCTGGGCATCCAGTACATGACGTTCAAGGACGTCCACGTCCCGCGGACCGATCCACCCGAGACCACGCGCGCGCTGCGCGCGAAGATCGAGGCGGCCGGCATCACCATCATGGGCGGCGGCACGATCACGATGCAGAACGACGCCGAGCAGATCCGCAAGGATTTCCTGTACGCCAAGGACGCCGGGATGCCGCTGATTTACGCGTCGCCCGATCCGGCCGCGCTCGACGTCATCGAGTCGATGGTCAAGGAGCACGACGTCAAGCTCGTCATCCACAACCACGGGCCCGAGGACAAGTGGTGGCCGGCGCCGAAGGACGCCTACAACGCGATCAAGACGCGCGACAAGCGGATGGGCCTCTGCATCGACATCGGCCACACCATCCGCACGGGCACCGATCCCGTGCAGGCCTGCCTCGACTGTCAGGATCGGCTCTACGACATGCACGTCAAGGACCTCAAGGTGAAGACCGACAAGGACAGCCAGGTCGAAGTCGGCCGCGGCGTCCTGGACTTCCCGGGCCTCTTCCGCACGCTGCTGAAGATCGGCTACCAGGGGCAGGTGGGCCTCGAGTACGAAATCAAGGCCGACGATCCGCTGCCCGGGATGCAGGAGTCGATCGCCTACATGAGGGGTGTGCTCGCCGCGCTGACGACGTAGGCGGGCTCCTGGTGTCGGTCGGGTTGGGTCCCGGACCTGACCCAACCTGACCCAACCTGACGCCGCCTCGACCGAACCGGTCCGCGTCAGCTCTCGAAGATCGGGTTCCGTGATCTGACGCGGTCGCACTTTTATTGTGTGACCAGCCGTGTGACCAACGTGGGTGACTGTCGGCACCCCCACAGGTGCGAACGCCGGCCCGGCGTGACCACCGGATCGACGCGGTGATGGGTCGTCCCAGCGCTCGTCACGACACCGCGCGATCGCTCGAAACGCCCGCCAGCCAACGCGAAAACCATCCGTCTAAGCCCTGCAGATTGGGGGTGGCGATCGGCGCCGCCTCGCGCAGGGGAGGACGGACATGCGATCGGCGCTCGCGCTCCTCATCACGCTGCTGACGGCCCACATCCAGGCCGAGGGACTGCCGACGGCCAACCCGCACGCCCGCCTGCGCCCCATGCACAAACGTGTCGAGACGCTGATCGCGACCGGGCATGGACCGTTCGGCCACGTTCCGGCAGCTGGTGCGGCGCATCGAGCGATCGGACGTAATCGTCTACGTCGAGGCCCGCCACGGCATGCGCGACGGCGTCGGCGGATCGATGCGTTTTGTCACGCGCAGCGCGACAGACCGCTTCGTGCGCATTCAACTCAACGCCGACTACAGCAACCACACGCTGGTCGCCCTGCTGGGGCATGAGCTCCAGCACGTCGTCGAAGTCGCCGACCACGTCGAAGTGCAATCGGCCGATGACCTGCGCGACTTCTATCGGCGCACGGGCGTACGCACCGGGCCCGACAGCTTCGACTCCAACGAGGCGCGGACCGCCGGCTATCTGGTCCGCGAGGAGATCATCTGGAAGCCCGGCGACCTGCGCATGGCCCGCGGCGCCAGCCTCGACGAGCGGCGGCTGCTCGAGGGCAGCTCGATCACCGCCGACGACCACGACGTTGCCCCCGGCGCGCAGTGAACCGCTCAACAGGAGCCAGGAGTTCCGATCTCCTGTCAGATACGTCACGGTGCGCTAGACTGCCCGGCATGTCCAGCCGCGTTGGTCGCGCCATCCTCGCCGCTCTTTTCACGATTCCGCTGACCCTGGCCGTCGCCTGCCGCGCAAAACGGCGGCCGCAACCTCATCCTCATCACCCTCGATGGCGCCCGCACGCAGGAGATCTTCGGCGGGCTCGACGTGGAGGTGCTTCGCGCGGGGCTGAAAAAGGACGAGCGCCTCGAAGACACGCGCGCCTACCAGCAATACTGGGCCGACACCCCCGAGGCGCGGCGCGCCAGGGTCATGCCGTTTTTCTGGACCGAGTGGATGACGGCGCACGGATCCATCGCCGGCAATCGCGCGGCTGGCAGCAAGTTCGGCATCACCAACACGCACCGCTTCTCCTACCCCGGCTATGCCGAGATCCTCACGGGGGAACCACACGACGCCGTCATCGACAGCAACGACGACCGCCGATACCCGTTTCCCACGCTGCTCGATGTCGCTGAAGGGTCGATTGTCGTTATCGCGCGAACAAGTGGCGGCGTTTGGCTCGTGGGCGACGTTCCGGTGGATCGTGTCGAGCCAGGAAGACGCCTTCGTCGTCAACGCCGGCTATCAGGCGCACGCACAGCGACCGGCCCGACGTGCAGCAGCTGAGCCGCGCGCAGTTCGAGGCCCAGACGCCCTGGGACTCCGTGCGCCACGACATGTACACGTTCCGGCTCGCCCTGGCCCATCTCCAGACGGCACGGCCCCGCGCCCTGTACCTGGCGCTCGGCGAGACCGACGACTGGGCCCACGGCGAGCGATACGATCGCGTGCTCCAGACGCTCGAGCGCACCGACGCCTGGTTCAAGGAGCTGTGGACCTGGCTGCAGTCCGACGCGCAGTACCGCGACAACACCGCGATCCTCATCACCGTGGACCACGGCCGGGGACGCACGCCGGCCGACTGGGGCACGCACGGCGAAAACGTCGACGGCGCGCAGGAAACCTGGCTGGCCGCCATCGGTCCCGACTGGCCGCGCCGGGGCATGTGGACCGATGCTCCCGACGCGTTCACGAATCAGATTGCCGCAACCGGCGCCAGGGTCCTCGGCGTCAATCTGCAGGACGACATCCCCAACGCCGGGGCGCCGATTGAGTATCTGTGGGGCAAGTAGGCTCGCGCGCCGTCTGCGCCGGGCGCTCGGCGAGGTTAGAATCCGTCAGTGACTGCCTGGCTGGTCCATGCATTCACCGCGACAGGCGCGGTGCTTGCGTACATGGCCGTCGAAGCCACCATCGCCGGCGACACGAGACGGGCGTTTCTCCTGCTCGTCGTCGCTACGCTGGTGGACGCGGTCGACGGCTCGCTGGCGAGGCTCGCGCGCGTGAAGGAGCGCACCGCCGCAGTTCAACGGCGCGCGCCTCGACGACATCGTCGACTACCTGACGTTCGTGTTCGTGCCGGTGTTCATTCTCCGTCACGACGGCCTGCTCCCGGCCGGCGCCGGTGGGCTCGCGGTGGCCGCGGCGGTGCTCCTGTCGAGTGCCTACGGGTTCAGCCGCGAGGATGCCAAGACGCCCGACCACTTCTTCACCGGGTTTCCGTCCTATTGGAACATCGTCGCCGTCTACATGGTCGCGCTGCGGCTGTCGCCGGCAGCGAACGCCGCGATTCTGTGCGGCTTCGTGGCGCTGGTGTTCGTGCCGGTCGGCTACATCTACCCGTCGCGGACGCCTCGATGGCAAGGGGCGACGGTGGCCGCGGGCGATAGTATGGGGATTGGCGATGGTGGCGATTATCTGGCTATTGCCGACGCCGCCGCACTGGCTGGTGTGGGCGTCGCTGGCATACCCGGTCTATTACTTCGCCCTGTCCCTGGCGCTGCACCGTCAGCGGCAAGGCCCCTACTCGCCGCGCGCGAGCGAAGCGAGCCCTCCCCACGTGTCGGGGTCCTGAAGCAGCAGCGTCTCGAAGTACAGCCGCACGTCGCCGGGCGGATACGCGGACGGCGAGCGCCTCCGCGCCGCGCTTGAGCTTGTCGTCGGCGACGGCGCCGCTGAGCTCGTCGTTGATGAGGCCGTTGTCGTGGGCGATGCCGAGCGCGTCGAGGAAGGCGGCCATCATGGGGCGCTGATGGCCGAGGTGATAGCTCACGAGCAGGCGTGCCGCCAGGACGTCGGGCATCCCGGCGTAGTGCGCCAGGTGCTTCGCCTTCTTGTCGACCGGAAGCGTCGCGATGTACTTGGGTCGGGCCTTCAGCTTCTGCGCCAGCAGCACCATCGCTTCGATCTGCTGGTCGGCGCTGTCGGCCTCGCGCCAGAACGCATCCGCGGCGCTGAGGCGCTGCTCTTCGGACATGCCCTTCCAGAGCAGGGCGGGCGAGGGGGTTCGGTCATCATCGAGGTGTACGTTCGCGCCTTCGTGCATCGCGCTCTGAATCTAGAACCCGACGCGCAGCTCTCCGACTACCTGCAGCTTCGACACGTCCCCGAAGATGTGCTGCTGGATCTCGTCGTTGAGCAGGTTGGTGGCCTTGAGCAGGGTCACGATGTTGCGCTTGCTGCCCCACTTGTAGCCGAGCGTCCCGTTGACGAGCGTGAAGGCGTCGGTCGTGCCGGCGTAGCGGTTGTCGAGCACGTCCTGCCAGTACGCCTCGTCCTGGTAGCTGATGGCCAGGCTGCCCAGGTAACGCTCCCCGCCGTAGTTCACGCCGACGTTCAAGCGGTTGTTGGGCGGCAGGTTGATCTCGGACTGCGGAAACCCGATTGCCTTCGGGTCGGGCTGGTACGAGTAGTTGGCAAACCCGCTCCACTCCTTCGTGAAGGCGCCGTCGATGCCAAGCTCGATACCTTTCTGCTCCACCTTGCCCAGGTTGCGGTAGCTGAATCCCGCAGGCAGCCCGTTGCCCACGCCGAACGGACAGGGGCGCGCCGGAGTGGGCGTGGAGCCGGGAGGACAGAAGAGCCCCTCGAGGATGATCCCGCCGAGGAATGGCGGAATCGGCGGCGGCGGCCACCCGGGCGGCGGGTTGGCGGCGCGGTACGAGGCGACCTGCGTGAAGAAGATGTCGTCTTTCGTCTCGTTGAAGAAAAACGCCGCCGAGATGGTCGCGCGCTGCTTGATGACGCCGGTGTAGCCGACCTCGTACGCGGTAATCGACTGCTCCACCAGGTCCTGCGGCGGGATCCCGGCCTGTGGCAACCCGATGTTGCTGCCGACGGCGCGAACCGGGAAGTTGAAGACCGCGCTGCCAAAGGCCGGGTTGATCGAAGCCGAGCGGCAACTGGTTGATGATGGTCGTGTCGAGGAAGTTGTTGATGACCGACGGCGCCCGGTACGCGCGGTTGTACGACACGCGGATGGTCTGGTCCGGTGTCGGCTTGAGCATCAGCGTCGTCCGCGGCGAGAACTGCACGTCCTCGATGACGTCGAACTTGTCGACGCGCGCGCCCACCAGGAGCCGGACGTACTTGCCCAGGAACATCTCGTCCTGGAGGTAGCCGCCGCCTTCCTTGCGCGAGTCGGCCGCGGGCGCAATCGACAGGTCGAAGTTGCTGAAGCGGAAGTTGCCGCCGTAGCTCACGACGTGGCGCTGCCTGGAACGTCCGGACGTCGCCGAACTCGACGTCGTAGGTGTTGCTCTCGAAGAGGAAGTTGAGCGGCTGCCCGTCGAGCCCGACGGCCAGCAGGTTGGTCGCGTCCCCGTTGAGGATGTTGGTGAAGAAATTCAACTTCATCGCGCCCTTGCTGTAGTTCACCTTGCCGTAGCCGAGGACGGTGCCGGAGTTGATGTCGAAGGGCCCGATGCCGCTGTGCAGGATGCCGTCGGTGCCGGCCACGCCGCCCTCGAACACCAGCTTGCGCTGGCCGTCCTCGAAGTCGTAGTCGGCCCGCACGTTCAGCTTCGGCTGCGTCGTCCCCTCGTTGGTGAAGGTCGGATACGGCACGCCGCTTGGCAGGTTGCCGGTCGGGCGCGCCAGCGGGTCCTGCGAGTAGACGCCGGCCGAGACCTTGTACGCCCAGCGATCGCTGACGATCTGCGAGTGCGACCCGTTGGCGTAGAACAACATGCCGTTGTCCTGGCTGCTGCCGGACACCTCGCGGCCGAACGTGCCCACGCCAAGCGTGACGCTGGTTCCCGGCAGCTCGCGCGGCGACTTGGTGATGACGTTGACGACGCCGTTCATCGCGTTGGCGCCCCAGATGGCGGATGCCGGGCCGCGGATCACTTCGATCTGCTTGATCTCGGCGGGGTTCACCGGGAGAAAGTCCCAGGCGACGAAGCCGAAGAAGTCCAGGTAGATGCTGCGGCCGTCCACCAGCGCCAGCTGGCCGGTCGACAGCGTCGACGTCGCGCCGCGGCTGGTGAGGTTGATGTCGCGGGCCGAGGTCTGGGTGACGTTGAGCCCGGGCACGGCCCGGAACAGGTCGGCGTAGCTGGTGGAGGCGTTGTTCTGCAGGGTCTCGCCGGCGATCAGGCTCACCGTGGCCGGAGCGTTCACCAGCGCCTGCTCGGTCTTGGAGGCCGTGACGACGACCTGCTCCTTGTAGACCGGCGGCTCCTCGGGCGCAGGCGCCTGCTCGGGTTTCTGTTCCGGCTGCTGCGCGGGGGGCTGCGCGGCTGGCGCCTGTCGGGCAGCTGACGGCGTGGCGCCGATGAGAACCAGGACGAGCGCGCCGGGAAGGCAACGCTGAAGCATCGCAATCTCCTTGTGTGCCGGGGATCCCCGGGAGGACGGCCGACGGGCCGCCAGCACAAAAGCCGCCGTATTGTAGCGGAAACTGGTCCGACCGCGGCGGACAGGGGCAATCAGGTCGATCGGGTTGGCTGGCAGGCTGCCTGCACGCCGCACTCCGCCAGAGCCGACGCAGCGGCAGCACGCGCACGCCCGGCACTTCGGCCTCGAGTTGACGTGCCAGGTCTGCGGGCGCGCCGGCTGATGGGCCGCACAGCAGCGTCACCGATCCGCCGTTGCCGCCGGCGCCGTTGACCTTCCACCCTGCCGCGCCGTGCCCGCGGGCCACCTCAATCACGCGCCTTGCCACGTCGCTGACGAGCGAAGGATGCAGTGCCGCCTGCAGCGCGCAGTTGTCCGAGAGCGCCCGTCCGTACGCCGCCAGATCGCCGGCCAGCAGCGCCTCCCGGCCCTGCCGCGCAAGCGCCCGAGGCCTTCGAGCGTCCGGCGCGGAGCGCCACCGGCCTCGTATGGACGCAATCACCTCGCGATGAACCGCTGATGAATCGTGGGCCCGGCCCAGGTATACCAGCAGCAGTCGCGCGTCGAGGCGTCGCGCGTGGCCGCCTTCAGCACGATCGGCTCGACGATCGTCGTCGGGGTAGCGCGGCATCTCGATGAAATTCACCCCGCCGTAGCGGCGGCGATCTGATCCTGCACGCCGGACTCGCGTCCCAGCGGCCCGCACCTCGACCGCATGCGCGCGCCGCGCCAGGTCGGCGCGCGACAGCGGCACGCCCGCCATCTCGTCGAATGCCGCAAGGACGGCGACGACAACCGCCGCAGACGTGCCGGTGGACGCGCCGGGAGGCACGCCGGAGGTCAACCGCAAGTGATAGGCCCGCTCCGGCGATCGTCGTCGCCGCGCCGATTGCCGCCGCCAGCAGCGGATGCCGTGCCTCGAACGCGCCCTCGTCGGGCAGCACGTGGCGCTCGCCGAAGTCGGGCACGTCGACGACCATCTGCGCTGCCCCATCGCCAGCGGGCAAGACAGGAGGCAGTGACGCCCGGCTGCACGGCCAGGTGGCAGACGGCGCCATGGCCGGCAAACCACGTGTCGGTCCAACCGCCCAGGTCGGCGATGCGGACGGGTGCGGTGACGATGACGGTGCGAGTCACGCGGGATCTTGCGCCAACACCACGCCAACCCGTCCAACCTGAACCACAGCCTGACCGGAACCACGTGCCAAGCCTGCCTACATGTACGACCGCTCACGTAATACACTTCCCACGATGGCGCCACGAGTTACCGAAGGCGCTGCGGGAAGATGTCCGGCTGCTGGGCGAGTTGCTGGGCGAGACGCTGCGGCGCCACGAGGGCCAGGCGATCTTCGACCTGGTCGAGCGAGTCCGCGCGCTCGCCAAGAAGGCCCGCGGCGGCAGCGACGCCGACTTTGCGACGCTGACCCGCGTCCTCGAGCAGATGCCGGTCGACGAAGCGCTGCCCGTCGCGCGCGCCTTCTCCCACTTCCTCAACCTGGCCAACATCGCCGAGCAGCACCATCGCATCCGGCGCCGCCGCGACTATCAGCGCGACAAGGCCGCGCCGCCCCAGATCGGATCGTGCGACGAGACGTTTGGCCGGCTCATCGCCGCCGGCATTCCGCCCGACCGGCTGCACGAGGCCATCAGCCGCCTGCGCATCGAGCTGGTGTTCACCGCGCACCCCACCGAGGTCACGCGCCGGACCCTGATGCAGAAGTTCAAGCGCATCTCGGACCTGCTCGACGATGCGCGACCGCGCGGACCTCACGCCGCCCGAGCACGACGAGCTGCTCAACGCGCTGCGCATCGAGATCGCCGCGTCGTGGGAAACCAGCGAAGTCCGGCAGCGGCGCCCCTCGCCGGTCGACGAAGCGCGGTCCGGCATGGCGGTGTTCGAGCAGGCGCTGTGGGACGCGGTGCCGCAGTTCCTCCGCTCGCTCAACGCCGCGCTGGTCAAGCACACCGGCCGCGGGTTGCCTCCCGACCAGTCCCCGCTCACCTTCGGCTCGTGGATTGGCGGCGACCGCGATGGCAACCCGGTCGGTGACCGCGCAGGTGACCGACACGGTCTGCCTGCTCGCACGCTGGCAGGCCGCGAGCCTGTACCTCCGCGAGATCGACGCCCTGCGGCTGGAGCTGTCGATGCAAGGCGGCAGCGCCGAGCTGCTCGCGCGCGTCGGCGACGCCGACGAGCCGTACCGGCTGCTGCTGCGCGACGTGCGCGACCGGTTGTCGGCGACGCTGCGCGCGATCGAGGATCGCCTCGAAGGCCGCGGTGGCGATCACCCGCTGCCGCTGGTGACCGTCGAGCAGATCGCCGGTCCCCTCGCGCTGTGCCGCCGGTCGCTCGAACAGACCGGCAACGGCCTGCTGGCGCGCGGGAGGCTGCTCGATCTGCAGCGGCGCGTGGCCGCCTTCGGCGTCACCCTCGTGCGCCTCGACCTGCGGCAGGACGCGTCGCGCCACACCGAGACGCTCTCCGCGATCACGCGCCAGCTGGGGCTGGGCGACTACGCGACCTGGTCCGAGGACGAGCGCCAGCGCTTCCTCTTGCAGGAACTGGAGAGCCGCCGGCCGCTCATTCCCGCGGACCTGCCGGCGTCGCCGGACGTCCAGGAAGTGCTGGACACGTTCCGCGCCGCCGCCAACATCGCGCCAGGGTCGCTCGGCGCGTACGTGATCTCGATGGCGCTTGCGCCCTCCGACGTCCTGGCCGTCGAATTGCTGCAGAAAGAAGCTCACCTCCCCGCGCCGCTCCGCGTCGTCCCGCTGTTCGAGACGATGGAGGCATTGGCCGGGGCGGGGACGACGCTTCGGCGGTCTGCTGGCGGTGCCGTGGTATCGCGCAGCGGTGCGAAGGCCGGCAGGAAGTGATGGTCGGCTACTCGGACTCGGCCAAAGACGGCGGACGACTCGCCGCAAGCTGGGCGCTCTACAAGGCGCAGGAGGATCTCGTGGCGGCCAGCCGCGCCTCGGGCGTGGAGCTGACGCTGTTCCACGGGCGCGGCGGCAGCGTCGGACGCGGCGGCGGCCCCACGTATCTCGCGATTCAGTCGCAGCCGCCCGGATCGGTCGATGGCCGGCTGCGCGTCACCGAGCAAGGCGAGATGGTGCAGGCCAAGTTCGGCCTGCCCGGCCTGGCATTCCGCACGCTCGAGCTCTACACGGCCGCGACGCTGGACGCGACGCTGTCGCCGCCGGCGCCGCCCGAGCCGGCATGGCGCGCGCGCATGGACGGCCTGGCCGATCGCGCCCGCCTTGCCTATCGCGGCGTCGTCTACGACACGCCGCGCTTCATCGACTACTTCCGCGCCGCGACTCCGGCGCCGCAACTCGAGGATCTCACCATCGGCAGCCGGCCGGCGCGACGCCGAAATGGCGGAGGCGTCGAGACGCTGCGCGCGATCCCGTGGGTCTTTGCGTGGACGCAGACGCGGCTCATGCTGCCCTCGTGGCTCGGGGTGGGCGAAGCGCTCGACGAGGCGCGCGCCGACGGCGGGCACGCCGAACTGGCGCGGATGTACGCGGGATGGCCGTTCTTTCGCGCGACGCTGGATCTGATCGAGATGGTGCTGGCCAAGGCGGACGCGCGCATCGCCGCGCACTACGAACAGGTGCTGGTGCCCGCCGACCTTCACGCGCTCGGCGGGGACCTGCGGCGCCGCCTTCCAGCCACCGCGGCGGCGGTCCTGGCCGTCGCCGGCCGCACCAGCCTGCTCGACGACAACCCGGTGCTGCGGCGATCGATCGACGTGCGCAATCCGTATGTCGACCCGATCAATCTCGTGCAGGTGGAGCTGCTGCGGCGTCTGCGCGCGGCCGAAGGCGACCAGCGGCTCCGCAACGCGTTTCTCGTGACGGTCAACGGCGTCGCAGCCGGAATGAGAAACACGGGTTGACGGAGTTGCAATGTGCAGTTGACCCTTCCCCGCATGCGTCATGCGCTCGTAATCCTCGCGCTCTTTGCGCTCTCCTGCTCTCCGTCCGCCCAGGACTACCTGCGCGCCGTAGACACGCCGAAGACCGAACTGCTGTGGCCCGACGGGGCGCCCGGAGCGGTAGGCGCCGAGGACCTCGACAAGCCGGCCATCACGTTCTATCAGCCGTCCCGACCCCAAGCCAGCGGCGCCATCGTCGTGATCTGTCCAGGCGGCGGCTACCAGAACCTGGCGATGGACCACGAGGGCCATCAGGTAGCGCGGTGGTTGACCGCGCACGGCGTGGCCGCGGCCATCGTGAAGTACCGGCTCGGGACCGCGTTACCGGCACCCCGCGCCGCTGCAGGACGTGCTGCGCGCGATTCGTGTCGTGCGCTCGCGCGCGGCGGAGCTGAGCGTGAAGCCGGACCGCATCGGCGTCATGGGGTTTTCCGCCGGCGGTCACCTGGCCTCATCGGCGGCGACGCTGTTCGCACTCGCCGATGCGAAGGTCGCCGACGGCCTCGAAGCGGTCTCCTCGCGCCCGGACTTTGCGATCCTCGGCTACCCGGTCATCGTCTTCGGCGCCGACGTCACCCACAAGGGCTCGCAGCGCAACCTGCTGGGCGAGACCCCGCCGGCTGACCTGGTCACGCGGCTGTCCACCGATCGCCAGGTCACCGCGCAGACACCTCCGACCTTCCTCTTTCACACCGGCGAAGACGCCGGTGTGCCGCCACAAAACAGCGTCGCGTTCTATCTCGCGCTTGAAACATGCCGGCGTCCCGGCCGAACTGCACATCTACGAGAAGGGCGCGCACGGAGTGGGCCTTGCGCCGGGCGATCGCGAACTGTCGACGTGGCCCGATCGGATGCTGGGATGGATGCGGGGGCGGGGACTGATGACACGTAGGGGCGCGCGTGCGCGCACCACGGAGATCTGCACGGATGATGGCATTGATTCGCAGATCAGCTGTACCTCGGCGCGGCGCGCGCCGCGCGCATCTACAGTGTCATCGAGGCGCCTCGACGATCAAGTGTTCGGCAACGGGCGCCCCCGATCAGGTGTTCCTGGATGATCCGCTCCAGCACCGGCGGGTCGCAGTCGCGATACCACGTGCCCTCGGGATAGACCACGGCCACCGGGCCGTTCTGGCAGATCCGCAGGCAATTGGCCTTGGTGCGAAGCACGCCGTGGTCGGCCAGGCCGAGCTCGATCAGGCGCCGCTTCAGGTAGTCCCACGCGACAATCGACCGCTCGCGGTCGCAGCACTTCGGTTTGGCCTGGTCGCAGCACAGGAAGATATGGCGCTGCGCGTGTCCGAGGCCCAACTTCTCGATCAATCGCGGCCTCAGAGACACGGCGCTCGTCGTCGGTGTCGGCCATCGCGTTATTATCTATCCATGACATTCCGAAATGCCCTTTTCGTCGCCGGCGCCGTGGCCGTGGCCTCCATGACGGTCCGCGCAGACGACGCCGCTTCGCGCGACATCACGTGGAAGATCCGCCGCGAGGCCACCGAGAACTCCCAGATCATGAAGACGCTGCACGTCCTCACCGACGTGTACGGCCCACGGCTCACCGGCTCGCCCAACCTGAAAAGCGCCGGCGAATGGGCCATCAAGCAGATGGAGTCGTGGGGGTTTGCCAACGGCCGGCTCGAGCCGTGGGACTTCGGCAATCCGGGGTGGCTCAATCAACGCTTCACGGCCCACCTGGTCTCGCCTGTGACCGACGCGCTGGTCGGCGAAGTGCTGGCATGGACGCCGTCGACCAGCGGTCCGGTGCGGGCCGCCGTCGTCAACCTGATCTTGCCGGAGCGTCCCACGCAGGACGAGATCGCCGCGTTCTTCTCGGCCAACGCCGGGGCGGTGAAGGGCAAGATGGTGCTCGTCGGCCGCCATCAGGTCGTGCCGCTGTCGCGTCAACCCGGTGAACAAGCGGCTCGACGCCGCCGAGGCGCGGTCGCGTTTCGATCCGGTCAACCCGGCGCCGTCGCCGTTTGCCAATTTCACGCCGCCCGCGGCGACGCCCGGCCGTCTCACCTCCGGTCAACTGGCCGAGCAGCTCGACAAGTTCCTGCTCGATAGCGGCGCCGTCGCGCGATTCAACGACGCCGGCCGCGAGCACGGGCAGATTCGCGCCTTCAACAACCGCAGTTTCGACGTCGCCAAGGCGGTGCCCACCGTCGTCCTCCGCAACGAGGACTTCGGGCGCATCAGCCGTCTGGTCGCCGACAACCGTCCGGTCGAGATCGAGCTCGACATCGTGAACACGAGCTACCCCGAAGGCAAGACGGCGTACAACGCCGTGGCCGAGATCCCCGGGTCCGACAAGGCGCAGGAAGTGGTGATGCTCGGCGCGCACCTGGACTCGTGGCACGCGGCCACCGGCGCCACCGACAACGGCATCGGCTCGGCCGTGATGATGGAGGCCGCCCGCATTCTCAAGGCGATCGGCGTGAAGCCGCGCAGGACGATCCGCGTGGCGCTGTGGAGCGGCGAGGAGCAGGGCCTGCTGGGATCGAAGGCCTATGTGAAGGCGCACTTCGGCACGGCCGAAGAGCCCAAGCCGGAGTACGACAACTTTGCCGGCTACATCAACATCGACACCGGCACCGGCCGCATTCGGGGCCTCACGGTGTTTGGCCCAGGCGAAGCGGCGACGGTGCTTCGCAAGGCCGTGGCGCCGTTTTCGGACCTCGGCGTGGCAGGCGCGATCACGTCGAAGAGCCGCCGCACGGGCGGCACCGATCACACGTCGTTCAACGCGGCCGGCCTGCCTGGCATCGGGACGCAGCTCGATCCGATGGAATACCAGTCGCACACCTGGCACACCAATCTCGACACCTACGAGCGCATCGTCGAAGACGACGTGAAGGCGCAGGCCGCCGTGATTGCCGGCGTCGTCTACGAACTGGCGATGCGCGACGAGAAGCTGCCCCGGTTCACGAAAGAGGAGATGCCGAAGATCGAGCCGCCGGCCGCGCCCGCCGACGCCACGCGGCGCGCTGACACGCCGGCGCCACGGCCGAGCGCCAGAGCGGCTCGGCGTGTCACTGATCTCGTGGCTCAGCGGTGCGATGCGATCCGATCCCAGCCGTCCCACAGGTACCCGAGCGGGTTCCATTCCCCGTGCTCTGGCTGCGTGCGACCGCGATCGTCGGTCGCGCGCGCCAGCACGGTCACCGCACCCGAGACGCCTGCCGGCACCTCGAGGTCCAGGTCCCACCGCCGCCACGCGCCGCGACCGCCGTACGCGGCCAGCTGCGCGTGATGCCAGCTCTCGCCCTGATCGATTGACAGCTCGACGCGGCTGACCTCGGCTTCGCCCGCCCACGCGATGCCGCTCGCGCGCACCACGCGGTCCCGGAGCGCGGCGCCATCGGCGGGCGACGAGATGACCGCTTTGGCACGAGGGCCGCGGATCATCTCGCCGTCGAGGCAGTACTCGTCGCGCATGTACGGGCCGTCGGCCGGCGCAGCGGTCACCTCGATCCGCGTGAGCCACTTGAGCCAGTGCTGCCCTGTCCAGCCCGGCACGACGACGCGCAGCGGGAAGCCATGCGCCGGGACGAGCGGCTCGCCGTTCATCGCCCAGGCCAGCAGCACGCCGCGGTCGCGCACATCGGCGATTGGCAGGCTTCGGACGAAGGCCGGCTTGCCGGCCAGCGCAGGCCCGAGCCCGTGCAGGACCACGTGGGCGGCTCCTTCGAGAAGACCCGCGCGGTCGAGCAGGGCGTCCAGCCGCGTGCCGGTCCATCGCGCCTGGCCCAGGGCCGCACGCCCGAACGCCAGGCCGCGCGCGGGCGGGTCGAAGAAGCGCCGTCCGTTGCCGGCGCATTCCAGGATGAGCCGTCGGGTCTCGGCCGGCAGCGCTGCAACCTCGGCGTGGTCGAGCGTCAGGGGCGACTGCACGAGGCCCTCCACGCGCAGACGCCACGACGCCGCATCGACGTCGGGCACCGGGCCGTGCGACCGGAGGAAGAAGTGCTCGACCGGCGTCTCCTGCCCCATCAGCAGTTCCGCGCGGCCCTCGATGTTCAGCGGCTCTTCCGAACGAACGATCAGGTCGGGCTTAATCAACGGTTCACAGGTTCACAGGTTCACGGGTTCACAAGTTCGAGTTCACGAGTTCACGGGTTCACGGGTTCACGGGTTCGGTGTTATTGTCGCGCATATGGCTACCATCCCCTTCTCGCGACTGGCACTGGCCGCTGTGGCGACCGCCGCGCTGGTCGTCCCGCTGGGCGCCGCGGACTCTCCCAATACGCTCACGGCCGCCGAAAAGGCCGCCGGCTGGCGGCTGCTGTTCGACGGTTCGAGCACTGCAGGCTGGCGAGGGTACAACAAGCCGGATGTCTCCGGCCTGCGCTGGATCGTCAAGGACGGCGCGGTTTGCCTGCCGCCGGCCGACGGCGCCGACACGCGTGGCAATCGCGACATCATCACCACCGATACCTTCGGCGATTTCGAGCTGACGTGGCAATGGCAGGTGCAGCCCGGCAGCAACAGCGGCCTGAAGTACTTCGTCGTCGAAAGCGGCGCCGCGGCCATCGGGCACGAATATCAGATCATCGACGATGCCAGACACGCGGACGCGAAGATCAGCACCGAGCGGCAGACGGCGTCCTTCTATGACGTCAAGTCGGCCACCGCACGTCCCACCAAGCCAATCGGCGAGTGGAACACCTCGCGGGTGCTGGTCCAGGGCAACCACGTCGAGCACTGGCTGAACGGCACGAAGGTGCTGGAGTACGAACTGGGCAGCCCCGAGATCCTCGCCGCGGTGCAGGACAGCAAGTTCAAGACGAATGCCGGCTTCGGCACGAAGAAGCCGGGCCACATCCTCCTGCAGGACCACGGCGACGCGGTGTGCTATCGCAGCGTGAAGGTCCGGCCGGGGACGACGTAGGACTTGCAGCACTGCGCGGATTCAGCCGGATTGCGGGTTGCAGGATTACGAGATTCCGCAGATTCTTCGTTCTGGTCGCGTGCCGCTGCGCCCTACCGCTGACAGTCTCGCCGCCGTCGCGTGCGGCGGCAACTCCAACGCGCCCAGCCCTGCGCGAACGGCCACCATCCAGGTGTCCGGCGAGACATACCGCATCGCGCTCACCACGCCCGAGTTGATCGCGGCTGCGGAAGCGGCCAAGGCCGGCGCCGGTCCGCGAATCCCGAACGGTCGTATCGTGATGGGCACCGGCATCAACACCGGGTGGACGTGGCACGTGGAAGACGTCGCAGTTTGCGGACGTCACCATCGAGCTGTGCGACGGGAGGCCGTCTGACGTCGAGCGGCTCGGCACCGCCTTTGGCGGCGGCAGGTTCTGTCCCTGGGGCACGTGACGGCAATCCAGTGGACGCGCTTGCGCATCCGCAGGTAGGCGGCGCCGACGGACCGCTGCGCAGCGCACCTACAGGTACACGACCGTGATCCCGGGATTTGTCGGATGCGGCTTGACGGCGCGGACGGCGGCCAGGGATCGCAGGTCTTTGGTGACTGCGGCCTTCACGCGCCCGGTGCCGATGCCGTGGATGATCTCGACGCGCTCGTGGCCCGCGAGAATCGCGCGGCTGATGTAGCCGGCCACTCGATTGCGCGCGTCGTCGACGGTCAGCCCGTGCAAGTCTATCGACGCCGGCTCGGCCCCCGCGGCAACCGGATGGCGATCCCGCTCGGCACTCGCGGACGCAGGCGTCTGACGGCCTTTCTTCTTCTTTGACAGGGCGGGCGCCTCGAGGTCCTTTTCACCCGCCGTGATGGTCATCGCGCCGACCTGCACGCGATACACCCCGGCCTTCAGCATCTCGACGACGACGCCGCGGCGTTTGAGCGTGCGAACGAGTACGTCAGAACCGATCGTCAGCATCGAGAACCTCCGATGACGGACGTTAACCACGGAGACACAGAAACACGGAGGACGCACAGAGAATCGCTGTTCCGGCACAGAGGCAGTAGAGCGCCCTGTGCGCACCGTGCCGCGTCACGCGAAGCATTCTCCGTGCGTCCTCTGTGACCTCCGTGTCTCTGTGGTTGACGTCACGTCATCAGAGCGTCCTGAAATTCTCCAGCATCGATCCGCCGATGAACTCGCGCAGGATCGAGTTGTCGGGCACGACGTCGTGGCCGGCCGGGCGGAACCACTGCAGGAACGACAGCAGGCGGTTGGCCTCGCGGTACTCCCTCGTATCGGGCCGCACCTGCAGCAACAGCGGCTCGGCCTGCGGCCGCAGCACCGACAGCTCGTGGACCAGCGCCGAGTTGAAGATGGCGTCGCTGTTCTCGGTGAACGGGAAGATGTGCGCGCGCTCGCCGCGCTGCACGGCATCCCATCGCCGAAGCGTCTCGGCGGCGCTGTAGCCACGCGTGGAAGCGTCGCGGACGATGCGCCGGATGAGCCGCGTGTCCGAGATGCTCACCCGGTTGTGCCGATCGAGGTTCAATTGCGTGATGGCCGACACGTACACGCGGTACACCGCCTCGGGCGGCAACGCCGGCACCAGCTTCGGGTTCAGCCCGTGGATCCCCTCGACGATCACGATGTCGTGCGGGCCCAGGGCGACCGAGCCGCCGGGCTGACGCGTGCCGGTGAGGAAGGAGTACCGCGGCAGCTCCACCGTCTCGCCGCGCATCAGCGCGAGCAGGTGCTCGTTGATGAGGGGCACGTCGAGCGCGGCGAGCGATTCGAAGTCGCGTTCGCCGTGCTCGTCAAACGGCGTGCGTTCGCGATCGAGGAAGTAGTCGTCGAGCGCGATGGGGTACGGCCGGCGGCCGCCGGCCAGCAACTGCACGGCCAGGCGCTTGGAAAACGTGGTCTTGCCCGACGAGGACGGCCCGGCGACGAGCACCACGCGTATGGCATCGCCACGCGTGACGATGTCTTCGGCGATACGGCTGATGTGCGCCTCGTGCAGGGCTTCGCCGACCAGCGACACTTCCGGCAGGCGTCCCTGCGTGATGGCGTCGTTGAGGGCGCCGGTGCCGCGAATGCCCAGCGTGTCGAGCCAGGCGCCGGCCTGCGCAAACGCCTCGAACAGCTTCGGGTACGCCTCGAATCGCGCCAGCTCGCCGGGCTTGGCGGTGTGCGGGTACTGCAGCACGAAGCCCGAACCCAGCGGATGCAGCGCAAACTGCCGCAGGCGCCCGGTGGACGGCAGCATGTAGCCCTGGAAGTAGTCCTGTCGCCCGCACAGCTCGTACAGCACGAGGCTGTCGTGCTGGCGATGCGCCAGCAGACGCGCCTTGTCGGTTTCTCCGCGTCCTTCGAAGATGGCGACGGCCTGCGCCAGCGGCACCTTGGTCTTGTGGATCGGCACGTCGGCGGCGACGATGGCGCGCATGCGAGCGGCAATCGCGTCGAGCTCGCCGGCGCTGAACGGCGCGCGGCCGCGGACGCGGCAGAAGTACGCGCCCAGCGTCGGCGCCGAGTGCTCGACGAAAACCGCCGCGTCGGGAAAGAGCTCCGCCGGCCGCGGTCACCAGCACCAGCGTCAGCGAGCGCCGGTAGATGCGTGACCCGTCCGTGTCGTTCAGCGTCACCGCCGCCACGTCGGCATCCGAGACCAGCGGCATCGTCAGCTCGCGCAGCCGGTCGTCGACGACCGCCGCCACCGCTTCGTGCCCGTCGGTGCCGGCATGCGCCTCGGCGGCCCGGAGGATGTCGCCAATCGGCGTCGCCGGCGGGGCCTCGAAGATGCGGCCGTCGGGCAGACGCGCGTGGACGGTGTCGCGTGGGGTTGTCAGGACGGATCGAGGACACTCGGGGAATCCTAGCTGAATTGCAGATTGCAGATTGCAGATTGCAGTGCAGATTACGCAGATTGAGGCGGATTGGCGGATTGAGGTTTTTCGAGCGCCCGCGTCTTGCTGGATGCGCCGGCGGCAGATCCGCGTGCCACGGTGTACGCATCTGGGCTGCCGCCGGCGTCTGCGCCCCGGCGACCGCGGGGTCGCAGCGGCGGATGCACTGGCCGCCGCAGGGCACCGCCGTGGTCGCGTGTCCCGCGGGTGAAGTGCACCGGCTCGGCACCCCGGCGGGGCGCACGCCGTGCGCCCCCACAGGTCCGCGGCTGTGAATGCATCTCGGCTCGCGCATCCCGCGGTTCGCACGCCGTGCGACCCTCAATCTGCAATCGTCGACTGAACGCGGGCCCGTCTGTTGTATCCTTTAATCCGGTTTTACGGATTAATGCCGACCGCCCACCCCGCCATCCTCGACGACCTGTCCGCGCTGGCCGACATCACGCGCGATCGGCTGCTGTTGCTCCTCGAGGCGCAGGAACTGACGGTGACCGAGCTGTGCAGCGTGCTGCAGTTGCCGCAATCCACGGTCAGCCGGCACCTCAAGGCGCTGGCCGACAGCGGCTGGGTGACCTCGCGCGCCGAGGGCACCAGCCGGCTGTACGCGATGGCGCCGGCCAACCGCCAGGGCCCGGCGCGCCGGCTGTGGCTGCTGGTGCGCGAGCAAGTCACCGAAAGCCGTGTCGCCGGGCAGGACCATCGGCGGCTGCAGACCGTCCTGGCCGCGCGCCGGTCGCGCTCGCAGGAGTTCTTCTCGTCGGCCGTCGGGCAATGGGACCGGCTGCGCGAGGATCTGTTCGGCGCGCACTTTCATCTGCAGGCGGCGTGCGGCCTGCTCGATCCGGCGTGGGTGGTGGGCGACCTGGGGTGCGGCACCGGCGCGATGACCGCGGCGCTCGCGCCGTTTGTCGCGCGCGTGATCGCCGTGGACAACTCGGCGGCGATGCTGGCCGCCGCCAAGCGCCGTCTCGCCGGCCAGGAGGCCGCGGAGTTCCGGCGCGGCGATCTCGAGCAGCTGCCCATCGCCGATGCGGAGCTCGACGCGGCGGTGTTGACGCTGGTGCTGCCCTACCTGCCCGAGCCCACTCGTGCGCTCGCCGACGTCGCGCGCGTGCTCAGGCCGGGCGGCCGGGTGCTCATCACCGACCTGCTGCCGCACGACCGCGAGGGCTATCGGCAGCAGCTCGGCCACCAGTGGCTGGGCTTCAGCGAGACCCAGATGACGAGCTGGCTGACCACCGCCGGCTTCTCCGACGTTCGCCTCCACGCGCTGCCGTCGGCGCCGGAAGCGAAAGGACCAGGGCTCTTCGTGGCGCGCGCCACGAAGACAGGTTGATTGGTTGAATCGGTTGATCGGATGGTTGGACCAGGTTGGAGTCGGTGACGGTACGTAGGCCCGAACTTCAGTTCGGGCGCAGATATCGATAAGGGAACAACAATGAGCGCAACTGCAGAGAAGCTTCAGCACCCGTTTGCCGCGGCCAAAGCCGCGGGCCGCGAGCCGTTCAAGGTCGCGGACCTCACCCAGGCCGAGTACGGCCGCAAGGAGATCCGCCTGGCGGAACAGGAAATGCCCGGCCTGATGGCGCTGCGCGCCCAGTACCGGCAAGGCCAAGCCGCTCGCCGGCGCCCGCGTGATGGGCAGCCTGCACATGACGATTCAGACGGCGGTCCTCATCGAGACGCTCACGGAGCTCGGCGCCGATGTCCGCTGGGTGTCGTGCAACATCTTCTCGACGCAGGACCACGCCGCGGCCGCCGTGGCCGTGGGTCGCCCGGAAACGGGTGGCACGGTCGCCAACCCGCTGGGCACGCCGGTGTTCGCGTGGAAGGGCGAGTCGCTCGAGGAGTACTGGTGGTGCACGAAGGAAGCGCTGGTGTGGCCCGATGGCAGCGGCCCCACGCTGATCGTCGACGACGGCGGCGACGCGACGCTGTTCGTGCACAAGGCGCTGGAGTTCGAGCAGGCCGGCGCGGTGCCGGCGTTTGACGCCGAGAAGGAGCCCGAGGAGTGGGGCATCATCCTCGAGACGCTGCGCACGGAGCTGAAGAAGACGCCTGGGCTCTGGTCCAAGGTCGCCCGCGGCATCCGCGGCGTCTCGGAGGAGACGACGACCGGTGTGCACCGGCTGTATGACATGGCCAAGGCGGGCACGCTGCTCTTCCCCGCCATCAACGTCAACGACTCGGTGACCAAGAGCAAGTTCGACAACATCTACGGGTGCCGCCACTCGCTGCCCGACGGTCTCGCCCGTGCCACCGACGTCATGCTCGGCGGCAAGGTCGCCGTCGTTCTCGGCTTCGGCGAAGTCGGCAAGGGCTGCGCGCAGGCGCTGCGCGGCCAGGGCTGCCGCGTGATCGTCGCCGAGATCGACCCGATCTGCGCGCTGCAGGCGGCGATGGAAGGCTACGAGGTCAACACGCTCGACAACGTCGTCAGCAAGGCTGACATCTTCGTCACGGCGACCGGCAACAAGGACATCATCACGGCCGCGCACATGGCCAAGATGAAGGACAAGGCCATCGTCGGCAACATCGGCCACTTCGACAACGAGATCGACATGGCCGGCCTGAAGAAGGTGAAGGGCATCGAGAGGATCAACATCAAGCCCCAGTACGACGAGTGGAAGTTCGCCGACGGCCACTCGGTGATGGTGCTGGCCGAAGGCCGGCTGCTGAACCTGGGTTGCGCGACCGGGCATCCGAGCTTCGTGATGTCGGCCTCGTTCACCAACCAGGTCATCGCGCAGCTCGAGCTGCACCAGCGCAACGACCAGTACGCAAAGCAGGTCTACATGCTGCCCAAGCACCTGGACGAGCAGGTCGCGAGGCTCCACCTGGATCACCTCGGCGTGAAGCTGACGACGCTGTCGAAGGACCAGGCCGACTACATCGGCGTGCCGGTGAACGGCCCGTACAAGGCGGAGCACTACCGGTACTGACGCACCGTGCCGAGTGCCGTGTGCTCGGTGCCTGGGTGCGGTGCTGCGTGCCGGGTGCTTGGTGCCTGGTGCGGCACTCGGTGCTGAGTCCTGACGTCGTGGAGGGCGCGCTGGCGAAGGTTGGCGCGCCCTTCTGTTTCCGCGGTGGGGCGTTGGTTTAGATAGAATCGGGGCGCCATGGGGTTGTCCATCGGCGCCCGCCTCGGTCCGTACCGAGATCCTTTCGCCGCTTGGCGCGGGCGGGATGGGCGAGGTGTACAAGGCTCGCGACACCCGCCTTGACCGCACGGTGGCGATCAAAGTCCTGTCCGATGGCACCGCTGGCGACCCGGATTTCCGTGCGCGCTTCCAGCGAGAAGCCAAGGCCATCGCCGCACTGAACCACCCGCACATCTGCACGCTGCACGACGTCGGCCAACACGACGGCGTCGACTTCCTGGTGATGGAACTGGTCGAGGGAGAAACGCTGGCCGCGCGGCTGCGGAATGGACCCCTGCCTCTCGACAAAGCGGTGGCGTACACGATCGACATCGCCGATGCGCTCGACAAAGCGCATCGCGCGGGCATCGTCCATCGCGATCTGAAGCCGGCCAACGTCATGCTGACGAAGGAAGGCGCCAAGCTGATGGACTTCGGGATCGCCAGGATGCACCCCTTTGCGGGCGCCGGCGTCTCGTCCGCCACTGGCCTGCCAACTGAGACCGCGCCCCTGACCGCACAGGGAGGCATGCTCGGAACCATTCAGTACATGGCGCCAGAAGTGCTGGAGGGACATCCTGCGGACGCGCGCTCGGACATCTTTGCGTTTGGAGCCCTCGTCTACGAGATGACGACCGGGCGACGGGCATTCGACGGCGCGAGTCACCCCACGATCATCGCGGCGATTCTGAACAGCGAACCGCCACTGTTATCGACGCTGCAGCCTCTGGCGCCGCCCGCGCTCGAGCATTTGGTGGTCACCTGCCTTGCGAAGGACCCTGACGAGCGATGGCAGTCGGTCGCCGACGTGAAACGGGAGCTTCTCTGGATCTCACAGTCCGGCCCAGCCTCGACGGCGCCGAGCGCACCCCGCCGCGCAGTCGCATTTCGAGATCTGGCGTGGCTGTTGGCGGGTGCGGCCGTCAGCGCAGCGGCCGTGATGCTGCTCGGGAAACCTGGATCGACAGATTCCGTTCGCACGCCGCCAGCTCGCTTCGAGATTCGGCTCGACGACGGATGGCAAGTCGAATCGTGCCCTGCAATCTCTGGCGACGGCACGCACATCGCTTACGTCGCCAAGGCGACCGGCACTGACAGCGAGCCGACTCCTCTACGTGCGCGCTCTCGACACAATCACGCCAGTCGCGCTGGCTGGCACTGCTGGCGCTCGCGACCCCTTTTTCTCGCCGGATGGTCAGTCGGTCGGTTTCTTCAAGCCGTCAGGTCTCGCCAGAGTGTCGATCGGCGGCGGGGTTCCCACGACGATTGATGCAGTCTGCAAGTTACGGTATTGGCGCCGCGTGGGGAACTGACGACCGTGTGATCTTCAGCCTTACACGCCGTTCACGGGACTCAGGCGTGTGCCGAGCCGCGGTGGCGACGTCCAAACCTTGACGTTACCGCACGTCCGACCGCCGTGAAGTGGGGCACGTGTCGCCTGAAATGCTACCTGGCAACCGCGGCCTTCGTGTTCACGGTCACGAGCGCCGACAGCTTCGCCTCCTCGAAGATTGCGGTGTACACCTTCGACAGGATGCCCAGCGCCGGATCCTCCTCGATGGGGGCATGAGCGCGCGCTACGCGTCTTCAGGTCATCTGGTCTACGCGCGCGAGAGCGCTTTGATGGCCGTGCCATTTGACCTCGAACACGCTCGAGCTACGGTGGCGCGCCGGCCCGGGTGCTGGATCGCGTCGCCATGGTCTGGCTCCTTTAGCTGTTTCTCGCTTTCGGCCTCAGGCACCCTCGTCTACACCGAGGGCCAGGAGTGGGATCGATCCCTCCAATCCAATGTGGGTCGGACGCGATGGGCAGATCGTTCCGCTGCCAAATGCGTTCAGCGGTGACTACCACGATCCGGCTATCTCGCCCAACGGCCGCCAGGTCGCGTTCAGCGTCCGCGTGGGGCCCAATCAGGACATCTGGCTGCACGATATCAACACGCGAGACCTGGACACGGCTCAGTCATGGCGCCGAGATGGACATGTCTCCAGTCTGGGTGGCGGGTGGCTCGCGCATCGTCTTCTCGTCAGGCACCGGCGAGGGACCCGATCTCGTTCTCCGTGCCGGCCGACGGCGCAGGCGCACCGGAGCTGTCTGTTCAAGAGCGCGGGCTGGAAGTGGGCGACTTCTTGGTCCGAAGCGCACAAGCTCCTCGCGTTCGAGCAAGATGGGACATCTGGCTGTTGAACCTGTCCGGCTCGCCTACGGCCGAACCGTTTCTCCGGACTGCCTTCGACGAAGGGGCGCCCACCTTCTCACCCAACGGGCGCTGGATCGCGTACGAATCCAACGAGAGCGGACAATCGGAGATCTATGTGCGGCCATTGCGCGGGCCGGCGAGAAAGTGGCAAATCTCGACGGGAGGCGGCCAGCACCCTCGCTGGTCGCCCAAAGGCGACGAGTTGCTCTATACCAGCGGCAATCGAGTGATGACGACGAAGGTCGCGCCGGGGGAGGAATTCTCGGCAGGCCGGCCAATCGTCCTAACCGACCCCAGACTACTACTGGCGGCGTCGGTGCCCAACTACGACATCACGCCTGACGGTCATCGACTTCTGATGATGCGACGCGACGCCACCGCCGCCCCCGTTCGCAGTCTCATCGTCGTCCAGGACTTGGACGCGGAACATTGGACGGCGCGTGCCGGTGCAGTAGCCCTCACAGGCGCCCAACTTTCTTCCCCTGGCATTCGTCTTGTAAACCAAGGCTTCCCCAGCCGGAGGTGTGATGCGATCGCTTCGGAATGTCTCTGTGTGGCGCGGTCGTGACGTGTGCGGTTCGATCGCTGGTGCGGGCAGCGCCTCGGCCCAGGGTCCAGGTGTGCGTGCCGGCGTCAGCGTCGATCCCGATCAGTTCTACGTCGGCACTACGAGACCGACGAGCTCCTCGACCACCTTTATCTGCGGCCCAATCTGGAAGTCGGCTTCGGCGACGACGTGACGACCTATGCCGTGAACATCGAAGCGGTCTACTAGTTCCCGCTGAAGAACCGGCGCGACACCAGCTTCTATGCCGGCGGCGGCCCTGCCATTCTCATCTACGACCGCGGTAAGAAGGCTACGTTGTAGGGGCGCGCGCCGCGCGCCCCTACTTCCGTCCGCGCGGCCCCGGCGCGGAGCGCGCCGGGTTTCTTTTCCCCGTAGAACCGATGTACCGCGCGCTGGAACCGTGCAAAAAGCGGCGCGGCCACCGAGTCGGGCACGTAGCCGACGCGCTGCCACGCATCCTGCGCGGCGCGCACCTCGTACTCGTGGTTCTTCCACTTGGCCTCGTCGTCGACGCGGCCGCCGATCGTGTTGGCGGCCAGCCGCTCGCGCAGCTGGTCGGCCAGTTGCGCGACCGACGACGCCCCGGCCATCGCGGGCTGGCGGCTCGTCACCTGCTCGACGCGCTCGCACAGCTGTTCGAGCTGCGCGCGATTGGCCTCGGCGTCGAGCTCGCTGTGCCGGAAGGCCTCGGGCGCGGCCGCCAGCACCGCGCCAAGCGCGGTGTCGAACCGGTTGGCCAGCGTGTGCAGCACTTCACGCGGCACCGAGCCGGCCTGCTGCCACCCGGTGCGAATGCTGCGGACGCGTTCGAGCAGCCCTTCGTGCGACACCTCGCCGCTCGAGAGGCCCGCCGCAAGCGCCTCGAGATCGACCGCGACGGCCTCGCGGCGCGCGAGCCGGTCGGCGAACTGGTGGGTGTCGCGCGTGCGGTAGCGCTCCATGAAGGCGTCGCAGGCCGCGCGGAACTTCTGCCAGACCTGCTCGGACTTCGCCTTCTTCACCGGCCCGCTGGCCTTCCACTCGGCCTGCAGCGCCTTGAGCTCGGCAAACCCCGCGTTGAAGTCGGTGACCGTGGAGAGCGCCTCGGCGCGCGCGATGAGCGCGTCCTTGGTCTCGAGATTGGTCGTCCAGACCTGCTTGCGCTGTTTCAGATCGTCCTGCCGGCGCGTGAAGAAGCGGTTGCACGCGGTGCGGAAGCGATCCCACACGGATTGCTCGTCGCGCCGGGGCGCCGGGCCGATGGTCTTCCACTCGGCCTGCAACGCCTTGAGCGTGTCCGCCGTCGCGATCCAGTCGGTCGAGTCGGCCAGCGCCTCGGCCTGCTCGCACAGCGCGACCTTGCGGGCGAGGTGCTCGACCTGCTGCGCGTGTTGCGCCGCCCGGAGCGGCTCCACGCGCTCGCGCACCGCCTGCGCGGCCGCGCGGAAGCGCGTCCACAGATGCTCGGCCTTGTCACGCGGGGCGGAGGCCACGCCCTTCCACTGCTCCTGCAGCTCGCGCATCCGGCGAAACGCGACGTTGGCGTCGGCTTCGTTCGCAAGCGCCGCCATCTTCTCGATCAGCTGCTCCTGCACGCCCGCGTTGGCCCAGCGTTGCCAGTCGTCGGCCTCGCGCAACGCCGCGGCCTTGGGCTGCAGCTGCTCGCGAAGCGCCGCCAACTGCCGCCGCAGCTCCTGCCGCTCGGGCTCCGGCGGCTCGTGACCGAGCTCCGCTTCAAGCGTGAACGCATCCGCAATGGCGCGCTCGAGCGCCTTGAGCGTCGGCGTCTCGAGCTTCTCCAGGTCCGTCATGCGCTGCAGCGCCTGCTGCGCGCGCCGCTTGTGCTGTTCGGCTTCGGCGTTCTGCGCGTCGCGCCACGCCTGCTCGCGTGCGGCCAGCGCCTCTTCGGCCGCCTTCACGCGCGCCACGGCTTCGTGCGCCCGCGGCTCGAGGTCGAGCCCTGAGAGCGCCGCCTGCGCGTCCTGCCGCACACGCCGCGCGCGTTGACGCACGTCGCGGCTGGCCGGATACCGCTGGTCGGCCGACAGTGTCTCGAGCGCCGCCGCCAGTTCGGCGATGCGGCCGAGCCGCTCGCTGAAGCTGGTTTCGTCCTTGCGCTTGCGTTCGATGCTTCGGAGCGCCGACTCGAAGTCGGCCTGCAGTTGAGCGCCTTCTGGGTGATCGACCACGGGCAGGCCCTCCCATTCTGCCACCAGCACGGCCTGCGCCTCGGCGCTGGTGTCGCCGCCCATTCCACGGCAGCGCGCGATGTGCGCGCGCCGGGCGGCCAGTTTTTCTGCCGTCTCTTTCTGCCGCTGCTCGCGCGCGGCACGCTCGGTTTCAAGCGTCGCCAGCGCCTCGCGGGCGGCGCCCAGCGCCTGGTCGAATCGGCCGCGCACGTCGGCATCGGCATCGACGCCTTCGGTCTGCCAGCGCGCGACCAGCGACGCGACGCGGTCGGCGGCGCCGGCCTCACCGGCGTGCGCGGCGACGCGCTCGAGCTCGCGCACCAACTCGGCCTGAGCCCGGCGCTTTGCCTGGACCGCAGCCGCCTGCGCCGCCTCGGCCGCCGCGGCGGCGGCGTCCTGCTCCTCGAACCCGCGCAGGATGACCCGCGCGCGGCGCGCGGCCGCCGGGTTGGCCGCACGCGTGGCGATCGCCTTGATGGCGGCGCGATCGGTGACCTGCTCGAGCGCCGCGGTGGCGACGTCGCGGAAGCTGCTCTTGAGCGCGGTCGCCGCCAGTTCCTCGGCATCGCGCAATGCGGCCCAGCGCCGCCATCCGCACCGGCGCGTGTTCGCTGCGCCGCGCGACGGTGGCCAGCGCCTTGGGATCGTCTCCAAGCCGGTCGAGCGCCGCCTGGCTGACGCTTTCGCGCTTGGCGGTCTTGGCGACGAGCACGTGCTGCTTCAGCGCAGCCGCCGGCGGCAGGACGCCAAAGGCGTCGAGCGCCGCGAGGCTGGAGGCCTCGTCGGCCTCGAACGCGCCCAGCGCGATATCGAGCAGCACGCCTGCGGCTTCGATCGCGCACGGACTCGTCCGCGGTCGGCCCGCAGGATCTCCGCCAGCGTCCCGACCGTGCCGAGTTTGCCCACCGCCGCCTTGCGCACCCGCGCGTCGTCGTCGGTGCGTGCCACCTCGGCCAGCACGTCCTGCTCATCTTCCGGAAGCTCGTGAACACCAGCGAGTCGGACCTCGGCGTCGGCGTGCTTCCACTTTGGTTGCGTCTTGAATCGGTCGAGAATGCCCATGGCTCTGGTGGTAGGCGCTGGGTAATTGACATTGCGCAGCGACCCTCGGGGGTCGAGACCGGTTAGTCTATCAGAACAGGTTATTCAGGTTCGGTCAGGGTGCGGTCAAGTTGGGGCTTGCCCGCGCCGAAGCCGGAGGCGAAGGCGCATGGGCCTGGGGATTGCATACGAAAACCAGGAATGCGACTGACGACCGGTCTCCTCGTCCCCATCCTCGGCCTGGCCCTCCTGGCCGGCTGTAAGAAATCCACTGACGACGACGGCGGCGACGGCCCTGGGCCGACCCCGACCAGCGGTCACTACACGGCGCTTGGCGCCAGCGACGCCGCCGGCATCGGCGCCTCCATTCCCTGCCTGCCCTTCACCGACTGCCCCGGGGGCACGGGCTATGTGCCGCGGATCCTGCGCTCGCTTCGCGAGGATGACGCCTCCACGCGGCTCACCAACATGGGCCTGCCGGGGGCGGTGATGTCGCGCGAGGTGCAGGACATCGGCAACGGCGTCGGCATCGGGATCAACAACAACTTCCTGCAGCACGAAGCGCCGTTTGTGCCGCCGACGACGACGGTCGTGACGATCTTTGCCGGCGCCAACGACGCCAACACGCTGGCCACGGCCATCGACCGCGGCGCGGCCGGAAGCCAGGACCCGAATGCGTACATCGACGGGCAGATAGCGGCGTTTGCGGAGGACTACCGCGAGCTGGTGAGCATCGTCCGCGGCCGCGCGCCGTCGGCGCAGGATCGTCGTGCTCAACCTGCCGAATTTCGCGGGGGTGCCGTTTGCCGTGGGCCGGCCCACGCGGGATCGGCAGTGGCTGCAGCGGTTGTCGGTGGGGTTCAGCGTGCAGGGCGCCAACGCGCTGGTGGGCCTGAACGTCACGGTCGTGGACCTGCTGTGCAACTCGCGGTCGTACCAGGCGTCGACGTATTCGTCAGACGGCTTCCACCCCAACGACACCGGCTACGCGTACATCGCGGACGAGACGATACGCGCGATGAACGCGGGCAGCCCGCCGCCGCCGGCGGCCAGCTGCCCGCAGATGACCATCGTGCCTCGCTAGATGACGGACGTTAACCACAGAGCACGGACGAACGCAGAGGACGCACGGAGAACGAATTGGCAGCGCACGGATGCACCCTGCGTCGGGATCACCCAGACGCTGCCAATCCGGTCTCTGTGCGTTCTCCGTGTCTCCGTGTCTCTGTGGTTGACGGCCGTCATCTATCCGCGTTTCTTCACGCCCAGTTCCGCCAGGTGCTTGGCGGTATCCGCCCCGGCCGTCGCCGTGTTGATCGGCTTGTCGATGACGGCAATCGTGCCGTCGGGCTTGATGTAGAACGTCCAGCGATAGGCGACCGGCCGCGTGGCGGTGACGACGCCGTAGGCCTTGGCGGTGGTCTTGTCCGGGTCGCTCAAGCACTGGGATAGTCCAGCTCGAGCGACTCGGCGAACTTCTTGTTCGTCTCGGCGTCGTCGACGCTGGCGGCGAAGTACGCGACGTCGAACTGCGCGAATGGCGTCGCCGCTCTCCTTAGCGCCTTGCACTCGGTCGTGCAACCACCGGTGAACGCTTTGGGGAACCAGGCGACGACCACCGTCTTGCCGCGCAGCTCCGACAGCTTGTGTGTCTTGCCGTCGGTGCCGACCAGCGAGAAGTCCGGCGCCTTGTCGCCGACTTTCAACTCGACCGCGATCGCCTTGTGCCAACGCGACCGCCGCGCCGATTGCCACCAGAGCCGCGCCGAGCGCGGCTACGAACTTGTGATAACGCACCATGACCTCCTTGATCGTGACTAGTCTAACCTCGACGATCGTGCACGCATCGACGAACGTGCGAGCACGGCGCCGCTCCGGACGTATTCTGTATCCTTGTCCGAGATGGCCTGCGCCCGCTTCACCCTCGCCCGCGCTGCGCCCCGCGACCGCTGCCGATGTGCCGACTCATCCTCGGCTTCATCCGCGAGCTGGCCGCGTACGAGCAAGCTCGAGCACCAGGTCGTGGCCACCGAGTCGCTGCTGGCCGAGCAGTTGTTCGGCCCGCACCCGGCCGCTGAAGTGGTGATCGCGGAACTGGATGGCGCCGCTGTGGGCTTCGCGCTGTTCTTCCACAACTTCTCGACGTTTCTCGGACGGCCGGGCTTGTTCCTCGAGGACCTCTACGTCCAACCGCACGCGCGCGGGTCGGGGGTTGGCAAGGCGCTGCTGCGCCACCTGGCCGGGCTGGCCGTCGCGCGCGGCTGCGGGCGCATGGACTGGAACGTGCTCGACTGGAACGCTCCGGCGATTGGCTTCTACGAGAAGCTCGGCGCCGACGTGCTGCCGGACTGGCGGACGTGCCGGGTGATCGGGGGAGCGCGTTGCGGGACGTTGGCCGGACATCCGAAGGGCAATCGCGTGGCGCATTGGACGAGACATCGCGCCGTCGCGATCGTGACTTGGCGGAACGCGTGAGGATCTCGGTTGGCAAAGCATCGTGCGATTCGGACCTTCCTCTGGGATTGCCGCGCCGACGGCGACGGCAACGGCGGCAGCCGGCTCGCTGCCGCCCTCGGGCTCGTCGTCGGCTCGGCGGCGACGCGGTGCCGCTGCACGAGGCGGCGCAGGCGCGGTATCTCAACTACGCGCTGTCGGTCATCACCTCGCGCGCGCTGCCCGACGTCCGCGACGGCCTCAAGCCCGTCCAGCGCCGCATCCTCTTCACGATGTGGCAGCAGAACCTCACGGCCGACGTCAAGCATCGCAAGTGCGCGAAGGTCGTCGGCGACGTGATGGGCAGCTTCCACCCGCACGGCGACATGGCGATCTACGAGACGCTGGTCCGCATGGCGCAGTCCTTCTCGCTGCGCTATCCGCTGGTGGACGGGTCGGGCAACTTCGGCAGCCTCGACGGCGACTCGGCCGCCGCGATGCGGTACACGGAGTGCCGGCTCGCGCGCATCAGCGACGAGCTGCTGACCGAAATCGATCAGGACACCGTGCCCTTCCGGCCGAACTACGACGGCACGAAGACCGAGCCGGTCGTGCTGCCGGCGCGGCTGCCCAACCTGCTGGTCAACGGCGCCACGGGCATCGCCGTCGGCATGGCCACCAGCATCCCGCCGCACAACCTCGGCGAGGTGTGCCAGGCGCTGTTGAAGCTGCTCGACAACCCCGACCTGAGCACCGCGCAGTTGTGCCGGTGGGTGAAGGGGCCGGACTTCCCCACCGGCGGCCAGATTCTCAACTCCGCCGACGAGATCAAGGAGATCTACCGCAGCGGAACTCGGGCGCGGTGCGCGTGCGCGGCACGTGGCAGAAGGGCGAGGCCACGCGCGCCGGCCAGACGATCTTCATCACCAGCGTGCCCTACATGGTGAACAAGGCGACGCTGGTCGAGCGCATCGCCGAGGTCGTCATCGAGCGCAAGCTGCCGCCGCTCGTCGACGTGCGCGACGTGTCCACCGACGACGTGCGGATCGAGCTGACGATCAAGAAGGACGTCGACCCCAAGCTGGTGATGGCGTACCTGTGCAAGCACACGCCGCTGCAGACCAGCGTGCCGGTGAACCTCACGTGCCTGGTGCCGACCGAGAACCCCGAGGTCGGCCGGCCCGAACGGCTCGACCTGCACCAGATCCTCTGGTACTTCCTGAAGTTCCGGCTCGACGTCGTCACCGCGCGCCTCGAGCACGAGCTGGGCGCGCTTCGAAAAGCGCATCCACATCCTCGAGGGCTTCGAGAAGGTCTTCGACGCGCTCGACGAGATCCTGCGCCTGATCCGCAAGTCGGACGGCAAGGCCGACGCCGCGGCGCAGATCATGAAGCGCTTCGATCTGGACGCCGAGCAGACCGACGCGATCCTCGAGCTGAAGATCTACCGGCTCGCGCGCCTCGAGATCCTCGTCATCACCACGGAGCTGGCCGACAAGCGCAAGCGCGCGAAGCAGATCGCCGGCCTGCTGCGCAACGAGCAGGACCGCTGGAGCGTCGTGCGCGGCGAGCTGGAGCACCTGCTGAAGACGTACGGCGACCCGAAGAAGGACAAGCGGCGCACGGAGCTGGCCTCGGATGCCGACGAGGTCGAGTACTCGGCCGACGACTTCATCGTCGACGAGGACAACGTCGTGATCGTCTCGCGCGACGGGTGGGTGAAGCGCCAGAAGGAAGTGAAGGACCTCTCGACGACGCGCCTGCGCGAGGGCGACTCGGTGCTGGCGGTGCTGGCGGGCAGCACGCGTGCCACCGCCGTCTTCTTCTCCAACTTCGGCGTCGCCTACACGTGCCGCGTCATCGACGTGCCCGCCAGCACCGGCTACGGCGAGCCGATTCAGAAGCTGTTCAAGTTCAGGGACGGCGAGCGCGTCGTCGCCGCGCTCAGCCTCGACCCGCGCGTGGCGACGCAGGATCGCGACCGTCAAGGAGGGCGTGGCGCCGCCGGTGCACGCGCTGGCCGTCACCAGCGACGGCTACAGCCTGCGGTTCGGCCTCGACGGGTTCGTCGAGCCCAGCACGCGTGCGGGCCGGAAGTACGCCAAGGCCGGCGACGGCGTCGAGGTCGTGGGCGTCGCCAAGATCACCGGCAGCGAGATCGTCATTGCGGCCACGCGGTCGGCGCGCGCGATGTTGTGCCGGGCCGACGAGATCAACTTCCTCTCGGGCCCGGGCCGCGGCGTGATCCTCATCAAGCTGCAGAAGACGACGACCGCGTGCTCGGCTTCATCGCCTCGGTCGGCGACCGCGACCTGATGGTGGTGGAGACCAGCCGCGGCGCCGAACAGACCATCAGCACGACGAAATACGAGGTCACCGGCCGCGGCGGCAAGGGCCGCGAGCTGCTGCAGCGCGGTCAGTTCACCCGCGTGGTGCCGCCGACGCCGGAACTGCCGCTATGATGCGGGTCGCAGGCGCGACGTCGTCGCGTAGGCCGAACGTTCAGTTCGGCGGGTCGCGCCTGACGGCGGAACGGCGTCGCTTCGCCGCCGGGAGCGTACAGCGAGTCCGAGGCAGGCGTTGGAGCTGGTGACGCATTCGTGGGCGGGTGACAAGCGGCTGGTGCCTGAAGGCCAATGGGCGCTTCGCCTCGCGGCGTCGGTTGGCAGGCGCCAGCTGCAGGCGATGAAGCGCGCTGGCCTGCCCGTGTGCCTGCACGAGCCACTCGCAGTTTCTGCTGGAGCGGCAGCTTCCTGGCGGCGACTACGGACCGCTCGATCGCGTCGAGGCGTTGCGCGACGGAGTTGGCGCGCCAGACGGCGTTCGTCGGAGTCTTCGACCGCGGTCGAGCGCCCGCGGATGCCTTGCCGGCGGATGCACGTGCGCGGGCCGACGAGACACGGCCGCGCCTCCGCTCGCTGTTCCGACGTCGCCCACATCAGCAGCGTCACGGCGGTGTGGGGCACGTTTCTCTACCTGTGCGCCAAGGCGGCGCGAGCGCGGACGATCCTGGAATTGGGCACCGCCGCCGGAATCTCGGGCTGCTACCTCGCGTCGGCGCCGACGTGCCGGCGATTCATCACCGTGGAAGGCAGACCCGGAGCGCGCGCGGCTGGCCGAGGGCCATCTCCGCCGGACGGTCGGCTCACGTCGAGGTGGTCAACGCGTCGTTCGAGGCGGCCCTCGATCGCCTGCTCCCGGCGCTGCACGACGGCATCGATCTCGTGTTCATCGACGGCGACAAGACCCGGGGCAGCTATCTCGCGCTGCTCGACCGCCTGTCGCCGCGGCTGAACCGCGGCGCCCTCGTCGTGTTCGACGACATCCAGTGGTATGACGTGCAGGAGGACTGGAAGAAGCTGTGCGTGCGTCCGGGACTCTCGTTTGTCGTCAACGCCGGCCGGTTCGGCGATCTGCGTCTGGGACGGCGGCGCCGTCGCGCCCGCAGGCGTTCACGCTGTACAGCCTCGGCGGCGTCGACCTGTACAAGGTTCGGCCGTGACGTGGCGCGCGTATCGTGGAGGTCGACGGCAACCGCCGGAACTGAAGTTCCGGCCTACGTGCAACTGTGACACAATAGAGGTGCGCGCCTCAGGCCCGGCCAACGCCCGGCTCTCGGCGCTGCGATGATTCACCAAGAGCGCCCTGGTCCCTGCAATGACGCAGGTTCCCCATCCCACTCGCAAGGTGGACGGGTCGACCCGGCCAGGCGCCTCACCAGACGTCACGAGCACGACGATTCAGGATTCCCTTTGACAGACCCACGACTGAAGATTGCCGTCTTCGTCGACTTCGACAACATCGAGATCGGCGTCAAGACCACCCTCGGCGGACAATTCGACATCGGCCTCATCCTCGAGGCCATCAAGGAACGCGGCGAGGTCGTCACCAAGGTCGCCTACGGCGACTGGAAACGCGCCGGCGACCACGGCCGGCTGCTCTCGCAACATGCCATCCGCATGGTGCAGCGCAACCTCACGCCGGGCGGCGACAAAAACGGCGCCGACATCAACCTGGCCCTCGACGCGCTCGAGATGGCCTTCACCCACGCCCACATCAACGCCTTCGTCATCGTCGGCGGCGACAGCGACTTCATCACGCTGGTCGAAAAGCTCAAGCAGTACGACCGCAAGGTGTTCGTCGTCGGCGGACGGCAGTTCACCAGCCTGGTGATGCAGCGCAACTGCCACGAGTTCATCGCCTACGAGAACCTGCTCGGCACGCGCCGCGCGGCCAGCCCCAGCGGCGGCGGCGGCGGACGCGGCCGATCGGGCGCGCCGTCGGCGCCTGCCGCCGCCGACATCGAGAAGGCCCTGCCGCTGGTCAAGCGCGCCCTGAAGGTGCTGGCCGACCGCGAGGTCACCCCGCAACTCGGCCTGCTGAAGAGCACGCTGCTGCAGCTGGACTCCACCTTCTCGGAACGTGACTACGGCACCGGCACGTTCCGCGACTTCATCGAGAAGGTCGCCGAACGCGGCCTGGTCACGCTGAAGCAGGCGGGCCGCAGCGTGCTGGTGGAGCTGGCCGACAACGCCGTCAGCGCTGGCGTGCCCGACACGCTGCCGCCGGCGCCGGTAGCCGACGTCGTCGAGCCGGGACCGTCACGCAGGACGCCCCGGCGCGCGAGACGCCCGCCGAGGAGGGCGCCGAACCGCGCGGCGGCGCACCCGCGTCCACGGTCACCGCCGAGCAGTCCGTCGATGCCGTGCAGACGGCAGCGAGGCTGTTTGTCGGCGGCCAGGCAGAACCCGCGATGGCCGATGTACATCCGCCAGGTCCGCCAGTACCTGCGCACGGCGGACGAGACGTTTGACGAGCGCAAGTTCGGCTTTGCAGGCATCGTCGAGTTCCTGCGCGCCTGCCAGAAGGAAGGGCTGCTGCGGCTCGACCGCGATCGCCAGGGCGTGCTGCGCGTCTTCCCCGGCCCGCAGTTCTCGCGGCCGGCCGCCTCTGCCGGAGGCCCGGCGCCCGAAGCGATCGAGGACACGCTCGACGCGCCGCCGCCGACGCTGGTCGACTCGCCTGTCGAACCCGCGTCGAGCGGCGAGACCATCGTGGCCGACATCGTCGTCGACGATGCGGCGCTGGTGGTGGATGGCGAGATGGCGCCGGAACCCGGCAACGAGGCGCTGCCCAAGCCTGCCGGCCGCAAGCGGACCCGGTCCCGCGGGCCGTCGCAGGCCGGAACGACCGCGGCGCCGCGTGCGCCGCGCACGCCCAGAACGCCGAGGGCACCTCGCGCGCCACGCGCACGGAAGAAGACACGTAGCCGTAGCGGGTTCGGTCGGGTTCGGTCGGGTTCGGTCGGGTCGGTCAGGTCGATCCGGTTGCCGGCAGCGCACGCTCAACCAGGCCAACCCGCTCAACCTGACCCAACCTGACCTCAACCTGACCAACCTCTTCGTTGTACCATCGTCTCCGTCAATGTCGTCCTCGTATTCCGCCAAAGACATCACCGTCCTCGAAGGTCTCGACCCGGTCCGCAAGCGGCCGGGCATGTATATCGGCGGCGTCGGCAGCGCCGGGCTGCATCACCTGGTCTGGGAAATCCTCGACAACGCGGTCGACGAAGCGATGAACGGCTTCGCCTCGACCATCGCGGTGACGCTGCACGAGGACGGCTCGACGATCTCGGTCACCGACGACGGGCGCGGCATCCCCGTCGACAAGCACGCGAAGACCAACAAGAGCGCGCTCGAGGTGATCTTCACCGTCCTGCACGCCGGCGGGAAGTTCGAGGGCACCAACTACAAGACGGCCGGCGGCCTGCACGGCGTCGGCGCGTCGGTCGTCAACGCGCTGTCGAAGGAACTGGTGGCCACCGTCAAGCGCGACGGGCACCAGTGGGAGCTGCGCTTTGCGCAGGGCAAGCCGGCCGGCAGCCTGAAGAAGCTGGGCGCGGCGCGCGGCACCGGCACGACCGTCCGGTTTCACCCCGACCCGGTGATCTTTCCGAAGATCGAGTTCGACGCCGACGTCATCCGCGAACGCCTCGAGGTCGTCAGCTACCTGCACAAGGGCGTGAAGGTCTCCTTCGAGAACGAGGTCACCGGCGACAAGCACGTCTTCACGCACGAGGAGGGCCTGGTCGCCTACCTGCGCAAGATCGTCGGCGAGCGCAGCAACCAGGCCGTCCACGACGCGCCGTTTGCGGTCGACGCGCGACAACGGGCTCAAGCTCGACGTCGTGCTGCAGTGGACCGAGTCCACCGACGAGCACCTGCGCAGCTACGTCAACGGCATCCCCACCGGCAGCGGCGGCACGCACGAAAACGGGCTGCGCGCGGGGCTGGGCAAGGCCGTGCGCAACTTCATCGAGACGCACAACCTCACGCCCAAGGGCGTGACGCTCACGGCCGAAGACATCCGCGAGGGCCTCACCGGCGTGCTCAGCGTGTTCATCGCCGAGCCGCAGTTCCAGGGCCAGACCAAGGACCGGCTGAACAACCCCGAGCTGCTGTCGGCCGTCGACGGCGCGATCCGTCCCGCGCTCGAGCACTGGCTGAATCACAACATCAGCGTCGCCGAGTCCATCGTCGCGCGCATCATCCTGTCGGCGCGCGCGCGCGAGGCCAGCCGCGCCGCGCAGCAGGAAGTGACGCGCAAGATCGGCGACCTCGGCCCGCATGGCGCTGCCCGGCAAGCTGAGCGACTGCTCGCACACGGCGCGCGAGGACACCGAGATCTTCATCGTCGAGGGCGACTCGGCCGGCGGCAGCGCCAAGCAGGGCCGCGACCGCGCGCGCCAGGCCATCCTGCCGCTGCGCGGCAAGGTGCTGAACACCGAGAGCGCCTCGCTGGCCAAGGTGCTCGAGAACAAGGAACTGTCCGACCTGGTCACCGCGCTTGGCTGCGGGCTGGGCAAGAACTTCGATCGCAGCCGCCTGCGCTACGGCCGCGTCATCATCCTGGCCGACGCCGATTCCGACGGCAACCACATCGCGACGCTGCTGATGACGTTCATCTACCGCCACATGCCCGATCTGATCCGCCACGGGCACGTGTTTCTCGCGCAGCCGCCGCTCTATCGCATCGACATCGGCAAGGAGACGCACTGGGCGCTCGACGAGGCGCAGAAGGAGCAGATCCTGAAGACCGCCGGCCGAGGCCCGACCGGCCGCTCGACGCCCGAGATCACGCGCTTCAAGGGCCTGGGCGAGATGATGCCGAAGGTGCTGTGGGAGACCACGCTGAACCCGAAGACGCGGCGGCTGCTGCGCGTGGAGATCAGCGACCAGCTCGTCACCGACCGCGTGATCAACGAGCTGATGGGCAAGGACGCCTCCGCGCGGTTCCGGTTCATCATGGACCGGGCGGACAACGTCGTCGAACTCGACGTCTGATGACGGACGTTAACCACGGAGCCACGGAGGACACGGAGACGCACAGAGACCATTCTTTGGAGGGCAACGTCGCCAACGAGCATCAATCCAATGAAGATCTCCGTGCGTCCTCCGTGTTCTCCGTGCCCCTGTGGTTAACGTCCGTCATCAAGTAACGCATGTTCCCCCCAACGCGCCTGTCCGTCGTCGAGCGCCTGACGAGCGCCGATCCCGCCGAGCGGAAGATCGCGTGGGACGCGCTGGTCACGGCCTACTGGCGGCCGGTCTACAAGTACCTCGCGCGCCCGATGGCACCTGTCGCCTGACGCGGCCGAGGACCTGACGCAGGACTTCTTCGCGCGTGCCTTCGAGAAGGGATTCCTCGAAAGCTACGACCCGCTCGAAGGCGCGGTTCCGCACCTGGCTGCGCACCTGCCTTGACGGCGTGGCGGGCCACGCGCATGAAGCGGCCGGCGCGCCTGAAGCGGGGCGGCGGGGCGACGACCGTGCCGCTGGACTTCACGACGGCCGAAGGCGAGGTCCGCGAGGTGGCGCTCGCCGCCGACGTGGATCTGGACGCCTGGTTCCAGCAAGAGTTCGTGCGGGCGCTCTTCGCCCGCGCGGTGGACGCGCTCCGTGCCGACTATCTCGCCCGTGACCGCGGCGATTACCTGGCGCTGTTTGAGGCGTACGACCTGGCCGAAGTCCGCGACGCCGAGCGGCCGAGCTACAAGGCGCTGGCCGACGCGCGCGGCTGGGCCGTGCACGACGTCACCAACCGGCTGGCCGCCACTCGCCGCGACTTCCGCGCGCACGTCCTGCGCCTGCTCCGCGAGGCGTGCGCGTCCGAGGACGAGTACGAACGCGAAGCGCGCGCGATGTTCGGATAAAACGGGTTGGCCGAACCCGTCCAACCTATCTATTTCACCACCGACTGCCAGTTCTCGACCAGGACCACTCGGCGCTCAAACTCGTGCGGGGTCTGCACGACGACGAATCGCTGGCCGCTGCGATCGATGCCGATGAGGCCATCGAAGCCAAGTGCGCCGACGTCGCGGGCGCGGAAAAGCGGACGCGGCGGGTCGATACGCAGGCGGGGCGCCGTGTGCACGTCCGCGACATGAAGCACGCGCCTGAATCGTGAAGAAGAGCTCGTCGCCTCGCCAGAACACCTCACGCACCGGCTCGCTGGTTACGCGCACTGGGGGCCCACCGCTCGCGGATTGGACGTAGGCGACCAGTCGGCCGCCTTCATCCGATGTGTACGCCGACGAACTTCCCGTCAGGAGACGGTGAGGGGAGAATTGTCGCAGCGGCTGCTGGTCCAGCTGTCTGGCCTCCGAGGATCCTCGCGCGAGCACCAGGTGCCACAGGTTGAACCGCGACGTCGAATCCCATCGCGCGAACCACAACGTACGCCCTGAGGCGTCGATGCGGGGAAAGTTGCCTTTCACCACCGGGAGCCCCATTCCACCGGCGGAGGGAGCCAGCCGCCGGATTTCGAGCCCGTCGTCTTCTCCGGTCGCGTAGTAGAGCGACCCGTCAGGATGCCACTCGGGGCGGAATGCGGGAGTGTCCTCGGTCGCCAGCGCGGCTCGGCGGCCCTCATGCACCCAGACCTGTGTGACGCCGTTCTTGCTCGAGGAAACCGCAACCCGAAGGCCATCCGGCGCGATGGCCGGATGCAGGATGTCTAGCTGAGCTTCGCCGATGCCGTCGAGCACCCGACCGGTGCGGTCTACCCACTTCAGCATGCGCATCGGCTCGCCGCCGTGCTGTACGACTACAACGCCACCGGTGCTCACCGACAGTGTGCGGGCGTTGGCGAGAATCGATATCGGCTCTCCGGTGACTCGCAGGCTGTCTGGATTCCAGGCCAGGACCGCGAAGGCACCGAGCGGCGTCGGCGCCCCGCAGAAACACCAGCCACCCGCTGTCGACGTAATGCGGGACCATGGACGGCTGACGCTCCACTTTGTGGACGATACGCAGTCGGTCGCCATCGATGGCGGCGATGACATGGTCGTCGCTCAATTCGGTAAGCGTGATCAGGATGCGTCGGCCGTCCGGCAGCACGTAGGGATGGCCGAGGATGGCGTAGCGTGTGGGGTCCACTCGATACCGCATCGTCAAGGTGCCACCGGTGGCGGGTACCGAGAACAACGTCGGCCCGTCGGCCACATAAATCGTCCCGTCGCGTGCCCAGTGGCCGCTGTTCGGGGCGCCTTGAGGCAGCGGCGCGACCTGCTGACGACCACCTTCGAGACGTACGACCATCAGCGTATGCTGCGCGAAGAAGGCGAGCGCCTTGCTGTCAGGCGACCAGAACGGCCTGCCGATTCTCGCTTCCTCGTCGGTGAGCGCGCGGGGCGCAGTCGAGTCCAGGTCCAGCACCCAGAGCCGCTGCCCGAAGGTAAACGCGACACGCCGGCCATCTGGGCTGACGACCGGCTGCTCCGCGTTGGCAGGGACTGGAACGAGTAGACGGCGCATGGGCGGCGCTTCGCGCGTGGACGAGGGCCACAGAGCCCAACTGCCGACACCCACGGCGGCCCCGAGGGCCAGCCACGACGCATGTGCCAGCCACATCGGCACGCGCGTGCGCAACCGGGCCGGCGGATCGCGCAGCGCCAGCTGCGCCTCTTCGAGCAGCGACCCGGCGTCGGCGGCGTCGCGCAGGCGCGCGCGACGGTCCTTTTGCAAGCACCGATGGACGACCGCTCGTACCGTCCGCGGCGTGGTGGCCGGCAGCAGCGACCAATCCGGTGTCTCATCACGAATCGCACGCAGCGTCTCGCTCGCGCCGCCACGGCCAAATGCCCGCCGCATGGTAATCAGCTCGAACAGCACGCACCCGAAGGCCCAGATGTCGGTCTGTGCATCTGGGTGATGTCCGTCAAGCTGTTCGGGGCTGATGTAGGCCGGCGTGCCGCGCAGGTGATCGGTCGACTCCAGGCTCGCAGTGGATCCGCTGTCGCTCAGATCCTCGTCACGCAGCTTGTACACCAGCCCGAAATCGAGCACTTTCACATGACCGTCTGGGCGCAGTTTGATGTTGGCCGGCTTCAGGTCGCAGTGCGCGACACCCTGCGCGTGCGCGGCCTGCAGCGCATCGGCGACCTGGATGGCGATCGACAGGGCTTCGGCGAGCGGGAGTCTGCCGGCGGCCAGCCGCTCCGCCAGGGTCTCCCCTTCGACCAGCTCCATCACCAGCAACGGTCGCCCCTCACGCTCGATCAGATCGTGCACGACGGCAATATGTGGATGGCTCAACGAGGCGAGCAGTCGTGCTTCACGAAGGAGGCGTCCGACGCGCCGCGAGTCGGCGGTCAGGTCCGTGGGCAACGCCTTCACGGCGACGTCGCGTTCGAGGGAGGTGTCGAACGCGCGATGGACCTCGCCCATCGCGCCTCGCCCAATCAGCGCACCCATCCGATAGCGCCGCGCGTCGGCGAGAGCAACGACGCGCGGCGAGGACTCGTGGGGACTCATGGGCGTCAGTCGAGCGTGCTCGTCGTGCCAGCACCGGGCATGTCTACGCAAAGGTCGAGGCCACCGACCGAAATGACATCCTAATCCCGGAGTAGCACACGCCCGGCACACGGGGATGCCGTTCACCTGCGTGCCATGGCGACTTCCGCAGTCTTCGATGGCAAGACCGTTGGGGAGTGTCACCAGCCGCGCGTGGTGACGTGAGACGCGGCGGTCGTGCAGGCGGATGGCGCAGTCCGGCGCGCGCCCCATGAGACATTCGCCCTCAAACACCTCCACGTCGTGACCTGCCCAGACGATATGCGCGCCAGCCGAGGAGCGAATCGACGACACGCGCGACCGCTCCGGCAAAGGCGTATCCGATTCCGTGGGCGGTACAGAATCGACCGGCCCGTACGCGCATCGGCGCCAATGGCGGCGCGCAGCTCGGCGACGACCGCTGTCACCGTAGCGTTCGAGACGTGGCAGTCGGGCCACAACCGATCGCGCAGCTCGAGCTTCCGCACGACGCGCGGCCGTGCCTCGAGCAGCAACTCCAGTAACTGAAAGGCCTTGGGCGTGAGGTGGACGGGGCGACCGCCGGTGTGCAGCGTCCTGGCGTCGCAATCGAGCAGGCACTCGCCAAAGTGAAGCCGCGCCGGGAGCATGAACAAGCCTCCGGCGTCAGAATACACCGGCAGCGACGCGCGAGTTCGCGGTTCCCAGCAGTATTCCCGGCAATCCAGCCAAAATCGAGCAGTTCCCCAGCATCTCGCCGGCACATCAGCGCCTTACTGACCCTACGCGCTCCAGAACAGCTGTGGAGGGTCACATGAGCGGCGAATGGCTTGGCGTGCTGGTCGTGGTCATGAGCCTGGTTCGTAGCGGAGCTGGCCCGCCCGCCCGACTCCCATGTCGACTTCATGTTGCACCTGAGGCACGAGAAGCCGTCGCCCGGCTGTGGGCGGGCTCACCGCTATTCAGACGTCAGTGCGCACGGCTCGCCGAAGCCGGGACGCCCGTCGGGATCGTCATCGACCCCTCCATCGCGCGAGCTCACCACGCCGAGACACGCATGCTGCGGCAGGGACGCCGGGTGATCCTCGCGAACGTGCGGCTCGGTCGTGCCGTCGCCGCCGAGGGACAAATCGTGCACGAGCTTGAACACGTGATCGAGGCGCTTGACGGGCGGGGGTTCCTGGCGTTGCCCGGCGAGGTGTGGCGCACGTCGGCGGGCGCCACCGAAACCGCCCGGGCGCGGCTGGCCGAAGCTCAGGCGCGCGCCGAGCTGGCGGTGCCGCGAGATGACGACCGATAGCGACAGCGACAGACGAAGAAACGAACGTCCCGAGTTCTGCGGTCCGGCATGTCTTTGGCGGCGGGACACTGACTGGAACGTCTCCGTGCGCCCTCTGTGTTTGCCGTGCCTCGTGGTTGGCAGTGCGTGATCCCGTAGAATGCGCGGGATGGCCCTGCCGGATGCGACGCTGCGGCACCTCCAGCACGTCGCCGATCTGCCCGACCTGACGGGCACGCGGTACGAGCTGGTGGAGCCGCTCGGGCGCGGGGGGATGGGCGCGGTCTATCGCGTCACCGACCGCGCGCTGGGACGCGACGTCGCGCTGAAGGTGCTGAGCGGCGCGACCGATGCCGCCTCGCTGGCGCGGCTGGAAACCGAAGCGCGCATCCTGGCGCACCTCGAACATCCCGGCATCGTCCCCGTGCACGACGTCGGCACGCTGCCCGATGGCCGCCTGTTCTACGTGATGAAGCTGGTGCGGGGCCAGCGCCTCGACGCGTGGGCCGATCGCGCGCGGCGCGGTGTCCGAGCGCGTGCGCCTGCTCGTGCGCGTGGCCGACGCCGTCGCCTTCGCCCACGCCCACGGCATCGTCCACCGCGACCTTACGCCGGCCAACATCATGATCGGCGCCTTCGGCGAAGTGCTGGTCATGGACTGGGGACTTGCGCGCTCAACCGGACCCAACCTGACCCAACCAGCGTCAACCCGCCCAACCTGTCAACCCGATCAACCCGTCAACCTGTGATTGCCGGCACGGCCGGCTTCATGGCGCCCGAGCAGGCCCGCGGCGTCGCCGACGCTCGCAGCGACGTCTACGCGCTCGGCGCGTTGCTGGCGTGGTATCTGGCGCCGGAACGCGGCGGCCCCGTCCGCATGCCACGCCCGTTGAAATCGATCGCCGCCAAGGCGCGCGCGGCCGACCCGGCCGCGCGGTACGCGACCGCCGAGGCCTTTGCGGCCGATCTGTCGCGCTATCTCGACGCGCAGGCGGTGATGGCCCACCGCGAGTCGCTCGCCGAACGCACGCTGCGCTTCGCGCGCACGTATCGCGTCGCGATCCTGCTGGTGCTCGGCTACCTGGTGATGCGGATTGCGCTGCTGGCGTATCGGGGACTGTAGACGGGTTGATCGGGTTGATCGGGTTGACTGGGTTCGGCAGGTTGGTGACCGGTTGGAGCAACCGTCGAACAACCCGCTCAACCCATCCAACCGAGCAACCTAATCGACTGGATTACAATCCGCGCGCCCGTACACGTGCGCGGCCGATCGCGGAATAGTCATCCCCAGGAGGGTTCAGTGGGCAAACCGATTCTCGGACTGATTCTTGGCGGTATTCTCGGAGCGCTCGACGGCTGGTCGGCGCTGCTGTCGGCGCCGGAAGTCGCGCCCGACATCGTGGGCATCGTGATCGGCTCGACCATGAAGGGCCTGCTGGGCGGCGTCATCACCGGCTACTACGCGCGCCGCGTCCGCTCGCTTCGGGCCGGGCTGATCTTCGGCGGCGCCGTCGGGCTGTTCCTCGCGTTCCTGGTCGCGGTGTTTCCGCAGCCCGACGGCTCGCACTACTGGTGGGAGATCATGCTGCCCGGCACGATCGTCGGGTTGATCGTCGGCTACGCGACGCAGGTGTACGGGAAGGCGCCCGCGCCTGCGCGGTGAGTGCGCTGAGTCGTGGCTAGCGGCCGCAGCCACTGCCGGCCACCGTGCCGACTCCGTCCGTGCCGTCCTTCAGGTAGCTCTTCGACGCGCGCGACGACGTCGGGATGAAGCGCGGCGACGTCGCGCGTCTCGCCGACGTCGGCGTCGAGATCGTACAGCTCCAGCGGCGCGCCGACCTTCAGCCGCAGCGCCTTCCACTTCCCCATCCGCACGCGCCTGCTGGAATCCGCGCTCGTGGAACTCCCAGTAGAGGAACTCGTGCGACGGCGCGGGACGGCCTTCGAGCGCCGCGCGCATCGAGATGCCGTCGATGCCGTCGGGAGCTCGCGGCGCCGGCCAGGTCGGCGAGCGTCGGCAGCAGGTCCCAGTGTGCCCAGACGTGCGCGCTGGTGGCCGCCGCCGGCACCCGCCCGGGCGCCCACGCGATCATCGGCACGCGGATGCCGCCCTCGTAGAGATCGCGTTTGATGCCGCGCAACCCGCCGCCGCTGTTGAAGAACGCCGGGTCGGCTCCGCCTTCCTGGTGGGGGCCGTTGTCGCTGGTGAAGAACACCAGCGTCTGCTTGTCGATCCCCAGTCGCGACAGCGTCGCCATCAGCCGGCCGATGTCGCGATCCATGCGCGCGATCATCGCGGCAAAGGCCGCGTGCGGCGCGGGCTGCGATCGGTAGCCGGTGCGCTCGAACGGCGGCACCGGCGTGTAGGCGTCGGCGGCGGCATTCACAAACGGCGTCTCGGGATAGCGTCCGCGATACTCCGCGAGCGAATCCTCGGGCACTCGCAGCTCCGCGTGCGGCACGGTGTAGGCCAGGTAGAGGAAGAACGGCCGCGTGTCGCGCGGCGCTGACGAACTCCAGCGCGTCGGCGGTGAACAGATCGTTGGCGTAGTCGCGCGTGACGTCGTAGTCGACGCGCGTCTGGTTGCGCCACAGGTGCGTCGCGTACTGCCGGTGCGCGTGGCGGTGATCGAGGAAGCCGAAGAAGTGGTCCACGCCCTGCAGGCCGGGCCGGCCTTCCGTGTCCTCGCGCCCCAGGCCCCACTTGCCGACGACGGCCGTGCGATACCCGGCGGCCTTCAGCACCTCCGGGAGGGTGACGTCCTCGGGCCTGATGGGGATCTCCCCGTTGCCGCGGATCCAGTTGTGCCCGGTGTGCCGGCCCAGCATCAACGCCGCGCGCGACGGCGCGCACACGGTGCTGCCGGCGTAGTACTGCGTGAACCGCGTGCCTTCGGCGGCCAGCCGATCGAGGTTGGGCGTCGCGAATTTCGTCTGGCCGTAGCTGCCGAGATCGCCGTAGCCGAGGTCGTCGGCCTGGATGAGGACGATGTTGGGGCGAGGCTGCGCCAGCGCCGGCCCTGCAAGCGCCAGCACCGCCGCGACACAATCACGAAGGCACGAAGGCACGATGGCACGATGGTGAATCGTCAACCTGACCCAACCCGACCCAACCTGACCCGCCCAACCCGACCCAACCTGTCCCTACAGTTCCACGTGCATCCCCAGCTCGACGACCCGCTCCGGCGGAATCCGGAAGAACGCGGTCGCGCGCATGGCGTTTTTCGACATCAGCGAGAACAGCGCCTCGCGCCATTGCGCCATGCCGCTCTCGTTGGCCGCCGCCAGCAGCGTCTCGCGGCCGAGGAAATACGTGATGTCGTCCTTGTCGATCGGCAGCCCGCGGCCGCGGGCCAGCGCGATGGCCGCCGGCACGTCGGGCTCCTCGACGAACCCGTACCGCAGCGTCACGCGGAAGAACCCCGACCCCAGCGGCTCGATGTCCACGCGCCGCGCGTCGGGCACCTCCGGAATCTCTTCGGTCACCACCGTCAGCAGGACGATGCTGGCGTGCAGGACCTTGTTGTGCCGAAGGTTGTGCAGCAGCGTCGGCGGCACGCCCGCGCCGCTGCCGGTCATGAAGATGGCCGAGCCAGGCACGCGGTCGGGATGGGTGCGAGGCAGTTCCTTGAGAAACTGGCCGAGCGGATACGCCTTCTCGCGCAGCCGCGCGCCCAGAACCTGCCGGCCGCGTCTTCCACGTCGACATCAGCAGGTAGACGAACGCCGCCATGGCCAGCGGCACCCAGCCGCCGTGCAGGAGCTTCAGGGCGTTGGACCCGAGGAACGCGACGTCGATGATCATCAACACGCCGGTGAGCGTGCCGGCGGTCCACCGGCTCCAGCCCCACACGTGCCGCGCGACCACATACGCCAGCACGGTCGTGATGGTCATCGTCGCGGTGATGGCGATGCCATAGGCCGCGGCCAGCGCCGTGGACGACTGGAACAGCAGCACCAGCGCGATGGTGCCGATCATCAGCGCCCAGTTCACCGTCGGAATGTAGATCTGGCCGATGGTGGTCTCGGAGGTGTGCCGGATCTCGACGCGCGGGCTGTACCCCAGCTGCACCGCCTGACGCGTCATCGAGAACACCGCCGAGATCAGCGCCTGGCTGGCGATGCAGGCCGCGGCCGTCGCCAGAATGACCAGCGGCACGACCAGCCAGGGCGGCGCCATGCGGTAGAACACCTGCTCGGCGGCCTCCGGGTGCTGCAGCAGCAGCGCGCCCTGCCCGAAGTAGTTCAGCATCAGCCCGGGAAAGACCATCCCGAACCACGCCAGGCGAATCGGCCCCGCGCCGAAATGGCCCATGTCGGCAAACAGCGCCTCGCCGCCGGTGACGACGAGGAACACCGAGCCCAGCACGACGAAGGCCTGGTAGCCGTTGTTCCAGAGGAACCGGGCGCCGTAGCACCGGGTTCACCGACGTCAGCACGTGCGGCTCGAGCACGATCCAGCGCACGCCGAGCACCGCCAGCATGACGAACCACACGCACATCACCGGGCCGAACATCGCGCCGATTTTGGCGGTGCCCCGGTACTGCACGAGGAACACGCCCGAGCAGAATCGCGACCGTCAGCGGCACCACGTACGGCTCGAACGCCGTGCGTGACCGTGTTGAGCCCCTCCACCGCGCCCAGCACGGTGATGGCCGGCGTGATCACGCCGTCGCCGTACAGCAGCGCCGCGCCGAACAGGCCCAGCCCCAGCAGCACGCCGCGGCTCTGCGGTCCCTTGTAGGTGGGCGGCACCTGCGCCATCAGCGACATGATGCCGCCTTCGCCGTGGTTGTCGGCCCGCATCACGTAGCTGACGTACTTGCCCGTGATGACGATGACCAGCGACCAGAAGATCAGCGACAGCACGCCCAGCACGTTGTCGTGGGTCGGGGCGCACGGCATGCGGGCCGTGAAAGCACTCGCGCAGCGAATAGAGGGGGCTGGTGCCGATGTCGCCAAAGACGACGCCGAGCGCCGCAAGGGTCAGGGCGGCTCGGGAGGCGGTCGGCTGAGACATGAAGGGCGGGATCTTAGCAGGTTGATCAGGTAATGCCTGTAGGGGCGCGCGTGCGCGCCGTGGTCGCGCCGGTTGCTGGACACGCAGGTTCGCCGCAACCGGCGTGCTGGTTCGCCGATCGGCGGACCCTGGCGGGGCGCACGCCGTGCGCCTCTACAGGTGATCGAGATCGTGCACAACTCTGCAAGGATTCGACGTCAGATGACCAAAAATCGAGCCTTGAGCGGCTCGGCGACGTAAATTTCTTGCAGAGTGTCGTCGGATCCGTGATAATTCGCTGTCCGGCCGAGGTGGACCCTGGGCATGCGCGCAGGTTATGACCTCGCTGGCCGCACCGCACCTCATTTCATGTCACAACGGAAAGGACCACCGATGGGATCAGCAGCACTGCGAGACGCCATCACCGGCATCATCGACTGGGGAGAGACCGTGGGCCGCGTCGGCGGCGACTTGCCGCGGGCGACCGAGGCGTTCGGCTCGCTCACGTTCAACGACGAAGTCCAGAAGACCCGGCTGGCCAAGCCGATCTACGCGGCTCTTCGGCGGACCATCTCGCAGGGCGCGCCGCTTGACGCGTCGCCGTCGCCGACGCCGTCGCCGCGGCGCTGAAGGACTGGGCCGTCGAGCACGGCGCCACGCACTACACGCACTGGTTCCAGCCGCTCACCGGCATCACCGCCGAGAAGCACGACAGCTTCCTCAACCCCACCGCCGACGGCAAGGCCGTCGCGGAGTTCTCCGGGCAAGGAGCTGATCCAGGGCGAGCCCGACGCCTCGAGCTTCCCGTCCGGCGGCATGCGCAGCACGTTCGAAGCGCGCGGCTACACGGCCTGGGATCCGACCTCGCCGCCGTGGCTGCTGGTGAACCCCAATGGCTCGACGCTGGTCATCCCGACGGCGTTTGTGAGCTGGACCGGCGAAGCGCTCGACAAGAAGACGCCGCTGCTGCGCAGCCAGGAAGCGCTGTCGGTGCAGGCCCTCCGCGTCCTGAAGCTGTTTGGCAGCGACGCCACGCGCGTCATCACGACGTGCGGCCCCGAGCAGGAGTACTTCCTGATCGACCGGCACTTCTATTTCAACCGTCCGGACCTCATCAACGCGGGCCGGACGCTGTTTGGCGCCAAGCCGCCCAAGGGCCAGGAGCTGGAGGACCAGTACTTCGGCGCCATCCCCGAGCGCGTGCTCGCCTACATGATGGAGTGCGAGATCGAGCTGTACAAGGTGGGCGTGCCCGTCAAGACGCGGCACAACGAAGTCGCGCCCAGCCAGTACCGAGATCGCGCCGGTCTTCGAAAACGCCAACGTCGCCACCGACCACCAGATGATGGTGATGGAGACGCTCAAGCGCGTCGCGCCGAAGTACGGCCTGGCGTGCCTGCTTCACGAGAAGCCCTTTGCCGGCGTCAACGGCTCGGGCAAGCACCTCAACTGGAGCATGAGCACGGACACGGGCAAGAACCTGCTCAACCCGGGCGAGACGCCGCACCAGAACCTGCAGTTCCTGATCTTCACGGCGGCGGTGCTCAAGGCCGTCGACACGTGGCAGGGCCTGCTGCGCGGCTCGATTGCCAGCGCGGGCAACGATCACCGGCTCGGCGCGAACGAAGCGCCGCCGGCGATCATCTCGATCTTCCTCGGCAGCGTCCTCACGGACTTGTTCGAGCAGATCGAGAAGGGCAAGGCCACGGCCGCCACCAAGGGCGGAGAGCTCGACACCGGCGTGAGCTTCCTGCCCAAGCTGCCGCGTGATGCGGGCGACCGCAACCGCACGAGCCCGTTTGCCTTCACCGGCAACAAGTTCGAGTTCCGCGCGGTCAGCTCGGGCCAGAGCATCGCCTATCCGAACATCGCGCTCAACGTCGCCGTCGCCGATGCGATCGACCAGATCGCGACCGACCTCGAGAAGGCCGTCGCCGGCGGCGCCAAGGCCGAAGAGGCCGCGTGGAAGCTGCTGCCGAAGGTGATCAAGCAGCACAAGCGGATCATCTTCAACGGCAACAACTACTCGGACGACTGGCAGAAGGAAGCCAGGAAGCGCGGCCTGCTGAACCTGCGCAACACGGTCGACGCGCTGCCCGAGCTGGTGACCAAGCCCGTCGTCGCGGCCTTCACGAAGCACAAGGTGCTCAACGAGCGCGAGCTGAAGGCGCGTGAGGAGATCGCCTTCGAGGCCTACAACAAGACCATCAACATCGAAGCGCAGTTGATGGTGCTGATGGCGAACCGCTACATCCTGCCGGCGGCGCTGGAGTACACCAGGCAGGTCGGACAGGCTGTCGTGGCGGCCAAGGCCGGCGGCGCTCCCACCAAGCAGGGCAAGGCGCTGCTGAAGACGCTGGTGAAGCTGACCGACAAGCTCGAAGTCCACCTCCGACGCGCTGGCCAAGGCGCTGGAGCACAACGGCGGCGGCAACGCGCACGTGCACGCCAAGTACTTCCGCGACAAGGTCATCCCGCTGATGGGCGACGCTGCGCGACGCCGGCGACGCCCTCGAGCTGAACATCCCGCACGAGATCTGGCCGCTGCCGACGTACCGGGAGATGCTGTTCATCAAGTAAGAGAGAGCACGGGCGGTGGGTCGCAGGTGCGGGTTCGAGCCAGGTATCGGATCGGCTGGTGTCGGCCGCAACCGGCCGCAACCTGCCCTACGCGGCCGACCCGCCCAACGCGACCGCCCGCTACTTCGTCCTCCACTTCGCCACGAAGAACCGGAGTGGCTTGTGCCCGTGTTCTTGATCCCGTGCATGTCGTTGGGCGCGGTGTAGAGCACGTCGCCCGCCTGGCGGGAATCGTCTTGCCGTTCAGGACCACTTGCCGCTGCCTTCGACGATGTAGAGGAACTCCTCGTCGACGTGCTGGTGCGGCGGATGGGGCTCGGCGCCCGGCTTCAGATCGAGATAGCCGGACAGCACCTCGGCCGTCGCGCTGGTCGGGCCGCCGAAGTGCTTCCGGAACTCGCCCCACGCGCCGGATTCGGCCACCACCGTCTGCCCGGCCGTGACGACCGCCGACTTCAGCGGCGCGCCGCCCTGCGCACGCCCCACCGCGTAGCCGCCGCCGGCCAGCACCAACGCCACTGCCACATTCAGAACCACACGTCGCATCTCTAGTCCTCCTCAATCCGAGCCGTCGCCGAACTGAAGACCCGCGGCCACCGACTCGACGCGATCAGCGTGACGCCAACGTGAGCCGGACTTCAGATCCGCCGTTCGCCACAATCGCTTTGATGCCGCCGACCAGCCGCGCCATGCCTTCGTCGACCGTCTCCGGCGCCAGCGCTCCATACGACACCCGCAGGGACGTGCCGTCGGCGAGCCCGAAGGCGCCTCCTGGCACGGTCGCGACCTGGTGCTCGCGGATCAGGCGTTGGGCGAGCGTCATCGAATCGAGCGGCGTCTTCACCCGCACCAGGCAATAGAGCGCGCCGTCGGCCGATGGCGCCTCCGCGATGTCGCCGATGGCCTCGAGCCGCTCCAGCACGTGCCGGCGCACGGCGGCCAGGGGCGGCGATGTGACCGTCGCAGTACGCGCGTCCCGCGGCCAGCGCGCCGACCGCCGCCGCCTGCGAGACGTGCGGCGGGCAGATGAGCAGCGTGTCCTGGATCTTGTTCACCGCCATCCACAGCGTCTCGGGCACCGTCATGTAGCCGATGCGCCAGCTGGCAAAGCCGTACGCCTTCGACAGCGAGTAGAGCGAGATCGTGTGCGCGTCGGCGCCGGGGATCGACGCCGGCGAGAAATGCGGCAGCCCGTAGGTGAAGTACTCGTAGACCTCGTCGTGGATGTGCCACACGCCGCGCGCGGCGCACAGCGCGTTGACCGCGCGCAGGTCGGCCTCGGGATAGACGGCGCCGGTGGGGTTGTTCGGCGAGATCGTCACCACGGCGCGCGTGCGCGGCGTGATGGCCGAGGCAATGGCGTCGACCTGCGAGCTGATACCGGGCGTCGGTCGGCACCACGACCGGCCGGCACCCGGCCATCACGACCGCCATCTCGTGGTTGAAGTAGTACGGCGCCTGCAGGATCACTTCGTCGCCGGGATCGGCCACGGCCAGCACCGCGTTCATGAACGCGAGGTTGCCGCCGGCGGTGACGACCACGCGCGAGCGCGACAGGTCCAGATGGTTCTCGGCGGTGAGCTTGTGCGTCAGCGCCTCCACCAGCGCCGGCAGCCCCTCGACCGGCCCGTACCGATGCGCGTCTGGCTCGGCCAGGAACCGCGGCACCGCCGCCAGCGCCTCGCTGCGGCGGCCCGTAGGCGACCATCCCCTGCCCCAGCGAGATCGTCCCGGGCGATTGACGGATCCACTCGCCGAGGATCGGGATGATCGGCGCCTGGACGGCGCTCATGCGCGCGGACATCCGGGAATTCTACAGGTTCGGCCGGGTTCGGCCAGGTTGCGGTGCCGGTGTGCCAGGTGCTCGGTCGGTCGGCGTTGGCTGATGCCCGGCGACGCCGATGCAACCAGCACCAACGTGACCCACACCCGACCCGCACCCGACCGAACCCGTTCAGCCGAGCGCGCTCAAACGTCCCCGCCGCTCGGTTCTTCGTCACCTTGTCCCACGCAAAGTGCGTCCCGTTCATCGCCACCCACACGCCGGCGCGGCAGCACCTGCGCAAACGAGATCGCGCTGCCCAGATTGAACAGGCCGTCGGAGCTGCCAAACGCGTACGGGATCATCGCGCCGGTGAGGACGATGGTCTTGTCCGGGGACGTGCGGGCCAGGACCGCGGCGGTCTCGACCATCGTGTCGGTGCCGTGCGTGACCACGATGCGCGTCTCGGCGCAGGCGCGGCACCGATCCGCGATGGCCGCGCGGTCGGCGTCGGTCATCTGCAGGCTGTCGAGCAGCATCACCGTCTCGACCGCCACCGGCACCCGGCAGCGCCCCAGCGCGCAGCATCTCGTCGACGTGCGTGTCCTTGAAGAACAGCGTGCCGCCGATCTCGTCGTATTCCTTGTCGAAAGTGCCGCCGGTGACGAGCAGTCGAAGCATGGGGAATTGTAGCTGCAGGGCGTGCTGTAGGGGCCGCGGGCGTCCTCGCCGGCGGGCCGGTCGCAGCGCCGGACACCGGTCCTCGCCGCTGCGCGACCGCTGGCCGCTTGGGTCGCCCCGCGCAATCGGGCCGGGGCTCAGCCTGCGCTGGCGCCCACCACAGTTCCGGGTGCGGCGCGAGATACCCGCGGCCGTAGGCACCTCGCAACCGCCACTCCTTCCTGCCAACGGCGGTCGTGCGTATTCCATGGTGGAGGACGGCGTGAAATCAGGAGCCAGGCGGACAGATCGTCTGATATCGTCACCCCGGCTTTCTCAACTCGTCATCTCGTCGTCATTTGTTATCGATTACTGAGGGCTCCCCAATGAAGCGTGTGCTGAAATACCTCCTCTACCTTCTCTGCGTTGTCGTCGCCGTCGTCGGTGTCGCGGTCGCCTACGTCTTCTACGCCTCGAATCAGCGCCTCGCAAAGACATATGTCGTGACGCCGCCGGCGGTGGCTGTCCCGGTGGGCGACCCGGCCGCCATCGAGCGCGGCCGGTACCTGGTTCACAAGGTGTCGCTCTGCATCGAGTGCCACGGGGAGGATCTGGGAGGCAAGCCGCTTGCGGAAACCCCGCTCACCAGCCTCTGGGGAAGCAACCTGACCAGGGGCCGTGGCGGTCTGGGGACAAGCTACACGGATGCGGACTTCGTGCGCGCCTTGACCAACGGCGTGAAGAAGAACGGGCAGTCCGTGATCTTCATGCCGTCGCAGGACTACAAGTTCACCGAGGCCGACATGGGCGCGCTCATCGCCTACATCCGGTCCGTCCCGCCGGTCGACCGCGAGGTGCCCGAGCCGGAAGTCGGCTTTCTCGCGCGCGCGCTGGGCGTGGCGGACCTGTTCCCGCTGCTGTCGGCGGAGTTCATCGACCACGATGCGCGTGGCCTTCGTGCCGGTGGCCGATCGGTCCGACGCCGCGAAAGCCGGCGACTACCTGATCTCGAACGCGGGCTGCCGCGGCTGCCACGGCCCGCAGTTGTCCGGTGAAGGCGGCATGCCCGACGCCGCCAACCTCACGCCGGTCGGCATCGGCGCCTGGACCGAGGCCGACTTCAAGACCGCCATCCGCGAGGGCCGCCGGCCCAACGGGACGACGCTGCTGCCGGCGATGCCGCGGGTCTACCAGGTGATGCCCGATGAAGAACTGAGCAAGATCTTCGCGTATCTCAAGACGCTCCCGCCGTCAGGGACGAAGTCGAAGAACCAGTCGCTCTGAACGACAGCGACTGGTTCGGTCAGGTGGCGGTTCGGGTTGTAGGTTCCCGGTTCGGTCAGGTTGCGAAGTGCGATAGAATGAAAAGGTTATGTCCGAATGGCGCGAATTCGGAGGTGTCAACGAGGGGTATGTCCTCGAGCTGTACGAGCGGTTCCAGAAGGACCCCTCGTCGGTCGACGCCTCCACGCGCGCGCTGTTCGAACGCCAGGGCGCCCCGCACTTCGGCACCCCAGCACCCGGCACCCGACCGCACCCGGCACCCGGCAACCGGGCACCCGGCACCCGGCACCTGCATCTGCCGCTCTGACAGCCATCGTCGGCGCCGTGAATCTCGCGGAGTCCATCCGCCGCTACGGCCACCTCGCCGCGACGATCGACCCGCTGGGCTCCACGCCGACGGGCGACCCGTCGCTGCACGCCGCGACGCACGGCGTCACCGAAGCCGAGCTCGCGGCAGCTGCCGGCGAGCCTGGTGGGAGGGCCGCTCGCCGAGGGCGCCGCCAATGCCGCCGAGGCCATCGAGCGGCTGCGTCGCGTGTACTGCTCGAGCATCGGCTTCGACCTCGCGCACATCTTCGTGCCCGAAGAGCGCGAGTGGCTGCGCCATCACGTCGAGGCGGGCACGTTCCGCGCGCCCACGACGCCTGTCGAAGACGTCGACCTGCTCGAGCGGATCACGGAGGTCGAGACCTTCGAGAAGTTCCTGCACAAGGCCTTCCAGGGCAAGACGCGCTTTTCCATCGAGGGCCTGGACGTCATGGTCCCGATCCTCGACGAGATCATCGCCGACTCGGCCGAACGCGGCGTGCGCCAGGTGCTGATCGGCATGGCGCATCGCGGCCGCCTCAACGTGCTGGCGCACGTGATGCGGAAGACCTACGCGCAGATTCTCGCGGAGTTCAAGGAAGCGCAGGGCGACCAGCCGTTTCGGGAAGACCTGGGCTGGACCGGCGACGTGAAGTACCACGCCGGCGCCAGGGCGCGCGTGCGCGAGGAAGACTCGGCGCCCGAGGTCGTGATCTCGATGCCGCCCAACCCGAGCCACCTGGAGTTCGTGAACCCGGTGGTCGTCGGCATGGCGCGCGCCGCCTGCACCGACACGACCTCGCCCGGCTCTCCGGCCGTGGACAAGGGCATCACGCTGCCGGTCCTGATTCACGGCGACGCCGCCTTCCCGGGCCAGGGCATCGTCGCCGAGACGCTGAATCTGTCGCGTCTGCGCCTCTACGACGTCGGCGGCACGGTCCACATCATCGCCAACAACCAGATTGGTTTCACGGCGACGGCGCGTCAAAGCTACTCCACCTCGTACGCCAGCGGGCTGGCGCGCGGCTTCAAGATCCCGATCTTCCACGTCAACGCCGACGACCCGGAAGCCTGCATCGAGGTCGCGCGGCTCACGGCGGTGTACCGCGCGCGAGTTCAAGCGCGACACGCTGATCGACCTGGTCGGCTACCGGCGGCACGGCCACAACGAAGGCGACGAGCCGTCGTTCACGCAGCCGGCGATGTACCGGATCATCAACGCGCACCCCACCGTGCGCGAGATCTGGGCCAGGCGGCTGGTCGAGCGCGGGCGCGTGACGCCCGAGCAGGCCGAGGCGTTTGTGACCGCGTCGATGACCGCGCTCGAACAGGCGCTCGAGACGGTGAAGCGCAACGCGCAGCCGAAAGACGAGTATCCCGAGCCGCCGCCGCGCGGAGTCGCGCGCCAGGCGCGGACCGCCGTGTCTCTCGAGAGGCTCCGGGCGCTCAACGCGGAGCTCACCACGGTGCCCATGGGCTTCACGATCCACAAGAAGCTCGAGCGCGGGCGCGACAAGCGGCGCGTGGTGCTCGACAAGCCCGACGAGCACGCCGTGGACTGGGCCGCGGCCGAGGACCTCGCGTTTGCCTCGATCCTCGAAGACGGCATCAGCATCCGGCTCACGGGCGAAGACGTCGAGCGCGGCACCTTCAGCCATCGCCATGCCGTGTTTCACGACTTCAACACCGGCGACCGCGACGTGCCGCTGCAGCGGATCCCGCAGGCCCGGGCGGCGTTCGAGATCTACAACAGCCCGCTCACCGAGTGCGCGACCATCGGCTTCGAGGTCGGCTACAACCTGCAGGCGCCTGGCCGGCTGGTGGTGTGGGAAGCGCAGTACGGCGACTTCATCAACGGCGCGCAGGTGATCCTCGACGAGTTCGTCACCTCGGGACGCGCCAAGTGGGGGCTCACGCCTTCGCTGGTGCTGCTGCTGCCCCACGCCTATGAAGGCCAGGGGCCCGATCACTCCAGCGCGCGCGTGGAGCGTTTCCTCGAGGCGGCGGCGGACATCAACCTGCGCGTCGCCAACTGCACCACCGCCGCGCAGTACTTCCACCTGCTGCGCCGTCAGGCCGTGCTGTTGCTCACCGACCCGCTGCCGCTGGTCGTGCTGACGCCCAAGAGCCTGCTGCGGCATCCGCTCGTGGCGAGCCGGCCGCGGGATCTGGCCGAGGGCCGCTGGCAGCCCGTGCTGCAGGACGACGACGCGCTGCCAGCGTGCCGGCGGCGTCCGCCGCGCTCGTGTTGTGCAGCGGCAAGGTCTATGTGGACCTGGTGAGCAGCGATCAGCGCGCGCAGCATCCGGAGATCGCGATCGTCCGCGTCGAGCAGCTCTATCCGTTCCCGTGGGCCGACGTGAAGGCGGCCATCGACGCCTTCCCCGCCCTCGACGAGATCGTGTGGGTGCAGGAAGAGCCCGAGAACATGGGCGCCTGGAGCTTCGTGCGGCCCCTCATCGAGGAGCTGCTCGACGGCCGGCTGCCGCTCTGCTATGTCGGCCGCGCCCGAAGCGCCAGCCCGTCGGAAGGCACGTCGTCATGGCACGCCGTCAACCAGAAGATCCTGGTGGACGAGACGTTCGCGCCGGGGTTGGAGCGGAAGCAGAAGCACATGGTCTTGAGTAAGCGACTGTGAATTGCACGATTGCAGATTGCACGATCTGCAGATCGTGCGGAATTTCGAGTTCGCAGCCGAGCTAGTCGCAGTCAGAACCCTCATGAACATCGTTGTTCCGCAGCTAGGCGAGTCCGTCATCGAAGCGCGCATTGCGCGGTGGCTGAAGAAGGAAGGCGACGCCGTCGCCGCCGGCGATCCGCTGGTGGAGCTCGAGACCGACAAGATCGACCTCGAGGTCAACGCCGAGTCGGCCGGAGTCCTGTCGCGCATCGAACGCAAGGACGGCGAAGACGTCAAGGTCGGCGAAGTGCTGGGCGTGATCGAGGAGGGGGCTGGCGCGCAACCTAGTCCAAGCCCGACGCCAACCAGCGCCCAACCTGACCCAACCCGACCAACCAGGCCCAACCCGCCTACGCCGAGGCATCGGCGGGCAAGCCCGGCACCGGCACGACGCGGTGAAAGCGACGCCGACCGCGAAGAAAGTGGCCGGCGAGCACGGCGTCGACCTGTCGAAAGTCCCCGGGTCCGGCGGCGGCGGCCGCGTGACGAAGGAAGACGTCCAGAAGTTCGTCGAGCGGCGCAACCGGTCCAGCCGGTCCAGCCCGACGCGTCCGGCACCCAGCACGCAGCACTGACGGCAACCCGGCCCAACCGCACTCAACCCGACCGCACCCGGCCCAACCTGGCCAACCCGTTCCGGAGCCGCACGCAGCGAAGAGCGCGTGCGGATGAGCAAGCGCAGAGCGACCATCGCCAAACGGCTCGTCGAGGCGCAGCACACCGCGGCGATGCTCACGACCTTCAACGAGATCGACATGACGGCCGTGCAGGCGTTGCGCGCGCGGCGGAAGGAAGCCTTCCAGAAGCGCCACGGCGTCAACCTCGGCCTGTCCTCGTTCTTCGTCAAGGCGGCCGTCGGCGCGCTGAAGTCGTTTCCCCGGATCAACGCCGAGATCCAGGGCGACGAGATGGTGCTGAAGCACTACTACGACATCGGCATCGCCGTCGGCGCCAGCTCCGGCCTGGTCGTGCCCGTGCTGCGCGATGCCGACGCGATGTCGTTCTGGGACATCGAAGGCGGCATCAAGGACTTCGCCAGGCGCGCCGAAGACGGCACGCTGTCGCTCGAGGAGATCAAGGGCGGCACCTTCACCATCACCAACGGCGGCGTGTTCGGGTCCATGCTGTCGACGCCGATTCTCAATCCTCCGCAGGTCGGCATCCTCGGGCTCCACAAGATCGAGGACCGCCCGGTCGCCATCGGCGGGCAGGTCGTCATCCGCCCGATGATGTACGTCGCCCTGAGCTACGACCACCGCATCGTCGACGGCCTGGAAGCCGTGCAGTTCCTGGTGAAGCGTGAAAGAGTTCATCGAGGACCCTGGACACCTGTTGATCGAAGGATGAACCTGACTCAATCGATCTCAGCGCACTCCGACAAGGATCGCCTCATGCGTGTCGCCTCGATCCTCGCGCTCTGCCTGTGTGCGCTCGTGTCTTCGCACGCGCAGACGCCGTCGCTCGTCTTCGTCAACGTCGCCGTCGTCCCCATGGACCGCGATGTCGTCCTGCGCGGACAGACTGTCGTCATCCGCGGCGACCGTATCGTCGAGCTGGGGCCCTCCTCGACGGTGAAGGCGCCTGCTGGCGCAACTGCCGTAGACGGAAGCGGCAAGTACCTGATGCCCGGGCTCGCGGAGATGCATGGGCACCTCACGGGCGGCAACGACGCGCTCAACGAACGAATCCTGCTGCTCAACGTCGCGCGTGGCATCACGACCGTCCGGGGAATGCTTGGCCACCCATCGCACCTGGTGCTGCGCGAGCGCGTGCGCAAGGGCGAGTTGCTGGGGCCGACCATCTACACCTCCGGGCCCTCGCTGAACGGCAACACCGTGCCCGACGCCGCGACGGCCGAACGGCTCGTCGCCGAGCAGAAGGCGGCCGGCTACGACTTCCTCAAGATTCACCCCGGGATCGCGCGCGCGCCGTTTGACGCGCTGGCGGCCACGGCCCAGAAACTCGGGATCGGCTTTGCCGGACACGTGCCGGTGGACGTCGGAGTGCGGCGTGCGATCGAGGTGCGATATCGCTCCATCGACCACCTGGACGGCTACGTCGAGGCGCTGCTGAAGGACGGCGCCCCGGTCGACCCCAGGCAGCCCGGCTTCTTCGGCCTGGCGTTCATCGACCATCTGGACGAGTCGAAGCTGCCGGCGCTGGTCGCCAGCACCAAGGCCGCCGGCGTGTGGAACGTGCCGACGCAGAGCCTGATCCCGTCTTTCATGGGCGCCGAGTCCACCGAAGCGCTGGCCGCGCGGCCGGAGATGAAATACCTCCCCAAGCAGCTGGTCGACCAGTGGGTGACGTCGCGCAACAACTTCCTGAAGGGCGTCGCCGGCGTCACACCGGACCAGCGTCAGCGTTTCACCGCCGTCCGCGCGCGGATCATCAAGGCGCTCGACGCTGCGGATGCGGGGGTGTTGCTTGGGGCCGACACACCGCAGGTGATGCAGGTGCCGGGATGGGCGACGCACGGCGAGCTGAAGGCGCTGGTCGCATCCGGCCTGAGCCCCTACCGTGCATTGCGCGCGGGCACGGCGAACGTCGCGCGCTATTTCGGCACCAGCGACACGGGCACGATTGCCGTGGGCAACCAGGCCAGCCTGATCCTGGTGGACGCCAACCCGCTCGAGGACGTCGCCAACGCCGGCCGCATCAGCGGCGTGGCGGTGCGTGGCGTCTGGCTGTCGAAGTCGGAGATCGACAAGAAGCTGGCGGCGCTGGCGCCGATGTAGGTACGTAGGGCCGAACTTCAGTTCGGCCGCTTTCAGCACGTACGTAGGGCCGAACTTCAGTTCGGCCGATCGAACACCGCCTGCGGCAACGGCTTTGCCGCTGCCCGCGTCACGCACAGCACCGCGCCGTCGGCCGTGGTCACGCGGTCGACGACGTCCGGCATCGACTCCAGTTCGAACACGTGGTCGCGGCGCCCCCGCACCAACTCGATTGAGTACGTAGGCCGGAACTTTAGTTCCGGCACTGCCGGCACTCCGCCGCCGCTCCAGCAACGACCTCCAACGTGGGAAACCGCCTCGCGTTCATCTGCAACACCACCAGCGGCCACCCTGTGACCCGCACCTGCTGCCCCGGATGCTGTTCGCGCCAACCGCTCCATCGACTGCGAGCATGCAATTGCCCCAGTAGTCGAGGTCGTAGCGGCCGAAGGCCGCAGCGGGCCCTCCCGCCAGCGGCTGCACGTACGCGACCTGGTTGGGATGATTCCGCCACTGGAACCCCAGCGGCTCGACCAGGCCGGCCACAAGCGCGGCGGCCACGAGCAGTCGCGCGCCTCCTGACGTCGCCTCGAGCGCCCGCACCCAGCCTGCCGATGCCAGCACGGCCAGCGGCGGAATGACAAAGAGCAGGTGCCGCATGGCGTCGTACAACGTCGCGCCCGTGCCGACGACGTAGACGATCGGAAAGACGACGCAGGCGAGAAGCGCGACCAGGCGCTCCTGCTGCGCGCGCCACGCCAGGCCCGGCGCGGCCAGTAGCACGCCGACCAGCACGACCGGCGGCAGCTGAGCCACATCCACACCGGCACGTAGGTCCATGGCAGCGCCTCGCTCGGCAGGTCACGGCCCCCGAACAGGACGTTTCCGCCCCATGGAAAGTGCGACAGCTCGCGCATCGCACGCATCGGGGCCGTCAACGGATGGCCGTACGCCCAGGGCCAGGCGACCCAGCCAATCGCCAACGCGCCAGCCACGATCAGCGGCGATTCGCACGGCCGCCGGCGCCAGCGTCCGAACGTTGAACCGGCCTGCCTCGCTGGCGTAGTAGCCCACGAGCACGGCGAGATAGCCGACAAACAGCAACGCGCCGGCCCGCACGTTCAGGCCCAGGCCGAGCACGAGAGCCAGCAGCGCGCCCGTGCGGCAGCCCGATGAACGGCGGGCTTCCGCGCCACCCAGGTCATCGCCAGCAGGCTGGCCGTCGCCGCCGTCGCAAACGGCAGGTCTTTCGGGTTGTTCATCGAGTGGGCGACGTACTGAGGCGTCGCCGCCAGCAACGCCATCGTCAGAACGCCCTGGCGATAGCGAGAACAGCCGGGCGGCCAGCAGGCCGGCCAGGACCAGCCCCAGCCACCCGACCGCCGCGTTGACCGCGTGCCCGGCGACGTAGGGGTCGATGCCCAGGCGGGACGCGAGCGGCAGCGCAACCACGTCCACCGGCGCGCCATACAGGTGCGCGCCGTCGATCGGCTCGTCGAGGGTGGCCCGGCGGCCCGTCCAGTAGTCGATCAGCCGCTGCGCCTTGCCGTGCTGCTGGAATTCGTCCCATGTCGCCCCGAAATCCCGCGACCCGGCCAGGAACAGCGGCAGCAGCGCCAGCGCCAGGAGCCAGAATCCCTTTCGAGCAGTCACCGGTCGCT
>CAWFRL010000019.1:0-122545 GCA_963818215.1 Vicinamibacteria bacterium | reverse complement strand
TGGAGCACCTCGAATTTCTTCGTCACGGCGACTCGAGCGCGTAGCGGAACTTGACCAGGGCGACGTTGTGGACCGAGCAGTGTTCCATCAGCTCGTCAAGTCGCCCCTCTTCGATGTTCTGGACGCAGGCGATCACGTCGTCGGTGCGCCCGGCGGCGATGAGGTCGAGCAGGTCGCCGTAGTCGCCGAGGATGGGATAGCCTTCCACGCTGGTTCGCACGCCCGTGTGGGAGTCCTCGAAAAATCCCAGCACGCGGCGCGGCTCGTCGCCGCTGGTGGCAAGGCGGTGCACTGCGAACTGTTCATCCTGGCTGCTGGCGTAGATGACGACACGCCGGCCCGACGCGCGCCGGCTGATGAACTCCGTCATCAGGCGGAACGACGCCCTGCTGCCTGTGAGCAACAGCAGGAGCAGCGCGGCGTAGATCACGAAGACCGCGCCGGGCATCGGCAGGCCGTCGTTGAGCCAGACGACCAGCGCGACGCTCGCCAAAGTGCCCAGCGCGACGCTCTTGCCAAACACGACCGCGTCCATCAACCCGAAGTGCCGCCACATGCCGCGATACGCGCCAAGCGCCAGCAGCACCGGAATCTGGCCCGCGATGACGATCGGCAACGACTGCAAGAAGTACGGAAAGGCGGTATCGAACTGGGTGCGATCGAAGCGGAGTCGATAGGCGGAGTAGTAGGCCATGCACACCAGGCTCAGGTCGAGCAGCACCTCGAGCACCCGGCGCTTGTGCATGAAGTCGACGACCACTGGCGTGAGCCCCCGACTTTGCACGGCTGGCCCATCCTCGTAGACGCGGACCCCGGCCAGGTAGGCGGCAAACAGCGCCATCCCGATCACGAAGACACCGGCGATCACGCCCGCAAACGGAGTGCTGACAACCCGAACGCCGACGCCGATGAGCCCGCCGATCGCGGCAAGCACCCACAGCACGGCGACAGCAGCTGGTTCCGACAGGCCCATGGCCACGAGTCGATGCGAGGAGTGATCACGCCCGCCCTCCGACGGGTGCCCGCCCGGACAGGATCCGGGCGATGACGACGAACGTCGTGTCGAAGATCGGAATGAAGAGCACCATGACCGGGGCGGCCACGACCGACAGCAACTCTCGCGGCCCGGCGCTGTTTCCGGCGACGACGCTGACGGCCGCAAGCACCAGTCCGGTGAACAGACTTCCCGTATCGCCCATGAAAATCGAGGCCGGATGGGCGTTGAACACCAGAAACGCCACCAGTGCCCCCAGCAGCGTCGCCAGCAGCTGGGCTTCGGCCGGGCTGTTTCCCGCCACGGTCAGGAGCAACGACACGCACGCGACGATGCCGACGCCTGCGGCCAGGCCATCCATGTTGTCCAGCAGGTTGAGCGCGTTGGTGATGCCGACGATCCAGACGAGGGTGAGCAGCGTGTCGATCGTCAGCGAATTGACCCAGTGCAAGCGATGGCCCGCATACACGAAGACGGCCGCCACGACGATCTGAAACACCAGCTTGGTCGATGACTTCAGGTCGCGCAGGTCGTCGGCAAGACCCAGGCAGGCGATCAGCGCTCGCGCACGCCAACGTCAAGGCGACTCTGCTGAACGGCTCGATCGTCAGCCCGCCGGCGATGACGATTACCGCGATGGCGATGCCGCCAAGAAGCGGCGTCGCTTGCCGGTGCCAGCGACCCGCGCTTGGCCGGGCGACGATGCCGAACCGGGTGGCCAGCGCGCGGGTGACCGGGACCAGCACCAGGCCCGCCAGGAAGGCCGTCACGACCCGAAACGTCAGGTCGGTCACTTCGGCACCTGCGCGTGGCCGTTGCCAACGGCAAGCAACTTGACGCCGAGCCGCAGCGCGAGCGCGACACCGACGACAGGGCTGGCCAGCCAGCCGACGGCGCCAGTGTGCTTGCGGAAGTAGCGGTAGGCACTGCGGTGAAACGCGACCATGGACCGCGGGCTGCCGCCACCGCTGCCTCCGCAACGATGGGTCACCGATGATCCCGGATGGTACACGGTGGCCAGGCCGGCATCGCGGAGACGCTTGCAAAGGTCGGCGTCTTCCCAATAGAGGAAGAATCGCTCGTCCATCCCGCCCACCGCGTCGAACGCGCGCTCGACGAATCATCATCGACGCGCCCGAGACCCAGTCGACCTCGAGGGGCTCACGGACGTGTGGGCCGGTGAGGATATTCCGGCGGGTAAGCCCATTGCGAGGAAATTGCCGGGTCATCCAAGCCGTACGACCTCCGAAGAAAGTCGAGACGCCGGGAAAGCGACGCGCCGAACCCTGGATCGCGCCATCCGGATCCAGCACCAGCGATCCGACGACGGCGACGCCCGGATGCTCGTCGAGCCACGCCGCCAGTGTGAGAGCGGCATCGGCAGCGACGACGGCGTCGGGATTCACCAGATACAGGTAACCCCCCGCGGCGTGCCGCGCCGCCAGATTCACGCCGGCCGCAAAGCCCGAATTCGTCGTCTGCGCGACCCAGCGTACGTCACGGTGCTTGCGCTCGAGGACATGGCGCTCGTTGTCGCGCGTGTTCTGGTCGACCACGATGACTTCGACCGGAAGGCGCTGGCGGCCGAGCGATTCCAGGCACGCGTCCAACTCGTCGTACGCGTGATAGTTCACCACGAGCACCGAGACGGCGGGGTGACTCTTTGGTGCCACGGCCGAGCCTGTCTCCAGTGCGGGGGCGCCGTTCATTGTACGCGTTCAGGCAACTGACGTGTGACCGACCGAGCGGCCACGGTTGCCCTGACCGGGGAGCAGTCCCAGGGGCGTTGCCTGGAGTGCGCAGGGCGCAAACGGGCTCAGACGACGCGAGCGGATCGACGGGAGGCAGCGACAGTCAGGCGCTCGAGGTCCGCGTCGACCATCATACAGACCAGATCCCTGAACGTCACTTTCGGCTCCCACTCCAGCGACCGCCGCGCCTTGCCCGGATCGCCGACCAGCAGATCCACCTCGGCCGGTCTCAGAAATCGGGGGTCCTTCGCGACGTGGTCGCGCCAGTTGAGGCCGACGTGCGAAAACGCCACGTCGACCAGCTCCTCGACCGAATGGCTCACGCCGGTGGCGATCACGTAGTCGTCGGCCGTCTCCTGCTGGAGCATCAACCACATCGCCTTGACGTAGTCGCCGGCGAATCCCCAATCACGTCTGCGCGTCGAGATTGCCCAGGGCCAGCGTGTCGGTCAGTCCCAGCTTGATGCGCGCGACGCCGTCGGTGACCTTGCGCGTCACGAACTCCAGGCCACGCCGAGGCGACTCGTGGTTGAAGAGGATCCCCGAACAGGCAAACAACCCGTAGCTTTCGCGATAGTTGACGGTGATGTAGTGGCCATACACCTTCGACACGCCGTACGGGCTGCGCGGGTAAAACGGCGTCAGCTCGGACTGGGGCACATCGCGGACCTTGCCGAACATCTCGCTCGACGACGCCTGGTAGACGCGAATGGACGGATCGACGTGGCGGACCGCCTCGAGCACGCGCGTGACGCCTTGCGCGTTGAACTCGCCCGTCAGCAGCGGCTGATCCCAGGACGCCGGCACGAACGACATCGCGCCGAGGTTGTAGAGCTCGTGCGGCTGCACCTCGCTGATGACCCGGATGAGCGACAACTGGTCGAGCAGGTCCGCCGGCACGAGCCGGATGCGGTCGAGCAGGTGCTCGATGCGCCAGTAGTTCTGGGCGCTCAGGCGCCTGGTGACGCCGACGACCTCGTAGCCGTGTTCAAGCAGCAACTCCGCGAGGTAGGAGCCGTCCTGCCCGGTGATACCGGTGATGATCGCGCGTCGCGCCATGTGGGTTCGACTGAATGGTTCCACCGCGCCAGGGCGGTTGGCTGCACGAAATCGTACAGGACCGCCCCGGCAGGGTCAACGTGTGGCGGGTGACTCACGTTCGACGTGCTACTTCGGACCGGCCAGGTCCCACTCGAGGCCCACAACGCCTGGCACGAGGTTCGCCATGGTCGCGGCCGTGGTGCCTTGCATCAACCAGACCCCGACCGAGCCGTTGTCGTGCCGCCAGACCAGGTCGCTGTTGCCGTCTCCGTTGAGGTCCACGACGGCGCGGACCTTCCAGCCGGCTTGCACCTGGCTGGGGCTGAGCAGCACCATGCTGGTCCTCGTGACGCCGTTCATGATCCACGCGCCCAGCAGGTTCGTGCTGGTCTGCTGCCAGACCAGATCGGGCTTCAGATCGCCGTTGAAGTCGCCGGCGCCGACAATCTTCCAGTCGTTGCCGGCGACGCTCGCGGGGTTCAGCGCCGAACTGCCGGTCCTGGTGGTGCCATTCATGTACCAGACGACCAGATTCCCGGAGTCGTGCTGCCAGATCAGGTCCGCCTTCTTATCGGCGTTCATGTCGGCGACGGCGACGATCTTCCACAAGGCGCTGTCGACCTGGTTCGGCGTGAGGTGCGACGCCTCTGAACCGCCTGACCGTTCATGAACCACGCGTAGAGCCAGTTGCCCTGGTGCTGCCAGAGGATCTCGGGCTTGCCGTCGCCGTTGAGATCGCCGGTCCCGGCAAGTCTCCACGCCGGGTCCACGCCGGGGCCAAGCAACTTCGACGCTGGCCGCGATGAGCCCGTTCATCGTCCACAACGCGACCGCACCGTTGTCGTGGCGCCAAAGCAAGTCCGGCTTTGAATCGCCGCTGAAGTCGGCTTCCGCGGCCGTGATCGCGGCCGCCGTATTTGGCGGTGGCGGTGGTGGCGGTGGCGGTAGTGGTGGCGGCGGCGGTGGTGGTCCGCTGCCGCCGCCGGTCGCCAGGACCTGACCGTAAAACGTCGCGTGGCTCTTGTTGAAAGATACGAGGAACCGGTTGTTTGTGCTGCTGGCGGCGATCTCCGGAAAGAAGCGATTCCCTGAATCGGCCTCCACAAAGCGCATCGCCGTCGACGGCACACCCGCCGCGGAGATCTCCGCGCCGCCGATTGTGTCGCGCGTGCCGACGCCCGCAACAGATTGCGGCGTGATGGTCGCCACGGCAAACTTGTCGCTGAACGAGTTGTAGCGCCAGCGAGTTGGCGTCGTAACTGCCGTAATTTGACGGCAGCATCGGCTGCGGCGATCCCGCGACGCTGGCGTCCGCATTCAGCATCCGGCCGTAGATACCGTAGGGACTGAACTGAAACCAGGTCACGAGATACTTTCCGGCCTGGGTGCTGTACTGGACGTCGGGCATCGTCGTTTTGCCTGCCGCATGCACAGCCGCCATTCCGCCCACCAACTGGCCCGCGCTGATCCGACGTGCTCGAATCTGCCACCCGGGCGACAGTTCCTGGGCGTAGGCCAGAAGAAACTCGTTGTTCGTGGGGTTCCACGCCAACGCCGGAGACTCCGTCCAGTGATAACCCGATGCGGCCGGGACGCTCGCCAATACTGGCAGCCCGATGACCGCGCCAGAGGTCGAGACCCTGGCGACACGCGTCCCGCCATTCGTGTAGGCCACGAGAAATTCCTGGCTGGTCGGCGAGTACGCCACCGCCGGTGCAAAGGCACTTGCAGCGACTCCCGTGCCGCTGACCGCGAAATCGGCGGACCCCAGCGCGTTAACGCCGTAGCGCACCAACCGTCCCCTCACCTGACCGCCGTCAACCCTCCAGACCACGAGAAACACGTCGTCTTCCGGGCTGTAGGCCAGTGCGGGACCAAAAGGAAATTTACCGGTGCTGTCGACGCGGAACGCGGAGGTGAGCACGGTGCCGTTGGCGTTGGCAAAGGAGGCGTTGACCCGCCCGCCAGGTGCCGTCTTGTGCTCGCTGACGACCGTCAGGAACACCTGGTGCGTGGAGTCGTACCCGGTGTCGGATGTCCTGCTGTAGGCCGATGCGCCGCCAGGTGTGACAAATGGCGCGCCGACCTTCGAAAGCTGTGCGTCCGCGGCAATCGGCCAGAGCAGAAGCGCAACGGCAACGAGCGCGCCGTTCGCGCGACGTACGATGTTCATTCGGGCAGCCTCAGGCAAAAGTGTGAAAATCCGGTCTATTGCCTTATCGGGCGGACGTCCGGGAGCCTTTAGAGGCTACACCGGCTCATCGATTGGGCAAAGCAGGAAATCGTTCAGGGGAGGGCTCCTGTCAGCCGCATCAGGGCCGTGGCGCCCTGAAGGCGGACCTGGCCGTTGGTGTGCCGCAGGAGTCGGCGGATGGCAGGAAGGTCGGCTAGCCGCTGGTCGACCAGGGTCTTGGCCATTTCCCCGACAACCACCGGGTTGGCATCGGCGAGCAGGCGGTCGAGGACGGGCCGGGCTTTGTCGGGCGCGACCGGAAGCATCAGCCGGGCGGCATTGAGGCGGGTCATTGGGGCTTCAGAGGCCAGCAGCGGCTCGACATACGGCAGCCAGCTGCCCGGCGGGTCGGCGGCCATCGCGTCGGCAGCCTGAAGCTGGATGTCCGGGATTCCGCTGGTCAGGAGCTCGGCGACGAGGGTGTCGCCGCTGGTATCCCCAAGCCGGTGAAGCGCCAGGGCCGCCGAGGACCGGACCTCGCTCGCCGGGTCCGTCAGGAGGGCCTGGAGCGCCGGAATGGCTTCGTTCGCGCCCAATTGGGCAAGTGTGTCGGCGGCGGCCGCCCGGATCTCGGGGGTCGGGTCGCTCAGGAGGCGCTGCACCTGGGGCGCGGCCTCGCGATAGCCGGTGAGCGCCAGCTCTCGCAGGCGCAGCACGCGGCTGCCCCCTGGGCCGTAGCCAGGTCGGCCGCCAATTGCCGGCCACGGTCCGCCGACGTTGGCGCCGGGGACCCTCCATCGGCCTGGCCCGAGCCCGATAGCGCCTTGGCGTCCTCCTGGAGCGGTCCGCGTTCGGCGGCGAGCTGGCCGACAATGGCGATGGCCACCGGCTCGAGGATGAACGCGTCCTCGTGGTGGGTCGCTGCCAGCCAGTTCTCGTATGCATCCAGACCGGCATGCCCCCCCTGGGTCGATGCCGCCAGCACCGCCACGGTGGCCGCCGCATGGTGGCGCGGCTGTTCAGCCAGTACCTCCTGGGCCACTCGCTGGGCCTCCGCCGTGCGCCCGGCCGCCAGGGCCGCATACGCGCGACTCAAGGCCGTCGCATCGGAGGTCGGCTGTGCCAGGCCCGGCGTCCCAACGCAAAGCAGCAGAACGCCCGACATCGCTGACGACCAGAACCGTGGACAAACAAGGCATTGGCTCTACGCACGCGAATCTCCTTCACTCTCACTGTGGGGCAACCTGACCGGCGTCGTAGAAGTAGCGCTCCCGCCCGATATGGAGCCGCGCCGCCGCTCGGCCCGTCCAGCGAAAATCAAGGCGGCGGAATCGCGGACTGTCAGTCGACGGCGTCGGAAGAAGCATCGACACGCTCGGTCCAAACATCGGACGGCAGGGCCAGACGTCCGGCCGGGCGGCCATCCAGCCAAAGATCGACGTGGGTTGTCACGCGACCTGCTCGTGTCATGCGAAGGGGCAGTCGAAGCCGCCCCGGTCGGCCATCCACGTAGATCGCCGACGATGCCCTGGCGGTGCGATAGCGGATATCCACCTGGGCATCGCGCTGCCACCGTGACACCCCGATGCCAACGCCGTCCAGGTTGATCGTACGGCGCGACGCGGTCGACGCGTCCCGGCAACGTCACCACCATGACGATCGCGACGATGGCCGGGATCACCGCGACGAGACGGATCCGTGAATGCGGTTGTGCGGGCGCGACCGCGGCTCGGGCAAGCCCGAGGGCCAGCCAGAAGGCCGCCGACACTTCGGCACTGAGCAACGGATGCATGAGCAGGCTTGCGAGCAACCACCCCAGGATGCCGAATACCACCGCGCCACGGAGCGTGACCGGCAAGGTCGGGTCCGGCCCTCGCCACCCGGGCGCCAGGCTGAACGCCAGCACGGCCAGAAACAACGCTGCCCCCGGCACGCCCAACTCGCCCAGCAGCTGGATGACCTGATTGTGCGCGTTCTGCGCGGAGTAATACCGCCGCAGTTCGGGGCGACGCGAGCCGCGCGGACTCCGCGCGGAAGCGGCCGATGCCGATGCCGAACAGCGGCGCCTCGCGCGCCATCTGGAACCCGACCTTCGCCAGCTCGCTGCCGGATCACCCACGCGTGGTGGCTGGCGGTGTGGGCGGCCGCGCGCGGGTACCAGACGATCAGGGCCGCGCCGGCCATCACCACCACGGTCAGTGTTGCGACCGTTCGCCGCCACGTCCAGTGCCGGCGCGCGAAGAACAGCCAGGAATCCCAGCAAGCCGATGACGCCCCCCATCATGGCCGCGCGCGATCCCGACAGCCACAGGCCGGCAGCGACCGCCAGCGCCACGGCGCTCCACATCCATCTGCGCCAGTTGCCGGCCAGGCAGAGCCACGACCGCCGCCGGCAGGACCAGCGCGAACAGCGCGCCCACGGCGTTGACATCGGGAATCGTCGAGCTGACGCGCAGGAACTGGTGGACGTGCAGCGCGGCGCTCCAGAAGTCGGTGTCCTGTCGAAGCACGACTTCGACGAAGCGGTTGATGTTCAGGACTGCGACCGCGGCCACACTGAGTGTCAACAACCGCAGCGATGCAGACGGCCACCGACGGCTCCCGGCGACACACCTCGACCGCCATCGCAAACAGGCCACATCCTTCCAGCAGACGCAGCGCCGCCGGCACTTCCGGGCGCTGCGGCCCGAGCACGTCGCTGGTCCGTGTCAGCCACTGCAGCAAGGCCCGGGGAAAGGTCAGGCCGGAGGGCGCGGCGATCTGAAACGCGAGGGCGCACTGCACGGCCAGCGACGCGAGAACGATCAGCGCCAGACTGCCGGCGAGGCTCACCGCCACGACATCCCAGCTCTCACGGCGCAGGGTTCGGCGCAGCAGCCACCCTGCAAGCACGGACAGCAGCAGCGGCTCGGTCGCTGATGTTTGCAGGCCCCCGAGCGCGGCGATTGCGCCGCCAAGCGGCGCGAACGCGGCCACCAGCATCAGGCCGACGGCCGGGCGAAGCGCCGCGACGAAACCCACACCGGCGGCGACCGCCCAGGCCACTGCTGGACGGCCCTGCCGCCGCCGCAGCGCCGCTGGCGGCTACGGAGGCGAGCACGGCCGCAACGAGGGTGAGAAACCGCGGCAACATCGGCTGGGTTCTGGAGGGGCGTGCTCGGCCCCATCCCGGCGGGAGCCTGCAGCGTCCTTGGTATACTACGTGACCGGCCGGACGGTGTCCGCATCCGGCCGCAAGGCCAATGATGTCTGATTCGTCGTCGGTTTCCGCCAGCTGTCGTGCCAACCACCGCCCCCGCCGATGTCAGCGCCCTGATTGGCAGATTGCACGTCCCGCACGGCGACGGTCGGCGTCATCGGCCTGGGCTACGTCGGCTTGCCGCTCGCCGTCGAGTTTGCCGACGCCGGGCTGCAGGTCGTTCCGGTCGACGTCGATCGTGTCGAAAGTCGACAGCATTGCCAGGGGCCGGTCTTACATTCCCGACGTCGCCAGCGACCGCCTGCGCGCGCCTGGTCGACGCGGGTCGCCTTCGCGCCACCACCGACGTCCGCGCGCTCGCCGAAGTGGACGCGATCAGCATCTGCGTGCCCACGCCGCTGCGCAAGACGAAGGACCCCGACCTGTCGTTTGTCGTGGCAGCCGTCGAGGAAGTGGCCAAGCACCTGCGTCGCGGGCAGCTCGTCGTGCTCGAGTCGACGACCTATCCAGGCACGACCGAGGAAGTCGTTCGCCCGATGCTCGAACGGGACGGACTGCTGGCGGGCCACGATTTCTTCCTCGCGTTTTCTCCCGAGCGCGTGGACCCCGCCAACGCCGAGTGGCACACCGGCAACACGCCGAAAGTGGTCGGCGGCATCGACCGCGCCTCGACCGAAGCGGCGTGCGCGCTGTACGGCACGATCGTCTCCACGACCGTGCCCGTCTCGTCGACGGGCGTGGCCGAGATGGTCAAGCTGCTCGAGAACACCTTCAGGGCCGTGAACATCGGGATGGTCAACGAGCTGGCGCTGATGTGCCGCCAGATGGGCATCGACGTCTGGGAAGTGATCGACGCGGCCAGGACCAAGCCGTTCGGCTTCATGGCGTTTTATCCCGGGCCCGGACTCGGCGGCCACTGCATTCCGATCGACCCGTTCTATCTGAGCTGGAAGGCGCGGCAGAGCGGCTTCGAGAGCCGGTTCATCGAACTGGCCGGCCACGTCAACGGCGGCATGCCCCGTTACGTCATCGACCGCGTGAGCGAAGCGCTCAACAGCGCCGGCAAGCCCATCAAGGGCTCGCGGGTCCACCTGCTCGGGATGGCGTACAAAGGCAACGTCGGCGACTATCGTGAATCACCCGCCATCGACATCGCGCGCCTGCTCGAACAGCGCGGCGCCATCGTCAGCTACAGCGACCCGCACGTCCCCGCGGTGGACGAGCACGGCTTTGTCATGACGTCGACTCCACTTGACGCGGCGCTCGACGCCGGCATCGATTGCGCGGTGATCGTCACCGACCACCGGGCCTTCGACTACCAGGACCTCGTCGAGCGCGCCCCGCTGGTCGTCGACACCAGAAACGCCCTGAAAGGCATCGCCGGATCCCACATCTACCGCCTATGACCACCTCACGCTGGACGGCGCTCGGCGTCGTCATTGCCTGCCTCGTGCTCGGCCTGTGGTTCTGGTCGAGCCGTTCCGACATCGGCAACGAAATCAATCTGCTCGCGCAGTTGGCCTCGGCCGAGAAGCGCACCAACGTCGAGGGGGCCGGCCAGTTCGCGGTCGAGCCGGTGACCATCGACGGCGTCGCCAAGGCAGGCGATCCTGGCCCGTCCACACTCGCGGCTCATCTACGACGTCACGGTGCCGCAGGACGCGTGGCTCGAGGTGTCGTTTGCGATGAAGCCGGAGACCTGGGACCAGCCGGGCGACGGCGCCCAGTTCCGCATCGGCATCTCCGACGGGCGGACCTACGAAGAGGTCGTGCGCCAGTACGTCAACCCGAAACGCGGCGACCGCCGCTGGTTCTCGGTGCGCCAGGATCTGTCGGCCTACGAGGGCCGCCAGGTGAAGCTGATCTTCAACACCGATCCAGGCCCGCCCGAAGGCCGCGACAACGCCAACGACCTGGCGGTCTGGGCCGAACCACGCGTCTACAGCAAGCGTTAGCGACCGTGGGTTCCACTCATCAGTCCCCGTCGGCGGTGGCGGTGCCGCTTCTCGATCTTGCGGGGCAATGGCGCGAGATCCGCGACGAGACGCTCTCCGCCATCACGCGCGTCTGCGACAGCCAGCGGTTCATCCTCGGCCCCGAAGTGGAGGCGCTCGAGCGCGAACTGGCCGCCTCCATCGGCGTCAGCGCACGCCATTGGCGTGTCCTCGGGCACCGACGCGCTGCTGGTTGCCCTGATGGCGCTCGGCGTGGGGCCTGGCGACGAGGTCATCACCAGCACCTATTCGTTCTTCGCGACCGCCGGCTCCATCGTCAGGACCGGCGCGCGACCGGTGCTGGTGGACATCGACCCGGTGTCCTACAACCTCGAACCGGCGGCGGTGGAGGCGGCCCTGACGTCGCGCACCAGGGCCATCATGCCGGTCCACCTGTACGGCCAGTGCGCGGACATGGATGCGTTGGCCGAAGTGGCCCGCAAGGCCGGCGTGCCCCTCATCGAGGACGCCGCCCAGGCGATCGGCAGTCGCTTCGGAAATCGGCAGGCGGGGAGCATGGGGCTTGCCGGCTGCTTCTCGTTCTTCCCGAGCAAGAACCTCGGCGCGTTCGGCGACGCCGGCCTCGTGACGACCAACGACGAGGCGTTTGCGGAACGCGTCCGGCTCTTGCGCACGCATGGAGCCGAACGGCAGTACCATCACCGCCTCGTCGGCGGCAACTTCCGGATCGACGCCTTGCAGGCGGCGGTGCTGCGCGTGAAGGCGCCACGGCTTGCCGGCTGGTCCGACGCCCGCCGGCGGAACGCCGCCCGCTATCGCCAGTTGTTTCGCGAGGCAGGCCTCGACGGCCGCGTGACGCTGCCGGTCGAGGGGCCGGGGCACCACCACATCTACAATCAGTTCGTCGTGCGCGTCCCCGAGCGGGATCGGATCAAGGCGGCGCTGGCCGATCGGCACGTCGGCACGGCCGTCTACTATCCCGTCCCATTCCACCTCCAGGAGTGCTTCGCGTCGCTCGGCTACGCCGCCGGCGCGTTTCCGCACGCCGAAGCGGCCGCCCGCGAGACGCTCGCGCTGCCCATCTACGGCGAGCTCACCGACGAGCAGCTCACGCACGTGGTCAGGTCGATGGCCGCGGCGCTCGACGAGGCGGGCCGCTAGGTGACGTCGTCGCCGCCCGTGCCGCACGGCGCGGCACCCAGTCGATTCCCGAGCCTGACGGCGCAGATTTTCATCGGACTGGCCATCGGCGTCGTCATCGGCTGGCTCTGGCCGTCGTTCGGCGTCGAGATCAAGCCGCTCGCCGATCTGTTCCTGCGGATGATCAAGATGATCATCGCGCCGCTGCTGTTTTCGACGCTGGTCGTCGGCATCGCGGGTACCGGCGACCTGCGCGCGATGGGCCGCATCGGCGTCAAGGCCATCGTCTGGTTCGAGCTGGCGACGACCGTGGCGCTCGTCATCGGCCTGGTGCTGGTGAACGTGTTCCAGCCCGGGGCAGGCGTCGCCCTGCCCGCCGGCACGGACACTGCGGCCCTGGCCGCGATGGCCCGGCAGCAGCAGACCGGGTGGGACATCCTGCTGCACATGGTGCCGACCTCGGTCGTCGATGCCATGGCCAAAGGCGACATCCTGCAGGTGGTCGTGTTCGCGTCGTTTTTCGGCGTGGCGCTGGCGGCCGTCGGCGAGCGCGGCGCGCCGGTCGTGGCGCTGCTCGACAGCATCGCGCAGGTGATGTTCCGGTTCACCGGCTATGTCATGCGCTTTGCGCCGATCGGCGTCATGGCCGCCATCGCCGCCACCGTCGGCGGCAAGGGCCTTGGCATCCTGGTCACGCTCGGCAAGCTGGTGCTGACGATGTATGCCGGGCTGGTGCTGTTCGTGCTGCTGGTCGTCTTTGGCGCCGCCCTGGTGTGCCGGGTGCCGTTCCTGTCGTTCGTCCGCGCGATTCGCGAGCCGTTCCTCATCGCCTTCACGACGGCCAGCAGCGAGGCCGCGCTGCCCAAGTCGCTCGAAGTGATGGAGAGGTTTGGCGTGCCCAAGCGCATCGTCAGCTTCGTGCTGCCGACCGGGTACAGCTTCAATCTGGACGGCTCGACGCTGTACCTGTCGGTGGCCGCGATCTTCGTCGCGCAGCTGGGCGGCATCGAGCTCGGCTGGGGCCAGCAGCTCGTGATGATGCTGACGCTGATGGTGACCAGCAAGGGCGTCGCGGGGGTGCCGCGGGCCGCGCTGGTGATCCTGACGGCGACGCTCACCACCTTCGGCCTGCCGCTGGAGGGCGCCGCGATCCTGCTGGGCATCGACCAGGTCCTCGACATGGGGCGCACGAGCGTCAACGTCATGGGCAACTGCATCGCGACCGTCGTCGTCGCGCGCTGGGAAGGCGAGTTCGACGACGCGAAGATGCGCGCGTTCTGATGCGCTACCTCATCACGGGCGCGGCGGGTCAGCTCGGCGCGGCATTCCGCCAGCGACTGGAGAGCTCGGGCGCCGACGTGGTGGCTCTCACGCGGCGGGAACTCGACCTGACCGATGCGCCCGCCGTCGCCGCTGCCGTTGCGGGGGCGCGCCCCGATGTCATCGTGAACTGCGCCGCGTACAACGCCGTCGACCAGGCTGAAGACGATGCGGCCGGGGCGCTGGCGGTGAACGCGTTTGCCGTGCACGATCTCGCGCGTGCCGCCTCGGAGGTGGGCGCCCGGTTCGTGCACTACAGCACGGACTTCGTCTTCGACGGCAACGCCACGGCGCCGTACGGCGAGGATGCGCCCACCAATCCCCGGAGCGTGTACGGCCAGTCGAAGCTCGTGGGTGAATGGCTGGCCCTCGAGGCGCCCGGCAGCGTCGTGCTCCGCGTCGAGAGCCTGTTTGGCGGCCCTGCTACCCGGAGCAGCGTCGACCGCATCATCCAGAGCCTTCGGTCCGGTGAATCGCCGCGTTGTCTTCGTCGACCGGGTCGTGAGCCCCAGCTACGTCGAGGACGTGATCGACACGACGCTTGCGCTAATCGCGCTCGACGCACCGGGCGGCATCTATCACTGCGTGAACTCGGGATCGACGACGTGGAAAGGTCTCGGCGAGGCCCTCGCCGAGCTGTTGGGCACTGAAGTCGGCCTGCAAGGCGTCGCGATGGCCGACGTGCCGATGCGCGCGCCGAGGCCGCAATACTGCGCCTTGTCGAACGCCCGCCTCAGCGCGCTGGGTATCGAGATGCCGACCTGGCAGGACGCGCTGGCCCGGCACGTTCGCTCGCTCGGTAGCGATACGCCTGCATGCGCCGTCGGCTGACGGTCGTCGCGTCACTCTCGTACTTCCCTCAGCACGATCACGAAGTGTCCGACGGGCAGGTCGGCCTCGAGCTTCACCGGCAGCTTGCGCGCGTCATCGGAGATCCAGAGGCCCAGCTTGTCGCCGGTGGGCTTGCCGTGCTCGTCGGAGATCGCGGGCACGATCTTCCAGGCGGCCAGTTGTCCGACGGGCGTCGCGACGGTCTCCTTCGCGACGACCTTCGCGTCCATCCGGTAGATCTCGCCGTTGTTGACGACGGGCATCGTGAAGGTGGCGCCGAGCTTCAGCGGCCGCGAGCGCAGGACGTAGATGGCCGACAGCGGGTCCTGTGCCTGCGCTGGCAGCGTCAGGTTCCTGGTGACCAGGGTGCTCGTCTTGACCTCGTACACCCCGCGTCTGGCGGCGTGATCGAAGCGCAGGGTCTTCATCCGCTCTCGCTTGCCCTCCTTGCTGTAGACCGACGCGCGTTGCGGCAGCAGCGTGAAGACGTCGAGCAGCGTGTCGGCCTTGTAGTAGAGCGTGTAGAGCCTGGAGAGCAGCGGCGTCGGACTGCCGTCGGCGACGATGTAGTACGCGATGGAGTCAAACGAGGGCCGCTTCTCGCGGACGGTGATGGTCGCCGTGCCGGCGGTCAGGAATTCCGACCACGACACGTCGAAGGTGAGCGTCTCGCCGGCGCGAAACGGCACGGGCCGTTCGGTCGGGGCCGCCATCCATGCCAGCGCCGCCAGCGTGGCTGGCAGCCACCAGCCTTTCACCCGCGTTCTCCGATGGCGGCGTAGTCCATGTAGGTGAACAGCAGCGCGTTGAGCCGCTCGGTGTTGCCGTTCACGGTGTCGGCCAGATCGGCCTGGAGTGCATCGGGGGCTGGCGCGACCTTCTGCAGCTTGTCGGATTCGGGATACGGCGATCGGTACTCCGCGCGCACGCGCGAGAAGCCGCTGGCCGTGAGCAGGTAGGTGAGCGTCTCGGGATGCAGCGGCCGCACGTGCGTGAGGTCGCGGACGTAGCTGGCGAAAAACGCGAACCAGCACGCCGGGTTGATCGTCTCGAGCACGATGCGCGCGCCGGGCCGCAGCTTGTGATACGCGACGTCGAGCGCGCGCATCAGGTAGTCGGGCTCCAGGTGCTCCACGACCTGGATCGCGATCAGGCCGCCCAGTGACCCATCGGGCAGGCCTTCGAGGTACGAGAGCAGGTCGCCCTCGGCGACCTCGAGTCCACGAGCGCGGCAGGTCTCGGCCATCTCGTGGTTGAGCTCGAGGCCGCGTGCGGGCACGCCGGACTTCCGCAGCAGATCGAGCAGCTCGCCACGGCCGCACCCGACGTCGAGCACGTCGCGCGCTCCCGCAAACAGCGGCACGTACGACTCGAGCCTCGCGCTGATGTCGGCCTGCGACCCGCGAAACCGGTCCTCGAAGCCGACGTACTTGTAGCTGTCGAGCGAGGGCGCGGCGCCGCCGTGCTGCCGCCGGTGTCGCGCCGGCCAGGACGCGTTCGAGCTCGCGCTTGATCGTCAACGTGCTTTGCTGCACGGTCGCCAGCGACGCGCGCAGGTCCTCGTACGCCGTGGCCGTCGCCGAGACCTTGCCGTCAAAGCGAGCCTCGCGCGCCGAGAGCGACTCCCACCGCTTCAGCAGCTCGTCGGTGAGGCCGTTGAGGGCGGCGTCATACACCGACATCAGGCTGCCGGCGACGAGGCGATCCTTGGTGTCGACGTACGCGGTGACCTGCTGCAGGTAGAGGATCAGGTGCGATTGAAAGGTCGCAAGGGCGGCCGCGTGTGCGGCGAGCACCTGCGCCGTGGCGTCGGCCACCTGTTGCGGCGCGCGCGCCGCGCCCACGGTGCGATTGACGTGATCGACCAGCGTCGCGTTGAACGTCTGCTGCCGCTCCAGGACCGGCCCGACCAGGCCCCACACGAAGTGCGCCAGGCGCGACCGCAACCCGCGAACGGGCGGCAGCGACGTGTGTTCGAGAATCTTCCAGCGCTCGTTGAGGGGCGTGACCTGGCTGTCGTCATAGGGCGCGATGGGGGCGCCGGCCGCGTCGAACCGCGGCAGCGCACGGTCAAGCGCCGTCAGCGCCTCGTTGTACCGGCGGTCGGCCTGATCGCGCTCTTCGCGCAGGCGGGCGAGGTCGTCGGAGGTGACCGGACGCTTCAGCATTTCGCCTAGCGGCCCACCACGCCTTCGAGCGGGCTGCTCGCATTGGCGTACATCCGGCGCGGAATCCGGCCCGCCAGGTACGCCAGCCGGCCGGCTTCCACGGCCAACCGCATCGCGCGCGCCATCTGCACCGGGTCTTTCGCGCCGGCAATCGCCGTGTTCATCAACACGGCATCGGCTCCCAGTTCCATCGCCAGCGCCGCGTCGCTCGCCGTGCCGACGCCCGCATCGACCACCACCGGCACGCGCGCGAACTCGCGGATGATCCGGAGGTTGTTCTGGTTCTGGATGCCCAGCCCCGATCCGATGGGCGCGCCCAGCGGCATCACCGCCGCGGCGCCGGCATCCTCCAGCTTGCGGCACACCACCGGATCGTCGGTCGTGTAGGGCAGCACGACGAAGCCTTCCTTCACGAGCACGCGCGTGGCCTCGATCAGCGCCTCGTTGTCGGGAAACAGCGTCTTCTCGTCGCCGATGACTTCGAGCTTCACCCAGTTGGACAGGCCCGCCTCGCGCGCCAGGCGCGCCGTGCGGACGGCCTCGTCGGCCGTGTAGCAGCCGGCCGTGTTCGGCAGGATGAAGTACCGGTCGATGTCGATGAAATCCAGCATCGACTCGCGCGAGCGATCGCTGATGTTCACGCGCCGCACGGCCACGGTCACCATCTCGGCGCCCGAGGCATCGTGCGCCTGCACCATCACGGGATTGGACGGGTACTTGCCGGTGCCGATGATGAGACGCGAGGTGAAGGTGCGGTCGGCGATCGTGAGTGGGTCCATGCGACTATCCGCCACCGACGAAGTTGACGATCTCGACCTCGTCGCCGTCGTCGACGACTTCGGTGGCGTAGAGCGCGCGGCGGACGACGGTGAGGTTGCGCTCGACGGCGACGCGGCGGCCGTCGATGCCCAGCGATTGCAGCAGGGCGTCGATGGTCTGCGGCGCAGGCAGTTCGTGCGGTTGGCCGTTGAGCGTGATGCGCATGAGCAACAGTCGAGCGTACCTGTCGCGGCGTGCGAAAGTCAAGGTTAAGTCCTTGCGATTCTATAGCTTTGGGGACGCACGCGCCGCTCGCCACGGGCCCGGGTTCGGCTCCATGTAGAATGCCCGACATGATCGCAGGCGTGCTGACCGAGACCCTGCCGGGCGAACGTCGTGTCGCGCTGACCCCGGCCGTTCTGCCTGCGCTCGCCAAGGCTGGCGTCTCCGTCATCCTGCAGGCCGGCGCAGGCGCCTCGGCCGGCTATCCGGACCAGGCGTTTGCCGAGAAGGGCGCGGAGATTGTCGCCTCGGCCTCCGAGGTCGTGGCGCGCGCCGAGTTGTTGCTGCGCGTCCGCGTCTCGCCGCCGGGCACATCGTCGGGTGACGCGGACCTCGCGCTCACGCGCCCGGGCCAGACCGTGATCGCCTTTCTCGATCCGCTGGGCGAGCCGGCGCTGGCCGCCGCCCTCGCATCGCGCGGCGTCACGGCGCTGTCGATGGAGCTGATGCCGCGGATCACGCGCGCGCAAAGCATGGACGCGCTGTCGTCGATGGCGACGGTGGCCGGCTACAAGGCCGTGCTGCTGGCCGCCAGCCACCTGCCGCGCATGTTTCCCATGCTGACCACCGCGGCCGGCACCATCAAGCCCGCCCGCGTGTTCGTCGTCGGCGCCGGCGTGGCGGGGTTGCAGGCGATTTCCACCGCGCGGCGCCTTGGCGCGCCCGTGGAGGCGTACGATGTGCGGCCCGCAGCCAAGGAGCAGGTGCAGAGCGTCGGCGCGAAGTTCGTCGAGCTGCCGCTCGAAGCCGGCGACGCCGAGGACAAGGGCGGCTACGCCAAGGCGCAGGACGAGTCGTTCTATCGCCGCCAGCGCGAGATGATGGCCAAGGTGGTCGCCGGCAAGCGACGTCGTCATCACCACCGCGGCGATCCCGGGCAAGCGCTCGCCCGTGCTGGTCACCGGCGAGATGGTGAGCGGCATGGCGCCGGGTTCGGTGATCGTCGATCTGGCGGCCGAACGTGGCGGCAACTGCGAGTTGACCAGGGCCGACGAGATCGTCCTCGCGCACGGCGTCACGATTCTCGGTCCGACCAACCTGCCCTCCACCGTGCCGTACCACGCCAGCCAGATGTACGGCCGCAACATCACGCACGTTTGTCACGCACCTGGTGAAAGACGGCGTGCTGACCCTCAGCATGGACGACGAGATCGCGCGCGAGACGCTGGTGACGCGCGACGGGCAGGTCGTGCACGAACGGGTGAAGAGTCTCGTTCCCGCCTAGGAAGATCCGCGGATTTCGGGATTGCGCGGATTTCCGGTCCCTCGGAGGTGCTTGCGCCCGTCACGCTGCGCTGCACGCGTTGGCGGCTATGCCGCGGGCCCGCCGCCTTCAGGCGACCGGGAATCCCTGAAATCCCGTAATCCGCGGATCATTCGCCGCCGCCTCACGCATGACCAGAGCGCAGGCCAGGGCCGCTGCGCCCGCCGCCGACGCCGCCACCCACGCGGGCAGCGAGGCTGCAGGCGTCGCGGCGGTGCCGTGCTCGACGGTGCCTCGGCGGCCGAACGGTCCAAACACGAGCGCCAGCACGGCGGGCCCACCCCAGAACATCGACGTCATCACGGCCGCCGCCGGGAGAATCCCGATCTGACGGCCGAGGCTGCCCGGCACGGCGGCGCGGTGCTCGGCGACTTGCATCGCCAGCACGAACATCGCCGGCAGCAGCGCGACCCATCCGATGCAGGAAGCCGCGCGCGATGGCCGCGGCGCCACCGCGTCGCTGTTCGCCCTGCCTGAGCGGCCGGTCGGACATCCACAACCCCAGGCCAAGCGGACCCCACACCAGCGCGAGCACGGCGGCAAACCCGGGCTTGCGCGCCCGCCGCGCCCGCGCGTCGTGAAACACCCAGACCGCGATCGCGAGGTTGAACGCCAACGAGGTGAGCAGGCGGGCCCGGAGCATCGCGGCGGCGATCATAGTTCAACGCACGGGGTACACTGGGACGCGGTGCTTGCCGAAGGAACCCTCCTCGACGGGAAGTACGAGATTCGCGGCCAGCTCGCCACGGGCGGGATGGGCGAGGTCTATCTCGCGCATCGCACGCTGCTTGGCGACGACGTCGCCGTCAAGGTCATTCGGACGGACCGGACCCGATCCGTCGGTGTGGCGCGAGCGCTTCCTGCGCGAGAGCCGCGCCTGCGCCCAGCTGCGCCACCCGCACATCGTCACGATCCTCGACTTCAGCATCGACCCCGAGGGCCAGCCCTACCTCGTGATGGAGTACCTGAACGGCCCGAGCCTGTACGAAGAGCTGAAGGTGCGGGATCGGTTCGACCTCGGCACCGTGCAGCACCTGCTCGCGACGGTCGGCTCCGCGTTGCACCTGGCGCACAGCCTCGGGATCGTCCATCGCGACCTGAAGCCGCAGAACATCGTCTCGCACCGCTTCGAGACCGGCGAGGTCGTCCACAAGGTGATCGACTTCGGGCTGGTGACGCTCAAGGCGAGTGTCGAAAGCACGCGGCTCACGCAGGCGCACGAGTTCCTCGGCACCGTCGCCTATTCCGCCCCGGAGCAGTTCACCGGCGCGGCCCCGGACGCCAAGGCCGATCAATACAGTCTTGGCGTGATCGTCTACGAGCTGCTCGCGGGCGCGCGGCCGATCGAGGGCGACGGCTTCATGGTGCTGGTCGATCGTCACCTCAACGCCGTCCCCGTCCCGCTCTCGGCGCGGCGGCCCGACCTGCCCGCCAAGGTCTGCGATGCGGTGATGCGCGCGCTCGCCAAGCAGCCGGACGAGCGGTGGCCGACGGTGATGGACTTCGCCCGGGCCTTCGACGATGCCGAGCCGACCATGTCGCGGATGATGCCGCAGCCGGTGTCGACGCTGCTGAGCACGTTTGAACTGGGGCCGGTCATCGCGCAGGGCCGCTTCGGGTCGGAGATTCACGCCGGCACGCACCGCGCGCTCGGGCACCCGGTCGCGATTCGCACGTTCCGCCATGCGGGACGTCCCGATCGCGAGGCCGTGCGGGCGCGCTTTCTCCGCGAGGCGCGCACCCTGCAGGTGCCGCATCCCAACCTGATCCAGGTCCGCGATTTCGGCGAAGACGCCGAGATGGTCTACGTCGTCACGGACCTGCTGCAGGGCTGCAGCCTCGTGGAACTGATGTCGCGCGGTCCGCTGCCGCTCGACCGGGTGAGCGCGTTTGTCGGCCAGGTGCTGGACGCGACCGAGGCGCTGCATCGGCGCGGGGGCCGCATCTGCGGGTTGCACCCGGGCATCATCCGGGTCATCGAAGACGGCGAGCGCGCGTCAATCGCGATCTCGTCGGCCGGCGTGCTTCGAGATCCAGGACGTGCTGGCGACGCTCAGCGAAGAGGCCCTGCGCGCGCAGGCGACCGACGAGACCGAGCTGCTCCACGTCGCGCCGGAATTGTTGATGGGGAAGACCGCGACCGAGCGGTCGGACATCTACACGATCGGCGTGCTCGGGTACCAGATGGCGACGGGACGAACCCCCTACAACGCGCCGACGCTGCCCGTGCTGCTGGGCGCGATGTTCGAGGGGCCACCGGCCGATCCGCGCACCCTGCGAGCCGACCTGCCGGCGCATCAGGCCGAGGCGCTGCTGCGCGCGCTGTCGCGCGACCCGGAGGCGAGGTTCGCGACGCCAAGCGACATGCGCACGGCGTGGCTGCGTCGCCTGCTGCGCAGGAACTGGCAACCGCAATGTTAGGACCGAAGACATGCACTGAACATGTCCTTGACAGATACGTGAGCACCTCAGTGCACCAGGGAACAGGCATGAATGCTCAGACGCTGCTCACAGTCGCTGATCGCGCTCGCGATGGTCGCGCTCGCGGCCGGGCCTCGGCGGCCCAGGCGCCGCTTTTCACCGATGCCCTGCCGGCCGAGGAATTCGCCGCGCGCCGCGCGAAGGTCTTCGAGGCGATCGGCGACGGCGTGGCGGTGCTGCAGGGAGCAGCGGAGTATCCCGCGTACGTCCGCTTCCGGCAGAACAGCCAGTTCTTCTACCTCACGGGCGTCGAGGTGCCGCGGGCGCTGGTGCTGCTCGACGGCCGCACGAAGTCGACGACGTTGTTCGTCGCGTCGCGCAACGAGCGGCTCGAGCGATCCGAGGGCCCGGTGCTCGTCCCCGGCGACGAGGCCGCGCGGCTCACCGGCATCGCGCAGGTGCGCGAGCGCGGCGACTTTGCCGACGCGCTCAAGGCAGCCGCCACTGCCGGCCGCACCCTCTACATCCCGCACCGTGCTGAAAGTCTCGGGGCGGCGACGCCGCAGGCGGCCGCGGCGCACGCGGCAGCCACGACGAAGGATCCCTGGGACGGCCGGCCCTCGCGGGCGGCGCAGTTCATCCAGAAGGTGACCGCGGCCGCGCCTGGCGCCACCGTCGCCGATCTCGATCCGATTCTCGACCGGCTGCGCCTGATCAAGAGCCCGCGCGAAATCGCGCTGGTCCGCGAGGCCACGCGGCTGTCGGGCGTGGCGATTGCCGAGGCCATCCGCAGCGCGAGGCCCGGCCAGCGCGAAAACGACCTGGAGGCGATCGCCGACTACGTCTTCAAGCAGGGCGGCGCGCAGGGCTTCGCCTACTTCGCCCTGGCCGCGGCAGGCAAGAACGCGCACTACCCGCACTATCACGGCGGCGAGGCGGAGCTGAAGTCAGGCGACCTGGTGCTGTTCGACTACGCGCCCGACTATCGGTACTACACATCGGACGTCACGCGCATGTTCCCGGTCAGCGGCCACTTCTCGCCCGAGCAGAAGGAGCGCTACACGGTGTACCTGCGGATGTATCAGGCGCTGATGGAGTCCATCAAGCCGCACGTCGCGCCGCGCGACATCATCCGCGACGCCGTCGTGAAGATGGACCGCATCGTCACGAGCTTCGGCTTTTCGAGCGACGTCAACAAGCAGGCCGCGCAGGCTTTCGTGGAGCGCTATCGCGCCAACACCCGCAACAGTCTCGGACATACCGTCGGCATGGAGGTGCACGACGTCCAGCCTCCATCAGACGTGCTCCTGCCAGGGATGATCTTCACCATCGAGCCCGCACTGACGATTCCCGACGAGCGCGTGTACATCCGGCTCGAGGACGTCATTCTCATCACCGAGACCGGCTACGAGAACCTGTCGGGGTTTCTGCCGATGGAGCCGGAGGCCATCGAGAAGCTGATGGCCGAGACCGGCCGCTTCGAGGAGCAGCCGCCCGCCCGTGGCACCAGGTAGGGGCGCGCGGCGCGCGCCCTACATCTGATTGGCGACCGTCGCAGCGCCCAGCAGTCCTGCCTGCGGGTTCAGGATGACCTTGAGCGGAATCGTGTGGAGCAGATCCGACATCGGCCCCTTCTGACGGAATCGCTCGAGGAACGACGGCCGGGTGAACAGATCGAGATTCTTCGGCGCGATGCCGCCGCCGATGTACACGCCTCGCGTGGCGACCGTGCGCAGGGCCAGGTTGCCGGCTTCGGCGCCGTACGCGTCCGCGAAGATCTCCATGACCTCGACGCAGTGCGGGCAGGAGCGTGCGCGCCCCTTCTCGGAGATGACCTTTGGCAGGTCGGGTGGCGTCGACTGCATCGAGCGCAACGCAGGGGTCGTCGCCATGCGTGAAATGGTAGAGGTTGTTCAGGCCGATGCCCGACACGACCATCTCCACTTCCGCGCGGCCGTACCGCGCGGTGAGCCATTGGACGAGCTGCCATTCGCGCGGCGTGCGCGCGGAAAAGTCGGCGTGCCCGCCCTCGGACGGCGCCGGCACGAGGTGCCGACCGTCGTTGAAGAGAAACGACTGGCCCATGCCGGTGCCGGCCGCCAGCAGCGCCGCGTTGCCGCTCAGGTTCGGCGCCCCGGCCTGTAGGACGTGGAGCTCTTCAGGATGAAGGACCGCCACGGAATGGGCGATGGAGACCAGGTCGTTCAGCAGCTGGACGCGTGCGAGCCCGAACTCGACCGCGACCGCCTTGCCGTCCACGGTCCACGACACGTTGGTCAGCTCGGCCACATCGTCGAGCACCGGACCAGCCACGCCGAAGCAGGCGGCCTCGACCGATGGCTCGCCGGCCGGCTGACGCCGCAGGAACTCGCGGATCATCGGCACCAGGCCGTCGTACTCCACCGTGTGGAACGACTCGACGGCGATCGGCGTGGGCCGATGTGGCGCTTTCGCGAAGAGCCCGAGCAGTGTCTTGGTGCCTCCGACGTCTCCGGCGAGCAGCATCGGGGGCGATTGTAATCCGAAGCGCGCTATCATGCCGAAGGTGTCAGACGCACGTGAGGTCACGACGCGCGACGTGCTGTCGCGCTATCCGCCGCTGCGCGAGGATCAGCTCCGCTATCTCGAAAAATGGGGTCTGGTGCAGCCGGCGCGCACGCCGTCCGGGCGATCGTACGGATTTGCCGATCTCGCGGTCATTCGCCAGACGGCGACGGCGCTTTCTGCAGGGCGGCCCTTCCGTGCCGTCGTTCGCCAGCTCGAGGCCGAGCGGCACGGCCAGCTGGCCTTCGACTTCCGCATCGACGCGACGCCGGCGCGGGTGATCGCGCTCACGCCCCGGCAGCGTCCGGCGCCGCCTGAAACGGGCGGGCCATCCGACAGCGACATCTCGCGGGCCGAGGCGCTCTTTCTCGAGGCGTCAGCGCTCGAGTCCGACGATCCGGACCAGGCCGACCTGGCCGAGTCCCTCTATCGGCGCGCGCTCGAGGCCGATCCCTATCTGGTGGCCGCGCTGATCAACCTCGGGAACCTGCACTACGCGCGGAATCGGCTGGCCGAGGCGCTGGCGTTGTACGAGCAGGCCATCGCGCTGGCGCCCGACTACTTCGAAGCGCACTACAACCGCGCCAACGTGCTGCACGACGCCGGACGCTTCGACCAGGCGGCCGAGTCCTACGACGCCGCCCTCGCGCTCGATCCCGAACACGCCGAAGCGCACTTCTACCTGGCCGTGACGCTCGAGAAGCTCGAACGATCAGCCGATGCGCGCCCGCACTGGGAGTCGTATCAGCGCCTTGCGCCGGACGGCGCGTGGGCGGAGCTGGCGAGGGAGTTTACGGAACACCTGTGAAATGCGAAAGTGCGAAGTGCCAAGTGCACGGCACGTACTCCGCACTTTGGCACTTCGCACTGTCCATTACCAGTACTCTTCCCGCTCCTGCCGCTTCCTCGGCGCCCTCTTCGCCTTGAAGTGCTCGCACTCCGGGCACCAGGCGTCGGGGTTGAAGCCGTTCGAGCCGGCCATCGGCAGGACATCGCGGTGCGTGCAGCACTCGATGCCATCTTCGGGCGGACGCCGCCAGCGGCACGAGCGGAAGCGTTCCACGGCGGGCGACAGCGTCGGCGCCGGTGCCGACGCAGGGGTTTCGACCGGCGCGACCGGCGTCACCTCGTTTACCGGGCCGGGAACCGGCTCGTCACTGAAGTTGGACGCCAACAGATTTCTCCAGCGCGCGCAGCGCGCGTACTTCTTCCGGGGCGACCAGCGTCAGTGCTGTCCCCGTCGTGAGGTCCCGGCCCGGTGCGGCCCACGCGATGCACGTACGCCTCGGGTGAGGTCGGGACTTCGTAGTTGATGACAAACGTGATGCCGTCGATGTCGAGGCCGCGGGCCGCGATGTCGGTGGCGACCAGGACCTTGTGCCGGCCGCCGCGGAAACCTTCGACCGCCGCCATGCGCTGCTCCTGCGTGCGGTCGCCGTGAATCGCCGCGGCGCGGACGCCGAGCGCCTGCAGCTGCTTGGCCAGTTTCTCGGCGCCGTGCTTCGTGCGCACGAAGACCAGGGCCGGGCCGTCGGTCTTCTTCAGGAACCGCGCAAGCCACTGCGGCTTGTCCCTCGCCTCGACCGATTCCATCGCGTGCGTGATGGTCCTGGCCGGACCGCCGGCGCGTCCCAGCTCGATGTATTTCGGCTCGCGCACGATCGACGCCGTCAGCTGCAGCATCTCGTCGGGCATCGTCGCCGAAAACAGCAGCGTCTGCCGCGCGGCGGGCAACTCGCTCACGATGCGCTGGACGTCGGGCCAGAAGCCCATGTCCATCATGCGGTCGGCCTCGTCGAGCACGAGCACTTCGAGACCCTTGAAGTTGTGCGCCGCCGAGCGCATGTGGTCCATCAGCCGGCCCGGCGTGGCCACCACCAGGTGCACGCCGGCGCGAAGGGCGCGCTCCTGCGGCTCCATGGGCACGCCGCCGTACACGGCGCAGCTGGTGCCGGTCGTGTGATAGAGCAGGCCCTGGACGGTGTCTTCGATCTGCACGGCCAGTTCGCGGGTCGGCGCGAGAACCAGGGCGCGCGTGCCCGGCGTGAGCGTCCCGCCGGCGGCGTCGGCGTCCTTCAGCAGCTGCTGCAGGATGGGCAGCACGAACGCGCCGGTCTTGCCCGTGCCGGTCTCGGCGCACGCGATCACGTCGTGGCCCGCCAGCGCGTAGGGCAGCACCGCGCTTTGCACCGGACGGGTCTCCTTGAAACCGAGGTCGGCGATGCCGCGGGCAAGCGCCGGATGCAAATCCAGGGTCGAAAACGGACGTGGCGACGGGTCGTGCGGCGCCTGTTCGCGCGCCGAGTACGACGCCACCTGCGCGATCTGGGGCGGTCGGCCGCCTCGTCGCGCTCCCCCGCGGCTCGGGCCGCGGCTGCGCCGCCGGCCGGGGTTGGGATGTTCGGTTGTGTGGGAACTCAAAAGCTTATCGTGCGCGGAAGGTGATGATGCCGCGGACCGGATCGTAGGGTGACACCCCGACGGTGACCCGGTCGCCGGGCACGACCTTGATGCGGAACCGGCGCATGCGGCCGCTCAGCTGGGCGAGCACCTCGTGCCCCGCGTCCGACTGGACGCGATACAGCCCGCCGCTGTGCACGGCCACGACCGTTCCTTGAATGTCGATGAGATCGTCCTTGCTCAACCTTCTCGTCCTTTCAATCAAACATTGTGCCACATCGGCGGATGGGGTGTCCAACGCCGACGATCGCGACGGCACGTGCGCTCGCGGTTCGCACCTTCGCAGGCCGCGTCAGCGCGCCCCTTACAGGCGACCGCACCGCGTCTTCCACCTTCTTCGTCAGCGCCGCGTAGTCCTCGCCGTGCAGCTCGATTGGCGCCCCGAAGCTCACGCGCACCGGACCCGGCGTGGCCATGCGCGCCTTCTGGTGCAGCACCTTGTCGAGCCCGTCCAGCCGCACCGGCACCACCGGCACGTGCAGTTTCGCGCCGATCATCCCGATTCCCGGCCGGAACGGGTTGATCTCGCCGGCCATCGTCCGCTTGCCTTCAGGGAAGATGAGCACCGACCAGCCGTCGGTGACCAGGTCGCCGATGTAGCGCAGCGTCTGCCGCGCGCCGGCTTCGCGCTGGGGGAGCGGGAACGCGTTGAAGAAGAGCGACGACAGATAGTAGTTCAGGCCGTTGGTCAGCCGCTCGGTTCGCGTGAATTGCTCGGGAAAGAAGTGGGCCTTGAAGAATTCCTTGGCCATCGCCACCGCCACGCGGTACCGCCAGCGCCCGGGCAGCGCCCAGAGAATGGCGGGCGTGTCCATGTGGCTCTGGTGGTTCGCGGCGAAGATGACCGGCCCCTCGATGCCGTCGAGGTGCTCGGCGCCGTCGACCTTGACCCACGCGAACAGTCGCGCCAGCGGCAGAAGCCACGTCATGTAGCTCACGCGCCGGATGGCGCGCGCCCACAACGTGCGGTTCCACGACGGGAAATCCACCGGCTCGGGCGACGACGTCTCCTCGGACGCCTCGCCGGCCGGCTCGGCGCGCACCAGTTGCTCGAGCGCGGCGATGTCGGCGGCCTTCGCGAAGGCGGTCTCGTCGATCGTGCGGCCGAACCGCTCCTCGAGCGCGACCATCAGCTCGACGCGTTCCAGCGAGCTGAGGCCCAGCTCGTCGAGCGTCGTGCCGCCGCCAACAGCGCGTCCGCCGGTGAACTGCGCCAGCAGCGCTTCCACACCCGACCCGTGCGCGGTCGTGACCGAGGCGGCGCCGCCTCGAGGCCACCCAGTCGCGCACCTGCTGCCGCTTGAGCTTCCGCGTGCCTTCCGTCCGCGGCAGTTCACCGGCCGGCCACGACGAGATGCCCCGAATCTTCTGGTGATCGAGCAGCGAGAGGTTGGCCTGACGGACCAGCGACTGCAGGTCCACTCCAGGCTCGGTGACGACGACGGCGTGCACGCGCTCTTCAGCGCCGCTTCGGACGCCGACCACCGCGACCTCGCGCACGCCGGCAAGGGCGGCCACCACCCGCTCGACGTCCTCCGGAAAGACGTTGAGGCCTTCCGGCGTGACGATCATTTCCTTCTTGCGGCCCTTGATGAAGATCCGCCCCTCCGCGTCCACCTCGCCGATGTCGCCGGTGTGAAACCACCCGCCCTCGAATGCCTCGGCCGTGGCTTCGGCGGCGCCGAAGTAGCCTTTCGTGACGTTCTCCCCTCTGACGAGGATCTCGCCGTCGTCGGCGATCTTCACCTCGACGCCCGCGATGGCCTTGCCGACCGATCCCTTGCTGGTGCTGAAGGGATGGTTCAGGCTGACGATCGGCGCGGTCTCGGTGAGCCCGTAGCCCTGGATCACCACGAAGCCGAGCCGCCCCCAGAATTCCTCGAGCGACGGATCGAGCGGCGCGGCGCCGACGACGAAGCTCCAGAACTTCAGTCCGAAGAGGCGGTGCGCCCGGCGATAGCGCCACCAGCGCCGCGTGAAGTGCTCCTTGCCCGGCGGCGGTTCGGCCGACTCGGGAGCCGCGCGCAGCACGTGCTCGCGCAGCACGTCCAGGATCTTCGGCACCGACACGAGCACCGACACGCGGCGCGACTCGATCTGCCGCACGATGTCGTGCGGGTTGAAGCCGCGCATGAACACGACCGTGCCGGCGAGCAACGGCGGGATGAACGTCGCCATCGACTGGCCGAACATGTGGCTCAACGGCAACAGGTTGAGGAACCGGATGGGCGAAAACGGCCGCGCGTACTTCCGGGTACTTCACGATCTCGCGCTCGACCGGCACGATGTTGGCCAGGACGTTCCGGTGCGTGATGACCACGCCTTTCGGTTCCGCCGTGGCTCCGGAGGTGAAGATGATCTCCGCCGTGTCGTCCCGGGTGACCTCCGCGCGCGGGGCCTCGGCCCGTCGCATGCCAGTCGAATTCCGACAGCGGCCACACGGGAGTCGGACCGGCCTGACCGTGGTCCACCTCGTCGCCGGCCAGGACCAGGCGGGCGCCGACGATGCCGGCGACGCGCCGGAGAAAGTCCGGCGAGGCGCGGTAGTCGATGGGGACGGCGACGATGCCCTGGAGCCAGCAGCCCCACAGCGCCGCTATCCATTCGGGCCGGTTCTCGGACCAGAAGATCACCGCGTCGCCCTTGGTCAGCCCCGCCCCGGCGAGGCGCGCGCCAAAGGCCAGCGCGGCGCGGCTCACCTCCGCGTAGGAGAAGGACCAGCGCCGAAAGCCGTTGTCGTAGGCAAGAAACGTCCCGCGCAGCGCGGCCAGGTCGTCAAAGAAGTCGAGCAGCGTGTCACGTCGCATGCGCTGCTTTATCATACGGGCTTCAGGCTGCCGGCTTCAGACTGCCGGCAGCCGACGAAATCCGCGTAATTTCGTAATCGTCAATCTGCAATCGTCAATTCATGAGCGTCCTCCCCAACCTCCCGCCCGCGCTGGCCGTTGGCGCCCTGTACGACAGCTTTCTGCAGGCGGCGCTGCGGCAGTTCTTCGCGCGGGCGACGTTCGAGACCGAGCCGATGCTGTCGGCCAGTTCCGACGGCCGGCTGGCGATCGAGCCCACCGAAGACCCCTGCGTGATGTACGTGCGGTGGTTCGGCACGCGCTACGGCCTGCGCGTGCCGGAACGGCGGCCGTTCACGTCACACGAGATCCGGATGGCCAAAGCCATCGGCTCGGTGCTGGCCGCCCGCTATCACGCCATCCTCAACCCGAAGGCGATGATCGAACGCGGCGAGCTGTTCCGGGGCGCCATCGAGGATCGCTACGCGGGCGTCTTCGCCGACGGGCACGCCTATCCGGTCGGCGCGGGCAGCTCGCGCGCCGACCGCATCGCCGCGGCCATCGAAGTGCTGCGCGTGGCGGCGTTGTCGAGCTACGAGAACCGCGCGATCTCGTCCGGCGTGCTCATCCTCGGCCCCGACGGCGACGCAGCGCGCGTCCGCACGGCCGCCGCAGCCCGCGCCGCTCGAGTACTCGCAGTCGCTCACCGGCGTGAAGAGCTTCTTCCGGCTCGTCGACGGTCAGCGCACGTTGTTTCTGGCCACTCACGACGGCCGCCTGCTCGACATCGTCGACGTGCGGCAGTGGTCGTCGGTGCGCTGCGGCGAGGACACGCTGCCAGCGCCGGTGCCGTCGACCTACGAGGCGCACGCCCGCGCGACGGTCCGCGGCGGCCACGTGTGCGTGGTGCTGAGCCCGTCGCACGAGATCAAGGTCTTCGCCGAGGGCGCCGAGATCCTGACCTTCCGTCACGCGCACTGGCACCTGCTGGACGTGCAGGCCAAGTTCGAGCTGTGGGCCGAGGCGGTCGGCCAGCGGTCGCTGGCGACGCGTCTGTTCCAGACGGCCCTCGAACTGTCCAACGCCCGTCAGGGCGCGCTGTTCGTGGTGCTTCGCGACCCGGTCGGCCGCGGTGCCCCATCTGGTGTCGGTGGCCGACCGCGTCGACATCGGGTTGACCGCCGAAGGGCGCCGGCTGGCGCGCTTGCCGACACGCCGCGACCTGCTGGACCTGCTCACGGGCCGCGCGGTCACCGACCTCGAGCCCAGCGTGCTGGCCGCGCTCGCCAGCCTCGACGGCGCGACGGTGACCGACTCCAGCGGCAGCCTGATCGCGGCCGGCGCGATCCTGCGCTCGGCGTCGACCGATCCTCAGCACGACGACGTGATCGTCGAAGGCGCCCGGACGACCGCGGCGATGACGGCCAGCCGATTCGGCCCGGTGCTGAAGGTCAGCGAAGACGGCGCGATGACCTTCTACGACGGCGTTCGGGTCTGGGATTTATAGGGCTACAATGGCGATCCCTTCGGGCGGATTGGAGAGCGATTGCGGATCTTTCTCACGGGCCCCACCGGCTACGTCGGCGGTGCGGTGCTCGAGGCGCTGATGCGCGCCGGCCATTCGGTCACCGGCCTGGTGCGCGATCAGCCGCGGGCGCGGACGACTCAAGAAACGAGGCGTCGAGGCCGTCGTCGGCAATCTGACCGAGTCGGGATGGCGCGACGCGGCCATCGGCTTTGACGCGCTGATTCATACCGCCCTGGACTCCCAGCGCGGGCCCGAGGCCGACGCCAAGGCAGTCGAGACGCTGTGCTCGGCTGCCAAGTCCACGGGCGGCCATCCTCGCCTGGTCTACACCTCCGGCGTGTGGGTGCTCGGCTCGACGGCGGCGCCGGCCGACGAGCGCGCCACCTTATCGCCGGCGGCCCATTCCGCCTGGCGCGCCGCGCACGAGCGGCTGGTGCTCGGCGCCACCGGGCTGACGCCCGTGGTCGTGCGCCCCGGGATCGTGTACGGCGGCACCCGCGGCATCGTCGGCGATCTGCTGCGGGACGCCGTCAACGGGCTGGTCCGCATCATCGGCGACGGGCGCAACCGGTGGGCGACGATCTACGACCGCGACCTTGCCGATCTCTACGTGCGGCTGGCGACCGCGCCAGATGTCTCCGGCACCTATCACGCCACCGACGAAGCCGACGAATCCGTGCTCGACATCGTCGAGGCGCTGTCGCGCAACACGACGCACAAGCCCGACGTGCGCTTGATGCCGCTCGACGAGGCGCGCGCCAAGCTGGGCGCCTATGCCGATGCCCTCGCGATGGACCAGGTCGTGCGCAGCCCTCGAGCGCGCGCCCTGGGATGGACGCCAAGCCTGCGGTCGATTGGCGGCAACGCGCCGCGGCTGCTGGAAGAGTGGCGGAATGGGCAGAAGGACTGACGCGTGCTGGTGCCGGTGCCGGTGCGTCGTGCGGTGCCCGTGCGGGTGCCAGTGCTGGGTGCTGACGTGCCGGTGCGACGCTCGTCGAGCTCGACGCGATTCAGCGCGCGCGGCAGCGCATCGTCAAGGCCGTGCGCGTGACGCCGCTGGTGCCTGCGTCAAGCGACGAGTCGTGGGCCCACCTGTGGCTGAAGTGCGAGAACCTGCAGGCCGGCGGCGCCTTCAAGCTGCGCGGCGCGTTCAACTTCGTCAGCCAGCTCGACCCCGCGGTTCGTGCGCGCGGCGTCATCACCTATTCCTCGGGCAACCACGGCCAGGCGATGGCGCTGGCTGCGCGGCGGCTGGGCGCTCCCGCTGTCGTCGTGATGCCGACGACGGCGCCTGCGGTGAAGGTGGACGGCGCGCGAGCCTTCGGGGCCGAGGTGCTGTTTGCGGGCACGACGTCGATCGACCGCAAGCTGGCCGCCGAAGCGCTGGCCTCCGAACGCGGACTGACCATCGTGCCGCCCTTCGACCACGCCGACATCATCGCGGGGCAGGGCACGGCGGGCCTCGAGATCGTGGAGCAGCAGACCGGATGTGAAGGCCATCTACGTGCCCGTCGGCGGCGGCGGACTCATTTCCGGAGTGGCCGCGGCGGTCAAGCGGCTGGCGCCGTCGGTGCGACTCGTTGGCGTCGAGCCCGCCGGCGCGCCGAAGATGACCCGGTCGCTGGCGGCTGGCCAGCCGACGACGCTCGACGCCATCGACTCGATTGCCGACGGCCTGCTGGCGGTGCGGCCCGGCGACCTCACCTTCGCGCACGTGCAGGCGCTGGTCGACGAGGTCGTCACGGTGACCGACGACGAGATCCGCGACGCGATGCGGTTCCTGGTGCGGCAGTCGAAGCTCGTCGCCGAGCCCAGCGGCGCCGCGTCGGTGGCTGGCGCCCTGCAGGATGGCGCCGGCAGGTTCGCGCGGCGTGCACGTCGCCGTCGTCAGCGGCGGCAACCTCGAGATGTCGGCGCTCGCGCGCCATTCTGGCCGGCGCGCGACCGTACGTGACCAGTTCGGCCCTGCGTACGTGAGGCTCGGCGAACTTCAGTTCCGGCGCTCCGATCACCTCCCGCGCGGCCTCGATCCCTTCCTCGATCGTCGTGATCTCGCCGTCGAGCTGCCGCTCGTAGATCTGCTTCAGCAGCATCGCCCATGCGCAGGGCCCGGCGCGACGCCGAGATCGATCAGGTGGCGGCCGAGCAGCAGCGGCCTGGGCGGCTGGTGCTCGACGCCGAGGCGCCGCGCCTTCTCGAGAAACCAGTCCATCGCGGTGCAGTCGAACGTGCCCGTCCGCCCGAGGCAGTCCGACTTGGCGACGCGCGCCAGCCATTCCATGTTGAGCTTCAGCGCCAGCCGCCGAAACGGCCGTCACCGACCTGGTCGCGCACCTTGTACCACGCGCCCGGCTTGAGATGGTGCGCGGTGATGCCCAGCACCTCGCGGCGGACGTCGACGCCATCGACGGCGTGAATGTTGAGCCGGTCGAGCAGCGAGGTGGCCGGCGCCACACCGGCTTCTTCGTGTCCCAGCGACCTGATGCGGCCGTCGATGACGGCGGTGGTCGCCGGCTTGCCCAGGTCGTGACACACCGCGCCGAGCATCACCGCGATCTGCCCGGCGCGCGGCAGGTCGTCGATGCGGGTTCGGGCCTGGTCGATCACCATCAGCGTGTGGACCCAGACGTCGCCTTCGGGGTGCCACTCGGGTTCCTGCGGGCAGCCGACCAGCGCCAGCAGTTCCGGGAACAGGCGTGCGATGACCTGGAGGTCGAGCGCGAGCGCCAGCCCCAGTCGAGGGGGTGGCGGCGCGCACCAGCAGCTTCTCGAATCTCGCCCCAGATACGCTCGGCCGGCAGGTCGTCGAGCGGAATGCCGGCCAGCAGCGCCCGGGTCTCCGGGTCGACCTGAAGCCCGAATCGTGCGACGAACTGCACGGCGCGCAGCACGCGCAGGCTGTCTTCGCCAAAGTGCGCCGGATCGACGACGCGCAGGCGCCGCGCCTCGAGGTCTGCGCGGCCGGCAAACGGGTCGTTGTGTTCGCCGGTCAGCGGGTCGAGGCCAATGGCGTTGATGGTGAAGTCGCGCCGGCGTGCCGCGTCGGCAAACGACATGCGCGGGTCGCCCTCCACCGAGAAGCCGCGATGCCCGCGGCCCGTCTTCGACTCGCGCCGGGGCAGCGCGACGTCAACGGCGCCGACCTTGTACACCGGAAAGCTCTGGCCCACCGGCTCGACCCGCCCGAAGCGCGCGAGCAGCGCAGGCAGATCCGCCGCGGCGATTCCGAAGATCTCGAGATCGAGATCCTTGGAGTCGAGGCCAAGCAGACGGTCGCGCACGAACCCGCCCACGATCCACGCCCGGCCACCGGCCTCGGCCACCGCGGCCGCAATGGCGCGAGCCGATTCGAGGGCGTTGTCACTGAGTGCCACCTGCTGATGCTACCCCGCCTTCGCCCGCCTTCGCCTTCGGCTACGGCGAGGCGCCTGAACCTGTGAACCTGTGAACCTGTGAACCCGTGAACCCGTGAACCTGTGAACCCGTGAACCCGTGAACCTGGCGAACCCGATCCCTGTGATAGCGTTGTCTTTTGGAGGGGCGACAGCGAATGAAGTTCGGGATCGGGGTAGGAATCGTGGTTGCGGTGACGGCCAGCCTGGTGGCACAGCAGGGGCCGCCGGCGGCGCTGGCGCCGGCGCCGGAAACGGCGAAGGAAGTGCATCTGTCCAATGTGAAGCAGCTGACCTTCGGCGGCGAGAACGCCGAGGCCTACTTCTCGTTCGACGGCCAGGAGCTCGATCTTCCAGTCCACGCGCGACGGCGGAGAGTGCGACCAGATCTACGCGATGCGGATCGACGGCTCCAACCTGCGCCGCGTCAGCTCGGGCGAGGGCCGAACGACCTGCTCGTACTTCACGCCCGACAGCCAGCACGTCGTTTACGCCTCCACCTACCTTGGCGGCAAGGCGTGCCCGCCGCGGCCGGATTTCAGCCGCGGCTATGTGTGGCCGGTCTACAGCAGCTACGACATCTTCAAGGCCAGGGCGGATGGCACGGGCATCACGCGCCTGACCTCGACGCCCGGATACGACGCCGAGGCGACCATTGGCCCGGACGGCCGGATCGTCTTCACCAGCGTGCGCGACGGCGACATGGAGATCTACTCGATGAACGCCGACGGCGGCGACGTGAAGCGGTTGACCAACCGCGTCGGGCCCGACGGCGGGCCGTTCTTCTCGCCTGACGGCACGAAGATCGTCTTCCGCGGCCGCACTCTCACGCCGGGTCCAGAGCTCGATGATTACCGGACGCTGCTTCGCGACGGGCTCTGGCGGCCGACCTCGCTCGAGATCTTCGTGATGAACGCCGACGGCAGCGACCTGCGCCAGGTCACCTCGCTCGGCGGCGCCAGCTTCGCGCCGTTCTTTTCGCCCGACGGCAAGAAGATCATCTTCTCGTCGAACCAGCACAACCCGCGCGGGCGCGACTTCGAGCTGTGGCTCGTGAATGTGGATGGCACGGGCCTCGAGCGCGTGACGTGGAACGCGTCGTTTGATGGCTTCCCGATGTTCTCGCCCGACGGCAAGAAGCTGGTCTTTGCGTCGAACAGATTCCAGAAGGCCAGCGGCGAGACCAACGTGTTCATCGCCGACTGGACTTGGTGAGAGATTCCCGGGATTCGGTGGGATTACGCGGAGCATTCATCCGCAGATTACGCAGATGACGCAGATTCTTGTCGATAGAAGGCGCAGCGAAGCGTACTTTGTTGACACTCGGCAGGCGATGCCGGTGAGCGGCGCGGCGTAGCCGCACGTCGGCCGCTTGCGGCCGTCGCCAATCAGCATGAGCGTCGACAATCTGCGAAATCTGCGCAATCTGCGGATAGATCATCCGCGTAATCCAGGCAAATCCGCGTAATGGACCCCCTCGCGCTCACCCGGGAACTGGTCGCCATCGACTCGGTGAATCCGTCACTGGTGCCTGGCGCCGCGGGCGAAGCTGCGATTGCGGACTGGCTCGCGACGTACCTGCGGCAGGCCGGCTTCGATGTCGACGTGGAGGAGGTCGCGGCGGGCAGGCCCAACGTCGTCGCAATCGCCGACGGCGCGGCGCCGGGGCCGACGCGGATGCTCTGCGGTCACACGGACACTGTTGGCGTCGATGGCATGACGGCGCCGTTTTCGCCGGACCTGCGGGACCGACGCCTCTACGGCCGCGGAGCGCAGGACATGAAAGGCGGCCTGGCGGCCATGATCGTCGCCGCCGAACGATGGCTGCAGGGGCCGCGTCGCGGCGCCGGACGAGTGATCGTCGCCGCGGTGGCCGACGAAGAGTACGCGAGCCTTGGCGCCGAGGTCCTCGCCAGGCGGTGGGTTGCCGACGAGGCCGTGATTCCCGAGCCCACGGGCATGGCCGTCGCCATCACGCACAAGGGCTTTTCCTGTGTCGACGTGGTCACGCACGGCCGCGCGGCGCACGGCAGCCGGCCCGCCGACGGCATCGACGCGGTGCTCCTGATGGGACGCGTGCTCGCCCGGCTCGAGTCGCTCGACCGCGACCTGCAGTCGCGCCCGCCACATCCACGGCTCGGCACCGGCTCGCTGCACGCCGGGCGCATCGTCGGCGGCACCGAGTTGAGCATTTATCCCGCGCGCTGCTCGCTGCAGGTCGAGCGCCGCACGCTGCCCGGCGAGCCGATCGACATCGCGCTTTCGGAAGTCGCGGCGATTCTCGATGCGCTTGGCCGGACCGACCCGGCCTTCCGCGCCGATGTGACGTTGCTGCTCGCGCGGCCGGCGTATGGCATCGACGCCGACCATCCGTTGCCCGCCAGGTTGCGACGATTGGCGGCGACCGCGGGACGGGAAGCGCCCGACCACCGGCATGAGTTTCTGGACCGACGCGGCGCTGCTTGGCGCGGCCGGCATTCCGACGGTGCTGTTTGGACCGCGCGGCGCCGGACTCCACGGCATCGACGAGCACGTCCTGGTCGAGGACCTCGATGCGTGCGCCGACGTGTTCACCCGCTGGCTGGGAACCGAAGGCTGAGGGACGAAGGCGGAGGCCGTACAGAAAACGAGGCCGGACGCGCCGCGTATACCGCGGTCGATCCGGCCTCCGGTTCCCGTCACGACGCCGTCATGGCTGTCGTGCGGGGGCGAAACTAGTTCAGGCGATGGCGAGCACTGATCGCCGCCAAATCGTGGCCGCGGTCCACGGGCGCTGGTCGTCCAGCCCGGCGTCTCGTGGCCGCACGTGGTGCAACGCAGGAACATCCGGCCGCCTTCAACCTGCAGGAGCGGATCGTGGCCACCGAAGCCGCAGACGGCACTCGACCACGACCGGGAGGCCCGGGACCACCAGGTGCGAATGACGCCGAATGGGTTCGCGGCGCCAACAACTTGCGAGGCCGCGTGTGCGAGATTCGTCGACATATCCTGCGCCGCTCCTTGCGCGTCTGCCTGACTAAGACGCCTGCCCCGACTGTCTCGTTTCTCCGGGCCGTCAGGCGTCACTCCCTCTCCTTTCAAACGCTCTGCCATGTCCGTCCTGGAATGGATAACACATTGAAAAGACAGTGAGTTACTGCTGATTTCTGCGCGTAAGGCTGAGCTTCAGGCTGTGCAGGAAATTGAACAGGATCCAAGGGCCCGATTGTCTGGAATCAGGTCACACGGCCTTGACCACGGCTGCGGCTGCGATCACGGCGCTGTACCTGAGACGGACCCGGAAGACTTATTTCTCGCTGGCGAGGCTTTTCAGAACGAACGCGACGTTGGCAGGGCGTTCGCCCAGGCGGCGCATGAAGTACGGGAACCACTGGCGGCCGAACGGCACGTAGACGCGCATCGCCGTATCCCTCCTTCGCGAGCGTCGCCTGCAGGTCGCGCCGCACGCCGTACAGCATCTGGAACTCGAATCGATCCTTGGCGATGCCTTCGCGTGCGACAAACGCCTTCGCCGCGTCGATGATCTCGCCGTCGTGCGTGGCCAGCGCCGGAAACGTCCCCTCGCGCAACAGGTATTGCATCTGCATGACGTACGCCGCGTCGACGTCGGCCTTGCGCTGGTAGGCCACCTCGGCGGCTTCCTTGTAGGCGCCCTTCACCAGCCGCACCCGCGCGCCGCGGCCGACCACGCGCGGCAGATCCTGCGCCGTGCGAAACAGCGCCGACTGCAGGACCACGCCGAGATTGGTGAAGCCTCCGGCCCAGAGCGTCTCGAAGATCTCGAGGGTCGCATCGGTGTACGGCGAGTTCTCCATGTCGATGCGCACGAAGAACCCGTGCGTCCTGGCAGGCTCCAGGATGCGCCGCAGGTTGGTCAGCGCGGCCTCCTGCGACACGTCGAGCCCCAGTTGCGTGAGCTTCAGCGAGACGTTGCGCCCGACGCCGCTTGCGACGATGCGATCGAGGATCTGGCCGTAGTCCACGGTGGCGCCGTCGGCTTCCTCGAGCGTCGCGACGCTCTCGCCGAGGTAGTCGAGCGTCTGGGAGAGGCCTCGGCTTTCCAGCCGTCGGGCCGCCTCGATGGCTTCCTCGACGCTCTCGCCGGCGATGAAGCGGCGCGCGAAACTGGTGGGGCTGGCCATGCCGTAGCGGCTGGCCAGGCCCTTGAGGCCCTCGTTGCGCGCCAGGAAATGGAAGAAGGCTTTCGAGGCGGCGTCGATCATCAGTGCGTCCGGCTGGCCGGAATCGGGAGCAGGTGTTCGATGGCGCGCGCGTAGTACTTCAGCACCATCCGCTCGCGCACGCGGAACCGGCCGTCCTCTTCGACCACGATGCCGCGGGCGTCGAAGAGTCGCGAGGCCTCGTCGACGATCTGGCGGGGGTTGGTCGCGGCCAGATTGGCGCCGGCGGCCTGGAGGGCGTCGACCAGCGACGCCACTTCCGACTCGAGATCCGCCCGCGCCATCGACGGCCGCATGGCCGTGGCCATCACCATCGTCGGCAGCACCTTCATCAGCCGGCCGATCGAGTCGCGGATGTGGTGCGCCAGCTCCAGCACGTCGCGCCGCGCGTGCGGGTCGATGCCGGCGGCGGCAATCGGCTTGCCGAAGGTCACAAACGCGCGCGAGCGGTAGCCAACGGCGTAGCGGACCATCTCGGCGAGCTCGTGCGTGAAGGGGCGCTGGCGCCGCTTCACCTTCTGGTGCGCGAGGATGAAGTCCTCGAGGACCAGGTCGTACGCGATCGCGCAGGGGACAAAGACCAGGTCGGGGAGTTCGGCGCTGAGCGCGGCGTTGACCAGCCCCGTCTTGGGCGCCTTGAGCTCGCCGCTGTAGCTTCTGCCGCCCTCGATGTAGAACATCAGGTCGTGGCGGCCGAGGATCTCGGCGATGTATGCCTTGAGGGTGATCAGGTAGCCGGGGTCCTTGACGTTGCGGCGGATGGGAATCGCGCCGGTGACGTGCTTGTGGATGAACCCCAGCGGCCCGCCAAACAGGTTGATGCCCGCGGCAATCACCGGCGGGCGGATGGCCGAGTCCTCGAGCACCAGCGGTTCGATCAGGTAGTCGATGTGGCTGCGATGGTTCGAGACGTAGACCACCCGGTGTTTGGCGGTCGCCTGGTGGATGCGATCGATGTGCTCGGGGTGACGGTCGATCTTGCGGAAGATCGGATAGAGCGGGTGCTTGAGCACCCGGTAGATGGCGTGGCGCTGCCGCGTGCGCAACTCGTCGAGGTACTCGTGGACACGCTGCTCGGCCTGCTCGCCGGAGGCGCCATGGCTCCCGTTGAGATACGCCACCACTTCCTCGCGTGCGAGGACGCCCCTGGTGATCTTGTCGGCCACTGTGTTGCGGGCCACTGGGTTCAGGCTCCTGCTTCGATGGCGGCGCAGACCGCCGAGGTGAACTCCGAGGTTCTGGCGCTGCCGCCCAGGTCGCGCGTCCGCACGGCGCCTCCGGCCAGCACCCCATCGAGCGCGCGCTGGATCCGGTCGGCCGCCGCGGTCTCGCCCAGGTGCCGCAGCATCAGGAGCGCCGACAGCAGCAGCGCCGTCGGATTGGCCAGGTTCTTCCCCGCGATGTCCGGTGCGCTGCCGTGCACGGCCTCGAACACGGCGGATTCCAGGCCGAGATTCGCGCCCGGGAACGACGCCGAGCCCGCCGACCAGGCCCGCGCACAAGTCCGAGACGATGTCGCCGTACAGATTCGGCATCACCAGCACGTCGAATTGCTCCGGCTTCATCACCAGCATCATGCACGCGGCGTCGACGATCTTCTCCTCGTAGGCGATGTCCGTATAGGTCCGCGCCACGTCGCGCGACGTGCGGATGAACAGCCCGTCGCTGAGCTTCATGATGTTGGCCTTGTGGACGGCCGTCACCTTCTTGCGCCCCAGGCGACGCGCGTGCGCGAACGCGAACTCGCTGATCCGGCGCGATGCCTTCTCCGTGATGATCTTCAGGCTCTCGACGACGCCCGGGACCACCTCGTGCTCGAGACCGGAATAGAGGTCCTCGGTGTTCTCGCGGACGATGACCAGGTCGACGTTCGCGTAGCGCGTGGGCACGCCAGGCAGCGACCAGACGGGCCGCAGATTGACGAACAGGTCGAGCGCTTTGCGAAGGCCGACGTTCACGCTGGTGAAGCCTTCGCCGATGGGCGTGGTCACCGGACCCTTGAGCGCGACGCGCGTGCGCTTCACCGAGTCGAGCAGCTCCACCGGCAACGCCGTCTTGTGCCGCTCGAAGGCGATGATGCCCGCCTCCTGACGGTCCCAGTCGATGGCCACGCCGGCCACGTGCAGGATGCGGAGCACGGCTTCGGTGACCTCGGGCCCGATGCCGTCACCGGGTATCAATGTGATCGTGTGGCTCATCGTGTCGCGGACCTATTCGCGCGTTTCCCAGTAGCAGAGCACCAGCCCGGCGAGCGTCGTCACGGCCATCAACGCCGTCGACAGCCCGTGCAGCCGGCCGAACCGGACGCGGCGCGCGTCGTCGGGCGCCAGCGTGCTGATGGGCACGCCGATACTCGCGCGCATGGACGCGATCTGCGGATCGACCCAGAACCCGGTGACCAGGCTGACGCCGAGCATCGCGCTCACCAGCACGAGGCGCGCGCCAAAGCCGGGCGGCCGCGGGCCGACCACCTTCATCAGGATCAGCGTGGACAGCAGCAGCGCGCCCGCAGCGTACCCCACAACGTGGAACCGCCGCAGCACTTCGCCGACCAGCGTGGCGGCAAGCGGCTGCGGGCCGCGCGCCCAGCGCCTCGAGCACCGCAAAGGCCGACGGGGCCACGACGCTGCCGATCGTGATGAGGCCGCCCACCCAGATCGCGAGGGCGACGACATACACGTACCGCAGCGCGATCATGCCGATTATTATAGTGGTTTGGCTGCGAGCATGAGTCTGCCGACACCGCACACCGTTGCCTGGCTGGAGTGGGGCCCGGACGCCTTTGAACGGGCCAGTGCCGAGGGCAAGCCCGTGCTGCTGTCGATCTCGGCGTCCTGGTGTCACGGCTGCGCGGTGATGGACACGGTCAGCTACGGCGACCGTCGGGTCGCCGCGCTCATCGCCGAAGATCTGGTGCCGGTGCGCGTCGACGCCGACCGCCGGCCCGATGTCAACGATCGGTACAACCTCGATGGGTGGCCGACGACCGTCCTGCTCACGCCGTCGGGCGAGATGCTGACCGGGACGACGTACCTGCCGGCCGACGGGCTGTTGACGATGCTCGACGAGGTGACGCGCGCCTACCAGTCGGGCCGCGCCGCGCTCGACGAGCGCGCCGATGCCGTGGCGGCCGCGCGCCGCGCACGGCCGCGCGCCCTGCCATTGGCCGTGGACCCCGACCTGGCGGCGCCGGACTGGCTGGCCGACCTGATCGTGCGGGAGGTCGACGCCGAGTACGGCGGATTTGGCGCCGACGGCAAGTTCCTCCACATCGCCGCTCTCACGGCAGGGCGTGCGCCAGTACGCGCGCGCCCGGACGCCCGCGTTGAGCGACGCGCTGGTACGCGACGATCGACGCGCTGGCCAGTCAAGGCGTTCGGGATGGCGTCGACGGGGGCTTCTTCCGCTACGCGGCGTCGCGCGAATGGATGCGGCCGCACACCGAGAAGATGCTCGAGGATCAGGTCGGGATGGTCCGGCTGTTTCTCGAGGCGGCCGCGGCCTTCGACCGGCCCGAGTGGATCGAGGTCGCGCGCGACACCATCGCCTACGTGCACCAGACGCTGGCCGATCAGGCCGGCGGCCGCTTCTTTGGCAGCCAGGCCGCCGACGAAGGCTTCTATCAGCTGGCCTCCGCGGCGCTGCGCCGGTCGTTCACGCCCCCGCGCGTGGACCGCACGCTGTTCACCGATTGGACGGCGCAGGCCGCCTCGGCGTGGATCTTCGCCGGCGAGCGCCTTCAGCGATCCGTCGCTGTCCGAGTTCGGTGGCCGCGCGCTCGACGGCGCCCTGGTCGCGTCGTATCGTCCCGGGGAAGGGCTGGCCCACTACGTGGACGGACGCGCCGGCGTGCGCGGCCTGCTGACCGATCAGGTGTACGCCGCGCGCGCGCTGCTGGACCTGCACGAGGCCACGGCCAACCCGACCTGGTCGATGATGGCCGAAGAGTTGATGCGCACGGCGGTGCGCACGCTGTGGGATGAGCGCGTCGGGCGGCTTCTTCGATCGACCGGCGACCGGGCCCGATGCCGTCGGGATGCTGGCCGATCCGCTGAAGCCGCTGGCGGCCAATTGCGTCGCCGCCACGGTGCTCGCCAGGCTCGCGCGGCTCACCGGTGATGTCGACCTCCAGCAGCGCGCCCTCGACACGCTTCGTGGACAGACCACCGGCTACCGCGAGCACGGGCTCTTCGGCGCCCCGTACGTGCTGGCCGTGCTGGAGATGTTTGGGGATGACGAACGTTAACCACAGAGCCACGGAGACACAGAGAACGCACAGAGTTTTCTTGGGTTGAGCTTAGTTCTTGGCGTTGCCTGCCAAGTCAAGAGCGCTCCGTGCGTCCTCGGTGTTCTCCGTGTCTCTGTGGTTGACGTCACGTAATCGACTGCTATTGCTTGAGTTTCAGGAGGCTACCGTGTCGCAGGACCGTGCACAGCTGATTCCCGTTCTTCACAACATCGCCACTCAGCTGCGCATCGACTCGATTCGCGCGACGACGGCGGCCGGCAGCGGACACCCGACGACGTGCGCGTCGGCGGCCGACTCTGTCGCGGCGCTGTTCTTCGCGGAGATGCGGTTCGACCCGCGGCACCCGCGCCACGCGCACAACGACCGCTTCGTGCTGTCGAAGGGCCACGCCGCGCCGATCCTCTACGCCGCCTGGTCGGCGGTCGGGCTGGTGCCGCCGGCCGAGCTGCTGAAGCTGCGCGAGCTGGGCAACGACCTCGAAGGGCACCCGACGCCGCGCCTGCCGTTTGTCGACGTCGCCACCGGGTCGTTGGGGCAGGGGCTGGCCGCGGGCCTGGGCATCGCGCTCAACGCCACGCGCATCAAGTCCGACTACCGCACGTACGTGCTGATGGGCGACGGCGAGACGGCGGAAGGCTCGGTGTGGGAGGCCGCCGAGAGCGCCACGCACTTTGGCATCGACAACCTGGTGGCCATCACCGACGTCAATCGCCTCGGCCAGAGCCGCCCGACCATCTGGCAGCACGACCTGGGCGCGCTGGCCCGCCGCTGGAGCGGCTTCGGGTGGCACACCGTGCAGATCGACGGCCACGACCTGGGCGCGATCCTCGACGCGCTGGCCGAGGCGCGCGCCACCAAGGGCCGTCCGACGATGATCCTGGCCAAGACGTTCAAGGGCCGGGGCGTGTCGTTTGCCGAGGACAAGGAAGGCTGGCACGGCAAGGCGTTCAAGGCCGGCGAGGAAGCCGACCGCGCCGTGCGGGAGCTCGAATCGACGTTGAAGCCGGTGGCGCCCGATGCGATTGCGGTGCTGCGCGCGTCGATTCCCAAGCCCACGGTCGAGGACCCGGCGCCCAAGCCGCGCCCCGTGATCCCGCCGCCGGCGTACAAGCTGGGCGACCTGGTCGCGACGCGCGAGGCCTACGGCACGGCGCTGGCGCGCATCGGCAAGATCGACGACCGCATCGTCGCGCTCGACGCCGATGTGGGCAACTCGACCTTCAGCGAGCGGTTCGAGAAGGTCGCGCCGGAGCGGTTCTTCCAGCACTACATCGCCGAGCAGGTGATGGTGGGCGCCGCGATGGGCTTTGCGGCACGCGGCGCGATTCCGTTTCCGTCCACGTTCGCGTGCTTTCTCACGCGCGCCTACGACTTCATCCGCATGGCGGCGATCAGCAACCTGAACATCAAGCTGGCGGGCAGCCACGCCGGCGTGTCCATTGGCGAAGACGGGCCGTCGCAGATGGCGCTGGAAGACCTGGCGATGACGCGGGCCGAACCCAACTTCACCGTGCTCTACCCGTGCGAGGCCGTCAGCGCCGAGCGATGCGTGGAGCTGGCGGCCTACCAGCCGGGACCGGTCTACATCCGCACGAGCCGGCCCGAAGACGCCGGTGACCTACGACCCGAACGAGGAGTTCAAGGTCGGCGGCTCCAAGGTGCTGCGCCAGTCGGCCGCCGACGCCGTCACGGTCGTCGGCGTCGGCGTCACCGTGTTCGAGGCGCTCAAGGCGTTTGACGCGCTGGCCAAAGACGGCATCGCCATCCGGGTGATCGACGCGTACTCGGTGCAGCCGATCGACGCCGAGACGCTCACCGCGGCCGCGCGCGCGACGTCGGGCCGGGTGGTCACGGTCGAGGATCACTACGCGGCCGGCGGCCTCGGCGACGCGGTGGCGGGGGCCATTGCGCCGGCCGGCTACGTCGTGCACCGGCTGGCCGTGCGCGAGATCCCGCGCAGCGGCAAGCCCGAGGAACTGCTGGAGCACTTCGGCGTGGGCGCCGCCAACATCGTCGCGGCGGTCAAGTCGCTCGTTACTCGATGACGGACGTCAACCATCGATGACGGACGTTAACCACAGAGACACGGAGACACAAAGAACGCACAGAGCTTTTGTTGGGCTGACGCTCGTTCGTGGCGTTGCCTGCCAAATCAAGCTCTCTGTGCGTCCTCTGTGTTCTCTGTGTCTCTGTGGTTGACGTACGTCATCGAGATTACGATGAATACGGCGGCTTCGTTGTACTGCGCGATGCAGCTTGTCGAAGTGCTCGATGATCTTGTCGCGCCGCTTGAGGATCGGCTTGGGGCCGTCGAAGAGCCACTTGCCCAGGCGCTCCTTGATGGTCGCCTCGTCGAGCGCCTTGAGCTTCAGGTAGAACTCCTTGTCGATCTTGGTCATCGGAAACGGCATCGTCATCGCCGCCGGTGAACGCCCGCGAGTGATCGATCAGGATCAGGTTCCACGCCTGGTCCATCAGCAGGTTCCCCTGGTTGCGGTCGATGTTGGCCGTCAGGTTGTCCCACACGCGCTGCCGGTACACCTGCTTGTTCCAGGCGGCCGGGGTCCGGCGCCTTGGTGGTGTCGTTGTCGCGCAGCAGCGAGCAGTGCTCCACCCACAGCTGCGCCGAGCCGGTGACGCCGTCGTGCTTGCGCTCGACGGTCGGCGGCACCATCCCCATCCCGAGGATCTTGTCGAGCTCGTACGCGGCGATCTCTGACTTGTAGCTTTCGAAGAACCCGGTCTTGCGGCTGGGCATCAGCTCCTTGAAGACGAAGCTGCCCGCGAGGCCGCCGGGAGTGACAAACGCGCGCTTGGGCTTGGTGACGCCGACCGGCACGTCGTCCACTCGCTCGACCTTCGCCTGCTTGAGGAACGCCTCGAACTCGGCCTCGCGCCCGATCCAGATCTTGGACCCCTCGACCGCGAATCGGCGCGCCCGGGACCGACTCGAGCTTGGGGGGCGCCGCGGGCTGCTGCGCCCGCGACGGCGCGCAGACGAGGAACACACCGAACACGAGAACCAGTGCACGACGGAGCATGGGGAGCCCTCCTACACGTCGACGGTTTGCCGTGCCGCTTGCACCGCGGGCTGCCGCTGCAGCGCGCTGAAGAGCCCTTGCAACAGGTCGATCTGATCGGCGAGCAGATCGAACAGCGCCTCGCGGTCGACCCGCAGGCCACGCCGCCGCGCGTGACGTGGCCGCGCCAGCCGGTCTGGTCGAGCCCGCCGAGCGTCTCGTAGACGCCGGTGCAGTCGCCCGGCGCCGGCCGACATCGGCGTGCCGCCGTCCATCGGCTCGAGCGACAGCTCGCCTTCGAGCACGATGTGGATGGCCGGCGCGTCGCCGGCGCCGAAGAGCACCTCGCCCTCGGTCAGCTTCACTTCGCGCGTGATGCCGGCCAGCGCCGCGAGCTGATCGGAGGAGGCGCGCGAGAAGACCGGCATCTCCTCGAGGACGAGCACCTTCTCGATCGGCTGCAGGCCGTCGCGGAGCCGCGCCGCGCTGCGGCGGATGCGCGACGTCGCGCAGCACCTGGCCCCAGGCCGTGCCGCCGTGCGTGTCGAGCAGCATCCGGAAGACGCCCTGCGCCAGCTCGGTGTTCTCCGAGAGCAGGCCGAGGAACTGCTCGTTGAGCAGCGAGAGGCAGATGGCGATGCCGCTGGCCTTGACCGTCGCCTTCTGCGGCACCCCTTCGAACACCTCGTCGAAGCCGAGCGACGCCGGGCCCGGCGATCTCTTCGGCCGCGCCGGCCGTGCCGTCCTCGTCGACCGGCACGCGCGTGACGCTGCCGTCGAGCAGGAACTGCAGCTCCGACGGCGCGCCGGCCCGCCTCGTAGATGGTGCGTCCCGGCTCGTGCCGCACCTGGCGGCCGGTGCCGGCGATGCGGAACAGTTCGTCGACCGTCGTGATCTTGAACAGCGGCAGCCGCGCCAGCCGGTCGGCCAGCTCCACCGCCGGCAGCGGCTCGAGCCAGCGCTTCTGGCGCTGCTCGGCGGTCAGGCGCTGGCCGGCCAGCGCCCACGACGCGGCCTCGAACACGTACCAGTCCTTCGGGTCGCGATGCTCGAGCGCGTACTCGAGGTCGTCGGCGAGGCTGGCCCAGAGGCCGCGCTGCTCGACAAAGTGCATGGCCGCGGCCGCCACGATCTGATCCTCGTCGTGCACCAGCTGCGCCAGGCTGTCCTCGGCGTCGCGCACGCGCGTCTTCAGCAGCAGGTTGCCGCGCCGGACCTTCTCCTCGATCGGCAGGTCCTCGAGCACCGGCATCACGCGCTTGCGGACCTGGCTGTCGAGCAGGTTGTCGAGGTACTCGGCGGCGCTGGCCTTCACGCGCGCATCGCCGTGCTCGAGCGACCACCGGGCCGCCGAGATGTCCTTCCACGGATAGAGCAGGCCGAGCAGCTTGTACAGGCGATCGAGCGTCCGCCCGAGCTTCTCGAAGCAGCGCGCGCGCGATCAGGGTCTCCTTGGCGGCCGGGTCCTTGTGCACCAGGTTGTAGTGCAGGCTCAGATAGCTGAAGTACCGGTTCGACTCCTGGACCAGCAGCGGCTGCACGCGCTCGGCCGGCAGCGCGAACTGCGGGTGCGACTGCTTCAGCCGCAGCAGCGCGTTGATCACCTTGAAGCGCAGGAAGCCGTCGCCCTCGCCCAGCGCGTCGACCAGGACGTTCATCGTCTTCTGCGACGGGATCTGCGCCAGCGTCGACGGGATGTGCCGGCGGACCCAGATGTCTTCGTCGGGATCGCGCAGGAAGTAGGCGAGCGTGTCGATGACGCCCTCGCCGTAGCCGACCAGCACCTGCCGCGCCGACGCCTTCAGCAGCCGGTTGCGAAGCAGCGACACCAGCGGCGGGACGAAGATGTAGTCTTCGCCGCCCAGCCGGCCCGCGCTCTTGATGGCCTCGAGCGCGACCTCGCGCTGCGGGTCGTACATCAGCGGCACCAGCAGCCGGCGGAAGCGCGGATTGGCGATCGCGCCCAGCGCCTGGGCGACTTCCTGGCGCGCGGTCGCCGCCGACGGCCGCGAGTCGCTCGACAGGCGCTCGAGCGTCGCCTCGGCGGCGTCGACGTCGTCGGGATTCGAGCTGGCCGAGCCAGCGCCGCCGCGGCCGTCACGGCCAGGCGCGGATCCCGGTCGTCCAGGTGCGGGCGCATCAGGCCGATCGCCGCTTCGCCTCGCACGATGGCCAGCGCGCGCACGGCCGCCGCGCGGACCTCGGCGTCGTCGTCCTTCAGCAGGCGCTCGACGCCGGGCGTCCAGCGCTGCCGCAGCGTCTCGGTGGCGCCTTCCACCGTCAGCAGCGCGCGCGCGCGGACGGCGGGCGACTCGTGGTTCAGCAGCAGCGGCGAGATCAGATGGCGCTTGTTGAGCGACTCGAGCATCTCGATCGCGTAGAGCACGTGCCGCGGATCGGGATGGCCCTGTTCCTCGACCAGCGTCTCGATGGTCGACAGGTCCGCCTCGCTGAGCCGCAGCGCCTCGGGCGCGATGTCCTGCCGTTCCAGCGTGCGGCGGAACACGGCCTGGTACTCGCGCTTGGCGCGGAGGTCCGCCATGATCCACAGCCCGATCATCGCCAGGCTCGCCCAGCTCAGTTGCTGCCAGCCCCGAGCCCGAGTTGACCCGCAGTCCTTGATCAGCACCAGGACGAGCAGCGCGCCGAGGCCCTTGGCGAACCGGTCCACCGTGACGTCGATGAACGGCTTGGCCTGCTGCTTGAGGTCGTTGGGCAGCGGCAGGAACAGAATCTCGCGCGTGGTCTTGTCGACCGTGTAGCGCAGCGACGTGTCGATGACGCGCGCGATCATCGGCGCCCAGCAGCGCGCCGTTGAGAGCATGAACGAGCCGGTGAGGCCCAGGCTGATCGGCAGGATGAGCAGGCGAAGCCGATGCCCAGGTAGCGCTGGATCTTGCTCACCAGCCAGACCTGGATGACGAAGCCGATGATCGACGTGTAGAGCTGCACCTCGCCCGAGGAAGCTGGTGATCGAGTCGGTGTTGCCCTGGCCCTTGGCCGCCTCGGTCGCCATGTTGAGCTGCTGCTCGACGATGGCGGCGCCGATGGCCGCAAACGCGATGATGAGCGCGATGGTCTGCAGGTGCTTGCTGTTGCGCAGCAGCCGCAGCGCCTCGCGAGCTGCTGACGCCTTCGTCCTCGCCGCCGGTGAGCGATCCTTTGATGCTCCGGCTTCTCGCGCTTGATGATCGCGACGACCAGCGACCAGGCACACGGTCATCAGCGCCGCGCTGACCAGCAGCAGGTTGGTCGTGCCGATGGCCGTGGCCTGCAGCGACAGGCGAGCTGCCGGCGATGCCGCCCAGGCTGGCGCCGCCGCCGATGAACCCGAAGAGGCGCTTGGCCTGGCGCGGGTCGTACACCTCGTTGGCCAGCGTCCAGAACTGGCTGATGACCAGGATGCCGAGGATCAGCCCGAAGAAGTAGAAGCCCGTCGACGCCCACGTGCGACCCGCTCTGGAACCACAGCCAGAACACCACGAGCAGGCCCGACCAGCCCGCCGAGCGTCATCGGCAGGGCCCACCGGCGCGGCATCCGCCCGACGATGGTCGCAGTAGCCCTGCATGATGAAGCCGATCATGCAGCCCGAAGGCGAACTGCACCAGCGGCAGGTTGTCGGCGCCCAGATCCTTGATGAACTGCGACCGCGTCACCGGCTTGAGGGCGGTGTACGACGTCATCACCAGGAACGAGTAGGCGAACATCATCAGCGCCGTCGCGAGCTCGGTCTCGCGCAGCTCGACGACCGGGGAGAGCAGCTTCCGGAAAAAGGCATTCATTCAGGGGAATCCGTGGCCGCATCTTAACTCAGGTAAACTCCCGCCAGCACGATGCTGAGCCGCCTTGAACGCGTGCTCGACCTCCGGCCGGGCGAACTGGGCCGCGGGCTGCTGCTGTTCGCCTATCTCTTTTTCGTCATCGGCAGCTTCACCGTCGGCAAGGCCGTCCGCGACGCCCTGTTCATCGACGAGTTCGGGGCGATGCTGCTGCCCTATGCCGACATGGCCATCGCCGCCATCGTCGGCATCTGGGTGTCGGTCTACCTGCGGATAGCCCGGCGGGCGAACGTCCGGACGCCTGCTGATGGGCAGCCTGGGCTTTTTCGCCATCAACTGCCTCGGCTTCTGGTACCTGACCCACATCTCGGACGCGCCCTGGCTGACGCCGGTCCTCTACGTCTGGGTCGGCATGTTCGGCGTCGTGGCCCCGGCGCAGGTGTGGACGCTGGCCAACTACGTCCTGACGACGCGCGAGGCCAAGCGGATGTTTGGCTTCATCGGCAGCGGGGCCACGGCCGGCTGGATCATCGGCGGGTTCGTCACCCGGTACACCGCCACGCGGTTTGGCGCCGAGAGCTCGCTCATCGGGATGGCCGTGTGCCTGGTCATTGCCGGCGTGCTGGTGGACCGGCTCTGGCTGCTGCGGCCGCTGTCGGGCGACGGCACGCAGGAGGACGGGGAGAAGACGCCAACGTCGGGGCTGCGGCACAGCCTGACGCTGATTGCCGGCTCGCCCTACCTTCGCGCCATCGCCGGCGTGATCCTGCTGTCGTCCTGGGCCACGGCCGTCATCGGCTGGCAGTTCAAGGCGGTCGTGGCGCAGTCCACGGTCGGGCGCGACGAGCTGGCGGCGTTCTTCGGCATGTTCAACTTCTACGCCGGGCTGGCTGTCGTTCGCCCTGCAGTGGGTGCTGACGGGGCGCCTGCTGCGCCGCGCGGGCCTGGGCTTCGCGCTGTTCGTCGTGCCGGTGGCGCTGACGCTGGGCACCGGAGGGCTGCTGATCGTCGGCACGCTGGCCGCGGCGGTCGTGCTGCGCGGCACCGACCAGGTGCTGCGGTACGCCGTGGACAAGCCGACGGTCGAGCTGCTGTACCTGCCGGTGCCCGCGGAGCAGACGCTGAGCGTGAAGTCGTTCATCGACACCGTGGTCTGGCGGCTCGGCGACGGGCTGGCCGGCCTCTCCGTCCTGCTGTTTGCCAACTGGGCCGGCCTGGGGCCGGTGGGCATGTCGTGGGTGACGCCTGGCGCTGCTGGGCGGCTGGCTGGTGGCGGCCTACATCGCGCAGCGGCAGTACGTGCTGAACCTGCAGGACAGCATCCACAACTACCGGCTCGACGCCGAGCGCGCGACGACGACCGGCCTCGATCGCTCCGCCACGGAACTGCTGGCGAGGCAGTTGAGCGGCGACGACCCGGCCGAGGTGCTGTACGCGCTGAAGCTGCTGGGCGCGGCCGGCCAGCACACGCTCGCATCCGGCGGTCCGCGGCCTGCTGCAGCACCAGTCGGGCGAGGTCCGCGCCGAGGCGGTCCGCATCCTCGACGAGTCCCACGACGAGGCGGTCGAGCCGCTGGTCGAGAAGCTGCTCTACGACCCCGAGCTGGCCGTGCGGACCCAGGCGCTGCTCTATCTCGCGCATCACTCGCGCATCGACCCGCTCGACCGCATCGAGCAGCTGGGCGAGTTCTCGGACTTCTCGATCCGCGCCGCGATGGTGAGCTTCCTGTCGCAGCCCGGCTCGCACACCAACATCGACGCCGCGCGCCTGCTGCTGGACCGCATGCTGGACGACGAGGAGCCGCGGACGCGGTACGAGGCGGCGCGGCTGCTGGAGCTGCTGCCGGACCACTTCGAGGATCAGATCCGCGCCGTGCTGATCGACGGGCGAGGCCGAGCAGGTGCGGCACGCCATTCATGCCGTCGGCAAGCTGCGCAAGCGCAAGCTGGTCGGCCGCGTCGTCGATCGGCTGGGCGACCCGGCGCTGTCGGGCGACGCCGTCGGCCGCGCTGGCGCAGTTCGGCGACCGCGTCGTCGGCACGCTGCGCGACCACATGGTGGACGCCGGAGACGCCGGTTGCCGCGCGGCGGGCCTTGCCGCTGGTGCTGCAGCGGATCGGGACGCAGGCCACGCACGCCGTCCTGGGCGAGAGCCTGCTCGACCCCGACGTCGAGGTGCGCTACGGCGTGATCAGCGCGCTCAACAAGCTGCAGGAGCTGCACCCCACCTGGCGCGTCGATCCGACGATGCTCGAGACCGCTGCTCGACGCCGAGATTCTCGGGCACCTGCGGTCGTACCAGATGATCGGCGCGCTGCTGCCGCGCCCTGGCCGATCCGGCGCCGGTCATGGCGCCGCTCAAGGCCGCGATGGAGCAGGAGCTCGAGCGGATCTTCCGGCTGCTGAAGCTGCTGTTCCCGCACCAGGACCTGCACAGCGCCTACGTCGGCGTCCAGTCCACCAACCCGGATCGTTCACGACAACGCGCTGGAGTTCCTCGAGAACATCCTGTCGCCGCAGCTGCGCACGCAGCTGGTGCCGCTGCTCGACAGCGCCGTGCCGACCAGGGACGCGCGTGGCGCTGGCCCACCGGATGCTGAGCGCCCGGCCCCCGTCGCCGGCCGAGGCCGTGCGCATGCTGCTGCAAAGCGACGACCCGTGGCTCAAGTCGTGCGGCGCGTACGCCATCGGCGCGCTGGGGCTGAAGGCGCTGCTGCCCGAGCTCGACGCGCTGGCCGCCGTCGCCGGACCCGCTGCTGCGGGAGGCGGTGAAGCAGGCGCGGGCGAAGGTGCTGGGGGGTTAGAACGAGTATCTGACCCCCAGCCGCATGCTGCGCGGGTCGCTCCATCTCACACATCCCCGAAGTTCGGGCCGGACATCGCGGTCCAAGCCCAGCCTCGATCATCGCCAACAACGCCGGCTGCCCGCTGGCGTAGGCGTGAGACGGCCGGGTCAGGCGCGCTCGATCACGGGTTGCGCACCCGTGCACCAGGGAACCGGCTGAAGTCCCTGTCGGCGGTCCACAACTCGTCGATGCCGTGGTCGAGGCACAGCGCGGCGATGCGCGCGTCGTGGACCTGCGGGACCGCCGATGCGTCCGGCCTCGAGCGGCGCGCGCAGCGTGGCCCAGTGGGTGCCCGACTCCGCCAGCAGGACCGCGCGCGGCGACTCGAGCCATGCGTCCACTTGATCGAGCGCGTGGGCGAGAGGCGTTGGCGGGCGGAAGATCTTCGGCGTGCGTGACGATGGCCAGGAACTCGTGCACGCACGGCCAGGGAATGGCCCACGGCGCGGTGCCCTCGGCCAGCTCGCGCATGGCGAGGGCCGCCGCGGTCGTGCCATGCCGAGTCGGCCCGATGCGCGTGCACAAGCACGTTGGTGTCGACCGCGATCACGCGCCGCGGCCCTCGTACGCCAGATCGCGCATCCGCTCCCACGAGCCTTCGGCCACGCTCGGGCTGCAGCCCCTCGCCCTTGAACGACGCGTCGCGCAGGTGAAACGCCGTGTCGCGCTTTCGCGACTCGAGCACACGGTGCAACCCCTCGATCAGCAGCGCGCGGACGGTCACGCCGTCGCGAGCCGCCGCGCGCCGAGCGGCATTCAACAGCGCGTCAGGTATCTCTACAGTTGTCTTCATATATCCATACATATCATACAATATGTATAGCCATATTGCAGCGCGGCCACGCGCCCGCCCGCTTGAGCTGAACCTCCGCCGCCCCCCAACCTGATCGAACTGCGTGCAGGGCTGAAGCCCTGCCGCCACAGCCTGACGCGACGGGCTTGTTGACCGGCCCTGTCGGGACCGCGACACTTGTCGGCCGTCAACGACAGTATTTCACGCCACTTCTTACAATCGCTCCGCGGGCGCAGGGATTGCACTCGCCTGCGGTCGGCGGCTGTGCACGGATCTGCCAGCTCGGCCGATAGATAGGCCGCCCGCCTTCGCCCTTCGAGCTTCGGCGCGGGCACGCCCGCAGACACACGAACTCGGAGCCCAGCCCAGTGCGCATTACGCCCCGTCATCGTCGTGCCGCCGTCATCGTGACCGGCGTCCTGCTCGTGCTTTCGCTCGTCCTGCTGGCCGGCCTTCGAAGCGGCCGCGCCGCCGGCGCGCGAGGTCGCGTTCTCCGAGTTTCTGACCGCCATCGACGCCGGCAGCTCTGCGGCAGGTCGAGACTCGAGCCGGACCGCTTCGTGGGCGTCAAGGCCGATGGCAGCCGGGTCCAGACCGCCGCGCCGCTTGGCTACGCCGCCGCGCACCAGACGTTTGTCCCCGACCTGACGCGCGCGGCATTCGCGTCGAGGTCAAGGCCGGCAGCGCCGGCGCGATGTTCAGCGCCAGCGCGCTGGTGGTGACGCTCGCCTTCTTCGGCCTGCTCGGCTTTGCCCTCTATCGTCTCAGCCCCGGCCGCCTGCCGTCGGTGGAGCAGGACGCGCGGCCGGGCCGCTCAAGGACGGCACCTCGGTCACCTTCGCCGATGTCGCCGGCGTCGACGAGGCCAAAGACGAAGTGCAGGAGATCGTCGAGTTCCTGCGCGAGCCGGGGCGGTTTGGCGCCATCGGCGGCCGCATCCCCAAGGGCGTGCTGCTCGTCGGCCCGCCGGGCACGGGCAAGACGCTGCTGGCGCGCTCGATTGCCGGCGAGGCGGGCGTGCCGTTCCTGTTCGCCAGCGGCTCGGACTTCGTCGAGATGTTTGCCGGCGTCGGCGCCGTCGCGCGTCCGCAAGCTGTTCAAGGAAGCGCGCAAGCACCCGTCGTGCATCGTCTTCATCGACGAGCTCGACGCCGTCGGGCCGCAGCCGCGGCAGCCAGTCGCTCAGCCACGAAGAGCGCGAGCAGACGCTGAACCAGCTGCTCGTCGAGATGGACGGCTTCGCGCCGAACCAGGGCATCGTCGTCATCGCGGCGACCAACCGGCCGGACATCCTCGACAAGGCGCTGCTGCGGCCCGGGCGCTTCGACCGGCAGGTGACGGTGGGCAACCCGGACCTGCGCGGCCGCGAGGCGATTCTCGCGCATGCACGCGCGCAAGGTGCCGATCGGGCCGGACGTCGATCTGCGGCGGTCGCGCGCGGCACGCCCGGCTTCTCCGGCGCCGACCTGGCCAACCTGATGAACGAAGCGGCGCTGCTCGCGGCGCGGGCCGGCCGCCGCGTCCATCGACGCCCACGACCTCGAGCCGGCGCGCGACAAGGTGCTGATGGGCGTCGAGCGCCGGTCGCTGGTCATGACGCGAGGACGAGCGCAGGACGACGCGCGTACCACGAAGCCGGCCACGCCGTCGTCGCGGCGCTGCTGCCCGCACGCCGATCCGATTCACAAGGTCACGATCATCCCGCGCGGCCGCGCGCTGGGCGTGATGATGCAGCTGCCGGAGTCCGACCGGCACACGCACTCGAAGGCGTTCCTCGAGGCGCAGCTCGCGATTCTGATGGGCGGCCGCGTCGCCGAGGAGCTCTTCACCGGCCGCATCACCAGCGGCGCCGGCAACGACATCGAGCGCGCCACCGAGATCGCGCGGCGCATGGTGTGCGAGTTCGGGATGTCGGCGTTCGGCCCGGTCGCCTTCCGGCGGCCGGCGGCCCGTGGGACGACGACCGCGGCGCCGGCTTCAGCGAAGCGACGGCGCGGCGCGTGGACGACGAGATTCGCGACCTGGTGATGAGCGGCTACGAGACCGCGCGCCAGGTCGTGGCGCGCCACCGCGGCGCCGGTGCGCCGCGCTGGCCGAGGAACTGCTGCAGGTCGAGTCGCTCGACGCCGACAGGCGTGCGAGCGATCATCGAGGGCCGCGGCGGGCTGGACGTGGCGGCCATGGAGGAATTGACGGATTAGTCGTCCGTCCCCCTCGTTCACACCTGCCAGCCAATCCATCCACACGTTGTATCTTGAACGATGCTCTCCTATAATAACTACCTTTGCAGTCTCCTCTATAACAACAAAAAACTGAGAAAAACTCTAACCACTAACGCTCACAGGCTCCGAAGAGCTTTAGGTCCGCACGTCGTCGAGCCGACGACGCCGGTGCAGCCATTCGTCCGGTACATGGCTGATCGCGACGACGGTACCTTGCCTCTGATGTGATGCTATTCCGGCATCGCTTGATCCCGGATTCGACGCACTTCTCGCGGGCTATACTGCCTCGATCCTGCGAGCTGAGAGTTTAATTATTTAATCTTCGCTATCTGCAATCGTCAGAGCTGCGTTTTGCAGTTCAACCAGTCCCTTCGCGTCGAGCGCCGGCCTGACGCTCCTCGAGGTCGGGGTCGTGCGCCACGCGCCGCCGGTTCAGGGCGCCGCGGGCCTGGTTTGCCCCGCAGATACCTCACCGCGCGCTCGGCGTCGCCGCGCAGCGCGAGGCGATGCCGCGTAATACTCGGTCGCCGGGTCGCCCGCCGCGCGCGGCCGCTCGGTAGCTGCGGATCGCGAGCCCGAGGTGCCGCTCGGCATCGGCCGCCTTGCCCAGGCGCACGTACGCGGCGCCCAGCTTCTGGTGCAGCTCGATCAGGCGCGATCCTTTAGCACGTGATCGCTCGCCCACAGAGATCAGCTCGCGCAAGTACTCCTGCACCGCCTCGGCGTACCGCCCCCCCGGTAGTGGACGTAGCCGAGCCGCGTGTGCGCGCCCACGACCAGCAGCCCTTCTCCCCCGAGATGTACCGCTCCTGCAGATCGACCGCGCCGTGCCGCGGCCCCGGCGCGCTCGTATTCGCCGTGCTCGGTGTAGAGGAAGGCGAGCTGCAGGTGCCCGTAGCCGAGCTGCGGGTTGATGGCCACGGCCCTCTCGAGCTCCGCGATGCCCTGCGGCAGGTCGCCGCGTCCGATCCAGTGCGCGCGCGCGAGCATGGCGCGCGCCTGCGTGCTTCGAGTCGGCGCGCTGCCGCATCGAGCGCGTCGCGGCCTCGTCGCACGCCCGAGCGCGAGCAGCGCGGCGCCCAGCCACGTGTGCGTCGGCCAGCTCGGGTCGAGCGCCAGCGCGCGGTCCTCGCACTGATGGCCTTCTCGAGCAGCTCGGGCAGATTGAGGAACGTGCCCTTCAGCTGGTACGCGCCGCCGAGCCCCGCCCAGGCCTCCGCGTACTCGGCATCGATCGCCAGCGCCTTCTCGAAGATCGAGATGGCGCGGTCGGGCGCGTCGCGCGTCGCGAGCCGCAGCGTCAGCACGGCGCGCGAGAACAGCTCGTACGCCTCGACGGAGCGGGTCTCCGGCTTTCGATCTCGGCGATCTCCGATGCCCCAGCTCAGCTGCAGCCCCTGCGTCAGCTCGAAGACGATTCGATCCTGCAGGCGGAAGATCTCGCCGATCGGGCCGTCGATCTTCACGTTGCGGAGGACCTCGCCGGTCGCGACCTCGACGAAGCGGGCCGTGATGCGGATCTCGGGCCGGACCGCTGATAGCCGCCCGCCACGATCCAGCGCGCCCCGAGCCCGCGGCCAATCTCGATCGCGAACCGATCGTCGAGCGGCGCTCCTCGCCGGGTGCAGGTTGCGCAGCGCGTCGAAGATGCGCTCGCGGCCGATCACGGTCAGGCGGGGGATGTTCTTGAGATCGGAGGTGACCGTCTCGGCGATGCCCGAGCCGATCCACTCGTCGACGGCTCGCGGGTGATGTTGGTGAACGTGATGACCGCGATCGAGTTTTCCGGCGGCGCGACCACGCCCGCGGCCGCCGCTGCGCGGAAGCCGCTCGCCGGCCCGCGCCGCCCGTCGAGCGCGATCCGGCGCGTCAGGAATCGATGTAGAGGTCGCGGGCCCTGGTAGCGGATCTCCGGCGTCTTCTCGAGCGCCTTCCTCAGCACCGCCTCGACGTCGGCCGTCAGCGCGTAGTTGAACCGGGCCGGCGCGGGCGGCGGCTGGTTCAGGATCGCGTCCACGATCTCGCCGAAGGTCTGGCCTGGAACGGCAGCCGCCCGGCGAGCATCTCGTAGAGCACGACGCCGAGCGAGAAGAGATCCGACCGCCGGTCCACCGGCCGTCCGAGCGCCTGCTCGGGCGACATGTAGTAGACCGTGCCGAGCACCATCCCCGCCATCGTGTCGTGTCGCCACGGTGATGCCGACGTCCATCGCCGGCCCGGCGCCTGCACGAACTTCGCGAGGCCGAAATCGAGGACCTTCGCGACGCCCCGCGCGGTGACGATCATGTTCGCGCTCTTGATGTCGCGGTGGACGACCCCGCGCTCATGAGCTTCGGTGAGGGCATCGGCCACCTGCGAGGCGACGTCGAGGCTCTCGGCGACCGCCAGCGGCCCGCGCGCGACCCGCGCCGACAGCAGCTCGCCCTCGACGTACTCCATCGCGAGATACACCGTCCCGTCGGCCTCGCCGATGTCGTAGATGGTTGCGATGTGCGGCGAGCGGAGCGCCGAAGCCGCCCGTGCCTCGGTCATGAAGCGGGCGCGCCGCTCGGGATCGTCCCGGGCGGCCGTGGGCAGCAGCTTCAGCGCGACGTCGCGGCCGAGCCTCGTATCTTCGGCGCGATAGACGTCACCCATGCCGCCGCCGCCCAGGCGGTCGCGCACCCGATAGTGCTGGATGGTAGTGCCGACCACTTCAGCTGATCTTAGCGTAGCCCGGGCGCTCGGGCCGGGTCCGGTTGGTCCTGGGCTGTCGCCCTGCGCCGCTGTCGCCCCGCTACGAGCGCAGCGTTCTCGATGGCCTCGGCTGCCGGCGAGTCGGGCCAGATGGGCAGCGGCGGGGCCGTGTACTCGGCGTGGGCGAAGTGCTGTTCGACCAGCGCCATGGCGCTCGCGAGGAACGCGAGCCGCATGGCCATCGCGCCTGAGGTACACGTCGCCGATCCCCAGCACCGCATCAGGCGCCAGTCGCCGCCGCGCCCGTCGGGCGCGACCACGATGTACGCCGCGAGCACGACGGCCGCGATGGCGGCATTGACGGCGTACACCGCGGCCACCGCCCCCGGATGGCGCACGACGAACCGCCCGGCGGCGACCAGCCGCAAGCATGCTGTGCCGGTCTTCGATGACGGCGCGCACCTTGGCGTAGTCCACGATCAGGTTGACCAGCAGGACAGGCGCGAGCCAGGCCCCATAGAGGACAATACGCCAGGCAAACGCCGTGCGTTCGACGGTGGTTTCCCGCGTCAGCCATGGATACGCGACGTGAAGGAGCAGCGAGTGATACGGCCCGGCCAGCACCGCGTAGGCGATGCCGACGAGGACCCCGAGCCGCAGGAATCGGAAGAAGAACACGCCGCACGCCCCGAAGAACCCGCGGCGCCCGGCGCCGCCGCGGGCGTAGCGATCGAGGATGCCCCCGCTGAGGAACAGCCACAGCAGCAGGCCGAGCGCCGCGCGCCGAACACTTCAGCCGCGGCCCGTTGCGTCGAGCAAACCGGGAAGTCTCGACCGGCGCCGCGCCGCCGATGATCGCCGGGGTGAACGAACGGGGCGCCCCACTGGCGCCGCAAACTCCTCCCACCAGCGCAGATCGACGCCGGCGGCGGCCGTCGACGCCGTGAGGCTGTCGCCGAGATGGTCCTCGATCGACGCGCCCAGCACGACGGCGTCGGCATCGTCGCGGCGGAAGTGCCCAGCAGCAGCGCGAGAAGCCCAGCCGGAAACCCGGCGACGCGGCGCCATCCCTCGGCGACGACCGACAGCGTCCCCTTCGTGCGGACCTGCGCCTCACCTGGAGCGCGGACCGCGGATCAGACGAAGAAGCCATACGTCAGCGCGAGATCCTGCAGCCAGAGCCACCAGCGTCCCGCCCACTGACGGCCGCCTTGGGCGCGAGAGGCGACGGCGTGGCTGTTGTTGAGGCGGTTGATGTCGAGCAGCAGCACGTGATCCGGATCGACCTCAGCCGACACTGCCGCCGCGGTCCGGTCGTAGGTGAACAGCTTCCAGCGCTCACGGCCGTCCCAGCGCTCGCTCGCCGTGGACCCATCGGCAAACGTCACGACGACTCGACCGGGAACACGCCTTCGCCGAGACGTCGCACGACGACTTCGGTGTGACAGCCCGTGCGACCTCACCCGTCGGCAATCGCCGCGCGCCGCCGTCACAGACCCGGCCGCGCGCGCCCGACGCTGTCGAGAGCTGGGACACGGCGTAGTCGAACACCGCCGACGAGCGATAGACCTGATCGAAGAACCAGGTGAGATCGCGCCCGGCCCCCTCGTTAATGGCGGCAAAGAATGCCTCTGGCTTCGGATGGTGGAACGCCGATCGCGCGAAGAACAGCGACATGCCGCGCTGGAGCCGGGGCCAGCCGATGTCACGCTCGAGCGTGTGCAGCCAGAGCGCCGTCTTGTTGTAAGTGATAGCGCCCGGTTGCAGGGAAGTAGCGCCACGACGGCGTCGCTGGCACATCGGTGGAGGCCGCCGTGCGATAGCCGTTCATGCCCGCCGCTGTCCCGCGCGTCTGCGGCATGTCGTGGAAGACCCACGGGACGAAGCCGCCGAACAACCGGATCGAATTGAACGGGGCGAGCGTCTCGTCCATCACTCGGCGAGGTAGAACGTGTTCAGCCCTTCGTCCAGCCACGCGTGCTCGAACTCGTTGTTGCCAACCAACCCGTACCAGAATTGGTGGCCGCATTCGTGGACCGTGACGCCCTCGGGGTCGCCGGCGAGCCGGCGCCAGCCAGCGGCTGCCGGCCGTGAACAGGGTCGGGTACTCCATGCCGCCGGCGTCGCTCTGCCAGGCGGGATCGACGATCGTGATGTGGCCGTACGGATAAGGGCCGTACCACTCACCGTACTATCGAGCGTCGCACGCGCCGCGGCGAAATGGCGTTCTGCCTGCCCCTCGTGCTCGGGCTGCAGCAGGAGCCGCATCGGTGCGGCAGCGGGGGGTGCGCGAACCTGGCCGTGTTCTCGACGTAGTCCGGGCTGGTCGTCCAGGCGAAGTCGTGGACGTCTTCCTGGACGTACTGATGGTCGTTTTTCCCTTCGGCGTGTCGTGCCGTTCGCGCTCGCGCCCCGTGGCGCCGACCGCCCACCCGCGCGGGACGGTGATGCGGACGTCGTAGACACCGTAGTCGGCATAGAACTCCGTGCTGGCGTGGAACTGATGCGTGTTCCAGCCGTCTTCCTCGAGCACGCCGAGCTTCGGGAACCACTGCGCGATGAAGAAGTAGTTGCCAATCGCGCCGGTGCGCGCGAAGGTGCGCGGCACGTGGGCGGTCCAGCGAGTTCCACCGTACCGACTGCCGGGCGCCACGGCCCCGGGCAGCGGCACCGACAGCACGGTCTGGTCGTCCTGGTTGCCATCGTCGGGCGCGATGAATGTGCCGCGGTGGTCAGGTCGGTCATCGGCGCGGCGCCGCCGGCGACCAGTCGAATCGCCTTGATGTCGATGTGCCCCAGTCGTCGGCCGGCCGTCGCAGGCGTGTCGCATCGGGCCGCCAGGGCCGCGGCCGGCGCGGATCCGCTCGCGCATCCAGGTGGAGTCGGTGTTGCGCCAGGCGTTCCAGTAGAGATGAAACTGCAGCTCGCTGGTGGGACGCCCGCTGATGTTGCGCCACGACACCACGCTGCGGCCGGTGACCGTGCGCGAGGCCGGATCCAGCTCGACGTCGATCGAGTAGTTGGCGTTGCGCGGCGACCGGGCAACCGCCGGCGGTGCGGGCTCGACAGATCCGGCGGCCGGCGTCTGGCGCTGGCTCACGACGTCGGTGCCTGTGACGAGCACTGCGGCGAGCAACGCCAGCGCCGTGCCCGGACGGCGAAGCATGCCGCGCATGCTACTACGAAGGGTGCTTCGGGTTCTTCAGGGGCGGTGCCCGAGGGCGCGCTCGATGGTGGCAGGCTCGATGAGCTTCGCCAGCCACGAGATTGCCGGCGGCGCAGGCCAGGCAGACGGCGGCAAGCTCGGGCGACTGGTCGGCGACGGCGGCGCCGCCAAGACCCAGCAGGAGCGCGAACAGCCGGTTGCCCCATCGCAGCACGGGCACGACGCGGCTGGCCTGGCCGCGAGCCCGGCGCCATCGTGTCGGGCGGTGAACCACAGGTGCAACCGCATCGTGCCGATGCCAGCCGCCATGATGAGCAGCGCCATCACGAGGAGCCGCCCGGACAATTTCGGCAGACGGCTCATGAGCTTCCACGCCGGAATCATCAGCAGCGCGAGCGCTCACCGAGGCGGCCAGTTGATGGAACTGCAACCACCACCGCGCGCTCGCGAGCCCGGTCGGCTCGACTGCGGCCGGTGTCGTTGCACCGGCGCACTCGCCGGCCTGCCGGGCGTCGCCAGTTCGGCAAGCACGGGTTCGAGGGCGAAGACGAGCGCGCCGGCGTCCGGATACCGGGCCGCGGGCGCCTTCGCCAGGCACGTCGTCACGACGCGCTCCAGCGCCGCGGGAACGCCGTCCACGATCTGGCCCAGCGGCTGCGGGTCGCGTTCGAGCACGGCCGAGACGACGGTCCACGACGCGGTGTCGCCAAACGGGGGCCGGCCGCCCACCATCTCGTACAGCAACACGCCGAGCGAAAAGACATCCGAACGCGCGTCCGCCGGCTGGCCGCTGATCTGCTCGGGCGACATGTAGCCCGGCGTGCCGAGGATGACGCCGGTGCGGGTCAGGCCGCTGCTGCCGCCGACCGAGGCGATGCCGAAGTCCACGATCTTCACCCGGCCCCCGGTCGTCAACATGACGTTCTCCGGTTTCAGGTCGCGATGGACGATGCCCAGTTCGTGCGCGGCCGCCAGCCCGCGCGCGACGCCCAGCATGATCTCCACCGACTCGCGCACCGGCAGGCGGCCATCGCTCAACCGCGCGCGAAGCGTCTGGCCGGCGACGAACTCCGAGACGATGAACAGGTCGCCGTCGACGTCTTCGAGCGCGTGGATGGTGGCGATCGCTTCGTGCGAGAGCTTGCCTGCCGCCCGGGCCTCGCGATGCAGCCGGTCGCGCGCCTGCAGGTCGGCCGGCAGCGCCGGCGACAGCGCCTTGAGCGCGACCCACCGCTCGAGCCGCGTGTCCCAGGCACGGTAGACGACGCCCATGCCGCCTCGGGCCAGTTCCTGTTCGATGACGTAGATGCCGACACGATCGCCGTGCGCCAACCCTGGCTGGTCCCGCTCGTCGTCGAAGGCGGCGGCGACGTCGGCGGGCGAGTCGAGCCGGCCTCCGGCGCGCGCGTTGGCATCGAGCAGGCGCTCGACGTCGGCGCGCACGGCTCTGTCGTCGCCACACGCGGTGTCGAGCCAGGACGCGCGCTGATGCTCCGCGAGTCTCGAGAGCCGACTCGACGAGGTCGCGCACGCGAGGCCAGCGGAGCGGGTCCATCGGCTGGGTCACGAGCGTGCCAGCTCGCTGGCGAGAAACGCGCGTGCCGACGTCCAGCGCCGCTTCACGGTGGCCGGCGAGATGTCGAGGGCTTCCGCGGTCTCTTCCACGCTCAACCCTCCGAAGTAGCGAAGCTCCACGATTCTGGCCTGCTCGGGATCGAGCGCGGCCAGCTTTTCGAGCGCCGTGTCCACGGCGAGCACGTCGACGTCGGGCTCGGGGCCGGGCAGCACGGCCTCATTGAGCGTCACGCGCTCGCGATGGCCGCCGCGCTTGGCGGCATGACGCGCCCGCGCACGCTCCACCAGGATCTGCCGCATCACGTTGGCGGCGATGGCGAGGAAGTGCGCGCGGTTGTGCGGGGCCAGGTGGCTGCTGGCCGACAGGCGCAGCCAGGCTTCGTGGACCAGCCCCGTCGAGTTGAGAGTGCGCCCGGGACGTTCGCGCCGCATCTGGCCGCGCGCGATGCGTCGGAGTTCGTCGTAGACGAGCGGCAGCAGCGCCGCCAGCGCGTCGCGGTCGCCGGACCGCGCGCGTTCGAGCAGCACCGTCACCGACGGCCCGGCAGGCGTGGGCATCGCGATACTATAATCGCGGTTTTGCGCTGCTGAGGAGAGCGCCCGTTCATGCCTATTCGCGTCCTGCATATCGGTCTTGGCCCCATCGGCGCGGCGGTTGTCCGCCAGGTTGCCACCAGGCCCGGCTTCAAAGCCGTCGGCGCCATCGACATCGACCCCGCCAAGCTGGGCGCGATCTCGGCGAGGTCGTCGGCCTCGAGCGCCGGCTCCGGGTGACGGTGTCGGACAACCTGCGCGCCGTGGTGAAGGCGACCAGGCCCGACGTCGCGGTGTTGTGCACGAGCTCGTCGCTGAAGAAAGTGTGGCCCCAGATCGAGGCGGTGCTCAAGTTGAAGCTGCCGATCGTCTCGACGACCGAGGAACTGGCCTATCCGTGGTGGAACCAGAAGGCGCTCTCGAAGAAGATCGATGCCGCCGCCAGGAAGGCCAAGGTCGCCGTCGTCGGCACCGGCGTGAACCCGGGCTTCACGATGGACGCACTGCCGATCACGCTGACCGGGGTGTGCCAGGAGGTGACCGGCATCAGGGTCAACCGCGTCCAGGACGCGCGGACGCGCCGCCTGCCGTTCCAGCAGAAGATCGGCTGCGGCCTGACCACCGCGCAGTTCCAGGCGCGGGTCGATGCCGGCACCGTGCGGCATGTCGGGCTCACCGAATCGATTGCGATGATCGCCGGCGCGATGGGCTGGAAGCTCGACAAGGTCACCGATCAGATCAAGCCGGTCGTGAGCAAGCGAGGGCATCTCGAGCCCGCTGCTGACGGTCGCGCCGGGCCTGGTGTGCGGCCTGATCCAGGACGGCATCGGCTATGTCGGCGGCAAGGCCGATCATCACGCTGCACATGGAGGCGTACCTCGGCGCGCCCGAGTCGTACGACTCGGTGGACATCGAGGGCACGCCGAGCCTCGCGATGAAGATCGCCGGCGGCGTCCACGGCGACGTCGCGACCGCGTCGATCACCGTCAACTCCATCCCGAAGGTGATCGACGCCGCGCCCGGCCTGCACACGATGCGCACCTTGCCGATTCCGAGCTGGGCAACTGAATCGTGCAACGCTGGTCAATCACAGAGCCACAGAGACGCGGAGACGCACGGAGATCGTTCTTGGGGCTTCCCGAAGAACGGCCTCTGTGCGTCTCGGTGTCTCCGTGTCTCTGTGATTGACGTGACGCGACTAGCGGTAGTTGCCGAACTGCAGCGCGACGCCGAAGTCGTGCGCGCGCAGCAGGCTCATCGCTTCCTGCAGCTCGTCTTTGGCAGGCGCCGACACACGCACCTGATCGGCCATGATCGCGGCCTGCACCTTCTTGAGCTTCTTGTCCTTCAGGAACTTCACGATCTCTTTGGCGGCCTCGGTGGGAATGCCCTGCTGGAGCGTGATCGACGCGCCGCACCGTGCTGCCGCCAGCGGGCTGGATGTCACCGGCCTTGAAGTTCTTCACGGGCACGTTCCTACGGATGAGCCGGGTCTGGACGATCTCCCAGAGCGCTTCGATCTTCATGTTGTCATCGGCGACGAGCGTGATGGTAGACTCGGCGCGGTTGAAGTCGATGTCGGCGCGCGCGCCCTTGAAGTCGTACCGCTGTCCGACTTCCTTGCGCGCCTGGTTGAGGCCGTTGTCGACCTCCTGCAAGTCGATAGTGGACGTGATGTCAAAGGAGTTCAGTTGCGCCATGGCTGAATCGGCATGGTAGCAGAAGGCCTGCCCAGGCCTCTGGTCCTCGTTGTCGACGACTACCAGGACGCGCGCGAGATGTACGCGGAGTGCCTCGACGCCTCGGGCTTCGCCGTCGCGCAAGCCGAGTCGGGCGACGAAGCCGTCGCCAAGGCGCTCGCGCTGCAGCCGGCGCTGATCGTGATGGACCTGGCGCTGCCGGGCATGGACGGCTGGACCGCCACGCGCGCCATCAAGACCGATGCCCGCACCGCCGCCATCCCGGTCGTCGCCCTCACCGGCCACGCGCGCTCCGACGCCTCGACCGCCGCACGCGACGCCGGCTGCGACGCCTTTCTCACGAAGCCCTGCCTGCCGGACGCGATCGTCGAGCATCGTTCGACGGCTGCTCGCGTAGCCTCCGGTGCCCGAACCGTAACCCGTAACCCGTAACTCGTAACCTCAGTTTCTTCCCTCGGCTCCTCGCCATCCCCATCGCGCCGCGCGTGAACCCGACCTCGTCGAGATATGGCGCCAGCGGGTGATCGGCCACGGGCACGCCGTTGACCTCCGCGACGAGCAGGCCCTGCCGCGGCGACTCGGTGGCCAGTCGGTTCAGCTCCGCGGCGATGGCGCGCGCGGTGTGCTGCCGTCGCGGCTCGTCCTCGGGCAGCCACGCCAGCACCTGGCGATCGCCGCGGCCGATCCACGCGGCCAGCCGGCCGTCGACGAGCACGACCAGCGTCCCGGCGGACCGGGTGGGCCGGCCCGCTCCCTCCGGCGCGGGCCAGGGCAGCACGCCGCCGTACGGGTTGGCGGGGTCGGTCGAGGCCAGCGTCACGACCTGTGGCGTCTCGCCCGGCTCGCGGCCGGCGCGCAGCAGGTCGAGCGCCGGGCCGAGCGTGAACTGCGCGGCACCGAGTCCGGCGACGAACATGCCGCGGCGCACGCGGCCGGCATCCTCCATCGCACGCAGGACGCCGTAGACGGCGCCGTAGCCGCCGGGCACTGCCTCGACGTTCATCGCCTCGCGCGTGAGCACGCCGTGGCGCGACAGCAACTGACGCGCCACCGCCGTGGCCCACTCGGTCGGCGACGGCCGTGCGCCGAGCCGGTCGCTGAGCAGCGACCAGCGTCCCTGCGCCGCCGGAGGCGTGACGCGCCGCGACCGGAAGGCCGGCGGTTCGCGCCGGCGGCTGCGCGCCGGCGGCTCGACGATACGCGCGCAGGGCGTGGAGCGAGTCGTTGGTGACCAGGCCCTTCCAGACCAGCGCCCACAGCGCGTCCACCAGATCGTCGGGATATCCTCCGCCGATGGCCGCGTGCAGCGGCGCGAAGAACGAGGCGCCTTCGGATGCGAGGTAGTCGAGCACGCGCCGTTCGAGCTCGGTCGGTGGCCTCCGCCGCGCGGCCGGGAGGCCACAGCAGGCGCAGATGGTCGGTCAGGAACAGCGCCAGGCGCCCGTCGCGCTCGCCAAGCGGCTCGAGGCCGGCCCAGGTCACCTCGCCGGCCGCGATGAGCCGATCGAGGTCGGCGGCGTCGTACTCCTCGATGCGCGCCGGCAGGACGTCGCGCTCGAGCGCCGAGGCCACCAGCGGCGCGCCCTGCAACTGCTCGACGCTGTCGAGCACGGCGTCGAGCCCGCGACGCTTGCGGCCCGACGCCCTGCCAGCTCACCGCGAGGCGGCCCAGCGCCTCGGGCTCGACCGGCTCGATCTCCTTGCGCAGCCGCGCCAGCGACCGCTGGCGCAAGCGTCCGCAGCACGTCGACGCCGCACCACTCGCGCTCGAAGCCGCCGGGCCGGAACTCGCCCTGCAGCACGCGCCCGGCGGTCGCCAGGCGCGCCAGCAGCTCCTGCACCACGCGAGACGCCACGCCGAAACGCCGCGCGCAGGTCGCGGCGGTAAACGGCCCGTGCGTACGCGCGTAGCGCTGGACGAGATCGCCCATCGCGTCCCGACGGGCTGCAGCAGCGCATCGGGCAACCCCAGCGGCAGCGGCGCGCCAAGCGCGTCGCGATAGCGCGCCGCGTCCTCGACGGCCACGTAGCGCGGCTCGCCGGCCACGGGCACGACGATGATGCGGCGCGTGGCGACGAGCGTGTCGATCGCCGTCAGCACATCGGGCGCGGCCACGCGCGCGCCGAGCTCGTCACGCGACAGGTCGCCGAGGCGCAGCAGCAGGTCGTGGATGCCGTCGGCGCTGCGCGCGCGATGGCCCTCGTCGAGCGACTGCAGCTGCCGCTCGAGCGCCTCGAGGACATCGGGGTCGAGCAGCTCGCGCAGCTCGGCATCGCCCAGCAGGTCGCGCAGCTGCGCGTGGTCCACCGTCAGCGCCTGCGCGCGCCGTTCGGCCAGCGGCGCGTCGCCGTCGTAGAGAAACGTCGCGACGTAGCTGAAGAGCAGCGAGGCGGCAAACGGCGACGGCAGCGGCGTGTCCACGTCCGACGACGCGGATGTCGCGCCGCGACACGCGCTGCAGCGTGTCGACCAGCGCAGGCAGGTCGAACACGTCGCGCAGACACTCGCGGAACGTCTCGAGCACCGCGGGGAAAGACCCGAAGCGCGAGGCGACGGCCAGCAGATCCGCCGCGCGCTTGCGCTGCTGCCACAGCGGCGCGCGCCGGCCGACCCGATGGCGCGGCAGCAGCAGCGCACGGCCTGCCACCTCGCGGAACTTCGCCGCAAACAGCGCGCTCGCGCCCAGCTGCTGCAAGACCAGCGACTCGACCTCGTCGGGCGACGGCACGAACAGGTCCGACGCCGGCGGCTCGTCCATGTCGGGCACGCGCACGACGAATCCGTCGTCGCTCCACATCGTCTCGACGTCGAGCCCGAACTCCGCCCGGAACCGGGCGACGACGGCGAGGCACCAGGGGATGAGGACCTTGCCGCCCAGCGGCGAGAGCACGCACACGCGCCAGTCGCCCAGCTCGTCGCGACAGCGCTCGACCACGATCGTGCGGTCGTCGGGCACCGCACCGGTGGCGGCCACCTGGTCGGCGAGGTACTGGAGGAGGTTTTCGGCCGCGCCGCGATCGAGGTCGTGTGCGCGCATCAGCCGGTCGATGGCCGCCGGCGCCGGCACCTCGCGCAGCTCGCGCGCCAGCCGGCCGATGGCAAAGCCCAGCTCGCGGGGCCTGCCGGCCGGGTCGCCCTTCCAGAATGGCATCTTGCCAGGCTCGCCCGGCGCCGGCGACACCAGCACGCGGTCGTGCGTGATCTCTTCGATGCGCCATGTCGACGCTCCGAGCATGAACGTCTCGCCCACGCGCGACTCGAACACCATCTCCTCGTCGAGCTCGCCGACGCGGCCCGTGCCCGGCCTGGCGCCGACGAGGAAGACGCCGTACAGACCGCGGTCGGGGATGGTGCCCGCGTTGGCGATCGCGACACGCAACGCGCCTTCGCGCGGCGAGAGCGTCTGGCCGACGCGGTCCCACGTCACGCGCGGCCGGAGCTCGGCGAATTCGTCCGACGGATAGCGGCCCGACAGCATGTCGAGCACGCCTTCGAACGCGCGCGGGCTGAGCTCGGCAAACGGCGCCGCCTGCCGGATCGTCTGCGAACAGCCCATCGGCCGGCCACGGCTCGACAGCCACCATCGCGACGATCTGCTGCGCGAGCACGTCGAGCGGGTTGCGCGGATAGCGCGTCGACTCGACGGCGCCCTCGTGCATCGCCGCGGTGACCGCCGCGCACGCGACCAGGTCGCCGCGGAACTTCGGGAAGATGATGCCGCTGCTGACGCCGCCCACCTGGTGGCTCGCGCGCCCGATGCGCTGCATGCCGCTGGCCACCGACGGCGGCGCCTCGATCTGGATCACCAGATCGATCGCGCCCATGTCGATGCCCAGCTCCAGCGAGGAGGTCGCCACCAGCGCGCGCAGCCGGCCCGCCTTGAGGGCGTCCTCGATCTCCAGCCGCTGCGGCCGCGCGATGGACCCGTGATGCGACCGCACCAGGGGCTCGCCGGCCAGCTCGTTGAGCGCCGAGGCCAGGCGCTCGGAGAGCCGTCGGCTGTTGACGAAGAGCAGCGTCGAGCGATGCGCGCGAATCAGCTCGAGCAGGCGCGGGTGGATGCTTGCCCAGATCGACGTGCGCGCCGGCCCCTGCGATGTGGCGCCGCTCGGAATCTCGATCGGCTGCGCGATCTTCGCCATGTCCTCGACCGGCACTTCCACGCGCAGCTCGAGCGGCTTGGGCGCCCGTGCGTCGACGATCGTGACGGGACGCCAGGACGGAGGCGGGTCGATGCCGGAGAACTCGTCGTGGATGTCGGCCTCGGCTGCGGAGGCCTCTGGAGCCTGAACGGAGATAGCCTCGGGTGACTCAGGGACAGCCTCAGGCCTCAGCCCGTCGTCGCCTCGGCGCTGCCACTCCCCCCAGGAACCGCGCGACCTCGTCGAGGGGCCGCTGCGTCGCCGATAGTCCGATGCGCTGCAGCGGCCGGTTCACGAGATGTTCGAGGCGTTCGAGCGAGAGCGCCAGGTGCGCCCCGCGCTTGGTGGGCACGAGCGCATGGATCTCGTCCACGATGACCGTCTCGACGCTGCGCAGTGCGTGCCGCGCCCGCGAGGTGAGCAGCAGGAACAGCGACTCGGGCGTCGTGATCAGGATGTCGGTGGGCTCGCGCTGGAACCTCGCGCGGTCGCGCGCCGGCGTATCTCCCGTGCGGATGCTCACCGTCGGCACGACGTGGCTGTCACCGCGCGCGGCGGCGACGCGCGCGATGCCGGCAATCGGCGCCCGCAGGTTGCGCTCGATGTCGACTGCCAGGGCCTTGATCGGCGAGACGTAGAGCACGCGGCACCGCGCGTCTCTCGCCGGCACCTCGGAGAACATCAGGCGGTCGAGGCACGACAGAAAAGCCGCGAGCGTTTTCCCGCTGCCCGTGGGCGCGAACACGAGCGTCGACTCGCCGCGCGCAATGGCCGGCCAGCCGAGCGCCTGGGGCGGCGTCGGCCCGCCGAATGCCTCGGCAAACCACTGCTCGACGGCGGGGTGGAAGGGCATTCAGAGTGATTTTAGCCCGTGCCTGGTGCCTGGTGCCTGGTGCCGGTGCGGTGCTGGTGCCGGTGCTGGTGCCTGGTGCTGCACCGCGTGCCGCGCAGCTGATCTGCGAAGAGCTTCGAGCATGCAGTGCGCAGCCGAGCTGAGCGACCGCGTGTTGCAATTTTGAAACACCAGCGTTACAGCACGACTCGGCTCGCAACACTGCGCACGCGGTGCAGGCAGCGCCTCGATGCTCGGCACCCAGCACCGCACCGGTGCACGATGGCACCGGCACCAGGCACCTGGCACGCGTATAATGTCCGCTTCCGTCATTTTCCGAAGGGACCAAACCAGATGGGTGATGCAGGTGAAGGGCTGATTGATGCGGATGCCAGGATTCAGGAGCGCATGGAAGAGCTGGCGCTCAGCCGGGCGAAGGGACGAAAGCAGACCGTGAAGAACCCCGAGCAGCTTCGGCAACTCGAGTCGCTCAAGCTGGCGCGGGCCGCCGCCGCCCGGCAACTGGCCGCAACCACGCACGAGCAGCGCAAGACCCAGCTCAACGCCGCTCTCAAGGATCTGGACAAGCAAATCAAGTCGGCCCAGGCCGCCGTCGACGCCTAGCGTCAGTCCAATCACAGAGACACGAAGGCACAAAGACGCACAGAACCCTTCTCTGGATGCCGTCCAAGAAAGTCTCTGGTGCGTCTCTGTGTCTTTGTGTCTTCGTGGTTGACTAGCCACCGAGGCTCAGCGCAAAGGCTGTCGCTGATGCCGGGCGCGCCGCCGCGTCCACGCTGAGCGCCCGGGTGATGGCGTCGGCCATCGTCGGCGAGACGTCCTCCCGCTCAATCGGTCCCGGCCCCGACTGGTGCCGCGTCGCGATCTCCACCAGCGGGCCGCGCCCAAACGGCGGCGTTCCCGTCAGCAGTTCGTACGCGATCGCGCCAAGCGCAAACACGTCAGTCCGCGTCGAGACCGACGCGCCCGCGAGTTGCTCGGGCGCCATGTACGCCGGCGTGCCAATGGGTTGCCCCGCCAGCGTCAGCGTCTCGTTCTCCTGCACGGTGCCGTCGCCGCCAAGCAGCTTCGCCACGCCGAAATCCAGTACCTTGGCTCCCACGTCTCCGTCGGGCAGCAGGATGTTCTCCGGCTTGAGATCGCGATGCAGCACGCCGAGCGCGTGGGCCGCGTCAACCGGCGCCGCAATCGCGCGCAGGAGGCGAGTCACCCTGTCGGGCGCCATCGGGCCGTCGGCGCGCAAGACGGCGCGCAGGTCGCGCCCTCGCACGTACTCCATGACCAGAAACGCGGCGCCGTCGGGCAGCGTGCCGTAGTCGAACACGGACACGATGCCCGGGTGCTGGAGACGGGCGACCAGCTGCGCCTCGCGCCGGAACCGGGTGCGGGCGTCCGGGTCGGCCAGCAGCTCCGCGCGCACGACCTTGATCGCGACGTCGCGCTCGAGCCGCATGTCGTGCGCGCAATACACCGCGCCCATGCCGCCGCGTCCCAGCACGCGATCCACTCGGTACTTCGAGTCGACGACGCGGGGCAGCCGTCCCGCGCCTGAGCGCCGTCCCGTCTCTCGAACAGGTCGAGGCGTCGGGCTCGTGGCACGTGCCGCACGACCTGGCACTCGGCGACGAGCCACTCGCCGGATCCAGCGGCGCCGGTCGGCAGGTTGGTGGGCAAGGCCGTGGGCTGCGCCCCATCGGCAGCGCACGGTCTGACGGCGGCGAAGCCGCGCGACGTCGAGTCCCAGGCTCGACCTGTGCCGCAATTGACGAAAGCAGCGCGCGGTCGTCGGCCGAGTACGGTTCTTCCGACCGCTTGCCGCCCAGGACCAGCGCGCCGAGCAGTTGACGGGTTCCGCTCTCGCTGGCAGACAGCGGCACAAACAACACCGCGCCCGTGCATCGCAGCCACTCGACCTCGTCAGGCGGCAACCGTCCGGCGGCCGAACGCTCGTCGGCAAGATCCAGATCCAATGGCGTGTCCGACCACGTCAACATCGTGCCGATGCCGCCGCGCTCGTCCAGCGTGTCGGCGGTCCCGTGCAGCACCGACACCGGAACCAGCGTGCCCGGTTCCACCCCCGCCACCAGCACCGCGACCATCGTCGGATGCAGCGCCGCGTCGATCTGCTGGACGACCAGCGCCGTCAGCTCGTTGGGGTCGGTCTCGTACGGGATGCGGCCCGACAGCGACAGCAGCAGCGCGCGCGCGTCGTACTCCTGCCGGAAGAAGCGCCGATCCAGCCACGCGCGCTCGCGATCCCGGTACTTGAGCCCGACGATGACCAGGGCCAGCAGGACCGCATAGAAGAGCGGTTGGCCCGAGACGATCTCGCTGAGGCTGCGGTCCCGCTGTTCGACCAGCGACACGACCAGCAGCGTCGCCGGAAGGGCGGCGGCCAGGCCGAGCGTCTTGCGCGCCAGCGCGTACTGAAGGCTTTGCCGGACGACGACGCGCGGCGCGAGGACGCGGTGCACCGCCACCGCATAGGTGATGCCGAGCGCCGGCCAGGGCCGTGCACACGTGCAGGAACAGGATCACCCACCAGGGGTAGACGACATCGATTCCCGCCGGCGCCAGCATCGCGCGGCACGCCGTCCTTGATGGTGAACGCCACTGTCGCCAGCACCAGCGTGCAGGTCGCCACGGCGACGCGCCGCCGCTCGTTGGCGTCGGGGTTGTGCTTGTAGCGCGCGACGCCTTCGACCATCGCCGCGATGTTCAGCAGCAGGCCGCCGGCAAACGACGCGTAGAAGACGCCCGGATGGGACGCGTCCCAGGCGGCCAGCCCGGCCATGCCGTCGGCGCCGGCCAGAAACAGCGCGCGTGCCCAGCGCCGGAACGACCATCGGCATGCGCGACGACGACGGGCACGGCGTGGAGCCAGGGGTGCCTGACGAGCAGGCCCGACTTCCTGGGGAAGTACAGGATCGCGATGGCGATCGAGTGGAAATGCCAGCGGCATCGCCAGCCAGGAGAACACCGTGAGCGGCGCGCCCAGAAACGCGCGGCAGCGCCACTCGCCGCCGAGCAGCGATCCGCCAGAGGAGGCGCCGGCGCACGCCAGCGTGCTGACGATGAGCAGCGCCGTGGCGTCGCGCGGCCGCAACAGCAGCAGCACCACCGCGGCGCCGACGATCGAGATCATCTCGACGATCGGGCCGAGATGGACGGCAACGGCGCCGAGCCACGTGGTCCACGGCAACGCCCAGGCCGGCGGCCGTTCCACCGCGCCACCTCGCGTCGCCCCATCCGCGTGGCGGACGCTCACCTCGAGCGGGCCGCGCGTGCCGAGCCGGTAGGCTTCGCGCCAGCGCCGCATGGCGTCTGTCGCCGTCCGCGAGGCGGCGACGACAGATCGACGGCGCGTCCGGTCAGCAGGTTGCGCGCATGACAGGACGACATCGCCCGGGCGCAGGCCGGCCTCGGCCGCGGGACTGCCGGGCGGCACCTCGCGGACGGTCACGTGGCCCGAGCAGCGCGCCGGGTACTGGCGGCCGTGCCATCGGCAGCGCGTGCGGCCAGCGCCCTCCAGCACCGTCGCGTCGCCCGCCAGCGTCGCGCCGTGACCCGGCCGGCGGCAGAAACGGTCGCACGGCAAACAGCTGCAGCAGCGTGCACGCCACCGCCAACCGCGACGGCGAGCGCCACCAGGCTCCAGGCTCTGACCAGACGCGCTGACGGATCGGCGGAGGGCACCACGTCAGTCTCCGCGCGCTTTCACGTTCGCGCGATGTCTCGTCGCGTCCGGAAACGCGGCGATCAGGCGCTCGCGCATGAGCCGCGGCATCCGGGCGCAGGTGCGACGGCAGCGTCACCGACGGGATCGGGCACGCCGCGAGACCTCGCCCAGGAGGGCATCGAAAGCCGACGCCATGCGATCGACCGTGTGCGCGGCGGCCCAGTGCGCCCGCGCGGCCGCGCCCAGCCGCGTGCGCAGCGCCGCGTCAGTCGTCAGGCGCTTGAGCGCCAGCGTCAACGAGTGCGCTTCGTCCAGGATGTCGATGCTGACGGCGACCGGTTCGCGCGCGGCAAGCGTCGGCTCCGCGTGGACCACCGTCCACGACCGCGGGTCGAGCGTCGGCAGATCGGCCTGCTGCGCCAGGTCGGTGACGACAGTCGCGCGGCCGGCGGCGATGGCGCGCAGCCACGAGGCCGACGTCTCGCGCGCGCTGGGCCAGCGCAGCGACAGCACGACGTCGCTGGCCGCCAGATACGCCGGCAGCTCATCGGTCTCGACGTAGCCCGCGACTGTCACCAGCTCATCGACGCCGAGGGCGCGGGCGGCCGCCAGCGCGTCAAAGTGCGGCATCGCCTGACCGACCAGCAAGAGGCGCACCTCGGGATTGATAGCGCCGCGCCACGGCCAGCGCCTGAAGGATCGGCTCGATGCGCTTTTCCGGCGTGATCCCCCCGAAGGCACTCAGCACCACGTCGCCCTCGCCGAACCCGTGGCGCCGCCGGACTGCCCGTGCCGCCTCGTCGGACGCGATCGGGTCGGCGACGCCCATCGGGATCGCGTGAACTGGCGTGCCGGGGAACTCCGCCGCCAGGTCGGCCGACAGACGCGGGTTGTGCACGGCCACCGCGCGCGCCGACGTCGACGACGGTCTTGAGCATCGGCCAGAAGTAGTAGAGAGGGCCCGAAAAGCCGCTCAGGCCGATCTCGGCCGCGTCGGGCGACAGCGCCGGGTGATTGAACGCCAGCTCCGCGCGGTAGTCCGCTTCGCGCCGTGCGCCGCAGCAGCGACCAGGCGCGCGCGTGGTGCAGGTGCGCGTCGTGCAGGACCACCAGGCCGGGCCACTTGAACAGATACGGCCACATGTAGTCGTGGCACCACGCGTTGCCCATCTGGTAGACGACCAGGTCGTACGGCGTCCTGACGCGCGCCCAGACGAAATCGTGCGCGCTGCGCACGTTGAACGGCGCTCCGCCCCCGCGGCCAGGCCTCCTGTTCCTCCCTGGATGCGACAAAGACATCGATCTCATGACGCAGACCGACAGTGCCCAGCAGCTCGACCGTGTAGTCGGCGATGCCGCTTCTCGTCGGAGGAAGGGGGGAAAAGAACGCGAGGCGCACGGTCTAATGATACTGAGTGCCGAGTGCCGAGTGCGAGTGCCGGGTGCCACCGGGTCCGGTGCCAGTGCCGCACCGGATCGCACTGGCACCTGGCACCCGGCACTCGCACCGCAGCACCGGCACATGCACGCGGCACATCTGAACACCCTATCGTTCGTTGACTTCGCGTCTAACCGTCCAGTAGCATGGGGGTTGAGCGGCTTGGGAAAGTCTTCACAAGCCGCGCCGGTCCCCCCAACGACCCATGCAAAGCTGGCTCTCCATCCTGCTGCTCTTCGCTGTGGCCGTCGGATTTGGCGCCTTTACGGTGTTCATTTCCCAGTGTGCTGGGCCCAAGGTCGTCACGCCCGAGAAGCTGGCCCCGTACGAGTGCGGGGTCCCGCCGGTGGGCGATGCGCGCGAGCGGCAGTCGGTGAAGTTCTACCTCGTGGCGATGGTGTTCCTGCTGTTCGACATCGAGGTCGCCTTCCTCTATCCATGGGCGATGGCGCTGCGCGATCTGGGCTGGACGGGGTTCGTGCAAGTGGTGCTGTTCCTGGTGATTCTGCTCGCCGGGTTCGTGTATATCTGGCGCAAGGGCGTGCTCGACTGGGGCGTCAAGGGGTCGCGCGACCGGCTCGCGCAGCTACAGGGTGACGGATGGGTCTCGAACAGCAGCTTGAAATCCCGGTCCTGACAACCAGCGTCGAAAAGATGGTGCAGTGGGCCCGCCGATCGGCGATCTGGCCCGTCACCTTCGGCCTGGCCTGTTGCGCCATCGAGATGATGGCGATGAGCTGCAGCCGCTACGACGTCGCGCGCTTCGGCGCCGAGGTGTTCCGCGCCTCGCCGCGCCAGGCCGACCTGATGATCGTCGCCGGCCGGCTGTCGCGAAAGATGGCGCCGGTGCTGCGCCGCATCTACGACCAGATGCCCGAGCCCAAGTGGGTGATCTCGATGGGGGCCTGCGCCTCGGTCGGCGGCGTCTTCGACAACTACGCCATCGTGCAAGGGCGTCGACCAGGTCGTGCCCGTGGACGTCTTCGTGCCCGGCTGCCCGCCGCGCCCCGAGTCGCTCATCTACGGCATCGTCCAGCTGCAGAAGAAGATCAACGAGACGCGGATCTAGCGTGCCCAAGCTGCCCACGCCACCCCTGGCCGACGCGCTCGCTGCCGGCTCGTTCGAGGTGGTCGAGTCTCGCGACGACATCCCGACCATCCTGGTCCAGCCGCCGGCGCTGGTCGGCGTCTGCCAGACGCTGCGCGACCATCCGGCGCTGCAGTTCGTCATCTGTCTGGACATCACGGCCGCCGACCACTTCCCGCGCAAGCCGCGCATCGACCTCCTCTACCACCTGGTGTCGACGGGCGAGCGCCTGACGCTGCGCCTGAAGGTGCAGCTGCCGACGGTCGAGGACCAGGTGCCGACGGTGTCGGGCGTGTGGCGCGCGGCCAACTGGCTCGAACGCGAAGTGTGGGACCTGTTTGGCGTGACCTTCTCGGGGCACCCGCAGCTCGAGCGTCTGCTGACGCCGGACGACTGGGAAGGGCATCCCGCTGCGCAAGGACTACCCGGTGCAGGTGAAGCTGCCGGTGAAGACGTACCTGCCGCTGCAGCTGACCGAGGAAGAGTTCCGGGCCAACGTCGAGGCGGACCGGCGCCTGCGGCGGTCGTAGGCGTCACGTGGACGAAGGGCAACGGGCATCGGTCGATCGGATTCTCGGCGAGACGATCGACCTGCTGACGACGGTGCGGCGCGGCGATCTGCAGCCGCTCACGCGCGCGGTCGATGCCATCGCCGAGGCGTTTGGCAACGGCCAGGCGCTGCTCGTGTTCGGCAACGGCGGCAGTGCCGCCGACGCCCAGCACTTCGTCGACCGAGTTCGTGGGCCGGTATCAGCGGGAGCGGCGCGCGGTGCCTGCCCTGGCGCTGACGGCCGACACGAGCCTGATGACGGCGGTGGCCAACGACTACGGGTTCGAGCGCGTGTTCGCGCGGCAGATCGAGGCGTTTGGCGCGCCGGGCGACATCGCCTTCGGCATCACGACCAGCGGCAACTCGCCCAACGTCGTCGAGGGCCTGAAGGCCGCATCCGAGCGGGGGATGATCGACCATCGCGCTCACGGGGCGCGACGGCGGCGCGGCCGGGCAGCTGGCCGACATCCACCTGAACGTGCCGCACGCGGCGACGGCGCGGGTGCAGGAAGCGCACATCGTGCTGCTGCACGTGATTTGCGAGTTGGTGGAAGAGGGTAGCCTGTAGACGCGACAATGCCGGAACTTCGCACCGAGACGATGACCGTCAACATGGGGCCGCAGCACCCGAGCACGCACGGCGTGTTCCGGCTGGTGCTCGAGCTCGACGGCGAGGTCGTTGTCTCGGCGCAGGCCACCATCGGCTACCTGCACACCGGCATCGAGAAGACCGCCGAGAACAAGAAGTGGCAGCAGGTCGTGCCGCTCATCGAGCGCACCGACTATCTGGGCGCGCAGAGCAACTCGCTGGCCTATGCGCTGTCGGTGGAGAAGCTGCTCGGGATGGAGATGCCCGACCGCGTGAAGTGGATCCGCGTGCTGCTCGCCGAGCTGCAGCGGATCAACAGCCACCTGGTGTGGCTGGGCACGCACGCCATGGACCTGGGCGCCGTCTCGGTGATGCTCTACTGCTTCCGCGAGCGCGAGCTGATCCTCAACATCAACGAGGCGATCGCCGGCTTCCGCCTGTTTCCGAGCTACATCCGGATCGGCGGGCTGCGCGAGGACCTGCCGCGCGGGTTCCACGACGCAGGTGCGCGAGCTGCTGGTGCGGATGCCGATCAAGCTGCGCGAGTACGAGGACCTGCTGACGGGCAACCCGATCTTCGTCAAGCGCACGCAAGGCGTCGGGTTCTTCCCGCTGGAGCAGTGCGAGCAGTTCGCGCTGATGGGCCCGATGTCGCGGGCGGCCGGGTCCACCTACGACGTGCGCAAGGTGCACCCCTATTGCGGGCTACGAGACGTTCGAGTTCGACGTGCCGCGGTTCGAGGGCGCCGACGTGTTCGACCGGTACCGGATCCGGCTGGCCGAGATGCACCAGAGCATCCGCATCTGCAACCAGGCGCTCGAGCGCATCACGCCGACCGGCGCGTGGCACGCCGAGGACCCGCGCATCACGCCGCCGCCCAAGGACAAGGTCTACACCGAGATGGAAGCGCTGATTCAGCACTTCCTGATTCACTCGCAGGGCTTCACCGTGCCGGCCGGCGACGCGTTCGTGCCGGTTGAAGGGCCCGCGCGGCGAGCACGGCGTCTTTGTCGTCAGCGACGGCACCAACCGCCCGGTGCGCGTGCACCTGCGGTCGCCCTCGCTGGCGGCGTGTCAGGCGATGGAGCCGATGGTGGTCGGCGCGCTCCTCGCCGACGTGGTCGCCATCATCGGCTCGACCGACATCGTCATGGGAGACGTGGACCGGTGAGTTTTCATCCCGAGATTCCCTACGCGACCGGGCAGCACCGGTCCGAGCGCGTGCTCTCGCCGGAAGGCGAGCCGTTTGCGTTCACGCCCGCGCAGCGCGCGACGTTCGAGGAACTGGCCTCGCACTACCCGCCCGAGCAGCGCAAGTCGACGGTGCTCTACGCGCTCTTCATGGTGCAGGAGCAGATCGGCTACGTGTCGCGCAGCGGGATGCGCCACGTGGCCGAGGTCATCGGCTGCACGCCGGCCGAGGTCGAGGACGTCGCGACGTACTACGCGATGTTCTACAAGCAGCCGACGGGCAAGTTCGTGATCCAGGTGTGCCGCACGCTGTCGTGCGCGCTCAAGGGCGCCGAGCGGGTGACCGAGGAGATCGCCCACGCCCTGCACATCAAGCCGGGCCAGACGGACAAGACGGGCATGTTCACGCTGCTCGAGGTCGAGTGCCTCGGCGCGTGCGACCGCGCCCCGGTGGTGATGGTCAACGACGGCTGGCAGGAGTGCCAGAAGCCGGAAGATGCGGTGAAGCTGCTCGACGTGATCCGGTCCAAGGGCGAGGCCGGGCTGTCCGGCTGCGTGCATCGGGTGGAAAAGTAGATGGCGATGGAACCAGTCCTGACCCCGCTGGTCCGCGAGCCGGGCAGCTACACGCTCGACTTCTACCTGCAGCGGCTCGAGGGCTACCAGGGGCTGCGCAAGGCGCTCGGCATGACGCCCGACCAGGTGATCGATGCCGTCAAGGCGTCGGGGCTGCGCGGCCGGGGCGGCGCGGGCTTTCCGACGGGCATGAAGTGGCAGTTCGTGGACAAGAAGTCCCCGAAGCCGAAGTACATCTGCTGCAACGCCGACGAGAGCGAGCCGGGCACCTTCAAGGACCACCTGCTGATGGAGCGCAACCCGCACCTGCTCATCGAAGGGTGCGCGATCGGCTGCTACGCCATCGGGTCGTCGGTGGCCTACATCTACATCCGCGGCGAGTTCCTCCACGTCCAGCACCACCTCGAGGCCGCGATTGCCGAGGCTTACAAGGCAGGGTACCTGGGCAAGAACATCCTGGGCACCGGCTTCAACTGCGACGTCTACATGCATCGCGGCGCCGGCGCCTACGAGGCGGGCGAGGAAACCGCGCTCATCGAATCGCTCGAAGGCAAGCGCGCGCAGCCGCGCATCAAGCCGCCGTTTCCCGCCGTCGAGGGCCTCTACGGCTGCCCGACCGCGGTGAACAACGTCGAGACGCTCTGCAACGTGCCGTCGATCGTGCTCAAGGGCGCGGACTGGTTCGCCGGGCTCGGGCCCGAGAAAAACGGCGGGCCGAAGCTGTTCTGCGTCAGCGGCCACGTCGTCAAGCCCGGCGTGTTCGAGACGTCGATGCACACGACGGTGAAGTCGCTGATCTACGACTACGCCGGCGGCATCCCCAACGGGCGGCAGTTGAAGGCTGTGATTCCCGGCGGCAGTTCCGTGCCGATCCTGCTGCCCGCACGAGATCGACGTGCCCGCCAGCTTCGACGGCGTGATGAAGGCGGGGTCGCATGCTGGGCTCGGCCGGGATGATCGTCATGGACGACACGACGTGCATGGTCTGGGTGGCCCAGAACCTGCTGCACTTCTACCGTCACGAAAGCTGCGGCAAGTGCACGCCGTGCCGCGAGGGCGGCGACTGGCTGTTCAAGATGCTCGGCAAGATCGAGCGCGGTGAAGGGCAGATGCGGGATATCGAGCTGCTGCTCAGCGTCGCGGACAACATCGCCGGCAAGACGCTGTGCGCGTTTGGCGACGCCGCGGCGACGCCCGTGCTCACGACGATCAAGCAGTTCCGCCACGAGTTCGAGGCGCACATCCGCGAGGGCCGGTGCACGTGCCCGGCCGAGTGGCGCGCGAAAGAGCCGGTGGGGCGCACTGAGCGGCGGAACTGAAGTTCCGCCCGACGTCGGTCGGGAGTGGTACGTAGGCCGCAACTTCAGTTGCGGCATCGACAGACGAACGTATGGATCCAGTTCTCATCGTCCAGATCGCGCTGATCGTGGTGGTCTTCCACGCGCTGCTGCTGTCGGCGGCCGGCATGGTCTGGGCCGAGCGCAAGGTCGCCGCCCGGCTCCAGCAGCGATTCGGCCCGACGCTGACCGGGTCCGGCCGGCCTGCTGCAGCCGTTTGCCGACGTGCTGAAGCTGTTCTTCAAGGAAGAGCTCAAGCCGAAGGCCGCCGACTCGGTGCTCTTCTACCTGGCGCCGATCATCTCGGCGATGACGGCGTTTCTCGCCTTCTGCGTCGTGCCGTTCGGGCCGCCGACGACCTGTTCGGGTTGCTGGACCGGCCGGTGATCGCTGACCGTGGCGGACGTGAACGTCGCGGTGCTGGTCATCTTCGCCGTGGCCTCCATGGGCGTCTACGGCATCGTGCTGGCGGGCTGGAGCTCGAACAACAAGTACTCGCTGCTCGGGGGCCTGCGCGCGTCGGCCCAGATGATCAGCTACGAGCTGAGCTACGGCACGGCGCTGGCGGCCGTGCTCGTGCTGGGCAACTCGCTGTCGCTGGTCGACCTGGTCAACGCGCAGTCGGGGTACTGGTTCGGGTTCATCCCGAAGTGGTTCGTGTTCCTGCAGCCGGTGGGCTTCTTCATCTTCATGACGGCGGGCATCGCCGAGACCAACCGCGCGCCGTTCGACTTTCCGGAAGCCGAGCAGGAGCTGGTGGCCGGGTACCACACCGAGTACCTCGAGCATGAGCTTCGCGCTCTTCTTCCTCGCCGAGTACGTGAACATGGTCACGGTGTCGGCCGTTGCGACCAACCTGTATCTCGGCGGGTGGCACGGGCCGCTGCTGCCGCCCTGGCTCGGCATCCTCTGGTGGTTCGCGAAGCTGTCGGCGCTGCTGTTCTTCTACCTGTGGCTGCGCTGGACGCTGCCGCGGTACCGGTACGACACGCTGATGCAGTTTGGCTGGAAGTTCCTGCTGCCGCTGTCGATCCTGAACCTGCTCGCGACGGCCGCGGGGGTGCTCTACTTTGGGCTTTGAGACCATCGCCTTCTACGTGCTCGGCGCGCTGGCCATCGGCGCGTCGCTGGGCGTCATCGGCCAGCGCAATCCGATCTACAGCGTGATGTCGCTGATCGGGTCCTTCGGCGCGCTGGCCGGGCTGTACATCCTGCTCGACTCGCCGTTCACCGCGGTCACGCAGATCATCGTGTACGCCGGCGCCATCATGGTGCTCTTCCTGTTCGTGGTGATGCTGCTCAACGTCCCGCGCGAAGACGCGGCGGAATGGGATCGCAGCCATCCGCTCAACCGGCCCGGCGCCAGGCGGCTCGGCGCGGCGCTGGCGGTGTTCCTCGTGCTGGAACTGGCGTGGGCCGTCTGGCATGTCACGACGGCGCGAGGCGGTGGCCTTGAACGACATCTCGGCCGGCGGGGTCAGCTCGGTGGCGGCCATCGGCCGCTCGATCTTCACGGACTACTCGTTCCAGTTCGAGGCGACCTCGATCCTGATTCTGGCGGCCATGGTGGGCGCCGTCGTGCTGGCGCGCAAGGAGCAGGAGTAACGCCGTGGACGTCACGCTGAACCACTACCTGGTGCTCTCGGCGATCCTGTTCGCCATCGGCACCGCCGGCGTGTTCCTTCGACGCAACGTCATCACGTTGTTGCTGTCGATCGAGATCATGCTCAACGCGGTGAACCTGACGTTTGTCGCCGCGGGCCGGCAGTTTGCCGCCGTCGACGGGCAGGTCATCGTGTTTTTCGTCATGACGGTGGCCGCCGCCGAGGCCGCCGTCGGCCTCGCCATCGTCATCGCGCTCTTCCGCCACCGGGAATCGCTGAACCCCGAGGCGTTCACCAGCCTCAAGTGGTAACCGGAGGCCACTGACCCAGCCGTGCTTGCCCTGATACCGCTGCTGCCGTTTGCCGGCTTCCTCGTCAACGCCCTGCTCGGGAAGCGTCTGCCCAAGTCCATCTCGGGCGGCGTGGCCTGCGCGGCGATGATTGCCGCCTTTGGCGTGTCGCTGTCCGCCGTGATGGCGATGCTCGGGACGCCCGAGCACGCGATCGAGCAGACCGTCTACACGTGGATCGCCTCGGGCGACCTGCACGTCGGCGCCAGCTTCTACGTCGACCCGCTGGCCTCGGTGATGATCCTCGTCATCACCGGCATCGGCTCGCTGATCCACATCTACTCGACGGCCTACATGCACGACGAGTCGGACAGCGAGTTTGCGCGGTACTTCTCGTACCTGAACCTGTTTGCCGCGTTCATGCTGGTGCTGGTGCTCGGCAGCAACTTCCCGATGCTGTTTGTCGGGTGGGAAGGCGTCGGCCTCTGCTCGTACCTGCTGATCGGCTTCTGGTACAAGAAGCAGTCGGCCATCGACGCCGGCAAGAAGGCGTTTGTCGTCAACCGCATCGGCGACTTCGCCTTCATCCTCGGCACGCTGCTCGTCTTCAGCCAGTTCGGCACGCTCGACTTCCAGGGCGTCGCCAGCAAGGTCGCCGCGCTGCCGGTCGAAACCGGCTGGGGCGTGTTGTCGGTGGCGACGCTGCTGCTGTTTGTCGGCGCGACCGGCAAGTCCGCGCAGATTCCGCTCTTCACGTGGCTCCCGGACGCCATGGAAGGCCCGACGCCGGTCTCGGCCCTCATCCACGCCGCGACGATGGTCACCGCGGGCGTGTACATGATTGGGCGCAACGCCGTGCTCTTCTCGCACGCGCCCGAGACGCTGCAGGTGGTCGCCGTCATCGGCGCCGCGACGGCGCTGTTTGCCGGCACGATCGGCATCGTCCAGAACGACATCAAGCGCGTGCTGGCGTATTCCACCGTCAGCCAGCTCGGGTACATGTTCCTCGCGATGGGCGTCGGCGCCTACGGCGCGGGCATCTTCCATCTCTACACGCACGCGTTCTTCAAGGCCCTGCTGTTCCTCGGCAGCGGCGCGGTGATTCACGCGCTGCACGGCGAGCAGGACCTGCGCCACATGGGCGGGCTGAAGAAGGAACTGCCGATCACCTACTGGACGTTCCTGGTTGGCGCCATCGCCATTGCCGGCGTGCCGGGCCTGGCGGGGTTCTTCAGCAAGGACGAGATCCTCTGGAAGACGTTTGACGGCGGCCACACGCTGCTCTGGGTGGTCGGGATCCTGACGGCGCTGCTGACGGCGACCTACATGTTCCGGCTGGTGTTCCTGGCCTTCCACGGCGAGCGCCGGCACGCGCCTGGCGCCGCCGTCACGCGCACGCGGCCACGCGCCCACGCCGACACGCGCACGCGCCACCGCGGTCACCTCCACGACGCGCCCCCGGCGATGGCGACCGCGCTCATCGTGCTGGCGATCGGATCGGTCGTCGCCGGCTACGTCGGCGTGCCGGCGGTCGCTGGGCGGCAGCAACAAGATCGAGCACTACCTGGAGCCGAGCTTCGAAGCGCGAGCGCAGCGAGCGTGCCCCGCGCGCGGCGAAGCCGCCGCGCCCTCCACGGCAGCGAAGCGCGCCGTGCCCCCCGCCGAGCGAAGCGAGCGCGCCCCACGGCCGCCGAAGCGCGCCGCCCACGAGAGCACCGAACTCTCCCTGATGGCCGTCTCCATCGCCCTGGCGTTTGCCGGCATCGGCCTGGCGTGGTTCTTCTTCGTCAAGAGCCCGGGCTCGGCCGACGGCGTCGCGTCGGCGGCCGGGCCGGTGCACACGCTGCTGCTCAACAAGTACTACGTCGACGAGCTCTACGACGCGGTGATCGTGAAGCCGACTGTCGCGATCTCGCGCGGAGTGCTGTGGAAAGTGGTCGACGCCGAGGTCATCGACGGCGCGGTCAACGGGGCCGGCTCGGTCGTCGAGACCGGCGCCACCTGGCTGCGCCGGTTCCAGACCGGCTCGGTGCGTGTCTATGCGGCGTCGATTCTGCTCGGCGTCGTGCTCGTTCTCGGCTACTACGTCTGGCGATTCGGCCAGATGGCGACGTTCTAGGGCGTCAATGACCGCGTATCTGCTCAGTCTGCTCATCGCCGTGCCGCTGGTCGGCGCGTGTCTCGTGCTGCTGGTTCCCGGCAAAGACGAGGAGCGCGCCGGCCTCGTGCGCCAACTCGGCTTCGGCATCTCGCTGGTGGTCTTCGCGCTCACGCTGGTCCTGTGGTGCGCGGTTCGATCCGGCCTCGCCCGAGTTCCAGTTCGTCGAGAAGGTGGCCTGGATTCCGGCCTTCGGCATCGACTACCACCTGGGCGTGGACGGCATCAGCCTGTGGCTGGTCGTGCTCACCGGCTTTCTCACGCCGATTTCGCTGCTGTGCTCCTGGGAGTCGATCGAGAAGAAGACCAGGGCGTTTGTCTTCTTCGTCCTGGCGCTGGAAGCGTTCATGATCGGCGTGTTCCTGGCGCTCGATCTGTTCCTGTTCTACGTCTTCTGGGACGCGATGCTCATCCCGATGTACTTCCTCATCGGGGTGTGGGGCTACGACCGGCGCATCTACGCGGCGGTGAAGTTCATGCTCTACACGATGGCGGGCAGCGTCCTGATGCTGGTCGCGATCCTGGGCCTGGCCTACCTGCACAGCCAGGCCACCGGCGCCTATTCGTTCGACTACCTGCGCCTGCTCTCGCTGGAGATCGCCCCGGCCACGCAGTACTGGTGGTTCCTGGCGTTTGCCGTGGCGTTTGCGATCAAGGTGCCGCTCTTCCCGTTCCACACGTGGCTGCCCGACGCGCACGTCGAGGCGCCCACGGCCGGTTCGGTGATCCTGGCCGGCGTGCTGCTGAAGATGGGCACCTACGGGCTCATCCGCTTTGCCTTCCCGCTGTTTCCCGACGCCGCCGCGTTCTTTGCGCCCTACATCGCCGTGCTGGCGGTGGTCGGCATCGTCTACGGCGCGCTGGTCGCGATGGTGCAGCCGGACATGAAGAAGCTGGTGGCGTACTCCTCGGTCAGCCACCTGGGCTTTGTCGTGCTCGGCATCTGCGCGCTCAACGCCAACGGCCTGCAGGGCGCGGTCTACCAGATGATCGCGCACGGCGTCAGCACCGGCGGGCTCTTCCTCGTCGTCGGGATGCTGTCGGAGCGGCGCCACACGCGGCTCATCTGCGGAGTACGGCGGGCTCAAGGCCGTCGTCCCGCGGCTGACCGCCGTGTTCCTCATCATCACGCTGTCGTCGATCGGCCTGCCGAGCCTCAACGGGTTCATCGGCGAGTTCCTCGTCCTGCTGGGCGCCTTCCTGTGGGATCCGCGCTTTGCGGCCGTGGCGGCCAGCGGCGTGATCCTGTCCGCGGTCTACATGCTGTGGATGGTGCAGCGCGTGTACTACGGCGAGGTCACCAACGAGGAGAACAAGCACCTGCCCGATCTCACGCCGCGCGAGTGGGTGGTGATCGCGCCGGTCGTGGCGATGGCCATCGTGATGGGCCTGTTCCCGACGCTGTTTCTTGCCCCGACCGCGCCGGCCATCGACAAGCTCGTGCAGCGCGTGTCGCAGGGCCAGCAGATGAACGTGCAGCGCCCAGCACCGGGCACCGCGCCTGAATCCGTCGCGAATCTGCGTAATCCCAATCTGCAATCGTGCAATCACCAATCGTCAATTCTGATGCTGGACTCCTCCTTCGCTGCCATCGTTCCCATGGTCTGCGTCACCCTGGCGGCTCTGGCCGCCATGGTGGCCGAGTCGTTCCGTGGCAAGGGCGAGGACATGCCCATTGGCGGTCTCGGCGTCATCGGCCTTGGCTTCGCGCTGGTGGGGTGCGTGTTGCTGTGGGGCCGGAACCAGTCCAGCTTCGGGACGATTCAGGCCGACAATTTCGGCCTGTTCGTCAGCATCACCATCTGCATCGTCGGTCTGCTGACGATTGCGTTCTCCGGCCAGGTCATCCGCCGCGACGGCCTGCCCGTCGGCGAGTACTACGCGCTGCTGCTGTTCTCGATTGCCGGGCATGATCATGATGGCGGTCGCCTCCGACCTGCTGACGATCTTCCTCGCGCTCGAGATTCTCTCCATCTCGATCTACGTCCTCACCGGCCTGCGGCGCGATTCGCCGACCGGCCATCGAGGCGGCGTTCAAGTATTTCCTGCTGGGCGCGTTTTCGAGCGCGTTCTTCCTCTACGGCGTGGCGCTCACCTACGCGCTCACCGGGTCGACGCGGCTGGACCGCATCGGCACGTGGATGGCGGCCGAGGGCATGAACGTCAGCCCGATGATGCTGTTTGCGCTGGGCCTGCTGCTGATTGGATTTGCCTTCAAGGTCTCGGCGGTGCCGTTCCACATGTGGACGCCGGACGCCTACGAGGGCGCGCCAACCGTGGTCACGGGGTTCATGTCGACCGGCGTGAAGGCGGCGGCGTTTGCCGCGTTCGTGCGCGTGTTCCTGTCGGCCTTCGAGCCGCTGCGCGCCGACTGGACGCCGGTCCTGTGGGGCCTGGCGATGGTCACGATGGTCCTCGGCACCGTCGTCGGCGTCGCGCAAAGCAACATCAAGCGCATGCTCGCCTACTCGAGCATCGCGCACGCCGGCTACCTGCTGGTGGGCCTGGTGGCCGCCAACGACGTCGGCAAGGCGTCGATCCTGTTCTACCTGCTGGTGTACGCCGTCACCAACCTCGGCGCGCTGGGCATCATCGCGCTGCTGTCCTCGCCCGATCGCCCGCACGACGAGCTGCGCGACTTCACCGGCCTGTGGTACTCGCGCCCGGCGCTGGCGGGCCTGATGACGGTGTTCCTGCTGTCGCTCGGCGGCCTGCCGCCGACGGCGGGCTTTGTCGCCAAGTGGTACGTCTTCAGCGCCGCCATCCGCGCCGGCTACGTCGACCTGGCCGTCGTCGGCATGCTGACCAGCGTCATCTCGGTCTTCTTCTACCTGCGGGTCGTCGTGATGATGTACATGACCGACCCGGCCGACCAGCCCGAACGGCCGGCCATTGGCCTGCTGCCCTTCGCGGCGCTGGTGGTGTCGACGATCGTCCTCTTCTACCTCGGCATCCTGCCGACGCGCGTGCTCAACCTGGCCGCGGCGTCGGTGGGCACGATCTTCTGACGCACCGCATTTCGCGATCACATCACGAAGGCTCGATGGCGCGAAGGTAGGCATTGGCGCTATTCGGCTCAACGAGGGCTGATCGCGCCGTGATCCTCCGCTGGCCCATATCAGCGTCGTCGACCGCTCGGGCGGCGGGACGGGCGAGGTCTACGAGACGAAGCGCCAGCCCATCCACCGGCGGAAGGCGTGCCCCCGCGAGCGCGAGCGCCTCGCCGACGCGGGCGACCCCGCGGCCGAGGCCGCGCCCCTCGCCGAGCGCAAGCCGAGCGCCCCGTCACACGCCCCGACCAGCACTCCGAGCCGCTCGTCGTCGGCCGGCGCAACCGTCCGCAGGTCGAACAGCACGCGGTCGTCTTCGATCCGCGCGATCACCGGCGGATCGAGCGCACGAAGAGCCTCCTCGAAGCGGTCGGGCGACAGCGTGGGGTGGGTCACCGCGACCAGGCGCGTCGGCAGGGCACTGCCGGGCGCGCTGCCGCCGCCGATGGTCGAGTGCCCGTCGATCACCGAGGCCGTCAGCCCTGCCGTCCGGAGAGCGGCGGCCAGCGTCTCGGCGCGCGCGCCGATGGCGTCAACCGGCAGGCTCGCCATCCGCAGCACCGGCACCGTGTCGCCAGAGCGGTCGGCCAGGTGCTCCCCGAGCGTGGCCTCGAGCGCAGCGTAGGTCAGCTTGTCGACCCGCAGCGCCCGCATCAGCGGGTGCTTTCGCAAGCGTCGACACCCACTCGGCGCGCCCGACGATCACGCCGGCCTGCGGCCCGCCGAGCAACTTGTCGCCGCTGAAGCACACGACGTCCACGCCTGCCGCGACGCTTTGCTGAACGGTCGGCTCGGCGTCGAGCGCGGCCACGCTGGCCGACGTCGACGCGCAATGGCCGCTGCCGAGGTCCTCGATGAGGGGCAGCGAGAATCGACGCGCCAGGGCGACCAGGTCGGCAATCGTCGCGCGCTCGGTGAACCCTTCGATGCGGAAGTTCGACGGGTGCACGCGCAGCAGGGCGCCGGTGCGGTCGCCGATCGCCAGCGCGTAATCGCCGATGCGCGTGCGGTTCGTGGTGCCCACCTCTCGAAGCCGCGCCCCCGACTGCGCCATGATGTCGGGCACGCGGAACCCGCCGCCGATCTCGACCAGCTCCGCGCGCGAGATGACGACCTCGCGGCCACGCGCCAGCGCCGACAGCGCCAGCATCGTCGCCGCGGCGCAGTTGTTGACGACGACGCGCCGACTCGGCGCCGGTCAGGCGGCAGAGCAGCGACTCGGCGTGGGTGTCGCGGGAACCGCGGCGTCCCGCCGCCAGGTCGTACTCGAGGTTGGTGTAGCCGGCGCCGATCTCGACCAGACGCGCCAGGGCGGCAGGCGACAGCGGCGCCCGGCCCAGGTTCGTGTGGACGATGACGCCGGTGGCGTTGATGACCGGCCTCAGTGACGGCGAGGCCGCGCAGGTGGAGTCGCGCGGCCGCGTCCTGCTCGATCCAGTCGCATCGCGTCGTCACCGGAGGACGTCACAGATGTAACGCCGCCGGCGAGCTGCTCGCGCAGCGCCGAGGTGGATGCGCGCAACGCTCCGAGCACCGCCGCGTCGCCGAACCGAAGGGCAAGGCTCTGCGCGGCCGGTCGCTGTCGCACGGCCTCGATGGACGGAATCACGCGAAAGTCGGGCATGCTTGCAGCACGGAGATGCGGCAGGATACCATTCGCTTTCCCGCATCAGGGTTCGATGTCGCAGCCGCCTTCCAAATCGAGCGAGCCGTTTCCCGCGGGCGACGGCGTTCCGGCCAGCCAGCCGCGCGAGCGGTTCTGGCCGTACGCCGACCTGCCGGAGGAGCCGAGCCCCGAGGAACTGGCGGCGCTCGACCCCGACCTGCACGCGGCGCTGTTTGGCGCGCCGCCCGGGCCGTTCTCCATCACGCTGGTCTTTCCGCCGTTTGCCGGCGACGAGCACGCCCGGGCCGTGGAGCTTGCACGGGCCTCGCGCGACTACCGGCTCGTGGGACAGGCCGAGCAGGCACGGCACCGTGCGACGTTCCACTCGACCGATGCCGAAGCGCTGCGCGATCTGTTTGCGATCGTCGGCCGGCTCGATGCGTGCGAGGTGCTGATCGACGGTCGGCCCGTGCCGCACGCGCGCGAGTTGTGGCTGCCCCTGGTCTGGTTTCTCTTGCCCCGCTGATGGCCGAATCCACGAGCGTCGAACGTGAGCTCAAGGCCCTCGAGATCGAGATGAGGCGGCTCGAGGCCGAGTACAACATGTACTTTGCCGGGCGCTCGCCGCGTCCGCCCGTCGAGACCCGTCGACGGGTGACCGGCATGGTGCGCCAGCTCGATCGCCAGCAGCTGTCGAACTACGCGGAACGGTTCAGGTTCACGGCGCTGCAGACGCGGTTCCAGTCCTTCATCGAGCTGTGGGATCGCGGCATGCGCGCGCGCGACGAAGGCCGCCCCGGCCCGTTTGCAGCCCGGCCGGCGCACAGCTCGGCTGAGGCAGCAGCGCCGTCAGGTGACGGGAGCCGGCAGCGCGGGAAGAAATCGACTGAAGGAGACGAACCGTAAAGGCGGGAACTGCAGCTGGCGCCCGGCCTGGTCGGGGCCGGACGCCAGCAGGAATTGCGTCTACGCAGCCTTGGTGACGTTGCCGGCCTGCGGGCCCTTCGGGCCGTCGACAATCTCGAACTCCACCGCCTGGCCTTCCTCGAGCGACCGGAAGCCGGCGCCGGAAATAGCTGAGTAGTGGACGAAGACGTCACTGCCGCCTTCACGCTCGATGAAGCCGTAACCCTTGGCGTTGTTGAACCACTTGACCTTGCCTGTAATACGCATCGTTCTCTTCCCTACGTGCAGTTCCGCGGCCGACACCGACGTGGCGGTCGCTTCTTGGTGCTACCGACCCCCATCGATGGTCCGACAGGGGCACAAAAAAGGACCGCCAGTGCGGCCCCTCGACGCCTTCGCCCGGCAGCGTCTCGTCAATCATCATGTCAGACCAAAAAATGGGTGTCAAGCTATCTTGATGCAAGGCCGATGGTTAGGACCGGATGGCTGGGCTGGCTGCCCCTGAACTAGAATGTAGGATTGCGGATCGTCACATGTCTCGAGCTCTGCTGAGTGTCTCCAACAAGACCGGCCTGGTCGAACTGGCCGAAGGACTGCGCCGCCGGGGCCTGGAACTGGTCTCGACCGGCGGCACCGCCCGGGCGCTGGCCGAGGCGGGCCTGCCCGTCACCAACGTCTCCGACGTCACTGGCTTCCCCGAGATGATGGACGGACGGGTCAAGACGCTCCACCCGTTGATCCACGGCGGCATCCTGGCGCGCCGCGACCGGCGCGACGACCTCGATGCCGCCGAGCAGCCACGGCATCGGCCTCATCGATGTCGTCGTGGTCAACCTCTACCCGTTTGTCGAGACGGCCGCCAAGCCCGATGTGACCTTCGAGGCGCTCATCGAGCAAATCGACATCGGCGGGCCCAGCATGGTGCGCGCGGCTGCGAAGAACTTCCACGACGTCCTCGTTGTGGTCGACCCGGCCGACTACGCGCCGGTCCTGGCGGCGCTCGACGCCCCGGGCGGGCCGACGCCAGCCTTCCGGTTCGACCTGGCCCGCAAGGCGTTTGCCCACACGGCGGCCTACGACACCGCGATTGCGACCACGCTCGGCACGGTCAACACCTCGCGAGGGCGACTTTGTCCGGCCGGCGCCCGGCGACCAGACACTTCCGGCCAGGCTGGTGCTGGACCTGCCCAAGCTGCGAGACCTCCGCTACGGCGAGAACCCGCACCAGAAGGCCGCCTGGTACGGGCGTGGGCGTGATGGCTTTGGCGCGGTGGACGTCCTGCAGGGCAAGGAGTTGTCCTTCACCAACCTGCTCGACCTCGACTCGGCCGCGCGCATCGTGCTCGAGTTCACCGAGCCGGCAGCCGCCGTGATCAAGCACACCAACCCGTGCGGGGCGGCGACCGGAACCTCTGCCGCTGAAGCGTACGTCCGGGCGCGCGACGCCGATCCCCTGGCCGCGTTTGGCGGGATCGTCGGCCTGAACCGTCCCATCGACGTCGAGACCGCCAACGCCATCACCTCGACCTTCATCGAGGCCGTCATCGCCCCAGGCATCGACGAGGCCGCGCGATCGCTCATGGCGAAGAAGCCGAACATGCGGGTCGTCGTCGTGAACTTCGACCGGCTGCGCGCGGCGACGACACCGGAAGTCCGGTCGATTCTGGGCGCTGTTCTGGTTCAGCAGCGCGACGTGGTGTCGGAGGCCCACGGCGACTGGCCGGGTGCGCCCGACCTGCAGGTGGTCACCAGGCGCGCCCCCACGGCCGAGGAGTGGCAGGCGATGCGGTTTGCCTGGCGCGTGTGCGCGCACGTGAAATCCAACACCATCATCTTCACCAACGCCCGGCAGACGCTGGCCATCGGCGCGGGACAGATGAGCCGCGTCGACGCGGTCAAGACGGCCGTGGTGAAAGCGCAGGCGTCAGGCGAGGCCGTCAACCTGCTGGCCGGCTCGGTCGTGGCCTCCGATGCGTTCTTCCCGTTCCGCGACGGGCTGGACGCGGTGGTTGCCGCCGGCGGCCGCGCCGTGGTGCAGCCAGGCGGCTCGATGCGAGACGCCGAGGTGATTGCCGCTGCCGACGAACACGGGATCGCGATGGTGTTCACGGGGCGACGGCACTTCAGACACTGACGATACCGCACAACCGCGATGGCGCGAAGGCGCGAAGGCGCGAAGAACGTCATTGGCCTGGCGTGCCCATCGCGCCATCGCGTCATCGCGCCTATCGTGATTGTGACGATGTGATACAACACTTCGCGCCGTCCTGTGGGACATGGACGGCACGCTCATCGACTCGGGCGAGTACCACTGGCTCACCTGGCATGAGACGCTGGCCGGGTTGGGCGTGGAACTGACGCGCGCGGATTTCAACGGCTGGTTCGGCTCGCGCAACGACCGCATCCTCACGCGGTACTTCCCCGGTATCAGCGCCGCCGACATGCAGCGCATCGGCGACCTCAAGGAAGCAGCGCTACCGCGAGCTGGTGCGCCGCGACGGCGTAGAGTTGCTGCCCGGCATCGGCGACTGGCTGGCGCGGCTCCATGCGGCTGGCTGGCGTCAGGCGGTCGCCTCGTCGGCGCCGCCCGCCAACATCGACGTGCTGGTCGACGTGCTGCGGCTCCACGACGTGTTCCAGGCGACCGTGTCGGCCGAGGAAGTCGCACACGGCAAGCCCGCGCCCGACGTCTTCCTGCGCGCTGCCGAGAAGGTCCACGTGCCTCCGGCCCGCTGCGTCGTCGTGGAGGACGCCGCCATTGGCGTCGAGGCGGGCCGGCGGGGCGGCATGCGCACCGTCGGCATCGAAGGTGGCCATTCCCACGGGCCCCTCGACGCCGATGTGGTGACCCGGTCGATGGCGGACCTGCCGCTCGACACCTTCGACCGCCTGCTCGCCGGTCGCGAGGCCGCTGATTCGTGCTGAGTGCCGGGTGCCTGGGTGCCTGCAGTGCCTGAAGTGGCGCCGCGCCTTGTCGAAGGCCGGCGCCACTCGCTCGTACGGGCGCCCGGCACTTGCTATGATCGCCCCGCGTGCGTGACTCGACTGGCGCTCTCCTGGCCATCTGGCTCACCGCTCTGGTCGTGGCCGCCGCGCTGCTGGCGGCGACCGGCTACCGCACGCGCGACCCCGATTCGCGCGCCTACATCACCATCACCACGCATCTGGTCGACGAACCGGTCTCGCGGTGGCTTGCGCCACAATGGTGGGGCGCCTTTGGGCTGCAAGGCCTCTTTCGTGATCATCCCGCGGGCACCTTTGTGCCGCCGGCGCTGCTTGCGAAGGCGGGATATCCGGTCGCGCAATCGCTCTTCGTCGTCACGCTGGCCTGCCAGATCGTCGTGCTGCTGCTGATGTCGGCGCTCGCCTCGCGGTTCACAACCGCCGCCCAGGCCAGGGCGTTGGTGTGGGCGCTTCAGTTGATCCCCATCGCGTTTGTGTTTCGTGTTCGCGGCAACCAGGAGTATCCGCTCCTTGCCGGCCTGCTACTGGCTGTCTACGGGATCGAGCGCGCGCGTACCGGGTGGGCGTGGATTGCGGTGGCCGTGGCGGGCGCGTTGTACGCGCTCGTCGTCAAGGGCGTGTTCGCGCTGCTGGCGCCGGTCCTGGCCGGGCTGTGGCTCTGGTCACGACGCAGAGAGGGTGGCGGTGGCGCCGGCGGTTGGTTGGGATTCGCCCTGATCCTCGTGCTCATACCGCTCTCCGCGTGGGGCTACGAGCGCGCCTATCAGGCGGTCACCGGCCAGTCGTTTCTCGACTACTACCTTGGCGCCCGCATCGCGCTCGGGGGGAACATGACGACCTTGTGGACGTTCGCCCTTGGACAAGGTGGCCAACGCCCTTTGGTACGTCGGGCGCGGCTTGTGGTACGCCGCCCCGTGGAGTCTGGTCGCCATTGCCGCTGTCGCTCCCGGCATGAGAAGCGCGATTGACACCCGCCTCGAGGGAATGGGTCCGCTTTGCCGGGATCGCGGCGCTGGTGACCATCGCGCTGGTCGCCGCACGCGACACCAAGGCCGACCGCTACGTGTTTCCCGCGTACTTCTTCGCCGCGTCGGCCGGTCTGGTCCTGGCGTGTGCGCGCTGGCCGCGCGTTGCCGGGTTCGTCGACCGCCTCGAGCGCACCTGGCCGTGGGGACCCGCACTGTTGTGGTTGACGTTGGTGGGGGCGCGGATCTCCTTCAGCCTCAGCTGAAGCAGAGTGACATGGTACGCTCAGTGCGTGCCGCCTCGGCTGCGATTGCTCGTCGGGACCATCCTCTTCCTGCTGGTCGTCGCCGGCGCGTACGCCCTCGTCCGCTACAAGCGCGCTGAACTGGTCGACTTCCGCGTGCCACGCACCGCGGCGGTGCGGTTCCTTGCGCACGAACGGCTGTACCGGCCGGAGGATGGGCATTACCAGTACAAATACCTGCCGGCATTCGCGCCGCTCATGGTGCCCTTCACCTGGGTGTCCAAGCAAGTCGCGGAGGTCACATGGTTCGCGCTGATGGTGGCCATGACCTGGACATTCGTGCGCCTGTCGCTCGCGGCCCTGCCCGATCGGCGATGGTCAGCGCAGGCGCTCGTCTGGCTCACGCTGCTCCTGACTGGCAAGTTTCTCGTCAAGGAGCTCGCCTTCGGACAGTTCAACCTGCCGGTGGCGCTGCTCCTGCTCGGCGCCGTGATCGCCGCGCAGCACGGCCGGGCACTCGCGGCCGGAGCCTGCATCGCGGCCGGCGTGTTCGTCAAGCCGTATGCCCTCGTCCTGGTGCCGTGGCTGGCCTGGACGCTCGGCTGGCGCCCGTTTGTCACGTTCGGCCTGGTGCTGGCGGGCGGGCTGGTGCTGCCGGCCGCATCCTACGGCTGGCACGGCAACTTGACCCTGCTGCACGAGTGGTATCGCACGGTCAGCGACACGACGGGACCGAACCTGCTCTCGCCCGAGAACATCTCGTTTGCCTCGATGTGGGCGAAATGGATCCAGCCGGGCCCCGCGGCCGCGGGCCTCGCGCTTGGCTCGGCGGTCGTCGCCGTCGCGGCGGGGGTCGCCGTCATGACGCGGCGGCACCACGTGGCTGAGCCCAACTATCTGGAAGGCGCGTACTTCTTCGTGCTGGTGCCGCTTCTGTCGCCGCAGGGATGGGACTACGTGCTTCTGCTCGCGCTGCCCGCCTACATGTGTCTCGTGGATCGGTGGCGGGACATGTCGCCGGCCTGGCGCACGGCAGCCTTGACGGGCTTCTTCCTCACGAGCTTCACGATCTTCGACCTGCTGCGGCGGCCGCTCTACACTCACCTCATGCAACTGGCCGCCGTAAGCGTCGGCGCCGTGCTGATTGCCGCCTGCCTCATCCATTTACGGTGGCGGGCGGTCGCGTGAGTGCCGGCGGCAGGCTCTATACTCCCTGACGTGCCGGCCAGACTCCGACCGTTCGCCTTTCTGGCGCTCGCCCTGCTGGCCATCGTTTTCTACCAGACGCGAATCCGCCGCGAGATGATCGATTTCCTCACCTTCCGGCAGGCGGCCGTGCGAGCCCTCCATGCCGAACCGCTGTACCGTCTGGAAGACGGCCATTACCAGTTCAAGTACTTTCCTGGTCTTCGCCCTGATGATGGCCCCGTTCGGGGTGCTCGACAAGGACACCGGGAAGATGCTCTGGTTTGCCATCTCGATCGGGCTTCTCGCTGCCCTGCTGCGCTGGTCGGTTGCCGCACTGCCAGAGCGGCGCCTGTCGCAGCGGATCCTCCTGTGGATCGCCATCGTCCTGATGGCGAAGTTCTACGCGCGCGAGCTGCTGCTCGGCCAGAGCAACCTCCTGCTCGGCGCGGTGCTCCTGGCGGCGCTCCTCGCCGTCCAGACCGATCGGCGAGTCACGGCCGGTGCGCTCGTGGGCGTGGCCGTCTTCGTCAAGCCGTATGCGCTCATCCTGGTGCCGTGGCTGCTGGTCACCCAGGGATGGCGAGCCGCCGCCATGGCGGCTGGCGTGGTGGCCATGGGCCTGGTGCTGCCGGCCGCCATGTATGGCTGGAGCGGGAACCTGGACCTGCTGCGCGGGTGGCTGCGCACGGTCACCGACTCCACGGCGCCGAACCTGCTGGGAAACGACAACGTGTCGATTGCCGCGATGTGGGCCAAGTGGCTGGGCCCCGGTTCCCTGGCGTCGGGTCTCGCCTGGCTGACCGTCGCCGGGACCCTGGTCCTGGTGATCGTGGCCTGGCGGCGCAGGCGGGCGGTGTCAGCGCCCGAATACCTCGAGTGTGCGCTGCTGATGCTCCTGGTCCCCCTGCTCTCGCCGCAGGGTTGGGATTACGTGCTGCTGCTCGCCACGCCGGCCGTCGTGTGCCTCGTGGACCGCTGGCGCGAGTTGACGAGGCTCTGGCAGGGGGGACTGGGGGTCGCGCTCGCTTTGATGTGTCTGACGATGTTCGACATCATGGGCCGCAGACTGTATGGCCAGTTCATGGCACTGTCCGTGGTCAGCGTGTGCGCGCTGGCCGTCGCCGCCGGCCTGGTCCATGTGCGCTGGCGCAGACTCGCCTGACGCGAAGCCGACGGAGACTCGCACGTCCCCGAGGAACTCGCCGTTACGCCTGGCACCTGTTACGGCGCGGAGAGGAAGCGGAGGATCTCCCGCATCACCCGGTCGGCCTGGTCGGTCTGGAACATGAACTGCGCGTGCGCCGATCCCTCGAGGAGGATGAGCTGCTTGGGCTCGGGCGCTCCAGCAAAGTGCGCCTGCAAGCCGGGCAGTCGCGGGCCATCGCCGCTCGCGTCGTCGCGCGTCGCGATGTACAGCTTGCGCACCGTGAGCTTGCCGGGCGGGCCGTCCGGTGTGGCGCCGAGCAGAATCAGGCGATCGATCGCCCGAGGCTCGGCAATCGCCGCGGCGGCGGCCGCGCGCACCGCCAAGACTTCCGCCGATCGCGGAAACTGTCGTCGCGCCCGTCGACGCGCAGGTACTCGACGGCGGCCAGCACGTCGAGGTGGAGCGGAGCCGTGAAGATGTCGCCCTGGCCGGGCCCCTTCGACTGGCCGTAGCCACGGAAATCGATGGCCAGAACGCGATAGCCGGCCTTCGCCAATTCCCGCGCCTGCTTCTCCCAGCTCCCCTTGTTGAACCGGCCGCCGTGCGCGAGCACCACACCGCGCTGGCCCGCGCCATACAGGTCGCCTTGCACGGTGCCGCCGTCCGAGGTTCGGAGTTCAACCGGCCTGGGGGATTCGCTCTGCGCGTGGCCCGCGACCATCGAAAGTGCCAGCGCCGCTGCAGACACTGCAGGTGCCAGGTACTGTTCAGAACGCCTGAGCTTCGTGCCTTCGGCATTTCGTTGGAACATCGGCGGCTATTTTCGAAGCTGAACCTGGAGCGCAGCCGTTCGTAACTGTACCTGGCACCTCGGCCAATAACTCTTCGACCGACACGGTCGCGGGCCCGAACTTGCCGACGACGATGCCCGCCGCGTGATTGGCGAGTGTGGCGGCTTCAGCCGTCGTCGCGCCGGCCGCCAGTGCGAGCGCCAGCGTGGCAATCACCGTGTCGCCCGCGCCGGTGACGTCGGCCACTTCACGCGCAGTGGCCGGCAGCGCGCCTTCCGATTCCGGCGTCAAGAGCCACATGCCCTGTTCGCCTCGCGTGACGAGCACCCCGTCGCACCCGGCGCGCTGGCGAAACGCCCGCGCCGCCTCACGCGCGTCGTCGTCGGTGCGAATGCGCATGTGGGCGGCGATTTCGGCTTCGTGATGGTTGGGCGTGACCAGGGTCGCGCCGCGGTAGTACCCGATATGCGGGATCTTCGGGTCCACAAGCAGCGGCACGCCGCGCCGCCGCGCCACCTCGCCCAGTTCAGCCACCAGGCGGCCCGTGATGGCGCCCTTGAGGTAATCGGAGACGACGATGGCGCCGGCCGCGTCGGCAAGCGAGCGCGCACGCGCGATCAACTCCGTCTCGACGTCCTGGGGCGCTTCGTGGTCCCGCTCGTAGTCCAGGCGCGCCACCTGCTGATGCCGGTCGGTGACGACGCGCACCTTGCGCGTGGTCGGGCGCGCGGAATCCGAGACCAGGCCGGTGGTGCCGACATGGCGTGCCGCAAGCGCCTCGCGCAGCACGGCGGCCTCGGCATCGGCGCCGACCAGGCCGACGATCTCCGCGCGCGCGCCCAGCGCGACGACGTTGTTGGCGACGTTGGCCGCGCCGCCGATGCGGTTCTCCGAGTGGTCGAAGTGGACGATGGGCACCGGCGCTTCCGGGGAGATGCGCGTGACGCGGCCGATCAGGAACTGATCGAGCATCACGTCGCCGACCACGAGCACCGTCGCCGAGGGGAAGCGCGCGGCGAGCGCGCGGGCGCGCTCACGTGTGGTCGCCGTCAGCCGAGCCGTCACGGCAGATCGGTCCGGTCGGCGGCAAACGGCAGCGTGACGAGCACGAGGAAGAGCATCAGGAACTCGGAGTCCCCGAAGTTGTGTTCGAACAGGCCCGCCGAGAGCATTCCGGCAATCGCCGCCAGACCCGTTGCCGCCAGAAACTTGTGGCGGGTCGTGCCGAGCTTGCGCCAGAGATCCCAGCCGGCCGTCGCGACAAACCAGATCCAGATGCCCAGCGCGGGCAGGCCGCGCTCGGCGGCGATCTGCAGCGGCACGTTGTGCAGATGCGGGTTCACCTTGGCGACGGCGGTCGGGTCGCGGTACTCCTCGTAGACGCGCTCCACCATGTTCGGTCCGACGCCGGTGACGGGATGCGCCGCGATCATCTTGCGGCCCTCGTACAGCATCGCCACGCGATCGCGGTTGGTGGGATCGTGCAGATCGAACATCGAGTAGAAGCGGGCGGTGATCCGGTCCGGCGCCAGCAGAAACGCGACGACGGCGATGACCGGCAGCAGCGCCAGCAGCCGCAGGTCCTTGAGAATGAACAGCACCGCGACGGCAACCACCACGCCGACCCAGGCGCTGCGCGTGAAGGTGAGCGCGATGGCGACAGCCAGCGCAGGCATCACGATGGCCGACCACGCGCAATGGCGCGTGTCGAAGAGCAGCCGGCCGACGGCGGCGGCGATGACCAGCACCAGCAGACCCGAGTAGGTCATGTAGTGCCCCATCGCCCCCTGTGGCCGCTGGCCGAGGTGGTCGTAGTTGAGCAACCCGTACTGGACGATGCCCAGAATCGCGCTGGCGGCGCCCACCGTGATGATCACGTTGTAGATCGTCAGCGCACGGTTGCCCCGGGCCAGTTGGTACACCGCAGGCACGAGGAGGAAGACGACCAGTTGCTTGGAATCGATGAAGCTGGTGCGCGGGTCGGGCGAGGCGGCTGCCGAGACGAGCGTCCAGGCCGCGTACACCAGCAGTGGCCAGAAGAACCGCGGGGCGTCCCACCGTTCCTGCCCCAGCACCAGCGCGCCGGCCCAGCACGACAGCGTGATCGCCAGGCAGATGCTCGCGGCGGCGATCGACAACTGCAGCGCGCTGACGAAGCCGAGCAAGCCGGCGACGGCCGCCCACTCGAGTCGATCGCGCGGCGGTGCGCCCGCCACCAGCGTCAGTGTCGTCATCTCCTCGTCCTCGCCATGGCCAGAGCCCGCTCGGCCGCGTCGATCACACGTTCGGGCGGCGTTGCCGTCAAGCACCGGAAATCGCCCGGCACGCACACGCGCTGATCGCACGGGCGGCACGCGAGCGGTCCCGGCTCGACGCCCAGCGCCGGCACGGCCGGATCGCGCCACGGCAGCGACCTGACGGCCAGCGTCGGTCCGAACAACCCCACCACCGGCGTCTCGCGTCGTGCCCGCGATGTGCAGCGGACCGCTGTCGCCGCCGATGTAAAGCGCGGCATGGCCGATGAGCGCGCGCAGTTCGACGAGGTCGAACTCGCCGATGCGCACGATCCGATCGGCCAGCGTCTGGCCCGGCCAGCGCGCGGGCCGCACGCCCGACCTGCTTCGGCGGCCTCTGATTCAGAAGGCCCCGACGTCAGCACGACGGCGCGGGAGCGGTCGGCGGCGACCAGTCCCGCGGCCACGGCCGCAAACGAACTGGCAGGCCAGCGCCGGAACGGATTGCCGGCGCTGACGTGCATCACGACCAGCGGCGTCTCCGGTCCCAGCCCGGCCGCCGCCAGCCGCGCGTCCACGCTGGCCCGGGCCGCCGCATCCTCGGCCATCTCGAGCGGGTCATCGACCGGCGTTGGCGGCGCGATGCCAAGCGCCGCCAGCAGGTCCCACTGGTTCTCGACCGAGTGGCGCGGCCGCAATTCCCGAGTGCGCTCGACGGCCTGCGTGTACATCCAGCTGCGGCCGGCGACCGTGTAGCCGATTCGTTGGCGCGCCCCGGTGAGCCACGTGAGCCACGAGCCGCGCGGCCCGCCGTGAAAATCAATGACCAGGTCGAACCGTCGCCTGGCCAGCGTGCGTCCCAATCGCCAGTCGTCGACGATGCGGGCCACGCCACGCGATCGCCGCACCACCATCACCTCGTCGAGGTGAGGGTTGCCGCGCACCACCGGCGCCGCCTGCGCTTCGACCAGATACGTCAACCGCGCGTCGGGGTAGTGCCGGCGCAACGCGCGAATGGCCGGCGTGGTGAACACCACATCGCCGATGAGGCGAAGCCGCACCAGCAATATCTGCATCGGCACCCGGCGCGTGTTACGCCTCGACCGTCGCTTCGTCGAGCAGCATCACCGGGATGTCGTCCTTGATCGGATAGACACGCTTGCACGTCGCGCACTTCAGCCCGGCACCGTTGTGCACCAGCGTCACCGGCGTCTTGCATTCCGGACAGGCCAGGATGGCCAACAGTTCCGGATCGACCGCCATACGACCTCCTCGAACCGCTCCCGGCTTGCGGCTTCGGACTCCCGGAAGCGAGTTCCTGCAGCCCGCGGCCCGCCGCCTGCAGCCCGATAGCCGAACTATAACGCAAAGCCTGCTGGCGGGTTCCGGCCGTCTCGTGGAACAATCGATGTGTCATCGTGCGCATATCCGTTCTCGCCGCTTCGCTCGTGTTCAGCCTGTCGACGGGCCTGGTTGCAGGCCAGCCGCCTGCGTCCGACGTCTCGATCCGAGGCGTATTACGAGTTCCTGCTGGGCCGTTACCTCGAGGGCGAAGGCGCCATTGACGAGGCCATTGCCGCGCACGAGCGCGCGCGCCGGCTCGACCCGGGCTCGGCCGAGCCCACGGCCGAACTGGCCGGCCTCTACGCCAGGCAGGGCCAGTTCGATCGGGCGCGCGCGCTGGCCGAGGCGGCTCTGGCGATCGACGACGCCAACATCGAGGCGCATCGGGTGCTCGGCAGCGTGTTTGCCGCGCTTGCCGACCACGACGCCAAGGACGCGGCGGTGACGCCGGCCGAGGCCGCGCGCCGCGCGATCGAGCATCTCGAGCGCAGCCGGCGTCGCGATGGCGTCGTCGACCCGGGCATCGACCTCACCCTGGCGCGTCTCTATCTCAATGCCAGCCGGCCCGAAGACGCCGCGCGCGTGCTGCGGCGGCTGCTCAACGACGAGCCCGATCTCCCCGAAGCCTCGGTGCTGCTGGCGCGGGCCGAAACCGCGCTGGGCCAGCCCGAGCGTGCCGCCGCCGCACTCGAGGCGGTCGCCAGCGGCAATCCCCGGTTGCTGGCCTCGCTGGCCGAGCTCTACGAGCGGCAGCAGCGATGGCCCGAGGCGGCCACGACGTACGAACGGCTGTCGGCGCTGGCGCCGGGCAGCGACGACACCAGGATCCGCTGGGCGACGGCGCTCTTGCAGATCGACTCGCCGGCGTCGTTCGCGCAGGCGCGAGAGGTGCTTCGGCCGGTGCTCGAGGCCGCGCCCGCCGAACCGCGTGCGTTGTACCTGATGTCCATGGCCGAGCGGCGCGCGAAGGACTACGCGGCGGCCGAAGCTTCGGCGCGCTCGCTCATCGCGGCGGCAGCCGGATGCGCCCAGCGGGCCATTCGCGCTCGCGCAGGTGTTCGAGGACCAGCGACTGTTCGCCAAGGCGGCCGACGTGCTGGGGCCGGCGGTGACGCGCTTCAGCGCCGAGGCCGAACCGCCGCGCGAGTTGCTGACGCTTGATGGCACACCTCGGCTTCGCGCAGTTGCAGGCGGGCCGCGCCGAGGCGGCCATCGAGACGTTCGAGCGCGCGCGCACGCTCAGCGGGGGCGCCGGCGGCTTCGACAGCTCGCTCATCCAGGCCTATCTGCTGGCGCGCAAGTACGACCAGGCCGCCGACCTCGCGCGCGCCGCGCGACAGCGCCGTCCGACCGAGCTGCGGCTGGCGCAGCTCGAGGCGCGTGCGCTCTCCAAGGCCGGCCGCAAGGACCGCGCGGTCGTGGTGATGCGCGACGCCGTGGCCGAGCACGCCGATGACGTGCAGGCCCATCTGACGCTGGCCGAGATCCTGCAGGACGCCGTCGCGGGCCGACGAAGCCGATCGGGTGCTCGACCAGGCCGCCGAACGGTTCCCCTCCGACATCAGCGTGCCGTTTCAACGCGGGGCGCTGCTCGAGCAGCGCAAGGACTACCCGCGCGCGGAAACGGCGTTCCGCCAGGCGCTGGCGCGCGATCCCCTCCACGCGCCCTCGTTGAACTACCTGGGCTACATGCTGGCCGAGCGCGGCGAACGGCTCGACGAGGCCGTCTCGCTGGTCGAGCGCGCCCTGGCGATCGATCCCGACAACGGCTCGTATCTCGACAGCCTGGGATGGGCGCTGTTCAAGCAGAAGAAGGTCGACCAGGCCGAGCCGCTGTTGCGGCGCGCCGCCGAGCAGGCGCCGAACAATTCCGTCGTGCAGGATCACTTCGGCGACGTCTTGTGGGCCGCCGGCAAGCGTCCCGAGGCCGTCGCCGCCTGGCAGAAGTCCCTTGGCGGCGATCGGGACGCGATCGACCCGAAGGCGGTGGAGGCCAAGATTGCGCGCGCGAAGTAGGGGAGTCGTGCAGTCCTCGCGCCTGCTCCTTTCCTCCTGTGCGCCGAAGCCTCTGACACTTCCCACCGGCGCCTCGACGCCGCTTTGCCGACCACGCGCCGTTTGTCGAGGCGATCGATCATTGCGACAAGGTCACCACCATGACGGCGGAGATCGGGCTGTCGGGCAAGGCCGGGTCCCAGCGCCTTCGAGGGACGCTTCACACGGGATTTGCGCCGCCGGAATCGCTGCGGCTTGAAGCGGTGGCGCCGTTTGGCGGGCCGTTCTTCCTGCTCGCCGGCACAGGCGGCCGCGCGACGCTGCTGCTGCCGCGCGAAGATCGCGTGCTGCGCGACGCGTCGGCCTCCGAGATTCTCGAGGCGCTTGCCGGCCTCGATCAGGCGCCCTCCGACCTGCGCGCCTGGATCGCCGGCTGTCCGGAGGCGACCGGCCAGACCCGCAACCTCGCGAGGCTACGGCGCTGACTGGGCCGCCGCCGATTCGGAGAGCGGTCGCCACGCTCTGGATCCATCGCGTGCCGGTGTCAGCAGGCGGCGCGCCGCGCGGCTGGCGCCTGGTCGCCGTCAACGCCGGCCCGCTGACGGTCGAGTTTTCCGAGCACGCGGGCACGCAGCCTGGCCGTGCTGAGAATCCGGCGCGCGGCGGCGGCCGATGTTGCCGGCGCTCGACGTCCGGCTCGCGTTGCGCCAGGTCGAACGCGGCGTCGACCTGGCCGATGCCGCGTTTGCCATCGACGTCCCGGCCGGCGCCGTGCCGATCACGATCGAGGAGTTGCGGGAATCGGGGCCGTTGCGGGAAACAAGGCGCGACAGTGACAATCGCGATGGCGCGAAGGCGCGAAGACGCGACTCGATCACTGGGCTGGCGCTCATCGCGCGATCGCGCCATCGCGCCTTCGTGATTGTGGCCGCGCGCTGACATGCGCCTCACGCTTCGCGCCTCCGCCAAGATCAACCTCGACCTCCGCATCGGCGCCCGCCGTCCCGATGGCTACCACGATCTTCAGACGGTGCTGCAGACGCTCGACCTGCACGACACGGTGACGATCGAGTCGCGCCGCGGGCCGTTCGCGCTCGACGGCGACGCGGCGCTGATGCCGCTTGACGAGACCAACCTGGTGTGGCGCGCCGCCGCGGCGCTGTGGCGGGCGGCCGGCAAGTCGGGCGATCCGCGCGGTGTCCGCGTCCGCGTCACCAAGCGCATCCCGTCGCGGGCGGGTCTGGGCGGTGGCAGCAGCGACGCCGCCGCCGCGCTGGTCGGGCCTGAGCCGAGTGTGGCGCCTTCCAGCCACACTCGCCGACTTGATGCCGGTCGCCGCGACGCTCGGATCCGACGTGCCCTTCTTTCTCGTCGGCGGCACGGCGCTTGGCCTGGGCCGCGGCGAGCGGCTCTATCCCCTGGCGAACCGGCCGCGACGCCATGTCGTCATCGTGCTGCCCGACTTTGGAGTGTCCACGCCCGACGCCTACCGCTGGCTGGCCGAGGACCGGGCGTCGCAGCCCTGCACCGCGGATCGCCCGAACTCCGGCACCCTGGACCCTGCGACCCGGAAGGCTGGCGAAACGACCTCGAGGGCCCGGTCGAGCGGCGTCACCCCGCCATCGGCGCCATCCGGCGGCGCCTGGCCGCCGCCGGCGCGGAACTGGCCCGGATGTCGGGCAGCGGATCGGCCGTCTTTGGCCTGTTTGCGACCGAGCCGGCGGCTGCGTCGCGCGGCTGCCGGCCTGGCGCGCGCGGGCCATCAGGTGGTGCGGACCAGGACGCGCCCGCGAAACTTGGTCGAAAGTCGCCGGCTGGCCTGACCCCTCGCTCCCGGCAGGCTTGTCGCCCCCGGCGCAGATCGTCTACAATCAAGGTTTTGCACGGACGTGGTGGACCGCTCCAGCAGGTCAGCTTCTCCCTCTAGTCAGGTCGAGAACCGAGACGGTAGGCTCTAGGTGGGAGAGGCTCTGCGCGCCGACGAGTCGATGGGGCGTGGCCAAGCGGTAAGGCGCGGGACTTTGAATCCCGTATTCGAAGGTTCGAATCCTTCCGCCCCAACCAACAAGCTCGGGTTCTGAGGTTCACGGGTTCTCAGGTTCACGGGTTCGAAGGTTCACGGGTTCCGGGGTTCAGTTCGGGTTCTGAGGTTCACGGGTTCTGTGGCGGGTCGAAGTGCGTCGGGTGATGAGGGCTCGTTGATGCCGACCGGGTTTGGTGAGCTCAAGATCTTCTCCGGCAGTGCACATCCACAGTTGGCCCGCGAGATCGCGGACTACCTGGGCATCTCGGTCGGGCAGCAGCGGTTGCGGCGCTTCCCCGACACGGAAGTCTCGTTTCAGATCGATGAGAACATCCGCGGCACGGATGTCTTCATCGTGCAGCCGACGTGCGCGACGCCGGCCGGCTCCGTCGACCAGGCGTTGATGGAGCTGATGATCATGATCGATGCGTTCCGCCGATCGTCGGCGGCGCGCATCACGGCGGTGATCCCGTACTACGGCTACGCGCGGCAGGACCGCAAGGACAAGCCGCGGGTGCCGATCTCCGCCAAGCTGGTCGCCAACCTGCTGGGCGCGGCCGGCGCCAATCGCGTGCTGACGATGGATCTGCACAAGGCGCAGATTCAGGGGTTCTTCGACATCCCGGTGGATCACCTGTTTGCGGCGCCGGTGATCATCGAGCACCTGGCGCGGAAGAACTACCCGAACCTGACCATCGTCGCGCCCGATGCCGGCGGCGCCGAACGGGCGCGGGCGTACGCCAAGCGGCTCGGCGGCGAGCTGGCCGTCGTCGACAAGCGGCGCGGGGTCGACGGGGCGGCGGAAGTGATGAACGTGATCGGCGATGTCGCGGGTCGCACCTGCATCATCCAGGACGACATCATCGACACGGCGGGCACGATTCAGAAGGCGGCCGACGCGTTGAAGGACGCCGGCGCCGAGCGCGTGATCGGCTGTGCGGTGCACGGCGTGTTGTCCGGGCCGGCGCTGCCGCGCATCGAGAACTCGGCGCTCGAGGCGCTGATCGTGACCGACACGATCCCGATGACCGACGAGCGCGCGCGGTGCGGCAAGATCCAGGTGCTGTCGGTGGCGCGGCTCCTGGGCCAGGCGATTCGGAGCATTCACGAGGAGACCTCGGTCTCCTCGCTTGTTCGTGTAGGGACGAGGCGAGTGACGAAGGCCGACTGACGAACAATGCCGTGGTAGCGGATTCGCCGAAGCCCGAAGGGCGAAGGCGGATCGGCGAGAGAGGCGCAAGGAAGCAATCATGGACGTGACACTGGTAGCGGAGAAGCGGACGGACAAGGGCAAGAACCAGGCGCGGCGCCATCGCGCGGCGGGCCGGCTGCCGGCCGTGGTGTACGGACCGGGCACGGGCGGCACGGCCGAACAGGCCATCCCGGTGACCGTCGATCCCAAGGCGCTGTCGAAGATCCTGCACTCCGAATCCGGGCGCCAACACCATCATCAGCCTGCAGCTCGACGGCGCGTCCGTGCCCGTGCTGGTGAAGGACTTCCTGCTGCAGCCGGTCAGCCACGCGCTGCTGCACGCCGACTTCTACCGCGTCGCGATGGACCGCAAGCTCACCGTCAAGGTGCCGGTGACGATCACGGGCGAGGCCAGGGGCGTCAAGCAGCAGGGCGGCGTGCTCGACTTCGTCACGCGCGAGTTCGAGATCGAAGTGCTTCCGGCCGACATCCCCGAGAGCATCGAGGTGGACGTCACCGAGCTGCTGATGAACCAGGGCGTGCGCATCCGCGACGTCGCGCAGGGCGCCAAGTGGGTCCCGGTCAGCGAGCCCGAGACGATGCTCGTGCACGTCGTGCCGATGCGCGTCGAGGAGGCTCCGGCGGCCACCGACGCGGCGGTGGCGCCGGTTGCGGCAGCCGAGCCCGAGGTCATCAAGAAGGGCAAGACCGACAAGGACGAGGAGAAGGAAAAGAAGGAGAAGAAGGGCTGAAGCTCGTCGTCGGCCTGGGCAACCCGGGCAAGCCGTATCACGGCACCCGGCACAACGTGGGCTTCCTGGTGATCGACGAAGCCGCCAGGCGCGCCGGTGTGTCGTGCGACCGCGAGACGCTGGGGTCGCTGGTCGGCAAGGCGCATGCGCCGGTGCCGATGCTCCTGGCCAAGCCGCTCACGTTCATGAACCTGAGCGGCCAGGCCGTGCGGGCGCTGGCGGACTTCCACAAGGTGGAGGTCGCCGACCTGCTCGTGGTCGCCGACGACGTGAACCTGCCGCTTGGGCGGCTGCGAGCGCAGGCCCGGCGGATCGGCCGGCGGGCACAACGGGTTCAAGTCGGTGGCCCAGCACCTGGGGACCGACCAGTTCCCGCGGCTGCGCATCGGCGTGGGGCGCGGCGACGATCGCCGCGATCTGGCCGACCACGTGCTGGCCAGGTTCGACCCGGACGAGCGTCCGGTGATAGACGAGGCGATTGGCCGGGCGGCCGACGCCATCGAAGTGTTCGGCCGCGAGGGGATCGCGGCCGTGATGAACCGGTTCAATGCCGGTCCAAAGGAGTTGTCGGAAACCGCCGACGACGAGAAGGACAGTCAATCCTGATGCCGCGGCCCGAGGTGGGCCGTCGGCGCCGAACTTGACTCCTTGCCACAGGCGCCCGCGTCCTCGCGTGCGACCCGTGGCCGTTTCAGCCGGAGCGCTGGTGCGTCCGGCTGAGTTCAACGTCCAGAAGGAGCCGTTGATGAGTGCACCACGCAGGTACGAGCTCGTGTACATCGTGACGCCGGATGCCCCTGAAGAGCAGGTGGCGGCGATTCACGAGCAGGTCGAGCAGACCGTCCAGAAGATGGGCGGCACGCTCGAAAAGAGCGAGAACTGGGGCCGGCGCAAGCTGGCCTACGAAATCCAGCACCACAAGGACGGCGTGTACGTCCTCGAGGTGATCGTCGGCGGCGGCGAGCTGATGAAGGAGACTCGACCGCAAGCTGAAGGTCGTCGACCAGGTCATCCGCCACCTCGTCGTCCGCGTGGACGAGGAGCAGCGCGTGGCCGATCGGACGCAGGACGCGCCGCCAGGAGACGCAGGCGCGTCGCCGGACGGCGCGTGGTCTGCCGCCGGTGCCGACCGAAGGGGAACGGCGCCGCGGTGATTCCGGCGACGATGACGGAGGCGAAATCGGCCTCGAGGCGGAGATCTAGCCATGGCATTTGCCAAGAAGACAGGCAGTGGCGGCGGCCGGGGCCGCGGGGGCAGCAGCCGTACCGGGGCGGCCGGCGCCGGCGGCGAGCGCGGCGGCGCGGCCGGCGGTCAGCGTCGTTCGCTCTTCCGTCGTCGGAAGGTCTGCAAGTTCTGCGCGGACAAGATCGACGACATCAACTACAAGGACGTCAAGCTCCTGCAGGGCTTCGTCCCGGAGCGCGCCAAGGTGTTGCCGCGGCGCATCTCGGGCACGTGCGCGAAGCACCAGCGGAAGCTGCGCGTGGCGATCATGCGCGCGCGCGTCCTGGCGTTGTTGCCGTACGCGGCTGAGTGATCGATGACGGCGTTAACCACTGAGACACGGAGACACAAAGACGCACAGAGTTTCGGGATTGTCCAGAAGCTCTGTGCGCCTCGTAGCCTGTGCCTGTGGTTAGCGTCATCGCAACGAGGACATCATGGAAGTCATTCTGAGAGAGCACGTCGACAACGTCGGGCGCCGGGGCGAGGTCGTGAAGGTCGCCGCGGGCTTTGCCCGGAACTACCTGCTGCCGCGCAAGCTGGCGCTGGCGGTGACCGACGGCAACCGCAAGCTCATCGAGCGCGAGCGGAAGGTCGCCGACGCGCGTGAGGCCGAGGAGAAGCAGACGGCCGAGGCGCTGGCGGCGCGCCTGTCGCAGACCGAGCTCAGCATCGCGCGGCGCGTCGGCGAAACCGAGCAGCTGTACGGGTCGGTGACCACGGCGGACCTGGCCGAGGCGCTGGCCGCCAAGGGGCTCGAGATCGACAAGCGGAAGATTCACCTCGACGAGCCGATCAAGGCGATTGGCGAGTTCACCGTGCCGGTCAGGCTGTTCCGCGACGTCACCGCGCAGCTGAAGGTGCACGTCGTCAAGCAAGACGCTTGATGACGGCCGTCAACCACGGAGACACGAAGAACACGGAGAACGCACGGAGATCTTTCTTGGGTTTCTGTCCAAGAAGATCTCTGTGCGTTCTTTGTGCCTCCGTGTCTTTGTGGTTGACGTCCGTCATCGAGTAGACTCCGTCTCTCCCTCCACCATGCCGGACGTCGTCGCTGCCCCCGAGCGTGCCCTGCCGCACAACCTCGAAGCCGAGCGCTCCGTGCTTGGCGCGATTCTGATCCACAACGAGGCGTTCAACTACGCGGCGCAGATCGTGCGCCCGGAGGATTTCTTCCGGCTCGGCCACCGGCGCATCTTCGACAAGATGATCGCGCTTGGCGAGAAGGGCGGGGCCATCGACACCGTCACGCTCAAGGAAGCGCTGTCGCAGGCCGGCGAGCTCGACGACGTGGGCGGCCCGGCCTACATCGCGGGCCTGGTGGACGGCGTGCCGCGGTCCACCAACGTCGAGTACTACGCCCGCATCGTCAAGGAGAAGTCCACGCTGCGCTCGCTGATTCACGCGAGCCAGTCCATCGCGGCGCGGGCCTGGGACGCGGAGGACGACCCCAACACGATCCTCGACGAAGCCGAGCAGACGATCTTCGCGATCGCGGAGGACCGCGCCAAGCAGGGCTTCGTCTCGATGCGGCAGATCGTCGACGAGAGCCTGCCGAAGATCGAGCAGCTGTTCGAGCAGAAGAAGCTCATCACCGGCGTGCCGACCGGCTTTGTGGATCTGGACGGCATGACGCGCGGGATGCAGCGCGGGCGACCTGATCATCGTCGCCGCCCGCCCGTCGATGGGCAAGACCAGCCTGGTGCTGAACATCGCCGAGCACGCGGCGCTCGAGCACGGGCAGGTCGTGGGCTTCTTCAGCCTGGAAATGTCGAAGGAGTCGCTCTTCATCCGCCTGCTGACCTCGGTCGCGCAGATCGACGCGCACAAGCTGCAGACCGGGCACATCGGGCAGCGCGACTACGAGCGGCTGTCGCAGGGGATCAGCCGGCTCAGCGAGGCGCCCATCTACATCGACGACAGCGCCGGGGCTGGGCGTGCTCGAGATGCGCGCCAAGTCGCGGCGCCTGGCGGCCGAGCACGGCCTCAGCATGATCGTCGTGGACTACCTGCAGCTGATGACCGGCCGCGGCCGCTTCGAGAACCGCACGCTGGAACTGGCGGCCATCTCGCGCGGCCTCAAGGGCCTGGCCAAAGAGCTGAACGTGCCGGTGCTGGCGTTGTCGCAGTTGAGCCGCGCGCCCGAGGCGCGTTCGGACCACCGGCCGCTGCTGTCGGACCTGCGCGAGTCCGGCGCCCTCGAGCAGGACGCCGACGTCGTCCTGATGATCTTCCGCCCGGAGATGTACCCCGACTGCAAGGAAGAGGAAAAGGGCACGGCCGAGATCATCATCGCCAAGCAGCGCAACGGCCCCACCGGCAGCGTCAACCTCGCGTTCCTGCGCGAGCACACGCGCTTCCAGAACATGTCGTACCGGCCGGACTGAACCAGTCACGGGTTCACGGGATCACGTTCACAGAGTCACAGGTTCACGAGTGTTCACAGGTTCACAGGTCATCCTTCGCATGATTCGATCGACCGTCGCCGACGTCGACCTCGACGCCATCGCCCACAACTTCCGCGCGATTCGCGACTTTCTCCGTTCAGAGGTTCAGACGCACCGAACCGAGATCACGGGAACCCGTGACACCTGAACCCGGAACCCCGAACCGGAACCCGAACCTGAACCCGGTATTGTCGCCGTCGTCAAGGCCAACGCGTACGGCCACGGCTCGGGCCCGGTGGCGCTGGCGCTCGAGCGCGCGGGCGCGACGATGCTGGCGTGCGCCGACATCGAGGAAGCCATCGTGCTGCGCCGCGCCGGCGTGCGCTGCGAGATCCTGGTGTTTGGCGCGCTGGGCGTCTCCGACGTCACCGGCATCTTCGAGTACAAGCTCACGCCGACCATCTCGACGCCGTCGGCCGGCAAGGCCCTGCAGGAGGCGGCCGCGCGACGCGGCACCACGGCTCAAGTACCACCTCAAGATCGACACCGGCATGAACCGGCTGGGGCTGCGCCACGACAACCTGCCGCGCACGCTGCCCGACCTGTTTGCGAGCCCGAACCTGGAGCTCGACGCGCGTCTACACGCACTTTGCGACCGCCGACGATCCCGACCATCCGCTGATGGAGGAGCAGCGCCTGCGCTTCGAGAAGGTGCGCGCGTACCTGGACACGCTCGGCGTGCGCCCTCGCCTGGTGCACGCGGCCAACAGCGCCGCGCTGCTGCGCGACTCGCGCGTGTGGTACGACCTGGTGCGCCCGGGCCTGCTGCTCTACGGCGTCGTGCCGCCGCCGCTGGCCTCGACGATTCCGCTGCGCCCGGCGCTGTCGCTGCGCAGCCGTCTGGTGGCCGTCAAGCACATCCGCACGGGCGAGACGGTCAGCTACGGCGCGCGCTTCACGGCTGAACGGCCGACGCGCGTGGCCGTCGTCCCTGCCGGCTACGCCGACGGCATCGACCTGCGCATGGCCGGCGAGGGCGTCGTGCTGGTCCGCGGCCGCCGCGCGCACATCGTCGGCGCGGTGTGCATGGACATGATCCTGCTCGACATCACCGACATCGAGGCGTATCCGGGCGACGAGGTGGTCCTGCTCGGCACGCAGGGCGACGAGCGGCTCGACGTGCGCGAGATGGCCGCCGCCATCGGGACGATCCCGTGGGAGGTGCTCTGCCGGCTCGGCAGCCGCATCGAGCGCATCTACTCGGTAGGGTAGACCGCACGTTAACCACGGAGACACATTCTCCGTCGAATGCCTCACCTTATGACGTCAAAACGCGAGCACCGTCTGCATCATCGGCGTCCAGCCATTCATCCCTGCGGTATACGGCGTAAAGGCGCCGCTATACGGAGCGCCATCGACCTGGACCAACCCGGCGTTGAGCCACAGCCGCTCGGTCGGAGGAAATACCACCTTGCACCACCGCCATACTCTGACGAGTCGCCGAACTGTCCTTCGACTCTGGCCCCGCGGAGATGTAGCTGGACCTTCCTGGCCATGGCCTCACCGGCAAGGTGAAGGTGAACGTCGAGCCCTCTCCGAGGGCGCTCTTCACCCAGATGCGCCCCCCGTGCAGCTCGACGAACTTGCGCGACAGCGTGAGCCCCAAGCCCGTACCCTCTCGCTTCATCGCATAGTCCGTTCCCACCTGGCGGAACTCCTCGAACACCGTCTCCTGGTCGTGGGGCGCGATGCCGATCCCCGTATCAACTGACCAAGATCTCCACATGCCCATCCACGGGCTCCGCCCGCACCTCCACCCGGCCGCCCGCGGGCGTGAACTTGATGGCGTTGGAGAACAGGTTGAGCAAGACCTGCTTGATCTTGCGCTCGTCCCCCGCGGAACTCGCCGAGCCGGTTGTCCATCGACCACCGCGAGGGCGATCCCGCGCGCACCCGCGCGTCCCCGGACCAGGGTGAGGGCGTTGTCGATAGCCTGGGGCAGTCCGAAACTCGCCACCTCCAGCTCCATGCGCCCGGCTTCGATCTTGGAGAGGTCGAGAATGTCGTTGATGAGGGACAGGAGATGGCAGGCCGTGAGGCTCCAGAATATCGTGAAGGTATTCCTCCTGCTTCTCGCTGATCTCCCCGAATATCCGCCTCGAGGAGGACCTCGGAGAAGCCGATGACCGCGTTGAAGGGCGTCCGCAGCTCATGCGACATGTTCGCCAGGAACTCCGACTTGTGTCGGGTGGCCACTTCGAGCTGCCGGCTCTTGTCCTCGATCTCGCGGAAGAGACGCGCGTTCTGGATGGCCAGCGCGGACTGGGTGGCAAAGGTCTGGAGCAGGTTCACCACGTCGGCGGGGAACTCTCCCGGCGGCCTTGCGACTGACGACGAGGCCGCCCAGCACGTGGTCTTCGCGGACGAGGGGAATGGCCAGCAGCGCCCGGTAGCCGGCGGCCAACAGCAGGTCCCGCACGGGGCTGTCATAGACGAACCCCCGTCATGTCGGCGATCTGCACCGACTCCCGCAGGGCGGCGGCCCGGCTCATGATCCCCTCGCCCTTGGGGATCGCCCGCTGGCGGATGGCCTCCACGAATTCCGGCGCGAAGTCGTCGCTCGCTCGCAACAGTCGGAACTCCTCGGTCGCCGCGTCGTACTCGTAGATTGTGCAGCCGTCCGCGTTGGCGAGCTGGTTGGTGTGAGCGGCGATGGTGGCCAGCACCGTCTCCAGGTGCAGGGTAGAGCCTCAGGGCCTGGCTCACCTCGCCGAGCGCCGTCAGCTCCTTCACCGACCGGCTCAAGGCTGCCGTCCGTGCCTGCAGCTCGGTAAAGAGACGGACGTTCTCGATGGCAATGACCGCCTGGTCGGCGAAGGTCTTGACGAGCTCAATCTGCTTGTCGGTGAACCGCCCGGTCTCCCGGCGGGTCACCGCGATGACGCCGACCGCGGCCCCCTCGCGCATCATGGGCACGCAGAGCTGCCCCCGAAAGCCGAGGGCCCGGGCCAGGTGGCGAGACTCCGACGACGCCCGGGGATCGGATTGGAGGTCCTCGGTCATCACCACTCGTTGCTCCCGCACGGCGAGCGTCACCATGCGCGCGGCGCTCAGGGGCATGGGAGCCGCGCGCGTGAATTCCCCCAGGCCTTCCTGGGAGAGGTTCGCGATGGCCACCAGCCGGAGCAGTTCGCCGTCGACCCGAAAGACAGCGCAGTGGAGTCCGTCACAGAGTCGGAGGGCGCTCTGGGCAATGGCATCGGAGACGGGCTGGGCATCCGTCGGCGAGCTGCTGGTCACGCGCAGGATTTCGGCGGTGGCCGTTTGCTGCGCCAGCGCCTCGGTGAGCGCGCGGGTGCGCTCCTCGACCTTCTGCTCCAGGGTGGCATAGGACTCCTGGAGCTGCCCGGTCATCTGGTTGAACTGCGCCGCCAGGGCCTCGATCTCGTCGCCGGTCTTCACCTGGATCCGGTGCCCCAGGTCGCCGGCTCCGATCTTGGCGGCACCGGCCTCGATCGCGCGGATGGGCCGCACCATTCGCCGGGCCAGGATCAGGCTGGCACCCACGGCGAAGGTCACCCCCAGAAGCACGAGGAGAACGGTGCGGGTGATGGACGACCGGCAGGGGCTCGAACGCCTCCTCGAGGTCGGCTGCTCGACGAACACCACCCAGCGCAGGGGAAGGATCGTCGAGTGGGCCGTGAGCACCGGCTCTGGTGCAGGTCGCGGGCGATGGGGACCTCCAGGTCTTGGACACCCCGGGCGTAGGCGGCGCGCTCAGCGCCGCCCGAACCTGATCGAGTGACCCCAGGGTCGTCTTCCGCAGCACGAGGCCGATGTCAGGATGCGCGACGAGGGCACCCTGACGGTCGACGACGGACGCCTTTCCGTTCCGCCCGATCTTGATCCGGTCGACCACGTCCCAGATGAACTTGAGGTTGACCTCGGCCACCGTGCGGCGGCCCCCGCTCAGGGGAAGCGCGATCGTCATATAGGGCTCAGTTTCCTTGCGGAAGTAGACGGGGCCGAAGCAGACCTTCCCCGCTTTCGGCGTAGCGGTGAAGCCGCTCGTGGGAGAAATCCGTTTGGCTCCCGGTCACATCCATGGCCAGGCGGGACACGCGCGATGCTCCTTGCCGGACGGGCCGAGGAGCTGAGCTCCGTGACGTCGGGCACCTGGCGGAAGAACTTAGTATCGATCCGCCGCGTTTCGAGGTCGGCGGAGGGCGCGACGATCTGGAGCAGAGAGGTCCAGCCGATCTGCTGATCGATCCCTCGATGTAGCTTCGATCCGCGACGCCGCGCCGAGCGCCTTCTCTCGCTGGAGGGCGACGAGGGCCGCCTTGTTCTCCTGATACGAGAAAAGAACATCCACGAACCCGCTGGCGAGCAGGGCGCCCCCCACCAAGGCCACGATGACGATGACGTACTTCCAGAACAGCCGCCCCCGCCGCGTCACGCCCCGCCCCTCGTTTTCAGTCCCTGGTCGCTGGCGCTCATGACGCCTCCGGGACGATCTCGATGACGCCCCTCAGGCTACCACCTCGCCTCACCCCTCCGTGCTCGATCGTCGGGACCTCCCCTCCCGGCCGTCAGGCGCCCCGGCCGCCACGGCCCGGCTCCTGCCAGTGGTGATCGGCGCTGTCGAGGCGCCGCTGCAGCCTCAGATCACCCCGGCTGTCGTCGAGCCATCGCCGCAGCTGGAACCAGTGATGGATTCCAGCGCTTCGTGGGTGAGCTCGGCCGAGACCACCCCCTCGCTGGAGGACAGGGTGATCAGCCGCGAGCCGCCCGCGGAGCAGAAGCGCCGGAGGAGGGCCTCGACCTGCTCGCGGCGGTCGGCAGCGCCGAGCAGAGCGGGAACGGGAACGCGCACGACGCGTGTCCGGAGCACCCTCTCCCAGAGAATGAGGCCGAGAAAGATGCGACGGATCAGCCGCTGGTCGTCAGGGCTCAGCGGGACGTAGAGAGCGTCGGCCTTGGCGGCGAGGGCGCCGCCCACCTCCCCCGGTGCTGCCGTAGCGTCCAGCGTGAGCCACGGCCCGCGCCGCTTCTCCCACAGGGCCGCCAGGGACTCCTCGAGCAGGGGCGGGACCGCTGGGTGACCGCGCATATCGCGCAGGATCATCTCCACACAGCCCCCTTCTCGAAGATGTCCCTCGGCGCCTTCGCCGGCTGGGCGTCGACAACCGCCCCAGATTCGGCGGCGAAGCACGCCGTCTCCCCCCTCCACGACGGATCGCGCTCGCGAGCGGCGGGGCGGTGCGTGAACACTTCCTCGAACTGGTCGACCACCAGGAGCACCGGAGCAACCTCTTGCACCGAAGAGGGTGCCCAAGAGGGTCAGCAGTCCCCCGCTCGCCCGCGCTGCCGGAAGCGATCGATCTGGCGGTCGACCCACGGAACGGGGATCCCGGCATCGCCGGGGCGGGCCACTTCCGTCCCGTGCTGTGTTCTGCAACGCCCGCCCGGCAAGACCCTTGATCCAGGCCGAATCCGGAGGCCATCCTTCTCTCCGGCGCGTGCTGAGGGCACGCTGGCCTCCCCGGCTTCACTTCCACCCTCACTGCCTGCTGTGCACACGTTTTCAGGCCTCATGCTCCAGCAGGGAAAGCCCGGCCTACGTGCAGCCGCCCCCCAACTCGGGCACGCGTCGATCAAGCTGACCCTGTCTGACACATACGGGGGAGGAGTGGCCCCCCATGGGACCGCCCTCGACAGCGGGAGTAATCGCACAATGGCCGCCTCAGGCTGGAGGCGTTCAGCAACTCGCGAAAAACCTCGGTGAGCCGTCCGGGACTCGAACCCGGGACCCCCGATTAAAAAACCGAGCTTCGCCTCGCCTTAAGGATTCGATACTTCGAGCGCGCCGCACTGTGTCAAACGGGGTCAAAGAGGCTCAAACTGGCTCAGAAACACCACCATGCTGTAGGGCCCGCCAGGTCGATTCGGCTGGGCGGTAGCCGAGGAGATCGACAGACCCGGGTTCGCGACCCATGGATTGACACTTCTCCTGAAGGATCGACGGTATCGCCCGCGCTCTCGCGCATTAGACGCGGCACGGTTCAGTCGCCGGTGTCGCGCTATGTAACGGCCGGTTGCACGCCGTAGCGGCTGTTGATTGACAGTCTCGGTAACACGTCGTGGCATATCGTCGCCGGCCCAAGCCGACGGCCAGAGTGTACGCGCGCAACATGAACGCCTCCGCCCTCACTACCCGCGGCTGGCCCCCGTCCCCATGCCATCTGCCCGCCAGCCCCGCACGCTGGAGCGATGCTGGAGCCGCGCCAATCCACCGTCGGCCAGCCCTCAACCCATCGAAGCCCTGCGGTACGAGGAGACCGCCTCAGTCACCTGGCCCCTGGAATGAGGTCATTGGGCAGCCCACCGATCTGTTGCATCAGCGCGAACTTGTCCCAGACGAAACGCACTTCGTCGGCCTTGCCACCTGCTAGACGGAAGATGGCAATGCCCTGCACATTCGCCTGGCTTCCCGCTGGCAGGAACTGCGGCCAGCGGGCCCTTGTGCGTGCCTACAAAGGTGTAACGGACGACTACCTTGCTGCCGTCAGCCAGTAGGTCATCGGTACTAAGACGGAAGTCAGGGAAGGCAGCGGCATAGGCGTCGTAAAGCTGCCTCGCCCCGTCTTGGCCCTTCAGGGCGCCATCCGGCGTGTACAAAACACAGTCCGTGGCAAACAGCTCACCGATCAACGCCGGGTTCTTCTTGTTCCAATGATCCTCGACGATGCGGCGAACCATGGCCTTGTTCTGCTCTGACATTGGTGGCTCCTTTCTCAACCCGGGATTTCCAATTGAGCCGCCCGGCACGCCAACCGCGTCAGCCCGCTGTGACCGGGATGCTATGTGCGCTCACCGTCGACGTCAAGCGGCAAATTGACCCCCCCGGCAGATGGACCGGCCAGATCAGCACCGGTGACGCCGCGTGGCGGCGCCACGACGCCGTCCGCCGCACGCGCGAGGAGCCGACCAGGACGCGCCGGCGCCGGGGTCAGGGAGCGCGGGGCGGGCTCGGCCCTGAGGAGCCATGCAGCGGGCCGAGGACCGCGCGGCAGAGCCATCCCTCCTCCCAATTGTCTTGGGCGTGTCATAAACGCACGGACGCTCGCGAGGCCAAGCGGTCGGGGTTTTGGCGAACGACAGGCGCGTGACGTTGACCTCCCACTGGGAGTCGGCTCGCGTGCCCGCCGGAGCGGTCGCAGAGGCGCCCGGGATCTCCTCGCCCTGCGGCTGCCGACGTTGCTCGTCGCCAACAAAGGCTGACCGCGTCGGCGATGCCGCGGGCGAGCTGCAGAGCGCTCCTGAGCTCACGGCGCTGCGCTATTCAGCCTTCGTCGTGTCGGCGGCCACGGGGCACGGCCTCGGCGAGATCGACCCTGGCTCCTCACTCATCTCGGCATCATGCGGGTCTACACCATGGTGCCGGGCCACCCGCCCAACCGCGAACGGCCCTTCGCTCTTCGGCGAGGCCAGACCGGACAGGACGTCGCGCGGCTCGTGCACAAAGACCTCGCGCGCTCAGTGCCGTACGCGTGCGTCTGGGCACCTCCGGATTCGACGGACAGCAGGTCAGAAAGCGAGCATCCGCTGGCGGACGGCGACGTCGTCGAACTGCACGCCTGACCCCCTCGTCGCCCTGAGCCCTCCGGAACCCCCAGCGCCTCTCGGTGGGTCCAGAGCATCAAGTCATAACGACCGGCGGCCGACCACGGCTGGGCTCCGGGCGCCGCGGTGCCCACACGACGACATCCTGGCGTCGCGCGAAGAGGAGGAGCGGCGCGCTGCGGGGAGCTCGATCCCGTGCGCCCCGCCATCGTATTGGGCTCGAAGACCGCTTCGGCAGGCTGGAGTGGCCAGGGCCGGTGGTGGATCTCCGCGCGCAGCACCCCGCTATGCCGGGAGAGCGCGTACAGGCAGTAGCGCTCGGTCAGCCAGTGCTCGAGCGTGCCCGGCCGGGCGGGAAGCACCTCCCCGCGCGGTCCGTAGCGCCCGGCCAGCTCGGCCCCCGGCGCTCCGGCGTGCGTGCGGACGCTCGCGTAGACGACATCGTCTCCGTCGCGCGTGCACGACATCCGGGCGCGGAAGTACGGCAGGCGGAACCACGCTCGCGCCACGGCCACCACCAGCGGATCCGCGGCGTCGAGCGAGAAGAACCACACGCCCGGCTCGCCCCGTGCTTGACATACGTTCTCACTTGAGTTCGGGGAACGCCGAGAGCCCGCAAAGAGGGGGTGCCCGCGCAGTCGCACGCCGCTCATCCGGAACGGAACGACGCCCAGCCAAGCCTTCCCGTCGAGGGTGTCGAGCTCGAACGCCCGCGGCAGCCTCCCGCGCATCGTCTCCGGGTCGATCGGCCAGTGCGCGAATAGCAGATCGTGCCAGACCTGCGCCATGACCCACGGTCCCGGCGGGCAGAGGCCAAGGACGGTGCGCGGTGTCGTCGAGGGCCCTCATGGCGCCGATCCAAGCCTGCGTTGGCGTGAGCCGGGAGGGCTGGCCTCCGCAAACTCCTATCTCCCGAATCTTCGGCGTCGCTGCTGATAGCTTCGGATCGCCCGCAGGAAATCGATCTTCCGGAAAACGGGCCAGTAGGCGTCGCAGAAATAGAACTCGCTGTAGGCGCTCTGCCAGAGCATGAAACCCGATAAGCGCACCTCCCCGCTGGTCCGGATGATCAGATCCGGATCCGGGCAGTCGTAGGTGTAGAGATACTTGGCCAGCGAGTTGGCGGTAAGCCCTTCGAGGATATCTTCGGGCGATCCCGCCGCGCGAAGCTCTCATGGAGATAACCCTTCAAGGCGTCAAGGATCTCCTGGCGCCCGCCATATCCAACCCCGACATTCAGGAGGAGGCGATCGTGGTGGCGTGTGGCCGACTCGGCGCGCTGCAATGCCCCCAGCACCAAGTCAGGAAGAAGATCCAGCTTGCCGATGGGACGAATTCGCATCCCGAGCCGCGCCGCCAAACCGCCCTGCACCCATTCCAGCACCGTGTCCTCGATCACGTCGAGAACCGCGGCGACGTCGACGGCCTCACGGCTCAGGTTTTCGTCGAGAGCGACCAGAGAGTGACCTTCCGGATCCCCAGTGGGCGCACCAGGTTACAACTTCCTCCGCTTTCGTCGCTCCGAGGCGGTAGCCCCTGAGATTGGAGAGTCCTGCCTCCCGGGCGTATCGTCGATGGCCGTCCTGGATCAGTCCGAGATGATGGGGTATGGGCCCTGCGGACCACATCCCGGAGAAGTCGTTGCTCATAGAGACGGTAGAGAAGGCGTTTCAGCACATTCACGCTCCGGTGTGGCCTTTTCCTTCCGCCGGAGAGGTGGAGCTCAAGACGCTGACTAAAGCCTCCCCGGGCGAGGCTGACGAACGCATCAGAAGCGCCGGCCTGACGACATGAAGACCGGACAGCCGGACCGGCTCGTCGCCCGGAAGGCGGCGCGCGCCGCCGGCCAGTGGCGAAGGATGGACGGCGTCAGCGGTAGCAGCGTGCGGACGAGCGCCGCCAACCGCCTGAACGTGGCCTCCTCCCATGAGCCCCAGGAGAAGTCATAGTCGGCCCGGATCGTCGGCGGCAGGAGACCGATGGTGGTGAGGCGGATGAGCCAGAGGGCAGGCGCGGCGACACCAGGCGCCTGAGGACACACGATCGCGCGCGCGAGTGTCGTCGCGGCGTCGCCAACGCTGATCTCCCCGCTCACGAGCATCGTGTCCATGTATCGCTGAAGATGACTGACACTCCGCGGTAGAAATCCTACGGGAATGCCGAGGTGCCCCTCGATCGCGCTGGCCTCGACACAGTACGGTCCTTCTCCTCGACGGGCAGGGGGTTCACGAAGAGTTCGTAGACGCGCAGATTCATGTCGAGCAGCGTCGCGTGCACCCAGGCGAGCAGGGCCGGATCGCGGGCCGAGTAGGGGGTCCCCGCGGGGAAGATGCCCGTGGTCTCGGGCAGATGGCCATGCACGCGGTCGTGGATGGCGTTGATCCGCGCCACCACAGCCAGGGCTTCTGGCGCGGTGCCGAAACAAAGGTGCAGCATCGCGTCGAGGGTCCGGTGGAGGCGCCGCGTCCGACCCCAGCGTTCGGCGCGAAACGCGCTGTGGTCGGCGATCCCGCGCGCGACGAGGGGATGGGCGAGCTGGAGCAGGATTGCCGGGCCCCAGGCGAGGAGCAGGCTGATCTCCCTGTGAAGCTTCAGGTTACGGTGCCGGCCCGTCCGGCGAGATCGATCGCTTCATTGCCGCCTTCAGCTTGCGCTCGTCCGCTTACGGACGATCTGGAAGTTCATTCGTGCACCGTGACCCGAATTGGGGGGCGGAACCCCCAGTGCCCACGCAACTCCGCGCCCCGGCGCTGGTCGCCGACGACGGGTGAAGCACGCGTCCGCCGGACCCAGGAAGGGGCGCACGTCAACGCCGAGGGCGCCTGCCAGCTGGAGCCCGACGGCGCGGCCGGCCTCCCGGGCGGGGCCGCGCGCGCGGAACGGCGACCTCCTGAACCGCGGCCCGGAACACCTGGAGGAGCGTTCAGGAAGCTGGGCAAGCTGGGCTACAAATTCATCTTCATCACCCTCGATGCCGCCCACGCCGGGATGCACGCCACGTGGAATGCGCTGGACGATCTGGTGTGCGACGAGAAGCAGGCCCAGTGGCGGCTGGAAAAGACCAGGGCCGGGCATCCCACGGGGAGCCACCACGTGATGGCCCGCGTCGCGCACTTCCAGGAGCTGGAGCGGCGCTACCTTCCGGGCGCGGAGGAGCGGCGGCCTACAGGCCTGGCATGGTCGACACGATGGTGACCCATAGGGAGAGGCCGACCGCTGGGCCCTTCCGCAGAGCTTGAAAGGCCACCGATCCGAGAGAGCAGGCCGCTACCGGCGACGGCGCAAACGGTACACCAGCGCCAGCCCGGTCAGGCCCACGCCCAGCAACGCGATCGACGCCGGCTCAGGTACAGAGGCAGGGGAGGTTACGGGCTCGGCGGTGATGCGGCCATACAGCCTGGCCGTGGTCGTGCCGCCTTCCGGCGAGGAGTACTGGCTGCTGAACGTGGCGCCTCCGTCTCCGGAGAAACCGAGGAGATTGAAGAAGTACTGGTCCCCACCAACCATGATCAACTGATCGAGCGAAACCGACGACACGGTCAGGATGTCGTCCGACGCGGGCGGACCCGGCGTGTTGCGTGTTTCGTGGTGATTGAAATTGAATGTGTCACTGAGAGCATTCGGAATTCCGTTCGTGCTGAAGCCGAATGCGTAGTCGACCGCCGTGATCGAGGAATTGATCGGCTGGTTGAGGTGTTGGAGGGTTCCGAGCAGCAGCGGCGTGCCCAGCGCCGCACCAATGATGTTGCCACTCGGCGTGAAGTTGTAGCCGCTCTGATGAGGGTCGCCTGGATTGGGCCACCGAACCTGGTCCGTGCCTTGATTCGGGAGGTTTGTGATTACGCCGTTTGTCGGCGGCACCGCGTGCTGCCAGCCACCAACGATGTCGGTAATATCGAGTGTCGCGGCGCTCGCTGATGTCGCCGCCGTCAACAGAATCGTCAAAACAAGGGCAACGCCTCCCATCGGTTTTCTCCTTTGCTTAGCCAACTAGTTTCTGGGTACAGACCGGGTGGGAGCAGTCACAGATCTGACCGGGAGGATGGGTGACAGTTGCTAGGGTCGACTCCAGAAGGGAGACGACCTGATGCCTTGGCTGGAGACATCCTCCATGATGGAACGGCACCGCTTCATCGACGACCTGTACGGCGGCCTGTTCTCGATGACCGAGCTGTGCGCCCGCTACGGGGTCAGCCGGAAGACCGGCTACAAATGGCTCGATCGGTACAACGAGCAGGGGCGAGCGGGCCTTCGGGACCGGAGCCACGCCCTCGCAGCAGTGTCCGCACAGGATCGCGGACGAGGTCGCCCGCGCCATCTGGGTGGCGCGACAGGCGCATCCGTCGTGGGGACCCCGGAAGCTGCTCGACTGGCTCCGGCGGCACGAGCCGATGCTGCCCTTGCCCGCCGCCAGCACCGCGGGCGACCTGCTGACGCGGGAAGGCTTGGTCACGAAGCGCGGGCGCCGGCAGCGGCATCTCCCGTCCCGGCGTGGCGATCGTCGGATGACGTGCCCCAACGACCTGTGGACGGCGGACTTCAAGGGCCACTTCCGGACAGCCCTGGGGTCGACCAGGGCCAGCAGACGCGCCCGTGTTTCGAGCGCCTCTTCCGAGACTACGGCCTGCCGGTCGCGATCCGCACGAACAACGGG